>NZ_FNJM01000008.1 GCF_900104115.1 Clostridium gasigenes
GCATCAGAAAATTTACAATCTGCTGAATCAAGAATTAGAGATGTAGATATGGCTAAAGAAATGATGAATTTCTCAAAGACTAATATCTTATCTCAAGCAGCTCAAGCAATGCTTTCACAAGCTAATCAACAACCACAAGGTGTGTTACAATTATTAAGATAGTAACACTTAGGTAGTGAATTTGATATTAGGACTTATATCTACTAATTAAATTAGAATGGTCTTAATAAAATTAAAAGAGTGAGATTTCTCACTCTTTTTTTTTTAGTCATTAAGTATATGAAAAATATTTCGATAATATTTATGAGGTGATATTATGATCAATTGTTATACCTTAGATAAAACAAAGGATAATTATAATATTTTAAAAATAAATAAAGATGATAAAAAACTATATTTAGGAAGTAAATATAAAGAAAATGAAGAAGTTAATAAAATTATAGAGAATCAAGGAATAATAACTGAAAATACAAATTATATAGTTTTTGGTATAGGTACAGGAAATTTAGTAAGAGAATTAATTAAAAGGAAAGATAAAAATAGTAAAATTATAATAGTTGAAGTTGATGAAAAATTATTAGAATTTATTATTGAAAATAAAGCTGTTGAGGATTTAATTAATAGAAGTGATATTATAATTACATCTAAAGTAAATGATATGTTAGATAATGCTGGAAAAGTAATAAATGAGATGAATGTTGAATTTTTTAGAATGATAGAAACTACTAATTATGCTAAATTATATTCAAAGCAATTGACAGAATATTTTAGTGCAATAAAAGAATTTATAGTTAAGGTTTGTATAGAGAGAAATACAATAAAGATGTTTTCATTAGAGTGGTATAATACATTACTTGAAAACATGAAGTTTTATGCTTATGGTAAATCAATACTTGAATATAAAGATAAATATAAAGATAGACCTGCAATTATTGTTTCAGCAGGACCGTCTCTAAATAAAAATATAGATTTATTAAAAAGTAATACTAATAATTTGATAATAACTGGAGGAAGACCATTAAAAGCTTTATGTGAAAAAAATATAAAACCGGATTTTCTTACCATAGTTGATTCAAGTGAGGCTTCATTTGATATAGTAAAAGATTGGATAGAAAATATAAAATGTCCTTTAGTGATGAATGAAACGACGAGTTCACAAGCAACTAAAATTCATAAGGGCGAAAAAATAGTTGCAACAAGAAATAAATTTATTAAAAGAGTGTTTGATAATAAAATAGATACTATAGATTATGGTGGTTCGGTTGCCCATTCTATGACATATTTTGCAATGGAAATGGGATGTAATCCAATTATATTTATTGGTCAAGATTTAGCCTTCACCAATAATAAAGGACATGCAGATGGAATTGAACAGTTTGAAAACAATTTAGATGGATATGGTAGAGCTGAGGATATATACATAGATGATATATATGGGGAAAAAGTTCGAACTAGTTTAGTACTAAATAATTTTAGGTTACAATTAGAAACACTTATAAAGTTAAGAGAAAATATAACCTTTATAAATGCTACAGAAGGTGGAGCTAATATTAATGGAACAATTGTGATGAAGTTGGAAGAGGTTTTAGAAAAATATTGTTTAAATGATTTTAATAAAGTAACATTAAAAGAAAGTATAAGTGAAAATAGAACAGGGAAAATTGTAAAGGAACTTGAAAATATATTAAGCTCTATGAAAGAGTGTAAAAAAATAGCTAAAGAAGCGATTAAAATATTCAAGGAATATAAAAATACATATTATTTGAATAAAAATGAAAAGTTAAATAGTTTAAATAATAAATTGAATAAATTAGATTTAAAATTAAAAAAAAGTTATGCAGATACTGAAATATTAAATGATTTAGTGTTTGATGCAATGTACACTATAAATAATAATAAAAAATACTTAATAAACTTAACGGATAGTAAAAGCGAAATTGTTAAGAAAAAATTTGATAAAAATGAAGATATTTATGTAGTAACAGTAGAACTTATGGAAATGATTATACCTAAAATGGAAGAGGAAATCAAAAAAATATTAATGATATAAGTATCTTAAATAAAAAATTCTTAATTTTAACACCAAGTCCATAGCTTAGATTAGAGAATGTTGATAACAGAAACATATAATTATTTTAAAAGCCAAATAGAGTTAATAATGTTGAGGTTTATAACTGTAGTAAAGGTGCGTTTATATAACGTGCTAATAATATAGAGTTTATGAAGAAGTTTTTAAAAATATATAGATATAGGAGTAGATTTAAATGAATAAGGAAGAAATAGAAGTATTTAACACAGCTAAAGAATATATAGAAAGATTAATAGTTGGAATAAATGAAACTGTAGAATTCATACAATCCGGAAATGAGAAAAAGGGTGTAGAAATGATTCCATTAATAGGTGAAGGCATTGAATATATAATAAATGTAATAGCACTATTAAAAATAGAATTAAAGGAAGAAGAAACTATAGAAAATTTGAATACACAATTGGAAGAGATTATCGGAGGCATAGAAAATGGTGATTATGTTTTAATAGCCGACATTTTCAAATATGAAATAATTCCTATTATTGAGGATATTAAAATAATGTTTGCATAAATAGTTTGAAATGTATAAAACAAATATTTAAATACAAAATAAAAAATGTATAAGTAAATATAATTATAGTTAGGAGGAAGTATATGATAAAAAAGGTTTTAGTAACAGGGGCAGATGGATTTATAGGAAGTCATTTAGTAGAAGCATTATTAGATGATGGATATAAGGTTAAAGCATTTGTTTATTATAATTCATTTAATTCTTGGGGATGGTTAGACACATTACCTAAGGAAAAATTAAAACAAATAGAAGTATTTAGTGGAGATATAAGAGATCCTAATGGTGTAAGGGAAGCTATGAAGGGAATAGATATAGTTTTTCACCTTGCAGCATTAATTGCAATACCTTTTAGTTATCATTCACCTGATTCTTATGTAGATACAAATATAAAAGGAACTTTAAATGTTTTGCAAGCAGCAAGAGATTTAGGTACTGAAAGAATATTGGTTACATCTACATCAGAGGTATATGGAACAGCTCAATATGTACCAATAGATGAGTTACATCCATACCAAGGGCAATCACCATATTCCGCGACTAAAATAGGTGCGGATAGGTTAGCAGAATCGTTCTACAGAAGTTTTAATATGCCAATAACAATTGTTAGACCATTTAACACTTTTGGGCCAAGACAATCGGCAAGAGCTGTTATTCCTACTATAATTACTCAATTATTATCAGGAGAGACAGAAATAAAGTTAGGTTCACTAACTCCAACTAGAGATTTTAACTTTGTTAAAGATACAGTACAAGGGTTTATCGAAATAGCCAAATGTGATAATACTATTGGTGAAGAAATTAATATAGCTACTCAAGATGAAATATCAATAGGTAGATTAGCAGAAGAGTTAATCAAACAAATAAATCCTGAGGCTAAGATAATTTGTGATGACCAAAGATTAAGACCTGACAAGAGTGAAGTTAATAGATTGTTAGGGTCTAATGAAAAAATAAAGAGATTAACAGGATGGAGTCCAAGTCATACTTTTGAAGAAGGTATAAAAGAAACTGTTGAATGGTTTAAAGAAGAAGGTAATTTACAAAGATATAAATCAGATATTTATAATATTTAATGGAGGTGTTTCTTGTGAATAAATTTATTCCACTTTCAGTACCAAACTTAAAGGGTAATGAGCTTAAGTATGTTGTAGATGCAGTAGAAAAGGAATGGGTTTCTACTGGAGGATCATACATAAATGATTTTGAAAAAAATATATCAAAATACTTAAATGTTGATGAAGCTGTAGCATGTCAAAGTGGTACCGCAGGTTTACACTTAGCATTAATATTAAGTGGGGTTACATCAGAAAATGAAGTTATTGTACCTACACTAACATTTATTGCAGCAGTCAATCCAGTTAAATATGTTGGAGCAGATCCAATATTTATGGATTGTGATGATACATTAACTATGGACGTTGAAAAACTTAAGGAATTCTGCGATGTAGAGTGTGAATTAGTAGATGATAAACTAATAAATAAAACTACTGGAAAGCATATAAAAGCAATAATAGTAGTTCATGTATTTGGTAATATAGCAAATATGGAAGAAATAATGACTATTTCAAAAGAATACAATTTAATGGTTATTGAGGATGCTACAGAAGCATTAGGTACAAAATATATTTCAGGGAAATATGATGGAAAGTATGCAGGTACTATAGGTGATTTTGGAGTTTATTCATTTAACGGGAATAAGATAATAACAACTGGTGGTGGAGGAATGATGGTGTCTACTAATCCAGAGTTATTGAAAAAGGCTAAGTATTTATCTACTCAAGCTAAAGATGATGAACTTTATTATATACATGGAGAAATTGGATATAATTATAGAATGACAAATTTACAAGCGGCTTTAGGTGTAGCACAATTAGAACAATTAGATAAATTTATAAAAATAAAGAAAGATAACTATAATTTATATAAAAAAGGGATACAGAATATAGATGGAATAAATATATTAGACTTTAATGGTGATATTAACCCGAATTATTGGTTCTATTCACTAATAATAGATAGTGAAATATATCCTTTAAATATTGATGAAGCAATAAAGTACCTTCAAAGTAAGGGGATTCAAACTAGGCCAATATGGAATTTAATTCATAATCAAATTCCATATAAAAATTCAAGAGCTTACAAAATAGAAAAGGCACAATACTATTTGAATCACATACTAAACATACCATGTAGTAGTAATTTAACTACAGAAGATGTTAATTATGTTTTAAGCATATTGAAGAATATATAAGCCTAATATTAGGGTAGGGAGTAGATTATGGATATTAAAGATATTATTATAGATGATAATATAACAATTAGAGAGGCTATTAAAATATTAGACAAAACTGCAAAAAGAGTTTTGATTATAACTGAGAATGGCAAATTAAAAGGCGTAATAACTGATGGTGATATTAGAAGATGGATATTAAGAAATGGAGATTTATCAGCTAAATCTAAAGAGATAACTAACTATACGCCTAAATATATAACTGAAACAGAAAAGTCTCAGGCTAAAGACTTAATGAAGAAGTATTCTATTAATTCTATTCCAGTGATTGGAATAAAAGGTGAAATTAAATCAATAATTTTTTGGGATGATGTAGAGTTAGAAGAAGAAAATCAGGAAAAGACAATTTTGAATACTCCTGTAGTAATAATGGCAGGGGGGCTAGGAACTAGATTATATCCATATACAAAGATTTTACCAAAGCCACTTATACCAATTGGAGATATACCAATTGTAGAAAGGATAATAAATAAATTTAGAGCATACGGATGTTCAGATTATTACTTGGCTGTTAACTATAGGAAAAATATGATTAAATCTTATTTTGGAGATATAGAAAAGAATTATAATATATCTTATTTAGAAGAAGATAAACCATTAGGTACTGGTGGAAGTTTATATTTACTTAAAGGAAAAATTAATAGAACGTTTTTTGTATCTAATTGCGATATCTTAATAGATGGAGATTATGCAGCTATGTATGAATATCATAAGGAAAAAAAGAATTTAATTACTATGATATGTGCAGTTAAAAATATTACTATACCATATGGAGTTATAAACTTAACAGATGGTGGAGAAATAAATAACATGACTGAAAAGCCAGAATACTCTTTCTTGACTAATACAGGTGTATATATTATAGAACCAGAAGTGTTAGATTTAATAGAGGATGATACTTTTATACATCTACCGGATATTGCTAGTAAGTGTATGGAGTTGGGAATGAGAGTTGGGGTTTATCCTATAACTGAGAGGGCTTGGATGGACATGGGACAACTTGATGAAATGCAAGAAATGATAAATAGATTAGAAGGAAAATAGAATATAGTCCTTAATAAGACTATTAAGAAAAGGGTATCTGATAATATTATGAGATACCTTATTTTTAAAATTAAAATTAGAATTAAATATTATAGATGGGATGATTATATGAAGAAAATAGTATTAGTTGGCGGAGGCGGACATTGTAGTAGTGTTTTAGACTCTATACTCAAAATGGGCGAATTTAATCCGGTGTGCATAACTGATTATGTAGATATTGGAAAAGAGATATTGGGAGTAAAAGTAATTGGTGATGATAGTATGTTAGATGAGTTATATAATAGTGGCATTTTATATGCTTTTATTACAGTTGGAAGCGTTGGAAATCCTATGATTAGAATTAAAATACAGGAAAATTTAAAAAGAATAGGATTTAAAATTCCGTCAATAATAGACTCAGATGCACTTATATCATCAAATGCAATTATTGAAGATGGTGTGTTTGTAGGAAAAGGAGCCATAGTTAATGTTTCAGCAGTAATTAAAAAAAATGCTATTATAAATACAGGAGCTATAGTTGAACATGATTGCATAATTGGGGAGTTTGTCCATGTTGCGCCAGGAAGTACAGTAAGTGGTGGTGTTACTATAGGGGATAATAGTCATATAGGCGCAGGAGCTGTAGTTATTGAAGGGATAAAGGTTGGGGATAATTGTCTTATAGGTGCTGGAAGTGTAATAATTAGAGATGTAGAATCAAACAGCAAAATATGCGGAAATCCAGGGAGGAAAATATAATGAGAGATAGTGTATTTATTATTGCAGAAGCGGGTGTAAATCATAATGGAAATATAGAAATTGCAAAGAAATTGGTTGATGCTGCTTCAATTTCAGGTGTTGATGCTATAAAATTTCAAAGTTTTAATGCAGAAAATTTAGTAACTAAAGAAGCTGAGCAAGCTGAGTATCAAAGTGAAAATATGAATAAGAATATGTCTCAATTTGAAATGTTAAAGGCTCTTGAGTTAAGCTATAATGAGCATTTAGAATTGCTTAAATATTGCAAAGAAAAAGGTATAATGTTCTTATCATCAGCATTTGATTTAGAAAATATAGATTTGTTAAATAAACTTGGAATAAACATATTTAAAGTACCATCAGGAGAAGTAGAGAATGTTCCATATTTAAGAAAGATAGCATCTACAGGAAAACAAATTATACTATCTACAGGAATGTGTAACTTACACGATATTGAATTTGCTTTAGGAATTTTAAGAGAAGAAGGCGCTTTGGATGTTATAGTTTTACATTGTAATACAGATTATCCTACTAAAATGCAAGAAGTGAATTTGAAAGCAATGAATACTATAGGAAAAACCTTTGGTGTCAAAGTTGGATATTCAGATCATACTCAAGGAATAGAAGTAGCAATTGCAGCAGTTGCTTTAGGTGCTAAAGTTATAGAAAAACATTTTACCCTTGATAAAACAATGGAGGGACCGGATCATAAGGCTAGTTTAGAACCAGGAGATTTAAAGGCAATGGTTATTGCTATAAGAAATATAGAAAAAGCTTTAGGTGATGGAATAAAAAAATTAACGCCTTCTGAAAAAAAGAATATGAAAGTTGCAAGAAAGAGCTTAATGTGTAATAAAGATATTAAAATAGGAGAAATGTTCACAGCGGAGAATCTAATTGCTAAAAGACCTGGAACGGGATTATCACCTAAGCATTGGGATGATATTGTTGGTAAAAAGGCAAATAAAAATTATAGCAAAGATGAGATGATAAATTTATGGTAAAGAAAATTTGCATTGTAACTGGAACTAGAGCGGAATATGGATTATTAAGACCTTTAATAGATAAAGTGAATGAAGATAATGATTTAGAATTACAATTAATAGCTACTGGTATGCATTTATCTCCAGAGTTTGGAATGACTTATACAAATATAATTGATGATGGATATAAAATTAATGAGAAAATAGAGATACTATTAAGTTCTGATACATCAGTAGGTATTTCTAAGTCTATGGGCCTTGCGACAATTAGCTTTGCAGAAGCTTTTGAAAGATTAAAACCTGATATAATAGTAGTCTTAGGTGATAGATATGAAATATTTTCAGTATGTAGTGCAGCAGTTACAGCGAAAATACCAATAGCTCATCTTCATGGTGGAGAAACTACAGAAGGAGCTTTTGATGAAGTATTTAGACACTGTATAACTAAAATGAGCTATCTTCATTTTACAAGTACTGAAGAATACAGAAAAAGAGTTATTCAATTAGGTGAAAATCCTAGTAGAGTATTTAATGTAGGTGCTATTGGTGTTGAAAATATAGTTTCATTAGATTTGCTAGAAAAAAGAGAAATAGAAAAAAGTATACAATTTACATTAGATAAACCTTTCGGGTTAGTTACATTTCATCCTGTAACTCTTGAAAACAATACTTCGGAATATCAGTTTAGGGAACTTTTAAAGGCTTTGGATGAAATGGATGGTATGAAATTCATTATTACAAAAGCTAATTCAGATAGTGATGGAAGAATTATAAATAAGATAATTGATGAGTATGAAAAAGATAATAAAGACAAAATAATTGCATTTACATCAATGGGGTATTTAAGATATTTAAGTGCTATGAAGTATTGTAATTCGGTTATAGGTAATTCATCTAGTGGAATAATAGAGGCACCATCATTTAATAAGCCTACTATTAATATAGGTGATAGACAAAAAGGAAGAATGCAAGCTGAATCAGTAATTAATTGTAACCCGAGCAAGGATGATATAGTTAACGCTATAAATATTTCTTTGAGTAAATGGTTTAGAGAGAAGATTAAGAATTCAATCAATCCATATGGGGATGGAAATACATCGAGTAAAATAATAAATATAATAAAACAAACTCTATCACAGAATATAAACTTAAAAAAGAAGTTTTACGATATAGTATAATGTAATATTATAATAAGAATAGGTGATAAAATGTATAAAGGAAAAAAAATTTTAGCTATAATTCCAGCAAGAAGTGGGTCTAAGGGATTAAGGGATAAGAATATAAAATTATTAAATGGTAAGCCGTTAATAGCATACACAATAGAAGCTGCTGTTAAAAGCAATATATTTGAAGATATAATAGTATCCACAGATTCAGTAAAGTATGCAGATATATCTAAAGAATATGGTGCAGATGTACCATTTTTAAGGGAAGAAAGTTTAGCAAGTGATATAGCTACAACTGAAGCTGTAGTAATAGATATGATAGAGAAGTTAAAGTTAATGAATAAAGAATATGATTACTTTGTAATACTACAACCTACTTCGCCACTTAGGGATAGTAATAATATAAAAGAAGCTATAGATTTATTATTAGATAATAATCTGAAATCGGTGGTAAGTGTAAGTAAGGCAGAACACTCACTTACGATTTATAATACATTAAAAGAGGATTTGTCATTAGAGGGATTTTTGAAGAAAAGTGATAATAAAAGAAGACAAGAATTAGATACATACTACAGAATAAATGGAGCTATATATATAATAGAGATAAATGAATATCTAATAAATAAAAATTTCTATGGTGAGAGAAGTAGGGCATATATAATGGATAATAAAGATTCAATAGATATAGATAATGACTTAGATTTTAAGATAGCAGAATTATTATTAAAAGATAATAATAAGGTTAGATTAAAAAAATAGAAAAAATTAGGAAAGGTAAATGGATAGATTGTTAAAAGTGTTGATAATATTATTGAGTTAAAAGCTCAAGAAGTAGAAATTGACACTTTTTTTTTTGTATTAGTTTAAGGGGTTAAGATTTATGATGACTGTACGATATTATTAATATAAAAAAATAAGTAGTTATAGGAGCAGAACATTACACGATTGCATAAAAATATGTATTCATTAATTATATATCAAAATTATAGGCGAAATTTAAATGGTCAAGTAGGGTTTAAAATAGAATAACCACTGGCCCAAAAATTAATATTGATAAGGATAATCATAATAAGATTGGAAAACGTGAAAATTTAGAATGTAAATGAGATGGGTACAATCAGTACAGAGAAATATTCAAGAGTAAGGCTATAAAAGATAGTACCTTATAAACTATAAGTAATTCTTTAGTTAGAATAAGGGATCTTAATGTTCAATTTAGTAATGGGAGTAAAGGTAATAATTAAATAATAAATATAAAATTATGGAAAATACTTTTGGGGTAGGGAACTATCCGGGTATGAATGGAGGAATATGATAAATTTTAAAAGCTTATTAAGTAGGGTTGAAAACCTAATTAATAAAGATATGATTGACGATGAACTTCAAGTATATATTGATTATTTAAAATATATTGAGGTTAACACAATTGAAGGTGCGGTAAAGGCGGAGTTTTATGCTTCATTTGGATATTTCTTATTTAATTTGCAAGCGTACGATGAATGTTTAAATATGTTTATGGAGGCTCAAAACTATGGATATGCTTTAAATGAAGTAAAGGGGTTTATTTTTGAAGGATTTATACAACCTAATTTAAATGAATTTGAGGGAAATTATAAGGGAAATATAAAAAAAGTTAAAAATAAGTTACATACAAAGAAAATAATCGGATTTGAAAATCTTAAATTTTCTTTAATTCCTACTATGAATAAGAATATATATTATATATTTGATAAAAGTAGTAATAAAATTATCGAGAGAATGGAATATGATAACAATTATTGTATGAAATATGAAATAAAAGATAAATTTTCAGATTTCATAATAGTAGAAAATTATGATTGGAGAAAAATAAGTAATGTAATAGATATTATTAAGAAAACAAATAGAAAGGCATACATAGTAATAAGTGATATGGAAAAATTCCAAAGTGTTTTTCAAGGTATGTTGATAGATGGTGAGATATATAAAAATATTTTGATTTTTAATGGGTTAGAAGAAATGAATGAGTATTTTGAAAAAACTGATCAGTATATACCAAGAAATATAATAGATTATACTGGCAATCTTAGTAATATAGAAAAAGTGATAGATAATATACACAAAAATAGAATATCAAAGAATGGCAGAAAAGGAAGTAATGTTTTATTTAGTATCTGTATCCCAAGTTATAATAGGGGAGATAAGGCTTATAATAATGTCATTAACACTCTAAAAAGTTGCTATGATGAAGAAATTGAAGTGATTATTTCTAATAATGGCTCAAATAATGATACTAATGAGTATTATGATAAAATAAAACAAATAAATGATTCTAGAGTAAAGTATTTTAGATTTGATGAAAATCAGGGATTTGCTAAAAATTTATGTAAAGTATGTGAAATAGCTGTAGGAAATTTTATACTGCTTCTAAGTGATGAGGATTTTATTGATGTTAACAATGTTTTTAAAATTATGGATATAATGAGAAGCAAAAAAGATGAAATATCTATAATAAGGACGAGCGGAACTATTCAAGCAGGGCCACCGTTAACAACTTTAAAAAAGGCTGGTAAAGATGCAATGCTAGGCTATATGCTATCATCTAATTACATGTCCGGCGTTATATTTAATAGAAATATTTTAAAAAAATATAAATGCAGAGAGTATATAATTAATAATTTAGATAATGTTACATGTTCGTATTATCCCCATATGGTATGGGAATTAATATTATGCCAATATGGTGATGTTATAGGTCTGAGTGATATAGTAATATTGGAAGGGAAGGCAGAGAAAAGAGAAGACAAGAGTATATATAGTTATGCAACTATAGAGTCAAGGATAGAACAACATATAGGGTTCTTCAAGGTCATGGAACAGCTAGAAATTTGCAGAAGTGATTTTAATATTTTTAGACAAATGTATATTAACTTATGTAGTAAAACCATGATTTTGGTTACATTATCTATAGATGTATTTTATAGCAATAGTGAAACAAACCTAATTAATTTAATTGATTCAGCATATGATATATGTTTGAAGTGTTTAGACACTCTTTATTTAAAAAATAAAGGAAAATTATACTATTATGAGTCTGATAAGCAGATAATTAATACGGTCTATGAGGACTATAAAAGGAATATATCTACTAAATATAGTAAATATACTTCCAAAAGGTGTGTTGAGAAACAATTAATTGTTTAGAAAATATAATAGGTTAAAGTGTTATGTCCTATTTAAATAATAGTATGTAAATTTAAACTACATATTTAGTAAATTATAAAAATTAATATAAATAGGGAGTGTTATATAATGAAGGCCGTTATACTATGTGGGGGTAAAGGTACAAGAATGAGAGAGGAAACTGAATATAGACCAAAGCCATTAGTGCCAGTAGGTGGAAAGCCAATTATATGGCATATAATGAAGATATATTCTGAATATGGAATAAATGATTTTATTTTATGTACTGGTTATAAGGGGGATATGATAAAACAATATTTCATGGATATGTACTGGAGAAATAATGATTTTACTATACATATGGGTGGAGATAAGGAATTAGAGTATCATACAGAAGAAAATGAAAATTGGAATATTACAATTGTTGATACAGGTGATGAAACATTAACAGCTGGTAGATTAAAAGCAGTTGAAAAATATATAGATGGTGATGACTTCTTAATGACTTATGGTGATGGAGTAAGTGACATAAATATAGAAGAGTTAATTAATCACCATAGAAAAACTGGTAAAATAGCAACTTTAACAGGTGTTCATCCAATGTCACCATTTGGGCTAATAGAAATAGAAGATGGTATTGCCAAGTCATTTAAAGAAAAACCAATATTAAATGATGTTATAAATGGTGGATACATGGTTCTAAATAAAGAAGTATTTAAACATATACCAGAAGAAGATTGTATGTTTGAAGAATATCCATTAAAGAGTATTGCTAAGGATAACGAGCTTGCAGTTTATGAACATAATGGCTTTTGGAAAGCAATAGATACATTTAAAGATGTAGAAGAAGTAAATAAAATGTGGGATAAGGGTGATAGACCATGGAAAATATGGAAATAACTAATACAGAAATGTTTGATGGAATATACAAGGATAAAACTGTATTAGTTACAGGCCATACAGGTTTTAAAGGTTCTTGGTTATCTATTTGGTTAAAAAAACTTGGAGCTACAGTAATTGGGTATGGGCTTGACCCATATACTCAAAATGACAACTTTGTAGTTACAGGATTAAAGGATAAAGTTGTAGATATACGTGGAGATTTAAGAGATTCAGAAAAACTAGAAAAGGTTTTTGATGAATATAAACCAGAGTTTGTTTTTCATTTAGCAGCTCAACCACTTGTAAGATTATCTTATGACATTCCAAAAGAAACTTATGAAGTTAATGTAATGGGAACTTTAAATGTTTTAGAATGTATTAGAAAATCTAGCAGTGTAAAAGTGGGGGTAATGATAACAACTGATAAATGCTATGAAAATAAAGAACAAATATGGGGATATAGAGAAGATGATGCTATGGGTGGATATGATCCTTATAGTTCAAGTAAGGGGTGTGCTGAATTATTAATTTCATCATATAGAAACTCTTTCTTTAACCCTAAAGATTACGAAAATCATGGTAAATCAATAGCGTCTGTACGTGCTGGTAATGTAATTGGTGGTGGAGATTGGGCCAAAGATAGAATAGTTCCAGATTGTATAAAAGCTATACAAGAAAATAGGACTATTGAAATAAGAAGCCCATATGCTACAAGACCATGGCAACATGTGCTTGAACCATTAAGTGGGTATTTATCATTAGCATCTAAGATGTATGATAACCCAATTAAATATTCAGAAGGATGGAACTTTGGACCAAATGCTGATGGAATACAACCGGTTAAAAATGTAGTTGAATATATACTTGAGTTTTGGGGTTCTGGTAATTGGAAAGATGTTTCTAATGGAGAACATGTCCATGAAGCTAACTTATTAAGCTTAGATTGTACTAAGGCTAAGCAATTCCTAAGTTGGAATCCGAAGCTTAAATTAGATGAGGCACTTAAGTGTACTGTTGATTGGTATAAAAACTTTGAAAATAAAAATGTATATGATTTATGTGTAAGACAAATTGAGAATTATTGTGAAAAATAAGTATTATATAAGTTGTTATAAGAGTTATATTAGTAAATAGAGGGATTGGTAAAATTAAGAATATTATTGCTTAATATTGTCATAGGAGGGGTATATGAAAAAAGTTAAAGTAGGCATTATAGGAACTGGAAATATCGGTACAGATTTACTTATGAAAATTCAACGTTCTGAAATTTTAGAGTGTGGAATGTTTGCAGGAAGAAATTCACATTCAAGGGGCATTAAAATGGCAGAAGATATAGGAATTAAAACATCAATAGAATCAATTCATGCGTTTGAAGAAGATCCATCATGTTGTGATATTGTTTTTGATGCTACATCGGCGAGTACTCATGTACATAATGCTAAAATATTAAAAAAGTTAGGTAAATTTGTTATAGATTTAACTCCAGCAAAAATTGCCCCAATGTGTGTACCGGTAATAAATTTAGATAGATGTATTGAAGGCGACAGTGTAAATTTAATAACTTGTGGAGGTCAGGCTACAGTGCCAATAGCATATGCTATTTCACGTATTCACCCAGAAACTAAGTATATTGAAATTGTGGCTAGTATAGCATCGAAATCAGCAGGAGCGGGAACAAGAGCTAATATTGATGAGTTTACACAAACAACAAGGGATGCATTAAGACAATTTAGTGAAATAGAAAATACAAAAGCAATTATTACACTAAACCCGGCAGAACCACCTACAATAATGAGAAATACTGTATATGCAATTATTGATAATCCTAATATGGATAAAATAAGTAAGAGTATACATGAGATGGCTACAAGAATAAAAGAATATGTGCCAGGATATAGAGTGGTACTAGGACCGATATATGAAAATGGTAGGGTAACAACAACCGTAGAAGTTGTTGGTTTAGGTGATTATTTACCTGCATATTCAGGGAACTTAGATATAATTACTTGTGCTGCTATAAAAATAGCAGAGGAATACGCAATAAAAAAAATAGTATGTGGAGGTAATGTCTAATGAAAAAGTTACTTTTTTTTGATTCAACATTAAGAGATGGATCACATGCTATAAAACACCAATTAACAAAAGAAAATATTGCGGATTACTGTAAGGCTATGGATAATAGCGGTATGAATACAATAATTGTAGGTCATGGAAATGGATTAGGAGCAAGTTCACTGCAAGTTGGTTTATCATTATTTAGTGATAATGAAATGCTAACAACAGCGAAGAAACATTTGAAAAGAACAAAGTTAGGTGTTTTTTTAATACCTGGGTTTGGAACAATAAAGGACGATGTAGTACCGGCGATTGAAGCAGGTGTTGATTTGTTTTGTGTTGCATCACATTGTACAGAGGCAGATGTAACGAGACAACATATAGAATATTTAAGAAAAGAAGGTAAAGAGGTATATGGTATACTTATGATGTATCATATGACAACTACAGAAAAGTTAGTTGAAGAAGCTATGAAGATGCAGGAATATGGTGCTATGGGAATTGTTATAATGGATTCAGCAGGAGCATCAACACCTGATTTAGTGAAAAGAACAATAAATGCACTAGTTAATAAACTAGATATAAGGGTAGGATTCCATCCTCATAATAATATGGGTATTGCAGTATCTAATGCACTTATTGCAATAGAACAAGGTGCAAGTATTATAGATGGAACATTAAGAGGATTTGGAGCTGGAGCTGGAAATTGTCAATTAGAGGCTTTAGTGGCATTATTACATAAAACTGGAGTTAATACAGGGTTAAACTTATATAAAATGTTAGATGCGAGTGAAGAGATTGTTTCTAAAATTATGGATAGAGACACTGGACTTAGTGCACTTAGCATTATAAGTGGTATGGCAGAAGTATTTTCATCATTTGCACCGCATGTGAAGAAAGCAGCAGAAAAATTTGGTGTAGATCCAAGAGATATTTTTATGGAACTTGGAAATCAAAAAGTTGTTGGTGGGCAAGAGGATATGGTGATTGAGATTGCTATGAACTTAGCACAAAGAAAAAAACAAGATGATATAAGCTATATATTTGAATCATTACTATAATTGAATGTAGAAGGAGTGAGAAATATGAACGTATCTGAATATATATTTGAATTTCTAAAAGGCAAAGGTATAGATACAGCATTTTTAGTAACTGGTGGTCAAGCGATGCATTTAAATGATGCATTAGCTAGATGTCCAGAAATAAAGACGATGTGTACTCATCATGAGCAGACTTGTGGAATGGCGGCAGATGCATATTCAAGAATAACAGGGAAATTAGGATTAGCTGTGGTTACAGCAGGTCCAGGTAGCATTAATGTCGTTAATGGATTAGTTGGGGGATGGACAGATTCAGCTCCAATGATGGTTATTTCAGGGCAATCAGCTCTATCTTGTGTAAATTATCAAGAAGAAAGTGGAATAAGACAATATGGAGTGCAAGGGATATTTATTCGTCCTTTTGTTGAAAAAGGAACAAAATATTTTGTTACTGTAGATGATCCAGCAAAAATTAAATATTATATGGAAAAAGCTTATTATATGGCTTTATCAGGACGTCCGGGACCTGTTTGGGTAGATGTACCTCTTGATATACAGCGTATGGAAGTTCCAGAACATTTATCATATGGGTTTACACCAGATGAAGAAAAGTATTCTGAAATAGATAGAGAAATATATATTAAAAATACTTGGAAAATTCTTAAAGCGGCTAAAAGACCACTTGTAGTAGCGGGGCAAGGGATAAGACTTGGGGATGCTCAAAAAGAGTTAATTGAATTGTTAGAATCTCTAAGAATTCCTGTAGTAACTACAAGACTCGGTATAGATTTAATAGAATCAGATCATGATTTATATGTTGGTAGACCAGGTAATTATGGAGAGAGATCAGCTAATTTTGCTATTCAAAATGCAGATGTAATACTTGCAATAGGTAGTAGATTATCAACTTCTTCGGTAGGACATGATGCTAAGCAGTTTGGAAGAAATGCTAAGAAAATAGTTGTAGATATTGATCGAAAAGAACTGGATAAACCAGGAATAAATATAGATTATAAAATAAATGATGATGCAAAGTTATATCTTAAAGCATTATTAAAAGTTGTTGATAAGAATGAAATGGAAGATACAAGTAAGTGGGTTGAACAGTGTAAAATATGGAAGAAAACATATCCTGTAGTGCAACCTGAATATAGAACTTCTAACCCTGTAAATTCATATTATCTTACAGAAAAGTTATGTGAAAAAGCTGATAATGAATATATGATACTTGTTGATACTGGTTCATGTTTCCATGTAGCTTGTCAAACTTGGAAGATAAAAAAAGGTCAAAGATTTTTAACTACTGGTGGATTGTCATCAATGGGATATTGGGCAGGTGCACTTGGTGCATGTGTAGCTAATGATTATAAGAAAACTATAGTTATAACTGGAGATGGAAGTCTTCAAATGAACATTCAAGAGTTTGCAACAATTAAGCATAATAACTTACCGATTAAGGTATTTATTTTTAATAACAATGGATATTTATTAATTAGACAAACACAACATAACTTTATGAATGATAGAATGTTTGGTGAAGGTCCAACTTCAGGGGTGTGGTGTCCGGATTCTATTGAAATTGCAAAAGCATATGGAATTAAAGGCGTAAGAATTGATAATATTAAAGATTTAGATTCTAAGCTTGATGAAGTATTAAATTACGATGGACCAGTTATATGTGATGTAATGACTCTAGAATGGCAATTAATAATGCCGAGAATAGCATCAGATAAATTACCAGATGGAACATTAGTTTCAAGAGCTTATGATGATATGTTCCCGTTCTTAGATAGGGAAGAATATGAAAAGAATATAATTGTGAGTAAGTAGTAGTTATTAAGGTGGGTTATAATGAAAAAAATAATTTTAACAGGTGCAACTAGCATGCTTGGTGTGGCACTAATAAATGAATGTATTTTAAATAATACTAAAGTTATAGCGGTTACTAGACCAAATTCAAGAAATATAGATAGATTACCTAAATCAGATTTAATAACTGTAGTTGAGTGTAAGCTTGATGAAATTCATAGATTAAAAGAACTTGAAAAAGATTCTTATGATGCTTTTTATCACTTTGGATGGGAAGCAACAGCAAGAAATGTAAGATATAGTCCAGAAATACAAAATAAAAATATAGGGTATACACTAAATGCTGCAAGAGTTGCAAAAGAGATAGGATGTAAAATGTTTATAGGTGCTGGATCACAGGCTGAATACGGACTAGTATCAGATGTAATATCACCAAATACACCTGTAGATCCTTTAAGTGCATATGGAGTAGCGAAATATGCCTCATGTAAGCTAAGTTCAATACTGTGTAAAGAAATTGGAATAAAACATGTATGGACTAGAATATTTAGTGTGTATGGGCCTCATGATAATGATGGAACAATGATTTTGTCATGCTTAGAAAAATTACTAAATGGAGAGAGGCCATCATTTACCAAATCAGAGCAACTTTGGGATTACTTATATTGCGCAGATGCTGCAAGAGCGTTTTATCTAATAGGTAAAAATGGAGTAGATCAATCTGTTTATTGCATAGGGAGTGGTGTTGCTAAACCATTATCTGAGTATATAATAAAAATGAGAGATTTAATAGATGAAAGTCTACCTCTTGGAATTGGTGATTTTGAGTATAATGAAAATCAAATTATGCACCTATGTGCAGATATAACTTCATTAACGAGGGATACTGGATTTAAACCTATGTATTCATTTGAAGAGGGGATTAAAAAAACAATAGAGAGTATGATATAAATTTTTAGCAAAGGATAAAATTAATGAAGACATCTCCTGTTAGAAAACTAATTCCTTTTGCTAATATGGCTATAGATAGAGGTATGAAGGTATATTACTTAAATATTGGTCAACCTGATATTGAAATTCTAAGAGGGTATTTTGAAGCAATAAAGGGCTATGACAAAAAGGTGCTAGGATATGCAGCTTCTCAAGGAACACCAGAGTTAATAGATAAGAAAAAATGTTGGGGATAATTTCAAATAGTAACAGGAGGAAGGATGATGAGAATGAGAAATGAAAATGAAATAAGAGAAGACATACTTAAAATGGTAGTTGAATTATATAATGTTAGAGAGATAGAAAAGAAATTTATACCAGGAGAAAGTAAAGTTAATTATGCTGGTAGAGTTTTTGACGAAAAAGAAATGGTTGCAGTTGTAGATTCTGCTTTAGATTTTTGGTTAACATTAGGGAAAAAAGGTAAAGAGTTTTGTGAAAAGTTCTCGAGCTATTTAGGCATGAAGAACTGTTTAGTTACAAATTCAGGTTCATCATCAAACTTAGTAGCAGTATCAGCGCTATGTTCACCAACAATAAAGAATCCAATGAAGCCAGGGGATGAAGTAATAACAACAGCAATGACTTTCCCAACAACTTTAAACCCAATTATACAAAATAGATTAATACCAGTATTCATAGATATTGAAGAAGATACTTATAATATAGATGCAGCTAAAATAGAAGCTGCAATTACAGATAAGACAAGAGCAATAATATTTGCACATACGCTTGGAAACCCAGCAGAAATGGATAAGATAATGGCTATTGCAAAGAAGCATAATTTATATGTGATTGAAGATACTTGTGATGCATTAGATTCTAAATATGATGGAGAATATTGTGGGACATATGGAGATTTTTCAACATATAGTTTTTATGCAGCTCATCATATGACTATGGGAGAAGGTGGCGCAGTTTGTACTAATTCAATGGAATTATACAAGGCAGCGCTTTCAATAAGAGATTGGGGAAGAGCATGCTTCTGTCAAACAGGAGAAGCAGATCAGGCTGGTGCATGTAAAAACAGATTTAACTTTAAATTTGAAGGGTTACCAGACGGATATGATCATAAATATGTTTACAATAATATAGGATACAATCTAAAGCCATTAGATTTACAATGTGCAATGGGAGTAGAACAAATAGATAAATTACCTATGTTCTCAGAAAAAAGAAAGCATAACTTTGATGTGTTATATAATTGCTTTAAGAAATATGAAGATAAATTTATATTACCAAGAGCACTTCTAAAAGCAGAACCATCATGGTTTGCAATTCCACTAACAGTAAGAGCAAATGCAGGATTTACTAAGAAGGATTTTGTAACATTCTTAGAAGATAAGAAAATAGAAACAAGAATGTTATTTGCAGGGAATATATTAAGACAACCAGGATATAAAAACATAGAACATAAGGTTGTTGGAGATTTGAAAAATACAGATCAAGTTGTTGAAAGAACATTCTTCTTAGGAGTATATCCAGGAATGACAGAAGAAAAGCTTGAATATATAACAACACAAGTAGATGCTTTTTTTAGTAATTAGTTAATGAATATGTTATATAATTTTAAGGAGGAGAAATAATATGGATATTGGAAGAATATCAATGAATATGAGTCAAAATAATCTTAAGAATGCAGTTAGTCTTTCTGTAATGAAATTACAACTGAATACTAATAGTGAAATGGAAGTGGGAATGAAGCAAATGATGAAAATCATGGCTGTAGATAATAGTAAGGGGAATATTATTGATATAAAATCTTAAAAAAATGGCTTTTGCCATTTTTTTTTGTATATTATATTAAATGAAGGAATAGAGGAATTAGTGGATATTTTAAAGCGAAATTATAAAGGATACCTATTTTCAGAAGAGGGGACAATAAGAATTTTTATCTTTAATGTTTTATAATTATAAAAGAAAAATAATATCAAAACATGGTGAAGTTATAGTGAAGTAAAGAAGAATCAATAGCATAAATTAACATAGAATTTGAATAAATATAGTTGTGACTTAGGGAAAAGGGAATAATATATAATTGGGCAATTTAAATATGTATTAAGATTTATAGGAACTGGACGATATAATATATAAGTAAGGAATCTGCAAATAAATATCTAATTAGTATTTTTATCTTTTTTATACTTACGCTACAAGTAAATGACAGCTAGTGTAGATAGTATTAACTGCCTTAAATTTATGGTTTAGTACAAAAAAGCCTAAGAATCTTTGTATAGTTATTTATTTTATGATGCCTAAGTAGTTATAGGAGTGATAGTTTTATGAGATTACATCAAAATATGGATTCGTTAAATGTATATCAAAATTATAAGAAAAATTTAAATGTTCAAGCTGGAATTCTTAATAGAATATCAACTGGGCAAAAAATTAATAGTGCAAAGGATAATCCAAATAAACTTGGACAAAGTGAAAATTTTAGAATGCAAATTAGAGGATTACAATCAGCATCAAAAAATCTTCAAGATGGAGTTTCTATGATGCAAGCGACAGATGGCGCTTTAGAAACTGTAAGTAATTCTTTGGTTAGAATGAAGGAACTTACTGTTCAAGCTAGTAATGGGATTAATAATGTTGAAGATTTAAAAGTTATTCAATTAGAAATTGATCAATTGAAAAAAAATATTGATTATACTGCTACAAATTCTAATTTTAATGGAGTTAACTTAATAAGTAATAAATTTGTTAGTAATAATGATAAACCAGAGTATAAAACATCTATGATAGGGGCTAATGCTAAAGAGGATATTAAAATACCTATGGTTAATGTAACTACGGATGCATTAAGAGATAAAGATGGGAATAATCCCTTAAGTGAAGTTGATGTTACTAAAGTTGAAAATATTAATAAAAATTTATCGTCTATTGATGAAGCTATAGATAATGTTAATAGAGTTAGAAGTAGGTATGGATCTATTCAAAATAGAATGGAAAGTACTGCAAATAATTTAAGTGGTAGTATGGCTAGTTTAGAAAAAGCTGATAGTAGTATAAGAGATTCGGATATTGCTTTAGAAATGACTGATTATGCAAGAACTTCAATTTTACATGAAACTTCAACAGCTTTGCTTGCTCAAACAAATAGATTCCCATCAGATATATTAAGCATTTTAGAAAGAGTTAAATAGAAATTGTTTTAGTAAATATAACAGTAAAAGTATATATTTAAGTATAAAGAAGAACTTGCCAATAAAAATTGGCAGGTTTTTTTGAATTTATGGATAAAAATCCTTTACCACAATAATTTCAAAATGTAAAGTCCTTATTTAAATGGAAAACTATAATTCGACATTTTTAATAATATATTCGCGTGAAAAATTAATCTAATACAATAAAATAGAATAAAATTATTTGCAAAATAATAAAATTAATATGTTTAATCTATTATATGGAAAAAATAGTAGGTTAAAGGAGGAAATAGCTAGAATATATAAGCGAAATATAAAAAAAACAAGCAAATATTATTATAAAAAAATTAAAAAAAGTTTAATATAAAAGTTAATGTATTTCAAAAAAGGACTATGAAAAAGAAGCCGGTTATCATATAATGTTCTATATGATAACAATTTGACGAATTAATATAAAAAGATTGTAGAGGAGAGAAGAACATTGGATATAAGCAATAATGAAACCTATAGCTTGATTAAACAGGGGCTTAAAGCGTCAACTTTAAGAGGAAAAGTTATAGCAAATAATATGGCAAACATAAATACAAAAGAATATAAAAAATCATATGTAACTTTTGAAGAGAATTTTAAAAATGAAAAAGAAAACTTTGAGTTAAAACAAACTAAGCCTGGTCATATAAAAGATGATAATGAGTTAGGAAGTATATCTATAAAACAAGATAAAAGTACTAGTATGAGAACTGATGGAAATAACGTAGATTTAGATTTGGAAAAAGTAAATCAAGCTTCAAATACACTTATGTATAATGCTTTAATTACTCAGGCTAATGGGAAGTTAAATTCTATGAAAAATATAATAGCAGGTGGGAGGTAAATAATAATGAGTATGTTTAATTCTATGAGAATTAGTGCAAGTGGTCTTTCAGCAGAGCGGTTAAGAATGGATACAATAACATCTAATATGTCTAATGCAACAACTACAAGAGGAAAAGATGGAAAACCTTATGTTAGAAAAGTAGCTGTTTTTCAAGAATCATTAGATAATGAAAAAGGATTAAATGGAGTTAAAGCAGTTGGAATACTTGAGGACAAGTCTCCTTTAAGAACTGTTTTTGATCCAAGTCATCCAGATGCTAATAAAGAAGGTTATGTAACAATGCCAAATGTTAATGTTTTAAATGAAATGGCAGATATGATATCGGCTTCAAGATCTTATGAAGCTAATGTTGATACCTTAAATGCTAGTAAAAGCATGTTTATGAAATCATTAGAAATTGGAAGGTAGGAGTTGTAAATATGAAAATTAATGAATTTGTACCAAGTGAAGCTATATTTAATAATCCTTTAAAGAATGATAAACAATCAAGTGGGGTAAGTTTTGATAGCTTTTTCAAAGAGAGCTTAGATAAAGTAAATGATAAACAAGTTATAGCTGATGAATTAACTAAAGGGCTTGCATCAGGACAAGATGTAGATATAAATGATGTTATGTTAGCTGGTGAAGAGGCGAAAATATCTCTTCAATTAGCAGTTCAAATTAGAAATAAAGTAGTAGAGGCAGTACAAGAACTAACGAGAATGCAGCTATAGTGTAAGGAGATTGAGTGTAGATGGATAAGCTTAAAGAAGGCTTCAAGAAACTTTGGACAGGATTTAAAGCTTTAGGCAAAGGTGTAAAAATTGCGATTGTTATAGCATTAGTTACATTAATTATTGCTATAATATCAATGTTTTTTTATTCGGCCAATAATAAATATAAAATTCTATTTTCAGGGCTTGAGCCAAGTGACGCACAGCTTGTTACAAGTAAGCTAAAAGAAAAGAAAGTAGACATGAAAATAGAAGGCGAAGCAATAATGGTGCCAAAAGACAATGTAGATGAGTTAAGATTAGAAATTGCTCCAGAGTTATCTACAGGAAGTAAGGGCTTTGAACTTATGGATGGTAGTAGTTCTTTTGGAATGACTGATGAGGAATTTAAAATTAAGAAGCTTAGGATGCAACAAGGGGAATTGGAAAAAACTATAAGAAGTTTTTCTCAAGTTGATAATGTAAGAGTACATATAACTCCTTCAAAGGATTCTGTATTTGTAGAAGATAAGGAGCCAGGAAAAGCAGCAGTTTATTTAAAACTTGTGGCTGGGAATGATCTATCTATGGAACAAGTTAGCTCAATTGTAGCTTTAGTTTCTGGAAGTACAGAAAATATACCTAAGGAAAATATAGAAGTTGTTGATGATAAGATGAATTTACTAACTAAGGGTTTAAATAATAAGGATGGAAGTATTGTTAGTTCTGATGAAATTGAAAAACAGAATTTATTAGAACAAAAATATGAAAAGACTCTTGAAAAATCAATACTTGACCTATTGCAACCTGTTGTAGGAAAGAAAATAACTACAAAGGTAAATGTAGACTTAGATTTTGATTCAAAGCAAGAAACAAAAACAGTAATTGACCCAAATAAAGTTATAGTAAGTCAACAAACTTTAAAAGAAATTAATGGAACAAATGATGGACAAGCAACAGAAAGTCCTGTAGATAATAATATGGGAAATACTATAGCGGATAAAAATACAACTTCCAAATCTTCAAAGGAAGATCAAAAAACTAATTATGAAAGTGGAAAAATAGAAAGTAAGGTAATTAGTGCGCCAGGGGAAGTTAAAAGATTAACAGCAACAGTATTTATAGATGGGGATTTAGATCCGAATTTGCAAAAAGCAATTGAAAAATCAGTGGGAACGGCTATAGGATTTAACCTTGAAAGAGGAGATGCTATTACTATTGAAGGTATAAACTTTGATCCGCTTGCAAAAGATGATGCAGCTGCTGCAGCTATGGATGAAATGTTAAAGGCAGAACAAAGAAATAAAATTATTACATACGTTGTTATAGGATTACTTGGTTTAGGAATAATTATTACGATTATAGTAGTTCTACTTAAAAAGAGAAGAAAAAATGCTGAAGTCAAAGAAGAAGGGAATTTATTAGATGTGGTTATTGAGGATAGAATATCTAAAAATATACAAGAACCATTAACTCCAATAGATTTTGGTGATAATAGTCCTAAGACACAGCTCGAAGAAGAAATTAAAAAATATGCACAAGATAAACCAGAACAAGTAGTAGACATTGTTAAGTCTTGGTTATCTGAAAATGAGAGGTGATGAAATGGCAAGAGACATAAATAAATTAAATGGAATACAAAAAGTAGCTATACTGTTTATAACTCTTGGACCAGAAGCATCTTCAGGTATATTAAAGAAGCTTCCAGAAAGTGAAATACAAAAAATTACTTATGAAATTGCAAATATAGCTTCAGTTTCTTCAGAGCAAAGAGAAAATATATTAAATGAGTTCTTAGAAACAAATAAAGCTAAAGACTATATTGTTGAAGGCGGAATGGATTATGCAAGAGCATTACTTTCAAAGGCTTTAGGACCTCAAAAAGCAAGTGAAATACTTAGTAGGGTATCAGAAGCAAACCAACAATATAGACCATTTGCAATAGCAAGAAAGGCAGATGCTAGCCAACTGTTAAATGTTCTTAACTATGAGCATCCACAAACTATAGCTTTAATATTATGTTATCTTCAACCAGATAAAGCAGCTCAGGTTTTAGCAGATCTGCCAGAAGAGGTTCAAAGTGATGTGGCTTTAAGGATTGCTACTATGAGCAATACATCGCCAATGGTAATTAAAGAAATTGAAAAAGTACTAAATAATAAATTGTTTAGTGTTTTAAGAACTGAGATGACAACTCTTGGTGGCGTAGAAACACTTGTAGATATACTAAATCAAGTTGATAGAACTACAGAGAAGAATATTACAGAAGGCTTAGAAAGAGAAGATGAGGTCCTTGCTGAAAAAATTAGAAATTCAATGTTTGTATTTGAAGATATTATTACTCTTGATGATGTTTCAATTCAAAGACTTCTTAGAGAAGTTGAAGTTAAAGAACTTGCGCTTGCACTTAAGGGATGTTCTGAAGATGTGGCAAATGTTATTTACAAGAACCAATCTAAGAGAGCTGCAGCTTCATTAAAGGAAGATATGGAATTCCTTGGACCTGTAAGATTAATGGATGTGGAAAAATCACAACAAAAAATTGTTTCTATAATTAGAAGATTAGAAGAAGCAGGAGAAATAATTGTCTCAAGAGGTGGGGAAGATGCAATCATCATATAACCTTATAAAGAGTGCAGTAGCAACTATAGGAAATAATCAAATAATTGCTACTAAGTACATTAATAAAACTTTAAGAGAAGAAAAACAAAAGCAAGAAGAGGTTATAGATGTTGACTCCATAATACAGAGTTATGAAAATATTGGTGTAGGAATTGTTAAAAACGCTAAAAAAGAGGCAGAAGTAATAGTTTTAAAATCCTTAGAAGAAGCAGCTATAGCTGAAAGAGTTGCTTATGATAGTGGATATGCAAATGGTACTGGAAATGGATATGAGGATGGTTATAAAAAGGGCTATGAAAAATCTTTAATGGATACAGAGGATAAGGTTAAAAAAGATATAGAAAAAGCAGAAAGTATTTTAGCCTTAGCCGCTTGTGATTATGAAAACTATATGAGTGAAAAAAGAAGTGAAATAATTAACCTTGCCTTAGAAATGGCTAAAGTAATTTCAGGTAAAGAACTTAAATTGTCAGAGGGAATATTACATTTAATAGATCCTATTTTAGAAAAATCTAAAGGGGAAGAAAATATAGTTATAAAATGTAACCCAGTGCATAGTGAACCTATTAGAGAAAAGTTAAGTTATTGGCAAAAAGCTTATGCAATAAAGGGAGAAATATTTATTTTAGAAGATACACTTATGGAACCTGGAAATGCTGAAGTTCAAAAAAAGACAGGTAAGACAATTGTAGGAATGGATATTGCACTGCAAAAATTAGAAGAACTAATACTTAAATAGTATGTTGGAGGAAAATATGATAAACATAGATTTTGATATGTTAAATAGAAAAATCCAAGAAATAAATACAACATACTGTGAAGGCATTGTAAAACAAATTATTGGATTAACTATTGAAGTGCAAGGCATACAAGCTTTTGTAGGAGAGCTTTGTACTATATATAATCTAGAAAACAAGCCTGTAAACTGTGAAGTTGTGGGGTTTAGGGAAGATGCTGTTTTGTTAATGCCCCTTGGAGAACTTATAGGAATAGCTCCGGGGTGTAGAGTAATACCAGAAAAGAGACCTTTAGAAGTTAAGTGTTCAAATGAACTCTTAGGACGGGTTCTTGATGGACTTGGAAATCCTTTAGAGGGAAATGATATTTTAAGTGATAAAGCATATCCTTTAGAAAATCAACCTCCAGATCCATTAAAAAGAAAAAGAATAAAAGAAGTATTACCTACAGGTGTAAGAGCTATTGATGGCTTTTTGACTTGTGGTGATGGTCAAAGAATAGGTATATTTGCGGGGTCAGGGGTTGGTAAAAGTACAACACTTGGAATGATAGCAAGAGAGGCAAAAGCAGATATAAATGTAATTGCTTTAATTGGTGAAAGAGGAAGAGAGGTTCTTGAGTTTATTGAAAAAGATTTAGGACCAGAAGGTATGAAAAGATCAGTTGTAGTTTGTGCAACTTCAGATAAACCGGCTCTTGTAAGAATAAAAGGTGCATTAACAGCAACAGCTATAGCAGAATATTTTAGAGACCAAGGTAAGAAAGTTATTTTAATGATGGATTCTGTTACAAGGTTTGCTATGGCTCAAAGAGAAGTTGGACTTGCTATTGGTGAACCTCCAGCTCAAAAAGGATATACACCTTCAGTTTTTGCAATGTTACCTAAGTTAATGGAAAGAGCAGGGACCTCAGACAAGGGATCAATTACAGGCTTTTATACAGTTCTTGTTGATGGTGATGATTTTAATGAACCTATTGCAGATGCGGTAAGAGGTATTTTGGATGGACATATTGTGTTATCAAGAGCACTTGCCCATAAAAACCATTATCCAGCAATTGATATTCTAAATAGTGTAAGTAGACTTATGTCTTCAATTACGGATAATGATCATAAAGAATCAGCATCAATAGCAAGAGATTTACTTGCAACTTATAAAGAATCAGAGGATTTAATTAACCTGGGAGCTTATGTAAGAGGTAGCAATAAAAAAATTGATTTATCTATAGAATATCATGATGCTTTAGAAAATTATTTGAAGCAGAGTGTTGAAGAAAAATCAGAATTTGAAGACTCAGTAGGAAATTTAATATCGCTATTTAATAGATAGAAAGAAGGGGTAATATGCCAAAAGGGTTTAAATTTGGTTTAGAAAAACTTCTAGAAATAAGAGGTAAACAAGAAGAGGAAAGTAAAAGAAAATTTACCCAAAGTCAAAGAGAAACTAAAAAAACTGAAATTAGGTTAAATGACTTAAATGATAATTATAAAAAATATAATGGCATAAATAAAGGTGAAACCTTAGTTTATCAAAAAATTAAAAAGAACTATTTGTTTGCTATTAATAAGGGAATAGATGAAACAGAAAAAGAACTGAAGCTTAGAGAGCGAGAGTTAGATTTCAGAAGAGAAGACTTAAAAAAGAAGCAAATAGAAAGAAAAACAGTTGATATTCTTAAAGAAAATCAGTTGATATCATATAACAAGGAGCAAAACAGAATTGAACAAATAAATAATGATGAATTTGCTCTTTATGCATATATGAGAAATCAGGCAGCTTCAAAGAAAATAATAGAGATGTCCAAGGGGAGGGAGGTGAAAAATAGATGATAGATAACAAATTTAGTTTAAACATACCTACTAAAGAGCCAACTCAAAATATTTCGAAAAGTAATAATGTAGAAAAAATAACTACAGATAATAATTTCAAAAAGATTTTAAATAAAAAAACAGAAAAACCTACTAATGATGAAAATAGATCAAATAATAGTTTGAATAAAAAAGAATTTATAAATAGCAATGATGTTAAAGTAACAGAAGATTCTAAGGTTAAAGAGACTGTTAAAGAAGTAGTTGAAATTATTAGTAATGAAGAAAATTTCCAAGGAAATAAATTTGAAGGCCAAATACTTGAAGAAGTAGTAGCTCTTTTAAATCAAATTTTAAATTCACCAGAGATTAAAAGTTTATTACCAGTAAAACTTGAAGATCCAATGCTTATGCAAAGTAGTATTGCAGAAGTTAATAATAAAGAGATTCCTTTGTTAAATAATATTGATACTCAAGTTGATATGGAAGTAATAAAAAATAATAATCTTACTAAAGAGGCTTTGAATTTAACAAATACTATTTTAGAGACTTTAAATTCAAAAAAAATTGATGGAGTTTTATCTACTAATCAAATGCAAGAATTTAAAACAGCTTTAGAAGGCTTAACTGAAAACTTGTTTAATAAGGTAGATATAGTACCAAAAACAATTACTAAGCAAGGAATTGAAACTAAGGAAATTAAAGTAGCTAAGCAAAATAGTACGGTGGATATTTCTATGGTTAATACTATTGACAATGAAGCTAAGAGCGAAGTTGAAAGTATAGTAACAAATATAAAAACAATCTTAGGAACTGAAAAAATTGAAGATAGATCAATAGTAACTAAGGGGTTTATAGATGTTAAGCAAAGTAGTAATGTAGATACTTCTACTGATAATACTATTGAAAGTGAAGTTAAGAGTGTATTAGCAGATTTAAAAGCAACTTTAGATCCTAAAAGATTTAGCGAAGTTAAAGATAATGGTGTAGTTGATAAATCGTTATTAGAAGTAGAAGAACTAAAGACTGAAGTTTCTAAAGAAGATAAGCTTCTTGCAAAAATATTAGGTGGAAATGAAAATGCAGGCTTAAATAATCAAAATACTTTAATAAACAGATTAAATGTTAAATCCAACGAAGTTATTAAAGAGCCAATGGTTGTAAGTAAAGAGACTATAGATACAGATATAATTAAAAATGTTAAGTTTATGATGAAAAATGCTGTAGCAGAATTGAAAGTTAAAATTTATCCAAAAGAACTTGGAGAAATGACAATAAAATTACTTTCTGAAGAGGGGATTTTAAAAGCTGATATTAAAGCTATATCAAAAGAAACATATAACTTATTAAATTCTAATCTTAATGAGATTAAAAAGAGTTTAGAGCAACAAAATATTAAAATACATGAAGTAAATATTGGACTATATAGTGATGATCCTACATATCACGGTGGAGAAAGTAGTCAAGATGAATTGTTTAAGAATAATCAAAATAAACAAGGTAGAAATTCATCTAAGGAATCAGGATTTTTTACAGAGGATTTACAAGAGGATGAAAAGTTATATGATGATAGTAGTGTAAATTTATTAGTGTAAGGAGTGAAAACTATGGCAGATATAAATGTAAATAAGAAAACTATGACAGATTTAACTATAAATAATTATACAGGTGAAAGAGCAACAGAAAAAGGAACTAAAATTATGAAACCCGGGCAAGATATGGATAAAAATGCTTTTTTGAAAATATTATCAGCAGAATTATCTAATATGGATCCTATGGGAGACAATGATTCAACAAAATATGTTACTCAAATGGCACAATTTTCATCAATGGAGCAAATGAATAATCTAAACACTACAATGACTAATTATACAGCCCATGATTTAGCTGGAAAAGGTGTTACCATGAAGGCTGTTGATAATGAAGGTAAACCATATACAGGAGTAGTTAGAGCTGTTACTACTACAGCTGGGAAGACTACTATTTCAGTAGAAGTTAATGTAAATGGTAAAAATGAGATTAAGCCTTTTGATATTGCTGATGTTGTAACAGTTTTAGATGTACCAGATTATACCCTTCCTCCAATTACTAATATGAATGGAAATATGTCTTTCTTAGTGGCAACAGCATTTATTGGTAAGAATGTTGAACTAAGTGAAAAAGATAAAGATGAGAAAAACTTAAAGGGCACTGTTTTAGGTGTTGTTAAAGATGATGGTGTTATAAAGGTTAGAATTAAATTAGAGGGTACAGATGAAATTAAAGAATTTACTTATGATAAGGTTATTAAAGTATCAGAAAAGGGGGACGAAGTACCAGAGACTCCAGATACAGAAACACCTAAAGAAGAAAGTGTTTAATTAATTAAATTAAAGACAGGTGAGTTTTAATGGGATTTAGAATAGTTGATGGAAGGGCTTATCCAGTAGGAAATTTTCCGAATGTTAGTGCAGGAAATGCCATAAATCAAAATAAGCTGAAAAATAGTAATAGATTTAAAGATATATTAGATAAAACCATAGAAAAAAATAGGGGATATACTCTTTCAAAACATGCAGCAGATAGGTTAAAGGAGATAAACTTTAATGAGCAAGACATGGATGCTATAGGAAAAGGATTTAAAATAGCAGAAGCTAAAGGTGCGAAAAATTCTGTGATAATGTATAAAGATGTAGCTTTAATAGCTAGTATTGAAAATAAGACAATTATTACAGCAGTTGAAAAAGAAAGAGCTAAGGAAAATATATTTACCAATATAGATAGTGTAGTTATTTTATAGGCTGGACCAGAAATGGAGGCTATTGCCTTGTGGAAAGATAGAAGCAAGGTATTTTTAAAAAAGGGTGGAGGTCAAATTTTATGTTAAGATCAATGTATTCAGGAATAAGTGGAATGAAGGTTAACCAAGTAAAATTAGATGTTATAGGAAATAATATATCAAATGTAGGTACTACTTCCTTTAAGTCATCAAGAGCAAGATTTAGTGATATGCTAAGTCAAAATGTTTCAGATGCAATGGCACCTGGAAATAATAAAGGTGGGGTAAATGCAAGTCAAGTAGGACTTGGAGTTCAACTTGCAAGTATTGATTCAGTAATGACTCAAGGTATGATGCAACCAACTGGAAGGTCATTAGATGTAGCCATAGATGGTTCTGGATTCTTTATGGTAAGTAAGGGACCTGCAATAAATGATGGGGTTTTAGAAGTAAATCATAGAGCTGGGGCACATGGACTAACTTCACAATCACTTGCAAATGGAAATACAGAGATTATGTATTCAAGAGATGGATCATTTATATTAGATGAAGGTGGTAATCTTTTAACTGGTGACGGATTCAGAGTTATGGGATATTCATTAACAAATGATGATAGCTCAATGGAAGCTACAGCAAAGAAACCAAACGACGTATCAACAGCAGGACTAGATTTTAAATTCGGACCTGGGTCACAATTAAATGGTTATAAAGTTGTTTTAGGAGCTGTAGGACCTGGAACGGTAACAACTTCAGATGTTGATAAAACTCAAAAACTTATTGTTGTAAATGGAGATTTTTCAACTGTAAATGGATTGACAACAGCACAAGTAGAATCAGCTATAAATAAAGGACTTTCATCAGCTGGAATATCACAACAAGTGTTTGTATCAGGTAAACCTATAAATATAGCGGATTTATCATCAGAAGGTGTTAAGGGAGGAGCAGATGCAACTTCACCTAATGCAGTTACAATTGGTGGGTTCACACTTCAATTAAGTGAAGGTAGTGGATTAAATGGTTATACTTTTCAAATAGGAGAAGTTGGTAAAGGAACAGATTTAAAAGTTAATTTGGATCCAGATACAAAAAAAATTAAAATAGATGGTGATTTTGTAGGCGGAAATGTATCTGCTAAGAATTTACAAGAAAAGATAAATGCAGAAATTAAAGGTAAAGGTTATAAACAGCAAGTTTTAAATATTGGTGGTAGTGCTATGAACTTAGCAAATATTACAGGTAAAACAGATATAAGTGGAACTATAGCAGCACCTCCAACAGGAGCTTTAGTAGATAAAGATGGTAAAGTAGTAATTGAACCATTAGCAGGTTTGAACTTTACATTTGGTAACGGAAAAGACCTAAATGGATATACAATTAGTGCACAACAAGTTGATGGACCAACAGAAGTGCTAATAAATAAAGAAGGACCATCTATTATTATTAAGGGGAACTTTTCATCAGTTGATTCTACAAAAGTACCTACATCAGCAGATATAGATGCTAAGATGAAGACTGCATTAAAAAATGCTAGTATTAAAACTACAATAACTGTTAGTGGAGCAGTTGTGAATAATATTAGTAGTAAAATAAAAATTGCTGGAGGAACTGATAATAAGGCTCCTAAAGAAATTAATGTAGGTGGATTTAAATTTGAGTTACCAGAAGGAACTGAATTTAATGGTATTGAAATTGAAATAGGAGATACAAGAGCATCTGTGCCTGGTGCTGAAGTTACTCTACAAGATCCAACTAAACCAATTGCTGCAGATAATAGACCTGCAAAAATTGTTTTGTCAGGTGACTTTGCTTCATATCCAGGAACTAGTGCAGTGGAGATTGAAAATGCAATAAATGCAGCATTAAAAACTAAAGGAGTAGCAATTACAGCTGATTATAAAATAAAGGTAGGTGGAACTGCTAAGATTTATTCAGGATTAACTGCAGATGCAATTGAGGGTGGTGGAGAGCTAATGACAGCAACAGCTCTTGAGCTCGGTTCAATGCAATTCGCATTTACACCAGGTGGATCTTTAAATGGATATAAAATTCAAATTGGTAAAATAACAGCAGGAACAAAATCAGATACTGAAATAGATGAAAAAAATAAGACAATTACAATTAATGGAGATTTCACTACAGCTGGAGCAATGACAATAGATGCAGCTCAAAACTCAATTAACAAAGCTCTTCAAAACAAAGGAATTAATCAATCAATAATGGTGACAGGTAAAACTATGGAAATTGGTGGAACCGAATCAGGACTTACTCTTGGTGGTACACCAATACAAAGTTTAGGAACAGATGGATTGTTAAATTTTGTTGATGGAACTAAAACACTTAAAGCTTATGACGGACAATTAAAAACTATGAAAATACCAGATAAGGTAAGAATACCAGGAACAGATTTAGAGCTCAGAGTTAAAACTTATACAATTGATAGTACAGGAATAATAAATGGAGTATTAGAAGATGGTAGAGTTGCAGCACTTGGACAAATTGGAATGGCAAATTTTAAAAATCCAGAAGGATTAGCAAAACTTGGTGGTAATCTTTATTCATCATCAGTTAACTCCGGTGATGCTATAATTAAAAGTGGTATAGGAACTCTTGGAGATGATAACTCAAAGGGATATGGGGCTAATTTGCAAGGAATGCTTGAAATGTCAAATGTAGATTTAGCAGAGCAATTTACTGATATGATAATCTCAACTAGAGCATTCCAAGCCGCAGGTAAAATGATAACAACAGGAGACGAAATATTACAAGATATTATTAACTTAAAGAGATAGTTTTTAATTAGTAGAAAATAAGCTATGGGCAAATGAAAATAGAGTACTAAAGGAAAGTTCGAAAGAACTTTCTGGCCTATAGCTTATAAATTACTAAATATAAGTATATATTAAAAAAATAATTAACTTTAGGTAAATATAATATAAAAATGTTTATCTAAACTTAATTAATTTAAAAAAAGGTGGTAAAATTATGATTATTTTAACTGGTATGAATAATAAAGAATTTACATTAAATGCAGATCATATAGAGAAAATTGAAGAGATGCCTGAAACTCTAATTACATTAACTAATAGTAAAAAATATATTGTTTTAGATAGTATTGAAGAAGTAAGAGAAAAGGTAATTAGATATAAAAGCAAAATTATTAATTATAAGTTTTAGGAGGAGTTAAGATATGAAAAAGTTAGATAAATTAACGCCAGCAGGAATAGTAATTGGACTTGCATTAATACTTTATGGGATGTTAATGGGTGGAAGTCTAAAAATATTTTGGGACTTGGCATCAGTGTTTATTACTGTAGGTGGATCTTTTTGTGCTGTTTTAATTGCATACTCAGTAGAAGATATTAAGAAAATACCTAAGTTACTTGGACAATCATTTAAAGAGGCAGATACCTCAGGTAAAGAAATAATTATGAAGTTTTCAGAGCTTTCAAGAAAGGCTAGAAGAGAAGGGTTATTATCACTAGAAGATGAAATATCCCAAATTGATGATAAATTTTTAAAAAAAGGACTTCAAATGGTAGTTGATGGTATTGAACCAGAAACTATAAAGAATATATTAGAACTTGAAATTGGAGAAATGGAAGATAGGCATTCAAAAAATGCAGGGATTTTTAGTGCTTGGGGTGGTTTTGCACCAGCATTTGGTATGATAGGTACGTTAATAGGACTTATACAAATGATGCAAAACTTAACTGATGTAACTAGTATAGCAAAAGGGATGGGAGTAGCATTACTTACAACTTTCTATGGAACAATACTGGCTAACCTTTTTTGTGTGCCAATTGCAACTGATTTAAAGAGAAAAAGTGCTAAAGAAGTTGGAATAAGAGAAATGATGTTAGAAGGGATTTTATCAATTCAATCTGGTGTTAACCCTAGAATAGTAGAAGAAAAACTTTTAACATATCTGCAGCCAAAAGTTAGATTAGAATATCAAAATTCAACAGCTGAACTTAATGAAGGAGTTGTAAATAATGGCTAGGAAGAAAAAGCAGCAGGAAGGTGGACTTACAGGTGATGAATGGTTAGCTACATATGCAGATTGTATAACATTGCTACTTACATTTTTCGTGCTTTTATATGCAATGTCTAGTGTTGAACAAGAAAAAATGGATAGCTTATCACAAGCTTTTAAAACAGTTATGGCTGGTGAATCTGGAGATACTATAATGAAATATGATTTGTATAATGGAACGGTTCCGTTAATCGGTGGGGAGGAGGACATAGAAACTCCTGTTGATGACGCAGCAACAGCGCAACAACAAATGTATGATAATGTTAAAAAATTTGTTGAAGAAAATAATTTAGAGAAAGTAGTAGAGATAATTAATAGTGAAAGAGGAATTGTAATTCAATTAAGAGATAATATTTTATTTGAAACATCAAGTTCAATATTAAGAGGCGATAGTAAAGAAGTACTTGGAAAAATAAATTCATTAATAGGATCAGTGCCCAATCAGATATTAGTAGAAGGACACACAGATAACAGAGTTATTAATACCTCGAAGTTTCCATCAAATTGGGAGCTATCGGTAGATAGATCAGTAAATGTAGTAAGGTACTTTATAGAAAATATGGGGCAAAACCCAGCGAGATTTAGTGCAGCTGGATATGGGGAATATCAACCGGTAGCTGCAAATGATTCAGAAGAAAATATGGCGAAAAATAGAAGAGTTGATATATTGATTATGGCAATTGATAACAATTAATAAAAAAGTTTAAAGGAGAAAGAGATGAGTAAAGGAAAAAAAATAATAGCGTTTATAGTTGTACTATTAGTAATTGGAGGAGCTACCTTTGCAGGTGTATATTTTACATCAATGAAAGGTGGAGACACTGCAAAAGTAGTAGTTATAGAAGAAATAACTAGTGAAGTTGGAGAAGTATTTGTAAACTTAAGTGATACGGATGCGAAAAGATATGTTAAATTAAAATTATCAATAGGGTTTGATGAAAAAAATAAAGAGTTAACTGCGGAAGTTGAAAAAAAGCATGCAGTAATAAGAGATGTTGTTGTACATTATTTTGAATCTTGCACTGTAGAAAATTTGGAAGCAGCAAATGAAGAGGCTTTAAAAAGTGAGTTAATTAAAAGGTTAAATCAAAAACTAACAAAGGGTGTAATTTTAAATGTTTATATAACAGAGAAAATTGTACAATAAAGGAAGCGTTAAATGGATATTTTTATGATGATTATAAAATTAATAATATCATTAGCAATAATACTAGGATTAATACTTATACTATTTAATCTAAGTAATAAGAAGATTAATGATATTAATGATAATAAATATATTAATGTAATAGATAAAGTTCAAATCTCAAAAGATAGCTACATATTAATTGTGAAAATAGGGAAAAAAGGATATGTCATGTCATCATCTGAAGGAAAAACAGAAAAGTTAGAAGATTTATCTGAAGAGGAAATGATTAATATACAAAAAGAAAAATTAAAAAGATTTGAAGAAACAAATATTAAATATGAAAATACAATTAATTTAATAAAAGAAAGAGCTTTAAAACTAAAAAAGAAGATTTGTGGCGGGGGTAAAGGAAATGAAAAATAAAAAGAAGTATTTAGGTATTATGTTAATAGCATTTGCAATAGTAACAATATTTTTCACAACGAAAGCCTTTGCAGCACCAAATACGGTTGATATACCAGATGTTAATATTTCTTTAGGGGGAGAGGGTACTCCTAAAGATTATGTAGATAATATAAAACTTTTAATATTTTTAACTATTTTAACATTATTACCATCAGTAATAATGATGGCAACTTGTTTTACAAGAATAGTAGTTGTATTTTCATTTTTAAAAGGTGCATTAGGGGCTCAACAATCAATACCTAATCAAGTTTTAATAGGGATTTCATTGTTTTTAACAATATTTATAATGCAACCAGTTTATACAACTATAAATGATAATGCATTTAAACCATTTATGGAAAACACTATAAATCAAGATCAAGCTTTTGAGGCAGGAGCAAAACCTTTAAGAGAGTTTATGCTTAAAGAAACAAGGCAGAAGGATTTAGAATTATTTATTGAAACTTCTAAAATAAATAAAGAAGAGGTAACAAGGGAGAATGTGCCGTTATATGTTGTGGTACCAGCTTTTGCAATAAGTGAACTTAAAACCGCCTTTGAAATAGGGTTTTTATTATTTTTACCATTTTTAATTATAGATATGGTAGTTGCAAGTGTACTAATGTCTATGGGGATGTTTATGCTTCCACCAGTTATGATAGCACTACCTTTTAAATTATTATTATTTGTAATGGTAGATGGATGGTATTTAATTACAAGAGCATTAGTATTAAGTTTTGGGTGAGGTGACTTATAATGAGTGAGAATTTAATAATAGGAATAGTTAAAGATGCTCTTTTCACATCAATGAAAATGGCAGGTCCAATACTACTAGTATCTATAGTAGTAGGTCTTATAATAAGTATTTTTCAAGCTACAACACAAATACAGGAACAGACTTTAACATTTGTTCCAAAACTTATAGGGGTAGCTGCGGTAGGTCTTTTAACAGCAAGTTTTATGCTTCATACAATAGTAGGATTTACAGAAAGAATATTTGAATTAATAATTAAAATATCTACATAGGGGGCATTTAAATGGTTAATATAGCCCAGTTTTTAGCCCTTTTCTTTATATTTATAAGAGTAACTAGCTTTTTTGCAATTACAAAGGTGTTTTTTCCAAATGGCACACCTCCAACAATGAAAATGTTTTTTGCATTAATTTTTTCAATAACACTAGTTGGAGGAATAGATACTAAAGCGATAGAGGCAATAACAAATAACTACATATTAATTACATACATAATTTCAGAAATAACAACAGGATTAATACTTGGTTTAATAACTAATGTAGCTTTTGAAGTAGTTATTATGGCAGGTAGTTTTATGGATGTTCATATAGGGCTTAGTATGATTAGCGTATTAGATCCTAATAGTAAATCTAATACATCAATAACAGGTAATTTACTACACTTTATCGCAATGATAGTATTTTTTTCTATAAATGGACATCATATGTTAATAAAATCTTTAATTGAAAGTTTTATGTTAGTTCCACTTGGTCATACCATAGTAAGTGGAGAATCCATGATGGCACTAATAGAAATAATAACAAAATATTTCGTAATAGGATTGAAAATTGCAATACCAATTGTATTGATAATTATAATAACTGATCTTTGTATGGGACTTATATCAAGAGCAGTACCACAGATTAATGTAATGATTCTTGGTATGCCAGTTAAAATAGTAGTAGGACTTATATCTATAACAATCGCATTACCAATAATAATAAAAATATTTATTAGTGGAATTAGTTCATTGCCAGAAATATACAGGAAGATAATTGGATTAATGCCTGTGGTATTTATATTTGCAGCAGAAGAAAAGACTGAAGAAGCAACCTCCAAGAAAAAGCAAGATTCAAGAAAAAAAGGTCAAATTGCAAGAAGTAAAGATATAGGGTTAGCTTTAACTATGGCAGCTTGTACATTGGTGATTATAGCTTTAAGTGGGTTTTTAATATCTGGATTAAAAGGAAATGTAATTTACTTTTTAGGAGATAATCTTTTAATGGAGTTAACAGAAACAAGCATTAAAGCAATAAGTTTGACAGTAGTAGGAAGGATAGCTATGGGGATATTACCAGTAGCACTTCCAATAATGCTAGCTGGAGTATTTGCTAGCTTAATGCAAACTGGTTTTTTAGTAACAGGGGAACCTATTAAACCATCACTTGGAAAGCTAAATCCTATAAAGGGTTTTAAAAATATGTTTTCTAAGAAAACATTAGTAGAACTTGTAAAGAACCTAGTAATGATATCTATAGTTGGTTTTATTGGATACAAGTATATTGCTGATAATTTCGATAAAATAATGCAGGTTAGCAATTTATATTTACCAACAATTGGTATTGAAATAAAATCATTAATTTTAGGGATTTTTAAAAAAATAACATTGCTACTTGTAACATTAGCAGCAATAGATTATTTTGTTCAATTTAGACTGCATAATAAAGAATTAAGAATGTCTAAGCAAGAAGTAAAAGAAGAGTATAAGCAAATGGAGGGCGATCCTCAATTAAAGGCTAAAATAAAACAAAGACAAAAAGAAATGTCTCAAAATAGAATGATGCAATCAGTAGCAGATGCTACAGTTATTATTACAAACCCAACACATATAGCAATTGCTATAAAATATGTAGAGGGACAAATGGAAGCCCCGAAGCTTGTTGCAAAGGGAGCAGAAAATATAGCTATTAAAATAAAGGAATTAGCCAAAGAGGCTGATATACCTATTATAGAAAACAAACCGCTAGCAAGGCTAATTTATCAAGAAGTTGAGTTAGAACAAGATATACCTCAAGAAATGTATCAAGCTGTGGCTGAAATTTTAGCTATGATATACAAGTTAAAGCAAAAGAAAAAATAACTCTACTAAGAAAAGGATGTGATTTTGGTGATTTCGGATAATAAGTTTAAGTTAAAACAGAATCTAGATATACTAGTTGCCTTTGGGGTTCTTGGAATAGTCATGATGATAATAATTCCAATACCAAAGCCAATGCTAGATATTTTATTAGCTTTTAATATTACACTTTCGGCTGTAATAATACTAATAACAATGTTTACAACTAATGTATTGCAGATGTCAGTGTTTCCAACACTACTACTTGTAACTACATTAATTAGGCTAGGTCTTAATGTGTCATCAACTAGATTAATTTTAACAGAGGCAGATGCAGGATCAATTATTGCAGCATTTGGAGATTTTGTTATTAGAGGAAATTATGTAGTTGGTATAATTATATTCCTTATTATAGTAATAATACAATTTATGGTTATTACAAGTGGATCATCAAGAGTATCTGAAGTAGCAGCTAGATTTACATTAGATGCTATGCCTGGTAAACAAATGAGTATAGATGCAGATTTAAACTCAGGTCTTATAGATGAAATAATGGCAAAGAAAAGAAGACAAGATTTGCAAGCAGAAGCAGATTTTTATGGGGCAATGGATGGGGCATCTAAGTTTGTTAAGGGAGATGCAGTCGCAGGTATAATAATTACTATAATAAATATTATAGCAGGAATTATTATTGGGGTAATGCAACTTAAGATGTCAGTTGCAGACGCTGCTGAATTATATACAAAGCTTACAATTGGAGATGGACTTGTAAGTCAAATACCAGCACTTTTAATATCAACAGCAGCGGGTTTATTAGTAACTCGTTCTGGATCTTCTGAAAATTTTGGTAAAACAATTACTAAACAACTTACAGCATTTCCAGTTGCAACAGCAATAGCATCTGCTGTAATATTTGCATTAGGATTAGTTCCAGGTATGCCTAAGATACCATTTTTTTCTGTAGCAGCAGCTGTAGGATATTTATCTTATGCACTATATAAGGATGAATCTGAAAAAGAAGAAATGGAAATTGCAAAAGTTGAAGAAGAATATACTGAAATGGAAAGAAAAGAACCTGAAAATGTTATGGATTTAATTCATGTAGAACCTATGGAAGTAGAAATTGGATATGGGTTAATTCCACTTGCAGATGAATCTACAGGTGGAGACTTACTTCAAAGAATTGCATCTGTTAGAAGACAGTGTGCTATTGAAATGGGGATAGTTGTACAACCTATAAGAATAAGAGATAACTTGCAACTAAAAACAAATGAGTATGTTATTAAAATAAGAGGAACTGTAGTTGCAGCCTCAGAGCTTATGCCAAATATGTTGCTTTGTATGGATCCATCAGGAGATAATTCAAGCATTGCAGGGATAAGAGCAATAGAGCCAACCTTTAACTTGCCAGCAACTTGGATAAATAAGGATCAAAGGGAAGAGGCTGAAATAAAGGGATTAACAGTAGTGGATCCAACAACCGTTATGGTAACTCATTTAACAGAAACTATAAAATCACATTCATATGAATTACTAGGTAGACAAGAAGTTAAATTAGTAGTTGATAATACAAGAGAGAAATATAGTGCTGTTGTAGATGAGTTAATTCCAGATTTAATGACAATTGGAGAACTTCAAAAGGTATTACAAAATCTTTTAAAAGAGAAAGTTCCAATAAAAGATATGGTTACAATTATGGAGTCTCTTGCAGATAACTCAAGAATTACAAAAGATTTAGAACTTTTAACTGAATATGTAAGGTTTGCACTTGGAAGAACAATTTGCAATCAAATTATAGATGAAAATAGAAGTGTAGTAGTAGTTACGCTGTCACCACAAATAGAAGAAATAATAGCAGCTAATGTTCAAAAATCTATGCAGGGATCATTTCCAGCAGTAGATCCAGATACTACAACTAGAATTTTAGATAGTATAAAAAATACTGTGGAAATAGTTTACTTCTTTAATAATCAACCAGTTATTTTAGTTTCTCCAAATATTCGTTGTGTATTTAGGAAGCTTATAGAAATGGTATTTCCTCATATAATGGTAATTTCATTAAATGAAATACCAAATGATGTAGAAATAAGAACTGAGGGAGTTGTATCTTTATAATGATAATTAAGAAATATACAGTTAAAAGTATGAATGAAGCATTAACTAGAATAAGATATGAATTAGGTAAAGATGCAATTATAATAAGTCAAAGGAAAATTAAATCTCCTGGATTTAAAGGATATTTTTCTCCTAAGTTAATAGAGGTAACAGCTGCTTTGGAAAATAATAAAAAAGCAGTTAAAGCTGAAAAAGAAGAAGAAGAGGACGAATCCTTTAAGGAGTCCTTAGAAGGACTTAAAAAACTTATGGATATTGAAGAATTAAATAATAAAGATACTTTAAGTGTAAAATCTAAAGAATTAGAAAAAAGTAGTGAAGAAGATAGTAAGCTTACAGAAGAAGTAAGGGAAATGAAAGAGCTTTTAAATAAAGTTATTAAAAATACATCAAAAGAAGAAGAGAAAGATTTATCAGTTGAATTTATGAAAGAAATAGATATAAATGAAAAATATTTTAAAGAGATAAAGCAGAACTGTTCAGAGGATTTTGATATTTTTAAAGAAGATTTTAAAAAAATATTAAATTCTAAAATTCAAATAAATAGTGAAGATTTACTTGGAAGAGTAGTTCTAGTTGGGCCAACAGGAGTTGGTAAAACTACAACTATTGCAAAACTTGCAGGTAGGCTTGCGTTAATAGAAAAAAAGAAAGTAGGATTAATAACTATAGACACCTATAGAATTGGTGCTGTAGATCAATTGAAAACCTATGCAGAAATTATGAATCTACCATTTAAAGTTGTAAACACAATTAAAGAAATGGAGTCGTCTGTAGAAGCTTTAAGCTATTGCGATGTTATATTAATTGATACAACGGGAAGAAGTAGCAAAAATACAATGCAGATTTCAGAGCTTAGAGCATACGTACAAAATGCAAAACCAGACCATACAGCGTTAGTACTAAGTGGAACAACTAAAAATAGAGATATAGATACAATTTTAAGTGGATATGAAGAGCTTAAATATGATAAAATAATTATAACAAAGCTTGATGAAACAACAGTTTATGGAGGAATATTCAATATTATAAATAAAGCGAATAAACCAGTTTCATTTATAACAACGGGCCAAAATGTACCAGATGATATTAAGGTTCCTACTAAAGACCGATTAATTAAATTAATAATCGGGGAGGAAACCATATGTTAGATCAAGCTGAAAGCTTAAGAAGACTGGCAAGTGGTGAAAAAAATGATTTTAATAATAGAAAAAAAGCAAGAATAATAACTATAACATCTGGAAAAGGTGGAGTTGGTAAAAGCAATTTCGTTGTTAATTTAGCTATTTCTCTTCAAAGGCAGGGTCAAAAAGTAATGATTTTTGATGCTGATATAGGAATGGGAAATGATGATGTTTTAATGGGAATATATCCGAAATATAATGTGCTAGATCTTATGAAAGGCGGCATGTCAATTGAAGATGTTTTAGTTGATGGACCAGAGGGAATAAAGTTATTACCTGGTGGTTCAGGATTAAACAATATAGAAGATCTTCAGCAAAATGAAAGAGAAGGATTTCTTGAAAAAATAGAAAATATAGAGGGCTTTGATTATATATTTATTGATACAGGAGCTGGAATAAGTAGAAGTGTATTGGCATTTATTGCCTGTGCAGATGATGTAATTATAGTAACTACACCAGAGCCAACATCACTAACTGATGCATATAGCTTGTTAAAAGCAGTAAAATACTTTAAAATAAATAAAGATACAAGCATAGTTGTAAATAGAACTTTTCATAAAGGGGAAGGCGAAGAAACTTTCTTTAAATTTCAAAGAGCAGTAGGAAGATTTCTAAAATTGGAAACTAAATATTTAGGCTGTATTGATGATGATAGAAAGTTAGTTATGGCAGTAAGAGAGCAAAGTCCAGTTGTAATATCTTACCCAAACAGTAACGCAGCAAAGTGTATAAAAGATATAAGTAAAAAAATAATAAATGAAAAAAGACAGCAAAAAGGTTCCGGAGTTGAAGGGCTATTTAAAAGACTTTTTAATATATTTTCATAGGGGTGTTATAGTGAAAAAATTTGATGTGGTTATAAATAGTAAATTAGAGGTTAAGTGGGCAGATGGAATTTACAAAACTTTGGTTCAAGATAGTAATAGTAAAAATATATTAATTAGTATTCCAGTAGTAGGTGGAGTATATCTTACATTGAAAACGGGTGAAGAAATAGAACTAGTTTATTATGATAATGGAGAAAATATATTCAGCTTTAAATGTAGAGTAATAAATAGAATAAAAGAAAATAATATATCTTACTATAGTATTACATTACCATATGATGTAATTAAGATTCAAAGACGTAATTATGTACGTGTTGATACAGTTCAAGTAATTAAGGATATAAAAAAATATGAGAAAGAAACGAATGGACAAGCAGATGATAAAATTTCTAATGCATTATTATTAGACCTAAGTGGCGGAGGTATGAGAATAAAGTTAAGAGAAAAGCTTGAAAAAAGTGATGTAATAAGTGCAAAGATAGGTAGTGAAAATGAGGAAGTTTTAATAAAAGGGAAAATTGTAAGGGTGGATATAACCGAAGATAAAAGATACATTTATGGAATTAGTTTTGAAGAATTAGATAATAGGACAAGAGAAAGAATTATACAAATAGTTTTTAGAATTATGAGAGAACAAAGAAAATTACGATAAAAGGGGATAAGTTATGGAGAGCCAAAGTCCAGTAATGTATAAAGAACAAATAATAGAAAAATATATTCCGTTAGTAAAATATTTAGCGTCTAGGGTTAGTATTGGGAAAACTAAATATATAGAATACGAAGATTTAGTAAGCTACGGTATTATTGGACTTATGGATGCTATTAGTAAATTTGATCCAACTAAGGGGATGAAGTTTTCTTCATATGCATCTATTAGAATTAGAGGATCTATGATTGATGAAATTAGAAAAAATAGACCTATATCTAAAGGTGCTATGGATAAGCTTGCAAAATATAATGATAGTATTGAACGGCTTCAAAATAAGTTTATGAGAGAGCCAACTATAACAGAAATTGCTAAAGATTTAAATATGACACTATTTGAAGTTGGTGAAATTGAAAATTACATAAATTATATGTCTATTGTATCGCTAGAAACAATAATTTATTCAGAAGATGATGATGTATCATTTATGGGTCTTGTAGAAGATAAAACAACACCAAGTCCTGAAGGGTCATTAGAAGAAAAAGAAAAATTAGATGTTTTAGCACAGTGTATAGAAAAGTTAAAAGAGAAAGATAGATTAGTTTTAAATTTATATTATTTTGAGGGATTAAATTTAAGAGAGATAGGAAATGTACTTGAAGTATCTGAGTCTAGAATATGTCAATTACATAGTAGAGCAATTAGAAATTTAAGGGTTATAATGGAAAAGGTTAAATATATATAAAAGAGGTATGGTAATGGGATTTATACTTATTATAATAGGTGCGTTACTTATTCTATTAAATATTAGGGCAATAAAAAAAGAAGATAATTCTTTTAGTTCAATTTTAAAAAGAGAAGAATCTACTGTAAATAGAGATTATGATGTGGAGATTATATCAATAAGAAAAGATTTGGCAGAAAGTATTTTTGATATACAAAAAGAAATGGAAGAAATTAAAGCATCAGTATTAGACATAACTAATAAAGAAAATACAATAAATTATTTAGAAAGTATTGAAGAAAAAATAGAAAAGGACGATATTATAACTAATGATATTAAAGTTGAAGATAAGAATATTATATCAGAAATAAATTTCGCATATAAGCCTGAAAAAATTAATAAGGTGGATGAAGTGAAAAGGTTAGTTCAAGATGGATTTACAGATGAAGAAATTTGCACGAAGATGTTTATAGGTAAGGGGGAAGTACTATTAATAAAAGGATTATTCAAAAGTTAAAAAGTGTAGTAGGTTTCCTAAGTGATAGAAAAATATTAATGGGAATCGGTATAGGAATGATTATAGCATCAGTAATAATGTTTAGTTATAAATATAACTCCAGTATTTCAGATGATAAAATAGAAGAAAAAGCAAGAGGATTTGGCATGCACTATGATTATGAGTGTAAAGTTTTATTTGGAGGAGATGATACAAATGATTAGAAGTTTATATACAGCAGTATCAGGAATGATAACTTTAGAAAATAAGCAGGCAACAATAACAAATAACATAACAAATGCTAATACTACAGGGTTTAAAGGTGATACTTTATCAATGAAAAGCTTTGATGAAGTTTTAATACAAAATAAGGATAAAATATCTGGCGGGCATAATGTAAAAAATCCAATAGGAACTCTTAGCCTTGGTACAAAAATTGATAGTATAGATACTAGATTTACACAAGGTCTATTAAAGTCAACAAATAAACCTACGGATTTAGCTATAGATGGAAGAGGTTTTTTTGCAGTTAAAAGCGGGGATCAAACAGTTTTTACTAGAGATGGTAGCTTTAGAGTTAAAAATGATGGGTACTTAGTTACAAATGGTGGTGATCCTGTTTTAGGTATAAATAAAAGTACTGGAGCAATGGAGCCAATTTTTGTTGGAACTGATAATTTTGTAATTGATAATAATAATGGGGTTAATGTTAATGGAAAATCCACACATTCATTAGCCTTAGCAGATTTTAAGGATTATAAAACTTTGAAAAAAGTTGGGGATAATCAATATACTTCAGAAAATCCAGTTTATAATACACAGGTACTGGCAAATCAGGGAGCTTTAGAACAATCAAATATTAATCTTTCAAATGAAATGGTAGAAATGATTACTACAATGAGAAGTTTTGAAACAAATCAAAAGATGATACAGACTATTGATGAGTCACTAGGAAAGGCAGCTAATGAAGTTGGAGCTGTTAGATAATAAACAGGATTAAAAGGGAGTGGAAATAGTGTTAAGAACTTTATGGACAGCTAAAAGTGGAATGAATGCTAATCAAGAAAAATTAGATTCTATATCAAATAATTTAGCAAATTCAACAACTATAGGATATAAAAAAGCAGAAGTTGGATTTCAAGATTTATTAACAGAAAGTTTAGATAGAAAAGGTTATGCTATAAATAATAAAGAATCAGTTATAGGGACAGGTATAAAGACTGGAGAATGGTATAGAGATAATAGTCAGGGGCAATTAATGGAAACATTAAGAAGTACTGATATAGCAATAGATGGGACTGGATATTTTAGGGTGATATCTTCAAATGGAGAAAGTGCATATACAAGAGATGGAGCATTTGCTGTAGATGGAGCAGGAAGTCTTGTAGATGCAAGAGGAAATAAATTGGACATTCAATATGCTAATGGCTTTAGCAGTGATAATGTGAAGTTTACAAAGGATAATTTCTTGATTGATAAAGAAGGTTCAGTTCATTTAAAACAAAATGATACTTTTTTAAAAATCGGAGAAATACCTGTTTATAGCGCAGTTGGAGATAAAGCATTTGTATCTATAGGAGACAATTTATTTCAACCAGTGAATGGAACAGAAGTTTTCAGAACAAGGAATGCTAATTTATCACAAGGATTTACTGAAGGGTCAAATGTTGATATAGCAGAAGAATTCGCAGATATGATAGTTACTCAAAGAAGCTTTGAATTAAGTTCAAGAGGGGTAAAAACTGCAGATGAAATGTGGGGAATGGTAAATAATTTAAGAGCTAGATAGTGTTCTTAATATAGTGGTAACTAAGTATACAATTATTTAGTTACCACTTTTTTTATTTATAACTAAAATTAATTTGAAAGTTATTTATTTGGATATGCCTTATATATATAATTTAAATTTATAATTACTAAAAAAAGAAAGCCTCATAAAAGAGGCCTTCTAAATATTAAGATGAAGTTATAGCTGTAGTAATCGGTGGTACAACTTGTTTCTTTCTTGAAAGTACTCCAGGAAGGAAAGCACCTTTATCTTTTAATTCTACTTTGAAAGCTTTTTCTACTATTTCAGGTTTTTCGCCTGCAACTAGTATTTGTGAACCCTCATTTAATATGTCTGTTAATAACAACATTACCATATCAAGGTTAGCTTCCTTAGCTTTAGTTTCCATATAGCTAAGCATTTCATCTTTAAGTGGCATGAAACCTTCAATATCCATAGTATTAACTTGTGCAATACCAACTTTTATATCCTCTATTTGGAATGGTTTAAAATCTTGATTAAATATTTGAGGAACAGTTTTTCCTTTTAAAGAAGTTCCTGCTTTAAACATTTCTTTAGCAAACTCTTCAATGTTAATTTCTGCTATTTCAGAAAGCTTTTTGCACATATTTTTATCTTGGTAAGTGCATGTTGGGCTTCTAAATAATAGTGTATCTGAAATTATAGCTCCACATAAAAGTCCCGCAGCTTGTTTTGATGGTCTAATACCATTTTCAAAGAAACTTTTACCAACTATTGTTGAAGTGCTCCCAAGGGGTTCATTTCTAAAGAAGATAGGATTACTTGTTTGAATATCAGCAACTCTATGATGATCGATGATTTCAAGAATTTCTGCATCTTCAAGTCCATCAATAGATTGACCTCTTTCGTTATGATCTACTTGAATTATTTTCTTTTTATAGTTTGAAATTAAATGATATCTTGAAACTGTTCCAAGTACTCTTCCATTAGAATCAGTTACAGGATAACTTCTAAATCTAGTTTCAGCCATTATACCTCTAATATCATCTACTAAATCATCACTTGAGAAAGTGATAAGATTATCTCGAATCATAACATAACCTACAGGTATGCTTTGAACAATAAGTCTTGAAGTAGTGAATGAATCATGTGGTGTTACAATAATAGTAATGTTTTTATCTTTAGCTTTTTCGATAATTTCATCATTTGGTGTATGTGAGCCAGTTACTATCATTAATGAAATTTCAATATCCAGCAAAGCATCTTGAGCTTCGTGTCTATCGCCAACTATTGCAATATCACCTTTATCAATATATCCCTTCATACTATCTGGTTGCATAGCAGTAACTACTATTTTTCCAGGAAATGAAGATTTTGAGTCACTTATGTATGATTCTTTAGCTGAAAGAGTATCAATTATGTTATCAAGAGATGTATTACTTTTTGAAAGTATAGTATTATCCCATATGTCCATATAACATGAAGTTAAGTTAGATACCGCTAAAACACCTAGTAAATGATCGTTACAATCAGCAACAGGTAAAGTTTTAATGTTTTTATCCTTCATTATGTTCCAAGCCATCTTTAAAGAGATGTCAGGGGAGACTGGGCTAATAGTATCAAATTGTAAATCTTCAACTTTTAATTTAACAGTTTTTAGATATTGTGGAGCTTCTACACCGAAATAATCAAGAATATATTGAGTTTCTTGACTTACATCTCCAAGCCTAACAGGAATTGCAGGTAAGTTTCCAGTTTTATTTTTAAACTCAGCATATGAAAAAGCTGCGCATATTGAATCAGAGTCAGGGTTTTTATGTCCAGTTACGTATATTATGTCCTTCAAAGTTGTTACCTCCTAAATATTATATTTATATAGTACTATTTTATATATAGGAGAGAGTTTTGTAAAGAGTTCTATAAAATAATAGTTTCTAAAATGATATATATTTAAAAGAAATAAAAATAAATACAAAAATAAAAATAACAGAATATTTTATTATTATGGAAAAAAAAATATAATAGGGATATAATAAAAAACATAATAGGGACTTTATAGTTATAAAATTGCAAAAAAAAGGGGGCTATTAAAATGAAAAAAGTTAAAATTGCTTTGCTGGGGCTAGGCAATGTCGGTTGTGGTGTTTGGAAGATTTTAAATTCAAACAAAGAAGAAATACAAAAACGTTCTGGTTATGAGATTGAAGTAGCTAAAATTTTGGTAAGAGAGACTAAAAAGGATAGAGGGGTTATTGTACCAGAAGAAATTTTAACAACGGATTTTAATGAAATATTAAATGACAAAGACATTAAAATTGTAATTGAGGTAATGGGTGGCATAGAACCGGCAAGAGAGTATATGTTAAAAGCTATGGATAAGAAGAAACATATAGTAACTGCAAATAAAATGCTTCTTGCAACTGGCGGGGATGAAATTTTTGAAAAGGCTGATAGCATGGGAGTAATGTTTCATTATGAAGCAAGTGTTGCTGGGGGAATACCAATTATTAATGGTATAAACGAAAGTTTAACAGCTAACAAAGTTGAGCAATTATATGGAATAGTTAATGGAACTACTAATTATATATTAAGTAAAATGGAAACAGAGGGCTTAAGCTTTAAAGCAGCATTAGATGAAGCAACAGAGAAAGGTTATGCAGAGGCAGATCCAATTTCAGATATAGAAGGTTTTGATGCTCAATATAAATTAGCTATTTTATCATCTTTAGCTTTTGGAACTAAAATAGATGTAGAGAATGTTTATAGAGAAGGTATAACAAATATAAAATCAATAGATATGGATTATGCAAAAGAGTTTAAAATGGTAATTAAATTACTAGCAATAGTAAAAGATGTTAATGGGAAATTAGAACTTAGAGTTCATCCAACAATGATTCCTAAAAATCATCCTCTAGCAAATGTATATGATTCATTTAACGCAATTTTTATAAAGGGGAATGCAGTTGGTGATTTAATGTTTTATGGAAGAGGAGCAGGAGATCTGCCAACAGGAAGTGCTGTAGTTAGTGACTTGATTTCTATATTAAGAAGTAATATAGATTTAGAAAATATAAACCCAGTAGTTAAAAATAATTTATGGGATAAAAAAATAAGGGATATTAGAAGTGTAGAAAGTAAATATTATATTAGAACAACAGTAGAAGATAAGCCTGGAGTTTTAGGTGAAATAACTACTATTTTAGGGGATTGTGGTATAAGTTTACGTTCAGTTATACAAAGAGGGGTGGAAAGCCCACAGCATGATAAGGTAACACTTGTACTTGTAACTCACTATACAAAAGAAGCTAAAGTTATAGAAGCTATAGATGAAATTTATGAACTTAAAACAGTAAAGAAAATAGATAATATTATAAGAATAGAAGATTTTAAAAACTAATCATGGCTAAGGGATATTTAAAAAACAACTAGCCAGATTATTTAAGCTCCTTTATTCACACAAATAGCAATGCATACATATGCATTGCTATTTTTTTGTTGCGAAAATCCTCATAAATTTATTAAATTCTAATATATATTATTAGAGAAGGCTTAGGGATCCACAAAAAAATAACTAGTCACAATATTTGATTTGTTATTTTATTTAAGCTCCCTTATTTAAGGAGGAAAATCAGTGATACAAGAAAGAGAGGTTAGTCGTGGACTAACTACAAAAGAAGCAGAGAAAAGAAGCATAAACTATGGATTAAATGAGTTAAAACATAAAAAGAAAACATCTCCAATAGTAATATTTTTAGCACAATTTAATGATTTTATAGTTTGGGTACTAATAGGTGCAACTGTAATTTCAGGAATAATTGGGGATAAAGCGGATGCAATAACTATTTTAATAATAGTAGTTGTAAATGCTATTTTAGGGTTTGTTCAAGAATATAAAACAGAGAGATCTCTAGAGGCATTAAAGGAACTTGCGGCTCCAACTTGTAAAGTTATAAGAGATGGTTCCCTAAAAGTATTAAATTCAATAGAATTAACTATTGGTGATTTAGTTATTCTTGAAGTTGGAGATAGAATTCCGGCAGATGGAACTTTTATTGAAGCTTCATCGATGATGATTGATGAATCACTTTTAACAGGGGAATCAGCTGGAGTATCAAAAGATACTCGAAAAGGTAAAAATGAATGTTTTATGGGAACTACTATATTAAAAGGTAGAGGTATAATGCTAGTTGACTCCATTGGTATGAGAACAGAAATGGGTAAAATAGCAGATTTATTAGATAATATAGAAGAAGAAAAATCACCGCTTAAAGAAAGATTAGATTCCTTAGGTAAAGTTTTAGTTGCACTATGCCTAGTTATATGTGTAGTAGTAACAGTTTTAGGCATAATGCGTGGAAATGATATAACTGAAATGTTTTTACTTGGAGTGTCACTTGCAGTTGCAGCTATTCCAGAAGGGCTTGCAGCTATTGTAACTGTTGCTTTAGCTTTAGGGGTTTCAAGGATGCTTAAAAGAAATGCATTGATTAGAAAGTTGCCAGCTGTGGAAACACTTGGATGTACTTCAGTAATTTGTTCTGATAAAACAGGAACATTAACACAAAATAAAATGACTGTAAAAGAAATGTATATGAATGGGAAAATATATGAATTAGAAAAGGAAAAGCTTGCAGAACATATTATGTTAATGAAAGCATTTATTTATTGTAATGACTGTAATTATAATTTTAAAGTTAAAAATATAGAAGAGGCTTTGCATGGAGATCCAACAGAAACAGCTTTAATTAAAGGTTTTTTTAAGGATGTTCCATTACTTGAAAGCTTTGTAGTAAATGCAAATAGAGTATTTGACATTCCTTTTGACTCAACTAGAAAAATGATGACAGTTATTATGAGAGAGGATGGCAAAGAAACTTGCTACATGAAAGGTGCGCCGGAGAGAGTAATAGATAAGTGTACCCATATTCTTGAGCAGGGGAAAGTAAAACCATTAACTCCTCAAAAGAAAAAGCAAGTTGCATCATATATTGAATCTATGTCAAATAGGGCTTTAAGGTGTATTGCAGCAGCTTATAAAGATGAGGAATTAGTTAAAAATGAGAGAGTAGAAAATGGGCTTGTATTTTTAGGGGTGGCTGGAAGTATGGATCCACCTAGGCTAGAAGTTAGAGATGCGGTTATGAAGTGTAAACTTGCAGGAATAAAACCTGTTATGATTACAGGTGATCATAAAAATACTGCACTAGCTATTGCTAAGGCTATAAATATTTGCAGTAGCGATGATCAAGTTTTAACTGGTGATGAAATAGAGAAATTAAGTGAAGAAGAGTTAATGAAAAAAGTTGATAATGTAAGGGTATTTGCAAGGGTATCACCAAATCATAAATTAAGGATAGTTAAAGCATTTAAAAAAAGAAATAATATAGTGGCAATGACTGGTGATGGAGTTAATGATGCGCCTGCAATTAAAGAAGCTGATATTGGAATAGCGATGGGGATATCAGGAACAGATGTTACTAAGGAAGCGGCAGCAATGGTTCTTATGGATGATAATTTTGCAACTATAGTTTCGGCTATAGAAGAAGGTAGAGTTATATATGATAATATAAGAAAATTTATAAGATATCTTTTATCTTGTAATTTAGGAGAAGTTTTAACAATGTTTTTGGCAACTCTTTTCTACTTACCAAATCCACTTACTCCAATACAAATATTATTTGTTAATTTAGCAACAGATGGTTTGCCAGCTATTGCACTTGGAGTGGATCCGGCAGATAAGGACATTATGGATCAACAACCAAGATCAAAAGGAGAAAGTATTTTTGCAAGAGGGCTTTGGTCAAAAATAGTAGTAAGAGGATGTTTAATTGGTATATGCACGCTGTTATCATTTATGGTAGGCAGATATTATAATTATGATTTAGTTACATGTAGAACACTAGCATTAACAACTCTTGTGGTATCACAACTTTTACATGTCTTTGAATGTAGATCAGAAAGACATTCAATATTTGAAATAAAGATATTCTCAAACCCATGGCTTGTAGGTTCTGTTGCAATATCAATGATAATGGTCTTAAGTATACTTTATATACCATTTTTATCAGGGGTATTTAATACAGTAGCATTAAATATAGGACAATGGATGCTTGTTTTATTTTTCTCAGGAGTAATATTCATTATAAATAGTGTATACTTACTTATAAAATCTAAAAAATAATTTTAAACAAGTCTTAGGGAGATGCAAGGAAATAAATAGAGTGATAAAAGTAAAAAAATATACTTTTATCACTCTTATTTAATTTAGAAATTAAATAAGACACTTTAAAAAAGATTAATTGGCTAGTATATTATTTTCTTTTAGTGCCATAAATAGGGAAAAAACTAATATTTTTAAAAATAAATTGTGTTTCTGTGAAAAACACTTGTGCACAAATAAAAGACATGATAATATAATATAATAGGATGGAAAATAAAAGAATAGATGTAAAAATCAAAAAAAACTTGGGGTGGGTATATGAGATTTATTAGCACAAGAGGAGCTGAAAAAGACATTTTATCCGCAAGAGCAATTATAAATGGAATTGCTAGTGATGGAGGTCTATATGTTCCTGAAAAATTCCCTAGAATTTATGAAAAAATAAAAAATAGAACAAATATTTGTTATGAAGATTTAGCTAATGAAATAATAAGTAAGTTTTTCACAGATATAAAAAAAGAGGAACTAAAAAAAGCTATAGATGAAGCCTATAAAGGTAAATTTCAGGTTAAAGAAGAGAAAAGTTTTCTAGAGCTTTATCATGGACCAACCTCTGCATTTAAAGATGCCGCATTACTATTTCTTCCACAAATAATGAAGAGGGCTAAAAAAAATTGTAGTGTTGAAGAAGAAATAGTAATTTTAACAGCTACTTCTGGGGATACTGGAAAGGCAGCTCTTGAGGGGTTCAAAAATGTAGAAGGTTTTAAAGTTGTAGTTTACTATCCTGAAAATGGAGTTAGTGAAGTGCAAAAGCAGCAAATGGTTACTCAAGAAGGGAAAAATCTAAAAGTTATAGGCATTAATGGAAATTTTGATAATGCGCAAACTGGGGTAAAGAAAATCTTAGGAGATAAAAATTTTAGAGAACAGTTAAAAGATAAGGGGCATATAATATCTTCTGCAAACTCTATTAATATTGGTAGATTAATACCACAAATAGTATATTATTTCTACGGATATTTACAATTAGTCAATAAGCAAAAAATAAAAGAGGGCGATAAAATAAATGTAGTAGTTCCAACAGGAAACTTTGGAAATATATTAGCTGCATATTATGCTAGGGAAATGGGCCTTCCTATAGCTAAGTTTATATGTGCATCTAATGAAAATAAAGTGTTAACAGATTTCTTTAAAACTTCAGTATATGACAAACGTCGTGAACTTAAACTTACGGAATCACCGTCAATGGACATTCTAGTTTCATCTAATTTAGAAAGATTATTATTTGAAGCCAGTAATAGAAATTGTGAGGAAGTTAAAAATTTAATGGATTCATTAAATAATGATGGAATATATACTGTTAAAGAAAATTATAAAGAATTTTTAAAAGATTTTTATGGAGAATATGCAACTAAGGATGAAGTTTATACTGCTATAAGAAGCGTATATGAGGTTGAAGGATATTTAATGGATACTCATACAGCTGTTGCTTATGTAGTTAATCAAAAGTATGTAAAAGAAACAGGTGATAATACGCAATACCTATTAGTATCAACAGCTAGTCCTTATAAATTTCCAAGAAGTATTTGCACTGCACTAGGGCTAGATGTAGCGCAAATAAATGATTTCGAAGTTGTAAATAAGTTAAAGGAATATACAGGGGTGAATATTCCAACTAACTTACAAAAATTAGATAAAAAGCCTATTCTTCATAATGAGGTATGGGATAGTGGTAATATGAAAGAGGCATTACTTTCATATTTAAAAGGTAATAATAATGATAAGGGTTAGAGTTCCGGCTACATCAGCAAATATGGGGCCAGGATTTGATTCTTTAGGAATAGCTTTTGATTTATATAATGAGTATGAAATTTCCGAAGTAGATACTGGGCTAGTGTTTGAGGGAATTCCAGAAGAATTTTGTAACACAAAGAATATTATATATGAAGCTATGATGAAGTGTTTTGAAAAAGCTAATTATAAGGCTAAAGGTTTAAAAATAAAAGTAATTAAGCAGGGTGTACCAATATCAAGGGGGCTTGGATCAAGTTCTAGTTGTATTGTAGCGGGACTTGTTGCAGCAAACTGTATTGCGGAAAATAAATTTAGCAAAGATGAACTTTTCAATATTGGAGTAGAAATGGAAGGACATCCAGATAATGTGGCACCAGCTATGTTTGGAGATATGGTTGTGGCTATAATAGATAATGGAAGGTCTCTATATAATAAAGTTCATATAAAACCTGGAATTAGTTTTATTGGATTAATTCCAGATTTCAGATTATCAACAAAGGAAGCTAGAGAAATTTTGCCACGAGAAATATCCTTAAAGCAAGGAGTTTATAATGTAGGCAGAGCAGCTTTAATGGTTTCTTGTTTCTCAACTGGAAACTATGAGCTTTTGAAATATGCATGTGATGATATGTTTCATCAAAATTATAGAAGTAAATTAATTAATCATTATGATGAAGTATATAATAAATCATATGAACTTGGGGCAGTAGGTTGTTTTTTAAGTGGTGCAGGGCCAACTATTATGACTATGATAAAAGATGATAATAAAGATTTTTTAATAGGTATAAAAAAGTACTTAAAAAATAATAATATAAATTGGGATGTAGTAGAATTAAAAGTAGATAATCCTGGGGCTGTTATTTTAAAGGGAGAAAACTAATGAAGGATAATTATTTAGTAATTGATAAAAGAGTACTTGCAGATGTTTATGAAAAAGTAGTTAATGCTAAGAATCTTTTAAAAGATGGTAAAGTTAAGGATGTTACTGAAGCTGCTAAAACAGCTGGAATAAGTAGAAGCGTTTATTATAAATACAAAGATTTTGTTTTTGAATTTGCAGAAACATCTCAAGGGAAAAAAGTAACATTTAGCATGATTATAAAAGATAAAAAAGGTGTTTTGTCAGAAATATTAAATTATATATCTGAAGAAGGTGGAAACATTTTAACAATAAACCAAAGCATACCAATAAATGAAGCGGCAAGTCTAACATTAACAGTAGATATATCATCATTAGATGGAGATATAAAAACTTTACTTGAAGATTTAGCTAAAATACCAAATGTAGAAAAGGTGGATTTTATTGCTATGGAATAGCAAAGAGTAGCTTTGCTTAGAGGATAATTTAATTAGTTTAAATCTCTCTATGAGAGTTTTGATATTTTGCAAAAAAGGAAAGTAAAATACTTTTATAAGTGTTTTACTTTTCTTTTTATTATTATAAATAGGGATAAATATGGTATAATTAGATAAAGTTACAATAATCAAGGGGGAAATATGGATAAATTAAGTTGTAGTTTTTCTAAACTAATGAACAGAGGATTAAAAATTATAATGCCAGTACTTATTGCTTATTCAGTTATTTTAACAATAGCATCATATTTTTTAGTTACCTTATACTATGCCAATAAAGATAAGACAAGCTATATATTATTATTAATATTATCATTAATAATAACATTAGCTATTGGAGGGTTTATATTTTATGGGGTAAAAATAATTAACAAATGTTACATAAAAAATGATAATATAAAGTTAATAGGGATTCTTTTATTAATAGGATTTTTGTTTAGGTTTTTGTGGATATGCACAGTAAAAACATTACCTGCATCTGATTTTAGCTTGATATGGGACTTAGCCCCAAATGCTTTTAAGGGTGATTATTCGGCAATGCAAGGGACCTCATATATGGGCAGGTTTCCACATCTTATTATAACTATGCTTTATTTAGGGTATATTCAAATACTGTTTCCGAATCCATTATTTGTTGTGAAATTTATAAATGTTTTATTATCTATTGGATCGGCATATTTAATATATTTAATTATAAAAGAAATATTTAATGAAAAATATGGATTATATGCTTTGCTTATAGCTATAATATATCCTGCTTTTATAATGTACAACTCAGTTACCTGTTCTGAAAATATTGCAATGCCATTTTATATTTTAAGTATATATATTTTTATAAGAGTAATAAAAGGAAGTTTAAATAATAATTATTTATTATTATGTGGACTTTCACTATCTTTTGGAAATTTATTTAGAATGGTTGGGAGTGTAATTTTAGTAGCGTATATAATGTATTTAATAATATATAAAACAAAACAGAAATTGATAAGGTCTTTAGCTAAGATAATTATGGCCTATATATTACCACTAATATTAATTAGTAATATATTAGTATCCATGAAGGTTTCAGAGTACCAACTTTGGAATGGCTCTGAGCCTAAAATAACTTCTGTTTTAAAAGGAACAAATATTTTAGCTTTAGGAAGCTGGAATGAAGCAGATGCAGCAATTCCAGAAAAGTATAATTATGATAAAGAAAAGATATCGGAAGTTAGCAGGGAAATAATTAAAGAAAGATTAACGGGACCACCTGTTATAGTAGTAATAGCATTTTATTTTATAAAATATGCAGTTCTTTGGGGCAGTGGAGATTCCTTAGCATATCATTGGGCTACCTTAGATAGCGCTAATACAAATAAGGTAGCGGCTTATGCATATGCCGTAGTTCCAGGAACCCAATTGTTATTTTCAATTGTCCTAATTTTAATGTATATAGGATTATATGATAAGAAGAGAAATAAAGAGTTAGATTTAAGCTATTTAATTTATGGAGGATTTATTATTTTATATTTAATAACTGAAAAGCAAGTTAGATATGGGTATATTGTCTCTTTTTCATTCTTGATATGTGCTTTTAAGGGAGTAGAAGTATTAAGTATGAGGCAAAAAAATAAGCTTGTGAGCAAAGAAAATATTGAGTTAAATAAGGAAGGAAATATAGAAGTCTAGAAATAAATTAAGGCTACCATACTCATTTTGTATGGCAGTCTTAATTTATTAAAATACTTTATTAAATAATTAATTTCTGATATAGTATAAATACTATTAAACATAGTGAACTAATATGAATTAAATATTTAACATAATAGTCAGAGTTTTAATGACTTATAAGGAGAAAATAATATATGGAAATTTATTTTGATAATAGTGCGACAACTAAACCTTATGATGAAGTTATAAATGAAGTTTGTGTATCTATGAAAGAGTTTTTCGGAAACCCATCTTCGCTTCATAAATTAGGTGTTAAATCTGAAAAGAGACTTACTGAGTCTCGTGAATATTTAGCATCAACTATAAGCGCAAGTAAAGATGAAATATATTTTACATCAAGTGGAAGCGAAGCAAATAATTTAATGTTAAAGGGTTTACTTAAACCTGGACATCATTTAATCACCACTGCTTTTGAACATCAATCAATACTTAAAACTTGTATTGAATTAGAAGAAAAAGGTGTTGAAGTTACATATTTAGATGTAGATGAAAATGGAATGATTTCATTAGAGGATTTAAGGAAAAGCATATGTAAAAATACTGTTTTAGTATCAATTATGCACGTAAATAATGAAATTGGATCAATTCAAAATATAGAGGAAATTGGAAAATTAATAAAAGAAACAAGCAGTAGGGCAAAATTTCACGTAGATGCAGTTCAATCATATGGAAAGTTACCTATTGATGTTAAAAAAATGAATATAGACATGTTATCTGTAACAGCTCATAAAATACATGGACCTAAGGGTATAGGCTTTTGTTATTTAAAAAAAGGTTTAGTTTTAAACTCTTTAATAAAAGGTGGAAGTCAGGAAAAGGGCATGAGAGCAGGGACAGAAAATTTACCTGCAATAATGGGACTTCAAAAGGCAGCAGAAATTACTATATCAGGGCGTGATGAAAATTATAATAAGGCTTGGGCTTTAAAAGGATACATGATAGAAAAACTAGAGGGAATTAAAGATATAAGAATTAATAGTCCGATAACAAATGATTATTCACCTTATATATTAAATGTTTCTTTTAGAGGAGTAAGGGCAGAGACATTACTTCATTTATTAGAATCAGAAGATATTTATGTTTCAACAGGTTCTGCATGTACTTCAAAAACTAGTGTAGTACATGGTAGTTATGTTATTAAATCCTTAAAATTATCAAATAAAGATATAGAAAGTGCAATAAGATTTTCATTTAGTGGAGAAAATACAAAAGAAGAAATAGATAAAACAATAGAAGTGTTACAAAAATCATTAATGTTTTTAAGGAGAGGTAAATAATGAATAGATTAATATTAGTAAAATACGCATCAGAAATATTTTTAAAAGGGCAAAATAGGGGGAAGTTTGAAAAGCAGTTAAGAAATAATATTAAATTAAAATTAAAAGGATTAGACTTTAAGATAATTTCAGATCAAGGAAGATATTTTATAGAAGCTGAAAATATTGAAGAAGCAGCAGATAGAGTAAGAAGAGTATTTGGAATTGCAGAAGTATGTATAGTAACAGTTATTGAAAGAGATATGCAAGCAATAAAAGAAGAATCTTTAAGAAAGGTTATAGAAGCTAACCAAAAAACTTTCAAAATAGAAACTAATAGAGCAAATAAGTTATTCCAAACTGATTCGCTTGGAACATCAAGAGAAGTTGGAGGATATGTATTAAATAACTTCCAAGGAGAATTAAAAGTAGATGTTAAGAACCCAGAATGTAGAGTGAATATTGAAATTAGAGAAAAAGTTTATATATATACAAATAAGGACAAAATTAAGGGTGCAGGTGGGCTTCCCTACGGAATGAATGGTAGTACTATGCTTATGTTATCAGGAGGCTTAGATTCGCCAGTTGCAGGGTATCAAATGGCAAGACGTGGAGTTGAACTTCATTGTGTATATTATCATAGTCACCCATATACATCAGAAAGAGCTAAGGATAAAGTAAAAGATTTAGCAAAAATACTTTCAAGCTACACAGAAAAAGTTAATTTATACGTAGTTCCATTTACAGAAATACAAATGGAGATTATGGATAAGTGTAGAGAAGATGAACTTACAATTATAATGAGAAGATTTATGATGAGAATAGCTTGCGGAGTTGCTGAAAAAAATGGAGTCCAATCAGTTTGTTCTGGGGAAAGTATAGGCCAAGTTGCAAGTCAAACAATGGAAGGGTTAATAGTAAGTGATGATTGTGCTGATAGACCTGCATTTAGACCATTAATTGCAATGGATAAAGAGGATATTATTAAGGTTGCAAGGGAAATAGGAACTTTTGAGACTTCGATTTTACCTTATGAAGATTGTTGCACTATATTTGTTCCAAAGCACCCAAAAATTAAGCCAAAGCTTGAATTAATTAGAAAGTCAGAATCAGTATTAGCAATAGATGAATTAGTAGAAAAGGCTATTAATGATATGGAACTATTCAAATTTTAATAAAGCATTTTTGGGGAGATAACTAAGAATCCTAAAAAATAAAAAGCCAGTCAAAATTTTGACTGGCTTTTTTAAGATAAAGCTAGATAAAATTTATCTAGCTTTCATTTTCGTTGCTTGTTGTCTAGCTTTTTTTAGTTGGCTATGATCAAAGGGTTGAAGATCTTTTTTAGTTGTTAAGTTTGCTATATTTGAAGCTATTATAACCTCACTATGCTCTTTACCTTTTTCACCACTAAGACCCATAATTATTAATTTGTGACCTGGTTTTATGTCTATAAATTCTGGCTTTTTGAACCATCTTTTCTTTCTATATGCGCATTTAATTATTTGTTTTCCTTGATCTGGCTTTAAAACTAGTGAAACAGCAATTGATCGTATAATTCCAAGAAAACTTTTTTCTTCGATTTTAACTGAAAGAACTGTACCATTAGCACTAGTCATTCTATCTCCATATTTTTGTATATATGCATCACTAAAATGCTTAGTCATTTTATCTTTGAAACCCATACTAAAAACTCCTTTTTTTATAAAATAAAAATTTAAATTATAAATATAATAACAATAAATATTATAACATACTTTATAGGGATATAAAATGTTTAATTAATAGATTAATCACACTATTGCTGAAACAATGAAATAGTTTACTATTATATATATTAAACTATTTTATTAAATCTATTTTTAGTATAATTAGTGGGTGAATAACAAATGCTAAAATATCTAATTAAAGAGGAGTTTTTATAATGGAAATGAATATAAAGTTTGATGAAAAAACAAAAATTGGATTATTAAATTTAATTGAAAGTAGTAGTGCGGATTATGCAAGAATTAAAGTTGTAGGAAATGGTTGTGGAAAGCCAGCATATAATATTTATTCTAGTTTTAAAGGAGATAATGATATAACAGTAATTATAAATGATATAAAATTTGTAATTTCAAAGGAAGATAAAAAATTATGTTCAAATATAGAAATTAAATATGATAAAGAAGTTTATAATAATGGATTTTATGTAAAAATGATATAATCCATTTTAAAAAAATTAGCCATATACATGTAAAATAGAAGGGTTGTTCTAATAAATTTCTAAATTAGAAAGAAATATTGAAAATTAAATATCAGAAAAATTATATTAGCATAGTATGGAGTATATAAACTAAACTTTAAGGAATCGTAAAATAAATAACTAGTCAAAGATTATTAGGCTTTTTGTACTATGGCAAGGAAGTAAAGGCAATTAATATTGTTATTATTAGCTATATTTACTGACGAAGCATAGTGTGACACCAAAGGTGGGCAGTGCCAAAAGATAATAATACTACCTAGTTAGTTATTTGGATCCCTAAGATGAAATAGGGGGCAGAATTATGAAAGTATGTTTAAAAAGAATTGCTCATTGTGAAGGTACACCCGCTAAGTATAATATGATTTTTAACTGTTGTAGCCGTGCAGAAGCACAAAGAATAAGGAATACTCTTCCAGTTTGTATGACTGATAGTGATAATGATATTATTGTTAATGTTATTGTTAAATTTAGTCGTGCCGTTATAAGTCCATTTGGATGTGAAAGTTTTGGACCTATATCTCTTTCAAATTTAAGACCAGTCAAAACAAGTGAAGGTTGTAAACCTAAGAAATTTTGCGTGATTGTAACTTCGAATAATCCTCGTACATCACAAATTTTATGCAGATTCCCAAAAATATTTATTTGTGATGAAGATAAAACTATAAAAATAACTTTCGTTTTTAATAAAAAAAGAAGTTGTAGATTTTGTTCTTCTCGCAACTGTAGATCAAATAATAGATTTAGATCAAATAATGGATGTAGAGTAGGTAGAAGATGTGGATGCGGCTGTGGATTGGAATGGTTATTATTACTTTTCTTATTCTAATGTACAGTAGATAGTTATCTCTAAAGAATAAAAACTGCTAAGAATTCATCTTAGCAGTTTTTAGTTTAGAAATTTTTAAAAAAATTATAATTTAGATAAGTTTTTAAGACTTATATCTAGAACTTTAAATGAATGAGTTAAAGAACCACTTGATATATAGTCAACACCACACTCTGCATAAGAACATACTGTTTCAAGGGTTATATTTCCGGAGCACTCAATTAATGCCTTTTTATCTATTAACAGAACCATTTCTTTAACCATTTTAGGCGACATATTATCCAACATTATTATATCAACGCCAGAGGCTAGAGCTTCTAAAACATCTTCTTTAGTTTCAGTTTCAACTTCTATTTTTCTTACAAATGAACAGTTTTCTTTTGCAAGGGAAACCGCATTAGTTATACTACCGGCATAACTAATATGATTATCTTTTATAAGTATTCCATCAGATAAAGAATATCTATGATTTTTTCCTCCACCAATTTTCACTGCATATTTTTCAATAATTCTAAGCAAAGGAGTCGTTTTTCGAGTATCAAGAATTTCAGTTTTAAATCCTTCTAAAATATCAGAATATTTTTTTGTTAAAGTAGCTATTCCACTCATTCTTTGTATTAAGTTCAAAGCTACCCTCTCACCAATTAATATGTTTTTTGCATTTCCTTTTAAAATACCTATCTCATCGCCACAGATTAAAGGGGTTCCTTCTTTAATAAAAGGAGTAAACTCAACATTACCTAGTAGATGAAAAACACGGCTAAATACAGGCAAACCGCATAATATACCATCTTCCTTACAAATTACTGTAGCTTGTGCTATTTCATCATCAGTTACAATACAAGAGGTTGTAATATCACCAAAAGGGACATCCTCTTTAAGTGAATTTAAAATTATATCATCAATAATTAAATAGTTTAGCATATCTATTATCCGCCTTTCTTTTTAAAAAATTAACAAAATTTATGTTTATTTCATTTGAATAGTTTAAAGAGTTAATCACATGAGTAGGGAAGTCTTCTTTAATGATATTTTCATTAATATCACTAGCACAATTATTGCCAAAAACAATAGCCTCTAGCAATGAATTACTAGCGAGTCTATTTGATCCATGGATTCCAGTACAACTAACTTCACCTATTGCATATAGCGAATCTAATGAAGTTCTTGAATTAAGATTAACAAGTATTCCACCCATAAAATAATGATGAGCAGGGGATACTGGGAGAAAATCACGTTCCATAGAATAGCCCCTCTTTAAACATTCATTATAAAGAAATGGGAATCTATTAATTAAATATTCCTTAGGAAATATAGTCATATTTAAATAAGTAAATGGAGTATTAGGTGTTTTAGATATTTCTTTCAAAATTGCAGATGATACTATATGTCTTGAGTTAAGAGGATCTACAAAATGTTCTCCTTTAGTATTAATAAGTAATCCACCTTCGCCTCTAAGGGATTCGGAAAGCAAAAGTCGTCTACCTTTTATAGTAGGCTCGTATAAAACTGTTGGATGGAGTTGTAGATAGTTCATGTCCTTTAATTTAATATTATGCCTTAAAGCAATAGATAATCCATCACCAGTTAATGATTCGATATTAGTAGAAGAATTAAATAATCCACCTATCCCACCAGTTGCCATAATTGTGAACTTTGAATAGATATATATACTATGGAAATTCTGATTAAATAATCCACCAATACATTTCTTATCATCTATAATATCTAATAATTTTGTGTTTTCTAAAATAGTGATATTTTTTCTTTTAGATACTTCTTTTAGTAAACATTCCATAATAGCTTTTCCAGTTTCATCTTTAATGTGCATAATTCTAGAGCAACTATGACCACCTTCTTTTGTATAGTGGTATTTATTATTTTCTTTGTCAAAGCACACGCCAAAGGAAATAAGTTTTTGTATAACACTTGAAGATTCTTTAGCTAAAACATTAAGTGCAGAAATATCATTTTTATAATTACCTGCAGTTAAAGTGTCATTTATAAATAAAGGAATATCTTCTGAATTTAATGCTATAGAAATACCACCTTGAGCCAAATAACTGTTACAATCTCGTACCCTATCTTTAGTAACTAATATGATATTAATATTGTCCTTTAAATTTAATGCGGTGAATAGCCCGGAAATACCTGTTCCAATAATTAAAACATCAGTATTTTTAATCATAATTATTTAGAAGAAAGCCTGTGCATATTTTCTAATGATTTAAGAGCTTTAACTCGTAAACCTTCATGAAGAATAATTTCATACTCTTCATTTAATAAACAGGTATATAAATTTTCCAGGGTTATTTTTTTCATATTAGGACAAATCATTCCAGTAGTTGTTTTAATAAATGTTTTACTTGGACTTTTAAGTTTCATTTTATATAAAACACCTTCTTCGGTAACAACAATGAAACCTTTAAAAGGGGATGAAGCACTATAATTTATAAGTTCGGATGTGCTACCGATAAAATCGGCTAGATCACGAACTCCTTTATTACATTCTGGATGTACTAAAACTTTAAAGTCTCTATATTTATTTTTTAAATTTACTATTTCTTCTTTGTCAATTCTTTCATGAGTGGGACAGAAGCCATTATAAAGTATAAATTTTTTGTTTGGATTTTGTTCTTGTAAATATTCACCAAGATTTCTATCTGGTAAGAAAATTATTTCCTCTTCATCAATATTTGCTAATATATTTTTAGCAGATGAAGAAGTAACACAAACATCAGAAACTGCTTTAATATCTAAATTAGAATTTATATAAGTAACAATTTTTGCATTAGGATGCTTGTCTTTTAAAATTTCAAGCTTTTCTAATGATGCCATGTCGGCCATAGGACAGGTTGTCTCATTAGAGGGAATAAGGATTTTTTTATTTGGAGAAAGTATTTTCGCACTTTCAGCCATAAATTGAACTCCACAAAAAACAATTAAGTCATTGGTACTTTCTAATGCTTTTTTACTTAAAAAGTAGGAATCGCCTACAATATCAGCAATTTCTTGAATTTCATCTAATTCATATAAGTGAGATAGTATTAGTGCATTTTTTTCAACTTTTAATTTTAATATATCTTCTTTTAATGTCATGTTTACACTACCTTTCATAAAAAATTTACAGGTGTATATACACTAAGTATAACACCAGGAATTTTACTATTCAATATAGTTAAAAATAAAAAAACAATTGTTAAAAATTTGTTATGAAATTGACACAAATATTATAGTATAATATAAGGGAGCTTGAAAAAATAACTAGTAAGATTCTAAGCTATGGTTATTCCACTAGCACAAGATATCCTATGAATCTTTGACTTGTTATTTTAATTCAGCTCCTAGAGAACAAATAATATGCTGAAAAGTAAAAGTGAGGGAAAGTTATGGAAAATTTTCTCCATGAGAGAATTGAATTGACGGTAAAAAATTATAGAGAAGCAAGAGAGTTTTTAAGAAATGATGGGGACCTGTTAAATCATTATGCCTCATTAGTCTATGCTCATTATGAAAAAGAAATTCCAGAAGACAGGGTAAAAGAAATAAGAAAATATATTAAAGCTACATCCTCAAGAATATCACCATTTAGAGGAGATATGTTATATATACTTTCTTTATTAATAGCGGTAGATAATTTAGATGAAAAAGAAATTATTGATGATATATATGAAATAATGGACTTGCTAGTTCAAGAAGGTTTTAATGAGTGCGATCATTTAGCACTAACAGCTTTTGTAATAGCGAAATATGGTAAAAACAAAAATAAAATTGAGGTTATTAAGAAAACAAAAGAAGTTTTCTATCTACTAAAAGAAAAATACTATAATATAACTAAAGAGGATGATTATTTAGTTTGTGCTCTTTGGGCATTAAATGATATAGATGTAGAGACTATTGATGAATTTATAGATACTGTATTTAATCAAATAGGAAAGCTTAATATAAAATCGAAAAATGGAGTACAGGGATTAGCTAATGCAATAATATTAAATGGTTCTTCAGGAGATATGTATAGAACTATGGAATTTATACTTCAGTTGGAGAAAAGAGAAATAAAGCTAGCACATCAGTTTTTACCATTACTTGGTGTGCTATCTAATGTTACACCAAGAAAATATGCAGATATGGTAGAAGGTGTAATAGAAGATCTTTGTGAGAAAGAATATGAATATGAATATTATATGGACAAAGGCTTTAGAACAATTATTGCTATTGTAATAGTTTCATTTTGTGCAGTTTCAGAAAAAAAAAGATATATAGATGAATTACTAGGACATGGAGTGTATTGTTTTATAAAATCTAAAAACAAAGGGGTTTTCTCTGAAGTTTTAGTGTAAGGGGCATGAAAATAAATAACAAATAAGAATTTTTGACTTGTTATTTTCTCTATTATGTCTAGGAGGTCAGAAAATGGACAAAATTATTTTGCATGTAGATATGGATGCTTTTTTTGCTGCTGTAGAGCAAAGAGATAATCCAAAGCTAAGAGGAGAGCCAGTTATAGTTGGTGGAATAAGTGAACGGGGAGTTGTATCTACTTGTTCTTATGAAGCTAGGAAATATGGAATTCATTCAGCCATGCCAATTTTTATAGCTCAAAAACTTTGTCCAAATGGAATATATGTACTCACTAGATATAGTAGATATAAAGAAATATCATTAAAAATATTTGAAATATTAAGAGAGGTTACACCTTTGGTAGAACCTCTCTCTATTGATGAGGCATATTTAGATTTAAGTCAAAGTAACTTTAAAGATGGAATGGAAGCAGCACTCTTTATTAAAAAAAGAGTTTATAGAGAGTTAGGATTAACTATTTCAGTTGGAATATCTTATAATAAATTTTTAGCAAAGCTTGGATCAGATTGGAATAAACCAAATGGAATTATGGTAATTAATGAAGATATGATTCCGGATATACTATTACCATTATCTATTTCTAAAATATATGGATTAGGGGCTAAATCAGTAAAGAAATTAAATAATATGGGAATATTTTATATAAGAGATTTATATGAACTGCCAAAGAACTTCTATTTTGAATATTTAGGTAAGTGGGGCATGGAAATTTATGATAGGATTAGAGGAATTGATAAAAGAGAAGTTATTATAGAAAAAGATAGAAAATCTTATGGGAAAGAGAGAACTCTAAAAGTAGATACAGAGGATAAGGAAGAATTATTAATTTGTTTAAAAGATTTTTGTATTCAAATAAGTAATGATTTAATTATGAGAAGCTTAGAAGGAAGAACAATAACAGTAAAATATAAAAGTAGTGTTTTTGAAAGTCATACAAGAAGTAAAACACTAAATTATTATACAAATAAAGTTGAAGAATTTTATAAAGTATGTGAAGAAATAATAGAAGGGGAAGATTTTACTACTGGAATAAGGTTGATAGGGCTAACAATATCTTCATTTAAAGAAAATACAATAGAACAGCTTACACTATTCTAATTATAAGCCATATTGTTTAGTTACTTTTTTGAACATACTTTATAATTAAGAAGAAATCAAAAGAGGAGGTAATTTTTATGAATAAACAAGAATTAGCAAAAATGATAGATCATACTATATTAAAACCAGAGGCAACAGAGGCAGAAATAATGCAATTATGCAAGGAAGCGTTAGAATATGGGTTTGCATCAGTTTGTATTAACCCATCAATGGTGAAAAAAGCAGCTATAATATTAGAGGGTAGTGAAGTTAAGGTTTGTACAGTAATAGGTTTTCCTTTAGGTGCAACAACTACAGAGGTTAAAGTTTTTGAAACTAAGCAAACAATAGAAAATGGTGCAACTGAAGTTGATATGGTAATTAACATTGGTAAATTAAAAGAAAATAATTTAGAATATGTTAAAAATGATATAGCAGCAGTAGTAAATGCAGCAAAAGGAAAAGCTTTAACTAAGGTTATAATAGAAAGCTGTCTTTTAACGGATGAAGAAAAAGTAAAAGTTTGCGCTATTGCAAAAGAAGTAGGGGCAGACTTTGTTAAAACTTCAACTGGGTTCTCAAGTGGAGGAGCAACAAAAGAAGATATTAGATTAATGAGACAAACTGTTGGACCTGATATGGGAGTTAAAGCATCTGGTGGAGTTAGAAGTAATGAAGATGCTATGATAATGATAGAAAATGGAGCAACTAGAATTGGAGCTTCAGCATCAATTGCAATTTGTAATGGTACAAAATCAAACTCAAATTATTAAAAGAAGAGCAAGGAAAAAATAGACTAGAATCTGACTAGTTATTAAAAAACACCAGCGTGGAAGCTCTGGTGTTTTTTTGTCGTAAAATATGTGGTGAAAACTCTTAATAAACAATATCAAATAGTAACCTATAAAAGTATACTGATATTAATAATATTAAAGGTGGAATGTACATTTAATAATAAATAATAAGCGGAGTTGTAATGATTTAACTAATAGTGCATTAAATACTATTGAGACGCTTAAAAATTAATAGAGATACAGTTTTATTTTAAAAAATAATATCTAAAAGGGAAGGTTATGAATATTAATATAATATATTAATAAAAGAGGGGGGAACTGCTTCAAGAAAATTGTAGTAAATACGATTTTTAAGTGGGAATCAATATGAAAAGAGAGTTAACTCCAAAGGAAGTAATATTTAAAATAATATGCAATGAGGCTGAGGAAAAGAAGGAACGGATAATTCCTGAAATTCAAGATTCATATAAAAGAGTTGGTAGGGCGTTAAGTATAGAAAAGGACGGGTTCAATCTGTATGTAATAGATTCTTTTTCGAAAAATAAACTAAAACAGTTAATTAAATATATAAAGGAACAGTACAAAAAATTAGAACCTCCAAAGGATATTTGTTATGTAGTAGTAGAAGATGCGAAGAAACCTGAGGCTATTTTTGTAGAGAATGGAAAAGGAAAACAATTAAAAGAAACTGTAGAAAGTTTGAAGACTAAGTACCTTGAATTTGCAGAAGACTTTTATAATAGTTCATCAAATGAAAAGAAAGATAAGTTAATAGATGAAATTGAATCAAAAAGAACTAAATATATAAATGAACTTATGGATATGGCAAAGGTAGAAGGTTTTGATGTGAAAGCAAGTGCAAAAGGGTTTGCTTTTATACCCATAAATAATGGTGAAGCTTTAACAGAAGAACAATATGATGATTTAGACAAAGAAAAAAAAGAATCAATAAGTTTAAAAGCGGCTTCATTAAAGAAAAAGGCAGAGGGGATTTTAGATACACTAAAAGAAATAGAAGTTAGATATATAAAGAAACTTAAAAATATTTATAGTAAATTTTTAATCGTAGAAATGGAAGAGTATAAAGATAATGCTTTACTAGAATTCGTAAATGATGATGAGTCCTATGAATATTTAGAAAGACTATTCATAGAAATTGAAAAAGAAGTTGTAAATACCTATACCATGAGTATAGAAGACGATGAAGCTGGGCTTTATGAAATAATAAATAAATATGCTGTGAAAATTTTAGTGGATAATTCAATTAATCTTAGTCCAGTAGTTATATATGAGGAGGATCCAAGTATAAATAATTTAATGGGAAGCGTAGAGTATGAGAATAATAATGGGGTGTATACAACTGATATTTCATTAATTAATTCCGGATCTATGATTAGAGCAAATGAGGGCTGTATAATTATTAGAATAAGTTCCCTTGCCACGAGCCCATATAGTTATTACTATTTAAAGAAGGCATTAATGACGAATAAATTAAGCTATGATACCTCGAGAGTATATTCTGAGGTAGTATCAATTAATGGATTAAAGCCAAAACCAATACCAATTAAGTTAAAGGTAATATTAATTGGAGATTATGAAAGCTACGATACTCTTTATAATGCGGATGAAGATTTCAAAAAGCTATTTCCTCTAAGAGCAGAATTTACAGATATAGTAGAGATGAAGGATGAAGTTGTTTTTTATCTTAAAGATTATGTTAAAAATAGGATAAAAGAAAATAATATTAAAGAGATAGATGATGATGCAATAATGGAAGTCTTAAAATACCTTTGTAGAAGAGCAAATAGTAAGAGTAAAATAAATATAGATGATATTGATATTGATAAGTTAATTATATTAACAAATAACTACACCAAAGAAAGAGGTGGGGAAACAATATCAAAAGAAGATGTAACAGCTATTGCTTATGAAGAGGAAAAAGTTGAAGAAGAATATATGAAAATGTTTAAGGAAAATAAAATTCTTTTAAGTTTAAATGGTAAAAAGGTAGGATCTATAAATGCTCTTGCAGTTTTAGATACAGGTTATCATTCTTTTGGAAAACCTATGAGGGTGACATGTGTTGCATATAAAGGCACTGGAAGAATTGTAGACATTCAAAAAGAAAGTAATTTAAGTGGGAAAATACATGAAAAATCTATAAACATTTTAAAGGGTTTATTAAGTAGTATATTAGATCCATATGAATCAATGACTGTAGATTTTCATTTAAGTTTTGAACAAATATATGGGTTAATAGAGGGGGATAGTGCCTCAGTATCTGAAATGATATGTATATTATCAGCATTAAGTAAAAAAACAATTAGGCAAAATATATCAGTAACTGGATCACTTAATCAATTTGGAGAAGTGCAGCCAATTGGTGGAGTAAATGAAAAAATAGAAGGATTTTATAAAGTATGCAAGTTAGTTGATAACGTAAAAAACAAGGGCGTTTTAGTACCAAGCTCTAATAAGGATGAAATAATATTGAATTCAAAAATTGAGAAATCTATAGAAAATGGTGATTTTCATATATATACTATGGAAACCTTAAATGATGCAATAGAGGTGATGATATTAGAAGATGGAGAAACTATAGAAGATTTCTTTAAAACTATAAATGAAGAATTGAAAAAATATGAAGATAAAGATAAAGATAAAGATAAAGATAAAGATAAGTAATTTAATAAACTAAGATAAGGATATTAGAACTATAAGTTATTTAGTTTTAATATCCTTATTTTAAATAGGCGTATGGGAGGGTTGTGTTATTTTTTAGTATCTATTTTAAAAATATTTTCATATAAAGTTCTAAAAGTATTTGACTATGAATAAGTTAATATGTTAAAATGTGGAAAAGAAGGAAAAATATAAGGCGGGGAGGTGAATTGCTCTTAGAGAGAAATCTTTGGAGTAGTTTTATATGTATCTAAAGTTTGACAAAAGTGAAGACAAACTAATTGTTAGTTTAATAGGTGAATTAGATCATCATAGTTCAGAGGAAGTTAGAGTGAAAATAGACGATAGAATAGATAGAGATAATATAAAAAAAGTTGTGTTAAATTTTAATGAAGTTACATTTATGGATAGTTCAGGTATTGGTGTTGTTATAGGAAGGTTTAAAAAAATGCAAGGTAGATCTGGAAAAATTTGTGTCGCTGATGTAAGTAGAAATGCAAATAAAGTTTTTGAACTTTCAGGACTATATAAAATTATAGATGCTTATAGCAGTGTAGATGAAGCAGTAAGATGCATTTAATGGAGGGTTTAGAAATGGAAGATAATAAAGTAAGTATTGAATTTTGCTCAATATCCCAAAATGAAGGGTTTGCAAGAGTTGCAGTGGCAGCATTTGTAGCTCAATTAGACCCAACTGTAGAAGAAATTACAGATGTAAAAACTTCTGTTTCAGAAGCAGTAACAAATTCTATAATTCATGGTTATGAAAATAGAAAAGAGGGAATAATCAAAATAGAGGCAAGTATTACTGGTAATGAAATAACAATTATTATTAGTGATAAAGGTAAAGGTATACCAGATATAGACCAAGCAATGGAACCTCTATACACTTCTAGACCTGATCTTGAAAGATCTGGTATGGGGTTTACAGTGATGGAAACATTTATGGATGATTTAGAAGTTAGTAGTAAAGACGGACAAGGAACTAGAATTGTAATGAAGAAGAAATTCAATTCAGTAAGTTAGGTGAAAAAAATATGGAAAATATAAATGTAAAAAAAGAGGAATATAATTATGAAGATAATTCAAAATTAATACCTCTAGCAAAGGCTGGAGACGGAAAAGCTATGAATAGGGTTATTGAAATGAACCTACCTTTAGTATCATCTATAAGTAAAAAGTTTCTTAATAGGGGATATGACTATGAGGATATATTTCAAATTGGCTCTATAGGTCTAGTAAAAGCAATAAAAAACTTTGACCCATCCTTTAATGTTAAATTTTCAACATATGCAGTTCCAATGATTATCGGAGAAATAAAGAGATTTATAAGAGATGATGGTATTATTAAAGTAAGTAGAACTGTAAAAAGCTTAGCAAGAAAAATACACTTTGATAAGGAACAATTGACAAAAGACCTAGGACGGGATCCTACAATAGAAGAAATTTCAAAATACTCTCAAATAGCTAAGGAAGATATAGTGTTTGCAATAGAAGCATCTACAGGCGTACACTATCTTTATGATACTATACATCAAGATGATGGAGCACCAGTTCTTTTAATAGATAAATTAAGTGAAAAAGGTGTAGAAGATACCGAAATGATAGATAGAATAGCACTAAAGGAAGCTTTAAGAAGTTTAGATACAAAATCAAGACAAATAATAATGCTTAGGTACTTCAAGGATAAAACTCAGGTACAAGTTGCAAAATTATTAGGTATTAGTCAGGTACAAGTATCTAGAATAGAAAAAAAAGTTTTAGTTGTTATGAGGAAAAAGTTAGAAGAATAATTAAAAGGCTTTTTGATAAGTCATCTTCAAAAAAATAACAAGCCAATATGAATAGAACATTGGCTTGTTATTTTTTTTAGATGACTAAAATAATCAAAAAGCCTTTTTGCATATAAATACCAGTTTTAATTTGGTTTTTTTAGAGATAATAAATATATAAAGCATATTTAAAGAATCTTTGGTTCGTTATTTATTTTACAATGACTAAAAGAATAAGGAGTGAAAGAAGTGGCTAATAAAGAACAGAAAATAGTTAAAAAATTTGAAAGTATTACAAAAGCTGCAGTGCCAAAACCTAAAATTGCTAAAAACTGTGTATTAGCTTTTTTAGTTGGGGGAGCAATATGTACAATTGCCCAGATATTTCAATTTATATTAGTCAAATACGGTAGTCCAGAAGAAGAAGCAAGAGGCGTAGTATCTATTATAATGATACTACTAGGAGCATTATTAACAGGAGTAGGAATATATGATAAAATTGCTGCTTTTGGAGGAGCAGGTACAGTTGTGCCTATTACTGGATTCTCTAATGCAATTGTATCTCCAGCAATGGAATTTAAAAAAGAAGGATTTGTATTTGGAGTGGCATCAAAGATGTTTACAATTGCAGGTCCAGTTTTAGTATATGGAATCGGAAGTTCTGTAATAGTTGGTATTATATACTTCTTAATCCAAAGATTTATGGGTTAGTAAGGGATCATAAATGAAATTGTATTGAAAAAATCATTAATATAAAAGGTATATGGAGGATAATTTTTCTAAAGAGGATTATATAAAAACATTAGATAGAGAGGACAAGGTGAAGACTTTATGAAAAATAAAACTAAAAAGGTTGGGAAACATACTATAAAGTTCGATAACCCACCAAAAATCATTTCTACATATTCAATAGTTGGACCAAAGGAAGGCCAAGGACCGCTTAAAACTTATTTTGATGAAATTTTAAGTGATGATACTTGTGGAAAAGATAGTTTTGAAAAAGCTGAAAGTGATATGATGCATACAGCTATAAAAAGTGCTATTGAAAGGGTGAAACTAAAGGAAGAAAATATAGATTATTTGTTTGCGGGAGATTTATTAAATCAAATTACTTCATCAACTTTTGCGGCAAGACAATTAAATATACCTTTCTTTGGACTATATGGAGCTTGTTCTACTATGGCAGAATCATTAAGTATAGCAGCAATGTTTATAGATGGAGATTTTGCAACAAATGTAGTTGCATCTACTTCATCACATTTTAGTTCATCGGAAAGACAATTTAGATTTCCATTAGAATATGGATGTCAAAGATGTGGAACTTGTCAATGGACAGTTACAGGATCTGGAGCAATGGTACTGTCAAAGGAAGGGAATTTTCCAGGGATTACTTATGTCACAACAGGAGTAGTTAAGGATTATGGAGTAAAAGATGTTAATAATATGGGAGCTGCAATGGCGCCTGCAGCTGTTGACACTATTTATAGACACTTTCAAGATACTGGAAGAAAACCTGATTATTATGATGTTATAGCAACGGGGGACTTGGGAAGAGTAGGCAAAGAAATAACATCAAAATTATTAAATGAATATGGATGTGATATAAGAGCTAATTATGTGGATTGTGGAGATATAATTTTTGATGAGAAAGTTCAAAAAACAGATGCTGGTGGTAGTGGATGTGGATGCTCTGCAGTTGTAATGGCAGGATATTTTTATAAAAAACTTATGAGAAAAGAAATTACAACTATGCTTTTGATTTCTACAGGTGCATTAATGAGTACTACATCATCACTTCAAGGAGAAAGTATCCCAGGAATAGCTCATGCAGTTGCAATAGAATTTAAGGATGATTATTCACCTTTAAAAAAATAACTAGTCAATTATATTAAACAGTAGACTATTAATTTTTTTATGATTAAAGCTAATAATTAAAGGATGTGAATAAAATGGAATTTTTTTATGCATTTGTAATAGGTGGAGCCATATGTGTAATAGGACAAATATTAATGGATACAACTAAGTTAACTCCAGCTAGAATTCTTGTGCTTTTTGTAACAATGGGAGTAGCTCTTGGAGCTTTTGGGCTTTATGACAAGGTAATTGAAATTGGTGGGTCTGGAGCTACTATACCTTTAATTGGATTCGGAAATTCACTTGCTAAAGGTGCAATTAAAGCAGTAAATGAAAATGGTTTAGTTGGGGCTTTTACAGGGGGAATTACAGCAACAGCAGGTGGAATTACAGCAGCAATTGTATTTGGATATTTAATGGCAGTAATATTTACACCAAAAACTAAATCATGATTTATAGACTATAATATGACTAGTTATTTTTTTGAAGGTCCTTTAGGTGCTAAGAGTTTTATTCTTAGCACCTTTTTTTCATAGCTTTTATAGATTAGACATAAGGTGCTTTTAAAAAAATATATATTGATTTGATGGTATATTATTTTTTTCAAACACCTAATTAAGGCATTGGGACAAGCAGGTAATGAAAAATGCTTTTATTATTTTATAAATACATATATAATAATACCGTTAAAGAATAACCTAAGGGATCTGACTAGTTATTTTTTTGAAGCTCTCTTAAGGGGTAGTTATTAATATTAGAGGAGAAGTGAAAAAACTATGCAAGAGTATTACGGAAGAAATTGGATCGAAGTTGTTGGGTCATTAGGAAGCAATATAGATAAAGGGCTCTTAGAGTATGATTGTACATTAAGAAGAGAAAAATATGGAGATAACATAATTAACTTAGGAAAAACGGATGGGAAATGGGCAATAGCTAAGGGTTTATTGAAGAAAAAATACATATATGCATCAATTTTAATAGGTTTGTTTTTTTTATTAAAGGGATTAAATATTTTGGCACTTATAAATTTTTTATTATTAGTATTTGACATAGCTTTTAAAAGTCATTATGAATTTAAAAGAAAAAATGATTTAGATATATTACAAAACTTAAATAAATCAAAAGTAATAGTGTTAAGAGAAGGGATTGAAAGATTAATAGAAGCTGATGAAATTGTAAAAGGAGATATAGTCCTTCTTAAAAAGAATTCATTTGTATCAGCAGATTTAAGATTGGTTAAAAGTAATGGGTTAAAAGTAGAGGAAAGAAGTATAACAGGAGAAGATTTTATAAAGGAAAAATACGAAAGTAAAATTCATGGACAAGTTTCTTCCTTAGGAGAAATGAATAATATGTTATTTAGAGGATCTTTTGTTAAAGAAGGCACAGCTATGGGGATAGTGGTTCAAACTGGTAATGACACTGAACTTGGAAAGCTATTAGATATTATAAATGAGAATAGTTATAATAAACATACCATGGAGAAGAAAATTGAGGATATTATATTAAAAGCAATGTTATGCTTAATATTAGTAGAGTTAATAATTTATTTAGTATTACCAGGTAGCGGATTTAATAAACAAGAAATATTTATGTATGGATTATTTTCTATAGTTAATGTTTGTATTCCAATAATAATTTTTTCATACTCAAAAATAATAAAAAAAAGGCTTTTAAAAGAAGATATTGATATTATAAATTTTTCATCTTTTAATTTAGTGAATGATGTTAAAGTAATATTTATAAATAAGTTTGGAAATATAACAAAAAATGAGTTGTATTTTGATAAAATGTACACAAATGAAAAAATATTCAATAATAGAGAAATAGACATAAAAGATATAAATATAAGAAGGATATTAGATATATCACTTTTAGCTAATGATTCTAAATACAATAATGATAATAATTGGACAAAAGGTGATATGTATGAAATAGCATATGTTAAATATTGTACTGAACAAAGAATGTTTAAAGCTGTTATAGATGGAGAAAATAAAAGGAAATTTGAAATTTCTAAGGATACAAATAAAAATGTAATAACAACAGTTAACAAATGCGATAAGGGATATAGAGCAAACACTAGAGGAACTATAGATGGAGTATTAGAGTTTTGCACACATATATTAGTTGATGGAATAGAAAGAGAATTAAATTCTCAAGATATAGAGAAAATTAAATTAGCAGATTTATGTTTTTCAAGAAAAAGTTTATTAACTGAAGCCTTTGCATATAGAAGTTTTAGTTATCAGCCCTCAAAATCAGAAAACATTGAAAGTAATTTGGTATTTGTAGGGTTAGTTGCCTTAGAAAGCTTATTTGTAGAAGATGTTAGTGAAGATATAGAAAAATTAATGGATAATGGGATTTTACCTTTAATATTTACAGATGATAATAAAATTGTTGCAGAAATGCTAGGAAGAAAAATAGGATTAATAGCATCATCAAAGGAAGTAATATCTGGTGTTGAATTAGATTCATTAAGCGAAACAGAATTATATAAGGTAATTTCAAGAACAAGAATATTTTGTAGATTAACTCCAGAGCTTAAAACCAAGGTAATATCAATATTTAATGATGATGGGTTTAAGGTTGCAGTAGAAGGTGAAACTCTAGGTGATTTATCAATTGTAAAATCAGCTCACTTTTCTATATTAAAAGGTAAAGCATCTACACTATTAAAACGATGCGGAGAGTTATATGTAAAGGAAAATGGATTAAAAGCTTTCTTTAAAATTAGTGAAGAAGGAATAGGACTAGATAAATCTATAAAAAACGGGATTAAAGTTTACAGTACATTGTTAGTAGCAGAAATTGTAACTTTAAATTGGTATTATGCTCTAGTTGATTTAAGATTATTTGAATTATATACATTAATGTTTATGAATTTTTTCTTGTTAACTCCAGTAGTCTTATTAGTTATGAATTCGGGAAGAAAAGAATTAAACAAAAAGAAGGCATTTATAAGGGGTAGTTTATTTTCTTTATTATCAGTATTATCAATAGGTTTACTTTCTGAATTTAATGAGTTTGCAGCTTATATGATTATAGGTGGGATGTTAGTTTCTTATGGAATGGTGAATTCTAAATTATCGTTTAGAACATTTAATACAGGAGTGAAATTATTGTTAATAACAATTATTATATATATATTAGGTGGAGTTTTAATAGGATTTATGAATTCTGTTATATATTCAAAGAATTTAGCTATTATAATAGGTGGATTAATATTAATTTATTTAATTGGTGATTTAATTATAACAAAATGGCAAGACTCATAATATGAGGTGATGTCATTGATTTTAAATGAGTATAAGAACATAGTAAATCCTATGCCTTATATATTTGGAATGTTTATTTTAGGAACTATAACTTATAAAAGTTTTTATAAATATCAATGGCTAGCAATTTTTATTGCTAGCTGTTTTTTTGCCCTTATTTATTTTTTAAAAGGAATAAAAATTACATTGATAATGATGTTGTTTTTCGTTGTTGCAGTAATAAATAACAGTTTTTACTATAATTACACCCCAGGGGTGACTGAAAAAGTTACAATAACTTCAGTAAAGCCTTATTCTGTAAGTGGTGAAATTAATAGGAGAAAGGTATATTTAGAGGGAAAATTAGATAAAGTCAAAATTGGGGAAAGGATATTAGTTAGAGGAGAGTTTATAAGTGAATTAGAAATTGCTAGAGGGAATATTGGGACTTTTAATATAGTAGAGAATAAAAAACTTAAAGATAATTTTACTTCAAAGCTTTATAAAATAAGAGAAAAAATATTTTATAGCATAAAGGAAAAGCTTGGATGGAGAAGAGCTTCTTTAGTTAGTTCTATAGCTTTTGGTTATACAGAGTTTTTAGATGAGGATGATAAAGAGAATATGAAAAGTCTTGGACTTCTTCATGCAGTTTCAGTGTCTGGTCTTCATATGGCTTTAGTTTATGGCGTTCTAAGAAAAATATTTGGGAGAAAATATACGCCGTTTATAGCTTTGTTATATGTATTGTTTACAGGGGCAGCTCTATCTACAATAAGAGCATATATTATGCTCTTATGTACTAGCCTAGCTACGCCACTAAGAAGAAACTATAATCCCACTGCAGGATTATCATTGGCTGGAGTGATTATTTTAATTATGAAGCCTTATGGGGCTTTTGAAATAGGGTTCATATTATCGTTTTTAGCAACATTAGGTATTATTTTATTTAATAAGAAGCTAAATAAAAAATTATATAAGCTTCCTAAGTTTTTAAGAGAGGGATTATCATTAACTTTATCAGCTCAAATTTTATCATTTCCAGCCTTAGTTTTAACATTTAAGGAGTTTTCTTTTAATTTTATTATTGGGAATATAATTTTAGCACCTGTTATTAGTGTAATTGTCTTAATTGGGAATTTATTGGTTATAACTTGGTGGATGCCGTTTATTTTTAATTATCTATGTTTTATTACTTATTATGTAACTATAGTTATGGATAAGATAATAGATTTATTAGAAAAATTTATGTTGCCAATATTTTATTTTAATGAAAATACTAGTTTTATGTATTTAATATTGTTAATGAGTGGATACTTTTATAAAAAAGGATATAAAAAAATTGTGTATATGCCATTTATCGCAATTATTTATATTATGATATCAATTTATAGCCCAATTCCAAAGCTTAAATATTATAGAGAAGGCGCTTATTTATTAAGCTATAAAGGTGATAGAATATTAATAACCTTGAAAAAAGATGCTGACTTTAAACGGCTTGAAAAAATATGTATTGCAAATAAAATTTATAATAGTCCTAAAAATATTAAAATAGGAGAAAATATTATACTTAGAAAAAATGGTGATGATTTTATTTTGCAGAACTTAAATAAGGAATATTTATTGAAAAGATGGAGAGAGAAAAACAAATCTGAATATGATATAATAGATTTTAGCAAGGGCGACTTTAATGAAATTATTATATTAAAGGATGAAGTTGTACCATTAGATTAGAGGTTTTTAAAAATAATAGGTTTATATTTAATGCGTTATTTTTGAGGATATAGTAAAGAAAGGTGGATTATCTTGATTAATATTGAAAATTTAGAAAATGAAATTAAAAAAGGCGTAATTGATAATTCATATATATTTTGTGGTTTAGATGAGCAATTAATAAAAGAAGGTATAGAATTAATAAAGAGTAAAGTCGTAGAACCCGGTTTTGAAGATTTAAATTATATTAAATTAGATGGATCAACAACTACATTTGATGAAATAATGAATGCTTGTGAAACAATACCTTTTATGGGAGAAAAGAAAGTTGTTTTAGTTTATAGAGCAAATTTTTTGAAAGATAAAACAGATTCAACTGATAAGAAAACCTACGGAGAGATGTCAACATATTTAAAGGATATGCCAAGCTATACAGTGCTTATTATGTATTATCTTTTTAATGATAAAAGAGAGACACCAAAAAAAAATAGGAAATTAATCACTTTAGGTAAAAATTGCAAAATAGTGCACAGTGAAAAACTTAAAAAAGATAAGTATTATAAAAAAGTTGAAGAAGTATTTAAAAATCAAGGAAAAGAAATTGGTAAAAATGAATTAAGATATTTTTCAGAGAAGGTTCAAAATAATTTTGATATTATAAAAAGAGAAGTAGATAAGTTAATAAATTATACCTATGGTAGAGAAATTCAAAAAAACGATATAGATAAATTAATACCAAACAAAAGTGAAGATGATATTTTTGATTTAGTTGATTTTATAGCTCAAAAGAAAATAGAAAATGCAATTGATTTAATGGATGAACTTTTATTTAAAGCAGATCAACATATGCTTATAATAGTATCCATAGAAAATCATTTTAAAAGATTATATGAAGTTAAGGTATTAATGTTAAATGGTAAAAAATTAGATCAAATAGTATCATATCTTAAATTGCATCCTTATGTTTGTGAAAAAACAATGGCACAATGTAACAGATTTTCCATTAAACAATTACAACAATTAATGAAAATTTGTTTAGAAACTGAAAGGAAAATTAAATCTAGTAGCATAGATAAGCAAACTGAAATGGAATTAATGCTTTTTAAAACATTTATGGTAAATAAATAATAAAATTTAAATTCATAGGCATTCTTAAGGAAATAATAATCCAAGACGGATTTTAATATTTTTTTAAGGGTGCCATATTTTTAATTATGTTAATTTTGAGAAAAATAATAGCCGGTCTAAATAGACCGGCTTTTATTTTATTAAGCCATAGCGTTAAACTTTGCAGTTAATCTTGACTTCTTTCTAGCAACCATGTTTTTATGAGCCACTCCTTTTTGAGCAGCCATGTCTAAAGCTTTAACAACTTTAACTAATAAAACTGTAGCTTCGTCTTTGCTGTTTGATTCAAGAGCAGTTTCAAACTTCTTTATAGTAGTTTTTAACGCTGATTTAATCATTCTGTTTTGAGCAGTTTTAGTTTCTGTAACCTTTATTCTCTTCTTTGATGATTGAATATTTGCCATCTGTAATTCACCCCCCTTAGGTTATTTGTTGCCTCTTCACAGCTTTGGGGAAAACTGTGACCGAGTTCGTTTTTAACATACCATATTATATCATTGAAAGTCTAGTATTTCAAGTATTAAATTTAAACATTAAGGCAAAATAATAAAGCATAGGTATTTAATTTGTCGTTTTTCAAGAAAATGATTTAAATAAAAATAGGGAGGTATTATATGATAAACGTAAGAACAGATTTGGCAATAGAAGCTAGAGAAATGTATAAAAGAGATAATAAAAGTGAAATTGATGGGGTTATTGTAGAAGAAGAAAAAGACGGAGAGATAAAAATATCTACGGTAACAATAGAAACTGATGAGGCTGGTGAAAAAATTGGTAAGCCAAAAGGTAATTACATAACTATAGATTTCCCAGAATATACACACTACGATGGAGAGTCTATGGATAAGGTATCCTATGTAGTTTCGAATGTTTTAAAAAGAATGGTTAGTATGCCAGATGAAAAAACAGTTTTAGTGGTTGGACTTGGTAATTGGAATGTAACTCCAGATGCTCTTGGACCTAAGGTGTCAGAGAAAATAATGGTTACAAGACATTTAAAAGAGGTTATGCCAGATGTTATAGATGATTCAGTAAGATCTGTATGTACAATAGCACCGGGGGTTCTTGGAATAACAGGAATCGAAACAGGTGAAGTTATAAAATCATTAGTTAATAAAATAAAACCAGATTTAGTAATATGCGTAGATGCATTAGGATCTAGAAAACTTGAAAGAGTTAACAGAACTATTCAAATAGGAGATACTGGGATTTCTCCAGGAGCTGGAGTTGGAAATCATAGAATGAAAATAAATGAAGAAACTCTAGGTGTTAAGGTTATTGCAATTGGAGTTCCTACAGTTGTTGATGCTGCAACTATGGCAAATGATACTATAGATTTACTTTTGGATGAATTAATAGGGAAAGCAGAAGAAGGTAAAGAATTTTATAATATGCTAAAGTCTATTGATAAAAATGAAAAAAGTGCATTAATAAAAGAAGTGTTAAATCCATTTATTGGAGATTTGATGGTTACTCCAAAAGATATAGATACAATTGTAAATTCATTAGCTAAAATAATTGCTAACGGAATAAATATGGCTATACAACCGAATTTAGATATGGAAGATATAAATAAATTTATGAATTAGATCCCTAACATAAATGGGCTGTTATCCATAAAAAATAATAAAAAAAATAATAAAAAAGTGTTAATAATTATGTAACTCTTACCATATACATATAAGGGAGCTGAAAGAGAATAATGTTTTTGAAGCTCTCTAAGGGATAAGGGAGGAGCTACTATGATAGGTTTTAAAAAAGGAAATAATATAAGTCCTTTAAAAAGGAGTGTTAGAGTAAAGAGTTTAGGAAGGTTACCGTCTTTAAATTTAGGATACTTTTTAATTATAGGTTTTGTAATAATATTTTTAGCCAGAGCTGTAGGAGTTGTAAATTCTAATAGTGAACGAGGGGGGTATGCATATGTTCAAATGTTAAATTTAAGTATGCCAATGGTTAAAACACAGGTGTATAAAGATGAGGCATATGCAGAAAATAAGTTATCGGTAAAAGGTGTAGTTGCAGAAGCATTAGGATTATCCAATATTAATTTAATTGGAATTATAGGAAATGAAGTAAGTTATTTTAGTGAGGCTACAATAAACAATCCAGAAGTAAGAGATCATAATAGAGGATTTGAAAAATTTAAGGTAAATGAAAATACTATAGCTAAATTAACACCTGAAGAAATTGCAGAGTTAAATGATGTTAGTAAGGCTTATAATCCAAGCCTTAAGAAAACATTAAATTCAGCTAAACCAGAAATATTTATTTATCATACCCATACAATGGAGCAGTATGCTGAATCAGGAGTAGCTCAAACAAATAATTCTGATGCTAATGTAGTTGGGGTTGGAGATGTATTAGCTAAAGAACTAGAAGAAGGTTATGGAATCTCTGTTGTTCATGATAAAACAAATTATAGCGTATCATATAACGATGCTTATGATAGATCTCGAGAGGGGTTACAAAAATATTTAAGTGAATATGGAAAATTTAAAATTGTAATTGATTTGCATAGAGATTCGGTAGAAAATAAGAGTCTAGTAACAACAACTTTAAATGATCAAAGTCTAGCTAAGTTTATGTTTGTAACATCTCAAAATGTTCCAACTTATGATGCAAATCAAAAAACTGTAGATGAGTTATATGGCATAGGCAGTAAATTGTTCCCAGAGCTTATAAAGCCAACTAAGATATTTGAAGGATTAGGTGGAATAAATGGATTTAATCAAGGATTTTGTGAAGGTAGTATGATTATAGAAGTTGGTTCCCATAAAAATGCAGCTCAAGAAGCAAAGCTTACAGGTAAATATATAGCAAGAATTTTAGCAGAGTACTTAAATGGTTCAGAATAAGAGAAATAAAAACAAGCCAATACACATGAAAATATTGAATTGTTTTTTAGCTGTCTAAAAGGATTATTTATTTTAATATTAATAAATTGAATAGAAGTTTATTAAAATGAGCACTCTTATAGATAAAACTATAGGGAGTGCTCATTTATGTTTAATAAGAAGTTTGCTATATCAATGTTTATTATAATTTTATTAGGAATAGTAGGGTTTATTAGAATAAATATAATAAATACTAAGGCTCTATCTCCTATTGGGAATACTGAAGATAATTATGCATTAGTTAGTGAAGAATTTGGAGAAGACTTCACAGAATTTATTAAAGATAATGCAGACGTTAAAATTTATACAGGTGAAGGGGAAGAGGACGCGTCAATAAGAATTAAAGAGAAGGAACTTCGTCTAAAAAAAGAAAATCCATTTATAAAAGTAGTTATAACTGCAGGAACAAAAATTGAAAATGCATTTTTAAGTGGTAAAGCTAAAATTGATAATAAAATAAAAGATATAAATAAAAATAATACAGAAAAAGAAAATACAAATAAGGAACTAGATTCAAAAGTAGATGATTTTATAAAAAGTAGAGGGGAAAATAAAAATGGTATAGAAGAACAAGGAAATGAAGAAACTAAGGGTGAAGAAAATTTAGAAACTGATAAAGATAAAGAGGCTATTATTGACCAGAAGAATGCACCAATAGAGGAAAGTATAAAACAGGAAGATTCACAAAATTAGGCATTTTAATATTGCTAAGTTGTACTGTACAGATAGTAAATTTAGAAAGTTAATAATAAAAGTATTTTAAAATACTTTTATTATTGACACATAATAAGCTTTCTATGATATAATTAGCTGATTTAATTATAATGGGGGTGAAGTAACTGCTTTAACTTAACATAAGGGTTAGCAGTTTAAATATATGGAAAAAAATAGACAAGATAATATTAGAAATTTTTCAATAGTAGCACATATAGATCACGGCAAGTCAACTCTTGCAGATAGATTATTAGAGTTAACTGGAACTTTAACAAAAAGAGAAATGGAAGAACAAGTTCTAGATAATATGGAAATTGAAAGAGAAAGAGGAATTACTATTAAGTCTCAAGCAGCTAGACTTGTTTATAAAAGAGTTGACGGAGAAGAATATATATTAAATCTTATAGATACTCCAGGACACGTAGATTTTACTTATGAAGTTTCAAGAAGTTTAGCAGCCTGCGAGGGAGCTGTTTTAGTAGTTGATGCAACTCAAGGAGTTCAAGCACAAACACTAGCAAACTGTTATTTAGCATTAAATAATAATTTGGAAATAGCACCAGTAATAAATAAAGTTGATTTGCAATCAGCAAGGCCAGATGAAGTTAAACAAGAAATTGAAGATGTAATAGGAATTGAAGCTGGAGATGCACCTATGATATCTGCAAAAACAGGTTTAAATATACAAGATGTGTTAGAAACAATTGTAGAAAAGATACCAGCACCTAACGGTGATGAAGAAGCTCCACTTAAGGCGCTAATATTTGACTCATGTTATGATAGCTATAAAGGTGTAGTTTCATATGTAAGAGTATTTGATGGTGTTGTAAAACCTGGAACAAAGATTAAGTTAATGGCAACAAACAAGATTTGCGAAGTAACAGAGGTAGGAATATTTACTCCTAAGTTATTACCAATATCAGAATTAAGAGCCGGAGACGTTGGATACATAGCAGCATCGATTAAAAATGTAAGAGATGCAAGAGTTGGAGATACAATAACTGAAGCAGATAGACCAGCAGAGGTAGCAATGGAAGGGTATAAACCTGCTATACCAATGGTTTACTCAGGTATTTATCCAGTAGATGGAGCAAAATATCAGGAGTTAAAAGATGCTTTAGAGAGATTGCAAATAAATGATGCAGCATTAAATTTTGAACCGGAGACATCAATAGCTTTAGGATTTGGATTTAGATGTGGATTCTTAGGACTACTTCATATGGAAATTATTCAAGAAAGAGTAGAAAGAGAATTTAACTTAGATATAATCACAACTGCGCCATCAGTTATTTATAAAGTTATTACAGTAAAGGGTGAAGAAATTAAATTAACAAACCCAACAAATCTTCCAGCCACAACTGAAATAGATTATATGGAAGAACCAGTTGTAACGGGTACAATTATATCACCAACAGAATACGTTGGTGCAGTAATGGAACTTTGTCAAGAAAGAAGAGGAATATTTATTGGAATAACATACTTAGAAGAAACTAGAGTTTCAATTAAATATGATATTCCGTTAAATGAAATTATTTATGATTTCTTTGATACGTTAAAATCAAGAACTAGAGGTTATGCATCTCTTGATTATGACTTCAAGGGATATATAAAAACAGAACTTGTTAAGTTAGACCTTATGTTAAATGGAGATGTAGTAGATGCATTATCTATGATAGTGCCAGCTGAAAGAGCCTATGCAAAGGGTAAATCAATAACAGAAAAATTAAAGGCAATTATTCCAAAACAAATGTTTGAAGTGCCAATTCAAGCTGCCATAGGAACTAAGATAATAGCTAGAGAAACAGTAAAAGCAATGAGAAAAGATGTTTTAGCTAAATGTTATGGTGGAGATATATCAAGAAAGAAGAAACTTCTAAATAAACAAAAAGAAGGAAAGAAGAGAATGAGACAAGTGGGATCAGTTGAAATACCACAAGAAGCATTTATGTCTATCCTTAAAGTAGATTAGTATTTAGAAAATTCAAAAGTAAACAATATTTTAATACTATATGTTTTATATGAGTTAGTAGAATCTTTATAAGCGTTTTTAAAAGAGTCAGATTACCTTAGGGGCATCTGGCTCTTTTAAATTATAATTCATTAGATGACTAAGGCATCATAAAATAAATAATTAATTAAGAAAAGTAGTTTCTATAAATTTATAAGTTTCTGTTAAGTCAACTTCATTTCCTAAGTTTTTTAAAAAGGGGACAAACTGGGGCTTATCCATTGCTATAAACTTTGAAACTTTAGGATTTATTCTAAAATAATTAGTTTTTAAAAATTCTTTGCAATAGATATCTTCTAAATAGCTACTTCCATCCATAACTAAGGATAGAAAAGGTGATTTCATTTTTGCAAAAGGGTGAAATGCCCATTGAGCTGCACCCCATTTTGAAGTATCACCTATAATTGTATCAGGACTATCGCCTGTACCTATGGATAAAAGTCTAAAATCATTTCCAGATGATAGAGTACTAAAGCAATTCATAGCGCTAAAAACAGCAGCAGCAGTAGGACTATTTGCAACTACCCCACCATCTATAAAATTATTATGAGAAGGGAAGTAAGTAGGAGCAGCAGAACTCGAAAGTGCTACATCTATAACTCTAGAATTATAAGTTGAGTTATTACAAAGATTATTAAAGAAAACAACTTCAAAGCTATCTTTAGTAAATCCCTTAACATTAAAGGATGGTACGAAAACATATTTCTTTAAATCTTTAATTAATAAATCTTCAGGAAAATAATCTAATAAAAGTTGGCTTAAGTTGTAATTACTGTACTTGGGTTTAAATATGTTATATTGACTTGGTGAAAAAATTTTCTTTGTATTGCTATAGCTATATAAATCATCAACAAAATTGGCAGTTTTACCATAAGCTAAGGAAAGTGCAATTAAAGAACCGGTTGAAGTGCCTGCAAATAAATCAACTTCATCTAAAAGATTCGGAAATTTTTCGCAAATTCTTTTCAAAATTCGTGCAGATAAGGCGCCTTTAATTCCACCACCATCAAAGGATAAAATTTTAAATGTCTTCAATGTCTTCAATGTTAAAACTCCCTTATACAAAATAATTATACAAATAATATATTCGAATTTAATATTTAGGTTAAAGATATTATAAATAAAATAACTATGCTAAAAATATTTACAAACTATTAGAAAAATATTATGGGTAATTCCAATTTTATTTGGTAATATAAAAAGTAAATAATAAATTAATTCTGTTAAATAAGGCATTGAATAAAATGCCTTATTTTTTTAATAGCAATATAAAGCTAATTAAAAGATGAATTAGGAAGAGAGCTGAACAAATGAATATAATAAAAGAAAATAAAGAGATATCATTATATGTGCATGTACCATTTTGTAAACAGAAGTGTTTTTATTGTGATTTCCCATCCTATGCAGCCTTAGAAAGTTTAATGGAGGATTACGTAGAGGCTTTATGCACTGAAATTGAAGAAAAAGCTAGTGGATATTTAATAAAAAGTATATTTATAGGTGGTGGAACTCCGTCTTATTTAGAAACTCATCAAATAAGAAAAGTTTTAAACTGTATATCTAGACTTAACTTAATGGAAAATATGGAGTTTTCTATGGAGTGTAATCCTGGAACTTTAGAAGGTGAAAAATTAATTGCTATGTTTGAAGGTGGAGTAAATAGAATAAGTATGGGGCTTCAAGCAGTTCAAGATGGACTTCTTAAAGATATTGGTAGAATACATACATTTAAACAATTTGAAAAGAATTTTAAATTAGCTAGAAAAATTGGATTTAAGAATATAAATATAGATTTGATGTTTGGACTTCCACATCAGAAGGTTTCGCAGTGGAGAGAAACTTTGGAAACTATAGCTAAAATAAATCCAGAGCATATTTCTGCATATAGTTTAATAATAGAAGAGGGAACATGTTTCTACAAAATGTGGAATGAAGATAAATTAATATTACCATCAGAAGATGATGAAAGAGAAATGTATGAAATTACAAAAGGTGTTTTAAAGGAATATGGATATAATCAATATGAAATATCTAATTATTCAAAAGAAGGATACGAATGTGAACATAATAAAGTTTATTGGAGATGTATGCCATATCTAGGAGTTGGATCTTCATCTAGTTCATTTATGGATAACTATAGATTTAAAAATATAAATAATATAAAAAAATATATAGAGAATATAAGTTTAAAAAGTAGTGTAGAAGAAGAAAGAAGACAAAATTCTAAGGAAGATAATATAGAAGAATTTATGTTTATGGGACTTAGGCTTTTAGAGGGAATAGATAAAAATGAATTTAAAGCTAGATTTGGAATTAATATAACAAGTATATATAAAGATATAATTGATAAAAATATATTGTGTTGTTTAATGGGAGAGAAAAACAATAAGGTGTTTCTAACAGAAAAGGGAATTGAGTTATCTAATAAAGTAATGAGTGAGTTTATATTAGATAAATAATTTTTTGAATTTAATATTTAGGAAAATGGAGTAATTATTAGAAAAGTGAAGTAAATAGCATTTATTTAAATTAAATGATGTTATTTAATAAAATTTAATGGCATTTTAAATTGACAAAAATCCTAAAGAATAATATATTAGTAATATAGTCATTAGCACTCGACTTGAATGAGTGCTAACAGATAGAGGTGATGTCATGGCTATTGATGAAAGAAAAATAAAAGTGCTTCAGGCTATCATTAATGACTATATCAGCACAGGAGAGCCTGTGGGCTCGAGAACATTAGCAAAAAAATACGACTTAGGAGTTGGCTCAGCTACAATCAGAAATGAAATGGCTGACCTAGAAGAGTTAGGTTATTTAGAACAACCTCATACATCAGCAGGTAGAATTCCTTCAAGTAAGGGCTACAGATTGTATGTAGATAGTTTAATGGAAGTTGACCCTTTAACTCTTCAAGAGGAGTTAAGGATAAAGGAATACATTATAAACTCCGCATTGTATGAAGTTGATAAAATTGTAAAACAAGCAAGTACATTACTTTCTGAACTTACAAATTTAACTTGTATAGTACAAACTCCTTCAGTTAGAAAAAGCTATATAAAATCTATACAATTACTTAAGATAGATAACCATAATTTGGTTTTGGTAGTTGTTACACAAAGTGGTTTAATTAAAAATAATAGAATAAGAGTAGTTGAAATGCCAGAACAAAGTGAATTTCAAAGAATAAATGAAGTTTTGCAAATAAGACTTAAAAATTTGACAATAGAAGAAATAAATTTAGAAGTAATTAACAGTCTAAAAATTGAATTAACAGGATATGATGAAATATTTAATGGTATGTTACCAGCTTTATATGAAACGTTGAGTCAATCGGAGAGTACAGATATATTAGTAGAAGGAACTACTAATATATTTAATTATCCAGAGTACAACAATATAGATAAAGCTAAGGAGATAATTTCTCTTTTAAATAATAAAGACTGTGTAATTGAACTTTTAGAACAATCGGGTGATATAAGTGTTAAAATTGGGGATGAAAACTTTTTTCCTGGAGCAAAGGAATGTTCAATTATTTCAGCAGAATATTCTCTAGGTGGAAATGCAATTGGAACTATTGGACTTATAGGACCTAGAAGAATTAATTATTCTAAAGTTATAGCAATTATGGCTCAAGTTATGAAAGAATTAAATAAAAGTATTACAAACCAACGTATAGAATAAAATAAAATGAGGTGTAGTTAAATGGAACAAAAAAGAGAAGTTGAAGAAGATATAATAGAAAAAGTTGAAGCCGAACAAGTTGAAGCTGAACAAGTTGAGACTGAGGACGTGGAAAATTTAGAAAATGAAGAATCAACAGATGAAGTTTCAGAAGAAAATCCTAATGAAAAGGGAGAAGAGGAAGAAAAAGAAAACCCTCTAAAAACACTTATGAAATTTAAAGATAAAAATAAAAGACTTTCTAATGAAAATGAAGCACTAAAAGAAAGATTACTTAGAGTTAGTGCAGAATATGAAAATTATAGAAAAAGAACAATTAAAGAAAAAGAAGGTATATATACAGATGCTTGCGTAGATGTATTAAAGGAAATATTACCTGTAATTGATAATTTAGAAAGAGCGTTAAGTGTAGAAGGAAATATAGAAGACCTTAAAAAAGGTATAGAAATGACTATTAAAGGTGTTAATACTTCATTTGAAAAGTTAGGTGTTAATGAAATAGATACAACAGGACAATTTGATCCAAATCTTCACCAAGCAGTTATGCATATTCAAGATGAAGAATTAGGGGAAAATGTAGTTGCTGAAGTATTCCAAAAAGGATACAAAAAAGGCGATAAAGTATTACGACATACAATGGTTAAAGTTGCAAATTAATAAAATAGTTATTAATTTGACAAATATAAATATAAAAAGCTAATAAGTATAAAAAATTTAGGAGGAACAAAAAAATGGGAAAAATTATAGGAATTGATTTAGGAACAACAAATTCATGTGTAGCAGTAATGGAAGGTGGAGAACCAGTAGTAATCACTAATGCAGAAGGCGCTAGAACTACTCCTTCAGTAGTTTCATTCCAAGCAAATGGAGAAAGATTAGTAGGTCAAGTAGCTAAGAGACAATCAATAACTAATCCAGATAAGACAATAATATCAATAAAGAGACATATGGGAACAAACTACAAAGTAGATATAGATGGAAAATCACATTCACCACAAGAAATATCATCAATGGTATTACAAAAAATTAAAATAGATGCAGAAGCTTACTTAGGCGAAACTGTAACTCAAGCAGTTATAACAGTTCCAGCTTACTTCAATGATGCTGAAAGACAAGCAACAAAAGATGCTGGTAAAATAGCAGGGCTTGAAGTTTTAAGAATAATAAACGAACCAACAGCTGCAGCTTTAGCTTATGGTTTAGATAAAATGGATACAAACCAAAAGATATTTGTTTATGACTTAGGTGGTGGTACTTTCGACGTATCAATTCTTGAACTTGGAGATGGAATATTTGAAGTTCTATCAACAAACGGAGACACAAAACTTGGTGGAGATGACTTTGATGAGAAAGTAATGAATTATATTGCTGATACTTTCAAGAATGAATATGGAGTTGATTTAAGACAAGATAAAATGGCTCTTCAAAGATTAAAAGAAGCTGCTGAAAAAGCTAAAATTGAATTATCATCATCAACACAAACAAACATTAACTTACCATTCATCACAGCTGATGCAACTGGTCCAAAGCATATTGATATGAACCTTACAAGAGCTAAGTTCAATGAACTTACTCATGACTTAGTTCAAAGATCAATAGAACCAATGAAGAAAGCATTAAGTGATGCTAAATTATCAATTGGAGATATCCAAAAGATAGTATTAGTTGGAGGATCAACAAGAATACCAGCTGTTGTAGAAGCAGTTAAGAACTTTACAGGAAAAGAACCTTCAAAGGGCGTTAACCCAGATGAATGTGTTGCTATGGGAGCTGCTATTCAAGCAGGTGTGTTAACAGGAGAAGTTAAGGATGTATTATTATTAGATGTTACGCCTCTAACACTTGGAATCGAAACTTTAGGTGGAGTTGCTACTGCTTTAATAGAAAGAAATACAACTATTCCAGCTAAAAAGAGTCAAACATTCTCAACAGCAGCAGATGGTCAAACATCAGTTGAAATTAATATAGTTCAAGGTGAAAGACAAATGGCTGCAGATAATAAGGCTTTAGGAAGATTTACTCTTTCAGGAATTTTATCAGCAAGAAGAGGAGAACCTCAAATAGAAGTTACATTTGATATAGATGCTAATGGTATTGTTAAGGTATCAGCAACAGATAAAGCAAGTGGTAAAGAAGCCAATGTTACAATTACATCTTCAACTAACTTAAGCGATGCAGAGGTAGAAAATGCAGTTAATGAAGCAGCTAAGTTTGCTGAAGAAGATGGAAAGAGAAAAGAAAAAATAGATGTTAAGAATAATGCAGAACAAGTTATTTACCAAACAGAAAAAACTTTAACTGAACTTGGAGAAAAAGTTTCAGAAGAAGATAAAGCTAAGGTAAATGAAAAAGTAGCGGCACTTAATGAAGTTAAAGATGGAGAAGACGTAGAAGCTATAAAAGCAGCAATAGAAGCATTAAATCAAGAATTCTATGCTATATCTTCTAAAATGTATGCAGATGCAGGAGCACAACCAGGAGCTGAAGGATTTGATCCAAACAATATGGGTGGAGCAAATGCAGGAGCACCTCATGATGATAATGTAGTTGATGCAGATTTTGAAGTTAAAGAAGATAAATAGTAGTAACTATATGTTATAATGGATTATAATAAAAAAGGGAAGACCTTAGATGTCTTCCCTTTTATAAGGTATAGTAAAAAATAACTAGTCAATGTACATGGAACCTTGGACTGTTATTTTAAAGAAACTCCTTAAAGAACAAAATTATCTAGGCGGTGAAAATATACATGGCAAATAAAGATTACTATGCAAGCCTTGAAATTCAAAAAGGCGCTAGTGAAGATGAAATTAAAAAGGCTTTTAGAAAGCAAGCTATGAAGTATCATCCTGATAAAAATCAGGGAAATGACGTAGCTGAAGCAAAATTTAAAGAAGTAAATGAAGCATATCAAGTTCTTTCAGACCCAGAAAAGAAATCTAGATATGATCAATTTGGAACAGTTGATGGAGACCCAGGATTTGGCGGCGGTGGAGCTGGTGGATTCTCAGATATGGGCGGGTTTGGTGATATTTTCGAAAGTTTCTTTGGAGGCGGAGGCGGAGGCAGAAGAGCTAATGGTCCGGCTAGAGGAGCTGATGTTGAATATAGCGTTACTTTAACTTTTGAAGAAGCTGTTTTTGGAGTTAAAAAGGATGTTTCAATTAATAGAAGTGAAAACTGTGAATATTGTAGTGGATCAGGAGCTAAGGCTGGTACAACAGCTAAAACATGTCCTTCATGTAATGGAAGTGGGCAAGTTAGAGTTCAAAGACAAACACCTCTTGGAAGTTTTGCAAGCACTTCAACTTGTGACAAATGTGCTGGAAAAGGTAAAATTGTAGAAACACCTTGTCCATCATGTAGTGGTAGAGGGAAAACTAGAAAAAATAGAAAAATTAGTGTTAATATACCGGCAGGTGTTGATACTGGAAATGTAATGCCACTTAGAGGCGAAGGTGAACATGGAACTAATGGGGGTCCTGTAGGGGATTTATATATTAGAATAAATGTAACTCCGTCAAAGAAGTTTACTAGAAAAGGTGTAGATGTTTATATAGATACACATATTTCTATGGCAAAAGCTGCACTTGGAACTGAAATTACAGTTTCAACTGTTGATGGAGATGTTAAATATACTATACCTCAAGGTACTCAATCAGGAACATTATTCAGATTAAAGAATAAAGGTATTCCAAGAGTTAACTCAACAGGTAGAGGGGATCAATACGTTAAAGTAATAGTTGATATACCTAAAACTCTTAATGAAAAACAAAGAGAAGCTTTAAAAATGCTTATAGAAGCATCAGGAGAAAGTTTTGATGAAGTGGCTCATAAAAAGGGCATAAAAGACTTGTTTAATAAAAAATAATAGACAATAAAGAGCTCAGGATTTTCCTGAGCTCTTTATTTTTCTGTAAATAAGTTTAACAAGATATATTAAAAACTAAGTTCCTAAAGAAAGTAAATAGGTAAATAGGTATGAGAGATATAGATATTTCCAATAAGTAAGTATATTTTTTAGTGATATAATTAAAAATAGAAGAAAATATTTTTAGGAGTGATAACATGACTAAGTTAAAAGAAGTCTTATTAGGTGAAATAGAAGAGTTTAGAGAGGTAGGACATAGATTTATTAATAAAGAAATAAATATGATGCAATTTAAACATGATTCAGGTGGAATGGGGGTATATGCTCAACGTGGTGGGGAAAAATTTATGATAAGATTTAGAATACCTTCAGGAATGACAGATATTCGTGAAATGAGATTAATTAGAGATATAACAGAAAAGTATAATTTAGGTGGAATGCATTTTACAACACGTCAAGCTATTCAGTTACATGAGCTGGATATAGATCCAATTTGTGACATTATGAAAGAAGCTTTAGAATTAGACATTTATACCAGGGGATCTGGAGGTAACTTTCCAAGGAATGTTGCTATATCACCATTATCAGGAGTAGATAGGGATGAAGCTTTTGATATTACACCATATGCATTAGCTGTAGGTAATTATTTTATGGAGGAGATATATACTTATAAACTACCAAGAAAGTTAAAAGTATCATTCTCAAGTAGTGAAGAAGATGGTGCGCATTGCAGTGTTCAAGATTTAGGTTTCTTAGCAGTAAATAAAGATGGGAAAGAATATTTTAAAGTTTATTTAGGTGGTGGGTTAGGTAGAAATCCTAAACTTGCGGTTATGTTAGACGAACTTATAGAAACAAATGATATTTTGTATTATGTTGATGGTATGATTTCTATGTTTAAGGCAGAAGGAGATTATGAAAATAAGAATAAGGCTCGTGTTAGATATATTTTAGAAAGAATGGGTAAAGAAGAGTTCTTGAAGTGCTATAAAAAGCACGTAAGTGAAGTTAAAGCTAATGGGGGCTTTGACTTGAAACTAGAAGCTAAAGTTTATAATAAAGAGGGAATAATAATAAATACTAAACATCCAAGGTTATATAGACAAAAGCAAGAAGGCTTATATAGTGTTTACCTTCATCCAATAGGTGGTCAATTAACATTACCGCAATTAGATCTTATATTAGATGAATTAGAAAATTGTGAGGATGCTGAAATAAGGTTATCAATGACTGAAGGTGTTTGGTTTAGAAACTTAAATGGAAAAGAAGCAGAGGGTCTTCTTAAACTTACACACGGAATGGGAGGGGAAACTAACTTAGAGCAAAGCATAGCTTGCATAGGAACACCTACATGTCAAATTGGATTATGTAATAGCCAAGGTGTTTTAAATAGTATTATTGAGTACTTTAAAGATAAAAATTTTAATGAAGATATATTACCAAAAGTATATATATCGGGATGTGGAAATTCATGTGGAGTTCATCAAATAGGAGGAGTAGGATTTACTGGTAAAAAGAAAAGAGTTAATGATAAAGTAGAAGAATGTTTTGAACTTCATATAGGTGGAGAATGCAAAGCATACGATGCAAGGCTTGGAAAAGTTTATGGTGACCTAATAAACACAGAAATACCTAAATTTTTATATGAACTAGCTTTGTTGATTAAGGAAGAAAATATAACATTTACTGAGTTTATAATTAATAGAGAAACAAAATTCGAAGCAATAGTTAAGAAGTATTTAGTATAAAAAATATATTCATATAATAAATGATAACAATTATCATTTACAAGGAGATTGTTAAGGGGTATAATCTAAGTATAATAATTAATGTTTTTTGGAATGATTAATATTAATGAAATAAATATATGAAGGAGGAATAAAAAATGAAAAAAATTAAATTTAAGGGTAACCCTCTAACACTAGAAGGCAATACTGTTTCGGTTGGGGAAAAAATGAGGGCTTTTACGGTATCAGCTAATGATTTAAGTCCATTTACATTAAAGGATACAAGTGGAGTTAGAGTGTTTTTATCAGTACCATCAATAGATACTGGTGTATGTGATATGGAAGTTAAAAAATTCAATTTGGAGATAGGTAACATAAAAGGTGCAAGTTGTTATACAATATCAATGGATTTACCCTTTGCACAATCAAGATGGTGTGGAGATGCGGGGGTAGAGGATGTTAAGATTCTATCTGATTATAAAGATAGAAATTTTGGAGAGGCTACAGGAACATATATTAAAGAGTTAGGGTTATTAACAAGAGCATCATTTGTTGTAGATTCTGAAGATAAGGTAACATTTGTAGAATATCTTGAAGAAGTAACTAATGAACCTAATTATGAAAAAATATTAGAAGCTATAAAGTTAGCTAAATAGAATTTTAACAGCTCTTAAAGCACTGAAATTAATTAAATTTCAGTGTTTTTTTAATAAGGCATCGTAAAATAAATAATAGACCAAAAATCAAGGATACTGGTCTATTATTTTTTTTATGATGCCTAAGGTTAATTAACATAATACTAGACACAATCTTTACATAAGTGTAAAATATAGAATTAGTCAAAGGATGTAAAGAAAGGATTGATTTAAATGCAAGGAACTTGGATAGAAATTAGAGTAATCACAAAAAGTGAGGCGTTAGAACCAATTTCAGGAATATTTTATGGATTAGATTGTAAGGGTGTAGCTATAGAGGATCCAAATGATATACTAGAAACAAAAGAAGGTCCATTAACTTGGGATTTTGCGGATATTAATGTTTTGGAACATAAAGGTAAATGTGCTGTTGTTAAAGCATATTTCTCAGAAGAAGATGAAATTGAAAAGATAATAGCCTATGTTAAGGAGAAGGTTGAAGAAATTAGAGACCTTGGAATTGATGTTGGTGAGGGTATAGTAGAAAATGAAAAAATATTTGAAGAAGATTGGGCAAATAACTGGAAAAAATATTATAAACCAACTCTTTTAGGTGAAAGAATAGTAGTTAAACCAACTTGGGAAGAGTATATAGCAAAAGAAAATGAGTTAGTAATAGAATTAGATCCAGGTATGGCTTTTGGAACAGGAACTCATGAAACAACAAGAATGTGCGTTCAAGCTTTAGAAAGATATGTTAATTTAGATAGTACTGTTTTTGATGTAGGTTGTGGAACTGGTATACTTGCAATTGCAGCAGCAAAACTTGAAGCTAAAATGGCTATAGGGGTTGATTTAGATCCAGTTGCAGTAGAAGTAGCTAAGGAAAATGTAGCACATAATAAATTAGAAAATATTGAAGTGTTATATGGAAATTTAGTAGAAGTTATAAGTGGAAAGGCTGATATTGTTGTAGCTAATATTTTAGCTGAAATAGTATGTATTTTAACAGATGATGTTAAAAGGGTTCTTAACGATGGTGGATACTTTATTTCATCAGGAATTATTCATGACAGAGTTGAAATGGTTGTTAGTAAATTAGAAGAGAGTGGTTTTGAAGTTTTAGAGAAGAATAAAGATGGAGAGTGGAACTGTATAGTTGCAAAATTAAAGTAGGGTATTTATTTGGAGATGCCTAGAAGGTTAGGAGAGAGGATATATGCATAAGTTTTTTACACCAAAAGAAAATTTTTCTGAAACAGAAGGAAGAATAGTTGGTGATGATGTAAAACACATATACAAGGTGTTAAGACTAGCAAAGGGCGAAAAAGTAGTTCTTAATAACTGCGTTGGTGAAGAGTTTTTAGGAGAAGTGAAAAGTGTTGAGAAAACGGAAGTTATTATATCAATTTTAGAAAAATTAGACATAAATAATGAAAGTGAAGTTAAAATATATTTGTTCCAAGGGTTACCAAAATCTCAAAAAATGGATTTAATAGTTCAAAAGGGGACTGAACTTGGCATTGCAGAATTTATACCAACAATAACCTCAAGAGTTGATGTTAAGCTTAAAGGTGATTTTAAAAAATTAGATAGATTAAACAGAATTGTTTTAGAAGCATCAAAACAAAGCAAAAGAACGATTGTGCCAAAGGTTTTAGAACCTATAGCATTTGAAGAGGTTTTAAATAGAATAAACACTGTGGATTTAATGTTAGTACCTTATGAAAATGCAGAAAATTTTGGTGTAAAAACATTGTTTAAAGAACTAAAAGATAAAAATGTTGACTTAGGAACTATTAAAAATATTGGTATATTTGTAGGACCAGAAGGTGGATTTGAAGATGAAGAGATAAGCATACTTAAAGAGAAGGGTGCATATATTATAACTTTAGGAAGTAGAATATTGAGAACAGAAACAGCTGGATTTGTAGCTACTTCTTTAATTCAATATGAATTAGGTGACTTAGGGGGAGATATTTAATGAATGTTGCATTTGCCACACTGGGGTGTAAAGTTAATCAATATGATTCAGAGGCTATGGCAGAAAAATTTATAAGAGAAGGATATAGTGTTGTAGATTTCAATGAAGTATCAGATGTATATGTAATTAATACATGTACAGTTACTAATATGGGTGATAGGAAATCTAGGCAAATTATTGGAAGAGCAAGAAAATTAAATGAAAATGCCATTATAGCTGTAGTTGGTTGTTATTCTCAAATGGCTCCAAAGGAAGTTTCCAAAATTCCAGGCGTTAATGTAGTGCTTGGAACTAGAAATAAAGGTGATGTAGTTTATTTTGTGAATAAAGCTAAAGATGAAGGGCAGAATCAAGTTCATGTTGAAGGTGTACTTAAAAATAAAAAGTTTGAAAACTTGAATATAGAAGAATATCAAGATAAAACAAGAGCATTTTTAAAAATACAAGATGGATGTAATAGATTCTGCACATATTGTTTAATTCCGTATGCTAGAGGGGCTGTATGCTCAAAGGATCCTATAAAGGTGATAGAAGAGGTTAAGAGCCTTGCAAGCCATGGGTTTAAGGAAATAATACTATCAGGTATTCACACGGCTTCTTATGGCTTAGAATTAGAAGGAAACATAACTTTAATAAATTTAATAGAAGAAATAGAAAAAGTAGATGGGATTGAAAGAATTAGAATAGGATCTATTGAACCGGCATTCTTTACTCCAGAAGTAATAGAAAAGATTAAAGGCTTTAAAAAGTTATGTCCACACTTCCATTTATCTCTTCAAAGTGGTAGTGATGGAACCTTAAAAAGAATGAATAGAAGATATGAGGCTAAAGAATATGAGATGTCAGTTAAGCTTTTAAGAAAAACCTTAAAAGATGTTTCAATAAGCACTGATGTTATTGTGGGGTTCCCAGGAGAAACAGAAGAAGAATTTAATGAAACATATGAGTATTTAAAAAGATTAAAGTTAACTAAAACTCATATATTTAAATTTAGCCCAAGAAAAGGAACAAAGGCTGCTGATATGCCTAATCAGTTAGATGGAAAGATAAAAGAACAAAGAAGTAAAATGCTTATAAAGTTAAATGGAATTAATGAAAAATCATTTATAGAGAAATATGTAGGTAAAGAGATGGATGCTTTAATGGAATTTGAAGTACCTGGAAAAGCTGGAATAGTAGAAGGTTACACTAAGAACTATATAAAAGTAGAAGTGCCTTGCAATTGTACGGATGTTAGAGGGAAGATATTAAAGATTAATATAGAAAAAGCAGAAACTAATTTTGCTGTAGCTAAATTAGTTTAGGAATTTAGAAAAAATTTATTTATATATATAAGGCGGTGAATTTATGAACTGTATATTTTGCAAAATAATTAATGGTGAAATACAGAGTAAAAAGATTTATGAAGATGAAAAAGTTTATGCTTTTTATGATATAAATCCTGAAGCACCTGTACATTTTTTAGTAATACCTAAAGAACATATCATAAGTGCTAATGAAATAAGTGAAATAAATTCGAATATTATTTCACATATATTCCTTGTTATTAATAAGCTAGTAAGAGAGCTTGGAATTAATAAAGAGGGTTATAGAATAGTTAATAATTGCGGCGAATTAGGGGGACAGACTGTTGATCACATGCATTTTCATGTTTTAGGTGGGCGAGGGTTAAAGTGGCCACCGGGTTAACAGTTTTCCAATCTATTATTGACATTGCAATTGCAAATATTGTATAATATAGCATGTGTTGTTAAGCCCGTAGCTGAATTAAATTAATTAATTTGAGCTAACGGAGGGAGGGATATAGGATGTCAGAAATTAAAGTTGGAGAGAATGAAACGCTAGAAAGTGCATTAAGAAGATTTAAGAAAAAATGCGCTAGAACTGGAGTTCTTGCAGAGGTTAAAAAAAGAGAACACTATGAAAAGCCAAGTGTAAAGAAGAAGAAAAAATCAGAAGCTGCAAGAAAGAGAAAGTTCAAGTAGGGTTTAATTCTTTTTGAAGAATTTATGAAAATGCCATCAGTAAAAGATAGACTTCAACAAGATAAAGTTATAGAAATTTTAGAAAAAGAAGTCAAGCAAAAAGAACAACGCTTGAATTTAAAAAGGGAAACAGACAAGATTTGGAAGGTCAGTCACAAACTGAATAAAAATCTTAGTTAGTTACCTTCCTCAGCAGTTATAATGATATTAGAAATTATTAAAAAAACAGCTACACCATTGGGTGGAAATAACAGTTGAAATAACATTAGATATATTGAAAAAAGTTAAGGTTTCAATTATACCAGAAATAATTGGTAGATCAGATGATAAATTTATTAATTAATTATAAAATAATATTTAACTAATAAATAGTAAAAGAACTCAATATTTTATTGAGTTCTTTTTGTTGTCTAAAAAAGTAATTTTTTTTTTTATTTAATCATAAAGTACAAAGAGGGATTATTAAATAAGGAGAGGATGCTTTATGGAAGAAAAATTAAATAAAAGTAGGGAAATTATTATAGAGAAGTTTGATTTACCTAAAGATGTTATTTTGGATGTTCCTAAAATTATAGTTATAGGGGATAGAGAAATAACTATAGAAAATCATAAAGGAATCATTGTATTTGAAAGAAATATAATAAAAATAAATAGTAGGTTTGGACCAATAACCATAAATGGAGAGAACTTTGAAATACTATATATAGGAAGTTCAACTACAACAATTAGTGGTAAGTTTAAATCGATAGCATATGAGAGGTAACATATATGGGGTTAAATAAATTTAAAAATGGGAAAGTTTCAGTTGAAATTAAAGTTTTAAACCCTGAAAGAATATTAAACATATTATGGAATAATGAAATTAAAGTGTCTAATGTCAAAAAAATAGACATAGCTACTTTAAGAGTAGATATAGACTATAATGATTATACACAGTTAAGAGAAGTTGTAAATAGAATAAATGGAAAAATGGATATTGTAGGGCGTGATGGACCATTATTTTTACTAGGAAAACTAAAAAAACGCTCTTCTTTAGCAATTGGGGCAATAATGTTTATTGGAATAATATTTTATTTATCCACTTATATTTGGGGAATTGAAATAAAAACAAAGAAAAATGTATCTCCATTTGAAGTAAGACAACAACTTTATGATATGGGCATTAAGCCGGGAACATTAAAAAAATCTATTGAAGTAAAAGATATAGAAAAAAAACTTGAAGATATAAACTCAGATATTTTATGGCTTAGAGTGAGGATAGAAGGCTCTACGTTGAAAGTTTTAATAGAAGAAAAGGTAAATCCACCGGAAGAAAAAAAACCGAAGCTAGGTAATCTAGTTGCTAAAATGGATGGCCAAATAAATAGAGTTTATGCCTACGCTGGGAGAACAGTTGTTAAAACAGGAGATGTTATTAAAGCTGGAGATATTGTTATAGAAGGAATTGATGGAAAAGAGGGAGAAGAATTTCAAGTTCCGCCAAATGGAATTGTTATGGCTAATACATTCTATGAAAAATCAATGGAAGTTAAAATTAACGGAACATCCATGGAGAGAAATGGAAATAAGGATAGTGACGTTTATTTGAATATATTTGGAAAGAAAATTTATATAAAAAAAGCTATAAAAGGTTTTAAAGAATATGATAAAATAGAAGACAGTAGTAAAATGCTAAATAAAGTGGTATATTTTGAAAGAGAAGAAAAAAATGTTAAGTTAACAAAAGAAGTGGCAATTGAAAATTCAATAAAAAGTTCAGAAGAATCATTGCTTAATGAGTTAACTAGAGAAGCTACAATAGTAGATAAGATAGTTAATACAGAAGATATTGGCGATGAAAGTATAAAAGTTAGAATTGTTTTTGTAGTTGAACAAAACATAGTAGACAATAATACTATTGAATATTAAAACTATGTAGATAAGAAGGTGGGAAACATGTTTTTTAATGGAAATGGTTATAAACCAAAGGATAGATCAAAAAGAATGTTTATTTTTACAATAGTATTTGTTCTTATTTATATTTTGCTTATTACAGCAATAGCCCCTAAGAAATATAATTTAACAGAGGGAGATATTGCAAATGCGGATATTAAGGCACCAAGAGATACTGTAGACGAAAGGGCAACTAAAGAAAAGGAAGAGGAAATATTAGAAAAAGTAGATAAGCAATACACTGTAAAGGGTGAAGTAAAGCTTTCTGCAGAAGAAAATATTACAAAGTTATTTAATAAGATAAGTAATATAAATGCCACTATAACTGATGAAAAGGAAAAAATAGCAGCAGCTAAAAAAATAGAAGGTTTTAATTTAACTGAAAATGAATTTAAAATTATACTATCATCAACTAAAGAAGAAATTGCTCAATTTGAACAAAGTTTACTTGGAATAATGAAATTGGTATATGTAAATAATATTCAAGAAAATAACATTGAAAATATTCAAAATTCACATGGAATAGTAAGCTATGAATTAAGTAAAAAAGATATTTCAAGAGAATTAGAATTAGCACTAAGTAATATTGCATTTAGCCAAATAAAACCTAACTTGTTCTTTGACAAAGAAAAGACAGATGAAAAAGTAAAGGAAGCACAGAAAAATCTGCAAAAAGAAATAATAAAGAAAAATCAAACCATAGTTAAAGAAGGAGAACCTATAACATCAAGTCAAATAGAAATATTAAGAGAACTTGGATTATTAGATAAAGGGCTTGGAAAAACTTATATGTATACTTATTTGATTTTGGCAGTATTTGTAGCAATGGTATTAGGTATGCAATATTCTTATTTATCAAAGGATAAAAAAGAAATTTATAATAATATAAAGATGATTATTATGATAAGTGTTATTAACTTAATATCTCTTTTACTTGCAAGAGGATTAAATATAATATCACCATTCTTAATACCCTTAGCCTGTGGTCCAATTTTATTAACACTACTTTTAGATTATAAAACTTCATTAGTTATAAATTCATTAAATATTTTACTTGTAAGTGTGGTTGTAGGGTTTAGTCCCCATATTATAATACTTTCTATAGTTAATGTGATAATTGGATCAACAACGCTTAGGAAGTTACAACAAAGAAATGATATATTATATTCAACTATATATATTGCAGGGGTTTCGGCATTAGTTACATTATCAACTGGTATGCTGTTATCTAATAACTTAACAGGTATTTTTATAGATACTGGATTTGTTATTTTAGGATCAATTATGTCAGGAGTGCTGGCAGTTGGGTTTTTACCTTTCTTAGAATCAACATTTGATATAGTTACTAATATTAAGCTTTTAGAAATGTCGAATCCAAACCATCCTCTAATGAAGAGGTTACTAATGGAGGCACCGGGAACTTATCATCATAGTGTAATGGTAGCTAACTTAGCCGAAGTTGCAACTGAAGAAGTCGGAGGGAATCCTGTAATTGCTAGAATAGGAGCATATTATCATGATATTGGTAAAATTAAAAGGCCATATTTCTTTGGAGAAAATCAAATGGGGAAAGAAAATCCACATAATAAGATTACTCCGAATTTAAGTACCCTTATAATAATATCTCATGTTAAAGATGGAATAGAACTGGCTAAGGAATATAAAGTTCCAAAGGTTATTCAAGATATAATAGAGCAACATCATGGAACTACATTAGTTAAATATTTTTATTATACAATGAAAAATTCAGCAGAGAAACCTGAAGATATTAAAGAAGAAGATTTCAGGTATCCAGGACCTACGCCTTGTAGTAAGGAAGCTGGTATATTAATGCTGGCAGATAGCGTGGAAGCTGCGGTAAGGTCTATAAATGAGCCAACTAAGGGTAAAATAGAGGAAATGGTAAATAATATAATTAAAGATAAGTTACATTCAGACCAATTAGTTAATTGTGATTTAACTTTAAGAGATTTAGAAAAAATAAGAAAATGTTTCTTAAAAGTTCTAAATGGAATATATCATAAAAGAATAGAATATCCGACAGAAAAAGTTAGAAGTTAGACAGCTAAAAAAAGTGGGGAGGGGCATCTGCCTTTCCCTTAAAAATTTAAATATTATTTAAGGTACTCGAAAAAATCATAGAAACTAGTTGTTTCTGTGAAGCTCCATAGGAGGAGAAAGATGTTATATACAGATAATAGACAAGATAAATTAAAAGTAACTGAAAAATTTATTGATAAATTAAGTGAGGTTTGTAGCTTTACTTTAAAAGAAGAAGAGCTAGATAAAGAATATCAAATTTCATTGCTATTTGTTGATAATGATAAAATTAAAGAAATTAACAAAGAAACAAGAGGAATAAATAAGGAAACAGATGTGTTATCCTTTCCTATGCTTGATTATGAAGATAAAAAAGTATATAAAAACATGTATAAAGGATATGAATTTGATGAAACATATATGGATGGAAATGAATTAGTTTTAGGTGATATGGTACTTTCTTTAGAAAAGGCTTTAGAGCAAAGTTTAGAGTATAACCATTCTTATGAAAGAGAAGTTTCGTACTTAATAGTTCATTCTATTTTACATTTGCTTGGATATGACCATATGGAAGATTCTGAAAAAATAATAATGAGAAAAAGAGAAGAGGAAATATTAAATAAATTAGAGATTATAAGATAAGGCGCTTTTGAAAAAATAATAGCATTGACTAGAAATTTTTTAGATGCCTAAAGAAAAGGATGATTATATGAAATTTAAGAGGCTATTAGAAAGTTTTAACTATGCTATAGATGGAGTTTTAGATACAGTAAGAACTCAAAGGAATATGAAGATACATCTCTTTGTAACACTATGTGTGTTACTTGCATGTTTCTTTTTTGATATTTCTAAAAGTGAGTTCTTAATTTTGGCAATTACTATAACGCTTGTAATAACAGCGGAACTTATTAATACAGCTATAGAAGCTGCTGTAGATATGACTACAAATTTTTATCATCCTTTAGCTAAAGTTGCTAAAAATGCTGCAGCTGGAGGGGTTTTAGTAACTGCAATTAATGCTTTAATAGTTGGATATATAATTTTCTGGGGTAAACTTTCAGATATTTCATATGTAATGATAGATAAAGTGAGAGAGTCTGAGCCTTATATGATTTTTATAGTGTTAGTATTTGTAACAATAGCAACAGTAATAGTTAAAGCTATATTTGGAGAGGGAACTCCATTAAAAGGTGGAATGCCAAGTGGTCATAGTGCATTATCATTTTCAGTAGCAACAGCTATAGCTCTTATTACAGAAGAACCTGTATGCATACTTTTAAGCTATTTAATGGCTTTTATTACAGCTCAAAGCAGAGTGGATTCAGAAGTGCATTCCATTTTAGAGGTTATAGTTGGAGCAATATTTGGAACTTTATTAACAGTGTTTATATTCACGATATTTAGACTATAGATAGGTTTAAATTTAATACTCTACTTTAAGATTAAATAGTGATATAATAAAACCTAATAATAACACACAAATTACAAAGTAGGAGGCATAATTATGGATTATAATAATATTATACAAAAAGCTATAGAGGCTAGGGAATTAGCCTATTGTCCTTATTCTAACTTTAAAGTTGGTGCTGCTGTTTTATTTGAGGATGGTGAGATATATACTGGATGTAATATAGAAAATGCATCTTATGGGGCTACTAACTGTGCGGAAAGAAGCGCAATATTTAGTGCTGTATCAAAAGGAAATAGAAAATTAAAGGTAATTGCATTAATTGGAGATACAAAAGAATTTACATATCCTTGTGGAATATGTAGGCAAGTAATTGGTGAGTTTGCAGAAGACAAAGATACAAAGATTATAATTATAAAAAATAAAGATGAATATATTCTAAAGACTTTTGAAGAGATAATGCCAGGAGCATTTACTAAGAAAGATTTAGAAAATTAGGAGGACAAATGTTTAAATCAGGATTTATAACAATAGTAGGAAGACCAAATGTAGGTAAATCAACATTATTAAATAAAATTATGGGTGAAAAACTTTCAATAGTTTCAAATAAACCTCAAACAACAAGAAATAATATACAAACAATTTTAACAAAAGAAGATTATCAAATGGTCTTCGTAGATACTCCAGGGATACATAAGCCTAAACATAAATTAGGTGAATACATGGTAAATTCAGCAAAGGATTCTATGAAAGAAGTAGATCTTGTGTTGTTCCTTGTAAATCCAGATGAAGAAATAGGAAGAGGAGATGCTTTTATCTTAGAAGCTTTAAAAAATCAAAAAGCTCCTGTTTTCCTAGTTTTAAATAAGATTGATGAAAGTACACAAGAAAGAGTAGCAAAGACATTACAACTATTTGCAAAAGAAATGGATTTTAAGGAAATAATCCCTATATCAGCAAGAAAAGGTAGAAATGTTGATAAATTAATAGAGTTAATGGTTGGAAATATGCCAGAAGGGCCAAAATATTATCCAGAAGATATGATAACAGATGTTCAAGAAAAATTTGTTATATCAGAAATAATTAGAGAAAAAGCATTAAGAACTTTAAGAGAAGAAGTTCCTCATGGAATAGCTATAGATATTATTCAAATGAAAAAAAGTGATAGTGGAACTTGGCATATTGAAGTAGATATGATATGTGAGAAAGATTCACACAAAGGAATTATAATAGGAAAAGAGGGTCAAGGATTAAAGAAGATAGGTGAAACAGCAAGATATGAAATCGAAAGATTCTTAAATGCTAAGGTTAACCTTAAAGTTTGGGTTAAAGTTAGAAAAGAATGGAGAGATAATCAAAATTTCTTGAAAGAGTTAGGATACAAAAAGATAAAATAGGGGATGGTTCTGCTGTCATTAGAGAAAACAAAAGCAGTAGTTATAAAAGCACAGGCTTATAAAGAAAATGATAAATTAGTATGGTTATATACTGAAGAATTCGGGAAGGTAACAGCTATAGCAAGAGGAACTAAAAAAAGTAAGAGCAGATTATTTGCTCTTACTTTACCTTTATGTTATGCAGATTATGTTCTCTTTAAAGGAAAAAACCTATTTAATTTACAAGAGGGTAAAATAGAGAATTCTTTTCAAGGTTTGTTAAGTAACTTAGAGAAGCTTACTTATTCATCCTATATTTGTGAGTTAATAGATATATGTTTAGAAGATGGTGAAAATAATAAACAGTTATATAAAGATTTTATTAAATGTTTATATTTATTAAATACAGATGCGTTAAATTATGAAATGCTTATTAGATCTTTTGAATTAAAACTTTTAAAATCAACAGGGTATGGACTAAATTTAGATCAATGTGTTAGTTGCAGAAAAAAAATAACAGTAACTAATTATATATCTATTTCTCATTTTGGTGGGGTGTGTGAAATGTGTAATAGGCAACATGGGATGTATATTTCAAAGCCAGCATATAATGCGCTAAGATTCTTAAATAACACTGATATGGAGAAGGTTTATAGACTTAATATTAATTCAGAGGTGAAAAAAGATATAAGCAAAGTAAATACTTTACTTATATCTTCAAATTACGCTAGAAAACCTAAAAGTTTAGAAATGCTAAATTATATAAAGGAGTGATTATATATGGAAATAACATTAGAAAAGGTAGATAAAGTAAAAGAAAGAACAGGATCAAGTTATGCTGAGGCAAAGTATGCATTAGAAATTAGTCATGGAGAAGTTTTAGATGCAATAATATATATAGAAGAAATTAAAGGCATAAATGGAGTTTTACCTATTATTGAAACATCATCAAAAGGTGAAAAAGGTGAAAATGATAAAAATGGAGAAACTGTTGAAGAATTTAAAGTTTGGTTAAAGGATTTAATCAATAAAGGAAATGTTTCAAGAATAAGAATTAGTAAAGATGAAAAAGAATTAATAGATATTCCAGTAAATGCAGGTATTGCAGCAGGAATGATCGGGATAATATTACCTCAAGTATTAGCGTTTGGAGTTATAGCAGCAGTAGTAACTAAAATTACTATAGAATTAACTATGGCAGATGGTAGTGTTGAAGTTGTAAATAAGTATATTTCTAAGGCAACAAGTGAAGTAAAAGAAAAAGCAAGTGATATTGCTGAAAAAGTAAAAAATAAATTTAATGAAGTTAATTTTAAAGGATATAAGAGTCCTAAAAGTAGTAATAAAGCCGATTCTAATGAAGAATCTGTATATACTTATACTGCTAATTTTGAAGAAACGGATAAATAAGGAGTAAATGAAAGTAAAACAGGTAATATAAGTCAATAAAATGAACAAATTAAGGATATTCAGCGAATTTGACTAATTATTCAGAAAATTAAGCATAGTCAAATTTTTATAAAATGTTATAATTATACTGTAAATATCAAACAAATCAAAATTATCTGAATATTCCTTAAGTTGTTGGAGAGAGGTATAAAATTGAAGTTATCAGGAAGACAAGAGGAAATTATAAAGTTAGTAAAAGAAGGACAGCCCATTACAAGTGAAGCATTAGCTGAAAAGTTAGGGGTTACAAGAGCTGCACTTAGAGCTGATCTTGCAATACTAACTATGATAGGAATATTAGATGCTAAACCAAAGGTTGGTTATATTTACGCTGGTAACCCTACAGATACTGCTATTTTGGATAACATATCTAAAGTATTGGTTGGGGATATAATGTCGAAACCTATCACTGTTAATAAGAATACTATGGTATATGATGCAATCGTATTCTTATTTTTAAACGATGTAGGTACATTATTTGTTGAAAATAACGGAATACTCATAGGTGCTGTATCTAGAAAAGATTTCTTGAAAATTGCAATTGGAGGCACCGATATTTATAAAGTTCCAGTAGGAGTAATAATGACAAGAATGCCAAACCTAGTTTGTGCATATGCAGAGGAAAGTGCATATAGTGTTGCTAAAAAAATTATAGAACATGAAATAGACAGTGTTCCTATAGTTGAAAAAATTAATGAGAAGTGCGAAGGAAAAGAGCAATTTAAAATAGTAGGTAAGATTTCAAAGACTAACATAACAAAGCTATTTGTAAAGCTTGGAGAAAGTACTTAAGAGAAGTTCGAAAATGGTAGTTTGTAAAATGATTTTTAACTTCAAATTTAGTTTTTTTTATGAAGTTAATAATTGTTATACCCTTGGGGTATAAATAGTAATTCGAAGAGTGAAGTTTGAAAATGGGTAAATTTAAATGGGTAGCTACGGGGCACAAGTTCCGATAGTATATAATCGAATTAGTATCGAACGGAGGAGTATTGAGATGGATAATAAGAAGTACGTTTACCTTTTTAGTGAAGGCAACGCAACAATGAAAAATCTTCTAGGGGGCAAAGGGGCAAATTTAGCAGAAATGAGCATACTAGGAATTCCAGTGCCACAAGGGTTTATTGTTACAACAGAAGTTTGTAATAAGTACTATGAGGATGGAAAAGTAATCGCAGAAAAAATCATTAAAGAAATCCATGAAAATATTGCGAAACTAGAAAAAATAACAGGTAAAGAATTCGGAAGTACTACTAATCCATTATTAGTATCAGTAAGATCAGGAGCAAGAGTGTCAATGCCTGGTATGATGGATACTGTTTTAAATCTTGGTTTAAATGATGAAGCTGTAGAAGCTATGTCTAAATTAACTAACAATCCAAGATTTGCATATGATTCATATAGAAGATTTATACAAATGTTCTCAGATGTAGTTATGGGAATTGAAAAAAGATTATTCGAAAATATAATAGATGAATTAAAAGAAGAAAAAGGTGTTAAAGTTGATACCGACTTAACAGGTGAAGATTTAAAGGAATTAGTAAAGAGATTTAAGGCTCTTTATAAAAAAGAAAAGGGTGAAGAATTCTTAGCAGATCCAAAGCAACAATTAATAGAGTCAATTACTGCAGTATTTAGATCATGGGATAATCCAAGAGCTATAGTATATAGAAGATTAAATGATATTCCAGGAGAATGGGGTACAGCTGTAAGTGTTCAAGAAATGGTATTTGGAAATAAGGGCGAAACATCAGGAACTGGAGTTGTGTTCTCAAGAGATCCTTCTACTGGTGAAAATGTAGTTTATGGTGAATACTTAATGAATGCACAAGGGGAAGATGTTGTTGCTGGTATAAGAACACCACTTCCAATTTCAAAATTAGAAGAGCAAAACCCAGTAATATATAAAGAATTCACTGATATTATAGATACTTTAGAAAAACATTATAAAGATATGCAAGATATGGAAATGACAATTGAAGAAGGAAAGTTATACTTCTTGCAAACTAGAAATGGTAAGAGAACAGCTCAAGCAGCTTTAAAAATTGCTGTTGATTTAGTTGAAGATGGAACTTTAACTAAAGAAGAAGCAATACTAAAAGTTGAGCCAAGACAATTAGATTCATTACTTCATCCGGCCTTTGATGTGGAAGATTTAAAGAATAGTAAGGTTATTGGTAAGGGACTTCCAGCATCTCCAGGAGCTGCATGCGGCACAATTGCATTCACAGCTGAAGAAGCTAAGGAAAGAGCTGAAAAGGGTGAAAATGTAGTTCTTGTAAGGCTTGAAACTTCACCAGAAGATATAGAAGGTATGATTGCAGCTAAAGGTATATTAACTGTTAGAGGTGGAATGACATCTCATGCTGCAGTAGTTGCTAGAGGAATGGGAACTTGCTGTGTTGCAGGTTGTGGAGAATTAAAAGTAAGTGAAGTTAATAGAACTTTAGAAGTAGATGGAAAAGTTTATACAGCAGATGATTTCATCTCAATAGATGGATCAACTGGAAATATATATGGAGTAGCTGTTAAAACTGTTACACCAGAAATATCAGGACATTTTGCTAAATTCATGGGTTGGGCAGATGAGATAAGAAAGTTAAAAGTTAGAACAAATGCAGATACTCCAAAAGATACTAAACAAGCAGTTGAATTTGGAGCAGAAGGTATTGGGTTATGTAGAACTGAGCATATGTTCTTCGCTGAAGACAGAATAAAAGCAGTTAGAGAAATGATAGTTGCTAAAAATGTTGAAGAAAGAAGACGTGCATTAGATAAAATACTTCCAATGCAAAAAGAAGATTTTATAGGTATCTATGAAGCTTTAGAAGGAATGCCAGCTACAATTAGATTCTTAGATCCACCATTACATGAATTCCTGCCTCATAGTGATGAAGATATTGCATCACTAGCTAAGGATATGGGAATTGGATTTGAAGAATTAAAAGCAACAGTTGAATCATTGCATGAATTTAATCCAATGATGGGGCATAGAGGCTGTAGACTAGCTGTATCTTATCCAGAAATTGCAGAAATGCAAACAAGAGCAGTAATTGAAGCTGCAATAGCTGTTAAAGAAAATAAAGGATATGATATAATTCCAGAAATAATGATACCATTAGTTGGAGATGTTAAAGAATTAAAATATGTTAAAGACATAGTAGTTAGAACTGCTGAAGCTGTAATGAAAGAAAAAGGAGTTAAGTTAGAGTACAAAGTGGGTACTATGATAGAAATTCCAAGAGCTTGTATAATAGCAGATGAAATAGCTAAAGAAGCAGAATTCTTCTCATTTGGAACAAATGACTTAACACAAATGGCATTTGGTTTCTCAAGAGATGATGCAGCTAAATTCTTAGTAGACTATTACGAAAATAAAATTTACGAACAAGATCCATTTGCTAAATTAGATCAAAAAGGCGTTGGAGAATTAATTAAACTCGCAGTTCAAAAGGGAAGAGAAGGAAGACCAAATATTAAACTTGGAATATGTGGAGAACATGGTGGAGATCCATCTTCAGTTGAGTTCTGTCATAACATAGGCTTAGACTATGTTTCATGTTCACCGTTTAGAGTGCCTCTAGCTAGACTAGCAGCAGCTCAAGCACAAGTGAAAAATAGAAGATAATAAATTAAAAGGAGCGCTATATGCGCTCCTTTTTTAGTTAAAGTTAACTTCATAATCTTTTTCTAATAATACCATCATTTCCTTAATAAATTTAAGCTGAGAATCAGTTCTATCAAGACCTCTCTCAAGTAAAGAAATAAAGGCATTTTTATTACAACGTTTAATATTTTTATAATAATCTCTAGAAATTTTCCAATATTTTTGTGGGAAAGCAATATAAGCAAGGATATATTTTAAATCTGAGGGAGTTAAAGGATTAACTTTCATATAATCATCAATTATTTTTAATGCTAAATCCGTATCCCAATTAGTATTTTCTCTTTTAAGAAGTCGTCTTAAAAAATATGAAATATCATGAGCTGAATAATCCATTTTACATTTATCAAAATCTATAATCCAAACATTAGAATCAGCAATTAAAATATTTTTATTTACAAAATCACCATGGCATAATGATTTTGAAAGTTCGGAGCAGTTAATACTAGATGATATTTTAGAGGAAAGTTTAGCAAGTTCTAAATTAATATTAAGATTTTTTAAAAATATTTTAGAAAATCTATCATTATGATGTTTTGCTTGCTTTGCACTAATTAAGATTTGTTCTAAATGTTTATCTACAGAAATATGATAATCATCACAACCTATTCTAGTGCAACTACCACTAATTGGAACAAAATTTTGGGAAGATTTATGTAACTTTGCTAGATCCTTTGATGAAAGTTCCATATGATATTTGTTGTCAAAATCACATTTTAAACCATTTACCCAAGGTGTTAATATAAATAACATACCCATATACTTAATATATCTGTTGTTAGATTTTGTAGGTAATAATTTTGGTACATTTAAATTGTTTCTATATAGCCATTCCATAGCAGAATATACATATAGAAGATTAGATTCATCATAGTAAACTTTTTTCAAACAATAACTTTTATTTTTAAAATCAACTCGATAAACGGCTCTTTGTTTATCTGTATCTTTAAATTTAACCATTGTAACATTTGCAAATTGAAGGTCATAATGTGGTAAAACAAAAGATTTCATGCTTTCAATGGATAGTAAATCTTTAGTGGAGGGACATATAGTATTTTCCATAAATAGTCTCCTTATAAAATTACTTATTATTAGGATATTATTTTTAAATGTTAAATAGACTATTTAATGATAAATATATTTTATATTCTTGTATTAAATAAAGGTTTTTGGAGAAATATATAGAATATGTTATATAGAGGTGAGATATGTGAACGTAAGAGAGAAAATAGAAGGTTTTGAAGAGTTGACATTTATACCACAAGCAACATTTAGTAGTAAAAGCTTAGGAAGAGAGCGATATGAAGAAGGAGATACTATAAGAACTTGTTTTATGGTTGATAGAGATAGAATAATTCATTGCAAATCCTTCAGAAGGCTAAAACATAAAACACAAGTTTATATAAAAACCTTTGGAGATCACTATAGAACAAGATTAACGCATACTTTAGAGGTAGCTCAAGTGGCTAGAACTATAGGTGCTGGTATAGGATTAAATGAAAATCTAATAGAAGCAATTTCATTAGGTCATGATTTAGGTCATGTAGCATTTGCTCATAACGGAGAGGAAGTTTTAAAAGACTTTCTAGATGAAGGATTTAGACATAACGAACAAAGTGTTAGAGTAGTTAAAAAATTGGAAAGAGAAGGAAAAGGGTTAAATCTAACGGCAGAAGTTATAGATGGGATTTTAAATCATAGTGGTTTGTCTAAGGGATCTAATAAAGCGATGACGTTAGAAGGCTGTGTTGTAAAATATAGCGATAAAATTGCTTATTTAAATCATGATATTGATGATTCTATAAGAGCTGGATTATTAACAGAAGAAGAATTGCCTAAAGAAGTTATAAAATTACTGGGAAATACTCATTCACAAAGAATAGAAACTCTTGTACTTGATATGATTAAAAATACTACAAAAAATATCAATGAAAATATACCTGATGTAACATTAAGCTTAGAAATTTGGGAAGCTATGACGGAACTTAGGCAGTTTATGTTTAAGAATGTGTATTTAGGGGATATTTTAAACGTAGAAAGAAGTAAAGCTAAATTTATATTAACACAATTAATAGATCATTATTTTAAAAATCCAGAAGAACTTCCAGATATGTATAAAATTATTTTGGAAGAAGAAGGCTTGAAAAGAGCAGTAGCTGATTATATAGCTGGGATGAGTGATGATTATTGTTTAAATAAATTTAATTCTATTTTTGTACCAAAGTTTGTAATTTACTAAAAAGTATAAATATAAAATTTGTTTTTGGGGAAAATATTTTTATAATAAAAAAACAAAAATTGAAATATAAAAAAATAAAATGTATTAAAATATAATTAAATCATATTTTAAGAAGGAATTAATTATATTATGTCGAATAATAAATAGGTTGAAGAAAATTTATAGTAAGGAGGGGGATCTCCTTGCAGATTTCTGAAGAAATTTTAGAAAAAATTAAAGAACAGAGTGATATAGTAGATGTTATATCAGAAACTGTAAAATTAAAAAGATCGGGTAGGAATTTTTCAGGGCTATGTCCCTTTCATAATGAAAAGTCACCTTCTTTTTCTGTGTCACAAGATAAACAAATATATAAATGTTTTGGATGTGGAGAAGCAGGTAACGTTATAACATTTGTTATGAAAAATAAAAATTTACCTTTTGTAGATGCTGTTAAGTATTTAGCAGAAAGAGTAAATATAGTTATTGAAGATGAATCAGGAAAAAGAAATAAAACTACAGAAAAAAAAGAACAAATCTATAACGTAAATGTTGAAGCCGCAAGGTTTTTCTTTTCAAATTTAATTAATACAAAAAGTTCTAAAGAATATTTTTTAAATCGTGGTATTCAAGAAGAAACTATTAAAAAATTTGGGCTCGGGTTTGCAAAAGATAGTTGGAACAACTTAATTTTTCATTTAAGAAAAAAAGGGTTTAAGGATGAGTTGCTATTAGAAGCCGGATTAGTTTCTACAAGTGAAAAAAAGGGTAATCAATACGATCGATTTAGGAATAGAGTTATGTTCCCTGTTTTTGATTATAGGGGTAAGGTAATTGGCTTTGGAGGAAGAGTTTTAGATGATTCTAAACCTAAGTATTTAAATTCACCAGAAACCTTAGTTTTTCAAAAGGGTACTAATCTGTATGGGTTGAATTTTGCTATTAAAAATAAAATACCTGATAGATATTTTATAATAGTAGAAGGATATATGGATTTAATTACATTACATCAATATGGTATTACTAATGTGGTAGCATCCCTTGGAACGGCACTCACAACAAGCCAAGCAAGACTTTTAAAAAGGTATGCAGATAAAGTAATTATTTCTTATGATGCGGATGTAGCTGGTCAAACAGCAACACTTAGAGGTCTTGAAATATTAAGAGAAGCAGGCTTTGATGTAAGGGTTTTAAATATTCCAAAAGGAAAAGATCCTGATGAATTTGTAAGAAGTAATGGAAGCGAAGCCTTTAAAAAACTTATAAATGATGCGGAGCCTTTAATTGATTATAGATTAAAGAGAGCAGAAGATGGAATTGATTTTAAGGAAAGTAATTCACTGGTAAAATACGGTAATAGAGTTACGCATATATTAGCTGATTTAGACCCGGTAGAAAAGGATGTTTATGTTAAAAAAATATCCGAAAATACAGGTATTAGAGAGCAGACATTATATGATGTTTTATCAAGGGAATTAACAAAGAATACAAAAGAAAATAATTTCATGAATAATAAGGAAGAAAATGGAACAAAATTATATGTAGAGCCCGGTTTTTTAAAAGCAGAACGTTCTTTATTGAAATTAATGCTTAAAGATGAATATTTTGATTATATAGTTTCTAACCTAAAGGAAGAAGATTTGATTCTTTCTGAACATAAAGAAATATTCTCTATAATCAAAGAAAATCAAAAGGGTAAACTAAATAATATGATAACTTTTATAGAATCAAAATGCCGTGATGTAAAAACTATCAAAGAAGTATTAAAAATAAAAGATTATAATGTTTTTGAAGCAGTTGATAGTAAAAAGCAAATTATGGATTGTATAAAAGAATTATATAATTATAAATTAACTCAGAGATTAGAAACTCTAAAAAGAGAACAAAAAGTTTTAGAGTTAAGTGGAAATATCGAAGAATCAATTCAAATAGTTATTGAGAAAACAAAAATAGAAAATCAACTAAAAAGAGGTGGAAGAAGATAGTGGAAAGTATGAAGGGAGGCAATAAAATGATAAATGAAAAAACAAAAGCTAAGCAAGATAAAAAAGATGGAAAAAACATGAGCGATAAAAGTAATAAAATGACTATTGTTAAAACCTTATTAGATAAAGGAAAGAAGAGTGGAACTTTAACATATAAAGAAATAATGGATGAAATAGAACATATAGAGTTAAGTACAGAGCAAATAGAAAAAATTTATGAAGTTTTAGAATCAATGGGTATTGAAGTTTTAGGTCAGGTAAAGGCTACTACAGAGGTAGTTGAAGAAGACGAGGAAGAAGAAGAAGAAGAAATTGATCTAAGCGTACCAGAAGGTATTGCCATAGATGATCCTGTAAGAATGTACTTAAAAGAAATTGGAAAAGTGCCACTTTTATCATCAGAAGATGAAATAAGCTTAGCACAAAGAATTGAAAATGGAGATCAAATTGCAAAGAAAAAATTAGCGGAAGCAAATTTAAGACTTGTTGTAAGTATAGCAAAAAGATATGTAGGTCGTGGAATGTTATTCCTAGATTTAATTCAAGAAGGTAACTTGGGATTAATAAAAGCTGTAGAAAAATTTGACTACAGAAAAGGATATAAATTCTCAACATATGCTACATGGTGGATTAGACAGGCGATAACAAGAGCTATAGCCGATCAAGCTAGAACAATTAGAATTCCTGTTCATATGGTTGAAACTATCAATAAGCTTATAAGAGTTCAAAGACAACTATTACAAGAATTGGGTAGAGATCCACAACCAGAGGAAATCTCTAAAGTAATGGAATTACCAGTAGAAAAGGTTAGAGAAATCCAAAAGATTGCTCAAGAACCAGTTTCTCTTGAAACTCCTATTGGTGAAGAAGAAGATTCACATCTTGGAGATTTTATACCAGATGAAGATGCATTGGCTCCAGCAGAAGCTGCAGCATTTACAATGTTAAAAGAACAGTTAATAAATGTTCTAGATACATTAACACCAAGAGAAGAGAAGGTGTTAAGGTTAAGATTTGGTTTAGATGATGGAAGAGCAAGAACTCTTGAAGAAGTTGGTAAAGAGTTTAATGTTACAAGAGAAAGAATTAGACAAATTGAAGCAAAAGCTTTAAGGAAGCTAAGACACCCATCAAGAAGTAAAAAATTAAAAGATTATTTAGATTAGCACCCTGTGGTGCTAATCTTTACTTTGTAGGCAGATATTATGAAGAATTATTAAATAATAGATTAGTATTTATTTAATATAGAAAAATAATTTATTTAAATCTGTAAAAGTAAATTAGTATTAATATTTAATGAAAAGTTGTATAAACTAAGGATAGATAAGACAAAATTATAGTGTAATAATCTTAGGCATCTTAAAAAATAGTAAGTAAATATGTTAGTGTATTTGCATAGAAAGTTATTATTTAAAAAATGTCTTAACAGAAAAAAATATGATAAACATAGGAGTAAAGAAGAATGAAATTAAGTAAAAGATTAGAATTTATAGCAGATCATATTGATAAAGTAATATCATTGTCAGATATAGGAACAGATCATGGATATATCCCATTATATGCATTAAATAAAGGTCTTTGCGAAAAGGCAATAGCTTCAGACATTAATAAAGATCCATTAGATAAAGCAAGGTTGAATGCTTTATTAGAAGGTATGGGAGATGAACTTGAATTCAGATTAGGTGGAGGATTAGAGCCACTTAAAGAGGGTGAAGTTCAAGCAGTTATAATTGCTGGAATGGGTGGAAAATTAATAAAAGATATTTTAGAAAAGGATATAACTAAGGTTGATAATCTTGATTATTTAATATTACAACCAGCTCAAAATCCAGAAGGATTAAGAGAATATTTATATACAAATGACTATGAGATAATAGCTGAAGACCTATGCAAAGATGATGGTAAATATTACGAGCTGTTTAAAGTAAAGAGAAAAAAGGACGAAAATACCGAATTAGATAGTATATATTATGAAATTAGTCCTAAATTATTAATGAGTAAACATCCATTGATGAAAGAATATTTAGAATCAAAACTAGAAAATTACAATAAAATATTAGAAGCTGTAAGTACGGAAGTTAATTCTGATCTTGCAAATATTAAAAAAGTAGAAATAGAAGAAAAAATAGCAGTTATTTCAAGTATGATAAACTTTTTATAAGGGAGCTTAAATGATAAAAGTAGAACAGATTATAAAGGCTATGGAAAAAATAGCGCCAGTTTACCTTAAAGAAGATTTTGATAATGTAGGATTAATGGTTGGGGACAAGGCAGAAAAGGTAAAAAGAGTTCTTTTTGCCTTAGACTGTACATTGGAAGTTATTGAAGAAGCTAAGGACCTAAAAGTAGATTTAATAATTAGCCATCATCCGTTGATATTTAATAAGCCTAAAAGTATAACAACAGACACTCTTCAAGGTAAAAAAATAATTAAATTAATAAGGAGCAATATTAATTTATATTCTAGTCATACAAATTTAGATTCTGCAGAGAATGGGTTAAATCAAACTATAGTGGAGATGTTAGGTTTTAAATCTAATGAAATATTAGAGAAAAGCAAAATAACTAGCCATAAAAATGCAGGTCTTGGAAGGATGATAAGACTAGATAAAGAAATAGATTTAACAGAGCTTATAAGTACAGTCAAAAGTAAACTTAATATTAATACTTTAAGAGTTGTAGATGGAAATAGAAAAATAAAAAACATTGCAATAATTAATGGAAGTGGACAAAGCTTTTTTAGTCAAGCAGTGAAGATGGGTGCTGACTGTATTATTACAGGAGATACAACTTATCATTTTGCTCTAGATTATAAAGAAATGGGAGTTACTATAATTGATACTGGACATTTTTCATCAGAATGGTTAGTATTTTTAAAAGCAATGGAAAAAATAAAAGAAGAATTTAAAGAAATAGAATTTATAACATCTACAAAAGTAGAGGATCCCTATAAATTTATTTAGGGAGCATAAGGGAAATAAGGAATCTTCAAAAAATAACTAGTCAAAGATTCCATAAATAATATCTATAAAAAGAACAATCTAAAAATTAAATAAAATCCAGGAATATTCCTGGGAGAGGTTCGTAACCATCCCTCTATAAAAAACTAGGATTAAAACTGTATAATTGAATACAGTTAATTTGCTTATTAATAATTTAATAGGTAGAGCTAGTATTTTACAGAAGAACCTTTAGGGAGTTATCCTTAGGGGCTATATTTATAAACATGAATAATAAATATAAGAGGATGGATTTAGTGATAAATCTATCCTTTTTTATTTTTTAATAATTAATAGACATAAAAGAAAATAAATTAGAATTTTACAAATTATTTTCAAAAAGCTTTTAAGAGAATTGGAGGATTTAATATGAAAAGAAAAGTAATTATTGATTGTGATCCAGGAATTGATGATGCATTAGCATTAATTTTAGCAATAAATTCACCAGAACTTGATATTTTAGGAATAACAATAGTATCTGGAAATGTTAATGGAAAAAAGGGAGAAGAAAATGCAAAAAAAGTTTTAAAGCTTATGGGTAGAGAGGATATTGATGTTTATATAGGCGAAGAAATTCCTTTAGTTAGAAAATTGATTACAGCAGAGGATACTCATGGAGGAGATGGACTTGGAGAAAGTAATTATCCTAAAGTAGGAGGTCAAGTATTATATGGAGGAGTAGACTTTATTTTAGAAAAAGCAAAAAGTGAAGAAATTAGTATTATAGCACTTGGACCATTAACTAATATTGCAACAGCATTAAATAGAGATGAAGAATCATTTAATAAAATTAAAGAAATAGTTTCTATGGGAGGGGCTTTTAAGTCTCATGGAAATTGTTCTCAAGTAGCTGAATTTAATTATTGGGTAGATCCAGATGCTGTAAAAGAAGTGTTTGATAAAAGTAATGTTAAATTTACTATGGTGGGGTTAGATGTTACAAGAGAAATAGTTTTAACACCAAATTATATTGAGTTAATTAAGCAAATAGGTGGAGATGTAGCGGAATTTATTGTATCAATAACAAGATTCTATGTTGATTTTCATTGGGAACAAGAAAGAACATTAGGTTGTGTAATTAATGATCCTTTGGCAGTAGCTTATTTTATAGATAATAGCTTCTGCAAGGGCTTTATGACTTACTTAGATATAGTTACAGATGGAATAGCAATTGGACAAACTTTGGTGGATGTAGGTGATTTTTATAGAAAGGCACCTAATGGCTTAGTGTTAACAGACGTAGATTCTAAAAAATTCATTAGATTTTTCCTTGGAAGAATTTTTAAAGATAATATAAAAGATATAGAAAAAGTTATAAATAACAATAAATATGGAATGTAAAAAACTAGGATATATTCAAAAAATAACTAGGTGGATTACTAAGGAGGAGATAAATATGAATGAAAATAAAACATTTAATGTTACGTTAATGGCTATGTGTGTAGGATTCAATATTATTGGGGCATTTTTAGCACTTACACTTAAACTACCAGTATATTTAGATACAATAGGAACATTTTTATCAGCGTTTTTATTAGGACCAATTGCGGGCGTGATTACAGGTGGAGTATCTTCGCTTATAAATGGTATTACTTTTGATCCAATATCTTTATATTTTATGCCAGTACAGCTTATATCTGGGTTCATGGCAGGAATGTTGTTTAAGAAAGGATTGTTTAAAGGTAAGTTAATACCAATAGGTATGATAATAGTTACTGTAACATCATCTATTGTAGCTTCAATAATTGCAGCATATGTATTTGGGGGAATAACCAGTTCAGGAAGTTCTTTTATAGTGATGTATTTAAAAGAAGCAGGAGTTAATATAATTACTAGTGTTTTTTCAACTCAAATATTAACAGATCTACTTGATAAAGCAGTAGTAATTAGTTTGGTAATATATTTAATTAAAATAATACCAGTAAATTTGAAGAGAAAGCATTTTTCTGAAGATGTTTTAGGAGATGAAAATGGAAAGATATAATAAAATAACTAATAAAAATAATAGAGAAATTGTACTATTAAAGGGATTCCCCTGCGTATGGGGGAAATGTACATTTTGCGATTATATAGATGATAATGGATTAGATGAAAAAGAAATAAATAAATTGAATAAGGAAATATTAGACAAGGTAGATGGAGAATTTGGGATACTTGAAGTAATAAACTCTGGAAGTTGCTTTGAACTTCCAATAGAAACTTTAAAATATATAAAAGAAGTTGTAGATAGAATGGGTATAAAAAAAATATTTCTAGAGAGCCATTGGTGCTATAGACATAGATTAGATGAAATGAGGAAACTTTTTAATATTGAAATAGTATTTAAAATTGGAATAGAAACCTTTGATAATGATTTTAGAAATTTAGTTTTAAATAAAAATGCAAATTTTAAAACACCAGAAGAAGTGAAAAAACTTTTCCAATCTGTATGTATTATGGTAGGAATTAAGGGTCAAACAAAGGAACAAATAAAAAAAGATATAGAAATAGTTTTAAACAATTTTAAATATGCAACAATAAATGTATTTATTGAAAATACAACTAATGTTAAAAGAGATGAAGAGCTTATAAAGTGGTTCTGCAAAGAGTTTAAAGAGTTGGAAAACCATGAAACAATAGAAGTTCTATTTCATAATACAGATTTTGGAGTAGGAGATTAAGACCGTGAATAGTTATTTTTTAAAAACTTTCTTAATTAGTTGTAACTAGATTAGATTATTTGAATATAATAAGTAATAATGATAGTTTAGGCGGAGGAAGAGTGATGGGGAAAAATAATTGTTATAAAAAAAATTGGGGCAAAGATATAAAAAAAGCAATTAGAGAAATTACAGATTCAGTAGTTAAAAATATTTATTGTAGAACAAATTGTGGGCAAAATCAAGGTGGTTTTAATTCAGGAAAATGCTGTATATATGTACTTATAGTACTTACATTATTATTATCCGGAATAGGTTTTTATTCGTGGATTATTATAGGGATGTTGTGCTTAATTCTACAATTTGTATAAGATGACAAAAAAACCATTTGTGTTACACAAAAATTTGTGTTATTATAAATTTTGCAAGTAAGACATGCAATCGCTGCTAGTCTAGAACTAGGAGAGGAAAGTCCGAGCTCCATAGGGCAGGGTGCTGGATAACGTCCAGTCAAGGTGACTTGAAGGAAAGTGCAACAGAGAGATACCGCCTAAGTTTACTTAGGTAAGGGTGGAAAGGCGAGGTAAGAGCTCACCAGCGCGTTGGAGACTTCGCGGCTATGTAAACCCCACTTGGAGCAAGACCGAATAGAGAGACTTATGGGATTGCCCGTCCCGTCTCCGGGTGTGTCGCTTGAGCCTATTGGCAACGATAGGCCTAGATAGATGATTGCTTAATACAGAACTCGGCTTATGTGCTTATCTTGTATATGGAAAACACTACGTAATTGCGTAGTGTTTTTCTTTTTGTAGAAATAAAAATCTTGTGAAAAATAAATTAACATATTAAATAGTTATTTTTTGAAGATAGCAAAATATAAGTGCATTAAAAATACTTGAAAATAATATAATTATATTAAAGCATTTAATAAGTGAGGGCCAAAATGAGAAAAAGAGTAATATATGAATTATTTATTGGTCTATTAGCTTTAATGATATCTATTATGTTGGTTTTAGAGTTAATGATAGTATTGCCAAAGGAAGTTTTACTATCATTTTATTACATAGATTTAATTGTTTGGATTATATTTGTTATAGATTATTTTGGAAAATTTTTATTATCAAAATATAAAACAACATTTGTCCTTGAAAATATTATAGATTTTTTTTCAATAATTCCTATGAAAACATATTTAATAGTTTTTAGATTATTAGATTTTGCAATTTTAATAAATTCATCACAAATTATTAAAATTGTATTAATACTTAGATTAGTAGTATTAATATTAAAGTTTAAAAATAAAATAAAAGAAGCTGTCAGAATTAATAGATTTAACTATGTATTAATTTTGACTACTTTAGTCATTGTTATAAGTGCGGTTGTAATATCATTATTAGAGAAAATGAGTTTTGGAGATGCACTGTGGTGGTGCTTTGTTACCTTTACTACTGTAGGATATGGAGACGTTTTATTAACAACCTCACTTGGGAGAGTTGTAGCTGTTATTTTAATGGTGGTAGGAATAGGGTTTATAGGAATTACAACCAGCACAATTGCAATGAAAATAATTAATGGGGAAAGACGAAAAATTAAAAATAATTTCAAGAGGGAACTAATAGAAACGGTAAAATATAAATTAGATAATTTTGATGATTTGTCAGAAGGGGATATAGATGATATTTATAAGACTTTAAAAGCATTGAAGAAATAATAGCAGCAAAAATCAAATCTATTTATAGTATAATGTATTTATAGTATATTAAAGAAATTTATAATGTAAGTGAAAAAATAGAATTTTAATAGAATAGGGGAGGAAAATATGAAGAAAATAGTGCTTTTAGATGGAAAAACATTAGGTGGTCTTGATTTTTCAAGATTAGAAGAGTTTGGAAAAGTTGAATATTATGAAACAACAAGTCAAGAAGAGGTTGTTTCAAGAATTAAGGATGCAAATATAATACTTACAAATAAGGTTGTTTTAAATGAAGAAAATTTATCCCAAGCTAAAAATTTAGAACTAATTTGTGAAACAGCAACAGGTTTTAACAATATAGATATAAAATATGCAAAAAAGAATAAAGTAGCAGTAACTAATGTAGCTGGTTATTCAACAAATGCAGTAGCTCAACATACTTTTGCAACAGTCCTTAATCTTTATGATAAACTAGCTTACTATGATGAATTTGTAAAATCAGGGAAATATGCAGCTTCAGAGTTGTTTACAGATTTAACTAAACCATTTTATGAGTTAGAAGGTAAAACATGGGGAATAGTTGGTTTTGGAGCTATAGGAAAGAAAGTAGCTAAAATAGCAGAGGCTTTTGGATCTAATATAGTTTATTATTCAACTTCAGGAAAAAATAATAACTTAGAATATAAAAGAGTAGAATTTGAGGAGTTATTAAAAACTTGCGATATAATATCAATTCATGCTCCGTTAACCGAGAAAACAAATGGATTAATGAATTATGAGGCAATTAGCAATATGAAAAAGAATTCTATACTAGTTAATATGGGAAGAGGTCCTATAGTTGTTGAAGCGGATTTAGCAAGAGCTATTGAAGAAGAACTAATAGCAGGAGCAGCTTTAGATGTATTTGAAGTAGAACCAATGAAAAAGGATAACCCATTATTAACTATTAAAAATAAAGAAAACTTAGTTTTAACACCTCATATAGCATGGGCAAGTGTGGAAGCTAGAGAAAGATTATTTAAAGAAGTAATAGAAAATATAAAAGCTTTTTATAAAGGTGAGAATAGAGGAAGAGTAGAACTTTAGAATAATTATATAAAAAGGGAGCTGAAAGAAGATAGAATAAAATCTGACTAGTTATTTTTCGAAGCTCCCTTATGCTGTAAGGAGTATTAAATTTTGAAAAGTGTAAGGTTAGCTCAAGGATTAGATAAAGATATAGAAGATATTAGTAATCTAATATATGAAACAGAAATGCATCCAGAGTATGAATGGGGCAAGGGGACAGAAGTAGAAATGAGAAAAAGGTTAATAGAAATGTTAAAAGAAAAAGATAATAGATTTGCTCTAGATAATATTATAGTATGCAAAGAGAATGAAAACTTTATAGGGATTTTATTATCAGCAGAGGGTAAAAAAATAAAACCTTTAACTTTTAAAAGTGATATTAAATTACTTCCAATGCAATGTAATTTAGTAGAAAAAGTAAAATATGCAGTATTTAATATTGTAGGTGGATATTTATTTTATAAAGAATGTAACAAAGATGAATACTATCTTTCTAATATTGCAGTTAAACCAGAATATAGAGGCAAAGGTTATGGAAATATGCTTATGGAAGCTGGAGAGAATATAGCAAGGGAAAAAGGTTATAAAAAAATATCTTTAAATGCAAATAATGAAAAGTTAGTAAAGTTATATGAAAAATTTGGATTTAACCTTGAGGAAAATAGTGATATGAAAATGATTAAAATTATATAAAAAAGAGCATTTAGACATAGGTGTCTAAATGCTCTTTTGTGCAGGATATTTTTTAATACTGTATGTTAATTTAAAAGATTATTTTATAATTAAAGAATATGAATATGAATATGAATATGAATATGAATATGAATATGAATATGAATATGAATAGTTACAGATTTAATATTATAGTCATTTAATATTAAATTTATTTTTTAATACTTGAATAACCCCATGATCTATATTGCTTGGAGCCACAAATTTAGCCTTTGATTTTATAAAGTCGCTAGCATTATCCATAGCATAACTATAATAAGCTTTTTCAAATAAAGTAATATCATTATAGTAATCACCGAATGCCATAGTTTCACCTTTTGTAATAACATATTTTTCTTGTATTTTCTTAACTCCAATTCCTTTAGTAGTATGTTTATCGGTTATGTCTAGCCAAATAGCTCCTGAGAAGGAAAGTTGGAGCTCGTTTTCAAATATCGGATTAAAATGATTTTTGGCGGTTTCTTTAATGTTATCAAAGTCACAAAAAGTAATTTTTAAAACATCATCAGTAATTTCTTGGATATTATCAACTACTTCTTTTTTATAGTAGTACTTGCTCATTTCTTTTATAAACCTTTCATTAGTACTTTCTATATAGGCAGTATTTTTGCAAGATAAAATAATATCTAAATTTTCTTTGTTAATTTTTCTATAGTGAGATATAAGAGCTTTAACTAAATTTGGCTCAATAAAGTTAGTATGAATAATATTATTACAATCAGTTATTAAAGCACCGTTATCTGAAACTAGGATAATGGCATTTGTAAGATCACCAAAATCTTCTTTTAAGGAATTATATGGTCTGCCTGATGCTGCTATAAATTTAATATTATGATTAGTAGTTAAAAATTTTAAAGTTTTTCTGAAATCTTTAGGTAAGTTACCATTTTCATCTAATAAAGTTCCATCTAAGTCCGTAGCTATTAATTTTATCATTTTATCACCTTTCTTTTATATAGATAAAATTAGTATGTGTAAATTATAAAATAATTATGAATAAATACATATTGACAATAAATACAAAATATAGTAAGATTACAAACAATATAATAAATAAAAGCTGAGAATGAGAGTAGTAGGAAGTATTAAGTTTTACAGAGAGTAGGGTTGCTGAAAGCCTATAAACAATAACTTTTGAACTAGCTCAGGAGCTGTAAGGTTGAACCTAAGTAGGCCTTATCGGGTATATAATTTATACTGCGTTAACAAAATCAAGTTAAAGTTTGGATGGTACCGCGTATTTTCGCTCCAATTAGGAGTGGAAATACGCGGTTTTTACTATTCTAAAAATTGTTAAAAATATGGGGCACAAATGATTTGTAACAATGCAGGGACCTGAAACAAGTAATAAGCAATAGCAAAAGGTATAAGGGATCTGATTAGTTATTTTTTGAAGATCTCTAAATAAAAAGGGGGAAATTATTATGACAAAGAAAATTTATATTTTTGATACTACATTAAGAGATGGGGAACAAACACCAGGAGTTAGTTTAAACCCACAAGAAAAGTTAGAAATAGCAAAACAGTTAGAATCACTAGGGGTAGATGTAATAGAAGCTGGATTTCCAAGAGCATCTAATGGTGATTTTGAAGCAGTAAAATTAATTTCTCAAAATATAAAAAAATCAGTAGTAACTGCACTTGCAAGATGTAATAAAGGAGATATAGATAGGGCTTATGAGGCAATTAAATATGCTCCTAAAAAAAGGATTCATGTATTTCTTGCAACTTCGGATATTCATATGAAATATAAATTAAATATGACTGAAGACCAGGTTTTAGAAAAAGCTACAAATATGGTAACCTATGCTAAAACATTAGTTGAAGATGTAGAATTCTCAGCAGAAGATGGATCAAGAACAAGAAAAGAATTTTTATATAAAATCTTAGAATCTGTAATAGATGCAGGGGCTAAAGTAGTTAATATTCCAGATACTGTAGGGTATTCAATACCAGCAGAATATGGTGAATTAATTAAAGGTGTAAAAGAGAATGTTAAAAATATAGATAAAGCTATAATAAGTATTCATTGTCATAATGACTTAGGTCTTGCAGTAGCGAACTCACTAGCAGCAATTGAAAATGGAGCAGAGCAAGTAGAATGTGCAATAAATGGACTTGGAGAAAGGGCTGGAAATGCATCCTTAGAAGAAGTTGCTATGGCTTTAAAAACAAGAAAAGATTGTTATAGTAATGAAACAAATATTTGTAGCGAAAAAATTTATAGAGTTTCTAAATTAGTATCTCATTTTACAGGAATAACAGTTCAACCAAATAAAGCTATAGTTGGAGCAAATGCTTTTTCACATGAATCTGGAATTCATCAAGATGGAGTATTGAAAAATAGAGAAACCTATGAAATAATGACAGCAGAATCCGTAGGATTTAGTACTAATAATATGGTTCTTGGAAAACATTCAGGTAGCCATGCTTTTGAAGATAGATTAATTACTTTAGGATATAATTTAGAAAAAGAAAGAGTTATGGAAGCTTTTAAGAAATTTAAGGATTTAGCAGATAGAAAAAAAGAAATATCAGATAGAGATATAGAAGCGTTAGTAAATCAAGGGGTTGTACCAATAGAGGATGTTTATAAATTAATAAACTTTAATGTAACAACAGGAAATAATATTGAATCTACAGCTACAGTTAAAATTGAATATAATAAGGTCGAAAAAATAGAAGCAGCCTGTGGGGATGGGCCAGTAAATGCGCTGTACAATGCATTAGAAAGAGCCATAGATATAAAACCCGAGCTTAAAGATTATTCAATAAAAGCTATAACTAGTGGAACAGATGCTTTAGGTGAAGTAAGTGTAAAATTAACATTAAAAGATAAGACTGTACTAGGGATAGGTGTAAGCACTGATGTTATAGAAGCTAGTTTATTAGCTTATATGAATGCTTTAAATAAATTAAATTAGGTATATAAAAATAATAGGCTGGCATACTGTTTAGTTATTTTTTGAATATACCTAAGTGTAGATAGCTCTCTTATATATATAAGAGAGCTATTATTTTTTATAGTATAAATAAGAATAATTTTATATACTATAAAGCTGCATACGGAGAAATTATTATTAAGTATATATCTAAGGCACAATCAAATAAATAATAGACCAGTATGCTAGCCTATTTTGTGTAATACTGCGTCAGTAAATCCTTGGATAGCCCCAGTATCTGCGAATTTACTTCCTTGTCTTACACAAAATATTCGTCGCATCTTTGGTCTATTATTTATTTTCAAGTGCCTAAAATAAAATATTAACAGAAAATATTGATTTTCAAGATAAATACGTATATAATAAAAATACAATTTAATAACGTTCGGATGAAGGTAGCGGGAGAGCGATTTTTAAAGTCCACCGAAGAAGTAAAACTTTCAGGTATAAGGACCGTTACTGGACGAACCTCTGGAGAGACTCTATGAGCACCGAAGGCGCAAGGCGTAACTATAGGTATTTTTATATACAGTATAGTTATTTGCCGAAACTCTCAGGTAAAAGGACAGGGGATAGGTAAACTTAAAAGGCATAATTATATAGTTTTTTAAGTGATTCCATTCTCCTCCGTAAATTTATATTTAAGGGGGATTTTTTAATGCAAATCAACGATTTATTAATGTCAACAGTGGGGGTACAAGACTTCCTACAATCTATTAACAATGTCATATGGGGACCGCCTCTATTAATTCTTTTAATGGGGACTGGTATATACCTAACATATCGACTAAAATTATTACAAATCTTTAAATTACCACTTGCCTTAAAATATGTATTTGCTAAGGATGATGAAGAGGGTGATAAAGATGCAAAGGGTGATGTTTCAAGTTTTGGAGCCTTATGTACGGCTTTATCAGCAACAATTGGGACAGGTAACATAGTAGGTGTTGCTACAGCTATAAAAGCTGGAGGTCCAGGAGCTTTATTTTGGATGTGGATTGCAGCTTTCTTTGGGATGGCTACAAAATATGCAGAAGGAGTTTTAGCAATTAAATACAGAGAAGTAGATAAAAATGGAGAAATGGCCGGAGGGCCAATGTATTATATAAAAAATGGTCTAGGTTTAAAATGGCTTGCAAATTTATTTGCTATTTTTGGAGTAGCAGTTGCACTACTTGGAATAGGAACTTTTGGTCAAGTAAAATCTATTTCAGATGCAGCATTTATAAGTTTTAAAATACCAGTAGTAGTAACAGCTTTAGTAGTAACAGTACTGGTAACTTTAGTTACTCTAGGTGGGATAAAAAGAATATCAAAAGTGTCAGAAAAAGTAGTGCCTATTATGATACTTTTTTATGTGGTTGGAGCACTGATAGTACTTGGATATAATATTGCAGAAGTGCCAAGTGCTATAAGTCTTATAATAAGAAGTGCATTTAACCCAAGAGCTGCATTAGGTGGAGCAGTTGGAATAACAATATCAATGGCAATGCAAAGAGGTATTGGTAGGGGAATATTTTCAAATGAAGCAGGTCTTGGAAGTGCACCAATAGCAGCAGCAGCAGCAAAAACAAATCTTCCAGTAAAACAAGGATTAATATCAATGACTGGAACATTCTTTGATACAATAATAATTTGTACAATGACAGGACTTGTAATAGTTATAGCAGGTAGTTCTGTAGGAAATTTTGAAGGAGCAGCATTAACAACAGCGGCCTTTGAATCTGGACTTCCAATTGAGAATATTGGAAAGTACATTGTAAATGTAGGATTAATGATATTTGCTTTTACAACAATACTTGGATGGAACTATTATGGTGAAAGATGTATTGAATATTTAGGTGGAATTAAAGCTATTAAACCATATAAAATAATATTTATAGGTTTAGTAGCAGTAGGTTCATTTTTACCATTAGAATTAATATTTATAATTGCAGATATAGTTAATGGGCTTATGGCCTTCCCTAACTTAATTGGGTTAATAGGGCTAAGACATGTAGTTATTCAGGAAACAGAACAATTTTTTGCAGAAATGAAAGTAGCTAAGTTAAAAGCATCATAAATAATATATTTAAATAAGGCATTTAAAAAAATAATAAAGTGTATAAGGAAAAGTCATATATTCAAAAAAATGAATATATGACTTTTTTAGTTTAGGTATCTGAAAGAAAATAACTAATCAGTATAGTGTAAAAAGATGAAAATACGGACTAATTGTCTATTTATAGAGGTTTTAAAAGTGTAATGAATAATATACCTATATATTAAAGTTGAAATTTAATATAGAATAGAGTTAAGGAAATGGAGACTGGAAATAATATATACAGTTATTGTTTTGAAGATGTCTAAAAATAGAGGGGTGCCAAATGAATGTAATAGGAACTTATAAAGGAATAGAAAATTATAAAAAACCTAATAGATATAATAAGAAAAAAAAGAAGAACAATAAAAAGAAAATAAAATTTACAAGTGGATTTTCAATACTGGTATTAATTACAATAATATCTCTTATTGTAATGAGCGGTATATTTGTTAAGGATACAATAAACCTTTCAGATGAAAGTATTATATATTATATAAATGAAACAGATAAATTAAGTAAGGATAAATTGCAATTAAGTTGGCAAGAGGTTGCAGCTATAGATTTAGCTTTAAATAATGGAAAAGAGAAATTAAATAATCAAGATGAAATTAAAAAAATATCAGAAAGTTTTTTTAAATATGATAAAGATAAAAAGATATCAGGTATTAAAACTTTAAAATCTGTAGTTAATGAACTGGGATTAAAGTCTAAAGAAAGGAAAAAAGCCGAAGAGTATTTAGTTAAAATAAAAAATAATTATTTAAATAGGGATTTAATAAAAGATGAAAATAAAATGAATTTTATTTCGGATGTATCAGAGGAAGCTAAAAAAAGTTATAAAGAGTATAATATTTTACCATCGGTAACAATAGCTCAAGCAATTTTAGAATCAGGTTGGGGCGAATCTGCTTTATCATTAGAACATAATAATCTTTTTGGTATAAAAGCAGATGATAGATGGAATGGTAAAAAGGTAAATATGGAAACTAAAGAAAATCATGAAGATGTGATTCAAGGTTATTTTAGAGCCTATCAAAACTATGAAGAATCAATAAAAGATCATGGAAAATTTTTAAGTGAAAATAATAGATATAGAGATAAGGGCATTTTTGATAAAAAAACATATGGAGGGCAAACACAAGCTTTAGAAGATGCGGGATATGCAACTGCTAAAAATGAAGATGGAGAATTAGTTTATGCAGATTTATTAACAAATGTTATAAAAAATAATAATTTAATGTTATATGATACAGAAGTTCAACGTTAGGAATCTAAAAAATAACAAGCCGATGCTGGATATGGACTAGCTTTGGCTTGTTATTTTTTTCTAATTAAGTAAAAAGATAAATATATTTTAATATTCAGAATATTATGATACAATATATTTGGTATAAATTTCTTGGAAAGGGGAATATATTATGGAAAGAAGCTTAGTATTAATAAAGCCCGATGCTGTAGAAAAAAACTTAATAGGTAAAATAATTAGTTTTTATGAAAATGAAGGTTTGAAAATTGTAGAATTAAGAATGCAAAAGGTTTCAGAAGGGTTTGCAAGTAAGCATTACGCTGAACATAAAGGTAAATCTTTTTATGAGGAATTAATAAAATTTATTACAAGAAGTCCATTATGTGCATTAGTAGTAGAAGGGGAAGGCGCTATACAAAAAGTAAGAAAAATAAATGGAGCAACAAATCCAGAAAAAGCTGAAGAAGGTACAATAAGAAGATTATATGCATTAGATAAAAGTAAAAACTGTGTACATTCATCAGATTCTACAGAAAGTGCAATTAGGGAGATAAACCTTTGGTTTCCAGAATTAATATAAGTAATATAAAAAACTCAGCATATAAAAGTGCTGAGTTTCTTTATATTATTTATTTAAATAGCTCTTATTTATTTAGAAGTTACAATTGTCCAAGATTCATCATAAAGTTTTAGGTTATCACCTAAATCAATGAATATTTCACAGTTATCTAAAGTAGCATCACTTGGGTAGGCAGATTCATTATTTTTAACTTCTTCATCAAGTAAATCAAAAGCACCTTTATTTGGAGTTGAGTAACCAATATAATTTACATTTTCTGCAGCATTTTCTGGATTGCAAAGGAAGTTTATAAAGGCTTCTGCACCACTTTTGTTTGGGGCATCTTTTGGAATTACCATAGAGTCAAACCATTTGTTTGAACCTTCCTTTGGGACTACGTACTTAAGATTTAAATAGGATTCAGATATAATATATTGGGCATCACCAGACCAAACTGTAGCAATAGATGCCTCACCATTTATCATTTTATCTTTAACGTCATCACCTGCATATAAAGGATCAACCTTGTCTTTTTGTTTTATTAAATCTTCCTGTGCAGCTTTAATTTCATTAGGATTTACAGTGTTTAAAGAGTAGCCTAATCTTTTTAAAGAAACTGCCAATGTATCTCTCATTGAATCGAACATTAAAATATTTTTTTTATCATATTTTTCATCCCATAAAATATCCCAGCTAGTTACAGGTTCAGTTACTATATCTGCATCATAAATAATACCTACAGTCCCCCACATATAAGGAACTGTATATTTATTCTCAGGATCATAAGCTAAATTTTTGAATTTATCATCAATATGTTTAATATTTGGAATGTTAGAATAATCTAGCACGTCCAACATATTATTTTTAATCATTCTCTCTACCATATAGTCAGAAGGTACTACTATGTCATATTGACCAGGGTTTGTGGATACCCTTTGATACATAGTTTCGTTAGTATCATAAACATCATAAACTATATCTATTTTAGTTTCTAGTTCAAATTTTTCTATTAAATCTAGGTTAATATAATCACCAACATTGAATACGTGAATTGTCCCATTTTCACCAATTCCAGAATTATTCCCACAACCAACAAATAGGGAAGTGGAAATTGATGTAGCTAAGAGAATAGCACATAATGTTTTAAGCTTTTTCATTGTTATCACCTCTTGATGTGAGTCATCTCCAAATAAATAATCAGTCAGTATTATTATCTTTGACTAGTTATCTATTTTGCGATGCCTAAACTCTTTTCTATTAACTATAAGTAAAAGTATAAGTACTGTTAAAAACATTAGAGTTGACAGTGCATTAATCTCTGGTTTAATACCTCTCCTTGCCATAGAAAATATTTCGATAGAAAGGTTAGTAACCCCAGGTCCTGCTGTAAAGAAACTTATTACAAAGTCATCAATAGACATAGTAAATGCAATTAACATCCCTGCAAATATACCAGGCTTTATTTGTGGAAGTATAATTTTTCGTAATGTATAAATAGGTGTTGCTCCTAAATCAAGTGCAGCTTCAGTTATGTTTTCAGGAAGTTGCTTGAGCTTTGGTAGAACAGCTAGTATTACATAAGGAATATTAAAAGTTATATGTGAAATAAGTAGTGTTGTAAAACCAAATTCTAATTTCATAAAACCTCTAGCAAAAATAAATAAACTCATTAATGCAATCCCTGTTACTATATCAGGATTTAATATAGGTAAATAATTTATATTTAAAAGAATTGTCTTTTTAAAACCTTTCATTTTATTAATACCAATTGCGGCAAATGTTCCAATTATAGTAGCTATAATTGAAGAAAGCACTGCAATTAAAATAGTAAAGTAAAGAGCTTTAATAATTCTCTCGTTTTTAAATAATTCTCCATACCACTTTAATGTGAAACCAGACCATTTTCCCATTGATTTAGAATCGTTAAATGAGAAAACTATTAATGTGAAGATTGGAGTATATAGAAATAAGAATATAAAAAATAAGTAAAACCTTTTTATAAATTTTTCTAATCTTTTTACCATAGTTGTCCTCCACCTTCTTTTTTATCTGAACCTTCAAATTTACTCATAGCTGCCATAGAAATTAAAATAATAATCATCATAAATATTGAAATAGCAGAACCAAAGTTCCAATCTCCCATTGTAGTAAATTGTTGTTCTATTAGATTACCAAGTAGCATATATTGACCTCCACCAAGTAATCTTGAAATTACAAAGGTAGAAACTGCAGGCATAAATACCATAGTTATCCCGGAAACAACGCCTGGCATACTAAGAGGTAATACTATTTTAGAAAAAATTTGTTTTCTTGAGGCTCCAAGGTCTGAAGCTGCGTTTAGTAAATCTTTATCCATTTTTACTAGTACTGTATAAATAGGAAGTACCATAAATGGTAAGAAGTTATATATCATACCAAGTAAAACAGCTCCGTCTGTATATAAAAAACTAAAACGTTCAAATCCGAAGTTTACTAATATATTATTTAACAGACCTTTTTTTCCAAGGATAGGTAGCCAAGCATAAGTTCTAAGTAAGAAGTTCATCCACATAGGAACTATAAATAACATAAGTAGTATATTTCTTTTCCCAGGAGACATCTTTGCAATAATATAAGCAACAGGGTATCCAAGTATAAGACATCCGATTGTTGAAAATAGTGCAAGTGATAGACTTCTGTAAAATACTGTGAAGTATTGGGGTTGCATTAATTTTATAAAGTTTTTTAATGAAAATATGTAACCATCAGTAGTTTTAATTGTAAAGCCGAAGAATATTACTATTAATAGTGGGATAACAATAAATAATCCGCTCCAAAAGATATAGGGGTAGGAGGCTAGGGATCTGTTTTTTATTTTACCATTATTCATTAATTAATACCTTTTTCATAATATGAATATCCTCAGGATAAATATCAAGGCCTATAATAGAGCCAACTTCCGCATATTTAGTATTATGAATTATCCACTTTTTATTTTCTTCTGAAGCTTCCATTTCGTAATGTACCCCTTTAAAAATTACAGAATTAACAGTGCAATTAATCATTCCCTTATTTTCGTTAACTATTTTTATGTCCTCAGGTCTAACAACAACTTCAATTTTTTCGTTTTTATTAAATCCTTTATCAACACACTCAAAAACTCTATTTGAGAATTCAACTTTATAATCGTCAAGCATAACTCCATCTAAAATATTACTTTCACCAATAAAATCAGCAACAAAAGAGTTAGCAGGTTCGTTATAGATATCCTCAGGAGTTCCCATTTGTTGAATAACACCTTTATTCATAACAACAATTGTATCTGACATTGTTAAGGCTTCTTCTTGATCATGAGTTACAAATACAAAAGTAATTCCAAGTTCCTTCTGAATTTTTTTTAGTTCAAGTTGCATTTCTTTTCTAAGCTTTAAATCTAGAGCACCAAGAGGTTCATCAAGTAAAAGAATTTCAGGTTCATTTACAAGAGCACGAGCTATAGCAACTCTTTGTTGTTGACCGCCACTTAGAGAATCGATAGATCTTTTTTCAAAACCTGAAAGTGAAACTATCTTAAGCATACTAGTTACTTTTTTTTCTATCTCTTTTTTTGATAATTTTTTAATTTTCAATCCAAAAGCAATATTCTCGTATATATTCATATGAGGAAATAAAGCATATTTTTGGAATACAGTATTTACCTGTCTTTTATAAGGGGGTAAATTTGTAATATCTTTTTCATTACAAATTACAGTTCCCTTATCTGCATTTTCAAAACCAGCGATTATTTTTAGTGTTGTAGTTTTACCGCACCCACTAGGTCCAAGCAATGTAAGAAATTCGTTTTTCCTAATATTTAAACTAAGATTATCTAAAACATCATTACTTCCGTAAGATTTATATATTCCTTTTATTTCAATAATATTTTGTTCCAAATTAAACACCTCTTTATATTCTTTTATCTCCCTAAAATGATGGTGGAGTACTAATCCATATTACTTTAGCTTGAAGTTTACCAGGGTTTGAAATATAGTGATTAACTCGGGGTTTATAATAGAAGCTTTCACCTTTTTTCACTTTATATTTTTTATCTCCAAGATGAAGAGTTATAGTGCCAAGCAATACATAACCAAATTCTTCACCTTCATGGGGCTCTTCCTCAATATATTGACCATTTGGTTCTAAAGTAATCATAATAGGTTCCATTTGGTTTTTTTGAGAGTTTGGAACTAGCCACATAAGTTTATATTTTAAATCTTCATTATCAGTTTCGAACATATCTTCATCTTTATATGTAACTTTTTCTTGATTATCATCACTAAAGAACTCTTTTAAATTTGTTCCTAGTATTTCAAGAATATCTATTAAAGTTGCAATAGATGGTGATGTTAAGTTATTTTCTAATTGGGATATAAATCCTTTAGAAAGCTCACATCTATTAGCAAGTTCCTCTTGTGTTAATTGTTTTTCAATTCTAAGTCCTTTTATTTTTTCTCCAATTTGCATAAATACACCTCTAACCATAAAAATTATGTTTGGTAGATATTAACTATTACTAAACTATTTGTTTAAAGTTACTAAACAAACAAGTTATATTATATAAATAATTAAGGGAAAAATCAATATTTTTCTAATAAAAATAAAATTATTTAAAAAGCTTTAAGCCTTGAAGAAATGAGCTTTAAGATAGCGTATGTAGATGAAGAGTTTAAAAGAACAGTATTTAAAGTTTAGTATAAGTAAGAAAAGGTGAAGACTGAATAAAAATGCCATAAAATTAAAAAAGCTCCTTAACATAGAAAAAATCTATATTTATGTAGAAGTAGTTTAGTTATAAAAATTAGTATTAATAAAAAAATGCTAAATATTAAGTTAATATAGATATAATTACCATATTAACTTGATAAAAGCATAAGTATATGAGATATTTGAATTAATGATAGAAAAATTAAGAGGTAATAATTAAATTGCAGGTGATTAAATGAGAAAAACAGTGAATTTATATAGAAGAAATGGAAAAAATGTTTATATAAAACAACCTAGTTTTGAAGAGCTATCTTTTGTATCAAAGCTATGGAGTGATGAAGAGACTATGGTAGAAGTCGGTGGAACGTATATTTTTTTAAAAGAAAAATGGGAAATGTTTTATAAAAAAATGGTTCAACCAACAGATGGAAAAAACTTCTATTGCTTAATATATACAGTTAGCGATGAAGCTATAGGTGAGGTAAGTTTTCATGGATATGATTCTGCAACTAAGGCTGCTAGAATAAATGTGAAAATACATTATGGATATAGAAAAAAAGGATATGGAGAAGAAGCAGTTAGGTTATTGCTTGAATATTATTTTTTAGAGTTTAAAGGTCAAACTATAATTGATACAATTAAAACAGAAAGTGGGAAAAAATTCTTTAATAAGATAGGCTTTGAATCTATAGGGGAATTTAGAAATCAAATAACGTACAAGCTAACTAAAGAAGAGTTCTTTAGATTAGAAGTTAAAAGAAAAAGAGAAACAAGAAAAAATATAGCAGTAATTGCTTATAATAATATGAATATAGTTCAATATTCAATTGTTTTTGAAATATTTAATGAAGCTAATAAAATATTAGGTGAAGATTTGTTTAACATTTATGGTGTTGGATATGAAGAGAATGTAATTACAAGTAATATTAATATAGCATTAGAACATAATTTTGAATGTGGGAAGCAACCAGATATAATTATTATTCCTGGGGGATATGGATCTAAGGAAGCTGCAAGAGATAAATATATTATTAGATATTTATTATCCAAATATAGTAAGTGTGACTATTTATTATCAATTAATACAGGTATTTATTTCTTAAGTAGCTGTGAAATGCTTGATGGTATTTTAGTTCCTCCAATAGTAGGAACCGAAGAAACTTTAAAAGCTATATTACCAGAAATTAGATTTACATCAAAAAGTTTTGCTGATAACGGCAAAATAATTATAAGTTCAAATATAGTTGGAGTTATGGAAGGCTGCTTAAACCTTATTAAAAAAGTTGCAGGAGAAGAAGTGGTATTAGAATTAATAAATGTATTAGGAATTGAGTAGATAAAAAATAGATAATTAAAGTGTGAAAATTATGTGGAAAATGCAAAAAAACATGATAAAAACTCTAAATATTAGAAAAATAAAAGTAAAAACGTTTACTAAATTTTAGCCTATTAACAAATTAAAATTTAAGGTGTATAATGAAATTGTTAAATAAAAAACACACGGGGAGGAATTTAAATGTTTCCACAATGGGACGGATTTAAAATCGGAAATTGGCAAGAAAAGATAGATGTAAGAAACTTCATTCAAAAAAATTATAAGGTATATGAAGGTGATTCTAGCTTTTTAGCACCAATATCAGCAAAAACAGAAAAAGTTTGGGCTGAGTGTAGAACTTTAATTATTGAAGAAATCAAAAAAGGAATTATCGATATAGATACTGAAAGAGTATCAGGTATAGATAATTATGAAGCTGGTTATATTGATAGAGAAAACGAAGTAATTGTTGGATTGCAAACAGATGCTCCATTAAAAAGAATTGTAAATCCATTCGGAGGAATGAGAGTTGCAACTAGCTCATGTGAGGCTTATGGATATAAGCTTAATGAAGAAATTCAATCACATTTCTCATCTTATAGAAAAACACATAACGAAGGTGTATTTGATGCATATACAAATGAAATAAGAGCAGCAAGAAGTGCTGGATTATTAACTGGTTTGCCAGATGCTTACGGTAGAGGTAGAATCATAGGTGATTACAGAAGAGTAGCTCTTTATGGTATAGATTTCCTAATGGAAGAAAAGAAAAAGGATCTAAATGAGCTTCAAGGCGATATGTTAGATGAATTAGTAAGAAAAAGAGAAGAAGTTAATATGCAAATTAGAGCTTTAGCTCAAATTAAATCTATGGCTTCAAAATATGGTGTAGATCTTTCTAAGCCATCTCAAACTGCAAAAGAAGCTGTTCAAGCAGTTTACTTTGGATACTTAGCAGCTGTAAAAGAAAATAATGGAGCTGCAATGTCACTTGGAAGAACTTCAACTTTCTTAGATATATACATAGAAAGAGACATACAAACTGGAGTTATTTCAGAAGATGGAGCTCAAGAAATAATAGATCAATTTATAATCAAATTAAGATTAGTTAGACATTTAAGAGCTCCAGAATATAATGATTTATTTGCAGGAGATCCAACTTGGGTAACTGAATCAATTGGCGGTATGGGAGTTAATGGAAAATCTCTTGTAACTAAGAATTCATTTAGATATTTACATACATTAACTAACTTAGATCCAGCGCCAGAACCAAATATGACAGTATTATGGTCACCAAGCTTACCAGTTGGATTCAAGAAATATTGTGCTGAAATGTCAATAATAACAGATGCAATACAATATGAAAATGATGGAGTTATGCAACCTAAATATGGTGATGATTATGCTATTGCTTGTTGTGTATCAGCTATGCAAGTTGGTAAACAAATGCAATTCTTCGGAGCTAGAACTAACTTAGCTAAAGCATTATTATATTGCATGAATGGTGGAGTTGACGAAAAGACAGGTAAAACTGTAATTAAGGGAGTTAAACCAATGACAGATGAAGTCTTAGATTTCAACACTGTTATGAAGAGTTATGATTCAGTATTAGAATATATTGCAAAATTATATGTTGATACTATGAACATAATCCACTGTATGCATGATAAATATGCATATGAAGCTGGACAAATGGCATTACATGATACACAAGTAGGAAGATTAATGGCATTTGGAGTAGCTGGTTTATCAGTTGTTGCAGATTCATTAAGTGCTATTAAGTATGCAAAAGTTACTCCAATAAGAAATGAAGCAGGAATAGCTGTTGATTTCAAAATTGAAGGAGAATTCCCTAAATACGGAAATGATGATGATAGAGTTGATGATTTAGCTGTAAACTTAACAGAGAAGTTCTCTGCTGAATTAAAGAAACATCCATTATACAGAGATGCTAAACATACATTATCTGTATTAACTATTACATCAAACGTAGTATATGGTAAGAAGACTGGAACTACTCCAGACGGAAGACAAGCAGGAGAACCATTTGCACCAGGAGCTAACCCAATGCACGGAAGAGATGAAAATGGAGCATTAGCTTCACTAAACTCAGTTGCAAAAATTCCTTACGACAGAGTGTGTGAAGATGGAGTTTCAAATACATTCTCAATCGTACCAGATGCTTTAGGTAAAAAAGAAGATGAAAGAGCTATGACATTAGTATCAATTATTGATGGATACTTTACTCAAGGCGCTCATCACTTAAATGTTAACGTGTTTAACAGAGAAACATTACTAGATGCAATGGAAAACCCAGAAAAGTATCCTACATTAACTATTAGAGTTTCAGGATACGCTGTTAATTTCAACAGATTAACTAGAAAACAACAAATGGAAGTTGTAAGCAGAACATTCCATAAATCAATGTAGTTAGCAAAATAAAAAATTTCCCCTGCCTATTAATAGGTGGGGGATTAAATTTAGGCATTAAAAAAATAGAGTAGAATAGTAGCTTGTTATTTTTAAAAAAATGTCTTATTCATAAGGAGGCTTTTAAAATGACTATAGGAAAAATACATTCAATAGAAACAATGGGACTTGTAGATGGACCAGGAATAAGGGTAGTTGTATTCATGCAAGGTTGTGCGCTTAGATGTGTTTATTGCCATAACCCAGATACCTGGAATGATAATGAGGGAACAGAATATACACCACAAGAATTAGTTAAAAAAATTGCAAGATTTAAAAATTATTTTAAATCATCTGGTGGTGGAGTAACTTTTTCAGGTGGAGATCCGCTAAGACAACCAGAATTTTTATTAGAAGCTCTTAAATTATGTAAAGAAGAAGGTATTAATACCTGTCTAGATACTTCAGGAGTAGGGCGTGGAAATTATGATGAGATATTAAAATACACAGATTTAGTATTATATGATGTTAAGCATCTCTCAGAAGAAGGATATAAGGATATAACAGGTATGTCTATCAATGAAAGTAAAATATTCTTAGAGGCTTGTGAAAGAGCAGGAACAAAACTTTGGATAAGACAGGTAGTTGTACCTGGAAAAACAGATAGCGAAGAGTATATTTTGAAACTAAAAGAATTTATAGAAACCTTACATAATGTGGAAAAAGTAGAACTTTTACCATATCACTTATTAGGGATAAATAAATATGAAACCTTAGGTATTAAATATAGGCTAGATGGTGTTCCTAGTATGGATAAAGATAGATGCAAGGAATTATATGAATTACTAAAATAGCAATAATGTTATTAAGGCATGTTCAAATAAATAACAAGAGAGTATTTTTGTTGTTTATTTGGAGATGTCTAATTTTTTTGAAAAAAATATAAATGCTATGGGTAAATATTAAGAAATATGTTATAATTAGTCGAAAAATAAGATATAGGGGGATGTAATATGAAATCAAAATCATTAGTAATAGGTTTATTATTAGTAACTGCTTTATTCGTTGGATGCGGATCAAAGAAAGTTGTAGAAGAGACAAAGGCTCCGGAAACAACAAAAGAGGAATCAGTTGATGCTGTAACATCATCATCAATTGTAAAGAGTGATGATGGATTAATAAAAGCATTATCAGCAGATGGAACGTGGATAATTGCTATAACAGGAGATTTACAAACAACAAAAGAATTAGTTATGGATGGTGTTTTTTATAGTAAAGATGATAAGGCAAATGGTTTAGCACGTAAGCTAGCGCTCTATGATCAAGATGCCGATAAGAAAGTAACAGCATCACATACTTTAACAGCACCTAAGATGACTGTTAAGAGTGAAAATGGTAAAATTCAAGAAGGAACTTTTGTTGGAGATATATATGTAGAAGCAAATGGATTCTTATTAAAGAATACTAAGGTTAAAGGAAATGTTTACTTTGCTAACGAAGAATATAAAAACTCATTCAAATTAGACGGTGGAGAAATAAGTGGAGTTACGGAAGTAAAGAAATAATAATATAAATAAAGCGGGTATCATTTTAATGAATTTTAAAATGATACCCTTTTTATATTATAGTAAACAATTATTTGTTTGAAAGCTCTAAAAGCTTGCTAAAATATCCAGCTGGAATAAGCTTCTTTTTCATTCCATTTATAACTAGTAAGTATGTTGCAGCTGTATCAAACCTAGCATCGTGATAGTTTCCGCTACCTTCAAATAACTCAGTAGACTTAGAGGAAATTTCTTTTTCAGTAATTCCTAAAAATTCAATTACTTCTGAAAGTTTAGGGTTTTTTATACTGCCATTAGCATTTGGAATTTTGCATATATCTTTATAGTAGCCCATTGTACAAAATTTATTGTTTGGTATCCATTTGCTATCAACAAGACTTTCATCATATAATTGGTTAATTTCATGAGTTAAGAACTTTATGTCAAATTGGACATTATGTCCTATAATAAAATCAGCAGCAAAGAAGTCCGGCATAAATTCTGCAACAAAATCTAAAATCTCTTGTCCGTCAGAAAGTTCATAAAGTTTTTCTAAAGAAAAACCATGAACTGCTTGAGCGCCTGGATCCATTTCATCAACATTAAAGAAGAAGTTTTTTCCTGTAGTTGTTTGAGGTTTAGTGGATGTATCTACAAGAATATAGCTAAGTTGACAGATGTTGCCGGGTCTTATGCTTGTGGTTTCTGTATCGAAAAATAATAATTTCATTTTGTCCTCCTAAAGTAACATAGTTATTATATAATATCATAAAAAAATAACGAATAGAAAAACTATTAGTTATTTTTTAAAGAATTAGATATTATTTTTAGTAATTCCGTGCAAGTTTCAATAGTTCTGTTATTTTTATCAAGTGCTGGATTAAATTCAACAAAATCAATAGATCTAACTAGATTTGTATCTAAAATAGTTTCTAAAATATTTTGCCCTTCAAGAAAAGTTAATCCGTTTTCTACCGGAGTACCGGTGCCAGGAACGTAGGATGGGTCTAAACCATCTATATCAAAGCTTAAATGGATATTGTTAATGTTCTTATCTTTAAGACTTGCTTTAAATTCATCTAATACAGTATTTATACCCCTGTATTGAATATCTTGTATTTTCCAAAGATTTAAATTGTTTTTAGATATCAATTCTAGTTCTCCTATATCTAAATCTCGTACACCAAGTAAAAAAATATTTTCTGGCTTAACTTTTTGGCCATTAAAATATAAATTAGTAAGATCTGAATGTCCGATTCCCATTGAAGCAGCTAGAGGCATACCATGAATGTTTCCAGAGGGAGTTGTTTCATCAGTGTTTATATCACCATGAGCATCAACCCACACTACTGCAATATTATCATTACCATGATATTTAGAAGTGCCAGCAACAGAACCTAAAGCTAAAGAATGATCTCCTCCAATAGTTATTGGAAGTGTATTATTTTCAAGTGCTGAATAAACTTTATTAGCTAGTTCAACATTTGCATTTATAACTTCATCTAAATACTTCATTTTTTTATTTGCTACATATTTATTTATAGCATCTGCATGCTCCACATATACATCACCCATATCAGTGACGTTATGATTTTTTTTGAAAATATTTATAAGGTTGTTGTCTCTTAAAACTTTTGGCCCATTTTCTACACCAGGATTATCACAACCATAGAAAAGAGGCATACTAATTATGCTTATATTCATATAAAATAAACCTCCAAATCAAATTTTTTCGACATAATACTAATCTATATTAATATGCGTTAATAAATAAGTAAATATAAATTTTAATTTTATTTATAAATATTAAAGTTTATATATATTGAAGATTCATTATACCAATAAAATTAGAAAATATAATTAAACCTGTATAGCAAAATTAACCTAAAAAAATTAACAATATAATAAAAAAATTGACAATATATTTTAAATTAACTATAATAGCTAACAAAGAAGTGGCTTTAAAGCATTATTAAAGGTTAGTAAAAGCTAAAATATAGACAAAAGGGGGCAAAATACATGAATGTAGAAGGCATAATTATTCCAACAGGATATAAAGGGACTAGTACATTAATAGAAACAGAAATACATATAAAAAAAATTAAAGATTTTTTTGAGGGGAAACTATCAAATAATCTAAATTTAACAAGAGTTTCTGCACCTTTATTTGTAGAATCTGGTAAAGGAATAAACGATAATTTGAATGGTGTTGAAAGACCTGTAAAGTTTGATGTTTTAGCTACAGGAGAAGAAGTAGAAATAATACATTCACTATCTAAGTGGAAGAGAATGAGTCTTCATAGATATGGGTTTAATATTGGTGAGGGGCTATATACTGATATGAATGCCATTAGAAGAGATGAAGAAATGGATAATTTACACTCAATTTACGTAGATCAATGGGATTGGGAGAAAATAATTAAAAAAGAAGATAGAAATGAAAAGACTTTAAAAGAAGTTGTAAATACTATATACAAAGTATTTAAAGATACAGAAGCTTATGTTAATGAAAATTTATCGAAAACTGAATTAAACCTTCCGGAAGATATATATTTCATAACTACTCAAGACCTGGAGGATAAATATCCACAATTGTCATCTAAAGAAAGAGAAGATGCTATTTGCAAGGAACATGGGGCAGTATTCTTAATGCAAATAGGTGGAGTGTTAAAATCTGGAGAAAAACATGATGGAAGAAGTCCAGATTATGATGATTGGAATTTAAATGGAGATATTTTATTCTGGTATCCATTATTTAATAAGGCTGTTGAATTATCATCAATGGGAATAAGAGTTGATGAAAAATCATTAGATCATCAATTAACATTGTCTGGTAGTGATGATAGAAGAAAATTTGAATTCCACAAACTATTGTTAGAAGGTAAATTACCATATACAATAGGTGGGGGAATTGGTCAATCAAGAATTTGCATGTTATTTTTGAATAAAGCTCATATTGGTGAAGTTCAAGCTTCTATATGGGATGAAAAAAACTTAAGTGCATGTAAAGAAAATAATATAAGACTTTTATAAAATAAGAAAGCATGGCGTTAGCCATGCTTTTTACTTTAAGAATTAATAATTTTTTGATAAAGAAGCTTCGCCAGAGAAAATAAGTCTTTCTTTCCCAAGGGAATCTCTTACCAATAATTCGCCTGAAGGGGCTATATCTATACAGAATACATTTTCATCCTTATCTCTACTTGTAATAACAATTTTTTTTCCTATAAGCATTGAATTTTTTCTGCAAATATCAATAGTTTTATCAATTGAATTATTAAAGATAAATTCATTATACAAAGTTTCGAAATTTTGTAGATAGTTACATAATAATTCTGTTCTATTAAGATTACATCCATATTCAATAGAAAGAGAAGTTGCCTTATCTAATAAATCATTGGGAATATCCTCTTTTGATAAGTTGACATTTATTCCAAAACCTAAAATTATGTAGTTTACTCTATCCATATCACAGCTCATCTCTGTTAAAATACCAGAAAACTTTTTGTTTTTTAAAAGTAAATCGTTTGGCCATTTAATTTCTGGCTTTAAATTATAAGATTCTAAGGTTATAGCTTCAGCAGCAGCAGCAATAAGGGTAATCTTTGGACAATTTATAGGTTCAATATCAGGTCTTAAAATTAGAGAAGCCCAAATACCTCCTTTTGGAGAGGTCCAAACACGCCCCAGCCTTCCTTTGCCTGAAGTTTGAATCTCACTTATAACTAAAGTGCCATTGGGGGCATCTTTTATGGCTAAATCTTTAGCGGTGGAATTGGTAGAGGTCACTTCTTTAAAATAATGAAGTTCTTTACCCATAAAGGTTGTAGTTAAATTTGATTTTATTTCATTTAAAGAAATTAGATCAGCTTCGCAAATTAATTTATATCCTTTATTTGAAACACCATCTATTATATAGCCATCTTTTTTTAGCATATTGATATACTTCCATACAGAACTTCTAGTTATTCCAATAAGTTTACTTATTTCTTCACCAGAAATATAATTCTTGTTAGATTTTAGTAAATTTAAAATTTTTTCCTTCATTTATTCACCTCGATTACATTAGGTACCATGGAAAAACCAATAGTCACTATGATAGTCTATTTTGCACCTTAGGGAGCTGAAATAAAATAAAAATCCAAAGAGCCCTATAGGTTAGTATTTAAAAAATTCTTTAGAGCAAAATTATATCATAGCTAAATAGGTATACATACTAAATATGACATAATTTAATATCATAATATGGATTATAGTATGTCATACTATAATTAGTGCAATATTTTAAAAAATTAATAATTTTGTAATACAAATGAAAAAAAAATCCGTATAATTAAAGCATGTCCTTGTAAAACTATGTTAAATGGTTATATAATAGGAAGGTAAAGGGAGGATATTATGTATGAATGGAAAAAAAGATAAAAAAAGTATTAGTAAAAAGAAAATGGCTATCATAATTTCTTTAAGTGTATTAGCTATAATTATAGCAACTGTTTTATTTGGTTATCAATATTTTAAAAGTAAAATATACGTACCACCAAGTGATACAAATAGCATAAGTACAGAAGAAAATAAATATAAAGAAGTTGAAGGTATAACAAATGTTTTATTAATAGGAAGTGATGGTAGAACATTAGATGAGTTATCAAGATCAGATTCTATTATGATTGCAACATTAGATAATAATAATAAAGAAGTTAAGTTAACTTCAATTCAAAGAGATACATTAGTTGATGTTCCAGAATATGGTGAGCAAAAGATAAATGCAGCATTTGCATTAGGTGGAGCAGAATTATTAATGGAAACTATAAGTGATGCTTTTGAAATTAAATTAGATAAATATGTAATAGTTAATTTTTGGGGTTTTGAATCAATTATTGATGCAATAGGGGGCATTGAAATTGATATTAAAGATTATGAAATTGAAAATGTTAATGAATACATAGGTGATTCCACAGAAACTAAATCAGAGCCAATAACAAAACCAGGATTACAAAAACTTAATGGAGCTCAAGCTCTTTCATATTCAAGAATAAGAAGTGTTGGAAATGGTTCTTATGAGAGAAGTGAAAGACAAAGCAGAGTTTTAAATGAAGTAGCTGAAAATTTAGTGAAAATAAATCCTTTAAAATACCCAGGTATAGCAGATAAATTATCAGAACATGTTAAAACAAATATAGAACCACTTATGGCTTTAAATTATGGATATACAATTTATAAATTTCCAGAACTTAAATTTGAACAACTTCAAATTCCACAAGTAGAGTTATCAAGTGAGGAAAATGGATATAAAGATAAGGGCTGGGTAATATTAATAGATAAAGAACAAAATGCTAAGGTACTAAATGACTTTATATTTGAAAATAAATTACCTAATGCAGAAGATTATGACCTTATTGCAAGAGAAAATGTTTTTGCAAAATACAGATCAGATGAAAAGAGATATAATTCTTTATATGGAATTAAACCAGAAGAATATCTAGATACTGGAAAGAAACTTAATGATAAAGATATTCAAAGAACTAATACTGTAGATAAAGCAGCAGAAGCGGAAACGGCGAAAAAAGAAGAAGCGAGAAAAATAGCAGAAGCGGAAGCGGCTAGAAAAGAAGAAGCGAGAAGGGCAGAAGAAGCAGCAACAAGAAAAGCGGCAGAAGATGCAGCTGCAAAAAAGGCAGCAGAAGATGCAGCAACAAGAAAGGCAGCAGAAGATGCAGCTGCAAAAAAAGCGGCAGAAGAAGCAGCAAAACCAAAACCACAATAAGCTATAGGGAAGATGGTTTTTAATTTTATAAGGTAATAGTTAAAGTAAAAAGAACTCAGCTTATAATTTATGAGCTGAGTTCTTTTTTAATTTATTAGTATATGTGTTAAGACTTAATATATGGTATAATACATAGAAGAAAAAAGTTAAGGAGAGTTGAATTATGGCAGATAAATTATTAGATATAATATTTACAATACCAGCTATATTAATAGCCTTTACAGTTCAAGGTTATGCAAAAGCAAAAATGGCAGATAAATTAGGAGATAAAACTCCAAGGTTTCAAGGAAGATTATCTTTAAACCCTATAGATCACATTGATCCAATGGGATTTTTAATGATTATTATATGTGGATTTGGATGGACAAAGCCTTTAGATACAAATCCAAATGCTTATAAAAGAGGACAAAAAGATGCTATAAAGGTTACAGTTGCAGGACCACTTGCAAATCTTTTAGTTGGATTTGTAGGATCATTTATATTTATTTTTTTCATTTATATTTTAGGAAATATGATGCCAGAGAGTATGTACATGGTAGCATCTAATATGTTAAGGAGTATAGTTTTAATAAATATAAGTTTATTTGTATTTAATTTATTACCATTACCAGGACTTGCAGGTTTTGAAATAATGAAAAATCTTTGGCCAAAAACATATTATAAAGTAGCTGATACTATATATCAATATCAAATGTTTATATTAATAGGTGTTTTATTAATAGGTGGAAAAATTTTAGGAATTCCAGTAGGTATTATCTATACGTTATTTATCACAATAGCTAAGGCGGTAGTAGGGATATTTATTTAATACATACTAAATAATATAATAAATTTATTTTATGTAGTTTAAGGGACATAAAAATAAATAGACTAGCATACTGACTTGCTATTTATTTGAACATCCCTAAGATTTAGGAGGAAAACAAATGAGACTAAGGAAAAAACAGTGGGTAAGACCAGAACTAGAAGAAAGTAATTTATTTCTTCCAAGAGCTTCAGTTAATAAAGGAAAATGGAATGAGGTATTTGGTAATTCAAATCCTATATATTTAGAACTTGGATGTGGTAGAGGTGAATTTTTACTTAAGCACTCTATAAATAATCCAGAGATTAACTATGTAGCGGTAGATTTAAAAGATGAAGTATTAATTTATGGGCTTCATAAACTTCAAGAAAATAATTTAGAGAATGCAAGACTTACTGCTATGAACATCGATTTTATAGAAGACGTATTTGAAAAAGATGAAGTAAGTAAAATATATATTAATTTTTGTAACCCTTGGCCAAAGGATAGACACAATAAAAGAAGATTAACCCATACAAGATTTTTATCAAAGTATAAGGCATTCTTAAAGGCTGGATCAGAAGTTTGGTTTAAAACAGATGATACTGATTTATTTAATGCATCACAAGAATACTTTAAAGAGTCAGGCTTTGAAATTGAATTCTTAACATATGACCTTCACAAATCAAATTTTGAAGGAAACATAATGACTGAATATGAAACTAAGTTTACAGGTCTTGGAATGAAAACAATGTGTTTAACAGCAAGGTTGAAATAAAAAACATTTATAGAGATGAAAGAAAATAACAAATCAAAGAAGATACTTTATACAAAAAAAGCGTAACTAGCAAATAAAACCCTAGGATTTTGAACTGCCCCCTGTCAAGTAGACAGGGTAAATAATAAAAATTACGCTGTTAAAGTATGACTTCGATATTCTATTGGAGTCATACTTTTTAACTTTTTCTGTAATCTTTGTGTGTTATAAAAATCTATATATTCGTCAATGGCTTGTTCAAGTTCCTCATACGTATCAAATTTTCTTAGATAATACATTTCAACTTTAAGTATACCCCAAAAACCTTCCATAGGTCCATTATCAATGCAGCGGCTAACTCTAGACATGCTCTGTGTTGCTTCTATTTTATCTAATTTACTTTTGAACGTTCTATTTGTATATTGATAACCACGATCACTATGAAA
>NZ_FNJM01000004.1 GCF_900104115.1 Clostridium gasigenes
ATATCATATAAAGAACCTTCACCGTTGATATAATCCGTTATTGCTTTAATCTTAAGTTCATGTGAATAATGTTTATTTCTACTATTACTTATTAATCCATCCACTCCAAAAGCCTTATATTTACGTATCCATTCCTCAACCGAGAAGCTAGAAACTTGTAGTTGATAAGCTATTTGCCCTACACTTATTTTTCCTGATAAATACTCCTTAACAACCTCTATCTTAATTTCTGACAATATTTTAGTTTTTCTTTCCATAATAAAATGCTCCCTCTATATAAACAGTTTTTATTATTTCAACTGTCTACTATAAAGGGAGCATATCAAACAACTAGTCTTTTTTGAAAATTTCTATTTTATAAGGTCATCTGCAATATCAACTATTTTTTCTTTAGAATAAGTTGAAGCTAGCTTAGCTAGTTTATTACGCATTTGTTCTAATAATGCAGGGTTATCTAAAAGATTGTCTACATTTAGATTCAATTCTAAAAGATTATCTACATATAGGGCATATCCATTTGAAGTTAAAAAATCTGTATTTTGCATTTCTTGGCCTGGAATACAAAACGGAATTATAATAGGTAAGGTTTTATTAATGGCTTCAGTTATGGTTAAGCCACCAGGTTTAGTTATTATTAAATCTGAATAATCCATTAAGGATGCAATATCTTTAGAAAAACCAAGAATATGAAGTTTTTTATCTTTTATTCTATTCTTATATTCATTAGATAGACTGTCCTTTAATTTATTATTATTTCCACATACTACTGTAATTCTAAGTTTATGAGAATTATTAAGTAATTCTTTAACTACGTAGGATATATTTTTAAGTCCCATACTTCCGCTCATTAAAAGAATGTTAAAGTAATCTTCATCTTTAGTAGATAGGAGTCCAGGAACTATATTAAGGAATTCTTCTTTTACAGGTATTCCATAAGCAAAAATTTTATTGGAGTCTATACCTTTTTCAATAAGACTTTCCTTTGTGTTTTCGCTACCAGTTATATAAACATTAATATTACTATCTATATAAGTGCCGTGAGCCTTAAAATCAGTTACTATAGAAATTGCAGGTATATTTAAGCCTTTTCTTTTTAAGGTTCCAATTATGTTTACTGCGTATGGGTGTGTAAGTAATATTACATCTGGTTTAATTTTATTAATAAGTTTTAGAACTTTTTTATTCGTAAATAAAAAAAGTAATGATAAAAGCTTATTATTGAATGGACCATCAGTTAGTTTATAAGAAATTCCATAAAGTTTAGGAAATATAGAGGCAAGAACCTCATAACCCCCCACTAAAATAGTGTCTAAAAATTTACCATTACTTTTTAAAAAATCATTTTTTATTACTTCATATCCTCTTGCTTTAAAATTTTCTGCAATAGAATTAGCAGCTTGATTATGACCTTCTCCTGTAGAAGCTGTTAAAATTAAAATCTTTTTCATATATCATTACACTCACTTTTCATAAACTTAGGCACTTTCAAAAAAATAATAGATCAATTTGATAGGCTATTATTTTTTTCAAGTGCCTTAATTATTTTTAATAAGGTATCTTCAAAAAACTAGTCAATATGTTGATATGTCTTATTATTTATTTTAACATTAATTAGTATAATATAACATTATTATCTATTAAATAGTAGTAGAATATTTTTAGATAAGAAAAATGGGAAAGAACATGTCTTTCCCAGAATTTCTTATTCTTATTTGTTAAGATTAAATCTTTTGTTGAATTTATCAACTCTTCCACCAATATCAATTAGTTTTTGCTTGCCAGTGAAGAATGGGTGGCATTTAGAGCATATTTCTACTTTAAGTTCATCTTTAACTGAACCAGTTTCAAAGGAATTTCCACATGCACACTTAACCACTGCGTTGTGGTTATATTCTGGATGTATGCCTTCTCTCATATTTTTCACCTCGTTTCTAAATTTGTGACCTTACGGTTTGTTCAAATAACTTTTAAATTATAGCATATGGTCAAAAAACAGTCAAGTTTTGAAGTGGTTAATACTCAAAAAAATGTCTTTTTAAAGGGATATTTAAATGCTATAATCGATATATATATATACGCAGTGATAAAGGAGAAATTTTAAATGAGTAAATTATATTTTAGATATGGAGCTATGAATTCAGGTAAATCAACACATCTTATGCAAGTAGCTCATAATTATAAAGAAAGAGGAATGAATTCTTTACTTTTAAAACCATCTACAGATAAAAAAGGTGGGGAAAAGGTAGTTTCAAGGCTTGGAGTAGAAAGAAAAGTAGATATACTTGTAGCAGAGGACGATGATATATTTAAAAATGTTGAAGCATTGTATAAAGAAAAAGGTAAAATTGATTGTTTACTTGTGGATGAGGTTCAATTTTTAAAAAGTATACAAATAGATCAATTATTTGAGGTGGCAGTAGGGCTAGATATACCTGTTATATGTTATGGATTAAGAACAGATTTCAAAACACAGGGGTTTGAGGGCAGTACAAGATTACTTTTAATTGCTCATACAATAGAAGAAATGAAAACTATATGTAAGTGTGGCAGAAAGGCTTTGTTTAATGGAAGAAAAATAAACGATAAATTTGTATTTGAAGGTCAACAAATAGCCATAGATAATATAGATAACGTAGAATATGAATCTCTTTGTGGGCATTGCTTCTTTAAATATAAGAAAAGTTAGGGAGTTTCAAAAAACTAATGGAATGAGGGATTTATATGAAAAAGACTAGTGTTGGGGGTCAAGCTGTTATTGAAGGTGTAATGATGCGCGGCAGCAGCGGACTTGCTACAGCAGTTAGAACTCCAAAAGGAAATATAGAGATAGATTTTCAAAAAGTGGTTTCAATAACTAAGAAACATAAGATTCTAAATATACCTTTTATAAGAGGGATATTTATACTTATAGACTCATTAATAATAGGAATAAAAACTCTTAATTATTCAGCTTCATTTTTTGAAGAGACAGAGCCATCAAAATTTGAAGACTGGCTTAAAGGTAAATTTGGAGAAAAAAGTAATGATATAATTATTGGAATGACAATGACATTATCAATGGTGATTGCAGTAGTATTATTTATGGCAATACCAACAGGGGTAGCATCTTTGTTTAAGGGCTTTGGACTAACACCTATAGCACTTAATTTAATAGAGGCAGTAATTAGGATTATAATATTAATCGCTTATATTTATGGAATTAGCCAAATGGAGGATATATTCAGAGTGTTCCAATATCATGGTGCAGAACATAAGACAATATTTTGTTATGAAGCTGAAGAAGAGCTAACTGTAGAAAATGTTAAGAAATATGGTAGATTCCATCCAAGATGTGGAACAAATTTTCTGTTCTTAATTATGATGGTAAGTGTAGTTATTTTTACATTTACAGGTTGGGGAAGTTTTATACAACGATTAGGGCTAAGAATAGTTTTAATTCCTATAATATCAGGTATAACTTATGAAATTATTAAATGGCTAGGTAAAAGTAATAGCAAATTGGCACAAATAATTTCATATCCAGGTTTAAAATTGCAAGGATTAACAACTAGGGAACCTGATGATTCACAAATAGAGGTTGCTATTGCAGCACTTCTAGCAGCAGAAGGTCTTGAAGAACCAGAAAAGACAATTGGAGAATTGTTACAGTTTGGAGTAGAAAAACTTAAAAAAGTAGAAATAGATACTTATATTTTAGATACCCAATTATTATTAGGTAAGATTATAGAACGTGATAGAATATATATTATAACTAATAGAGATGAAAAAATAAATAATAAGTTTAAAAAAGATTATTTAGAGTTAGTAAACAAAAGAGTTAAAAAGATGCCTATAAGTTATATATTAGGTGAAACTGAATTTATGGGTCTAGATTTATATGTGGAAGAAGGTGTATTAATACCAAGAGCTGATACTGAAGTGTTAGTTGAAGAGGTATTAAAGTTAATTTCTAAGGATAAAGAAGTAAAAGTTTGTGATTTATGTTGTGGAAGTGGCGCAATAGGTATAGCACTTGCACATTATAGAAATAATATAAACATAGATTTGATAGATTATTATAAAGTGCCAGAAAAAATAACTATAAAAAATTTAAATAGACATAATTTAAATGAGAGAGCAACATTTATAAAAAGTAATCTATTAGAAAAACCTATAGAAGATAATAAAAAATATGATTTAATAGTCTCAAATCCACCATATATAGAAGAAAAAGTTATAGATACATTGATGGATGATGTAAAAAATTATGAACCTCATACAGCTTTATCAGGTGGAGAGGATGGGTTATGCTTCTATAAGAGAATAATAGACGAAAGTAAAAATGTATTAAATGAAAATGGAATATTATCATTTGAGATAGGCCATGATCAAGCAGAGGAACTAAAAAAATTAATGACGGATGCTGGTTTTAAGAATATTAGAGTCATTAAAGATTTATCAGGATTAGACAGAGTTGCAATAGGGGCTCTAATAGTTGATTAGTAGAGGCTTATTGTGATATAATACAGCAATGTAAAAAAATAGAGTACGGAGTGATAGCATGTTATTAGATAAACTAGCTTTTATAGAAAATAAATATGATGAATTATCAGTGAAAATATCAGACCCTTCAATTATGGCAAATCAAAATGAATGGAGAAAGCTTTGCAAGGAGCACTCAGATTTAGAAATTGTAGTTACAGCTTATAGAGAGTATAGAGATGTAACAGAAGAATTACAATCAAATAAAGAAATGCTAAATGATGAAAGTGATAGAGAAATGAGAGAAATGCTAAATGAAGAAATTTCTGACCTTACAAAAAAAGAGGTAGAATTAGCAGATAAAATACAAATTTTATTACTACCAAAAGACCCTAATGATGATAAAAATGTTTTTGTTGAAATTAGAGGTGGAGCTGGTGGTGATGAAGCCGCTCTTTTCTCATATAATCTTTTTAGAATGTACACAAGATATGCAGAAACGCAAAGATGGACTACTGAAATAATGAGTTTAAACGAAAATGATATCGGTGGATTCAAAGAAGTAGTATTTATGATTAAGGGAAATGGAGCATATTCAAAACTTAAATATGAAAGTGGAGTGCACAGAGTTCAAAGAGTTCCAGAGACTGAATCAAGTGGTAGAATACATACATCTACAGCAACTGTAGCTGTTCTTCCAGAAGTTGACGATGTTGAAATAAAAATAGAAGATAAAGATTTAAGAATAGATACGTACAGATCTTCAGGTAACGGTGGTCAATGTGTAAATACAACCGATTCAGCTGTAAGAATAACTCATATACCATCTGGAGTTGTTGTTGCATGTCAAGATGAAAAATCACAACTTAAAAACAAAGAAAAAGCTATGAAGGTTTTAAGATCAAGATTATTTGATGCAGCACAAGCAGAGAGATCAGCCGGGATTGCTGAAGATAGAAGAAGTCAAGTTGGTTCAGGGGATAGAAGTGAAAGAATAAGAACATATAACTATCCACAAGGAAGAGTAACTGATCATAGAATAGGATTAACTTTATATAAATTAGAAAGTTATTTAAGTGGAGATATACAAGAAGTAATTAATGCATTAATTACAGCAGATCAAGCAGAGAAAATGAAGAAAATGGGAAATACTGATACTATTTAGTATTAGTTGGCATCTAAAAATCCTTAAGGAGCTGAAAGAAAATAACAAGTCAGAGAATCTAATCTTACTAGTTATTTTTTTGAAGCTCCCTTACGTTATAAAACGTAGGGCTTTTAGAATAATTGGAGGTAAAGTATGAATATAAATAAGGCTTTGAAAAAAGAAAGTAAAAGTAAGAATCAATTATTTACAGTGATGATATTACTTTTCATAACTCTTCCTTTAACAGCCTATTTATCAGGAATACAATCTCTATTTTTATGGATATATTTAGGGTTTATAGAGTTGCTGATAATATTGAAAATTATAATAAAGTTAAATTATCATGGATTAAAATTTGTATGTAATAATAATAGACTAAAAATAAAAAGTGGATTATTTATAAAAGAAAGTTTAATATTATGTGATAAAGTTGCATTAGTTCATACTAGTAAAGAAAAGGATGAATTAGAAATTATTATTGTTACAGCAGTAAATTTTAAAAATAGAGGATTAAAACCTATAACACAAGGATTTATAAAGAAGTATTCCGAAGGTGCAGAAGAATATTTAAAAATAAAAAAATTAACACCTGAACATGTATTTTATTTTCAGGTAGTTAGAAAAGGTGCTCTTAAAAAGTACGAGTTACTTGATGCTATTTATAAAAATTGTGTTAGAGCTACATATACCTCATCAGCTATTGAAAATATAAAAATAGCTAGAGGTCAAATTGATATTTAGGCAACTGAAAAAATAATCCCGATTATAGAAGAACATTAAGACACTTTTAAAAAAATAATAGACCAATTGTTAGTCTATTATTTTTTCAAGTGCCTAAAATAAAGAAGGTAGATATTTTGCAAACAAAGGTAGCTATAATAAAAGATATAGAAAATGATAATAAATATATAAAAGAAGCCGCAAACATTATTCAAAATAATGGTACAGTAGCATTCCCAACAGAAACAGTTTATGGGCTAGGAGCAAATGCATTAGATCCTCAAGCTGTTTCAAAAATATTTAAGGCAAAGGGTAGACCTCAAGATAATCCATTAATTGTACATGTTGCAAATAAGGATATAAGTGGTTTAGTTTTAACCATACCAGAAATTGCAAAAAAACTTATTGATAAATTTTGGCCAGGTCCTTTAACAATAATATTAGAAAAAAATAATATTATTCCTGATGCAACAAGTGCAGGACTTAGTACAATAGGTATAAGGATGCCAAATAATGAAATAGCATTAAAGTTAATAGAGATGTCAAATAGACCAATAGCAGCACCTTCTGCTAATATATCAGGTAGACCAAGTCCAACAGAAGTTGAAAGATGTGTTGAAGATTTATATGGTAAGGTTGACTACATATTAGGTGGAAATAGAAGCGAGATTGGGGTAGAATCCACAATAGTAGATTGCACTGTTAACCCACCGGTGGTATTAAGACCTGGTGGAATAACCCTAGAAATGTTAAGAGAGTTTCATCCTGGGATAAATATTGATGAGTCAATTAAAGGAAAACCTAGCCCTGATTTAAAGCCAAAGGCACCAGGAATGAAATATAGGCACTATGCACCAAGGGCTAAACTTAAAATAATAAGTGGAAATAAAGAAAAAACTATTGATAAAATTAAAGAAATAGTAGACAATTATATAGAAAAAAATAAAAATGTAGCTATTTTATGCACAGACGAAAATGCGAATAAATTTCCAAAGGGTAAAATTATTTCTTTAGGAAGTGAGTTTATTTTAGCTGATATAGCTAAAAATATTTTTGAGGCTCTTAGAAGTTGTGATGATTTAGGTGTAGATTTAATTCTATGTGAAGCTTTTGAAGAAAAGGGTGTAGGAGTAGCTATTATGAATAGGCTAAATAAGGCAGCCGGATTTGATATAATAGAAGTTTAGGCATTTGATTTTTGAAGTGCCTTAATAATTAGGAGGGATCTCTTATTATGAAAATAGCAATAGGGTCAGACCACGGTGGAGTGGATTTAAAAGAGGAAATAATAAACTTTTTAAAATCAGAGAACTATGATGTAAAAGATTTTGGGACAAATAGCAAGGCATCTTGCGATTATCCAGATTATGCATTGAAAGTGGCAGAAGCTATAGTGGCTAAAGAATTTGAATTTGGTATATTAGTATGCGGTACGGGTATAGGTATAAGCATTGCTGCAAACAAGGTGCCGGGAATAAGAGCTGCTTTATGTTCAGATACATTTAGTGCACATGCAACTAGAGAACATAATAATGCAAATATATTAGCATTAGGGGCAAGATCTGTAGGCCCAGGGTTAGCATTAGATATAGTTAAAACTTTCTTAAATGCTAAATTCGAAGGTGATAGACATCAGGCAAGAATTGATAAAATAACAGCTATTGAAAAAAAATATATTAAATAATAAAACATATTGGAGGAATTTTTAATGAGCAGAGTAATACAAGTAGAACATCCATTAATACTTCATAAATTAGCTTTTATAAGAAGTAAGAATACAGGTGCTAAAGATTTTAGGGAATTAGTTGAAGAAGTTTCAATGCTTATGGCATATGAAGTAACTAGAGATTTGGCTACAGAAGAAGTAGAAATCGAAACACCAATTTGCAAAACAAAGTGTAAAATGTTATCAGGAAAGAAAATAGCTATAGTTCCAATACTAAGAGCAGGTCTTGGTATGGTGGATGGAATGTTAAAACTAATTCCAGCAGCTAAAATTGGACATATAGGTTTATACAGAGATGAAGAAACACTTCAACCAGTAGAATATTTCTGTAAATTACCACAAGATATTGCAGAAAGAGATGTAATGGTTGTAGACCCTATGCTTGCAACGGGAGGATCAGCTGCAGATGCTCTTACTTTATTAAAGAAAAAGGGTGCTAAGAACCTAAGACTTGTATGTTTAATATCATCACCAGAAGGTATTAAACTTGTACAAGAAACTCATCCAGATGTAGACATATATGTAGCTGGGATAGATGAAAGGTTAAATGAAAAGGGATATATAATACCAGGTCTTGGAGATGCTGGGGATAGATTATACGGAACAAAATAATTTAATAATTATAGTATATTCAAAAAAATAGTTAATATTATATTCTATTTTGAATCATACTTGCTTAATAGAGTTCACTGATAGTACAACTATCGGTGAACTCTATATCATAGTATGGCTCAAAATATATATTATAATTTAAACTCCTATTTAAGATTATTAAAGTTTAAAAATTAATTAATTAAATAATATTTTGAAAATTTGTATTGTGCAATAGATAGAGTGTATAATTATAGAAGTTATAAAAAGGGTATTGATATATTAAGGAGTGATTTCATTGAAAAAGAAAATTATAACAATATTTGGAACGAGGCCAGAGGCTATAAAAATGGCTCCATTAGTAAAGGAACTTGGAACTAGAGAGGGCATAGATATAAAGGTGTGTGTAACAGCACAACATAGAGAAATGTTAGATCAAGTTTTAGAGTATTTTGATATTATTCCAGATTTTGATTTAAATATAATGAAAACAAAGCAGACCTTAACTGGAATAACTAATAGAGTTTTAGAAGGACTTGAAGAGGTTTTTATAAATGAAAAACCTGATATGATATTAGTACATGGAGATACAACAACTACATTTTCAGGCGCACTTGCTGCGTTTTATCAACAAATAAAAGTTGGTCATGTTGAAGCTGGGCTTAGAACCTTTGATAAATATTTTCCGTTTCCAGAAGAAATGAATAGAAAACTTACTGGAGGATTAGCAGATTTACACTTTGCACCAACAAGTGGCTCAAAGAATAATCTTCTAAGAGAAGGGGTAAAGGAAGAAGAAATATATATAACAGGAAATACTGTAATAGATGCAATGCTTCATACTGTGAAAGATGGTTATATATTTGAAAATGAAGAATTAAATAAAATAGATTTTCAAAATAAGAAAGTTATTATGATTACAGCTCATAGAAGAGAAAATTGGGGAGAGGGTATAAATAATATTTGTGAGTCTTTAAAAGCTATTGTAGAAGCTAATAAGGATGTAGAATTAGTTTATTTAGTGCACTTAAACCCAGTTGTTAAAGATGTAGTCTATAGAAAATTAGGCGGAATAGAAAGAGTTCACTTGTTACCGCCATTAGATACTAAAGAAACACATAACTTAATGAATAAATCATTTATGGTTATGACTGATTCTGGTGGGCTTCAAGAAGAAGCACCACATCTTGGTAAACCAGTATTAGTTTTAAGAGATGTAACTGAAAGACCAGAGGCAGTATCTTATGGAACGGTTAAATTGGTAGGAACTAATATAAAAACAATAGTAGAAAATGCAAACACTTTATTAAATAACGAAGAAGAATATTTAAAAATGAGTAAATCAGTTAATCCATATGGTGATGGTAATGCTTCAAAAAGAATTGCAGATGCCATTGAAAAATACTACGGGTTAAGAGAAGAAGAAGTAGAAGAATTTAAGAGATAGTATTAACCATAAAAATAACTAGTTGTTTACGCGACTAGTTATTTTTATATCTTAAAGTGGGAAAAAAAACTAAAATTTAGTTGATTATAGAATTAAAAGTGTTATAATTGAATTGTGTTAATTGTTTAACAAGTTGGACAATTCAAACGATGAAAATTAGGAGGTATTGTGAATATGAGAGAAGTAGTTATTGTAAGTGCAGTAAGAACAGCAATTGGGGCATTTGGAGGAGCATTAAAAGATGTTTCTGCAGCAGATTTAGGTGCTCTTGTAATTAAAGCAGCTATTGAGAAGGCTGGCGTTCGTGGTGAATTAGTAGATGAAGTTGTAATGGGTAATGTAATACAAGCGGGTCTTGGACAAAATATTGCAAGGCAAGCAGCTATAAAATCAGGATTGCCAGTAGAAGTTCCAGCTATGACTATAAATAAAGTATGTGGATCTGGATTAAGAACTGTAGCATTAGCTGCACAAATGATAAAAGCGGGAGATGCTGATATAGTTGTTGCAGGTGGTATGGAAAATATGTCACAAGCACCATATGTATTGAAAGATGCAAGATGGGGACAAAGAATGGGTGACGGTAAAATGGTAGATACAATGATAAATGATGCTCTATGGGATTCATTTAACAATTATCATATGGGTGTAACAGCTGAAAATATAGCTAAACAATGGAATCTAACAAGAGAAGAGCAAGATCAATTTGCTGTTAATTCTCAAGTTAAAGCTGAAAATGCTATTAAAGCTGGAAGATTTAAAGATGAAATAGTTCCAGTTATAATTCCTCAAAGAAAGGGAGAACCAAAAGTATTTGATACTGATGAATTTCCAAGATACGGTGCTACAATGGCAGGGATGGCAAAATTAAGACCAGCATTTGCCAAAGAAAATGGTACAGTAACAGCAGGAAATGCTTCAGGAATAAATGATGGAGCAGCAGCTTTCGTAGTAATGAGCGCTGATAAAGCTAAAGAACTTGGAATTACTCCTTTAGCTAAAATAGTTTCATATGGTCAAAGAGGTTTAGAACCATCAATAATGGGTTATGGACCATTCCATGCAACTAAAAAAGCTTTAGAAGTTGCAAACCTTAAGATTGAAGATTTAGATTTAATCGAAGCTAATGAAGCTTTCGCAGCTCAAAGTTTAGCTGTAGCAAAAGATTTAAACTTTGATATGGATAAAGTAAATGTAAATGGTGGAGCAATTGCACTTGGACATCCAGTTGGAGCATCAGGTGGAAGAATATTAGTTACATTACTTCATGAAATGCAAAAAAGAGATGCAAAAACTGGTTTAGCTACTTTATGTATAGGTGGCGGAATGGGAACAGCATTAATAGTTTCAAGAGACTAATGTTATTTTGAAAAGATCCTTTAATTAGGATCTTTTTTTTTGTGTGTATTATATTTCTTAAATAGAATTTCATGAATTAATATTAAAAAAATGAGAATAATAAAAATATTAATGTGAAAAAAATATAGTAATTACTACTTTTTACTTTAATAATATTAAACTTATAATAGGTATATTAAATTTGGTAAAAACAATATTGTATAAAGGATAATAATTGCAAATAAAACGTATATAAAACTTATGCAAAACGTATATAAAACTTATGTGAAACGTATATAAAACTTATATAAACTAGATATTAGTCTATATACACATTAATATATGAATATTTAATTATAATAGTAAATTAAATGTCGAAAATAAAAATAAAAAAATAAAAAAATGAATAATTAATATTCAAATTTATTCATTTAGTGAAAAGGTTGAATTGAATTAAATTATTTGTTAAAGTATTCTATTTAAAAAAATAACTTCAAATAGAATAAAAGTGATAAAAAAACGTGAATGAAAATGTTAACATTAAATTGAAAGAAAAAACAGAAAAACAGAAAATTCAGTTAAATGAATATAGCTTGTATAATTAAAACTATAAACTTAGCAAAAGTTATTAATAATGAATGTAGTTAAGGAAATTGAGAATAAACCTATGTAGACAGTAAATTCAATCAAAACATAGGTAATTTGATTAAAAATGAGGTTTCCTTTAATTTTTTTTGAGGATTATAATTAGGACAGTCATTAGGGGGTATTGATGTATGAGTAAAGACGTGAATAAATTTCTTAATGAAATGATAAAATATGATTTGTATGGAGGAATTATTCTTTCTCTTATATTATCAATAACAGTTAATACTAAATTTTCAATTATTTATTTTCTTGGAATTATAGTTTCCCTAGCTAATTTTTTTATAGGTGGAAAAATTATGAAAAATATGCTAGAAAAAAAAAGAGGTGGTATGTTATTTCCGATAAGTGGTCTTATAAGGATATTAATAATAGTTGGAATAGCAGTACTTTTTATGAGTAAGTTAATTAATCTAATAGCATATATTACAGGATACATATCACATTTTGTATTCCTAACAATATATTGGGTAAAAAGTGAGAAGGGAAGTGATTAGGTGGAAACTCTAGAGCCTATAGTTTCTTTTACATTAGGAGGATTTAAAATAGACATAACTCCTGAGATGGTAGTTCAATGGGGCATAATTATTTTTATAGCTCTATTATGTTGGTGGACTACAAGAAACTTATCAATAAAACCTAGTAAAAAGCAAACTGTGGTAGAAACAATTTATAAATCGTTAAAGGGACTAATTATAAATAATGTTGGAGAGAAGTATTTAGACATACTTCCGTTTATAGGAACAACAGCAGTATTTATATTTATGATGAATATGGTTGGTCTTATAGGAATATCACCGCCAACCAAAAGTTTTAGCGTAACAGTATCATTAGGTTTAATATCGTTCTTTGTTGTTCAATTTTATGCAATTAAAAATCATGGCATAGGATCATATCTAAAAGGATATGCACAGCCAGTAGCGATAATGTTGCCTATAAATTTGTTGGAAAGAGTAATGTTTCCAGTGTCATTAGCATTAAGATTATTTGGGAACATATTAGCAGCTACAATTTTAGTAGAATTAGTTTATGAAGCTCTAGGCAGTGTAGCTTGGATAGCACAAATAGGTTTACCAATACCACTACATGGATATTTTGATGTCTTTGATGGGGTAATACAAGTGGTCATATTTGTAATGTTGACCATGATAAATATAAAAATAGTATCAGAACATTAAACAAAATTTAAGGAGGAAATAACAATGGATGCAATAGGAATGAGAGCAATAGCAGCTGCAATAGCAGTATTAGTAGGAGCAGGAGCAGGAATAGGAATAGGAATAGCAACAGGTAAAGCAGTAGAGGGTATTTCAAGAAATCCAGAATCAAGCGGAAAAATAACAACAGCATTAATTATAGGTGCGGGTTTCGCAGAAGCAACAGCTATATATGGATTATTAATATCAATTATTCTAATATTTGTTGGAATAAAATAGTTGCTTTAAGTGACTCCAGAGAGGAGGAGGTAATAATATGATGGAATTAAATCCTTCAATAGTAATAGCAACCATAATTAATTTCATTGGTTTGTTAGCAATATTAAAACATTTCTTTTTTGATAAGGTCAAGGCTATTATTGATGAAAGAGAAGCGCTTATAAACGAGCAATTAGATAATGCAGAAGAAGAACAAGAAAAATCAAGAATGTTAGCAATAGAAAATGAAAGAATGCTTAAATCTGCAAGAGAAGAAGGTAAGAAAATTACTGAGAGAGAAAAGCAGAAAGCCGAATCAATATATGAAGAAATTATAGGTGAGGCTCACACTGAAGCTAAAATAATTTTAGAAAGAGCTAAAATAGAAATCAATAGAGAGAAAGAAAAAGCAGAATATGAGTTAAAGAAGCAAGCTATAACTTTAGCTATTGAAATTTCTAAAAAGGTAATTGAAAAAAACATCGATGAAGAAAAAAATAGAGAATTAATTGATAATTTTATATCTAAGGTAGGTAGCTAGTATGCATGAATATCTAGATCGAAGATATGCCTTAGCACTTTATGAGGTAGCAGAAAAAAAAGGTAAAGTTCAAGAGTATCTAAGGGATTTAAGAGAAATCTGTGAAATTATAGATACAAATAAAGAGTTTTATGAAGTAATTAGACATCCTCAAATAGGGACTAAACAAAAAAAGAAAACATTTATTAATATCTTTAAAGGTAAAATAGATGAAGAATTATTATCATTTTTATTAATTCTTATAGAAAAAGATAGAATACTTTTTTTAAGAGAAAAACTTAATCAAATGGAAAAAGTAGATTTAGAGCGTAAAAACACTTTAAAAGGAATTGTTAAGACAACAGTCCCTTTAAAAGAAGAAGAGTTTAATACTCTAGTTTCTAAATTAGAAGCCAAATATAATAAACATATTATCCTAGAGCAGGTAATAGATAAAAGTATTTTAGGTGGGATATACGTTCGAGTTAATAATGATGTTATTGACGGAACAGTTAAGTCAAAATTAGAAGAATTAGAAGAATTAATGCTTAAAACGGAATAGAGGTGAAGTCATGAATATTAAGCCTGAAGAAATAACGTCTATAATTAAAAAAGAAATAGAAAGATATGAAAAACAGATTGTAACAGTAGATTCAGGAACTATTATACAAATAGGGGATGGAATTGCAAGAGTTTATGGACTAGATGACTGTATGCAAGGTGAATTATTAGAATTTCCTAACGGAGTCTACGGTATGGCTTTAAACTTAGAACAAGACAATGTTGGATGTGTTCTTTTAGGAGATGAAAATGGAATAAAAGAAGGCGATATAGTAAAAAGAACTGATAAAATCGTTGAGGTTCCAGTAGGTGAAGCATTACTTGGTAGAGTAGTTAACTCACTAGGTCAAGAAATTGATGGAAAAGGACCAATAGATTTTGCTGAATATAGACCAATAGAAGTACCAGCACCTAGCATAATAGATAGAAGTTCAGTAAATGAACCTCTTCAAACTGGTATTAAAGCTATAGATTCTATGATTCCAATAGGTAAAGGACAAAGAGAGCTTATAATAGGAGATAGACAAACTGGTAAAACTGCATTAGCAATAGATACTATATTGAACCAAAAAGGTAAAGATGTAATATGTATTTATGTTGCAATAGGCCAAAAACAATCAACAGTAGCTCATATTGTTAATACTTTAGAAGAAATGGGTTCTTTAGATTATTCTATAATAGTAGCAGGAACAGCTGCTGAAACAGCACCTTTGCAATATTTAGCACCATATGCTGGATGTAGCATGGGAGAATATTTCATGGATCAAGGAAAAGATGTATTAATTATATATGATGATCTTTCGAAACATGCAGTAGCTTATAGAACAATGTCATTATTATTAAAGAGACCACCAGGTAGAGAAGCGTATCCTGGAGATGTATTCTATATTCATTCAAGACTACTTGAGAGAGCAGCTAAGCTTTCAAAAGAAAAAGGTGGCGGATCTTTAACAGCGCTACCAATAATAGAAACATTAGCAGGTGATGTTACAGCATATATACCAACTAATGTAATTTCAATTACAGATGGACAAATATTCTTAGAATCAGGATTATTTAATTCAGGACAAAGACCAGCTGTTAATGCAGGTATATCTGTATCAAGAGTTGGAGGAAATGCTCAAATTAAAGCAATGAAGCAAGTTACAAGTACTTTAAGACTTGAACTAGCTCAATATAGAGAACTTGAAGCATTTTCACAATTTGGATCTGATTTAGACAAGGATTCAAAAAAGAGACTTGGAAAAGGTAAAAGATTATTAGAAATATTAAAACAAGATCAATATATTCCAATGTCTGTTGAAAATCAAGTAATAATTCTATATGTGGTAATTAATGATTTCTTATCAGATATCAAGGTTTCGGATATAAGAAAATTTGAAAAAGAATACTTGGAATATGTAGATACTCATCATAGAGACTTATTAAAAGAAATAGCTGTAGGAAAAATTTTAACAGATGAAATAAAAGTTAAAATAGAAGCCTGTGTTATAGAATTTAAGAAAATATTTTTATAAGATGCATAGCTTCAAAAGCTATGCACTTCTTTAGGAGGTGGAATTTTGGGAGCAGCAGGACTTATTGACATTAAAAGAAGAATAAAGTCAGTTGAAAGTACAAGAAAAATAACCAAAGCTATGGGTCTTGTAGCCACTTCTAAACTTAGAAAATCTAGGAAAGAACTTACTTCAAGCGAAGAACATTATAGTTTATGTGAAGATATAGTAAATGAATTAATGGGAGTTATACCTGAGGATTTTGATAATCCTTATTTAAAAAGTAAAGGCAAAACTTCTGATAAATTATATATTGTAATGGCATCTGATATGGGACTTTGCGGAGGCTTTAATGGAAATGTAGCAAATAATCTAAATTTATTTATTAAAGATAAAGATAGAGCAAAGGTAATAATAGTTGGGAGTAAAGGAATTTCGTACATGAATAGATACAAGTTTGATGTTGTAGGACAGTATGTAGAAATTTCAGATATTCCAACTGTAAGGGAAATTAAAGCTATATACCAAGATGCACTTTATATGTTTAAGAAAGGTGATATATGTGAGGTTAATATAGTTTATACAAAGTTTATATCACCAATGAAGCAAGAGGTTAAAATAGATAAATTATTACCAATGGATAAAACTAAAGGAAATAATGGAAACTTTTTAATAGAACCTAGTATGGATGAAGTATTAAATTCAAGTTTAGATGTATATTTTAAGAGTAGATTAAGAAGATCTATGTTACATTCAAAAGCTAGTGAACAGAGCTATAGAATGACAGCTATGAATGGAGCTACTCAAAATGCGGATGATATATTAAAGGCACTTAAAATTAAATTCAATAGAATAAGACAAAGTGCAATTACACAAGAAATATCAGAAATAGTAGGTGGAGCAGCAGCTCAAAAATAGCAAGGAGGTATTACTATGGCTAATAAAATAGGGAAGGTAGTTCAAGTTATTGGACCAGTAGTTGATATAAAATTCGATACTGATGGTTTACCAAATATCTATAATGAAATTAAAATAGATATGGGGGAAAAACAATTAGTAGTTGAAGTAGAGCAGCATATAGGTGATGATATTGTTAGAACAATATCTATGGAAGCAACAGAAGGCTTAAGAAGAGGTATGAAGGCTATTGATACAGGAAGATGTATTACAGTTCCTGTTGGCCAGCCTGTACTTGGAAGACTATTCAACGTGCTTGGAAATACTATAGATAATAAAGGTCCTGTAGAAGGGGAAGTTGAATATTATCCTATTCATAGAAAGGCACCAACTTTTAAAGAGCAATCTTTAGAACCAGAAATGTTTGAGACTGGAATTAAAGTTATAGATTTGTTAGCACCTTATCAAAAAGGTGGTAAAATAGGTTTGTTTGGAGGCGCTGGAGTCGGAAAAACTGTTTTAATTCAAGAACTTATAAATAATATAGCTAAAGAACATGGTGGATTATCTGTATTTACAGGTGTTGGAGAAAGATCAAGAGAAGGTAATGATTTATACAAGGAAATGATAGAATCAGGCGTTATAGATAAAACGGCTTTAGTGTTTGGTCAAATGAATGAATCACCAGGAGCTAGAATGAGAGTTTCTTTAACTGGTTTAACTATGGCAGAGTATTTTAGAGACAAAGGTCAAGATGTGTTATTATTTATAGATAATATATTTAGATTTACTCAAGCTGGTTCAGAAGTATCAGCGCTACTTGGAAGAACACCATCAGCAGTTGGATATCAACCAACACTAGCAACTGAAATGGGAGCACTTCAAGAAAGAATTACATCAACTAAGAATGGTTCTATAACATCGGTTCAAGCTGTATATGTTCCAGCTGATGATCTTACAGATCCAGCACCAGCAACAACGTTCTCACATCTTGATGCAACAACAGTTTTATCAAGAAGTATAGCAGAACTAGGTATATATCCGGCTGTTGATCCTCTTGAATCAGCATCAAGAATATTAGATCCTAGAATTGTTGGTAGAGAACATTATGATGTTGCGACAGAAGTTAAAAACATATTAGAAAGATATAAGGAATTACAAGATATTATTGCAATTCTGGGCGTAGATGAACTTTCAGATGAAGATAAAAAGGTAGTTGCAAGAGCAAGAAGAGTTCAAAGATTCTTATCACAACCATTTACTGTTGCAGAACAATTTATTGGAATGAAAGGTAAGTACGTTACAGTTAAAGAAACTGTAAGAGGATTTAAGGAAATATTAGAAGGTAAGTATGATGATATACCTGAATCAGCATTCTTGTTTGTAGGAAATATAGAAGAAGTAGTAGAAAAAGCTAAAACCTTAGTGTAAGGGGAGGATAGTTATGGATAAAACTTTAAAAGTAAATATAATTACCCCAGGAGCACCAACAATTACTGAAGAAATACAAGCACTACATACTAGAAGTCAAGATGGTGAAGTAGAATTTAGAGCAAATCATACACCTATAATTTTAAGTACAGTACCAACTGTAACTAAAATTATAAAATTGGATGGTAGTAATGCAATATATTTCACCTCATCAGGAATAATTATGATTAAAGATAACTTAATAAACTTTTGTTGTGATAGTGCAGAAACACCAGACAAGATTGATTTTAATAGAGCTATGCAAGCTAAAGAAAGAGCTGAGGCTAGATTAAAAGAAGATAAAAGTGAAGATATAGATGAGGACCGATTAAAACTGGCATTAGCAAGATCTATGTCTAGAATAGAAGCAGTAAATATATATAAAAGTTAAAAATGGTATAATCCTTTTGGATTATACCATTTTTTTTTATTTTAATTTAAATAAGTTTTAGTATAAATGATGACAAGCTATCACAAATTTTACATATTTTTATATATTATAATATAGCACCAGATGAATAAAATATAAAAAATGGGACAATAATTAGAATAAGAGTAGGGGGGGATTTTATGAAAAAGAAAATCTGCATAGTACCTCTGGTAATCTTTTCTTTATTGTTAATTGGAGCTAGACCATTAAAAAACTTCAATTCACCATCTTTTTTTGATTTAAACGAACAAGCCATTATAGAAAATGGTAATTTTATAGAAAATGGTGTAAAAATGAACTATTGTTCAAAAGTAGATATAGAAACAGAATACAAGAGATTATTAAAAGAATTTAAGAAGAGTGAAACTGAAAATTTACAGTTTAGCACTAATAAAATAATGTATAAAGACTCTAGTGAGGATATTAAAGTAATACTGTGGAAAGAAAATAATAAAACTATGGTAGAAATAATTGTTATTAATAAGAATAGTTCAAAGAGTTCTTTGTCATTAAAGAAGGAATTGGAAAAATTACAAAATAATAATTCTAATGAAGAAAACTATTTTGCTTTTATAAAGGGAAAGATAGAAGAAGAAAGTTATGAAAAAACAAAAGAAATGCTAATGGATAGCATCAAAAAAAATACATTAGAAGAATTAGATATCCAAAATGGTTATGTAGCTACGGCAAGGTTTAAGGATAACCAAAGAGTTAATATAGGATATATGAAATACGATTCAGGAAGACAGATAATTATTGGAACACCAATAATTTTCGTAACATACTAAGGCCCTTTCAAAAATAATAGACCAATTTGCTTAGTCTATTATTTTTTCAAGTGCCTAACAATTTATGATGGAGGATAATATGGAAAAAATAGTAATAAAAGGTGGAAAGAAACTTAAAGGTGAGGTAGATATTAGTTTAGCGAAAAATTCTGTTTTACCAATAATAGTAGCGAGTATCTTAAGTCCTAATGAAATAATAATTAAAAACACGCCAGTTTTAGAAGATGTAACTGTATTAGTTAATTTATTAAAAGATTTAAATTGTGAAGTTGATTTTTCTCATGAAACTGGAGAATTAAAACTAAATACAGCAAATTTACAACCAATAAGTTCAAATAGTGATTTAATAAGAAAAATGAGGGCCTCATTTTTAATAATGGGACCGATGCTTGCTAGGTTTGGAAGTTGTAAAATTTCATTGCCAGGAGGCTGTAATATTGGAAGTAGACCTATAGATCTTCATTTAAAAGGATTTAAACTTTTAGGTGCAGAAATAGAAATTGGGCATGGTTTTATAGAAGCGAAAGCAAAAAAATTAAAAGGAAATAGAATTTATTTAGATTTTCCATCTGTTGGAGCTACAGAAAATCTTCTTATGGCAGCTGTGTTTGCAGAAGGCACAACAATTATAGAAAATGCAGCTGAAGAGCCAGAAATTTGGGATTTAGGAAATTTTCTAAACTCAATGGGAGCTAAAATAGAAGGGGCAGGACTTGGAAGAATAACAATTGAAGGGGTTGAATCCTTAAAGGGAATAGAATATAAACCTATATACGATAGAATAGAAGCTGGAACATTTATGGTAGCAGCAGCTATAACTGATAGTATTATAACTATAAATGGAGTAAATGAGGAACACTTGAGGCCAACAATAGAAAAACTGAAAGAGTGTGGTGTTAAAATTCAGGTTAATGGTGATAGTATGATAGTAGATGGCACAGGGAAGAAAAAACCAGTAGATATTAAGACTTTACCGTATCCAGGGTTTCCAACAGATATGCAACCACAAATGATGAGCTTATTGTCTTTAATAGAAGGTTCAAGCGTAATTACAGAAACTGTTTTTGAAAATAGGTTTATGCATGTAGCTGAGCTAGTAAGAATGGGTGCTAGTATTAAAATTGATGGTAGAACGGCTATATTGGATGGAGTAAGTAATCTAACAGGATGTGAAGTTAAAGCTACTGACTTAAGGGCTGGAGCGGCTATGATACTAGCAGGGCTTGTAGCTCATGGAGAAACTGAAATAGGAGAATTATATCATATTGATAGAGGCTATACTAATATAGAAGAGAAGTTTAGAAAATTAGGTGCAGATATATATAGAGTAGATAAATAAAATGTTAGCTTAAGAATTTGAAAAAATATTAATATATTAAATAATTATTTTTTAAAATTAATTATTTAAATTAAAGAACTTGGATTAATTAACCCAAGTTCTTTAATTTTATATTGAATTAATAAAATCAATATAAATACATTGATTAGTAATATATTTAATAAATTTAAATTTATTACTTTCAAAAAAATAATAAATCAATTTATAGCCTATTATTTTTTCAAGTGCCTAAAAATATATAATGAAAAATAAAGTATATTTATCAAATTGTTACATATATTTAATCGTACAAGCTATTAAAGGAGGGCATTGCTGTGAAAAGAAATATAAATTTACCAGAGGGATTAATGTTATTACTAGGTGTTAGTATAGTGGTGATAATAGCAACTATAGCCATGCCAATGATGGCGATAAAGGCTTCGAGCAAAGAAAATCCTAAACCGAAAATTGAAGATGGAGTAATTTCAAAAAATACATCTGTGCAATTAGATGGAGAATCTACAGTTAAAGTTTTCATAACTGCAGAGAATAAAGTTGAAGAAGTAGATTTAGAAGAATATATAATAAGTGTAGTTTCAAGTGAGATGCCTGCAAATTTTGAAACAGAGGCCCTTAAAGCACAAGCAATAGCTGCGAGAACCTATCTTGCTACTAAAAAGGTTAAACCTTGTGAAAAGGCATCTGGTGGGGAGATATGTGATTCGATTCATTGTCAGGTTTATATGAATAAGGAAAGTAGAATTGAAAAATGGGCAGGTTCCGACGGTAAAGGTAATTGGGAAAAAATCAAAGAAGCAGTTGATGCAACGAAAGGTAAGGTTTTGAGTTATAATGGGGAGTTAGTAATGTATCCACAGTTTTTTTCAACAAGCTCAGGAAAAACAGAAAAAGCTATTGATGTATTCTCAAATGATTTACCATATTTAGTTTCAGCAGAAAGTAGTGGAGAAGAAATTGCGCCTAAATTTGAAACAGATTTAAGTATTAACATTGATGAATTCATTAATATTATTAATACAAAATATAATAAGGCTGGACTTACAAGGGAAAATATTAAGAGTAATATCGAAATTATAAGTAGAAGTGAATCAGGTGGAGTTAAGGAGATAAGGATTGGAACTGAAAAAATAAAAGGAACAGATTTTAGAATGTTATTAAAGTTGAATTCGACTAATTTTAAATTTGAAATAACTGAAAGTGAAGTTAAATTTAGCTGTAAGGGCTATGGCCATGGTGTAGGTATGAGCCAATGGGGTGCGAATGTAATGGCAAAAGAGGGACAGAAATATGATTATATACTAAAACATTATTACACAGGAGTAGATATTGTAGATTTAGAGTTTAAATAAATATATTTTATATTTGAAACGCCGTTTAGATAATGGCGTTTTTTATTTGTATATAAAATTACTAACTTTCGACATGAGATGTAGAAATTTGGTGTAAATAAATAATAGATAAACTGTATTATTTTAAAACAAAAGGCAAGAATACAAAAAGGAGGTGTTGATATGGACAACAAGAAAAAAGATAAGGTAAAAGACTTTTTTAGAAAGGAAGGTTTTTATGTAGCTCTATTCTTTTGCTTATGTATAGTTGCTACAGTGGCAGCTGTAACTATGAAGAGCAATAAAAAAGTAGAGCAAGCGAAAAAGCCTGCACAGGAATTTTCTTTAAATGTTGATAACAATGATGTTTCAACAGAAAAGCAAAATGCTGAAAGGGTTAAAAGTGAAACTGAAACTGAAAGGGTAGCTGATGCAACAACAGCAGAAGATGTTAATGTTGCAGCAGGAACAACTACAGAAGTCAAGTTTACAAACCCTGTTGAAGGAACTATAGCTAGAGAATTTTCATATCCTAAACCAAAGGAAATGAAAGATGGTTCGTTTAGAAACATAAAAGGGATAGACATAGAAACTAAGGTTGGAACACCGGTAAAATCATCAGCTGAAGGTGTTGTTGAAGTTATTACAAATGATGTTGAAGAAGGCTCATTTATAATAATAACTCATGCTAATGGGATAAAAACTAAATATGCTAATTTAGAGAAAGCAATTTTAGTTAAAAAAGGCGACAAAGTAACTTCTGAAACAGTTATTGGTAAGGTTGGAGATAGCTCTAAGATATTTAGCAATAAAGATTTTGGTGAACATATAAATATTCAAGTGCTAAATTCAAAGGATGAACAAATGGATCCAACTAAATATTTTAACTATAAAGCATAGTTAAAAAATAAAAAATTCATCAGTCATTTTCTTATGAAAATGACTGGTGTTAAGAATTTAAAGGTTTAATGCCGCATATTAATAATTATAGCGAAGTAAGGAGGTAGCATTTTGAAGGACTATATTGAAGAACGGGTACTTGAAGTAGCACAATACATCATTGATTCAAAAGCTACAATAAGAAAAACAGCAAAGGTGTTTGGGGTAAGCAAAAGTACAATACACAAGGACATGACAGAAAGATTGCCAAAGATTAATCCGGTAATAGCGGAAGAAACTCATACTATTTTAGAAATAAATAAGGCAGAAAGACATATTAGAGGTGGAACAGCCACTAAATTAAAGTATAAAGCTATTGATTGATTACCACATTCCATATATAATATTTAATAGAAGTTAATTATGTAAAACTTTATAATATTATAAAAAATAGTGGGGAAATAGGAGTGAAAAGGAATGTGGTTTTGGAAAAGTGGGACTGATTTGGGAATTGATTTAGGAACAGCAACCGTATTAGTATATGCTAAAGGAAAAGGTGTGATATTAAAAGAACCGTCGGTAGTTGCTATAAACAAGAATAATAATAAAGTACTTGCGGTTGGGGAAGAAGCAAGGAAAATGATAGGTAGAACGCCTGGAAACATAGTTGCAGTTCGTCCTTTAAGAGATGGAGTTATATCTGATTATGATATAACAGAAAAAATGCTTAACGCTTTTATAAAAAAAGCCTGTGGTAAAGGTAAAATTACAACTCCAAATGTAATGGTATGTGTACCTTCACAAGCTACAGAAGTAGAGAAGAGAGCTGTTATGGATGCAGCAAGGAATTCTGGGGCTAAAAGGGTTCATCTTATAGAAGAGCCACTAGCTGCAGCAATAGGTGCTGGTCTTGATATAACCAAGCCTAATGGATCTATGGTAGTAGACATTGGTGGAGGAACTACGGACATAGCAGTAATATCATTAGGTGGTGTAGTAGTTAGAGATTCGATTAAGGTAGCTGGTGATAAATTTGATGAAGCTATAATAAAATATATAAGAACTAAATATAAAATAATGATAGGTGAAAAGACGGCCGAAGATTTAAAAATATCAGTTGGATCTGCATTTAAAGGATCAAGAAATTTGTTAACAACAATGAAAGGTAGAAATCTAGTAACAGGATTACCAGATAAATTAGAAATAAGAACAGAAGAAATTAGAGAAGCTATTTTAGAATCTGTAACATTAATAGTTGATAGTGTAAAGTCTGTATTAGAAAAAACGCCACCAGAATTGGCAGCAGATATTATTGAAAAAGGTATTTTGATGACTGGTGGAGGAGCCTTATTAGATGGATTAGATAAGCTTATTGAGTTAGAAACAGGAGTACAAGTAACAGTCGCTAGTAATTCGGTAGAAGCAGTTGTAGAAGGAACTGGACAAGTGCTGGGATATCTAGATAAATTAGATTCATTCTTACTAGGACAAGAAATAACTCTAATAGACTAAATTACATAATAAAAAGTTTTCTATGTTTTATAATAGAAAACTTTTTTATTTTTTATATTAAATTAAGCCGTATTTTATTTATAAGAAAGAATATTAGTCGTCTAAAAATAAATTATAAGCATGGGTTAAACCGTGAGTAATAACTTTAGACATTTCCATTACTAAATATAAACGTATACTTCTAGATGTAAAAAAATCAGAACTATCGCTAGAATCAATAATACCTATAATAGAAATAGTTCCAACATCAGGTAGAGACTTACCAACACCTTTTCCTGGGTGAATTGGATAGTCCCTGGTGTGGATTTCACCTATTGATTTAGTATCTCCGAGGCAGGCATCAATACCTATGATAGATGCATTAGGATGAATTTTTTTTATTTCGTTAATACGATTATCTATATTTAATGCATGTATTGGTGATTCAATGGTACCGTAAACAGGTAGCGGAAAAAAACTTTCTTTTAAAAAGGTGCCAACTAATGGACCTAGACAGTCACCAATACATTTATCAGTTCCAATACAAACTATTACTGTATTCTCGGAAATATAATCTTTAACAAAGACAGCAATATCAGAGTAAGCTAAAGATGATTTATAATTAATTTTTCGTTTAACCAAGTGCCACACCTCCTATGCATAATGTATATGTTCGTTATACACATATTATAATTAATATGTGTAAAAAAAGAAAAGTGTGACAATTGTTTTATAAGTAGAAGCGTAGAAGAATGATATTGGTAATAAATAGAGGGATTACTTAGCTAGATAGAGGTGTTTAACTATAATCAAGTTATAAGGGTAATTATGGACTTGAAATATATTAGAAATGATTATATACTAGTCATTGTCAGCGGAGAGTTTGTAAAAACAAATCCAAGGCAGTGAAAGTTAAATATGGAGAATTTCCCGAGTGGCCAAAGGGAGCAGACTGTAAATCTGTTGCGTATCGCTTCGGTGGTTCAAATCCACCATTCTCCACCACTTTTTAACTTTTTTAACATGCTAGTGTAGCTCAGTTGGTAGAGCAGCTGATTTGTAATCAGCAGGTCGTAGGTTCGAGTCCTATTACTAGCTCCATAAAATTGGAGAATTTCCCGAGTGGCCAAAGGGAGCAGACTGTAAATCTGTTGCGTATCGCTTCGGTGGTTCAAATCCACCATTCTCCACCACTTTTTAACTTTTTTAACATGCTAGTGTAGCTCAGTTGGTAGAGCAGCTGATTTGTAATCAGCAGGTCGTAGGTTCGAGTCCTATTACTAGCTCCAAATCCGGAGAATTTCCCGAGTGGCCAAAGGGAGCAGACTGTAAATCTGTTGCGTATCGCTTCGGTGGTTCAAATCCAGAGAGCGAATCCGGAGAATTTCCCGAGTGGCCAAAGGGAGCAGACTGTAAATCTGTTGCGTATCGCTTCGGTGGTTCAAATCCACCATTCTCCACCAAAAAAGCAAGAGTTTATCTCTTGCTTTTTTTATTTTTTAAAAGTTTTCTAAATATTATAAGGATATTTTTAATATTGACTAACAAAAACAAAAGTGATATAATCATCGCATATAAAATTTAATATTGATTCTTATCAAGAGAGGTGGAGGGAATGGGCCCTGTGAAACCCGGCAACCTACTAATATAATTAATTTATACAATTGATTATTAAAGCGTGGTGCCAATTCCTGCAGAGATTCTGCAAGATAAGAAAGAGTTTATAATTATGAGCGTCTTCTTATGGAAGAGGTTTTTTTATTGTCCAAATTCAAAAAGACATATAATAAAAAATAGACTATTACTAATCTTGTAGTTTTTTAAATATTCCCAAAGTAATAAATGTAGCTGATATAGAATTAATATAAACAATAAGAGAGGAGAAATAAGATGAAAAGATTATTTACATCAGAATCAGTAACAGAAGGACATCCGGATAAAATGTGTGATCAAATTTCAGATGCTGTATTGGATAGTATATTAGCACAAGATCCAAATGCTAGAGTTGCCTGTGAAACCGCAGTAACAACAGGAATGGTATTAGTAATGGGAGAAATATCAACTAACTGTTATGTTGATATTCCAAAGATAGTTAGACAAACGGTAAAAGAAATAGGCTATGACAGAGCTAAATATGGGTTTGATGCTGAAACATGTTCAGTTTTAACTTCAATAGATGAGCAATCATCTGATATAGCAATGGGAGTAGATGAAGCCTTTGAATCAAGAGCTGGTGAAAAGGATAATGTTGAAGCAGTAGGGGCTGGAGATCAAGGAATGATGTTTGGTTATGCAACTAACGAATCCGAAGAATATATGCCACTACCGATAGCTATGGCTCATAGATTATCAAGAAGATTATCAGAAGTAAGAAAGAATGGTACGTTAGATTACCTTAGACCAGATGGTAAAACACAAGTAACTGTTGAATATGATGATAATAAGGTTGTTAGAATAGATACAATAGTAATATCAACACAACATGGTCCAGAAGTGTCTCAAGAACAAATTAAGAAGGATTTAATGGAATATGTAATAAGAGCAGTTGTGCCTGCTGATTTATTAGATGAAGCTACTAAATATTATATAAACCCAACAGGTAGATTTGTTATTGGTGGACCTCAAGGAGATTCAGGTTTAACAGGAAGAAAGATAATTGTTGATACTTATGGTGGATATGGAAGACACGGCGGTGGTGCTTTCTCAGGAAAAGATCCAACTAAGGTTGATAGATCAGCAGCATATGCAGCTAGATGGGTTGCTAAGAACTTAGTAGCAGCAGGAGTTGCAGATAAGCTAGAAATACAATTAGCTTATGCCATAGGAGTTGCTAAACCAGTTTCAATAGGTATTGAAACATTTGGTACAGGTAAGAAAACAGAAGAAGAAATAGTAGCTATAGTTGAAAAATCATTCGACTTAAGACCGGGAGCTATAATAAGAGATTTAGACTTAAGAAGACCATTATATAAGCAAACAGCAGCATATGGTCATTTTGGAAGATTAGATTTAAACCTTCCATGGGAACAACTTAATAAAGTTGAAGAAATTAAGAAGTATATCTAAATTTATTTGGAGAAGCTTAAGAAAAGGTCCATTAGCGAAAGCTAGTGGACCTTTTTGTGAGTTATATCTTATTTAATAGAATAACTGTGGATTAAATAAGACACTTTCAAAAAAAATAATACACCAATTTGATAGTCTATTATTACTTCAAATCCCTTATATAGAATTATTAATATTAAGCGGTATGAACAATTTTACCGTTAATGATTACAGTTTTAACATCAATATTTTCATCGAATAAAACTAAATCTGCATCATAACCTTCTTTAATAAGACCTTTTTTATCATCTACTCTGCAGTGTTTTGCACCATTGAATGTTGCCATTTTAACAATTTCGAAAAGAGGTAAATCTGTGTTCTTATTAACATTATCAATAGCCTTATCTAAAGTTAAGATTGAACCGGCTAATGAACCATTAGTAAGCCTTGCAGCTCCATTAGAAACTATAACATCTTGCCCACCTAATGAATACATACCATCTGGCATGCAACAAGCCATCATAGAATCAGTTACAAGTAAAACTTTATCTGTAGTTTTTTGTTTATAAGCAATTCGAAGTGATGGGTATGAAATATGAATACCGTCGCTAATAGTTTCAGTGGTAATTTCACTATCGAATATAGCACCAACAACACCAGCTTCTCTATGAGCAAAAGGTGTCATAGCGTTAAATAAATGAGTTGAGTGAGAACAACCACATTTTATACCTTCCATGGCTTCTTCATAAGTGGCCTTTGTATGACCAATTGAACAAACAACTCCTCTAGAGGTTAATTCTTTAATTAATTCTTTAGCACCACAAACCTCAGGAGCAACAGTTATAGATATTACTGCATCTTCACAATCACCTACCATTTTCATATATGTATTAATATCAGGTTTTTGTAAATAATTAGGGTTTTGAGCTCCGATAGCAGAAGGACTTATGAAAGGACCTTCTAAGTGAGCTCCTAAAACTATAGCGCCATCAGTTCCATTAAGCTTAGCTTCTTTTATAACTTCCATAGATTTTTTTATAGCATCTATAGATACAGTCATAGTAGTTGGAGTAAAAGCGGTTGTTCCATTTTTAACTATAGATTTAGATATTTCATTTATAGCTAAAAATGTTCCATCCATAGTATCGTGACCTGCAGCACCATGAATATGAACGTTTATAAATCCAGGTGAAAGGTAAAGACCTTTCCCATCGATAATCTCAGTAGAGATTTCATTAGTGGGGTTAATTTCTTTTATTTTTCCATCTTCAATTAAAACAGAACCTTTTTCAATTTTATCTAAGTAAATAACATTACAGTTTTTTATTAACATAATACACCTCCGAAATTATTTCATCTAAATGAATTTTAAATTTTCTTCTATGTTATAATTATATAATAAAAAGTTAAAGATTAAAATATCAATATAAGATTTGGAGAGATAATATGGAAGTTCTGAGTGGATTAGTAGAATCTATACTATTTAAAAGCGATGATACTGGATATGTAGTTGCTAAAGTAGAAATTAATAAAGAAATAATAGCTATAGTTGGTATATTACCGTTTTTAAAAGAGAGCCAACATGTAAAGTTAAAAGGTCAATGGATGCTTCATAAGCAATTTGGAAGACAGTTTAAAGTGGAAGAGTGCGAAGAAGTTCTTCCAGATTCAATAGAAGGAATAGTTAAATATTTAAGTACTGGAGTTGTACATGGTATAGGACCTGTTACTGCTAAAAAAATAGTAGCAGCATTTGGAGATAAAACTCTAGATATTATGGATAATCATATAGAGAGGTTAAAAGAAATAGAGGGCATAGGAGAAAAGAAATTTGAAATAATATATGAATCTTATATAGAACAAAAAGATTTAAAAGATATAATGATTCATTTTCAAGGACATGGAATGACACCAAATCAATGTATAAAAATATATAAAAAATTTGGACCAATGTCAAAAGATATAGTTTCTGAGAATCCATATATTTTAAGTGATGAAATATCAGGAATAGGTTTTATGACCGCTGATAAAATAGCTAAAAATATAGGGATTGAAAGTACTTCAGATTTTAGAATACAAAGTGGAATTAAATATGTATTAAATCAATTTTCCTTAGCAGGAAACACATATATGCCAAAGGATGAATTGATTAAGGAAGTTGTTAATGTTTTAGACGTAACAAAAGAACTTATAGAAGAGAACATATATAATGCAACTTTAGAAAATAAAATTAAAATAGAAAAAATAAATGATGTGGAAGCTGTATTTTCATTACCATATTATTATTGCGAACTTGGCGTAACTAATAAAATTATTACACTAAGTATAGAAAACTTTAGAACTATTAATACAGATGTAGAGTTTGAAGTTGAACAATTTGAAAAAGATAATAATATAGAATTTGCAGAAGCTCAAAGAGAAGCTATAATTGGGGCTTTTGATAATGGAATTGAAATAATAACTGGTGGACCTGGAACAGGTAAAACAACAATAATAAAATCTATAATTGAAATTTATGAAAAAAATAATATGAAGGTTTTACTTGCAGCACCAACAGGTAGAGCTGCAAAGCGAATGGCAGAATCAACGGGAAGAGAAGCTAAGACAATACATAGACTTTTAGAAGTAGGAACAAGTGATGATGATAAATCATTCTTTGGAAAAGGGGAGAGCTCTCCACTAGAAGGAGATGTAATAATTATAGATGAGGCATCTATGATAGATATAATGCTTATGCAAAGCTTGCTTAAAGCAATTCAACTAGGTACAAGAGTTATTATAGTTGGTGATGTAGATCAGTTGCCATCTGTAGGACCTGGAAATGTACTAAAAGACCTAATTGAAAGTGATTTTATAAAAGTTGTTAGGTTAAATGCTGTTTTTAGACAAGGGAAAGAAAGTATGATTGTAACAAATGCTCATAAGATAAATAATGGAGAAATGCCTTGTTTAAATAAAAAAGATGGAGATTTCTTTTTTGATCACAAAGAAGATAATGATGAAATACTAGATACAATAATAGATTTAATAAATAGAAGGTTACCTAAATTTAATCCAAGTTTAGATAAGTTAAAAGATATTCAAATATTAACACCTATGAGAAAAGGAATACTTGGAGTTCAAAACCTTAATAATAAGCTTCAAGAGAGTTTAAATCCTCCATCATCAAGTAAAAAAGAAAAAGAAATAAAGGAAATTGTTTTTAGAGAAGGCGATAAGGTTATGCAAACTAAAAATAATTATCAAATTGAGTGGTTTAGAATTAATGGCTATGGTGATAATGAAGGTAAGGGCGTATTTAATGGAGATATGGGATTTATCCAAAGTATAAATGAAAATGATAAAAATGTAATAGTAATTTTTGATGATGAAAAAAAAGTAATTTATGATTATATATCTTTAGATGAATTAGATTTAGCATACGCAATAACAATTCATAAAAGTCAAGGAAGTGAATTTAAAGTAGTGATTACCCCAGCATTTATGGGTTCACCATTTTTAATGAATAGAAATTTACTTTATACAGGAATAACAAGAGCTAAAGAATTAGTTGTAGTTGTAGGGAAGCCAAAAGCACTAAAGTATATGGTTGATAATACAAATAGCAGTGAGAGATATTCATCTCTTAAAGATAGAATATTAGAAATAACAGCAGGAGATAATTTAAGCGAATAAGGAATTGTAGAATAAATAACTATAAATATGAGGGATAAGAATATGCTTAATTACAAAGAGTTTAATAATTGTGTTACTAAAATAAATCAATGGTATAGAAAGCAGTCGAAAGTGCTTACAGTAACCACAAGCCCTTACAACACTACTTTAATATATTCTAGTATAATTAGTGAAGTTATAAGTCAAAATGGTAAAATACTTTATATATGGGGAGAAGAATTGGGAAATAGGGAGCTTATTAATAATATAAAACTTAAAAATAATAAAGTTACCTATAAATTTTTAAAAAGTGGAGAAGCTGATTTAGATATAACATTTACTAGTTTTAAAAATATAATTAATATTAGAGGATATTATGATTTATGTATAATTGATGATATAAGTATGTTTTCTTTAATGAGCAAAGAAAACATTATAGAACTTGTAGAAGGGATGTATTTATACAATAAAAGGATTATCATATACTCGGTAGAAAAAGTAGTAGCTATTGGAGAGAGACTAGACCTTTCATCTGTAGTTGCTAAGAGGCCATTTGTAGAACCAAGAATTATAAAAACAAGAATAAATCTTGAAGAAGATATACCATATGCTTTGTATGAATATTTAAAATGGTTTAGAGATAATAAAAGACGGGTTACTATATATGTACCAACTTTAGATAAAGTTAAGAAAATATATGACTATTATAATGAAATGCTTAAAGTAGAAAATGTAAAGCTTGTTGCTTTTACAAGAGGTGAATCAACAAGAGAATTAGAAAAGGTTATGAATATTAAAGATAGATCAGTATTTATAATAACTAATTATTATGGTCATTACTTGCATAATATAAATAATTTAGACATAGTAATGTTATTTTCTGATAATAGGTTTTATTCTTATAAAAAAATATTATATTTATGCGCAGAAGCAGGAAAGGATAATGAGAAATCTGGAGAAGTTTTAATGGTATCAAGAGATGTGTCTAGTGATATGGAAATATCTAAAACAATATCTAGAGATTTCAATAAGAAGATATGGGAAAAGGGATTATTACGTTATTAAAAAATATATTAAATGGAATATTAGATATAATATTTCCTCCAGAAGAAACTTGTATTTCATGTTTTGAAGAAGGCTATGTTGGGTTGTGTCCAAGATGTTTTAAAAAGATTAAACGACTAAGAAGTGAAAGTAATGTTTTTTCATACGGGTACTATGTAGGACCACTAAAGGCTTTAATATTATCATTTAAATATAAAGAAAATTACTTAGCTGGAAGAATTTTAAGTGAATTTTTATGCCAAATAATAGAAGATAATAATTTAAAGTGCGATATTATTGTGTATGTACCTTTATCAAAAAAATCCATGAAAAAAAGGGGATTTAATCAATGTGAGATATTAGCTAAAAAAGTAGCTGATAGATATAATATTCCTATTTCAAAATCCTTAGTTAAAGTAAGAGAAACAAAAGAACAAAAAACATTATCTAGAGAAGATAGAAAGAAAAATATTATTGATGCATTTGATATTATAAAGAAGATCGATATAGTAGATAAAAGTGTTATTCTAATAGATGATGTAACAACTACAGGGGTTACGGCTTTAGAATGTGAAAAAATATTAAAAAAATATGGAGCTAAAACAATAAATATAGTGACTGTTGCTCAAAGTTTTATATAAGTTATAGCCTTTAAATTCCATAAAATATTATAAGTTTTAATTAGTATTTTTTAGTGTGAATTAATAAAAAACAAAGCTATTAAGAGGGTTATAGAGAAAAATGCACGAAATATTCAGAAAATTAACAAAATTACATTTGTATATTTAAATAAAAGGTAGTAGAATATAAACAAGAAAAGAAAACATATCAAAAATTTGAAATCTCCTAATCAAAGATTAGAGCGAAAAGGAAGGGGTTGACCTTATTATGAGAATATCAATAATAGGAAAAAATATCGAATTAACACCGGCGTTAAAGGAAATGGTAGAAAAAAAGATTTCAAAATTAGATAAGTATTTTGAACCGCATGTAGAAGCAAGAGCTAAACTTACAGTTCAAAAAAACAGACACATATTTGAAGTTACAATACCCTTTAATGGAGTTATCCTAAGAGGAGAAGAAGCTACTGATGATATGTACAAATCTATTGATATAGTTGAAGAAAAGTTAGAAAGACAAATTAGAAAACAAAAAACTAAACTAGCAAGACGAAGTATGGAATCACTTAAATTCCCATATATTGATGAAGTAGCTGTTGGAGACGATGACGCTAATGAGAAGGAGCCAAGCATTGTAAGAATGAAAAAATTCTGTGCGAATGCAATGTCATCAGAAGAGGCTATTTTACAAATGGAGTTACTTGGACACAGTTTCTTTATATATGAAGATATCGATGAAGCTAGTATTTGTGTTATATATAAAAGAAAAGATGGAAATTATGGTTTGTTAGAACCTCAATATAGTTAAGGTATTTGAAATAATAAAATCAAAAAGAAGTCTCTATTTACAGAGACTTCTTTTTGATTTGAAGAAGATTAATATATTGTAATTTAATATTAAATTTTAATTTGGATGTAATTGATTCATATTATCTTATAAAAATTAAAAAAATATTAGGATAATTACAAAAATTTACTTATTTAAAGTTAATATTATGTTATTTTGTTGAATTAATAAGGCTATGAATGGTATAATTTATAAATATAAAGAAGTAATAATAAAAAAATAAAATATAGATATGATTGGAAGGAATTAAATATGGGATTTTTAGATAAAGTATTTGGGACTTATAGTGAAAGAGAAGTAAAGAGACTTTTAACAGTAGTAAAAGAAATTGAAGATTTAGATGAAAGTATGCAAAAACTTTCAGATGAAGATTTAAAAGGAAAAACAATAGAGTTTAAAGAAAGAATATCCAAGGGTGAATCTTTAGACCATATTCTCCCTGAAGCCTTTGCAGTATGTAGAGAAGCTTCAATGAGAGTTCTTGGAATGAAACATTATAGAGAACAATTAATTGGTGGAATGGTATTACACCAAGGAAGAATAGCAGAAATGAAAACTGGTGAAGGTAAGACATTAGTTGCAACGCTACCAATATATTTAAATGGTCTTTCAGGAAATGGAGCTCATATTATAACAGTAAATGACTATCTTGCAAAAAGAGATAAGGAATGGATGGGAAAATTATATGAATTCTTAGGGTTAACAACAGGTGTTATTGTTCATGGTGTTACTCAAGAAGAGAGAAGAGCTGCATATGCCGCTGATATAACTTATGGAACCAATAATGAATATGGATTTGATTATTTAAGAGATAACATGGTTATATTTAAAGAAGAAAAAGTTCAAAGAGGCTTAAATTTTGCAGTTGTAGATGAAGTAGATTCTATTCTTGTTGATGAAGCTAGAACACCACTTATAATTTCAGGTGCTGGAGATAAATCAACTAAGTTCTATAATGTAGCAGATAATTTTGTTAAACAATTGGTAGCAGATAAACACTTTACAATAGATGAAAAAGCAAGTGCTGTAATGTTAACTGATGAAGGTATTGAAAAAGCAGAAAAAACTTTTGGAATAGAAAACTATGCTGATGCTGAAAATTTAGAGTTACAACATTATATAACTCAAGGATTAAAAGCTAACTATAGCATGAGAATAGATAAAGACTATATGGTTAAAGATGGTCAAGTAATTATAGTTGATGAATTTACAGGAAGACTTATGGAAGGTAGAAGATATTCAGACGGTCTTCATCAAGCTATAGAAGCTAAAGAAGCCGTTAAAATAGAAAGAGAATCAAAAACTCTAGCTACAATAACTTTCCAAAACTACTTTAGAATGTACAAAAAATTATCAGGAATGACAGGTACTGCATTAACAGAAGAAAATGAATTTAGAGAAATATATAATTTAGATGTTATTGTGATTCCAACTCATAGAGAAGTAGCAAGATTAGATAATCTAGATTTAGTTTATAGAAATCAAAATGGTAAATACAATGCAATAGTTGAAGAAATAATAAAGTCTAATAACATTGGTCAACCAGTTTTAGTTGGTACAGTAAGCATAGAAAAGTCAGAATACGTATCTGCTCTTTTAAAGAAGAGAGATGTAAAACATAGAGTGCTTAATGCTAAATATCATGAACAAGAAGCTGAAATAGTTAGCACAGCAGGAGAATTCGGAATGGTTACAATAGCTACTAATATGGCTGGTAGAGGAACTGATATTAAGCTTGGTGAAGGTGTTATAGAAGTAGGTGGACTTAAGATAATAGGTACAGAAAGACATGAAGCAAGAAGAATAGATAATCAATTAAGAGGTAGAGCTGGTCGTCAAGGAGATCCTGGTGAATCAATATTCTTTATTTCACTTGAAGATGATTTAATGAGAATATTCGCATCAGAAAGATTAGAAGGTGTTATGGAAAAATTAAAACTTGAGGAAGATGTAGCTCTTGATCATAAAATATTAACTAAGACTATTGAGAATGCTCAAAAGAAAGTAGAAGGAAATAACTTCGAAATAAGAAAAACACTTATTGGTTATGATGATGTTATGAATATGCAAAGAGAAATTATATACAGACAAAGAGGCGAAGTTCTTGAAGGTCAAAATATGAAAGAACAAATCGAATCAATGATAAGCGAATTAGTTACAGAGTCTGTTAATGCTCATTTAATAGGAGAAGAGGATAATTATGAAGTAGAAATAAGTAAGTTAATTAAATACTTAGAAGATATATGTTTACCTCATGGGAGTATTACAGTAGAAAATATAGTGGACTTATCAATTGAAGAAACAATAGAGAAGTTATTATCAGTTAGTATGGATGCTTATAGAGGTAAAGAATTAGAATTTGGTGAAGAACGATTAAGAGAGATAGAAAGAGTTATTCTATTACGAGTTGTTGACCAAAAGTGGATGTCTCATATAGATAGTATGGATCATTTAAAACAAGGTATAGGGCTTAGAGCTTACAGACAAGTAGATCCAGTTCAAGCTTACCAAATGGAAGGTAGCTCAATGTTTGAAGAAATGATAGAAGGAATTAAGGCAGAAACAGTTAAATTCTTATTCCATGTTCAAGCAGAGAAACCTGTTGAAAGAGAAAGAGTAGCTGAAGAAGTTACAGCAACTCATGGAGAAGAGGATAAAAGTTTAAAGAAAGAACCTGCTAAAAATGATAATAAGGTAGGAAGAAATGAAGTTTGCCCATGTGGAAGTGGGAAGAAGTATAAAAATTGTTGTGGAAGAGAAGCATAAGATATTTTTATAGCTAATAAAAAAGAGTGCCTTAGGGCACTCTTTTATATATAATAGAGTTATAAATATTAAAGTATCTGAATGGCAATAATACAGACATGCAGAATTTAGGAATCACCAAATAAATAAGAATAGGACGTGATTAAATGATAATTAAATTAGAAGCAGAGCTTTTAAAGCTTAATGATATAAAAAATAGTATAAAAGAAATGGGGGCTTCACTTTGACAAGGGAAGATTAGAAAATGAAATTGAAGAGTTAGAAATGAAAATGCAAGAAAAAGGATTTTGGGATGATATAAAAAGAGCAGAAGAGATAACGAAAGAATCGAAAAGTCTTAAAGATAAACTAGAAAAACAAGAATCACTAGAATTAAGAGTTGAAGATATAGATGTTTTAGCAGAATTAATGGAAGAAGATGATGAAACTTCAGCTGAAGAAATTATTACAGAAATAAAAGCTATTGAAAAGGAAGTAGAAGAATATAGAATACAAACATTATTATCAGGAGAATATGATAAAAATAATGTTATTTTAACTCTTCATACAGGAGTTGGTGGTAGTGATGCTAACGACTGGACAGAGATGTTACTTAGAATGTACACAAGATGGTGTGAAAAAAAAGGCTTTAAAGTTGAAACTGTTGATATATTAGCTGGAGATGAAGCGGGTATAAAAAGTGTAACTCTTAAAGTTAAAGGTGAGTATGCTTATGGGTATCTTAAAGCAGAAAAAGGAATACATAGATTAGTTAGAATATCACCTTTTAATGCAAATGGGAAAAGACAAACTTCATTTGCATCACTTGAAGTACTACCGGAGTTAACTAAAAATCAAGATATAGAAATTAGACCAGAGGATTTAAAAATAGACACATTTAGAGCTAGTGGAGCTGGTGGGCAGCATGTAAATAAAACAGAATCAGCAATTAGAATAACTCATATAAAAACAGGAATAGTTGTGCAATGTCAAAATGAAAGAAGCCAATATTCAAATAAAGATACAGCTATGGAAATGCTTAAATCAAAGCTTATAGAATTAAAAGATAGAGCACATAAAGAAAAAATAGAAGATTTAACTGGAGAGCTTAAAGATATGGGTTGGGGAAGTCAAATACGTTCATATGTATTCCATCCATATAATTTAGTTAAAGACCATAGAACAAACGAAGAAACAGGAAACTTAGGAGCAGTTATGAATGGTGATATAGATAATTTTATAATAGCTTATTTAAATTTAGAAAATCAATAAAGAGATTGGATATAATTATATATATAAATTAGAGGGGACAAATGTTATGGATAATGCAAATGGAATATTAGATAAATATAATGAATCAATAAAGTTAACTTATAATTATACTTTTAGAATGTTAACTCATTTAAAGAATATTAGAGATAATTTTAAACAAATTGATAGTCCAGATGAAATAACAACAGAGGTATATAGAGATTCAATAATTAAAAAGTATGAAACTTTAGAAGATTTATCTTGGAAGTTATTATCTAAAATTTTCAAAGCGTCAGGATTAGATATTAACAATCCTAGAGGTTGTTATAAACAAGCATATAAGGAAGGATTAATACATGATATAGATATTTGGAATGAAATATTGTTATCTAGGAATTCTACAGCTCATGTTTATGATGAGAAAGATTATGATGAGAAAGATTATGAAGATATTAAAAATAGAATAATTGAAGTATATATATATGCCATAGAAGAATTATTAAAAAACATTTCGTATAAGGTGATGTGATAGCTATGTATGGAATAAATGAAAAGGTATATAGGAGCTTAATTAGATACTTTGAAAATAATAATAAAATAAAAAAAAGTAGTTATTTTTGGTTCAAGGGCAAAAGGAACAGAAAATGCAAATTCAGATATAGATCTTTGTATTAAGTGTTTAGAAAATTATAGAGTTACCGTAGTTGATGAAGTTAATGATGTAATAGGAATTTACTCTTGTGATATAGTTTTTATAGGTTCTTTAAATAAAGAAATAGAAAATCAAATTAAGAGAGATGGAATAATTATATATGAAAAAGAGATAGTATAAAATTTTATGCTATCTCTTTTTCTTATAAAAATATAGTTGAGAATTATTTAAAGAAGCGTGGCGTATGTATTTTCGAATATATAAATATTTATTTTTCAATAGAGTTAATATTCTTAGGTTAAATAGTAAAATAATCCAAATAAAGCATTAACAAATATCACTAAATAGGTTATAATTAGTATATTGATTGGGAAATATTGGTTTTGTGAATTTTAGGCATCATCCAATAAATAATAGACCAGTATTCTTGTTATTTTACAATGCATTAGAAAATTATTTAAAAGAGTGGGAGGCTCATAAGTTAGAAAAAATTGGGTAAATAATAATAAGCTAATAGAATATTTTAGAAGAATTGAGGGGGATATTATGGAAAGCGAAGTTAAAAAATATCAGATGGTCAATATTATGAAGTTTATTTGTGCAATTTTAGTTATTACAATTCACACTTCGGCATTTAGGTCTTTAGGAGAAGGAGCAAATGCAACTTTAAGTTTAGTAATTGCAAGAATTGCAGTACCATTCTTCTTTATAGCAGCAGGTTATTTCTTCTATATGAAAATGGGAAGTAGAGAAGGTTATTTAAAGGGATATATTAAAAAACTATTAATTATATATGTAATAGTTAATAGTTTATATTTAGTTTTATTATTTCAAACGGCAACAAGTATGATTAATGGAGGTTTTGGATATTTAAAAGCAATTTATGCAAATGGATTTGCACTAAGTCTTTGGTATTTTCCAGCATTAATTTTATCTATATCATTTGTTTATTTATTTTTGAAGAAAAATTGGATAAGACCCTTAATAGGAATAAGTATAATTTTATTTGTAGTAGGTTTAATGGGAGATAGTTATTTTGGTTTAATTCAAGGAACACCTCTAGAAGCTATAGTAAATGCATATAAATTTATATTTGATGCTACAAGAAATGGGTTGTGCGTTGGTGTACCATTTATAACAATAGGAGCTTTAATAAATAAATATAGTTTAGATGTAAAGGTTAAAAAATCAATAATATTTATGGCAATATTTTCACTGATTCTTGGACTTGAAGCTTATACTTTAATTATAAATAAAATACCAGCGGATTATAATATATATATTTCATTAGCATTGCTAGTGCCATTTATATTTATATGGGCATTAAAATGTAAAATAAATATAAGTGATAGAAATTCAAATCTTTTTAGGGATATGAGTCTTTGGATATATTGTGTTCATGAACTTATAATGATGAGTATGTTTAGGTATACAAGGTTTCTAGGGACTAATAGTGTTGTAAACTTTATAGTAGTAGCATTACTTTCGGTTTGTGTTGCATATTTTATTGCAAATAGGAGAGTTAAGCCAGAGGCAACAAATAAAAAGAAAGAGTTAACATTTGCAATTGGATCATTAGCATTAGCGATGTTGTTTATATTTGTTGGAGTAAAATTGAATTCAGCACCTCAGGGAGAAGGGAATCCATATGTAATAAATGTTGCAGATGATGCACCAACTTCTAATATAGTGGGTCTATTATGGAAGATTTCGGATGAAGATAGCGGTATGTATTTATATGGGAATCCCATGATTGGAACAAAAGATATGTATCCGCTAGCACCAGTTGTTGAAGAAGCATTTAAAAATTCGGAGGGATTACTTATACAATTTAATGATGCTGGCCTAGATGGAGAGAAACTTAGAAAAATAATGATGTATGAAGAGGGAGATTCTTTAGATAAACATATTACTCCTGAAGCTATGAAAATAATGGAGGAAAAAGTAGAGGAACAAGGCGGTAATATAGATCAATATAAGAAGATAAGATCTAGGATTGGTAGTCAAATTATTATAACTAACAATATTAACAATGATAAATATTCACTAGTATATGGAATTGATGCTTATTTAAGTTATAGGGCTAAACAGCAAAAAAAACCTATAATAGGTATGGATGATATTTATGAATGTTGTATAGTGGATAACAATGTATCTAATGAAGTAGAAGATGCATCCGTTAAGTTAATGCAATATAATGACAGGATGTCAGAAAAGTATTTAGAAGGATTAGACGCATGGAAAACAGGAGATTCACAAAAAGTAGAAGAGTGTTTAGAGAATCCATATACTGTATCGGAAGAAGAAAAGGGAAATTTAAATAAGTTAACTGAAATAATAAGAGTGAATGATAAAATTATATTAACTAATCAAAATAAATTATATGAATCAAAAATAGATCAATATATGAAGGATAATAAAAATTACTTTATATCTATGTCAGTAGATTATATTTTAGGTAAAGATGGAATAGCTAAAATGCTAGAAGATAAAGGTTATAAAGTTGAGAGAATAGAAAATTAGAAAAATATTATTTTAAACCCTAATTATGATATTTAAAAATCGTAATTAGGGTTTAGGTCATCGTAAAACAAATAACAGACCAACATCTTTGGTCTGTTATTTGTTTTATAATAGCTAAGTCATTTTTTGAAATATATTATTAGGAACACTTCTTTTTATTTGCAAAAGGAGCAGCAACTAAAATTCCAAATAAGAATGAAAAGATAAGTATTGAGTATTTATCATGGAAAAATACAGTTATATTTCCATAAGATGAATCTTTAATTTTTGCTTCAACAATGGTATAAACACTATCAATTGCATCAGTGTTTATAAATTCAACTTTATCATTTGGTGTATGGATCTTAGTCATATCACTATGACAGAAACTTAAAGCATCTAACCCTGCATTTGTAAAACTTGCATGGTCACTTGAATCTTTATATTCAATTTCATAAGGTGTATCGTATTTTTTTGAAAGTTTTTCTACAGATTTAAGAAGTTTAGAATCTGTATCCTTAGCTTTTTCACCAAGCATAAAGGTAATAGGGTAATTTTCACTACCTATCATATCAAAGTTAATTACCTCCGCTCCTTCTAGCTTATCTTTATTGGTTTCGGCAAATTTTTTAGAACCTAGAAGTCCGAATTCTTCTGCATTTAATGCAACAAAAATAATATCACGTTTAGGTTTCGCATAGGTTGAGAGACTTCTTTGAAGCTCTAACATAAAGGAGGTGCCTGAAGCGTTATCTAGTGCTCCGTTATAAGTGTTTCCTAAACCATCAGTGCCTAAATGATCATAATGTGATGTAATAACAAGTGGTGGCAACTTAGAGTTAGATCCCTTAAGTACACCAACAATGTTAGAAATAGTTTTTTCTTCAGTAGTAAATGGTACGTGGACAGAAACATCTAAACCAGCACGAACAGAATCTAAGATTTTATTATAAGTATTAGTATTAATCATAATTGCCATATTATAAGGAAAGTCACTCATAAAAGAACTTCTAAATGAGAAATCATTATCTTTGGCAACATAGAATAGATACTTCTCTGCATCAGTAGTAATAACTTCAATAGAATTAGTATTAATGTTTACAGTATCACTTTGGGAAAAAGTAACAGAATTTTTTTTGAAATTAAGCATATCTTCCTTAAAATCAACTCCATATTTAAGATCTTCAATAACAATACCATTAGAAGAAATAGTTAGGTAAGGTATGGTATTTGTTTTAATAGGACATAGGGTAGTGAAGTCCTCACTGTAAGTTTCGTTTAAGGGAACAAGCTTAGAATCCGTAAAGCTTTTTCTAATTAATTCACCAATTAACAAATTCTCATTACTTCCAGGTAACCGACCAGCATAGTTATATGAAGATAAGTTAGCTACCTCTTCTTTTACTTTATTTGAGTCAAAGGATGAATATGTAAAATTAAAAAATAGTGAAACAGCTAATAATACAAATGAAATTAGTAAAGAAAAACAATACAAAAGTTTTTTCTTCATAAAAAATCCCCTCCCAATTAATAGTTTTATTTATTAAATACTATTAATTGAGGATGCGGATTATGATTAAATATTTATTATTAGGTTGTACATATTGAAAAAATAAGATAATTACCCCTTTTTATAAACTAAAGATATTAAACTAAAAACTATAGCAAATAGTAATGAAACATAAATAAATATATTTAAAGATTTATTTACAATGGCAAAAACTCCACCAACGATGGTGCAAAATAAAATCACTCCATTTATAAACCGTGCAAGACCTGATTTGTTAGTCACAAGTTGTTTCATAGACGTCATAAGAATCAATATTAGAGTTAAAAATACAAGGACGTTCTTTAATGTACCTGAAAATTGAATAACATAATATTCATTTAGGACTAAAAAAACCACAAACATTATAAGAAATATACTTAAGATTTTATCAATAACTTTATCCATACTACCACCCAAATGTAAAATTTTAACAACTACATTATACTATAATAAGTAACATAATATCAAGAGTATTTATAGAAACATAATATATAGTTTCTAGTTGTTTTGAAAACTTAGAGCACTGAAAAAATAACAAGCCAATATACACCACATAGTGACTTGTTATTTTTTTATATAGCTCTAATTTAAATATATAATTGAATTCACTTGTATTATTTGTAAAAAATATTATAATTATAATAGCATTATGTAAAATTTCAGGTCAAGTTTAGGAGGATAAAATGGTAAATATAGAAGAAAAAATTGCGAAAGAGCTTAGTATTAAACTAAGTCAAGTAGAAAATGTTATAAATTTATTAGATGATGGGAATACAGTTCCGTTTATATCTAGATATAGAAAGGAGCAAACTGGAGACTTAACTGATGAGGTTTTAAGAAATTTTCAAGAAAGATTAAATTATCTTAGAAATTTAAAAGATAGAAAAGATAATGTTATAAGATTAATAGATGAGCAAGGAAAGTTAACAGAAGAATTAACTAAATCATTAGAAAAAGCAGATACTCAGGCAGAGGTAGAAGATATATATAGACCTTATAAGCAAAAGAAAAGAACTAAGGCTACAATTGCTTTAGAAAAAGGTTTGAAACCTTTAGCTGAATTAATTATGAATGGAGAATTTAAAGAAGAAATAACTTTAGAAGCTAGCAAGTATATTAATGAAGAAAAAGGGGTTATTACTTATAGTGATGCAATTCAAGGATCTTTAGATATTGTTGCAGAAGCAATATCAGAAGAGGCTAAATATAGAAAATGGATTAGAGAATTAGTTTTAAGAGATGGAAAAATAGAATCTAAGGGATCTAGTGATACTCCAACTGCTTTTGAAATGTATTATGAATATAGTGAAGATGTAAAAAGCATACCAGCACATAGAATTTTAGCTATAAATAGAGGAGAAAAAGAAAAAATACTTTCAGTTAAAATAACTATGGGGGAAGATAGGATAATAACATATCTTCAAAGAAATGTTTTAAAGGGTAATTCTATTACTGATGAATATTTAGAAACTGCAATAAGAGATTCTTTAAAAAGATTAATTTATCCGTCTATTGAAAGAGAAGTAAGAAATGAACTTACAGACATCGGAGAACAAGGTGCTATAAAAATCTTTAAAGAAAATCTTAAAGCATTACTTATGCAACCTCCGATTAAAGGGAAGGTTGTTATGGGATACGATCCTGGGTTTAGGACAGGATGTAAAGTTGCTGTTTTAGATAATACAGGTAAGTTTTTAGATAAGGCGACAGTTTATCCAACTATGCCAAGAAATGATACCCAAGGAACTAAAAGAATTTTAAAAGAATTAGTTAATAAATATAATGTAGATGTTATTTCTATTGGGAATGGTACTGCATCAAGAGAATCTGAAGAAGTAATTTCAGAAATGTTATCAGAAATTAAAAATGAAAATGGAAAAGAATTAGCTTACGTTATAGTTTCAGAAGCTGGGGCTTCTGTTTATTCTGCATCAGAACTTGCAACTAAGGAGTATCCTGACTTAGATGTAACTATAAGAGGTGCTATTTCAATAGGTAGAAGACTTCAAGATCCTATGGCAGAGCTTGTTAAAATTGACCCTAAGGCTATTGGCGTAGGTCAATACCAACATGATGTAACTGCAAAGAGGTTAGAAGAGTCCTTAGCTGGGGTTGTTGAAGATTCGGTAAATAAGGTAGGAGTAGATTTAAACACTGCTACACCTTCACTTTTAACTCATATAGCAGGTGTTAATGTAGCTATAGCAAATAATATTGTGGCTTACAGAGATGAAGTTGGAGAATTTAAAAGTAGAAAAGAACTTTTAAAGGTTAAAAGATTAGGACAAAAAGCATATGAACAATGTGCTGGGTTCTTAAGGGTTATGGAAAGCCGCGAGCCCCTTGATAACACATCTGTTCATCCTGAATCCTATAAAGTAGCTACAAAACTAATGGAGTTACTTGGATATTCAAAAGCAGATTTGAAAAATAGAAAACTAAATGATATAGAAGAAAAAGTTAATGAAAAAGGATTAAATAATTTACTTAAGGAATTAGAAGTTGGTGAACCTACTCTTAAGGATATAATTAAGGAAATACAAAAACCAGGAAGAGATCCAAGAGAGGGAATGCCAAAACCAATATTAAAAACAGGAGTAATTGATTTAAAAGATTTAACTCCAGGAATGGTGTTAATGGGAACAGTTAGAAATGTTTCTGATTTTGGAGCATTTGTTGATATTGGAGTCCACCAGGACGGCCTTGTTCATAAAAGTCAAATGGCTAACAAATTTGTAAAACATCCTTTAGATATAGTAAAGGTTGGAGATGTTATAAAGGTTAGCATTATGGAAGTTGACTCTAAGAGAAAAAGAATTTCTCTTTCAATGAAAGATATAAAAGAACAAGAAGCATAAAAAAATGTTGCAAAAAATTATAAACATACATATAATAAAAGTATAATTAAATAATATCTTCAGGGCGGGGCGTGAATCCCCACCGGCGGTAAAGCCCGCGAGCTAGAAATAGCAGATTCGGTTAAACTCCGAAGCCGACAGTATAGTCTGGATGAAAGAAGGTAAAGGTTAGAGTTTTATTTAAGTGTATTTATAATGCAATATAAATAAACCTATTTCTTTGTGTATTTTAAGCCCTGATGTATTCATACATCAGGGCTTTTTTAATGCATAAAATAAGTAACCTATACCCCAGGGGATAAACTTTTGGGAGGAGAGAAAACAATGAAGAATGAAAGCAAAAAATTAGACGTAAACAAATGTATCAAAATCTCACTACTAGGGGCGATATCAGTAATACTTATGTATTTTGATTTTCCAGTAATACCAATGTTTCCATGGCTTAAAATTGATTTAAGCGATGTACCAGCATTAATGGGGGCATTTGCTTTTGGACCTATGACAGGAATTGTTATAGAGGGATTAAAAAATATATTAATATTAATAGTAAAGGGAACTGGAACAGCTTTTGTTGGAGAAATAGCAAACTTTATAATAGGAATATCCTTAATTGCACCAACCGCATATATATATAATAGAAATAAAAGTAGAAAAACTGCATTAATAGGTATGACAGTAGGGTTTGTATCTGTTCAAATAGCCGGAATAATAACAAATGTTTATTTCTTATTACCAGCCTTCGGAATGCAAATGGATAAAGTTCAAACACTTCAATATGTAACAGTTGGATTATTACCATTTAACGGAATAAAAGCTGTATTAGTATTTGCAATTACCTATGTTTTATATAAAAAAGTATCAAGAGCAATATTTAAAGTGGAGCCTGCCTTAGATCGAAAGTAAAAGAAAGGTTAGTTTTTTAGAAAAATTTAGGCATCTTTAAAAAATATACTAGCAGATAGACTAGTTATTTTTTGAAGATGCCTTATTTTAGAAAAAATTAAATATAAGAAAAAATTATGCGCATTAAAAGTCGTATTTTTGCATTAAAATAGCATCTTCGCTATTACCATAATAGTTTTTTCGAAGACCTGTTTCTTTAAAACCAAGTTTTTTGTAAAGATTTTGAGCGATTAAGTTTGAACGCCTAACCTCTAAATTAAAAATTGTACAATCTAAATCTATACAAAGAGTTAAAACTGAATTTAATAATTCACTTGCAATGTTATTACGTCTATAATCTGGATGAACGCCGATATTAGTTATATCTCCAATATCAGTTATAATCCATACACCTATAAATCCGACTACGTTGCCAGTTTCAATATCCTTTGCAACTATATATTTAGCCAAAGGATTACTTAGTTCGGATTCAACTGATGCTTTAGACCAAGGTAGAGAAAAACAAATTTTACTAATTTCAAAAACTCCATCTATGTCACTGGTAGTCATTAGGTTATAAGTTATTTTCATTTTTTAATGCCATCCTTTTTTCAAGCTCTCTTTCAGCTAGAGGTTTTTTTAAGTAAAGAGGAGATGAATTCACATCATCATATTTTCCTTCTAATAAAAGTTTTAATCCAAGTTCACCAAGAGATGAAGCACGAACTAAACTTAGATGATTAGGAGCAAATAAAGCATTAGGTAGATGTTCTTGAAGGTAAGATTTATACTTAATAAGACCATCACCTGTGAATAATATTTTTTCGCTTTTTTCTTTTAGTAAAGAAACTAATTCTTCTAAATCAAGAGCACAATAATCTATTAAAGGATTTAAGGTTCCATTTTCATTTTTATAAAGACAGGTATAAACACTATCTCTTAAAGCATCCATTATTGGACATATTATTCCGTCAAAGTTTATTGACGAGTAAGCTAAAGCATCTAAACTTGAAACACCTATATAGGGTTTGGATGTCCCAAAGCTTAAACCTTTTATTGTTGCCATACCAATTCGGAGTCCGGTAAAAGAACCAGGTCCTTTTGAAATAACAAAACCATCAACTTCATCAATATCAATGTTGTTATCTTTTAGAAGCATTTCAACAATGTTCATTATAAGTACTGAATGTTCGCGCTTATTATTTATAACATATTCAGAAAGTAGGCAATCATCTCTTAAGAGAGCACAAGTTGCAACAGAAGATGATGAATCTATACTTAAAACTATCATATTTTCAGCTCCTTTATATAGTTATATTTGTCGCCGTAGGCAATTATAGTTATTTTTCTAAAATTTTCATCAATATTTAAATCTTTTTCAATATTGATATGTAAATATTCTCTAGGTAATATTTCTTCGATATAATTTGCCCATTCAATAATTGAAACAGCATCAGAAAAAATATAATCATCAAATCCTATAGCACATATTTCATCAGGATCATTAACTCTATAAACATCAAAATGGAATAGCTTTAATCGGCCTGTATCATATTCATTAACTATTGTAAAAGTCGGACTTGTAATATGATCATCTATGTTTAAACCTTTTGCAATTCCTTTAGTAATATGAGTTTTCCCAGTTCCTAAATCTCCTGTTAAGCAAATAATATCACCGCTATTTAAAAGCTTACCAATATTAAAGCCAAGAACTGTAGTTTTTTCAACACTATCAACATGGAAATACATAAATGAAAGCTCCTTTCTAAATAATGAATATTTAAATTTAATACTCATAAAATCTTGCTTATTATATTCTATCTAAAAATAGAGTAAAAGAAAAGAAAATATTATAAATGTTAATAATACTTTTATATTGATAAAATGTAAAAAGTAAGTTAGAATTATATAGAAATTCAATTTTGTAATAAAAAGTAAATTTTATTAGCATGATAATTAAATTTGTAATATTATTATTTTAGTGATATTATAATAAATTGTTATAATGAATTAATATACTTTATAAAGAGTAAGAGAGGACAAGGATATTTCCTTGGGTGAGATAGTGTGAAAAATGTTACTTATGGATTAATAATCATTACAATGATATTGTTTTTAGGATTAGGTTTTTTTCAAAGTCCATTATTAGCTAATACAGAAAATGAAATAGAAGCAGGCGAAGAAGTGCTTTTAAATATAACAACTGTGAGTAAAAATCAATATTCTATGGTTAAATCAATAGTTTTAAATAAACATAATGTTGAATATTTATCTGAAAATGAGAGCGAAATTTATAAATTTAAATATAATGAAGACATAATAAATAATATATCCGGAAGAGATTTATTTATATATTCAGGAATTAATAATGAACCTTGGGTTAATGACTTTATAGCAGAGTTAAAGAAAGGTGATTTAGGTATAATAAATATGAGTAGAGGTATAAAAACCTTAACTTATGAAAATGGAAATGAAAACCCTTATTACTGGTTAGGAATTAATGAGTATAAAATAGCTTTATATAATGTTAAATCGGCAATTCAAGAGAAAGACCCTAAAAATAAAAGCTACTATGAAGAGAATTATACTAATGTTATTAATAAAATAGAAGAGTCTGCAAAAGAGGTCAAACTAGAGTTAGAGAAGTATAAAGATTATACTGTTTTAACAAATACAAATACATTTGATTATTTATTAAGGGATTTAGGATTACAAGTAGTGAATGTAAAAAAAGAAGTAACAAGAAAAAATTTAGACGAAAAGAAATTAGATGAAAATAAGATAGTTTTTGTAAAAGAAAAGGATCCAATAGAGATCGTTAATATAATAGAAACTAAAAAAGAAGATGACAAAGTAGAAGAAACTAAAAAAACAAATGAAGAAAAGTTAGAAGTCCCAGAGCTTGAAGCCAAAAAACCATTAGATATTAAGTCTGTAGAATTAATTAGATGGGATGGAGAAAAAACTCTAGTGGAATTGGCTTTATCAAACATTAAACTGGTAACAGATACATTGAAAAAACTTCCTATAGTGACAAAATAGAAAAACAGTTGATTTTTGAGCTAGTATAGTTTATAATAAATTATATTGCGAAGGGGTATAGCTCAGTTGGTAGAGTAGCGGTCTCCAACACCGTTGGCCTAGGTTCAAGTCCTAGTACCCCTGCCATTTTAAAAGCAGTAGATTTAATCTACTGCTTTTTTGCTATTTTAAATTTAGGAAAAGGAAAGGTGTAGATATGAGCAAAAGAGAAGGATATATTTCATGGGATGATTATTTTATGGGAGTAGCATTACTTTCAGGGCAAAGAAGTAAAGATCCATCAACTCAGGTTGGTGCATGCATAGTTAATTATGACAATCGTATAGTATCAATAGGCTATAATGGCTTTGTTAATGGTTGTTCTGATGAAGATTTTCCTTGGGAAAGAGAAGGAGATTTTCTACAAACTAAATATCCTTTTGTAGTTCATGCAGAACAAAATGCAATTTTAAATTCTAAAAGTAAATCTTTAGATAAATGTCGTATATATGTAAATTTATATCCCTGTCACGATTGTGCTAGAAATATTATTCAATCTGGTATTAGGGAAGTAATTTATCTTAGTAATAAATATGAAGAAACAGATTCTATAAAAGCATCAAAGATGATGTTTGAAAAGTCAGGAGTAAAACTAACACAATTAACTCCTGAAACTAAAGAAATAATAATTTCATTAAGAATAGAAGATATGTAGCATATTGTCTTAGGGAACTTCAAAAAAATACCTAATTAACAGCAACTGTTAATTAGGTATTTTTAAACTTATAATTACTAGGCTTTTAGTATTTCAGATTCAAGTTCATTAAGTAATTCTGAAACTGAAACAATTTTATCAATTCTTGATGCATTTTCTCCACAGAATATCAATCCGTTATCTAAATCCCCACGAACAGAATTAATTAAAGCTTCAGTTATGCAATATAGTGTAGTCGCTGGGTTGCAAGGAATTAAACAATTATAACATTTACTAACCTTAACACCCTTATCTTCTGTTTTTCTTACAAAGTTATTAACTATAGCACGGCCAGGCATACCAACTGGACTTTTAACAATAGAAATATCTTCAGCTTTGCAATTAACGTATGCTTCTTTAAATTTAACATCAGCATCACATTCATCGGTAGCGACAAAACGAGTTGCCATTTGAACTCCATCGGCACCTAATTTTAGATACTTAGCAATATCATAACCATCAAAAACACCACCAGCAACAACAACAGGAATTTTTTTATTATATTTTTCCTCATAAATTTTAACTTCTTTTATGATATCAATAACTGTTGTATCGAAATTAGCAGAGGCTTCTTCTAAATTTTCTTTATGGAAACCTAGGTGACCACCAGCCTTAGGACCTTCGATTACTATTAAGTCAGCAGTTCTGTTATTACGTTTATCCCACATACTAAGAATAACTTTTACAGCTTTAACTGAAGAAACAATAGGAGCAATTTTTATATTATGTCCTTCAACAAGTTTTGGGAGTTTAGCTGGAAGACCAGCTCCAGAGATAATTAAATCGGCTCCACCATCTATTGCAGCTTGAACATGCTCTGCATAATAATTCATTGCTACCATTAAATTAACTCCAATAATACCTTTAGGAGCAATTTTTTTTGCTTTTTTTATATGATTTCTTATAGCTCTTAAATTAGCTTCTAAGGGGTTTATTTCAAAATCTGCTTCTTTATAACCAGTTTGAGCACCAGATATTATACCGATACCTCCACATTTAGCAACAGCACCGGCTAAATTTGATAAAGAAACGCCTACACCCATACCACCTTGAATAATAGGTAGTTTTGCGACTAAATCTCCAATAATAAGTGGTTTTATATTCATAATAATACTCCTTTTCTAAAAAAGATTTGATTATAAAATAGTTTGACTATAAAACTATTTTATAACATTATACGAAAAAACAATAAAAACTACAATAGCAAATAATATAATTCATATAAATAGAATAAATTAACAAAAAGGTTAGGAAGATAATGTTAAGATTAGATATATATTGACAAGCAAATATATATCATGATAAAATAAAATTTGTTAGAGGGGTATAGCTCAATTGGTAGAGTAGCGGTCTCCAACACCGTTGGTTCAGGTTCAAGTCCTGGTACCCCTGCCATTTTTAAAACAGTAGATTTTTATCTGCTGTTTTTTTTGTTTATAAAACTTTCAAACAAATAAAGTGCGATAAGATGCGAATTATGCAGAAATTTGATATAATAGAAGATGGTTAGATAAATAGAAAACAAATCAATAAGGGGTGCTCATGAAAAATCAAATTAAAGGGGTAACATTAAAAGTTTTAGTAATATTATTTTTGATTTTATTACAACCAGTAACAGTAAAGGGCATATCGACTAAGGATACAAATATGACCTTTAAAAGAATTACTATAGAAGATGGATTATCACAAACATCTATTGAATATCTATACCAAGACACTGAAGGTTATATGTGGATTGGAACTGCTGATGGATTAAATAGATATAATGGACATGAATTTGAAATTTACAGATACAAAGAAGGTGCGAAAAGAACTATAGCTGCAAACTATATTTCTGCAATAAAAGAAGATAAAACGGGCGATTTATGGATAGGAACATCTAAAGGGTTAAATAAAATAAATCAGGATACTAAGGAAATAAGCACTTATTTACCTGGAGAAAATGGCGAAGGGATATCTCATTATAATATTTGTGAAATATTAGTAGATTCAAAAGGTGATGTTTTTGTAGCAACAGAGAATGGATTAAATATATATAATAGGGAAACAGATAGTTTTAAAAGAATATTAAATTCAAACGAATTAACAAGTCAATTTATCTATTCTATAGCAGAAGATGAAAAGGGTAGGTATTGGATTGGAACTGACAATGGATTAAATATGTATAATAAAGAAACAGGAGAGGTAAAGCAATTTTTACATGATAAAGACAATGAGAATACAATAAGCTCAAATGCTATTTTTAAGTTATATATGGATAAGGATAATAAATTATTTGTTGGTACAATTGATAAGGGGTTATCAATATTAGATACAGAGAGTTATGATGTAATAAGGTATTTAAAGGATTCAAAGGACAAAAGTTCAATACCTGGGAATTTTGTTAAGGCTATTTTAAGAGATAGTAGAGGTATGATTTGGATTGGAACGGATGATGGCTTTGCTAAGTTTGATGAAAAAGAAAAAGAATTCAAATTATATGAATCTAAAACATATGATTCTCAAAGCATAGTAAACGAAAATATTTTAAGCTTATGTGAAGATAAGTCCGGAACTATATGGGTTGGAACTTATGGTGGGATAAGTTTATTTAATCCAGGAAATATTTTTAGTTTATACAAGAACAATCCTTCTGATGATAATTCTATAAGTGAAGCAAGTGTACAAGGTATATATGAAGATAATGAGGGATTACTATGGGTTGGGACAACACATAATGGGATAAATTCTTTAGATAGAAAAAATAATATTATAAAAAGGTATGTAAATGAAAGTGGTAATGAAAAATCTTTAATAGATAATAATATTAACACCGTTGTTGGAATTGACAATGAAATATGGATTGCCACAGAAAATGGTCTAAGTAAATTTGATAAAAATACTAATGAATTTACTAATTATAAATCTACAGGTGATAAAAATAGTTTGCCAAATGATGTTGTAAGAACATTATACATAGATAGTCAAGGGATATTATGGATAGGCACAAGAGGTGGGCTGGCTAGTTTTGATAGGAAAGATACTTTTGTTAATTATAAGGATTTGTTTGAAGCTAATGGTATAAGGGAACATATGCTTTCGGATATTAAAGAAGATAAAGATGGAATAATGTGGTTTGGATCGGCCATAGATGGAGGATTAATAAAGTATAATAAAGAAACAGGAAAAATTAAAAATTATAAAAACAATAAAGCTGATAAAAATTCTTTAAGCTTTAATTCAATTAAGTCAATTAATGAAGATTCTACGGGAAACTTATGGATAGCTACACACTATGGAATTAATAAATTTAATAAGGAAACTGAAAAGTTCATAAGGTACACAGAAGAAGATGGGTTATCAAATGATTTTACATATGGAATATTAATAGATGAAAATGATGACGTATGGGTAAGTAGTAATTATGGGATATCTAAATATGATATTAAAAAAAACAAATTCATAAACTTTAATGTAACAGATGGATTGCAAGGAAATGAATTTAATGCATATTCATATTTTGAAAGTAAATCAGGGGAAATGTTCTTTGGAGGAATAAATGGTATAACTAGTTTTTACCCGAAAAATCTTATTGAAAAAACATTTATTCCACCGGTTATAATAGAAAGTATAACTATAAAGGGAGAAGTGAAATTTAACTTAAAAGAGGATATAGTAGCAAATTATAGAGATAACAATGTATATATAAATTTCTTTATGCCGGATTATAGAAATAAATCCAAGATACAATATGCATATAAACTTAGGGGATTAGATAAAGAATGGATTTTTTCCGAAAATAGGAATTATGCAAGTTATACTAATTTAGCACCTGGAAGTTATGAGTTCTTTGTAAAAGGAAGAAATTCAAGTGGTGAATGGAGTGATGCGGTATCTATTAAAATTAAAATCAATAATCCGTTCTGGAAAACTCCTATTGCATATATTCTATATTTATTATTGGTTATAATTGGTATTATATTAGTTTTAAATCGTATGAAATGGTTAGATAGATTAGTAAAACAAAAAACCTTTGAACTTAATAACAAATTAGAAGAAAATGAACTTCTATACGCCAAGCTTATTAGGACTGAAAGATATAAAAATAATTATTTTGTGAATCTTTCGCATGAACTTAGAACTCCTTTAAATGTAATATTATCAACACAGCAACTTATTACTAATTTAAATACAAATAATAAGCCAATTAGTAAGGGGAAATTAGATTATTATATGCTTACCTTAAATAGAAACTCTAATAGATTATTAAATCTTATAAATAATATTATAGATACATCTAAAATAGAGTCTGGGGCATATAGGCTGAATATAAAAAAAGTAGATATAGTTTATTTAGTAGAAGAAGCTGTGCTTTCAATGAAAGATTTTGTGGAGGATAAGGGGATAGGATTAATTATAGATCCTGAAATGGAGGAAAAAATAATTGATTGTGATGATTCGGAAATAGAAAAATGTGTTATAAACCTTATTGCAAATGCAACTAAATTTACACCAGATGGTGGAGAAATAAAGGTTGAAATATTGGACTTAGGGGATATGGTAAAAATAATAGTTAAAGATACAGGAATAGGAATAGAAAAAAAATATCATGAATCTATATTTAACAGGTTTGATCAAGTTTATGATAAAATATCAGAAGAACATGGCGGAAGTGGTCTTGGATTAACATTAACAAAGCAACTAGTGAATCTTCATAATGGACAAATAAGTGTAGAAAGTATTTGTGGAGAGGGAAGTACATTTATAATTATATTACCTATTAAACAAAGGTAATATAATTATAATGGGAATTTTGAAAAAGCTTAATAAAAAAGATAACAAGGAGAATATGGAAATGAGAGTAGTTAATGCTAAAATTATAGCAAGCAGAAATGATGGAATAGATATAAAATTCAGTAATGGAATGAGAGAATTTGTTGCTGCTTTAGAAAAAAGTGCAATTGCTTTTGAAGATATAAAAAATAATGAAGTAAATGTTAAAGTTTATTCTATGATAAGAAATTGTTGCTCAGCAGCTCCTTTATATGTATTAGAAAGCGGTAAAAATGAAGACGAAGATTTAGAAATAAAAGAATTGTTAGATTTATTTATTAAACTAATAGGAAAAGATATAAAGGGGATACTATAATTATCAAATGAAACAAAATAGACTATAATACTTAATATTTATTTGAGGATTTATAAGGTGAATTAAGGACTTAATATTGTATATACTAAGTTCTTAAAAATAAAAAAATAATAGGAAAAATATATTGACAACGGTTGCGGTGAGTGGTAATATAAATACATAATTAAATAACGGATTGTTACTGAAATGCAGGCAATACCTAAATTAAGAATGTAGTATAATTACACCTTGATTTGGGTATTTATTTTTCCACCATGAGGAGAAATTATGATAATAGAAAAAGTACTGAATAATAACGTTATTGTAGCAATTGATCCAAAAAGTAAAAAAGAAATAATATTAATGGGATGTGGAATAGCTTTTAAGAAAAAAGTTGGTCAAGAAATTGAAATGGATAAAGTAGAAAAAACTTTTGTGGTAGATGATAAGAGAATGGGTAATAAAATTAAGAAATTAATTAATCAAATTCCAGATGGTATTTTTGAATTATCTCATGAAATTATCTGTTATGCCAGTAAAAGGCTTGATAAAAAACTTGATAAGCAAATTTACATATCATTATCAGATCACATTGCATTTGCATTAAAAAGATATAAGAACAATATTAGAATCAAAAATGATTTATTAGATGAAATAAGAAGAATACATAAAGATGAATTTAAAATAGCACTTTGGGCTGTTGATTTTTTAAATAATAAATTAAATGTAGATTTGCCAGAAGATGAAGCAGGATTTATAGCACTACATTTAATTAATGCAGGATATAATGAAACTACAAATAATTCATTAGTAGCCACAAATATTATTAAAGGCATATTAAACGTAATAAGGTACTATTATTCGGTAGAGTTTGATATAGATGACCTAAATTATGATAGGCTACTTACACATCTTAAATATTTTGCTAAAAGAGTTATAACTAATAAACAATATGACAAAAGTGATACAACATTATTAGAATTAGTATCAAAAAGTTATCCAGAAGCTTTTGATTGTGTATTGAAAATTAAGCAATATATAGAAAAGAATTATAACTATCAAGTTAACGGTGATGAAATAGTATATTTAACAATGCATATACACCGAGTAATTTCAGTTTTAAAAGAGAATAATTAGATTGTTACTGGTTAAGCAGGCAAGACTTAGATTTGTTAGATTATCTATATAATTATATATATCTTTAAAGATATATATAATTATATAGATAAAGACTCTAATAAATTTGGGTCTTTATTTTTTATTTATCAAGTTCATATTTTTATTTAAAAGGGAGGAATTATAAATGTTACAATTTTTACAAAGAATTGGTAAAGCTATCATGCTTCCAATCGCAGCATTACCTATAGCAGGTATATTACTAGGAGTTGGTGGTGCTTTATTAGGTATCGCAGGATTAGAAAATGCACCAGCAGTTTATCAACCATTAATAGCGTTTGTTAGTATTCCAGTTGTTAATGCAATATTAACAATAATGAAAAATGTAGGGGATATAATATTCGGTAACTTACCATTGCTATTCGCAGTAGGGGTTGCAGTAGGTCTTGCAAAGAAAGACAAGGGAACAGCAGCTTTAGCAGCTGTATTTGGATTCTTAGTAATGAACCAAGTTATCACAACTATGTTAACATTAGGATTCACTCAACTTGGAGTTGTAACTCCAGCGAGTGTAAAGGCAACTGGTGAATATGCTACTTATGTAACAACAAACTTAGGTATATTCACATTAAACATGTCAGTATTTGGTGGTATTATAACAGGTATAGTTACATCCGTATTACACGATAAATATCATACAATTCAATTACCAGCAGTAATCGGATTCTTCTCAGGATCAAGATTTGTGCCTATAATAACAGCATTAGTAATGGCTTTTGTTGGAGCTGCATTAGCTTTTGTATGGCCAGTAGTTCAAAATGGTATTTCAATGCTTTCAGAATTTGTTAGAACAGCAGGTCCACTAGGAACATTCTTCTATGGAGTAATAGAAAGAGCATTAGTTCCATTTGGATTACATCATGTATTCTATACACCATTCTGGTATGGATCATTTGTTGAAGGTCAAATTTTAGTAGATGGTACATTAAAGACAGTTGCAGGAGCTAATACAGCATACTTTGCACAATTATCAAGTATGAGCGATTTAGTTGGCGCTTCATCAGGAACAATGTCAACAATAGTAAGTGGTACTACAAGATTTATGGCAGGTAAATTCCCATTCATGATGTTCGGGTTACCAGCAGCAGCATTTGCAATGTATAGAGCAGCAGCTCCAAGCAAGAAGAAACTTGTTGGATCATTATTATTATCAGCAGCTGTTACATCTATGCTAACTGGTATTACTGAACCTTTAGAATTTACATTCTTATTTGTTGCTCCAGTATTATATGGAGTTCATTGTTTACTAGCAGGTTTATCATTCATGTTAATGGATGTACTTAATGTATTTGTTGGTATGACATTCTCAGGTGGTCTAATTGACTTTACATTATTCGGTTTATTACCAGCAGGAGCAGGTGTACCTACTCGTTGGTTCATGATAATACTTGTGGGTATAGTATATGCAGTAGTTTACTACTTCTTATTCTTATTCATGATTAAGAAATTCAACTTAAAGACTCCGGGTAGAGATGAAAATGAACAAGAAACTAAACTTTACAGTAAAGCTGAATTCCAAGAAGCTAAGGGTATAAGCCCAGATGCTAAAGGAAAAAAAGCAAATAACAAAAATAATGAAATTGTTGAAAAAGCTCCAGAAGTTTTAGAAGCTTTAGGTGGAGAAGAAAATATAGTAAGCGTAGATGCTTGCATTACAAGATTAAGAGTTGAAGTAAAAGATAAATCTAAGGTTGATAAACCTAAACTTAAAGCACTTGGCGCAGCCGGTGTTGTTGAAGTTGGTAATGGAATTCAAGCGATATTCGGTGCAAAAGCTGATGCGTATAAGAATGAAATTAACAATATCTTAGATATAGAGTAATTTATAAATTTGAGTGTTCCAAAAAAATTGGAACACTCTTTTATAGTTTAGGAATCTATAATAAAATAGACTACAGTAATAGATAGTTATTTTATAGAGATTACTTATTAAGGAGAAAATTATGAGAGAGTTATTAAAAGGTTCATTTGGGGTATTGCAACGAATAGGTAAGGCTTTAATGTTACCAGTTGCATTATTACCAGCAGCAGGGTTACTACTTGGGATAGGAACAATGCTACAAAGTTTATATTTTTTAGATTTATTTCCAGCTGTAGGTATAGATTGGATTCAATCTATAGCCTTAATAATGTCTGGTTCTGGGAATATAATATTTACTAACCTTCCACTAATATTTGCAGTAGGTGTAGCAATTGGATTATGTGATGGCGATGGAGTTGCAGGGCTTGCAACTATAGTTGGATTCTTAATAATGAATGTTTCTATGGGAATTGGAGCTGGAGTAACAGCTGATATGGTAACAGGTAATCCAATGTACACAATGATTCTTGGGATACCAACACTTCAAACCGGAGTATTTGGGGGTATTATAATTGGGATAGTGGCATCAATAGTATACAGAAAATTCTATAATATAGAATTGCCACAGTTTTTAGGTTTCTTTTCAGGGAAGAGATTTATACCAATAGTTACCGCTGTAGCAGGTTTAATAGTTGGACTTGCACTAGTTATTATATGGCCTCCTATTCAAAATGGATTATTAATATTCTCAAGAGGTATGATAGATACAAATCAAACAGTAGCTGCATTAATTTTTGGAATTATAGAAAGATCATTAATTCCGTTTGGATTGCATCATATTTGGTATAATCCATTTTGGTATCAATTTGGAGAATATACTAATCAGGCAGGGCAATTAATTATTGGAGATCAAGCTATATTTATGGCTCAATTAAAAGATGGAGTAGAGTTTACAGCGGGGACATTTATGACTGGAAAATATCCATTTATGATGTTTGGGTTGCCAGCGGCAGCACTTGCTATGTATCATGAAGCAAGAGAAGACAAAAAAAAATTAGTAGCAGGAATATTCTTCTCAGCTGCACTAACTTCTTTTTTAACAGGGATAACAGAACCAATAGAATTTACATTTCTATTTGTAGCACCAGTATTATTTGGGGTTCATTGTATATTTGCAGGGATTTCATTTATGACAATGCAAATATTAAATGTAAAAATAGGATTAACATTCTCAGGCGGAATTATAGATTATTTATTATTTGGAGTATTTCCAAATAGAACAGCGTGGTGGCTAGTAATACCTGTAGGGGTTATATTTGCAATAATTTATTATTTTGGGTTTAGATTCATAATAAGAAAACTGGATCTTAAAACGCCAGGTAGAGAAAACGATGAAATAGAAGTAGATATAGATGTTGATAATGGTGAACTTGCAGTTAAAGTTCTGGAAGCCTTAGGTGGAAAATCAAATATCAAACATTTAGATGCATGTATAACCAGATTAAGGGTAATAGTATTAGACCTTAGTAAAGTGGATAAGAATGAATTTAAAGTTCTTGGATCAGCTGGAACTATGCAAATAGGAAAAAATATCCAAATTATATTTGGACCTAAATCGGATAGATTAAAAGAACAAATTAAAGGTGTTATAAGTGGGAAAGAAATAGAAAAAAAATTAATTAAGACAATAGAAGAAATAAAGCCGGGGATAGATACAGGAGTAAAAATTGCTATACCTGTATCTGGAAAATTAATTAATTTAGAAGAAGTACCAGATGATGTATTTTCTATGAGGTTAATAGGTGATGGGTTTGCAATAGATCCAACTGAGGGATCTTTACTTTCACCAGTAAAAGGTAAGATAACCGCATTAATAAGAACTAACCATGCAATAACAATAACCACAGATACTGGGATGAAAGTATTTATACATATAGGAATAGATACAATAAAACTTAATGGTGATGGGTTCGTAAGCTTTATTAAAGTAGGCGATGAAGTTAATATAGGAGATAAATTAATAGAATTTCCATTAGAAAGTATTAAAGCAAATAAATTATCACCAATTATTCCAATAATATTTAAAAATATTTCTTTAAATGAATATGTATACTATAAAAGAAGTAACAAGGTAAGGGCTAAAGATTCAAATAAGATTGAAATTCACATGAAATAAGGGAGATAAAGATGGATAGAGATATTGTGGAGAGAAAAGGAAAGATATTTAGACATTTTAAAGGCGATTTATATTTAGTTCAAGATGTTGTAACACATTCAGAAACTGGAGAAAAGCTAGTATTATATAAAGCTTTATATGGTGAATGTGGATTATTTGTAAGACCATATAATATGTTTATAGAAGAGGTACCATCAGAAAAAGAAAATCCAACAGGGCAAAAATATAGGTTTCAGGAATGTGATGTTAAAAGCGTTAAATAAAATAAAAGAATAGAACTAATTTTAATATAGTAGTAAAGATATAGGACTGATAGAAATATAACTATCAGTCCTATATATTTTCTATGAACTATAACCATTAAGATTTTAAATTAAATAAAGAGTATTAATTTAACTTAATCCAAGTTGAGTAAGGTGTATTAAAGTTAGAACCCATATTTTCTAGTGTATATTTATAAAATGATTGTAAAAAGGTAGATCTTTCTTTGTTATCGGTTAAGATAATTCCACCTGCATCTAGTTGGTGTTTTAAAATAGTATCTAGTGGAAGCTTATCTTTGTTATTCATCATTTGATAAAGGGCCATAAAGGTAGTGGTTCTACCTTCCCCTTCAAGGCAGTGAAAATGTAAATGGGCAGTAGCTGGAATATTTTTTATAAATTCTACAAATTCATCGGTAACATCTAAAGTAGGGGTTCCACCATCACGGACAGCAAAACGTTTATAATTAATATTATTTTCTTTAACTAAAGTTTCTTCAGAAAATACTTTATTTACTTTTAATGTTTGTAGTAATTCACCTTTTTTGTTATAAATATTAACGTCAGAACCCAGTTTTATAGAGGCTAAATCCTTCTTCTCGCCTTCAAGTGTTTGTGTAGTAGTAAAATCTTTGTTTAAAAGATTTTCTTTGTTATAAAAACTTATAGGCAAAGTATTAATATATCCATGAGATTCTTGCCTTAAGTCAACTATGTACAAATCTTTATTGTTTAAAGCCTCAATAAGATTTTTTAACTGGAAAGGTGCAAATTCAGCACTACCAGAAATGTTTAAATCTGTTAAATTCCTAAATCTATTAGGTAAGGGAGTTATGCTGTTATTATCCCTTATAATCATTGTTGTATTTGATAATGGATCATTGTATAAAGTGTTAGAGTTTAAATAATTAATGCTAGCATCTACATTAATTGTAACTGATAAAAACAAAACTATGGATAATAAAATTGATAGGAAATTCTTTTTATTATTTTTCATAAATAACTCCATTTCTAAAAAAAGTTTAAAAACTATCATTTAATATTTCGTAATAAGACTGAGGATGGCTACATACAGGACATTTTTCTGGAGCTGAAAGCCCTTCAAGTACATATCCACAAAACCTACAAATCCAAATTGATTTTTCATCTTTTTTAAATACCTTATTATTTTGAACATTAGTTGCAAGTCTATCAAATCTTTCTCTATGATGATTTTCAATTTTAGCAATTAAAGTAAAGCTATTAGCTATTTCTGGGAAACCTTCGCTCCTTGCAATGGCTGCAAAGGCTGGATAAACTTCAGAGTGCTCATGAGCCTCAGCTTTTGCAGAACTCTGCAAATTAGCAAGAGTAGCACCTTTTGCTATAGGATAACTAGCATCAATACATAACTCTTCATTATTAAAATCGTTAATTAAATAATTAAAGAATATTTCAGCATGACCTTGTTCATTTTCACCTGTAAGTTTAAAAATATCAGCTATTTGTTCGTAACCTTCATTTTTAGCAACTTCTCCATAGAACATATATCTATTTCTAGCTTGTGATTCTCCAGCAAAAGCTCTAAGTAGATTTTTGGATGTTTCTGTATCTTTTAATGATTTCATTTTAGCACCTCTTATTAAAATATTTTCATTAATAGTATTTACTAATAAAAATATAATATCCCTCAAAATATCGGTAGATTTATTATGATTAAATATGTTTTTAAATGGATATAATCTAAAAGAATAATTAAAAGAGGTGAATAATATGGGGATAATAAAATTACAAATAATTATATTAATAACAATAATTTTAAGTGGAATATTAGGTGGCAAAAAAGGCGCAATAATTTCAGGATTAGTTTGGCTAGTAGCATCAATTATAATGATGCATTCAAATATATTCGCAGTAATACAACTTATTACTGTAACTATTTCATATCAAATATCTTTGTTAGTTGGAATAGGAAGAGATTATTATATAAAAAGAAAAAATATAAAAATATAAAATAATACAGTAGTTAATAAAAAAATAAGTGTTAAGGCTCTGAAAGAAAATAACAAGTCAAAAATTCTGAGAATATTTTATTCTAGGAGAAGAACCATAACTCAAAATATAGCGCGATTTCACTAGTTATTTTAAAAATGTATTAATAACTTTAATTGGAATATTACCCTGCAATTACACAGAATATAAAATAGAACCTGGGTTACAATAATAGCATAAACAAAATAACTTCTTAAAAAGGAAAAAGCATTTAGGAGGGAAATTAATAAGAAAATTAATTTCTAGGTCGTTTTTGTCTAATTTAAGAAATTTGTTTATAGGGCATCTTAAAAATAAATAGCATCTATGCTAATCATATTTAGAGGATTATTTTTGATTGGTGCCTAATACCAAATCCAAAGGAGGAATACATTATGTCAAGTAAAGCATTAGTACCAGAAGCAAAACAAGGGTTAAATACCTTTAAAAATGAAGTTGCTAGAGAAATCGGTGTACCATTTAGTGATTACAATGGCGATTTATCATCAAGACAATGTGGATCCGTAGGTGGAGAAATGGTAAAAAGAATGGTTGAACAATATGAAAGTTCACTCTAGACAATTTAATTAGGGAGCTTAAATAATAGAAATATTAATAAGCTATATCTAATTAAGTTAACAGTTATATTGGAATACCTAAAAACAAAAGTATGGTAAAAATATTAAATTGTTTTTACCATACTTTTGCGTTAAATATTAAATTATTTTTATCATATATTTATATTAAATATATAAGTGAATCTTTTTTGCAGACGTCTTATATCTTAAATTTTATCTTTAAGATAATTACGATTATGAATTATTTTAGGACTATCAGGAATATATTTAGCAGCTTCTTCATTATGATCATTTGCAATATTAAGTTTCCCTATCCGAGAATAGCAAACACAAAGTTGAAGGTGGGGTAGCCAAGTTGAACTAGCATGATTTGTAAAACCTAAATTGTTTTCATCAGGTTTAAGTGTAGTAGCTAATTCATACCAAAAAATAGATTGATTAAATTTTTCCAAACTTAAAAATTTGAAACCTAATTGGCAACAAAAATCAGCTCTAGGCACATCATATTCGAAGGATTTAAAAATATATTTAAATACATTTTCAGTATCGTTTTTATAGTTAAAACAATCAACTAAATTTGAACAAGCATTTTTATTATCTTCAACCCAACCAAGGTTTGTATCTAAAAAAGCTTTATATTGAACTATTGATTCATCTATACGATTATTATCAAAAAGTTCGTTAGCATAATAAAACATATCTCTTGTAGATAATATTTCTCCTTTTGCAATTATAGATTCATATATTTTTAGGTTTCTTCCAATAGAAGATTTTAACTTGCCGTGAATAACACTAAGACCAGAGTTTATAATGTTACCAGAAACATCTAAGTACTCATGAATTACACCAATCCATTTAAAATTATTTGAACGCTTAACTAATCTATTTCTTCTTAAAGAGTTAGTAGTATTACCATTAGAATCTTGAGAAAGTATATAATGCATAGTAACTGAATCTACATCGTTAGCTAAAGTTTCTTTTAGTTTGATTAAATTAGCAAGAGTATCACGAGTAATATAATCATCAGCATCTAACCAAAGTATATAATCCTTAGTTGCATGACTAAAGGCATAGTTTCTAGCTTTAGCAAAATCATCTATCCATGTGAATTTATGAATTTCAGCTCCAAATGCTTTCGCAATTGAGATACTGTTATCAGTACATCCAGTATCTATTATTATAATTTCATCTACTGCATCTCGTACAGATGCAAGACATCTTCCTAAAACTGTTTCCTCATCTTTAACAATAATGCAAAGACTTATAGATATCATTAAAACACCCCATTATTAAATTTTAATTATTATATAGTATATTATTAAATCTAAAATTATTGATTAAATGGTAAGTGAAATATAAAATATTTATTAATAAAATCTGAAAAAGCTATATTGTTAGAGGATATGACCTATATAGAACTGAAAGTATTTACATTGTTTATATATGGATTTTATAGTAGAATAAAAAATATGAAAGAGTATATAAAGTATTTGAAAAAATGAATATAGGAGGTAGGTGAGTTTATGGAAATAATAAAAAAAGATGGGAAATTAGAAAAATTTAATTCAAAGAAAATAAAGACTAGTATTGAAAATTCAGCAAATGAGGCAGGCATAATTTTAAATGAATCTGATTTAATAATGTTAGTTCAAGATATAGAATCTAAATTATTAAAAATAAGAGAAAAACAATTAATTACATCAAGTTATGAAGTTATAGGTGTAGTACTTTCTGTATTAAAGAAAACTGGATTTAAACAAGTCATTAAATCTTACATAAAATTTTAATAATATTAAATGTAAAAAGAAGTTCTTTAATAAGAACTTCTTTTTATTCGTTAGAGAGCTGAAAGAAAAGGTCCTTAGGTGGCTAGTATAAATGAATCCATAAGGTTTAACACTTAAAATTGAAAGAAAAATTTGTTTGTGATAAAATGAGAACAAAAGTTCTGAAGTTGAGGGTGGTTTTATGAAAAAAATTAAAATATTACATTGTGGAGATATGCATTTTGATACTCCATTTAAAGAGTTAAATAGCAAGCTTTCAAGTATAAGTAAAGAAGAATTATTAGAAGTTTTAAGCACAATTATAAATATATGCAAGACTAATTCTGTGGATATAATGTTAATGGCTGGGGATATATTTGATAATCTAACAGTTAATAAAAAAACATTAGCTTTTATTAGGGAACAGTTAGAAAGAATCGAGAATATAAAAGTATTTATTTCACCAGGAAATCATGATCCTTATAACACAAATTCATTTTATAAAATGATAGAATGGCCAAGTAATGTACATGTTTTTAAAAGTGAAATGGAGAAAGTTTATATTGAAAAGTTAGATACTATTGTTTGGGGAGCTGCATTTAATAAACCTCATATAAGAGAGAGTTTATTAAAAGAAGTTAAGGCCCAAACAAATTACATAAACCTAATGGTATTACATGGGGAGATATCACAAAGTGAAGGGGGCAATGTGTATAATCCAATAACATTAAGAGAAATAGGAGAGTCTGGGGTGGATTATTTAGCGTTAGGACATAGACATAGCTATACAGGAATACTAAGAGAGCGTTCTACTTGCTATGCATACTGTGGGTGCCCTCAAGGACGAGGTTTTGATGAAGTTGGTGATAAAGGTGTTATATTAGGTGAAGTTTATAAGGGATCAGTTAATTTAGAGTTCACTAAAACATCTAAAAGAAATTATTATGTAAGAGAAGTTGATATATCTAAGGCATTTAGTAATGAGGAAGTAAAAGCAATTATTTTAAGAGATGTAAAAGAGGAAGATAGGTTAAAAAACTTTTATAAAATAGTTTTAGTAGGTACACTAGAGCCTCATTTAAATTTAAAAGAAGATGTAATATTTGAGAAGTTAAAAGATGAATTTTATTTTATTAAAATAGTGGACAAAACTGAAATTCAAATAGATTTTGATGAAATATCAAAAGATTATTCCTTAAAAGGGATTTTTGCAGCCAAGTTATTAAAAGAATTAGAAGAAAATAAAGATGAAGAGAATATCGAGGTTATAAAAATGGCATTGAAGCTAGGGATACAATGTCTTTCTCAAGAAGAGGTGAATCTTAATGATTATTAAAAAAATTAATATTATAGCATTTGCTGGAATTAGTAACAAAGTTATTGAATTTAAAAGAAATACTAACATTGTTTATGGAGATAATGAGACTGGAAAAAGTACAGTTCAAAGTTTTATTAAAATATGGCTGTATGGTATATCACCAAAAAGAAGTAAAGATTTAAAAAATAATGAAAGATTAAAATACGCTCCTATTACTGGTGAAAAAATAATAGGAGAGCTTTATATAGAGAATGAGGGAATAGAATATATAATTAAGAAATCCTTTGGAGTTACTAAAAAAGAAGATACATGTGAAATATTAGATGCTTTAACTGGTGAAGTAATAAAAAATATACCAAATGATGAACCAGGAAAATATTTTCTTGGGGTTAACGGATCAACATTTGTAAGAACTTTATTTATAAGCCAATTAGGGGTTGTAGTTAACAAGGATAGAGAAGAAGAAATCATGGAGCGTGCAACTAACCTTTTAGGTAGTGGGGAAGAAAAAGTTTCAATTCATAGAGCTATTGAAAAGCTTGAAGGAATAAGAAAATCCTTAACTACTACAAGAAAATCAGGCTCTTTAGATTTAGCAAGGAATAAAATGGTTAGCCTTTTAGAAGAGCGATATGAAGGATATAAGTTATCAGAAGAAAATCTTCATAAAGAAGAAATTGTAATAAACTTAAAAGATAAAAGGTCATTTTTAAGGAAAGAACTTAAAAACCTGGATATATATAAAAAATATATAAAGAAAATTAAACTCCAAAAAGAATATGAAGATATAACTGTGTATTTAAAAAAAAGCGAAGAACTTAAGAAGAAAGAGAGGTATATTGAAGAATCTATTTCTTTAGATGGTGTTATAGATGAAAGTTTAATAAATGATATAAAAGAAGAAAATACTCTTTATTTAAGCCTATTAGATTTAAAAGGGGACGGTGAAGAAGAATTAAAAATAAGTGAAGAAACTTTATGCGAAAAAAGAGAGAAATTCAAGGAGTTATTATTTATAGAAAAGTTAGAACCAGGAGTAAAAGAAAATTTCTTAAGAACAACAATGGAACAGGAATCTTTAAAAGAAAAAATAGGTATATTTGAAAATTTAAGTAATGATATAAAAAACCTTAATGAAGATATAGCTATAAAAAGTAAATCAATAGGAAATGTAATTGAATTTAGAGATGTAAGAATGAATATAGATTCATTGTTAAAAGCGTATGAGGATAAATTAAAAGAGTTAAAATTTAGAATGGAAAATGAGGATGAGCATAAAATAAGTAAAAGTAATGAAAAAGGCTTATTAAATAAATTTAGGAAAAATAAATATATTTTATTTTTAGATATTATTTTAATTATATTAGCTTTAGTTATGTTCAAAGAAAATTTGTGGACAATAATTCCATTAATATTAGTAGCTATTTATTTAGGTAAGAGAACTTTCGAATTAGGAATAGAAGTAAAATCTCTAGAAGAAAAAAATAATAAAACAGTAACATTAGAGAATCTTAATAGAGAAATAGAAGAAATAGAAGAAAAACTATTTAGATATAAAAAGAAAGTAGGAGCAACTACATATGAAGATTTTATAAAAAAGATAAGGTTATTTGATGAGTTTAATTCTTATGAAGAAAAGCAATTAGTTAAAATATCAGAAAAAGAAATACAATTATCGATTATTGATATAAGAAATCTAAAAAGTAACTATAAAATTAATCTAGAAAAGATAGATATGATTCTAGAAATTTCAGATTCTAAAGATGTAAGGGAAGTATTAGAGAAAATAGCAAAATATGAAATTGAAAATAAAGAAGTGCTATCACTGCAAATAGAAGTTAAAAAGAGCAGAGAAGCCATTGATAGGCTTATAAAAGAACTAAGTGTTAGAGAAGAAAGAATAAGAGGAAAGCTTGAGGTTCTGGGGCTACATGATATGGATTTAATAGACATTGAAGAAAGTCTTAGAGAAATTAAAGAAAAGTTAATACAAAGAGAAGAACTAAGGAGAAGTTTACAGTCTATAGAAGAAACTTATAAAGCGTTAACTAAAGGTAAAGACATTGAACATATAAAAGAAGAGTTAAAGGATATAATTAATGAAAATATTAAATATTCTTATACTACTGAAGAAGAAATAGATGAACAAGTGAGTAATAAATCACATGAGCTAATAGAAGCTGAAAAATCTATTAAAGATGTAGAAAATGAAATAAACACTAGGTTTATGGGGAAGAGGCCTATTCCAACTATAGAAGAAGAAATCGGAGCTGTAGAGGAAATTATAAAAAGAGATGATATGAAATTAAAGGCAACTAAATTAGCACAAGAAAAACTGCAAGAAGCATTTAGAGAAGTACGGGGAAACTTTGGACCAGTATTAAATCAAAAAGTATTAGATAATTTTAAAAGATTAACTAATAATAGATATAGTGATGTTATGGTATCAGATTTATATGAAATTAAGGTTAAGAATGATAATAGTATTCTAGCCGGAGAACTTTTAAGTAATGGTGCTAATGATCAACTTTATATTTCTTTAAGGTTAGCATTTATTTCAATGCTTTATAAAGAAGGGGAAGTACCTGTAGTATTAGATGATGCTTTTGTTCAATATGATGACGAAAGAGTAGGTCATATATTGGATATTTTAGAAGAAAACTCCTTTGGACAACTTATTATATTTACTTGCCAACATAGAGAAAAGGAAATATTAGATAAAAAAAATATAGAAAACAATTATATTTTATTATGATATTGACAATAATAATATAGCAAGGTAAAATTATACCAAGGCAAATGCGAATAATTTGCATTTAGAAAGGTGGATATATGAAAAAGAAATTAATAGCAACAGCAATGATAGTATTAGGTTTAGTTACAACTATTGGATGTAGCACTAAAGAAAATAATAATGAAACAGGGAAGTTAAGAGTTGGAGTTACTATAAGCCCTTTAAAGGAATTTGCAGAAATAATAGGTGGGGATAAAGTTGAGGTATTCTCAATTATCCCACAAAATAGTGATCCACATAGTTTTGAACCTAAGCCAAAGGATTTAGCCAGTTTGAATAATAGTGATATATTTGTGTACAACGGATTAAAGATGGAGTCATGGATAGATCCTATTTTAAAACAAATAGAAAATAAAGATGTTGAAATAGTTAATTCAAGTAATGGAGTAGATATAATTGAATTATCTCAAGACGAACATGCTGGTGAAACTGCTGAAGAACATGCAAAGCATGAAGAAGAGGAACATGCAAATGAAACTGCAGAAGAGCATGCAGGACATGATCATGGAACACAGGATCCTCACATTTGGCTAAGCTTAAAACAAGCTACAAAACAAGCAGAAAACATAAAAAATGCATTAGTTTTAAAAGATGAGGCTAATAAGGATTATTATGAAGAAAATTTTCAAAAGCTAAAGAAAGATTTTAATGATACTTATGAAGAGTATGCTGAAAAATTTAAAAACATAAGTAATAAGAATTTTGTTACAGGACATGCTGCCTTTGGATATCTTTGTAGAGATTTTGGACTAACTCAAAATAGTCTAATAGGAATATATGGTGGGGAGGGTGAGATACCACCTGGAGATTTTAAGGAAATACTTGAATATTGTAAAGAAAATAATATCAAAACAATATTTAGTGAATCAGCAGCAAGTAGTAGTCAATCAGAAGCTCTAGCAAGAGATGCAGGGGCTAAAGTTGAAAAAATATATAGCTTAGAAACAAAAGTAGATAATATGTCTTATTTAGAAGGAACTAGATATAACTACGAAAAAATATATGAAGCTCTTAAATAATTAAAACAAAAGGATTCTACATTTAAGTAGGATCCTTTATTTTATATTTTAAGGGAGCTTAAAAACATAACAAGTCAGAATCTTTGACTTGTTATGTTTGTACAGATCACTAAGAATATATAAAAGTTAGGAATCTTTAAAAAAATAATATATAATTAAATTACTTAAGGCATATCCAAATAAATAATAATAGACCAAGTTAATAAAATATTATTTTTTAAAAGTGCCTAAGGAAGAAAAATATGGTAAAATATTGAATGTGAAAGGGGAGGATATTGTGAGTAAAGCAAAATTATATTATGAAGAAAATATAAATGAAAGTAATAAAAGATTAGAAGGATTAAGAGGAATAACAACTGCCCTAGCAATAGTAAGGCTAGTAATAGTTATTTTAGCTATAGTAACAACGTACTTTTTATATGAAAATAGAATATTTGAATATATAATTATAGAATTAGGTTTATATATAGGAGTTTTCATTATTGTAGCTTATTTTCATAATAATAGACTTGAAGAAAAAAGAAAAAATCAAATAATTGTTGATGTTAACGAAAAAGGTCTTAAAAGAATAGATGGAACATGGAGGGAATTTAAAGATAAAGGTGAAGAGTTTTTAGAAGATACTCATGGATTTTCTGGTGATTTAGATGTCTTTGGAGCCAGTTCACTTTTTCAATGGATAAATAGTACTAATACAAAGTTTGGTAGAATAAGTCTTGCTAATATTTTAAAGTTAAATAAAATTCCAAGAAAAGAAGAAATTATAGAAAGACAAAGTGCTATAAAAGAATTATCAGATAAAGTAGATTGGAGACAAAAATTAATAGTAGAATCAACATTTAAAAAGGTATGTAAAGATGATGTAGAAGAATTAATAACTTGGGCTACTGAGAAAAAGAAAGTAGGGTTTGCCCTAAAAGTTATTCCTTATTTATGTATTGCAGTAACACTTGCTGGTATTTTAATAACAATAATGAAAATAATACCCTTTAGTTATTTACTATTGGTATTTATGTTTAATTATTTAGTTGTAAAGATTTTGACTAAGGATTTAGGAGAAATAGTGAATCTTTTTCATAAACATCAAAAGGATATAGAAGCCTATAGTAACTTACTTGGGCTAATTGAAGAAGAGGAGTTTAATAGTGAATTTTTAAAAGATTTAAAATCAAGAATAAATAATAAAGAAAATATAAGTTGTAAAAAAGAAATGAAATCACTAAAGAAGCTTATTGATTGGCTTGGAGATAGTTCTGCAAATGCATATTATCTTTTATTAAATGTTACTATACTTTCAGATACATTCATTATACGAAATTTAGAATCATGGAGAGGGAAAAATGGTAAATATCTAGAAGAATGGCTAAAAGTTATGGGCGAGTTTGAAGCATTATCAAGCATTTCCGGTATTGCCTATAATTTTGAAAGCTTTACCTATCCAGTTATTTTAGATGAAGCAGAAATATACGGAGTAAACATAGGACATCCAATGATAGGTGAAAAAGCTATTAGTAATAGTTTCTCTTTAAAAGGAAAAGAAAAAGTAGCCTTAATTACAGGATCAAACATGTCTGGTAAAAGTACATTTTTAAGGACTATAGGGCTAAATATATTACTAAGTTATATTGGAGCACCAACTTGCAGTGAAAGCTTTAACTGTGGAGCCTTTAATATATATACATGTATGAGAACTAAAGATAATTTAGAAGAGAGTATATCTTCATTCTATGCAGAAATATTAAGAATTAAATATTTAATAGAAGCTGCAAAAAGAGGGGAAAAAGTATTTTTCTTATTAGATGAAATTTTTAAAGGAACTAATTCAATGGATAGACATGAAGGTGCCAAGGTTTTAATAAATCAATTAGTAAATTGTGGTGGAATGGGATTGGTATCAACTCATGATTTAGAATTATGTGAACTTGAAAAAACTAAAAACTGGTTAGTAAATTATAATTTCCAAGAATACTATGATAATAATAAAATAAAATTTGATTATAAATTAAGAGATGGTGGAAGTACAACACGAAATGCAATTCATCTTATGAAACTAGCTGGAATTGATTTTAATGAATATAAATAAAATTTAATCATTTAGAGAAAGTAATTAATGAAATTTATTCAATTTAATGTCATAATATACCTATGAGAGTAAATAGTGAGAGGGTGAGATATTTGGCGTTTATAATAATTGATTTAGAGTTTAATAATTTAAATGGAATAAATAAATATTATCCAGATATATTTAATGATAATCCAGATTTAAAGGATATACAAATCGAAAATGAAATAATAGAAATTGGGGCAATTAAATTAGATAAATATATGAAACCACTAGGAGAGTATAAGGCGTATATAAAGCCGTCTATAATTCCAGTTTTAAACCCAAAAGTTTTAGAAATTACTAAAATTTCAAAAGAAGATTTAGACTCTGGAATTTCATTTGAAGAAGGAATGGACGGCTTAAGAGCTCTTATAGATGAAGATGATATTATATGTTCTTGGGCAAAAGATGATATTATAGAAATAATGAGTAATGCAATATATCATAAATATGAAGATTTAAAATGGTTAAAAAATTATTTGGATATACAAGAATATTCAACTAAGATTCTTGCTCATAAAAATTCATTAAGTTTAAAAAATGCATTAGAAGAATTAAAAATAAGAATCGATCCGAGTAAATTACATGATGCATTAAATGATGCAGTTTATACATCCTATGTCCTTAAGAGAATATATAATTCAAGAATAATAAAAAATTATGTAATTAAAGATATATATAATATGCCGGCTTTAGAAGTTAAAAATTTACAGGAATATAATTTGGATGAAAATAAAGTTAAGGAAATATGTCCTAAATGCAAGGTAGGTTTGGCTATAGAATATCCATTAAAGCCAATAAATTGGAGGTTTCTATCTCTTGGTATATGCCCAAAGTGCAATAGAAAAGTTATTAATGAAGTTGTAATTAAGAAAACATTTAGCGGAGAAGAAGTATATAAAGAAACATCTACTATAGTAAATGAAGTAGAGTATATAAACTACACATATAAAATGTATAAATAAGCGAACTTCAAAAAATACTAGTCAGCTTCTTAACTTGGTAGAAAAAAGAATAATACTTAATAATTTATTAAAATTCACGCTATTTATACTAAAATTATTATGAATATGATAAAATAGATGTATAGTTTAGTAAGATTACTAAATGTAATAGAGGAATGGTGAAATTATGAATATAGCCTTTTTTTTAACACCTAAGAATGAAGTTATTTATGAGTACTTAGATGCTACGATGAGACAAGTTATTGAAAGAATGGAACATCACGGATACACAGCGATTCCTTTAATAGATAAGGAAGGTAAATATGTAGGTACTCTTACAGAGGGCGACTTACTATGGGAGTTGAAAAATACTCCAGATTTAAACTTTAAGAATACTGGGCTAGTAAAAGTGAAGGATATTACAAGACGAGTTAATCATAAATCTGTATTAATAAGTGCAGATGTTGAAAGTCTAATATCACTAGCAACAAATCAAAATTTTGTTCCAGTAGTTGATGATGATGGGATATTTATAGGAATAATTAAAAGAAGTGATATAATTAATTATTGTTATAACCAAATAAAGAGAAATAAAAAAGATATAGTATAAATAAATTATAGAATGCCAAGAGATGTATCTCTTGGCATTTTTCATTAAGGTTTAGAAGAATGGTGACTAGTTATTTATTTGGATATGTCTAAGAGGGATTAATTGAAAATAATTATCGATAGTGATATTATATTTATAAGGGAGATCCCTAAGATATAAAAAAAGGAGGGATTTGAATGTTAATAGTCATTTCACCAGCTAAAACTTTGGAATTTGAAAATATAAATAAAAATTTACCAATGACAAAACCTAGGTTTCTTCAGGATTCTAACCTTATAATGGATGAATTAAAGAAGTTTGATAGCTATAGCATTGCTAAGCTTATGAAAATAAGTAATAAGTTATCTCTTTTAAATAAAGACAGGTTTAAGACTTGGGAAGATACTTTGGAAAATAGTAAGCACTGCTTATTAGCATTTAAAGGAGATGTGTATAGAGGGTTAGATGTAGGAAGTTTTACAGATGAAGAGTTGTTTTATGCAAATGATAATTTAAGAATTTTATCAGGATTATATGGAGTACTTAGACCTTTTGATGGAATAAATCCATATAGATTAGAAATGGGCAGTAAGTTAAAAGTTGGAGAAAATAAAAATCTTTATGAGTTTTGGGAGAATAAATTAAAGAAATCAGTTCATGAAGAACTTAGAAAACATGAGGAAAAAATCTTAATTAATTTAGCTTCAAAAGAATACTTTAAAGCAGTAGAAGCTATTGAAAAAGAAGATGATATAAAAGTTATTACTCCAATGTTTAAAGAGCTTAGAAATGGAGAATATAAAATAATTTCATTGAAAGCTAAAAGGGCAAGAGGCTTAATGAGTAGATATATAATTCAAAATAAAATTAATAATCCAGAAGAATTAAAAGAATTTAATGAAGAAGATTATGAATATAACGAAGAGTTATCAAGCGAAAAGGAATGGATATTCACTAGAATATATTAGCCTTGGAATCTAAAAAATAAATAAATAACTAGTATTATATTTTTAAACTATGATAAGTCAGCAAAAAAAGCCTATGGATTTTCAAATAATCCATAGGCTTAATTTTTTAATAGTCAGATTGTTCAAAGCTCTCTAATACAAAATTAAATTCAGATTCATTTTCTATTTCACCAAAGTTATCTTCAGAAATACCAGGGTAATAATAAAGAATAAACTTATCATCAGTATCCACTATATTTTCGAGAATAATATATAATTTATCTAAACTGCAATCTTCAAGAGTTGCTAAAACTTTATAAGTACTTGCAATTCCTGAGTCGTTATTAGTTAAATCCAAAGTGAAATTATCATGTTTTCTAATGTTAATTTTATTATCAGTACATTTCTTTATAAATGAGCTTGGTTTACAACCCATACAACTTTTAAATTCACATTCACGAACACAATTTAAGCATGTACATTTAGAACAATTTTCAAATTGTTTAAAAGCATCTCTATTAGAAGTTTTATAATCTATTAAAGTGCTAGTAGAATCATCATTTTTAAATAGAGATAGAAATTTAGGCTTTTTTGAATCCTTAAACTCACTATCATCTAATTTTTTTATATAATCTTTAAGAATTGAGATTTTAGAATAATATTTTCTCTTAATTAAAGTTGATTCCTCTAAAAATGGAGAAATTTCGCTTATGGAATAAGTTATATCTGTATAAATCTTACCCCAATAATCTCTTTCTTTATTTATAAAATCTAAATCCTTGCCCATTTTAATACCACCTATTATTAAGAATTTCTATATTTTTCTAATTCTAAGTCTAAATCAACAGTATCTAAAGCCTCAAATTCACTATCAAAAGTATCTACATTACGTAATTCTGATAAACCTTGAGCTAAAGACTCTTTTCTTTGAATTTTTCTTTCAATATTATCTATTTGAATTGTATTTGTTTTAGTTTGAACATTTGCAAGTATTTCATTTACTTGTTTACTAGCTTCAGCAGTGCTATATCTTGCAGCAGCTTCATCTCTGTAGTTTCTAGTTTTAGTAATTTCAGCTTCTAGGGCAGCTAAGTTCTTCTTAAGGGAGTCAGCTTGAATTTTTGAAGCTTCATAGGTAGCTTGTAGTGTTGTAACTTGTTTATCACAATCAACCTTTTTTGCTAAGGCTCTTTTTGCTAAGTCTTCATTACCTTTTGACATAGCAAGTTTAACTTTGCTATCAAAATCTTCAGCAGATCTTACTGCATTATCCATCTTTTTCTTAATTTCATGAACGTTACCAAGTACTTGAGCTGAATTTAATTTTGCTTTACTTAATTGTTCTTCCATATCCCTAACCTTTTGATCTAATAATTCAATTGGATTCTCCATTTCATCCAAAGTATCATTCACCTTTCCTTTAATCATGTTTGACATTCTTGTAAAAATTCCCATTGATAAAACCTCCTAAAATTTTTAATTTAATATTTTCTCTTACGTAAATAAATTTTAATTCCAATTGCTAATACTATAAAAATAATTAATATTATAAAAATACTACTAAAAGATACGCCAGTATTGTGGCCAAAGAACATCATTGGAGATCTTCCAAATCCTCCTCTACTATAGGTAGGGGAGCTTCCTGAGCTATAATTGCTGCCACCTTTAGTTGTATCTTCAGAATCTTGTTTTTTATCTTTATCCTTATCTTTAGAAGTTGAAAATGATCCAGATTTGAAACCTTTTGAGCTACTCTCTTTTCCTTTAGTAGTTTCTGAGAAACTACTGGATTTGTATCCACCAGAACCACTAGTAGATTCTTTAGTAGAACTGCTTTTTGAGTTCTTGTTAAAAGAACCACTCTTAAAGCTGCTAGAAGATTTTTTTGTACTAGATTTACCACCACTAGATTTTGCGGATACAGTTACTTCTCCCTTAGTGAATGTGTCAAAAATAGAGATAGTATCTAATACAAAACTAGAAGTTAGAAAAATGAAAGTTAATAAAAATATTAATATTAACTTTTTTCTACACCGCTTAATAGGATTCACCCCCTGGAGAAATAGTATACTTATATATTATAGTAAAAAATAGAGTTTATCAAAGTCCATTTTAGATTGTTTACATCCATTTGAAGTTAAAAATAGATGTTAGCTTAAAGTAAATAGAAATATCGTTTGATATCTCCTGTTTAATAGTTAAATCAAACCTTTTAAAGGTTATGAATAACTATTTTACAAATACATAAATATTTCCTTTATTATACCATAGGTTTAGTTAAACAAATAAGTTAATAAATTAATAATACTTTTCAATACTTGTAAAAAAGTAAAAATTATCTTAAAATTATAAGTAGTAAAGTTAGGGAGATAAAATAATCTGACTAGTTATTTTTGAAGATCCCTTAAATAGTCATAATGATGAGGAGTGAATATAATTATGAATGAAATTCAAGAAGTATCAATGAATGATTTATTAAGTGAATTTGATGTAAAAAGAATAAATAAAGGTGACATATTAAATGGGGAAGTTATAAACGTATCGGAAAAAGAAGTATCTGTAAATATTAATTATGCTTTTGACGGCGTTATTAGTAGAGAAGAGTTAACAGCAACAGGAGAAAATCCATTAGATGTTATTTCTAGCGGAGATAAAATCCAAGTTTATGTTATTTCACCTAATGATGGAGAAGGCTATGTTGTTCTTTCTAGAAAAAGAGCTTTATCTATTGTTGAAAAAGAAGAGTTAGTAGAAGCTTTTAAAAATGAAAAAATTATTACTGTTAAAGTAAAAGAAGAAGTTAAGGGTGGATTAGTGGCGTATTATGGAGAGACTAGAATATTTATTCCAGCTTCACTTGCATCAAGAGAAAGAATAGTTTTAAAAGAATTAGAAGGAAAAGATTTAGAAGTTAAATTAACAGAAGTTGATTTTAAAAATAGAAGAATAGTTGCTTCAAGAAGAATATTAGAAGATGCCCAGTATCAAATAGACAAGAAAAAGATATGGGAAACTATAAAACCAGGGGAAAAGAGAACTGGTGAAGTTAAGAAAATTATTAGAGTAGGAGCTATTGTTGATATCGGAGGAGTTACTGGACTTATTCATATTAGTGATTTGGCTTGGGGAAAAGTTAATAGAGTTGAAGATATTGTAAATGTTGGAGATAGTGTTGAGGTATTTATTGGAAATGTAGATGAAGATAAGGAAAGAATTTCATTAATATTAAAAGATGTAAATAGTGATCCATGGACAGTAAATGCAGATGCATGTAAAATTGGAGCTACTTTAGAAGGTAAAGTTACTAATTTATTAGCTTTTGGAGCTTTTGTAGAGGTGTTTCCTGGAGTTGAAGGTCTTGTACATTTATCAGAAATATGTGATGACCACATATCAAAGCCAGATGACGTTTTAAAAGCAGGACAAATTGTTAAAGTTAAAGTACTTAAGGTAAATAAAGAAGATAAAAAATTATCTTTAAGTATTAAAGAGTGTGAGGAAAAATCAAAAGAATATCTTCAGTATAATGATGAAGAAGATGGTGTTTCTTTAGGAGAATTATTCAAGGGAATGTTTAATTAAAGGCTATAAAAAATAATAGACTAGCAAATTGGTTTAGTATTTTTTGAAAGTGCCTAATATAGAAATTCGAAAATACCCTGTAAAGTTATAAATACATACTTAACAGGGTATTTTTTAATATCTAAATTTAAATTTTTTCTATTTTAAGCATATTTGTTCCGCCGTTTTGAGTTGTTGGCATTCCGGCAGCTATTATAATATCATCACCTTCCTTAGCAAAGGATGAGCCTTTAGCAACTTTTTTTCCTTCAGTTATAATTTCGTCAGTTGTATTAAACATTTCACAAAGTAGTGGAAATACACCGAAATTTAAGGAAAGTCCACGTCTTACTTCGTCATGAGGAGTAATGGCGATTATAGGGCATTTAGGTCTATATTTAGAAATTAATTTTGCAGTAGCGCCGCTATTGGTTGCAGCTACAATGGCTTTAGTATTAAGTAAATTAGAAGTTCTACAAGCTGAGTAGCTTATTGCTTCAGAAAATGCATCTAAAGCAGGTTCTTTTAACCTTTTATTTAAGTAGTTATAATCAAGATTATCTTCTGTTTCTATGGATATTTTAGACATAGTTTTTGCAGCATCAAGTGGGTAATTACCACTAGCGCTTTCTCCGCTTAGCATAATTGCATCTGTTCCATCAAAAATAGCATTGCAAATATCACATGCTTCAGCTCTTGTTGGCAATGAATTTCTTATCATTGAATCAAGCATTTGAGTTGCAGTAATAACTATTTTACCTGCCTCATTACATTTTCTGATAATACTTTTTTGTATTATAGGAACTCTTTCTATTGGAATTTCAACACCCATATCACCTCTAGCTACCATAATAGCATCAGAAACTGCAATAATTGAATCTATGTTGTTAACGCCTTCGTGGTTTTCTATTTTAGCTATTACTTGTATAGAGTCACCGCCATTAGCCTTTAATACTTTTCTAACGTCATCAATATCGGATGCTTTTCTAATAAAAGAAGCAGCTATGAAATCTACGCCGTTTTGACATCCAAAGACTAAATCTTCTTTATCTTTTTCTGTAATTGAAGGAAGGTTTATTTTTACGTTTGGAACATTAACACCTTTATGGTTTTGAATCATTCCACCGATTATAGTTGTGCAATGAATTTCTTTTCCTATAACCTCAGTTATTTGGAATTTTAATAAACCGTCATCTACTAATATATTTCCACCAACTGAAACATCTTTATAAAGCTCTTCGTAGGATATGGAACATTTATTAGTATTACCTAAAATTTCACTTCCACAAATAAAGATAAATTCATCTCCTTGTTTAACTTCCACGCCATCATTTATAAAATTATGAGTTCTGATTTTAGGTCCTTTTATATCCAGAATAATAGCAGTTGGTGAATTAAGATCGGATCTAACCTTTTTTATCAAATCTATCTTCTCTTTATGAGTTTCATGAGTACCATGAGAAAAGTTTAATCTTGCGGCACTCATACCGATTTTAATGAATTCTCTTAAAGTTTCTTCATTATCACTAGCAGGACCGATTGTAAAAATCATTTTAGTTTTTTGCATAATAAACACCTCTCTAATTTATTTTGTTAAAAATTGAAAATAAAAAATAATCTGAATATTTGAAATGTGAAATGGAATTTAAGTATTATATATACTATGATATACTAAACTTAATATAATAATTCTAGCATAAAATAAAGAGAGGAAGAGAGAAATATGAAAATTTTACAAAATGTTGAACCTAAAATAGTGTTTTCTTATTTTGAAGAAATATCACAAATACCAAGAGGCTCAGGAAATGAGAAGGCTATAAGTGATTATCTTGTTAAATTTGCAAAAAAATTAAATTTAGAGGTTATTCAAGATGAAGTTTTAAACGTAATAATTAAAAAGCCAGGAACTAAGGGCTATGAAAACTCAAAAACTGTTATTATTCAAGGTCATATGGATATGGTCTGTGAAAAAAATAAAGGAACAAATCATGATTTTGAAAAAGATTCTCTTAAGTTAAGAGTTGTAGGAGATAATGTTTATGCAACAGACACTACACTTGGAGCAGATAATGGGATAGCGGTAGCTTATGGATTAGCATTAGTAGCTTCAAATGATATTCCACATCCACCATTAGAAATACTAATAACAACTGATGAGGAAACAGGAATGTCAGGGGCTATGGGAGTATCAAAAAAACACATAGATGGCGAATTGTTAATAAACCTTGATAATGAAGAAGAAGGTCAATTATTAGTAAGTTGTGCTGGTGGAATAAGAGCTAAATCTTCAGTTTATATAGAGTTAGAAAATAATATTGATAAAATTATTATTGAACTAATAATAAGAGGTTTAAAAGGTGGTCATTCAGGTATAGAAATCCATAAAGAAAGAGGAAATTCTAATAAAATTATGGGAAGAATATTAAAAGATATGTCATCTAAAATTGATTTTAATATACAATCAATAAATGGTGGATCAAAGGATAATGCTATTCCAAGAGAAATGGATGCATTAATAGCAATAAAATCTTCAGACTTGCAAAAGGTTAAAGAAATAGTAGCTAATTGGGAAACTGTATTATTAAATGAGTTAAAAACTCAAGATCCAGAGATCGAGATTGGATGTATAGTAGTAGAAGATTTATCAAAAAAAATATTTACAAAAGAATGTACTAAAAAAGTTGTAGAACTTTTATATTTATATCCAAATGGAGTTAATACAAGAAGTGTTGAGATTGAAGGGTTAGTAGAAAGCTCGATAAATCTTGGAGTAGTAACTACTTTTGAAGATGCAGTTAGATTTGATAGTGCTATAAGAAGTTCAGTTGCATCATTAAAAGAAGAAATAATATTAAAAGTAAAGACTATAACAGAATTAGTAGGAGCAAATTTTGAAACAACAGCTGGGTATCCAGAATGGCAATATAATAGAGAGTCAAAGCTAAGAGATATTTGTCAAAAAGTTCATACTAACATGTATGGGAAAAAAGCAGAAATTGCGGCAATACATGCAGGCGTAGAATGTGGACTATTTAATGAAAGATTAGGTGGATTAGATATGATAAGTTTTGGCCCTAACCTATATGATGTTCATACACCACAAGAACATATGAGTATTTCATCGGTAGAAAGCATTTGGAAATATCTAAAGGCAGTTTTAAAAGAATTAAAATAATACAGATAAACTCCATCCATTTTTTATGGATGGTTTTTTTTATGGATGTTTTTTTTATTACATAATGAATATTATTGTACTCTACAGAATATATATTATTAGGTGTCTAAGTAAACTTTTAAAAAAATATATTACATGGAAATAGGGGGAGAATAAAGTGAGATACACAAAATATCAGTACAAGAAAAAAAGTAATGGAATAAATTTTCTAACATCTGTGGTAATGATGATATTAGGAGCAGGAGCCATTGGTCTTATTGTTGGCACGATGATATTTAATACTGTATGGGGCAATAAATTAATGAAAATTGGAGGAACAAGTCAAGAGGTTGTGGCTGATGAAACAGTGAAAAAAGAAGCTTTCGAATCGGTACAATGTGGATATTTTTCTAAAGAAGAAAATGCAAATAAAGTATTAGAAAGTTTAGGTAAAAGCTATAATTCTTTTGTAGTTAAAGATGAAGAGAAATTTAGAGTTTTAGCAGGGGTATTTACTGGAGAAGAGGGAGATAAAGCTTTAAAGGAATTAAAAGATAAAGGAATTGAAGCTGCTAAAGTAAAATTTACTCTTGATGAAGAAGATAAAGTACAAGAGCAAATCAGTGCTATTTCAGATGGATATTTTAAAATAGTAACAACACTTAAAAATAATGAAGTTAAAGCTGTTAGCACAAGTGAGTTTAAAGGTTGGACAAAAGAATTGCCTGAAATAACTGAAGGTGATAAAAAGGAAATTATTGGACAGTTTAAAAAGCATATTGAAGAATTACCAAGTGAACTAAAAAAAGAAAATTTAACTGATGAATTAAAATATATTTATACAATACTTATTAATTTTAAGAGATAGAAAATAATCCTTTAATATAAATCTACTTATTTAATTAATGATATTATCATAAATTAAATTAAGTAGATTATTTTTTTATATAAGTTAGAGAACTTCAAAAAAATACCAAAAATATTACAAATAAATAAAATTTGTATAAAGAATGGCAAAGATACTTGTGTGGCTTTATATAAAATGATAAACTATATAAGATATAGGTAGTAGGTATAAAGGTCATTGCAACCTTTAATCTTCAGATTATGACAGTCTGAAAAAAAATATTATAATGTGTAGAATGCACATTTTTGGGCAATATATAATATAGATAGGTAGGATGTGATAATTTGAAATATATTTTAGCATCAGCATCAGAAAGAAGACAAGAACTATTACATAGGATAGTAAATGATTTTGATATAATAATAAGTAATTTTGATGAGGATTCAGTTAGAGTAGGAAAAAATGTAGAAGAATACGTTATAGAAATTGCAGAAGGCAAAGCAATAGATGTAATAAAAAATATTAATGAAGATGCAGTAGTAATAGCTGCGGACACAATTGTTACTCTAGATAATAAAATTCTTGGAAAACCAAAAGATGAAAATCATGCTTTTGAAATGTTAAAGTTATTAAGTGGTAAAACTCATAGAGTTTATTCCGCGGTAGTTGTAATTAACACTAAGAATAAAAAAGTTGAAAAAAAATGTCTTTATACAGAGGTTAAGTTTTCGGAAATAACTGATGAAGAAATAAAACAATACATAGAAACTAGAGAGCCTTTAGATAAAGCAGGATCATATGGAATTCAAGGCTACGGTGGTATATTTGTTGAAAAAATTAACGGATGCTATTATAATGTGGTAGGATTACCATTGAATAGTCTTAATAAAATGATAAAAAATGTCATATGAGATGCTTCATTAGAAAAGCTACATTAATGTCACCAAGTCTAGAGGGAAAATAGGGATGGGGTATATTTAAACAAGGAGTAACTTTATGAATAATAATGTTAGGATAAGTGATATACCAGAAAATGAAAGACCTATAGAAAAAATGTTAATTAATGGACCTGAGGGACTAAATAATGCTGAATTGTTAGCAGTAATATTAAGGACAGGTGTAAGAGGTGAAAATGTAGTTGCACTAAGTACTAGATTACTGGCAGAGGTAGAGGGTTTAGATGGATTGTTAAAAAGTGATTATGCTGAAATGACCAATATCAAAGGAATAAAGAAGATTAAAGCAAGTCAATTAATTGCGATGATGGAACTTTTTAAAAGATTTAAAACCTTAAGGGCTCAAAATCAAAATTATAAGATATCTTCTCCAAAAGATATTGCAGATATGTTAATGAATGAAATGTCAGATTTAAACCAAGAGGTTTTAAAACTAATAATGCTAAATACTAAAAATAACGTAATTGGTATTAAAGATGTTTTTAAAGGAAGTTTAAACACTTCAATAGTACATCCAAGAGAAATATTTAGTGAAGCTGTAAAGCGAAATAGTGCTAACATAATTATTTGTCATAATCATCCATCCGGAGATCCAACACCTAGTAAAGAAGATATAAATATAACCATAAGAATTAAAGACTGTGGCAGCATTATGGGAATTAATTTATTAGATCATATAATAATAGGAAATACAAAATTTGTAAGTTTGAAAGAAAAAGGAATCATATAATAGAAAGGGGAATTCACATGGGATTTTTCAGTAGTAATAAAGATATGGGTATAGATTTAGGAACAGCAAATACTTTAGTATTTGTAAAAGGTAAAGGTATAGTTTTAAGTGAACCTTCAGTTGTGGCAATAAATACTACAACTAGAAAACTTTTAGCAGTAGGGGCAGAGGCAAAATTAATGATAGGAAGAACTCCTGGAAATATAGTAGCTATAAGACCGTTAAAAGATGGAGTAATAGCTGATTTTGATATAGCTCAAACAATGCTTAAAAAATTAATAGAAAAAGTAACAAGTAAGAGTGCTTTCACAAGCCCAAGAATAATAGTATGTTATCCATCAGGGGTTACAGAAGTTGAAAGAAGAGCTATTGAAGACGCAGCTAAGTTTGCTGGAGCAAGAGATGTTGTTTTAATGGAAGAACCAATGGCAGCAGCTATAGGAGCAGGTCTTCCAGTTGCAGAACCAACAGGAAGTATGATTGTTGATATCGGTGGAGGTACAACGGAAGTAGCTATAATTTCACTTGGTGGAATTGTTACTAGTAAGTCGTTAAGAGTTGCTGGAGACGAATTAGATCAATCAATTATTGCTTATGTTAAAAAAGAATTTAATTTATTAATAGGTGAAAGAACATCAGAACAAATCAAAATGGAAATAGGTTCAGCTTATAAAACAGAAGAAGAAAACATTGAGATGGAAATAAAAGGAAGAGATATGATTACTGGATTACCTAAAATAGTGGTAATAACAGAAGATCAAATAAGAGATGCATTAAAAGATCCGGTAATAGCTATTGTAGAGGCTATTAAAACAACATTAGAAAGAACTCCACCAGAACTTGCATCAGACATAATGGATAAAGGAATAATGCTAACGGGTGGAGGCGCTTTATTAAAGGGATTGGATCAACTTATAAGAAACGAAACAAATATGCCTGTTCATATTGCAGAATCACCACTTGATTGTGTAGTACTTGGAGCAGGAAAGGCGCTAGAAAATTTTGATGAGTTAAATAGGAGTCAAAGAGGTCAATAATGAAGATTTTTAAAAATAAACTGGCAGTTACTATAATAGTACTGTCAGTTGCCTTTTTTGGCATAATTATTTATACTATAAAAAGTGATCAAAAGGGTGCAATATCAGGTGGCGCAGGTACTGTAGTAAGTCCTTTGCAGAAAATTGTTTATGGAGCAAATAGTAAATTAAAAGGATTTGCAGACTTTTTATTAAATTTTTCTGAAGTAAAAGCGGAAAATAAAAGTCTAACAAGTTCTAATATTGAATTAGAAAATAAATTATTAGAGTATAATAATTTAAAAGAAGAAAATGAACGTCTTAGAGAGGTTTTCAAATTAACTGAAAGTAAAGATAATTACACTTATTTAGGGTGTAATATTATAGGCGACAGTGGTGGAAACTTTCTAGATGGATATACTATAGATAAAGGTGAAAAAAATGGAATCACAAAGGACATGATTGTGATATCAGCTAAGGGGTTAGTAGGTCAAGTAATTTCAACAGGAAGCAATTGGAGTATAGTAGAAACCTTAACAAGTCCTAATATATCAGTTGCGATAATGGTTGATAGTACAAGAGATTCAACTGGGATTTTAAAAGGGTATAAAGATAAAAAAAATAATAATATAGTTAAAGTTGAAAATATTCTTCTAGATTCTAAAATCAAAGAAGGCGATGTAATAATGACCTCAGGCCTTGGAATGATTTACCCTAAGGAAATAAGAATTGGTGAGGTTATGTCAGTTGAAACTGATAATGTTAAGGTTATGAAAAGTGCAATAATTAAACCTTATGTAGACTTTAATAAGTTAGAAGAATTATTTGTTGTTATTCCTAGTGAAACAAGGGATATTAAATATGATTAAGAGGTAATATATGAAAAATTGGGTGGTTATTTTAGTTTCAATAATACTATTAATATTAGATAATTCTCTTATGCCATTCTTAGCTATAAGAGGGGCTTTTCCAAGCTTATTATTTATATTTGCTATTAGCTACTCCTTAGTTAAAGGTGGTACAGAAGCTGTAATAGTAGGTGCTTTTAGTGGAATTCTCCAAGATATATTCTTTTATAACGGTATGGGGATAAATTCGCTTTCAAATCTATTATTATGTGTACTAGCCGCCTTTGTAGGAGAAAATATATTCAAAAATAAAAGGCTTATACCTGTATTAACTATGTTTATAGTATCAATAATTAAAGTTGGTGTAGTCTATATATTTATAAAGGTTAATGGTAATGATATTAATATTAGAATGGCGTTACTATCGTCCGTATATAATGCAATTGTATTGTTCTTTGGGTATAATTTTGTTTTAAAACTTTGTGATAAAGAATATAAAAAAAGTTCATGGAGGTTTAGATGATAGTTCAAAAGCCAAGAAAGAAAAAAAAGTTATCAAGATATACTGTTTTAAATATAATAATGTTAACTATATTTGGGATAATAGTTATAAAATTATTGTATCTTCAAGTTTATAAGTATGATGATTATAAAGAAAGAGCTGATGTTAGTTCAACAAGATTTGTTGCTGAAAAGGCACCACGGGGAAAAATATATGACAGTAAAGGAAATATATTAGCAACTAATACTCAAACATATACACTAACATATACAAAAACTGACGAGTCACAAGAAAGATTTTATGAGACTATGGATAAAGTTTTTAAAATATTATCAGAAAATAGTGAAAAATTTCAGGATGATTTATTGTTGAAAATTGATGGTAATGGGAAATTTTATTACGACTTTAAAACAACTAGTGCAGATAGTAGAAAAGCCGTAGAAAAATTATTTAAGAGAGATAGAGGCTTACATGAAGGAGTTCAAAAGAAATTATTTAAAGATGAAAAAGGTGATTTAACTGATACGCAAATAGATAAAATTAATGAAGAATTACTTAAAATGACACCTGAAGATACTTTTTATGAGCTAGTTAAAACATATGATATGTACGAGTTGATTTTAAATCCTAATCTAAACCAAGAAGGAAAAGAAAAAGAAAAAGAAGCTGAAATAAAAAAATATACAAATATGACTGGTAAGGAAATAACAGATTTATTACTAGAAAAATATTCTATTAATGATTTAAGAAATTATATGGTTATTAAGGATACTATAAAAATGCAAAGTTTTAAAGGTTATAGAGCGGTAACTATTGCAAATAATATCAAAAGAGATACAGCATTTATAGTTGAACAAAAACTTAATGATCTTCCTGGTATAGCTGTTAGTTTAACACCTATAAGATTGTATCCTTATAAAAATTTAGGCTCAGCAGTTTTAGGATATATGTCTTCTATTGGTAGTTGGGAAGAAAGCACTTATGAATTACAAGGATACGATGCATCTTCAGATTTAATTGGTACTGCAGGGATAGAATCTGCATTTGAAGAACAGTTAAAAGGAACTAAAGGTGGATCTACCATAAAGGTAAACTCTAAAGGTAAAGAAACTGAAAAATTATTTGAACTTGAATCATATCAAGGAAACAATGTTCATTTAACTATTGATAAAGATGTACAATATGCAGCTCAACAATCTCTTGCAGATCAGATAAATGCATTAACTACTACTGGGGTTAATGGAGAACAACCATGGAAAAGTGCCACTAGAGGTGCAGTAGTTGCAATAGAAGTTAAGACAGGAAGAATATTAGCTTTAGCTAGTTATCCTGACTATGATCCCAACTTATTTGCAATACCAGGGCAATTAACTCCAGAACAAAGTGAAAAGTATTTTAATCCTGATTTAGAGAAGTTTGGTAAAGAATTTATATCTAAGACAGGTGCTACAGGTGGTTTGGATAAGTTGTTTTATAAAGATGAAGAGTCTGGAATTAGAGACGATTCAAATGATGTTTATCCAAGAAGTTTCTATAATTATGCAACTCTTGGATTGATTCCACCAGGTTCAGCCTTTAAACCAGTAACGGCAGTTGCGGGGCTTCAAGAAGGAGTTTTTGCTATCGGAGAAACTATATTTGATGGGGGGATATTTGATATACATCCAGAGATAGGATATAAACCTAAAAATTATGGAGGAATAGGTAATGGTCCTACTGATATAAAAAAAGCATTAGAAAAATCATCAAATTTCTATTTCTTTGAAACTGAATATAGACTATACAATAAATATAATGGTGGAATTGAAGCTCAAAATAAACTAGCTGAATATGCATGGAAATTTGGACTTGGAAGTGATCCAAACGGAAAGCAAAAACTAGGAACTGGAATAGAAATTCCAGAACGTATAGGTACAATGTATTCTTTTGAAGAATACAAATCAGCTAAAATATCAACGTCAATGTATGCATTTGTAAATGCATTTAAAAAGGGCGAATATACTGGGCGTACATTTATACCCTTTGATATTGAAAAATTAGATGATGATTCAGATGAATTAAAGGCAGCGAAACAAGCTCTTAAAGACAAAATTTTAGCAAGATTAGAATTAGTAGGTGTAGATGTTGAAAAAGCTACTGATGATGAGTTTAACAAAAGTGTTGAACCGGAGATACTTAAAATTATGAAGTTATCAACTAAGTACAAAGAGACTATTGATAGCTATGAAAAGGAAAAGGGAATAAAGGTTGATTTAGAAAATGAAGTAGCTAAATTAGCAAATGCAGTAACCTTATTTACAATAGATCAAAAGACTGAAATGACAAATATAGCAGAACCTATAAATGCAGCTATTGGTCAGGGGATAAGTAATTTCACACCTCTTGAACTAGCTAACTATATGGCTACTTTAGCTAATAATGGTGTAAGAAATAGAGTTCGGTTAGTTGATAAAATAACTACACAAGATGGTGAAGTTGTTAAAGAATTTGAAACAGAACAAGTTGATAAAGTAGATATTGATCCACAAAATTATGCAGCAATTAAAGAAGGTATGCGGAGAGTTACTAATTCAGGTGGATACGCTCAAACTGTATTCGATGGATTTCCTATAAAAACAGCATCTAAAACAGGAACTGCAGATTTTCGTAGTGATGATGAAAAATATAAAGAAATTGGCAGACAGCCTTATGCAACATTTGGTGGCTTTGCTCCACTAGATGATCCTAAAATAGCTGTTTTCTCAGTTATTTATGATGCTAGTAGAGGTAGTTTTGCATCAATGCCAGCAAGAGCAGTATATGAAGCTTACTTCAAAGATGAATTAATAAAAATGGATCCTAATTATCCAAGTAAATCTTCAATGTTTAAAAAATATGTAACTGATTCACCTTATAAGGACAATAAAGATACGCTGGAACAGGTGAAAACAGAGGAAATAAAAAAACCATAGTAGAAAATATTTAAATAAGGACTTTGCATGCAAAGTCCTTATTTTTATATAAAAATATAATGAAGTTAAATTCTTATATAATACGAAAGTTATCGGTTTATGGTTAATTTAAATATGTTATTTATTGTTGTTTAATGCTATAATTATTAAGTACATAATTATAAGTATGTAAATTAAATTTATAATGGTTTTAAAAATTGGTGGAGGGTGACCAATGAATGATGATAGATTACAAATAAGAGGAACTAAAGAAGGTATAAATGCGATAATAGATATGGAAAAGTTTGATACCTTTGAGGAGATGCTAGATTTATTAATTGAAAAATTAACAGCTGGTAAAAGCTTCTATAGGGGATCTACCCTTAAAATAACAGCAAATCTTAAAAGAGTAAGTGAAGTAGATATTGAGAAATTAAAAGCAGTTTTATTTGAAAAAATACTAATTAGAGATTGTATCCTTGAAGAAACCCAAATAGATAAAAAAGAAGAAATAGAAAAAGAAAATAAAATATTTAATGGCGTTTATGAAGGAAAAACTAAATTTTTAAAAAAGACAGTAAGAGGTGGACAATTAATAAATTATTCTGGTAATATTGTAATAATAGGTGATGTTAATAGTGGAGCAGAGGTCCATGCAGGTGGAAACATTATTGTAATGGGAAGAATTAAAGGACTAGTGCATGCAGGTGTAGGTGGAAATAAAAAAGCTATAATTTCGGCATTAAGTCTTCAACCAGAAGTACTACAAATTGCTAATATAATAACAATATCACCTGATGATAGTCAAAAGCCTAGCTATCCAGAAGTTGCAAAGATTAAGGATGATACAATAATTGTAGAACCTTATTTACCAAATAAATATATATATTAAAATCGGAGGTATAATGATATGGGAGTTTCTATAGTTATTACATCGGGTAAAGGTGGAGTTGGAAAAACAACAACAACTGCTAATATTGGAACAGCACTCGCTGCACTTGGAAATAAAGTAGTAGTAGTAGATGGTGATACAGGTCTTAGAAATTTAGATGTTTTACTAGGTCTAGAAAATAGAATAGTCTATACTATTGTGGATGTAATCGAAAATAGATGTAGACTTAAACAGGCTTTAATTAAAGACAAAAGATATCCAAGTCTTTGCTTATTACCAACAGCACAAACAAAGGATAAAGATGATATAAGCGCTCAAGATATGCTAAAGGTTATTAAAAATCTTAAAGAAGAATTTGATTATGTAATAATAGATTCTCCAGCAGGAATAGAACAAGGTTTTGAAAATGCAGTTATTGGTGCTGATAAGGCTATCATTGTAGTTAATCCAGAAATAACTTCTGTTAGAGATGCAGATAGAGTTATAGGAAAGCTTGATGCTAAGGGGCTTGATGATCATGCAGTAATAATTAATAGATTAAACTATGAAATGACTCAAAGAGGAGATATGTTAGACATATCTGATATTATCGAAACATTATCAGTTGAGTTATTAGGGGTAGTTCCCGATGATAGAAATATAACGGTTTCAACAAACAAGGGAGAACCTATAGTCTTAGATGAAAATTCTAATTCGGGACAAGCATTTAGAAATATTGCTAAGAGATTAACCGGGATAGATGTTCCGTTAATGGATTTGAAAGAGCCAAGCGAAGGATTCTTTACATCGTTAAAGAAATTGTTTAAACGTAAGTAGGGGGGTATAAAAGGGTGGAATTTTTTAAGAAATTTTCAAATAAACCAACACCAAAAGAAGTTGCGAAAGATAGGCTAAAGTTAATACTAATACATGATAGGGGAGATTTACCTCAAGAAACCCTTGAAAAAATAAGAGTAGAGATATTAGCAGTAATATCTAAGTATATAGAGATAGATGTTGATGATGTGGAAATAGCAGTAAGTAAATCAGAGTCAGTTGATGGAAATAGTCCTTCTCTAGTTGCAAATATTCCAATTAGGAATGTTAAGGGAAGATAAAAGTGCTTTTGCACTTTTTTTTTATTCTTAAATTTTTATTAAATTTAGCTTATTTACTTAATTTATTATAGTGAAATATTTGATTTTAGGATATAATAATTAGAGAGTAACAAAGGAGCGAGATGGATTATGTTATCGAAATTTAAAATTAATTTTAAAATGTTAAGACAGCTAGATAAAACAGTGACAATTTCAATGGTATTATTAATACTTTTTGGTATTTTAAACATATATGTAGCTAGTAGAAGCGAGTATGGAACTATGTTTTTAAAGAGACAACTTATATGGTTTGTAGTATCTATGGTTGCACTATATTTTATGATAGCTATAGATTATTCAGTATTTAAAGCATACACCCCTTTATTTTATTGGGGATCTGTTGCATTACTTATATTAACTATGTTTATAGGAACAGATATAAATGGGGCAAGAGGTTGGATAAGATTAGGACCGGCATCTTTTCAGCCATCGGAGCTTGCGAAAATGGCTACAATAATGATGCTAGGAAAACAATTAGAAGATATGGATGGAACTATAAATGAGCTTAAAAACTTTATGAAAATGGCATTTTATGCAGCAATACCAGCATTATTTATAGTTACACAGCCGGATATGGGAATGACAATGGTTTTATTTTTTATAGTATTAGGAATTTTCTTTGTAGGTGGATTAGATGTAAAGATACTAGGTGGTGGATTACTTTCACTACTATTAGTTGTTATATTGGTATGGAACTCAGGGTTAATTCAAGATTACCAAAAAAAGAGGCTTACATCATTTACAAATCCTGAGGCAGATAGTTCTGATACTGGATATCATCTAAGACAATCTTTAATAAGTATTGGATCAGGTGGATTTATAGGCGTTAGAAATCCTGTAGTTGGAAATAAAACAAGCGGATATGCAGCGCAATATGTACCAGAAGTACAAACTGATTTCATTTTTGCATCAATAGGAGAGCAATGGGGAACACTTGGATGTATGTTTTTACTACTTCTATATGGAATGTTAATTTCTAAAATGGTAGCTATAGGAAGAACTGCAAAAGACAAATTTGGATCAATAATATGTGTGGGACTAGTTGCCTATTTCTTATTTGCAATACTCCAAAACATAGGAATGACAATAGGGCTTATGGCAATTACAGGAATAACACTTCCTCTTATTAGTTATGGAGGAACATCATTGTTAACTACTGTTCTATCAGTTGGATTAGTAATTAATATTGGTATGAGACGAAAGAGAATATATTTCTAGTAATCTTGAAGAGTCTTAGGAAAAATCGAACAAATAAAGAGCTAAATAATCATATGATTATTTAGCTCTTTATTTGTTTTATAGAATCTAGAAGGTATAAGAAATCTTCGGAAAATAACAAACTAAACTACTAATCTATCTTAAAAAAAATGACTAATATGTTCTAAAAATAGATAATGTTAAATATAATTTAATAATTACCTAAATGCTTGGAGGGTTTTAAATGGGAAGTTATGAAGAGGAATATAGAAAATATTATTCAAATACAAAAGCTAAATTGAATATTAAATCAGATAATAAATTATCTATAAATGAATCAGATTTAGAAAAGGAAGGAATATTAGATTTAAACTCAGCTAAGGATATATACCCTAAAACAAACTATAATAATGGAGACAGCAATGTTTATAGCAAGGAAGAAAATAAAAGTAAGTACCTAGTGGAAGGTTGCCAAGAAAGAGAATCATGCAAAGGAACAGGAACTTATAGAGGAATAAATAATTATAATAATTCAAACAGTTATAAATGGGGAGATGGATATAACGGGAAAAATTATTATGGTTATAATGGAGTACATGATTTAAATGGGAAGGTAGAGGAAAAAAATCTGTTAGGGAAATGGGGAAATAGAATTATTTTTGAATTAGTACTAACAGTTGTATTATTTATTTGCGTAATAGGAATGAAAAGCTTGCCTTATAAAGAAGCAAAGACAGTGTATACAGCTTGCAAAGAAATAGTAAATAAAGATTTTGATTATAAAGAGTTTATAGAAGAGGTTAAAACAATTAATTTTATGGAAGAAATAGATAAGATTAAAGTGAGTTTAAAAATAGATGAGGCTATAAAAACAAAATCAGAAGATGTTATAGACAGTAAATTAGATGATGAGACAACCTCTGATGAAGTTAATTAAAGTATAAATTAGTGTGGTCTATTGCAAACTGATGTATTTGAAAGTAGATTGTAATTTTATAAGACATAAGCATTTATCAATTTTTAGGGAGATATAAATGAATAAAAAGACAAAAATATTTATAGCAGAAATAGTTTTGATTAGTATAATTTGTAGCTATAACAATATTTTTTTGTTAGCATTTTTATGGGTAATTTTGCATGAATTAAGTCATATGATAGTAGCTAGTTTAATAGGCTGTAAATTTAATAATATACAATTGCATATATTTGGTGCAAAAGCAGAACTGCTAGATTTAGAGGAATTTACAGATAAAAAGAAACTACTAATATATATAGCTGGTCCGGCATTTAATGGTATTATGGCTATAATACTTTTTATTATAGGATTAAATATAAAATCCTTTATAATAAATGAAAGTATAAATTTAAACATTGGGCTAGTATTTTTTAATTTATTGCCAGCATATCCCTTAGATGGTTCAAGGATTTATGAAATATTATTATCAAAAAGGATGTTGTATAAAAAAGCACAAAAAATAATGAGTATAGTTAGTTATTGTATGGCGGCATTTTGCTTTGCTACAGCCGTAGTAGGACTTATATTTCTACATAAATTTAATATCAGTAGTGTTATAGCTGGTATTATAATTATTTATATTACTAAATGCGAAAGCAGAGATACTATGTATATTATTATGGGAAACATAGTTAAGAAAAGAAAGTCATTAATTAAAAATAATTATATTGATAATAAAACTTTATCTGTATACTATAAGAATGGACTTGTTAATGTTTTAGGATTAGTAGATAGAAATAAATTTAATACCTTTTATGTATTAGATGAAGAAATGAAGCTTCTTTACATATTGAATGAAGATGAGTTAATAGAAGCATTGAAAATTCATGGAAATATAACATTGCAGGAATATATAAAAGAAAGACATGGGAGTTTGTAATTCATTTAAGAAGTTTTAAAAAAATAATGGAATACACTAGTTTAATTTGCACTATACGTCGCAGATTGGCTTGTTATTTTATTTAAATGCCTTACTTTTGAATAAGATATATGCTAAAATAGTTAGGGTATTAAAGAAGTATAGAAATATACTTCTTTTTTAATTGGAAGACATATAGGAGGAACTTAAATGAATAAAATTACAGATAATATTTTACATAAGGTTGAAAAGCCAGCTAGATATGTTGGTGGAGAAATGAATCAAACAATTAAGAATATAGATGAAGTTGACATAAGGTTTGCTTTTTGTTTTCCAGATGTTTATGAAGTTGGAATGTCACATTTAGGAACAAGAATACTTTATCACGTAATAAATCAAAGACAAGATACTTATTGTGAAAGAGTATTTACTCCATGGCCAGATATGGAACAACAATTAAGAATGAATAATATTTCATTATACGCACTAGAAAGTAAAGACCCTTTATCAAAGTTTGATATTTTAGGGTTTACACTTCAGTACGAATTGAGTTATACAAATATATTAAATATGCTAAACTTATCAGGAATAACTATAAGAGCTTCAGAAAGAGGCGAAGAAGAGCCTATAATTATGGCTGGTGGGCCATGTGCTTATAACCCTGAGCCTTTATATGATATAGTAGATTTCTTTGAACTTGGTGAAGGTGAAGAAATAATGAATGAAGTTTTAGATATTTATAAAAAATATCAAAACAAGGGTAAAAAGAAAGAATTCTTAAGAGCAATATCAAAGTTAGGTGGAGTTTATGTACCTTCCCTTTATGATGTTACTTATAATGAAGATGGCACTATAAAAGAATTTACACCAAAGTATGATGATGTGCCTAAAACTGTTAAAAAGAGAATAGTTACAGATTTAGATAGCGTACAATTTCCAAGTGAGATGATAGTACCGTACACAGAAATAATACATGATAGAATAGTTTTAGAAACAGCTAGAGGATGTACAAATGGATGTAGATTCTGTCAGGCTGGTATGATATATAGACCAGTTAGAGAAAAAACTAGGGAAACATTACTTAAGCAAGCAAGAGACCTTGTAAATGAAACTGGATATAAAGAAATATCACTTGCGTCATTAAGTATTTGTGATCACTCTGATATACAAAATATAGTTGCAGATTTAATTAACGAACATAGTAGCAAAAATATTGGAGTTGCACTACCTTCAATAAGGGTAGATGCTTTTTCTGTTGATTTAATAAAGGAAATTCAAAAGGTTAGAAAAACTGGATTAACTTTTGCACCAGAAGCTGGATCTCAAAGAATGAGAGATATAATAAATAAAGGATTAACAGAAGAAAAAATCTTGGAAGCTGCAGAAAGTGCTTTTAGATCAGGATGGAGTACCCTTAAGCTTTACTTTATGATTGGATTACCATATGAAGAATTATCAGATGCTACTGGTATTGGAGAGCTTGCTCAAAAAATAGCAGATATTTATTATTCAATTCCAAAGGCAGAAAGAAATAAAGGATTAAAAATTAATGTTAGTACTTCAATATTAATACCAAAGGCATTTACACCATTCCAATGGGCTGCAATGGCAAGACCAGAAGAGATCCAAGAGAGAATAAGTGCAGTTCGTGATGCTATAAAATCAATGGCTATAAACTATAAATACCATTCACAAAAGACTTCATTTATGGAATCTGTATTTGCAAGAGGAGATAGAAGAGTTTGTGATGTATTAATTAAAGCTTATGAAAATGGCGCTAAATTTGATGGGTGGTCAGAATACTTTAATTATCATATATGGGAAGAGGCAATGGAAGAATGTGGGTTAGATCCAGAATTTTATGTTTATAGAGAAAGAAGCTACGAAGAAGTACTTCCTTGGGACTTTATAGAAATAGGAGTAACTAAAAAATATCTTCAGCAAGAAAATGAAAAAGCTAAGAGAGTAGAACTTACAAAAAACTGTATAGAAGGCTGTACTGGTTGTGGAGTTAATGTAAGCTTTAAAGAAGGGGAGTGTTTTCAAGGTGCGTTACGTAATTAAGTATACTAAAGGTGCTGATATAAAATTTATATCTCATTTAGATTTAATGAGAATAATACAAAGAATTATAAGAAGAACAGATATACCAATAAAGTATTCAAAGGGATTTAATCCTCATATGGCTATATCTATAGCTCAACCACTATCTGTGGGAGTATATTCAGATGGTGAATATATGGATATTGTTTTAGATGGAGAATTAAACGAAAATGAAATAATTGAGAAATTAAATGAAAAAACAGTTAGAGGAATTAGATTTCTTGAAGCTAAGAAGGTTAGAGAAGTGTTAGAAGGCGAAAAGAAACTTCCTCAAGCAATGGCGCTTTTAGATGCAGTTAGATGCACAATAAAAATGCCTATTTCATCAGAAGAAGGTATTGCAAAGAAAGTAGAAGAAATATTAGCACAAGAATCTTGGGTAACAATGAAAAAGAGTAAGAAGGGTCCTAAAGAAGCTGATATAAGACCCTTTGTTAAGGATATTAAGTGTTATGTTGAAAGTGGTAATTTAGTAATAAATACATTAATTGCCACAGGAAGCCGTGAACATTTATCACCTGATCTTTTAGCAAGATATATAAAAAGTAACATTGAAAATGTAATAGAAGATGAATTTATAGATATAAAAAGAGAAGAAATGTATGTGTTAAGAGATGAAGAATACATTCCTCTTTATAAAAGTATATAGGAAGTGTTAGCATGAGAGATATATTTATTGAAAGAGGAAAAAACCTTTTAAGGGTAGCTATAAAGGAAAAAACAATTTTAACAGAATGCTTTGTAGAAGAATGTTCCAAGGAACCCCAAATAGGTGAAATATACAAGGGCAGAGTAAAAACTATACTTCCAGGTATTAATTCTATATTTGTAGATATAGGATTAAAAAAAGAAGGATATATGTATTTAAGTAATGAAATTAAAAGCCAAGGTATAAAAAAAGGACAGGAAATTTTAGTTGAAATAGTAAAAGAACCATTAGGTAGTAAAGGTGCTAAGTTAACTAATAAAGTGAGTATACCTGGAAGTTTTATGGTTTTATCATTAGGTGGAAAAGGCATTACATTCTCAAAAAGAATAAGTAATAGTGAAGCAAAAGAAAAAATAGAAGAATTTATAAAACCTATTGATGGTTTAGAAGTAACTATAAGAACTGATGCTGTATCAGCATCAAAAGAAGATATGTTATGTGAACTACAAACTCTTTTAGAAGAAGTACGTGGGCTTGAAAGAAAACTTAATTATAGTTTAAACATTGGTAAGATCTATGGCGATAATTTAATATTAAACAAAATATTAAGAGAAAATTTAGGTAATAACACTAATATTGTAGTAGATAATGAAGAAGATTTTAAAGATATAAAAGAGGCAGTTAATAAAAAAGAAAATATAAATATAAGTTTATTTAATGAAAGCAGAAGTCTTTTTGATTATTATGGAATAGAAAAAGAAATAATTAAACTTAGACATAATAAAGTTAACTTAAATTGCGGAGGAAGTATTGTAATAGATAAAACTGAAGCAATGAACGTTATAGATGTTAATACAGGTAAAAATACTAAAGGTAGATCTTTTGATAAAATAATTTTAGAAACAAATCTAGAAGCTGCTAAAGAGATAGGTAGACAAATAATGCTTAGAAACTTAAGTGGTATTATAGTAATTGATTTTATAGATATGAGAGATTTTTCTCATAAAGCAATTGTAATGAATGCTTTAAAAGAAGCTCTAAGTCCAGATAAAGGAAATATAAAAATATTTCCATTTACAGAACTTGATTTAGTTCAAATAGCTAGAAAAAGAAGAGGGAAATCTATTTATGATTATTTAGAAGAACCTTGTTTAAGGTGTAAGGGAAATGGAGAAGTTCTTAAAATTTCTTACATAGAAAATTTATTGAGAAATGAAATTATAAAATCAAATATAGATAACGCTATAGAAGACTTCTATATTGAATTAGATAAAAACTATGAAGAAATAGTAACTGGAGATTTATTTAATTTTCTAAGAAATATTGAGGGGTTAAATAAGGAAATATATCTAAATTTCGCTTGTGGAATTGAAGGGTATAAAATAGAACCTTTGATTTTTCAAAGTCAAAAAGAAAACCTTAAAAATTTCAAAATAAAAGGTTATGAAAAATGCGAATAAACTTCTTTACAAATACTATGTTAATATGATAAAATGGCAGATGTAAACCGCACATATGAGGTTTTTAAAGAAACAAAGTTTAGAACTTTGTACCTCGGTTGGCGAGACCGTTATGAGGAGGTGTTTTAATGTACGCAGTAGTAAAGACAGGTGGAAAGCAATTCAGAGTTTCTGTAGGTGACGTATTATTCGTTGAAAAATTAATTGCTGAGGTAGACTCAACAGTTGAATTAACTGAAATATTAGCTGTTTCAAATGGTGAAACTTTAACAGTTGGGAAGCCAATGGTTGAAGGTGCTAAAGTTTTAGCTAAGGTTGTTGCTCAAGGAAAAGCTAAGAAAGTAATTGTTTTTAAGTATAAGAGAAAGAAAGATTACAGAAGAAAAAATGGACATAGACAACCATATACTAAGATATTAATTGAAAAAATCGAAGCTTAATTATTATGATTAAAGTAACGATATTTCAAAAAGATAATATTTCTTATGGATTTAAGATAAAAGGTCATGCCTTATCTAGAGAACAGATGGAAAGTGAAACAGGTGATGTATATGACTTGATTTGCAATTCAGTATCTGTATTATCTCAAAGTGCTGTTATAGGCCTTACGGAAGTTTTAAAACTACCAATAAAGTATGATACTGAAGATGGATTCTTACATATGAATTTATTTAATCTTAAAGAAGAAGAAGTTAAGAGTGCGCAAATTTTACTTTTAACCTTTGAAAAAAGTTTGGAAAGTGTAATTATGTCTCTTAAATCTAGTTTTGGAAAAAACAAATGTAATGAATATATAAAATTATTTAAAAAGGAGGTGCAAGATATATGTTAATGATGAACCTTCAATTATTTGCCCACAAAAAAGGGGTAGGTAGCTCAAGGAATGGTAGAGATTCACATTCAAAGAGATTAGGATCTAAGGCTGCAGACGGAGAATTCGTTTTAGCTGGAAATATTCTATATAGACAAAGAGGAACTAAGATTCACCCTGGTACTAATGTAGGTAGAGGTGGAGATGATACTTTGTTTGCTACTGAAGATGGAATCGTAAGATTCGAAAGATTGGGTAGAGACAAGAAAAAGGTTAGCATTTACCCTGTAAGTGTTGAAGAAATAGTGGAAAAGATAGCTGAATAATTATATTTTTCATAAAGCACCCTACACTAGGGTGCTTTTTATGTTAAAAAGATAAAAAGTAATAATGCAAAATTTCTTTTTTTATTTATGTTATTATAAATATTGATAAGTAATGCAATAATATAAGATATAACATTAATTAAAATAAAAAATTTACAAAAAAGGATAGGTGATCATATGTTTATTGATAGATCCAAGATATTTATTAAATCAGGAGATGGTGGTAATGGTGCGGTTTCTTTTAGAAGAGAAAAATACGTGCCACTTGGTGGTCCAGATGGTGGAGATGGTGGAAGAGGTGGAAGTATAATATTCAGAGTTGATACTGGTATTACTACACTTTTAGATTTTAAATTCACTAAGAAATTTGTAGCTAAAGATGGAGAAAGAGGTTCAAAATCAAAATGCTACGGTAAAGATGCAGACGATTTATACATAACAGTTCCACTTGGAACTCTTATTAGAGATTTTGAAAGTAATAAAGTAATAGCAGATCTTTCAGATAAAGAAGACGTTTTTGTTTTCTTAAAGGGTGGTCAAGGTGGTAAGGGGAACTGTAAGTTCTGTACACCAACAAGGCAAGCACCACATTTTGCTGAACCTGGAATGCCAGGAGAAGAAATGTGGTTAACTTTAGAATTAAAATTACTTGCAGACGTTGGGCTTGTAGGTTTCCCTAATGTAGGTAAATCAACATTGTTATCAACAGTAACTGCAGCTAAACCAAAGATAGCTAACTATCACTTTACAACAATAAGACCAAATCTTGGAGTTGTTAAAGCTGGCGGTGTTAATGCTTTTGTTATGGCAGATATTCCAGGAATAATTGAAGGAGCATCAGACGGTGTTGGGTTAGGACTTGATTTCTTAAGACATATAGAAAGAACTAGACTATTAATTCATATTGTTGATATTTCAGGAATGGAAGGTAGAGAGCCTTTTGAAGATTTTAACACAATAAATGAAGAACTTAAAAAATACTCAGTTAAGCTTTGGGATAGACCACAAATAATTGTTGCTAACAAAACAGATTTACTTTATGATGATTCAGTTTATGAAGAATTCAAAAGAAAGATGAATGAACTTGGATACGATAAAGTATTCAAAATGTCAGCAGCTACTAAAACTGGTGTTGAGGAAGTTATTAAAGAAGCGGCAGCTATGCTTCAAGCTATACCAATAACAGGATTAGAAATAACAGATGAAGAAAGATTCATCCCACAAGAGAAGAAGTTTACTTATACAATTCAACTAGAAAAGGGTGAAGAATCAGATACTTACTTCATTATTGGAAGTTTCGTAGATAGATTATTAAACACTGTAAATATTCATGATGCCGATTCATTAAGATACTTCCATAAAGTATTAAAGAATAAGGGTGTATTAGATGAATTAAGAGAAATGGGAATTAAGGATGGCGATATGGTAAGCCTTAATGACTTTGAATTTGAGTATATATTATAGGAGGAAATTAAATGTTGACAGGAAAGCAAAGAGCTCACTTAAGAGGATTAGCTAACGGTTTATCACCATTATTCCAAGTTGGTAAAAATGGTATAGAAGAAAACTTTATTAAACAAATAAAGGAATCTTTAGAAGTTAGAGAATTAATTAAGATAAAAGTTTTAGAAAACAGTGGATTAGAAACTAGAGCAGCTTCAGATGAAATCTGCAGAGCTGTAGGTTGCGAAGGAATCCAAGCAATTGGAAGTAAAATAGTTTTATACAAAAAATCATCAAAAAATCCGAAAATAGAAGTGCCGGAAGTTAAGAAGAAAAAGAAATAGTATGAAAAGAGTTGGTATAATAGGTGGAACCTTTAACCCTATTCATTTGGCTCACTTGTATATTGCATATGAGTCGAAGGACCAGTTAAGTTTAGATAAGGTGATTTTTATACCCACAGGAAGCCCCCCTCACAAAGATAATAGAGGTGTAATTAGGGCTTCCTTAAGGTATTCAATGGTAGAAAAGGCGATAGCTTCTTATGATGGATTTGAGATAAGTGACTATGAAATACAAAAGATAGGTTATAGCTACACTCATGAAACTTTAGAAAAATTTAAAACAAATGATTGTGAATTGTTTTTTATAACAGGCGCAGATTGTTTAATGGATATTGAAAAATGGAAGTATCCAGAAAAGATATTAGAACTATGTACTTTTGTAGTATTTACAAGAAGTGGATATGATAATATGAAATTACAGGAGCAAAAGAAAAATATAGAAAAAAAGTATAACACAAATATTAAATTTTTAGATATAATAGATTTAGAAATCTCATCATCTATGATTAGAGAAAGAATTAAAGAAGATAAAAGAATTGATTTTTTTGTGCCAAAAGATGTTTTAGATTTCATTATAGAAAAAAATCTATATAAGGAGATATAATATGTGGGATATAGATAAGATAAAAGCTTACCTTGAAGAAAATTTAACAGAAAGTAGATATATTCATACCTTAGGAGTTATAGAAACAGCAAAGGCTTTAGCTAGTATAAATAAGATAGACTTGGAAAAAGCAGAAATAGCGGCTCTAGCTCATGATGTAGCTAAGAATATGAATATAGAAACAATGAGGCAAATAATTGAGGAACATAATATAAAATTGCCATATGAAACCTTGAAAACACCAGAGTTATGGCATAGTATTATTGCACCGATTATTGGAGAAGAAGTTTTTCAAATAGAGGATAGGGACATATTAAATGCTATGAGATGGCATACTACAGGAAGAGAAAATATGACTACCTTAGAAAAAATTATCTATATGGCAGATATGATAGAGCCAAAACGGAGCTTTCAAGGGGTAGAAGAATTAAGAAAAGCTACCTTTGAAAATTTAGATAAAGGATTTATAATGGCGTTAAACCATACTATAAATTACTTGTTAAATAAAGGGTTTTGTATAGATGTTAATACTATAGAAGCTAGAAATTTTATTATATTAAATAATAAATAAGCATTTTTTTCAAGATATCTAATGAAATATATATCATTTAGATTAATTATTTACAGAGAAATGAGGTTTTTATAATGGGGAGAGATAGAAAGAAGTATAGTGAAGCTGGAGTTAGCACTAGTAAAGAAGTTGAAAGACGTAAAAAAAAGATGAAAATGAAAAAACAGATGAGGAGAAGACGAATTACAACATTAATAATCACCTTAATTATAGGAGCTATAATAGGTGGTGGAATTTATATTTACTCATTCTTATCTGGATTAAATAGTAGCAGTTTACCAGGAGCAGTAGATCCTATTGGTAAAAATCCTGTAAACATTCTTGTGTTAGGAATGGACATAGGGGATGCAGATCAAGCAGAAAGTGAAGTTGGAAGACGAACAGATACAATGATGGTTCTAAATTATAATCCAACTACTAAAAAGGCGAAAATTGTATCGGTACCAAGAGATACAATGATAGAAGTAAATGGTGCAGTTGGTGAAAATGGGAAATTACAAAAATATTGGAAAATGAATGCGGCTTATGCTATTGGCGGAGATGAAGAAGTTACAAATCAAATACAGGATATTTTAGAAATCCAAATTAACTATCTAGTAAAAATTGATTATAATGCATTTAGAAATATAATAGATGCTATTGGTGGGGTAGAAATGTATATAGATCAAGATATGTACTATGATGATGATGGTCAGGATCTTCATATAAACTTTAAGGCTGGAGAAACTGTTAATTTGGATGGGAAAAAGGCAGAGGAATTCTTTAGATGGAGAAAAAATAACGATGGTACAGGATTTGCAAATGGTGATTTAGATAGAATTGAAAATCAACAAAAGTTTGTTAAAAAAGTTATAGAAAAATGTATTTCACCATCAGTAGTTGTTAAAATACCTAAAATATTGAATGTTGTAAAGGCTAGTTTAGAGACTAATTTAGATGCAAACCAAATGCTTAAATATGCAATGCAATTAGTAAAGCTAAGTAAAGAAGATGTTACAATGGCAACAGTACAAGGGGAAACCAAAGATATTTATGATCAATCTTTCTTTATATATGATAAAGAAATGAATTTAGAACTTTTAAAATCTTTACATTCAGGAGAAGGTGTAGATAGTTCTGATAAAACTGATATGGTAGATATATCAAAGATACAAATTAAATCGAATCTGAAAATAATGGTGTTAAATGCTACCAGTATAAATGGTTTAGCTGGTAAAGTTAAGGATAAAATGGATAATTTAGGATACGGAAATATTGAGACTGGCAATACAGAGCATCAAGATAAAAGTGTTATAATGACTGAAAATAAAGAAATCAAAGATTTTTTAAAGACTGATACGGATATAAAGAAAGTTGAAAAACTATCTAAAAAAGACTATCAAAATTATGATGTAGTAATTGTTCTTGGAAAAGACTATGATTTGTCTGGAGAGTAAATAATGTGTACTATAGAAAAAAAGGTAGAAGAAGAGCATAAGGGTAAAAAGATAAGATTGTTTTTAAAAGAGGATCTTGGTATCTCATCAAGAATGATAAGAAGTGCGTCCATTGAAAAAAGAATATTAGTTAATAAAGTTCCAGTGAAAATGGATTATCTTTTAAAAGTAAATGATAATGTTGTTGTTAATTTATTTAAAGAAGAAAGTCAAAATATTACACCGGAGCCTATGGATTTAGATATTGTTTATGAAGATGATGATATTATTGTAGTTAACAAAAGACCTAATATGATTGTTCATCCAACAAAAAATAATAAATCAGGAACTTTAGCTAATGGGCTTTTGCATTACTTCAAAGAAACAAACCAAAAATGTATTGTAAGGCTCGTAAGTAGGTTAGATATGGATACTTCAGGGTTAATAATAATTGCAAAACATCAATTTGCTCATATGCAGTTATCAAAAGATATGAGTGAAGATAAAATAGAAAAGCGATATATAGCAGTTGTTCATGGTAATTTAGAAAAACTAGAAGGTACAATAGATTTACCTATATATAGACCAGATGGAGAAGGGGCAGTAAGAAGAGTAATTGATAGTAGAGGTCAAAGAAGTATAACTCATTATAAGGTAGTTGAAAGGCTGAAAAATGCTGATATAGTTGAATGTATTTTAGAAACTGGAAGAACTCATCAAATAAGAGTGCATTTAAAAGCATTAGGGCATCCCATATACGGAGATACATTCTACGGTGATGAAAATGATAATGAGTTAATAAATAGGCAGGCATTGCATGCTTACGGCTTAAATTTAGAATCTCCTAGAACTAAGGAAGTTTTAGAACTTAGAGCAACATTACCAAGTGATATAGAAAACCTTATAAATCTATTAAAAGTATAAAAAACAGGCATTTAAATTTAATATAATTTAAATGCCTGTTTTTTTATGTTTTATATTTTTAAAAATATATATGGTGACTTGTAATCTAGTATTTTTCAGATTTCATATGTCGTTTAAATTTAACAAATAGAATGGTCATAAGGGCTAATATTATTACTAAAATTGAAGCTAAACCTAGCATAGACATTTTGTTTTGCTTTAAGTTATCTATAGATGTGGCAACAGCAATTTTAAAAGTATATTCCCTATCTGCAGCACTAATAAATTCTAAATCACCGTAAATTTTACCGTTTAACAATATATTACCGGTAAACAATGATTGACCTTTAGTTAGTGTCTCTTTTGATAAATTTTTAGGTTCATAAGAGAATGTAACTTCGGGAACTATATCGGATTTAGCTTTACTATAATAGAGATCCTTATTCGAAAGTAAGGGTATTATAGTTTCATCATTTATATTATATTCAGCTATTTTATCCCCTTTTGAAACTAATTTAACTGTTTCAAAGGAATCAAAACCATAATCAAATAATTGACCAACACTTAAAAATTGAGCATCTTTATTTTCTGCATTTAAAAAAGACGATATAAGTACTTGACCATCTTTTACAGCAGCAGCGGCATATGTATGGTTTGCTTCAGGAGTATATCCTACTTTACCTGAATAAGCATATTTATAATAGTAAGGAGTTTCTGCGTTTAAACAATGATTTTTATTGTTAGCCCATTTTTCACTACCATCATAATTTGGATTGCTTTTAAAAATATAATAAGGAGTTCTATCAATTTCATTAAATTCAGGACTTGCATAAGCGGCTTTCATAATTAAAGCTAAATCATAAGCTGTTGTTATGTGGCCATCCTCATGTAATCCACTAGGATTTTTGAAGGTGGTATTATTAGCTCCAAGATCCTTAGCTTTTTGTGTCATTAAAACTGCAAATGCAGCATTTGAACCTGCAATGTGTTCAGCTAATGCTTCAGCAGTATCATTACCAGATTCTAGCAATAAACCAAGTAAGAGTTCTTTTATTGTATAAGTTTGACCCGTAGATATACCAATTGCAGATCCGTCAACTAGTGGTGGATTAGCACCTATAGTTACTTTGTCATCTAGGTTAGCATTATCAAGAGTTACTAAAGCTGTCATAAGCTTTGTAGTAGAGGCTGGTTCAAATTGAACATCTGGATTTTTAGAAAACAGAACATCTCCTGTAATTCCATCCATTAAAACTACTCCCTTAGCATCTAAGGGTGGAACCGTAGTAGCTGTAGCTGTAGTAATAATTAAGTTAGTACAAATAAATAATATTAAAAGAATTTTTGCAATTAAATTTTTCATAATTAATCCCCCGCGAATTTCATTATTTTTTTCAAGTGCCTAATGTATATTAAATAAATATTTATGAATATATAATTATTTATTTAACATGCATAAGTATTCTAACAAAAATAATTACAAATTTCTAGTTATTGTTGCTTTATTAGTTGTTTTTAATAAAAAAATTGTATTAAAATGGTAAAAATAAGGCGTGTTCAAAAAAGAAAGACTATCATATTGACTAGTTATTTTTTTCAAGACCCTAAGTAAATTGAATTAAAATAGAATAAATAGGTCAATAATTATAAAGAAACTTATGGGCTGAAAGAAAATATACTAGAATCTGACTAGTTATTTTTTGAAGCTACATTAACAAATTAAGAGGAGTAGGGTATGAAGCATTTAAAAGATTTGAAAGATAAGAAAATTATAGGATGTGTGGCTTTAGTTGTGATATTCTTTTTAGCTTCATTTTTCATATATGGACAAAGAAAAAATAAGGTGTTTAAAGATGAATACATGAAAAATATATTTGTAGATGAAGGAGGCTTAGAAGAAAGTGTGCAGGTTAATGGAAAAGTAGAAAAAAATAGTGGAATTAAAAGTGAATCGGCAGAAGTTCCATTAAAGAAAAGTGAAGTTACAGTAGAGATAAAAGGTGAGGTTAAAAATCCAAAGGTATATACTTTACCACAAGGATCTATAATAAATGATTTAATAGATAAGGCTGGTGGGTTAACAGTCGATGCAAATATTTTAAATATAAACAGAGCTAAAGTTCTGAAAAATGAAGATTTAATAGTAATAGAAAATATAAAAAATGTGGAAGCTATTCCGCAAGGTGGAGCAAATGGTAAAATAGAAGGTGGCGGTGTTAGCGCAGCTAAGGTTGATTCAAATGCTAACACAATAAATATTAATACAGCTGACTTAAGTGGTTTAATGAATATAGATGGTATTGGAGAAAAAACAGCTCAAAAAATAATAGATTATAGAGAAGAAAATGGCGGGTTTAAGTCAATTGAAGATATTAAAAATGTGGATAGAATAGGTGATAAAACCTTTGAAAAAATGAAAGATAAAATTTCTTGTTAGTTAAGGTTTGAATAAGTAGTGTTTTATGGTAAACTTATTTATAGAAATTTAAATGGGGGGAAAGGGAAGCGAAAATAATTCTATAAAACTATAATAAATTATAGTAATATATGACAAAATATAGTGCAAAGAGCCCTGTTATGGAGATTTAATTCAATTTACAACACTTTTAAAACATAATGGAAGGTGTTATAATAGAATTAATTATGAAAATAAAAAATAAAGAAATTTCTAGGGGGAATTACATTATGGGAAGAAAGTTAATTGCCGTTTTAATATGTGGAATACTAACTTTTTCTTTAGTTTCTTGTAAAGACAACAATGGAAAAATTGAAAAAGAAACTCCCAAAGTTAAAGTTGAGGAACGCGTAATTGAAGGGACTTGGGCAAAAGATTACACAAAAGATGAAATTACATCTTTTCACAAAGATATAATGAGTAGGGTGGAAGATTTAACGAAAATATATGAATTGAAATATGAAAAAAAAGAAATAGTTAAAGAGGAAAATGGAGTTACGGTTAATTCTAATGAAATATATGTGGATAATTTAAACCCAGAGCCAAATAGACTAGAAAGCATGTACTATGGTTTTAAAATCTATGGTGAAGATTTATCACAAGGTCAAATTTTAATGAAATTAGGATTTAACTTAGATAATAAGACAATAAAAGAAGCTGGTAAATTTGATTTTAAAGAAACCTCAATAACTTCATATTCACAAGCATTTACAGGGGTAAATGATAGAGACTATACTGAATTAAACAATAAGATATATGCAATTATAAATGGCGATAATTCGGAACAAACAATAGAAAACAATTTAGATGGAATTATAGAAACAGTAAGCATAAAGGATAATTATCTTTTATACAAATTAGAAACCAAAAAATATAATTTGAAAAAATAATATGAGTAGTTTTGAATATTTATTTTTAAAATTATTTAAATAGTAGGAGGAAGTTAGAATGTCAGAAAAGGAAGTAGTAGTAGAAAATGAGGAAGTTTCAAACATAGACAATACAATTGAAGAAACAGAGGTTGTATCAGAAAGTGTTGAAGAAATATTAGTAAAAGAAAGTTTGGTAGAAGACATACAAGTAGAAGATAAACAAAAGGTAAAAGATAATTGTTTTATTAAAGAATTATTAGTGGGTGTAATAGATCAAATAGTTGTTATAGCAGGAGCTTTAGCTACTTTATTAGTATTTAATTTAATACTAAAGATATTTGGATATTATGTATCAGAAAAAGAAACTATTTTCTTAATAATATATATACTTATAAATATTATATATGTACCAGTTTGTAAAATGCTTAAATTAAAAGAAACAGTAGGAAGAAAAATATTATTAAATAAATAATATTAGTCACTTAAAAATAACTAGCAATTAGACATTTAAAAAATAACTAGAATATAGACTTGTTATTTTTTTTATGTCTCTTATGCTGGTTATTTTCTTTGAGAAGACTTAAAAATTAGGAGTGTAATATGAGAAAAGGAAGCCAACTTACAGTTAAAATAGAAAAAATAAAATTTCCATCAACAGGAGTAGGAACCCATGAAGGAAAGGAAATACATGTTAAAAATACTTTCCCAGGTCAAACTGTTACGGGGATGATTAAGAAAAATAGAAGTGAATTTTCAGAGCTTAAACTTATATCAATAGATGAAAAAGCTGAATATGAAATAGATGCCCCTTGTGAATATTTCGGTGTCTGCGGAGGCTGTAGCTCACAAAATATTGCTTATGAAAAGCAATTAGATCTATTAAGTGAAGAAGTTAAAGAACTATTTGAAACATCAAATACACCAATGGGTGAATATCTAGGTGTTGTTGGAAGTCGTGAACAATGGGAATACAGAAACAAAATGGAATTCACTTTTGGAGATATGGAAAAGGGTGGAGAACTAGGTTGTGGAATGCACATGAAGGGGAAATCATTTGGAATTATAACAGTTGAAAACTGTATGATAGTTGATGAAGATTTTAGAACTGTAATTAAAGCAACAGTTGATTACTTTAAAGGTAAGGGCCTTGATTATTATAGAGTTATGAAAAGAACAGGTTTCCTAAGACACTTAGTAGTAAGAAAAGCTACAAATACTGGTGAGTTAATGATTAACCTAGTAACTACAACTCAATCAGATTTTGACCTAACAGAATGGGTAGAAGTTATGAAATCTAAAAAATATAAGGGTGAATTAGTTTCAGTACTACATACGGAAAATGACTCATTATCAGATGCAGTTATTCCACAGAAATTAAACATAATGTATGGAAGAGACTATATAATAGAAAGTTTATTAGGGCTGAAATTCAAAATATCACCATTCTCATTTTTTCAAACAAACTCACAAGGTGCTGAAAGTCTTTATAGCATAGTTAGAGATTTTATGGGAGATGCTAAAGATAATGTAGTATTTGATTTATATTGTGGAACAGGAACAATAGGTCAAATAGCAGCTGCAAATGCAAGCAAGGTTATAGGACTTGAGCTTGTGGAGGAAGCTGTTGAATCTGCAAAAGAAAATGCAAAGTTAAACGGATTAACTAACTGCGAGTTTATAGCAGGAGATGTAGCTGTAACAATAAAAGATATTAAAATAAAACCAGATATAATAATATTAGATCCTCCAAGAAACGGAGTATCTCCGAAAGCATTAGAATACGTAATAAAATTCAATGCCAAAGAAATAATATATGTATCATGTAATCCTAAAACATTAGTAGAAAACTTAGAAACACTAACAGCAAGAGGATATGAAGTTGTGCGTAGCACAGTTAAAGATATGTTCCCAAATACACCACATGCTGAAGTTGTTGTGAAATTAAAGAGAAAATTGTAATCTCTCGCAATAAATTAACTCTCTCCGAATAAACACTGCCGATTCTAATAAACAATGACCGGGGGCATCTTTGATGCAGAGTTAAGGTTGAAGATTTAGAGGAAAGTGTCAACTAAAGTTGCAGAGTTAAGGGAGAAAGCTAAAGCAAGGTAAATACAGGGGTGATGGTTGTTTTTTCAACCGTTACTTCTTTTTTTATACCCTTGAATCTGTAATGCGTTAGCATTACCCCAGCATTACCCTTTAGTCAAACTTTAATCAGAATCCGAAGAAAGAGTGACTAAGAAAGAGTTTTTTAATACGATTATTTTGTAAGCGTCAAAGAGGTTCTTTCCAAAGTTATTGGAGATGTGATAAAAAAATAATCCTAAGTTATTATTTTCCTTTTAAACTTTCAAGTTGAAGAACCTTATATTTTAGCAACTCAAAATTATTTCTACCATACATTATTCTTTTAATGCTTTTTATTTTATTGACGCTACCTTCTGCTAACCCATTATTGTATGAATAAATTATTGCATTTCTAAAAGCATCATAATCACTGTTTATACCATTGATATAACTATTCAACTCTTTTATATTTAAGTTTCTAGTTTTTTCTATCCAAGATTTGAGTTTTCCCGATTTTTTTCCACCTAACATATCCTTGAATTCTGTTAATAACTCAAGCAATTTCTCTACAATTGGATGTTTCTTTATTATTTCTTTCATTTGTGATTGATTAAGTTCTTTAACTTTATCAATTGGCTTATATAAAAGTTTTAATAGTGACTTTTTATCAATTAATTCTGTAGGCTCTTTGTCTTTTAGTATATCCTTTGCAAGTCTTTTTTCTTTAGCTACAAAACCTCTAAGTGCTGCAACACTTCCTGTATAACCTTTTTCCCGGATTCTATTTGTTATCTCCTCGTATTTAACCCCTTCGCCCCTAAGAGATAGGACTTCGTTACGGAAGGGTTCTAATAATCCAGATCGGCTTGTACCATATTGACCATGTACACAATTAAAATCTCTAACTAAATATTTTGAAATACTTGGAGTGCTATATCCTGTAAGTTTAGCTATTTCTTTTATCTGTAATCCCTTTTCATGCAACATAATCACACGTTCTGCTTTATATTTCACTTTATTAGTAGCATCTAAGTGCTCTTTTTCTCTTACTGAAATTGTCTCTTTGGGGATATCTACTTCCTTTATTAGTACATATTTTCTCGTTGTAGTTGTGCTAACTTTTAATATAGATGCTATTTCATCATAACTATGACCACTTCTTCTTAAACTCTTAGCTTCTATAATTTTTTCTCTTCTTGTTAAACTTGTTAAATATTGAGTTCTTTGTTTTGCTTTTTCAGAGGTTACAGGAATCTCTATACGCCCAATTATTAACCTTTGAAATGCTTTCTTTATTGAGGTTACTAAATTCTTAATCATATGAAATCTATCATTAACCTGCATAGCTTTTGGATGAGCCCTATCAATTGCTGATTTAAATGCAATTGAACCATCTCTTGCTACAATTTCAATATTTGGATAGGTCCCTAACCACTTAATAACATCTGGAGTATCCCTGGATTCTATTAAATCTACGATACATCTTGTTTCCATATCAATCATTACTGTACCATAAGTATGCCTTTTCCTAATGGCAAAATCATCTATACAGATATGCTTTATGCTTTCCCTATTGATTATTAGTGCTTTTTTTTTAGATAATTACATATAGAACTTTTTTTAATATCCACTGTACTTTCTGTTAAATATTTTGCAGCAGATACAGAGCTTTGCGTCAATGATACTCTTACTATTTCTTCAATTAATCGTTTAGTCTTTTTCGCTTTTGAATCTAAAAAATCAAATTGTTCTGAAAAAGTATATTTATTACAATTGTCATTTTTACAAAACATATTTCTATTGTTTATGACTAACATTACTTTTTTACCTTGTATTGGTAAGTCTTGAAAACTTTTAAGGTACCTTGAGTGAGTTTTACTTGTTTCGTATCCACAATCAGGACATTTTAATGTTTCTTTCTTAGACTTTATAGTAATATAAAGTGTGTTATCTATCAATTCATGAGACTGATAATCTAATAATTGATCAAGCATTTCAATAATACTATCCACAATATCCCTCCAACTCATTTATAGTTGAATTATACCATGCTTTCTCATCTTTTCTAATAACTTTGGAAAGAACCTCTTTGACGCTTACATTATTTTTATGGGTTTTTCGCAGTCATTTTATATTCGGAATTTTTCAAGAATGGGATGGATAGGGAAGTCGAAGGGAATCGAAAAAGTCGAAGTTTAGTCGGAGAGTACATAGTATACAAGGATTTTCACAAAATGCTTGTATACAGAGTTAGGGTATGGAACGTTTAGAGTTCAGAATAAAAGATTAAGTACAACGTGTATTTGGTCTTTTTTTTGAATTATAGAGCCATAATTAATGAGGAAAGGTTACAATATTTTATGTTAGATATACAATTAAATAAGCAAGATTTTAATTAATGATAGGGGATGGATTTTTTATGGGTATATTTGAAGTGTTTAACAAATATGATGAAAGAGGATTTGACGCTAAAGGAATACATAGAAATGGAACGAGGTATTCTGATAATGGGTATGATACGGAAGGTTATAGTAAATATGGATTTAATATAAAGGGAATTCATAAAAATGGTACTAAATATAATAAAGAAGGCTATGACAGAAGTGGTTTTCATAGAAGTGGAAGAACCAGATGTGCAGATGAGAGTGTTGTATATGATAACGAGGGATATAATAGAGAATGGTATGATAAATACGGCTATGGGAGAGGTGGATATAATAAGGCTGGGTTAGATAGAGAGGGATTTAACACGAAACAAATACATAAAAATGGTACAAAATATGATGATTTAGGTTTTGATAAATTTGGATATGACAAAGATGGTTATGAGAAAAACGGATTTAGTGAAAAAGGATTTAATAAAAAGGGATATAGTAGAAATGGGACAATGTACAATGAAGATGGATATAATGAAGATGGATATGATAAAGAAGCATACAGTAAAGACGGATATGATAAAGCAGGATTTGATAGAGCTGGGTTTGACAAATTTGGTTTTAACAAATCAGGAATAGATAAAAAAGGATTTAACAAGACTGGAGTAGATAAATTTGGTTTTAACAGGTCAGGAATAGATAAAAAAGGATTTAACAAGATTGGTGTAGATAGAGGTGGTTATAATAAACAAGGTTATAATAAACAAGGTTTTGATAGAGATGGTTATAATATAAAAGGATTTAACCAACTTGGAATCCACAGAAATGGAACATACTTTAATGCTGAAGGCTATGCTGTAGATTGTTTCAATAAGCAAGGTTTAGATAAAGATGGTTACAATCGTGGAGGCTATAATAAAAAGGGTTATAATCGAGAAGGATATAATAAATATGGATTTAATATAAAAGGAATAGATAAAGAAGGTTTTAATACCAAAGGAATAGATATTGCTGGATATGACAGAACCGGATATGATGAGCAAGGCATAGATAGAGATGGTTATAATCAACAAGGGTATAATGAAGGAGGTTATAATAGGTTAGGCTTTGATATAAAAGGATTTAATAAGCAAGGATATGATAAAGGTGGATATACGAAGTTAGGTTTTAATATTAGTGGTTTTGATAGGGCGGGTTATGATATAGAAGGCTTTAATGTAAGAGGTTTTGATAGAAATGGTTTTGATATGCAAGGTTATAACATTAAGGGAGAATATGCTGAATTTATAGATAAGTATATTAATGACAATACAAATATTAAGATAAAAAATAATGCTCTTATTTATTCAGATGAGATGAGAGAATTGATTATTGATATAGATAGAACTAAGAAGAGTATTAATATAGAAGATTATATTGCTTCAATGTCTCATTTGAGAAGGGGGGCAGAGAAGTTCTTAGATGAAGTATTTATGAATAGTGGTATATTACCATATAAATTTATGAATTTAGACCAGTGTGAAAAGATAGATTTTGCTAAGCAGTCGGATATATTATCAAATAGTAGTATAGATTTACTGCATAGGATTAGAAAACAGGGTAATTTAGCAGTACATGAAGGACAAGCCAATAAGAATTTAGCTACTAATGTATTAGAAGAGCTACAAAGAGAAATTCATAAATGGTTAGAATGTAACAATAAATAATAATATTTAATAACAAAAAAGTTTTGATTTTGAAAATAGTTTTGAAGAGTTCTGTATATGACTTTAAAGGTTATATGCAGAAATCTTTAACCTTTAACTCTGCAAAATGAATAAATCAATTAAGTTGGAATATTAATAGTATAGTTAATACTATTGGAGTTGTTGATATAGATGATGACATACTCGGTAAAATAATATATTCAGTTAGCAATTTTGAAAAAATAGAATAATAATAAAGAAATAAGATGTAGATTAGGTTTCTATATCTTATTTTTTTATATTAGCAGAGTATATTAAAGTTCATACAGTTAGGTTAATACAATAAAATATGGTAAAATATAGTTAAAGAAAGGTTGTATAGTACTATAAAAGAATATATAGAAAAAATTTAAGGGAGTTGGATATGTATATGAAGATAAATGATGGTATGATTGGATATTTTATATTTGGATTGAATGCAATTATTGATGCAGGAGAGAGTATTTCAATAGCCGAAGCATCAGAATTAATAGAAAACAACAAATTAATTAAAACATTACAAGAAAAGTATAATAAGTATTGGGATTGGGATGTTTTAGAGAAGTATGATGATAATATACATGTGCGATTAACGGATTACATTCATTATATTGAAAGTGATAGCTATAGAAAATTTGGGATTGAGAATAATGGTTTTTTAATAATATCTTCTGTAGCAACTCAAATAATTGTAAATGGGGATAGAAAATAAGATGGATAGCTTAGAAATTAAAGAAGAACAACTTTTAGCATATTTATATTCACAGTTAGAAAGTAGCTCAATTCGTAAAATAAGTAGAGATGTTAATGGGAGCATTGCTACTTTATATAAATATATAAAAATTTTGATTAAAGATGGATATATAATTCAAATGAGTGAAGGAAGGGTTGTAAAATATCGAATTTCAGATGAAGGTAAGAGTTATGTTGAGAAAAATGCTATAGTATACGAACAGCAAGAAGAACTTGAAAAAAATAAAAGAGTAAATGAACCACTATATAAGGCTGAAGAAATATTAGATGAAATAGGGGTAATGAAGAAAAATATAGAAAAACAAAAGGATGATTTTGATAATAAAATATTAAAATATGAAAAAGACATGGATAAATTAAAAGAAGGCATAGAAAAAGTAAAAGAGATGACAGAAAATTTTTATGGAAAAATAGGTGAAATAATAACATTATTAATAGCTTCAATATCAATTATCGTATTTAACATAAAGGTAATGGAGAGCACTAAAATAGATTTTACAAAAGGATATAAGGAAGCATTTTTAAATATAATGGCTATTGATTTACCCTTGATAGTATTGTTGGTAGTAGCAACTGTGTTGTTTCATTATATTATTGGTAAGGAATTAAAATTAAGAAGGTTAATAAGTGTAATTGTAATAATAATTGCATGTATGTTTATATTATTAATTTAAAGGAGATGGATAGGATGAAAAAATACATTTTTACTAACTTAAAGAATGGTGAAATGTCATTTATTAAGGCTGGAGATGAAGAGGAAGCAATTGAAAAGATGGCATTTAAACATATAAATATGGGGTTAGGTGGAATTACATATGGAATGATAAAAGACCATTATAAAATAGAAGAGAAATTATAAGGAAAAGCTTCATGATTTAAAACATAGAGCTTTTTCTTATTGGGATAAAATAAATTTAAAAGCTAAAGTTATTAAAAATATTCGGTTAGGGTTTAATTTTAAATTAATGAACAAATGTCTATATTATATGGTTAAATATGTTAAAATTAACTTGATAAGTATATAGTATCAATTAATTTTTTGATTTTAGAGGAGAAGTTTATGAATAGGAAAAAAGAGTATATGGGGTATTGGTATTTACCAGAGAACAAAGAAAATGAAATATATGGAAGTTTGGTCATTGATGATAAAAATAATATTAAATTAAATTTATGTGGGTATTTCAGTGAACTTACAGAAATATTTAAATCTAATAATATTAATATAATAAATGGTTTCACAAAATGTGGTAAAAAAATTACATTAGCTAATTGTTTATCTGGAGGTATAAGCATAAATATGCCGGGAATCCCAAGTGCAGAGTATATACCTTCATATGTAATTATTGGTGGAGCATATGATAGCTTAGATTTATGTATGGTTACTGAAGTAGAAGCAGATTTTACCGGTTTAGATAAATGGCTTAATATAGATTCATTTGAGTTTGAAATAAATGATACAGATAAAGAGTATAAAGTTTATTATAAATTGCCAGAGAGAAGAAGCTATAGTTGTGAAAAATTTGATTTTTCTATAGGTTTTGGTGGGAAAATAAATGAAGATAAATTAAAAAGTGTTGAAATAACACAAAGAACTTATATAGAATTTAAATTTAATGAAGAAGTATCTCTAATTAAAAGTTTAGAGTATATCAATGATTTTTCAAGATTTTTAACTTTATGTTTAGGAGAAGAAGTCAATCAAAGCAATATAAAACTAAAAAATGGTGAGAGTAAGGACATATCAGTATTTTGGAATAGAATGAATGAGGAATATATTTCTAAAAAGAAAACACATGAAATTTTGATACCGTATAACTTGATAGAAGATGATTTTGGACAAGTTATACAAAATTGGTATGACGTTAAGGATAGATTAGAACCAATAATAAACTACATTATAGATGGGTACGAGAAAGTATTTCATATTCCAATGACTTTTCTAAAGATAGTACAGGCTTTTGAAGCTTTTTCAAGGAAAATGAGGGAAAATTGTAAAGAAGAAGCAATTGTATATGATGAAAAAATAAAATATATATTAGAAGCAGTAGAGAATACTGAATATAAAAAATGGTTACAAGATACATTGAGATATTCAAATGAACCAACATTAAACAGTAGAATAAAAGATTTATATACTGAATTGGACTTTTTCTTGAAATTAACTGGTAGAGAAAGAAAAAGCATAGCAAATAAAATAAGTTTAACAAGAAACTATTACACACATTTTGATGAATCAAATAAAAAAAATGCGATGACAAGCGATGAAATATATTACTCAACAATTATAATGCAATTAGCATTAAGAGTTTTAGTAATGATGGAACTTGGAGTTGATAGAAAATTAATAGAGAGTCAAATCATAAATTGTGAGAGTTATAATTTAAGTAATTTTAAGAAGTATTTTAAAAGGAACAATCAAGATTAAATTCATAAATAGTAAGGAGAAAATTTACAAACTTATTGTAAATAGATAGTTTCAAAAACAAATGATTTAGGTACTTTTATAAGTACCTAAATTTTTTTGTATTTTTAAAGAATAATAGCACCAAAAGTATTACCTAAATCAAAATACCTAAACTACATATAATTTATGTTTTTGGTACAAAATAATGATGGAGGTGAAGAGTATGATTTTTGGATACTCAAGAAATAGCACTCACAAACAGGATTTACAAAAACAAAGAGAACAACTAACTAATGCAGGTTGTGAAAAAATATTTGAAGAGGTAATGTCGGGGGGGATATTAAATCGACCCATTCTGAATTCTATGTTAGAACAATTACGCCTCGGCGATGTGATAGTGGTGTGTGACTATAGTCGAATCAGTCGTGGAGGAATTAAGGATATGTTCTCTTTAATAGAAACTATTGAAAAGAAGGGGGCTAATATCAAATCGTTAAAGGAATCATGGATTGATACAATAAATCCACAGGGAAAATTTTTATTTACTGTTATTGCAGGGGTTAATGAACTTGAAAAAAATTTGGTCAGCCAAAGAACTAAAGAATCATTAATGGTTGCGAGGTCAAGGGGGAGGATAGGTGGACGTCCTAAGAAAGATAGTAAGAAAATAGAGATGGCAGTTAAAATGTATGAAAGTAAGGTACATAGTATAAAGGAAATAACAAATGCAACAGGAGTTAGTAAGACTACATTATATAGATATATGAATAATAAAATAAGAGATTTAAATAATAATAAATATAAAAGTTAATTCTAACTATATATGTTTGAATAAACACTGTAGGAATCTTTATAAGTATTGAACACCAAGTAGTAATTAGTATATAAAATTAATCAAAACATATATACTAAGAAGATATATTTGTTTTAAAAGAAATATTTACATATAAAATAGCAGATATTATTACTAAGTAGTTAAATTCAGCAGAGCGGGATAAACTAATAAAAATTTTAAATGATGGTAAATACAGCGTATAGGTCTAAATAGCAAATTAGGTTTATGTAGTGGGTTATATTTACAAAAAATGCATTAATATCTACTATTAATGCATTTTTTATAATATTTATTTGTTTTTGTAGAGCAAGTCCTTTTTTATTAGAATGGTAATAACATTATCATATAAAGGTAATTCTTTATAAATTGTATATGTCCATTTTTTATTAGCTAATTCATCTTTCTTACTGTTTCCACTCATTAAGAATTCAAAATTGAACTTTTTAAGTGAATAAACTACCTCATTAGTTTCGCATTCATTTACTTTAGCAACATGGTCTATTAAGTTATATAAATAATCTTCTGATAATTGACCTTTTTTTATAAGAAGTTGAATTCTTCCTATATGCTCAACATCATGGCATTTTCTACAAATCATCTCTAAACCAGTTAAATTAAGTACATAATTAGTCTTATCAATATCCCATTGCTCATGTAGATGAAAGTTTTTCTTGTCAGCATCATCTTTAGGAACAGCTCCACAAGTAATACAATTACATTCATTATTTAATAATACTTCTTTTCTTAGTTTGTTCCAAATATAAGGGCTTACACTTCTTAAGTTATTACCATGCATATAAACAGGTAGTGCACTAAAAGTTAATTTAAACTCTTTTATAAGTTCCTCATAATACTCATCCTCAGCAAATAACATCCAATTCATAACTAAGACCTCCTTTGTATTTCTAAATATAGTTTACCTTTAATTGTAATTATAGGCAATTGAATTAATCATTGAATATGGAATGGTTTAGATTTATGAACATAAAAATAGAATAAGTTCTTTAGTAAATAAAATAGATTTAGTAGTTAATTTAATAGAGTATAGCACTTTAATTACTATCTATTTTCATTTTATAACAAAATTTAGGGAGTTTATGTTAATATTAATTATATGATATGAAAGTTAATTGGTAATATAATTAGGGGAGTGAGAACGTGGAGAAAATTCAGATAGGTACATCGGGTGTTAAAAAGTCATTAAACAAGTATACTCCAACTAAGTCGTTAGTAGAGTACATATGGAATGGGTTTGATGCTAAGGCTACTATAATAAATATTGAATATGATTTAAATGAGATGGATACTGTTGTTGGTATTAGAATAAAGGATAATGGCTATGGAATATCAAAAACGAAATTAAGTGAAAAGTTTAAGCCGTTTTATGAATCACAAAAAGAAATAAACCCTGATGAAGTTAGAGATAGGTCAGCGGTGCATGGGAAAAATGGAATAGGAAGATTAACCTTCTTTAAGTTTGCAGAAAAAGCCATATGGACAACTGTATATGAGGAAGAAGGAAAAAAATATAAATATGATATAGAAATAGAAAAAAATAATCTTGAGGGGTATAGAGCAGATAAGGAAATAGAAACAGAAGAAGAAACTGGTACAATTGTTACATTTATAGGTATTGATGAATTTTCAACTGTAAATGAAATAAAGGATTGTATTGCAAAAGAGTTTTGTTGGTTCTTAGAGCTAAATGATAAAAGAGGATATGAAATATTAATACATAAAGAGATAATAGATTATTCGCATTTAATAGAAAAAACGGTGCTTGCTGAATATGAGTTTGGCAGTATAAATTTCTATGTAAAGTATGTTGTATGGAAAGAAAAGTTGAATAATGAATATTCTAAATATTATTTTATTAATTCAAGTTCACAAGAAACTATGAAAGAAAATACTTCATTAAACAATAAAGGGGACAAGTTCTATCATAGCGTATATATTACAAGTAATATATTTGATGAATTTCATAAAAATAAAGATAAGAATCAAATACCTTTGATTGGCTATAGTTATGTATCGTCTGAATTTATTTTTATTAAAGAAAAAGTTGAGAAACAACTAAAAAATATCAGAAGACCATTTATTGAAAGATATACTAATAAAATTATAGAAGAATTTGAAAAAGAAGATATATTTCCTCGTTATGATAGAACAAATATGTTAGATAATTTCAAAAAAACAGAAATAGAATCAATGGTTAAAAGCTTATATAAAGCTCAACCACAAATATTTAATGGATTAAATAAGCAACAAAAGAAAACTTTTGTAAGGTTTTTAGATTTAATTATGCAATCAGGGGAAACTGATAATTTATTTAATATATTAGACGAAATAATAGATTTAGATTGCGAAGAAAGAGCAGAATTAAGTGATATTCTTAAGAAAACTAAATTATCTAATGTAATAAAAACAATGAAACTAATAGAAGATAGATATAAGGCAGTTGAACAACTAAAGGAATTAGTATTCAACAAAGAATTAGGTGCAAATGAAGTAAAACATATACAAGGTTTTATTGAAAGTCATTATTGGTTATTTGGTGAGCAATATCATTTAGTAACTGCGGCCGAACCTAAATTTAAGGAAGCATTAAAAAGATATCATTATATGTTAACAGGAGAAGTAAAAGATTTTGAAATTGAGCATCCAGATAAGAATAGAGAAATGGATATATTTGCAGTGAGAGAAGAAATTAATACTGATACAAAAAAATGTATAGTGGTAGAATTGAAGCATCCAAGAATTAAATTAGGATATAAAGAAATTATACAAGTTAAAAAGTATATGAATGTAATTCAAAGCCAAGAGGAATTTATTGGAGATAATATTTTATGGGAATTTATTTTAGTAGGAAATAGTTTTGATACTTCTGGAGCTATAAAAGGTGAAATAGAAAGTAATAAATATCATGGTGAGCGTTCTCTTGTTCATAATGCTAATAGATGTAAAATATATGTTAAAACATGGTCAGAGATATTTACTGAATTTGAAATAAAGCATAATTTCTTAAATGAAAAATTGAAATTAGAGAGACAAGGTTTAATGTTAAATAATAATAGTGCAGATGATATATTAGAAGATGCTAAAAATAATAATACTGCTATTCAACCTAAAGAAATAATAGTAAAACAAGTTAATTAATGAGAGGTGAAATAATGAATGATAAAGTATATTATGGTCAACGAAAGAACTATGTAGGTGTGAAAAAATTAGAATTAGATGAAGCTTTAAGATTGTTTAGAAACAAGATAGACTTAATGATTAGTGAACTATACTTTCTTGAATCTACTGGATATCATTGTACTGATAAAGCGAGAGTAGTAGGAAAATGGGGAAGTGATATAGAAATATTTATATATGATAAGATATATTATGAACAAATATGGCCAATAAAGGAGTATTATTCAAGTTATACAGAGGAAATCTTATTTACTGTAATAGAGTTTTTATATGATTATGTTTCAGAGCCTATTGATAAATGGTATCATGAATGGAATAATTGTGGATGGCATTGTAGTAAGTTTGATAAAGAAGCAGGTCAAGAAAAATATAGAGTTGATATTAATAACATATTAAATAAATACGGTGAAGGATATATTTTATCAGAAGATGGAGAAGTTCAAAGATTAGCTGATACTGGTTTTGAAAGTTTGGTATATGAAAAAATTAATACTGAAGACAAAGATAATATTGATAATAGAGTTAATGGAGCTATAAATAAGTTTTTACACTATAAGTCTAATCTTGATGATAAAAAAGGAGCTTTGTTAGCCTTATTTGGAGTGTTAGAATATTTAAAAACTTGCAATAAGAAATTAGATGGAAAAGATAGCAGTGATTTGTTTAATATTATGAATGGGTTTGATTTAAGACATCATCAAAAGGTTCAACAAAAAGATTATCAAAAAGATGAATGGTATGAGTGGCTATTTTATACTTGCTTATCATCTATTAAATTATTAGTAAAATTAAAGGAAAGTTAATATTTAAGAGGTATTGAAATTAATTGTTTAGTTTCAATACCTTTTTTATTTATAAACATAAAATAAAAGGAAGTAATAAATAAATTTTAAATATATAAAACATTACATATATTTAATGAGAAAAATTTCCAGCAATTCCATAGTTTACTTTGGTGTTTAATTAACTATACTATTATCAGGAGGTGAAGAGAATGAATAATAAAATAAAAAAAGATAAAGAGGAATTATTGGAAAGTGCTATTATGCTATATTTAAGTGTAGTTGAAGATGCATGTGCATTAAGAGAGGTGGATGTAGTGAGTATAGCTCATGACTCAATACATAGAGACAATTATAAAACAGAAACGGATTACTATACAGCTCTTACAGAATATATTATTGCCAATTTATAAAACAATAATAAGTAGAGCATACACATTGAAAACTTTAGTATTCTATAGATTAGGTGGTGATATAAAATGACTTTAAAAGTAACTTCATTCAGTTCTAAAGGGCGTGTAACAAGAATTAGTAGCTCTAAATGTAAAGAAAAAATAGTTCATTTACAAAGTGATAATCAGCTTAGGTTGTTTCTAATGCTTGAATGGGATGAAGATGTTGTAGATATAAAGGTAAATGTAGAGCTAAACGATTTAGAAAAAAACTTATCTAATATAGATAATCTGAGATTAGATAAGTTTAAGGATAAAAAAACAGAAAAGCAATTTCTTTTACATACTAATTTTTTAGTAAGCTTTAAAAGGTATAGAGGAATAGAGGAGTTAACAGCTATTAGCGTTAAATCTACAAGTGAGTTGAAAAGGAAAACCGTAATTGAGAAGCTTGAAATAGAACGCAGATACTGGGAAGCAAAAGGAGTTAGATTTGCTATTATAACGGAGAAGGAAATAGATAGGCAAATGGCAGATAATATTCTGTGGGTTAGGGAGATGAGGAGCGACAAGTCTCTCAGAAATAAGGAGGAGTTGGCTGAAAAATTATATTACTTAATAGAAGAAAAAAGGATGAAAAGAGTAAATGAGATATTACAGGAGTTTGATAAAAGAGAAGATATTAAAGAAGGGACAGGATTATTTCTATTTAGATATTTAATAGCAGATAAGCAAATAGTAGTAAATATGAAAAAATGTATAGATTTAAGTGAAAAAATCAACAAATTAATAACTTTTTAAGCTTATTGAGGTGAAAACTATGCTTTTTAAAGAAAATATGATTTTTGAATTAAATGAAATACAATATAGAATTATTGGCTCAGATGAGAAGAATGAAGATATTTTTATAATAGAAATGAAGAGAGGGTCGCATTGGAATAATGTTATTAATAGAAGCAAATTAGAAGATTATTTCAATAAGAAATTAGCTAAAGAAGTTTTAACTGATAAATATTCAGTTGCATATGAAACTGAATTATCAGAGAAAGCATTGAAAAAACAGCGACTTTATAGAGAAATAATAGCATTTATACTCAAAAATAGCATGAATAATGAGATTTTCTATAGTAATTCAAGAAAATTGATAATAGATACAACTATATCTAAATTCAATATTAGTGAAAGTACAATAAAGAGAGTTTTTAGTAGATATTTAAAAAATGGAAAGGTGATAAGTAGATTAGTCAATTTAAATAATTGTGGAGGAAAAGGTAAGGAGAGAAAAATTACATATAAAGATGAAGATATAGTTGCAGTAGATGAACAGTTTAGAAAGGTGTTTAAGCAAGGTATTAATAAATATTATAATACTTCAAAAAAGAATAGTATTAGAGTTTGTTATGAATTAACTATAAGAGATTATTTAAGACAGAATAAAGATGCTAAGATACCGAGCTTGAAACAGTTTTACTATTGGCATAATAAACTAATAGAAAATGATAAGAAGAGTGTAATCACTAAAAGATACGGAGATAGAATCTATCAACAAACTGGAACTGCAATTGTTGGCAGTTCGATGCAAAACACATTAGCTCCAAGTGACCTATATGAAGTGGACTCCACCATATTGGATTTATATATCGTTAGTAGTATGAATAGGTCTCTTATTCTTGGACGCCCGGTTCTATACATGTGTATTAACGTGTACAGTAGATTAATAGTATCAGTTAACGTTACTATTGAGCCGTTCAATAGCTATACAGGTATGCAAACTTTATTGGTAAATGCTTTCACTGATAAAGTTAAGTACTGTAAAAGCTTCGGTATAGATATTAAGCAGGAAGAGTGGGATGTAAAATGTATTCCTAATCGTATCCTTACAGACCGGGGCGAATTGTTAAGTGGAAATATAGAAAATGCTATTACAAATTTAGGCATAATTATACAAAATACGCCACCATATTCTGGGCAGAAAAAAGGGATTATAGAAAAAAGCTTCGAAAGGATGCATTCTTTAATACGACCTTTCCTTGAAGGCTGGGTAGAGAATAAATTTAATAAAATAGAAAGAGGTAATGTTGACTATAGACTAAGAGCAAATGTAAATTTATCAGAGATAACTAAAATTATTATAAAATGCGTATTATTTAATAATAATCATCATGTTTTAAATTTTTATGAAAGCGACGGATTAGATATAGAAAATGATATTGCTAAGATACCAAGATTAATATGGGAATATGGCGTGAAACAGAAAAAGGGGTTATTAAGAGAATTGGCTGAGGACGTAGTTAAAATTAATTTGCTTCCGAATAGAGAAGTAACAGTAACTGCTAAAGGCGTGAGGTTTAATAAATTATATTATGTTTCTTCTTATTCATTAGAACAAGGATGGCATCAGAAGGCGAGACTTGATGGTAGTTTTAAAATTAGGATTAGTTATAATCCTAATGACTTGACAGAGATTTATTATATAAAAGAAGATGGAATGACTGTGGACACTTTAATTTTAGTAACACATCTAAGTCATTACAAAGGCTTATCAGAAGAGGAACTAAATAAAATAATGGAGTATGAAAAAACGTTAAATAAGAAGGCAGAAGAAGAGGAAGTAAATGCTAAAATAGAATTATATAACGAAATTGAAAATATAGCAGGAAAAGCTAAAATAGAGCAGGAAAGAACTAAGGACAAAAGTATAAGTAAAACTGCAAGGTTAAGAAATATAAGAGATAATATGGAGGTGGAGAGGGAGCATTATCGTAAAGATAATGCAGATTCAAGGGAGTGTAATATTGATGAAGATGATAATGAATTAGGATTATTTGAAGATATAGCTAATGAGTGGGGTGATGAGTATGAGTAAAGAAATAATATTGCCAAGTGGGGTCATTGGTGTAGAAGCAGAATATAAAGAACAGATATTAGATGAATTTAAAGGTAATCCTTTTATAGAAGCACTTCCAAATTTAATAATAGAAAGAGAGGAAATAGTAAAAAGGTTAGCTTTTAAAGTTCCTATAAAAAGGGAGGAGATATTATTACCTAAACAATTGAAATTGACAGCTTTAAATAGAGTTTATAAAGTATTCCAGCCATTACCTGTTCATGTTGAAGTATTTGAAATTTTTAATTCATTAATAACACAAGGATATATTCCTCGTAATCCATTTAATCCAAGTTATATACAGTATATAAATAAGACTGGAGAGGCTATTGTTAATAAAAATTTTAATGTTGATAGCAATGAAAATTTTAGAACAACAGTGCAATGTGGATTAATAATCGGAATTTCTGGAGCAGGTAAAACTTCAACGGTACAAAGATGTCTTTTGCAAGTCCCACAAATAATAGTACATAATAAGTACAAAGGAATACAATTTTCTAATATACAAGTGACTTGGCTAAAGTTAGAAGCTCCTGCAAATGGAAGTATTAAAGCACTTACGCTTCAGTTTTTTCACAAGTTAGACCAATTATTGGGGACAAACAATGTGGATAGATATGTATCAAAACATTTATCGGTGGATAGTATGATTCCAATAATGGGGCAAACAGCAAATTCAATTGGATTAGGATTGTTAGTAATTGATGAATTACAACATTTAGATAAGAATTTTAAACAAGTAATTAGTTATATGGTCATGCTAATGAATTCCTTCGGTGTAAGTTTATTGCTAATAGGCACAGGAGCTTGTTATGAGATGTTGCAACAAAATTTGAGAATAGCTCGTAGAGTAACAGGAGCAGGAGCAATATTTTTTAATCCGATGAAAAATGATAAAGAGTTTGAGATATTTTTAAAAGGAATTTGGAAGTATCAATTTTTAAATAAAAAAGTAAAGTTAACTAAAGAAATAATAGAAGTATTTTATGAAAAAACGCAAGGTATAGCAGATTTAGTGGTCAAATTATTTGTAAACACACAACGATTTTCTTTGAACAAAGGGGTTGATGATATAACAGTTGAAATGATAGAAAAAGTTTGGGAAAAAGAATTTAGTATGGTAAAACCAATGGTTGAAGCTATTAAGAGTAATAATAGAGTAAAGAAGATGCAGTTTGATGACATACAGGAGTTTGGTGTTGCTAAATCTAACGCAGAGTTAAAAGGAGGTACTAACAAAGTTAGTACAGATTCAAGGAACAGTGATAATACAGTTATCGTTAACAATAGTGAAGTAGTAAAGCAAGGAAAAGATACTAAGATAAAGGTTTCAGGTTTAAAGGATAATGATATAAGAAAAATTGTTATTAAAGGTAATAAACATGGCATGAATAATTATGAAAGTTTAAAAGAAGCAGGGTTAATAACTACATTAGAAGATTTATTATTAGATATTAGAAATGCTTAATTTCTTTCCGAGAATTTATGAGGGTGAACTTTTATATAGTGTTATTTCAAGATATAGAATTAAGGCAGTAATAGTTAATAAAAGAGCATTGATGAAAGATTTATATGGAGAAGAAGTAACGTTAAATAGTGTTTATTTCCCTGTACATATAAAGAAAGTGGTTAAAAGTCTACCTATAAATACCTTAGTAAATGCAGATGAGATAATAAAGAAGAATACTCTGTTCAAGGTATTTACAGCATTTTTAGATAAAGAGAGAAAAGATATTGTTTATAAAGGGATGTTAGAATGTAAAAAGTTTAATGCATATCAGCCGTTAGGTATTGTTACAGGAAATATTACAATGAAAGATAAACTGTATTTTTGTGAAGAATGTTTAAAAGAAGATATTTTGAAATATGGAGAAAGTTATTGGGGAGTTATTAATCAAGTACCCGGAGTCTATACTTGTAATAAACATAAAGTAGCGTTAATAGAATCAGAAGTTTCATCATCAAATAGTAGGGTTGAATATAGTTGCTTAAATAAAGATATAAAAGGTAAAAAAGTAGTAGAAAGATTTGAATTTATAAACATAAATTTAAAGTACACTAATATGGTTGAAGATTTATATAGGTTAGAGTTAGAAGTTAAGGATAAAGAATTTTTTGATTCATTTTATATAGATAGATTAAGGGAAAAAGGTTTTACAAGTAAAAATGGAAGTATAAAGTTGATAGAATTAGAAGAAGCTTTTATAGATTTTTACTCACAGGAGTATTTAAATATAATGCAAAGCTCTATTAAAGTAGGTAGTAGTTGGTTAAGGCTATTTATAAGAACTTCGAATAAACAGAAGCATGTATTAAGACACTTATTAATGATACATTTTTTAGGATTAACAATAGAAGGTGTATTTAATACTAAAGAAGTAAAAGGAAAAGTCGAGTATATTTATATTCCTAATCCGAGACTCGATAGAGATATACAGAGGGAAAGATGGTTGCAGGTTTTAAAAGATAATCCGGGACTAAATAAGAGTGGATATAAGAAAATAGGAAAAGGATTATATAGTTGGATGTACAAAAACGACAATATATGGTTCGAGAGAACTACTCCTAAAAAGTATACAAAATAAAAGAAATAGGCAATACTTATAAAGTAATAATACAAAGAGTAGAAGGATTATAGCATGAATAAAAATGAGAAATATATATTAGATATTTATGAATATCAAAATTCAAAGCTTATAGCACTTAAAAAGTATCCAGATGTTCTTTTAGATGTGGAATTCATAAGAGAAAAATATTGTATTACTTTTGATGAAGAAAGCTATAACTATGGAGATAAGATAAATTATTGGCATTATCAATCACAAACTTATTATGACGCAGTAAAAAACTATGATGAATTTATTATCAGCTTAAAGGAAGAATTACTTATAAATTTTGATACTATAAGTAAATATGATTACTTAGTAATAGTACATTTTTTAATATTTAATGATATTATATCTCCACATAAGTTAGTATTATATGTATCACCTGTATATATTAATAAATGTATAGTACCATTTTTAGACTATAGTAGATACAATCACGCTATATCAAAAATCGAAAAAATAAAAGAGAATACTTGTTTAATAGAGCATATTAAAGAGAAGTTTAATATTGAAAATTGTGATACTATAGAGAACATTATATATAATTATAATAACTTTGATAGATATTTAAGCTGTTATGAAAGTTTATATTTAGAAGAATTTTTAGTTGATATAAAATATATATTAGATAAATATGAAGTGTTGAGTAGTTCTAATGAATTAGACTACTATACAATTTTAGAGTATATATTAACAGATTCTGAATTAAGCTTAAAGGTAGATTCAAATGATTATGACATTGCTAAATTATGGGGAGGAAAGCTACAACAAATAAAGATAGGGTTATTTCCAAGTATTTGTGAAGTTTTAAATGATAACAAGAAAATTGATTATAAAAATAATTATTATATAAAAATAAATAGAAGCATACCAAGTAGGATTACAAAAAAAGCCGTTTTTAAATTAATAGATGAGATAAATAAAGAGAGCGATGAAAAAATAAATGCATTAGAAAATTTTTATAGAAATAAGTTTATTTATGAGACAAAGACTAAGAATAAAGAAATGAAAAATATAGATATATTAAAAAATATTGTTAGCAAGTATGAAGAAGTAGAAGAAGGGTTAGCAGATAAAGTTGATAGAAATTTAAAGTTGCTTCTAAATGAAGATAATAATGGGATTAAATCTTATGAAGATATAAATGATTTTTTAAAAAAAGCAATAAAATCATATAAAAGAAATAAAGATAAGTTTTTTAGGGGGAACTTTTAAATTAAAAGGTTACCCTATTTTTTATTGTAAAGTAAATGTTAAACTTTGTTTATAAAAATTTATGCGAGGAGGGTATATTATGTTTGATTTAAATGAGGTATTTAAAAAAGGAGGATATAAAGGTATTTCAGCAGGGGTTGGTATGGTAGTTGGATATCTGGTGACAGAAGGACTTATATATTTAGGAAAGGATGGAAACTTGTTGAGTGAATTAAGAAAAGATTGTGATGAATACGATAAAAAGAGAATAGCTGATATTGAAAATTACGAATTTATAGATGATGAATTATAAAAATAATGTATATATATTATTTTATAAGATTATGTAGACGTAAAAAGCTTAAGATTATAATATATATTACAATTTAAATTATATGGGGAAATTAATATAATTTAAACTGTAGTAATGAAATAATACAGTTTAATTTAAGTATTATTTATAAAGATAAGAAAAGAGGTTATACAAGTAGTGATTGAAAATAATAATCCAATAAAAAAAATATATTTAACAGAATTATTATCTATTGATAAAAATTCTGTTAATTATGAGTCAGATGTAAATAAACATATGAAATATTATAAAAAAATTTCTTGTGAAGTAAAGTTAGAGAGCTTTACAAGAGAGGCAGATATTATATATAAATGGTTGTATGATAGTAATAGATATTTATCTGAAATAGTTGCTAAGGGGAGAAAAATTGAAGAAATAGAAGAAGATTTAAAAATAATCTTTAATGAACAAAAAGATTATTATAATAACTTTATAAAAAAAGCTATATATGAAAAAGCTATGAGGGAATGCCATAGCATATCTGATGTACAGATTGTAATATCAGAAGGAGAATATGAAAATTCAATTAATACAGAAAACTTTATTTATAATATTAATGAAAAATTATTTCATGTTGAGGAGTTTACTAATAAGATAATTATGCTTTTTTCACAGAAGGTATTAGGTAAGTTAAATAGTATATCAACTAATATTGATAAGTTTGAGGTGATGATAGAAGAAGCCATCCATAATTATGAAGAGGTTAAAAAAAACTATTCTAATATGAAGGAACAAAGGCAATTAAATCCATACTTAAATTTATATATGTATATAATGGGATATTTATTAAAAAGAAAATATTCTATAGAAAAGTTAGAAAGTTATATTCAAATTAATAATATAATAGTAGAACAAAAGAAAACGTATGGCATTGAGGATGCAGTTTTATACTTATTAAAGTTAGATATTAAGTATAAAGATTATAAAAAAGTAAAGCAAAATATGTATAAATGTTTTGAAAATATAGAAGCTATGAAGAAATTTAAAAAAAGTAATATGTATGTATTTCCATATTTAAGTATACCAGTGGCATATTATTTATATTTTTCAAGAAAGAATATTGATTATACTATGATAAATATAAATAAAGCTGAAAGTAGAGTTGAGCCAATTATAAGGTGTTGCATGTATGGAAAATATAAAGAAATGAATACATTGTATAAGTTATTGAATTATATACAGGTAGAAGTTGATGGAATATTTAATTCAATTAATCATAGATATGAAGAATCCATGTTAGGATTTCTTTCAGAGATTCTTGTAAATGCATATTATAGAACATTTGGAATAGATGAAGATATTGTATATTGGAGTTTAAAGAAGTAGAATATTCTAATGAAAATATTTCCTCGAAAATATAATGGTATTCATATATCCTTATATTATAAGTTAAATTAAGGAGGAAAAATAATGTTGGACTTAATAAAAGAAACTAAAAAGTATCAAATTTATGAAAGAGAGGGATTTTTAATAAAAATACCTAAGGTTTATGATGGATATTGTTATGCTAATAATAGTTACTCAGACTTTAATCAATTTAGTACGTTAGTAATTGAAAGTAAAGAAAATGGAAAAAAATCTTCCCAAAGATACTATCAAGCAGATAATGAGATTATAGAAAGATTAGATAATGATATAGATTTACTTAATGAGGGAAACATAAGAGATTTACATTTTAAAAGAGCATTTTTAAGTATTCTGTATGATAATAATCAAAGATACAACTTTATAAATAATAATAATGAAGTTGTTGAAGGGATATTTTTAGGAAAGAATTCTTTTAATAATGATTTTTATATTAAGGTGGATAATGAAAAATGTATAATAAATAATTATAAGAGCGAAGTTTAATAATTGAATTAATAGAAATGTAAGAGTTGAGCAGAGAATTGCTTGACTCTTTTTTTGTTAATGTATGTTAAAATATAGGAGTGGAAATTTAATGAGGGTAGGTGTGGGTATTGACAGAAAAAGAAATAAAAGAAGAACTTATGTCATTGTATAAAAGAGTTTCAAGGGTCAATAAAGCATCCAAGTTCTATAAATGTGATTTGCATATTCATACTCCAGCATCTTTGGATTATCAAAGATGTTTTAATAAAGATGAAGAAGAACAGGAATATCATCTTTTCTTAGAACATTTTATAGAGAGTGATGTTGATGTAATAGCTATTACAGACCATAATACAGTGAATGGATATTATAGAATACAAGAAATTGTAGAAAAAGATAATGATTTGAAGATGAAATTAGGAAATAAGCTTATATTGCCGGGGGTTGAGATAACTTGTTATGGAAAGCATTTTTTAGCTATTTTTCCGAAAGAGTATAAGAAGAGCAAATTGGATGCGTTACTTATTGAAGCAGGTATAGATATGGATGAGCAAGGAACAGAAAATGTATCAGCAGATAGATTATCGCCATTAACGTTATGTGAAAAGGTAGAAGATTATGGTGGAATAGTGATAATAGCTCATGCTGATTCTGATAATGGATTATTACAGGAGTATTTTAAAAAGAGAAATGGAGACGTAACTGTTAGAGGAAAATCCATAGAAAAAACGCTAAAGTCACAAGCAGTACATGGTATTTGCTATAATTCAGAGAAAAATTTAGACAGATTAATAGATTTAAGAAAAAATTTTAATGTAGAGAATATATCTTTTTTAAGAGCATCAGATTCACACTCAGTTTCTGAAGAATATATGGCATCAGGTGTTCCTTTAGGAAGTAGATGTAGTTGGATAAGTATGGGGAAGCTATCATATAATGCTTTGAAGTTGGCACTAAAAGATGAAGGGTCAAGAGTAATTAATGAGTTGCCACCAAAAAAGACGTATCCTAATATCTTAGGTCTTTGTGTTAAAGATGGATTTATAAAGGATATTAATGGTAATGAGTGGGCAGTTGTTCCATTTTCGAATGCATTAAATTGCATTATTGGAGCAAGGGGCACAGGAAAGTCAACAATGATTGATATTTTAAAGTTTTTGCTTAATCCACAAAATGAAGATTTGGGAGATAGTATTATTGGCAGATTTGATAAGGCGATTGTATTTATTAATATTGATGACAACGTATATGTTATTAGAATGAATGCTCCAATATCGATGAACAGATTAAATATTACATACTATTATTTGAAAGGTAATAACTTCATAAAAATTTCTAAAACATCTAAGTTTAAAACCAACAAAGGAGCAGTAGTATTAATATCTGATTATTTAAATGCCTCAGAAATTCAAGGGTTCAGGCAAAAAGATATATTGGAAATATCAAAATTAGAATTAGGACCAACAATGATGGTAAGGAGCCTATTGAATTTAGAGCATAGAGAAAGAATGGCACAACTTAGAAAAGAAGAGGAAATAATTAAAAGCAGTATAAAACAACAATGTAAAGAAATAAGCAAGTATAAAAGTGTAGATAAAAATGCTGATTTAACTTCGGAATATTTGAAGCAACAATATAGTAGGTATATTGGAATACAAAAGGAGATAAATGGATATTTAGAGGGGATAGTAAAACGATTAAATAAAGAATTGAAAGATGAATTACAAATTGTATCTAAAACATATATAAAAGAAAGTGTATATGAAGAGATGATTGATAGATGGTTAAGGATACATAGAGATAGAACGTATGCGTCATATGATATTATTGTTAAGTATAAAAAATTATTAAAAATAGTATTTAATAATAATGATAATGATAATTATGAGTTGATGTATAATTTATTTGCATATGAAAGTGAAAAAATTGCAGAGAGATATAGTATTTCTTGTAGTGATGCAGGGCGTTTATGTGATTTTTGCAATGGTAAAATAAATGATGCAGAGTTACTTATAGTTCCTCAAATGATTATAGACTATGAGCTGAATGTAAATCATGGTATTTCAAATAAAAAAGTTTTTGTAAGAAGAAATAGACTTTCTTTTGGGCAAAAAGCAGTTGGAATGTTACTACTTATATTAGTAGGAGCAACTAAATTAGGTGAAATGAGACCTTTAGTTATAGACCAACCTGAAGATGATTTGGATAATTCGTATATTTATCATACACTTGTTAAACAATTTAGTTTAATTAAGCATTGTAGGCAGTTAATAATAGCAACCCATAATCCTAATATACCAATTGCAGGAGACTCAGAGAATATTTTAGTTATGAAGAGTGATGGTATAAATGGATGGGTAGACTTATCAGGAAATATAGATAACGAAAAGGTCGCTGAAAGAGTGTTGCAAATACTTGAAGGAGACATAGAGGCATTTGAGAAGAGAGCTGAGAAATTTGGGTACAAGCTTGTTAAAATAAATAATTAGTAGTATAACAGTATCGTTTAATAGACTAAATAAAGAATATAAAAGGTTGGTAGGGAGTATTTAGAATGAATAATGGAAATAGGCAGAAATTACGATGTCAAATATATTACCTTGAGAATTTAGGTAGAGATATAGATATTATAGAACTTGATAATATATTGGATGAAATAGAGAGGGTAAAAGAAGAAGAGGAAAATTGTTTCGAAAACTTAAAGGACGGATTAAAGGAATTTGAAACTGGAATTGAAATTCAAGATAATATAGACGTGTTTATAGAAATGTTTGAAATGGTAGAAAAGTTAAGAGAATATAGCGTTAACTTAAATGAAGCAATAGAATATATAAGGGAGTCAATTTAGGAGAGGATAAATAGTATGAATAAAGAAAGAAGAGAAGAGTTGAAAAATATATTAGATAGATTACAAGGTATTAATACTAAAATAAGTAATAGCGATTTTACTATAGTAGATGATGTTATTTGTGATTTAAATGACATTAAAGATGATGAAGAGAATAAATTAGATAATTTAACAGGAGGGCTAAGAGAAACAAACAATGCATATAATATGGAAAGAGCTATAGAAAATTTAGGCGAAGCTATAAATAAGTTAGAAGATTTTGATATGAATAGTGTAGAAGCTTTAATTTATAAATTAGAGGAAATTAAATAAATATATATTGAGAAATTGTGAATAATAACCCTGAATCTGTATGATAGCTAAGGCTATTATACTATGTAATCTCTCGCAATAAATTAACTCTCTCCGAATAAACACTGCCGATTCTAATAAACAATGACCGGGGGCATCTTTGATGCAGAGTTAAGGTTGAAGATTTAGAGGAAAGTGTCAACTAAAGTTGCAGAGTTAAGGGAGAAAGCTAAAGCAAGGTAAATACAGGGGTGATGGTTGTTTTTTCAACCGTTACTTCTTTTTTTATACCCTTGAATCTGTAATGCGTTAGCATTACCCCAGCATTACCCTTTAGTCAAACTTTAATCAGAATCCGAAGAAAGAGTGACTAACAAAATGGTATTAAATACGATTATTTTTCGGGAATTATGAGGGGCAAAGTTTAATCGGAATTTTTTAAGAATGGGGAGTTTAGGGTGGTTTGGAAAGTCGTTTTATTGTCGGAGAGTACAAAAATAGGCTGTTTATAAATGTCTATATTTATTTGAATTAATTCTTTTCCACCTTCCTTATACCCTTGGGTTTAAGTGGGTGGAATTTTTTAATTGCTTTTATTAATGGAAAATGGATTTATGATACAACTAATAATTGTTAAGTAATATATACTCTGAAAATTATTTAATATAATTCGTGTAATATTTACATGAATTATTAAGTTAGTAAAGGGAAATGATATAAGAGTAAAGATATATTGACTGGAGGGTTTATTAATGTTTGAACATAAAAAACAATTATTACATGAAGTAAAAGTAGAAAAAGCAAATCCACAATATGCAGTATTAATGCAAGAACAATTAGGTGGAGGTAATGGAGAATTAAAGGCAGCAATGCAATATATTTCTCAAAGTTTTAGGATAAAAGATCCTGAAATAAAAGATTTATTTTTAGATATTGGAGCAGAAGAACTAAGCCATATGGAAATGGTAGCTCAAACAATAAATCTATTGAATGGTCATGATGTAGATAATTGTAAAGTTACTAGTGGAGAAATCCAAACACACGTACAATGTGGATTGTCACCTGTATTAATTAATTCATCAGGAGCACCTTGGACAGCAGATTATGTCACTGTTACTGGAGATTTAGTTGCAGACTTATTATCTAACATAGCATCTGAGCAAAGAGCAAAGGTAGTATATCAGTATCTATACCGCCAAATTGAAGATAAGGAAGTAAGAGCAACAATTGACTTCTTGCTTAATAGAGAGGAAGCTCATAATGCTTTATTTAGAGAAGCACTTAACAAGGTACAAAAGACAGGTTCAAATAAAGATTTTGGAGTTACAGAGGACTCTAAACTGTACTTTGATTTATCCACACCAGGACCATCACATGAAGCCCCAAATCCAACACCACCATCATTTGAGAACACAAGAAGATAAGCATTAATTCATTAAATAATGACACGATTCACTTGTAAAATTGAATAAATCTTCACGGAAGGGTGTAATTCCCTACCGGCGGTAAAGCCCGCCAGCCTTAGTGGCAGATTCGGTTATATTCCGAGGCTGACAGTAAAGTCTGGATGAAAGAAGATAAAATATACAGTATAGTAATCTTAAAATAACTATATTTATTTAGTGTATTTAGCTTTGAAATATTATATATTTCAGAGCTTTTTTTACATTAAAATTACTATATTTAAATTGTATAATTATAATAAGTATATCTCTATTTAAGAATATTAATAAAAAATTAGGTAGTGTAAAAGATGTAAGATATCAAAGTTACATTACCTATAATCTAAAAAAATATTGCATTATATTTAGGCTATGATTCTTTAGAAAAAATACCTAACTATGATGCTATAAATAACTTTTTGAAAAACTTAGAGGTAATAAAATTAGAGATTATATGATAAGGGAATTATTCAAAAAAGATCATTAGAGAAGTATAGGATATTAGATAAATACTGGTGTATTGAAATTGATGGCGCGCAACTATTTTCTTTTAAAGAAAGGCATTGTGAACCTATGTATAAACTATAGGACGAAAATATAGGTTCAAAGAGAGAATGTAAATCCTCGTGTGTATGCTATTAATAACGGAGGAACATGTTGCTTTTGGCATTCGTATTGTTCCTGCAATCAATATATATATATATTGATTGCATAATAGGGCTTATATTGATTTAGGGAAATAATATATCAATATATATAATAAATTTATTGGTAAACAATAAAAAGTGTGATATTATATAATCAATAATTAATTAAGGAGGTTCAAATTGGAAAATATCGTTTAATGAAAAAATATCTTTTAGCATTAATACCATTTATTATAGGAATAGGTTGTATGATAACCTATTCCATCATCGGATCTGAGGTCGCTCCAGATGGTACTTTTGTGGAAGCATTTTTTAAAATGCCAATAGGTTACTTATTCTTGGCTATTGGTATAATTATTGGATTAGTAGTAAGTATAATGTCATTATATCGTAACACTAAAAAAAAATAACTAGTCATATTCTAGTTTATTCTGTGCTAGGTTTCATAATCACAACCTTTATATAGTTCGCTATAATCAGGTTATTGTTCTTGGCCTAGTGCAAATTAATACTTAAAAATAAGGAGGTTCAATATGGAAGCAAAAGCTATAGTACAAATCAAGAATGTCACAAAGAAAATTGGTAAGAAGGTAATAATAGATGATCTTACTTTTGATGTGTTTTCAGGGGAGGTTTTTGGATTCCTCGGACCAAACGGATCAGGTAAAACTACTACTATTAAAATGCTTTTAGGACTGATGTCTATTACTAAAGGCGAAATGTATATTGATGGATTCGATGTTGAGAAAAATTTTGAAAAGGCTGTTGCCAAAGTAGGTGGAATTATTGAAAACCCAGATTTATATAAATATTTAACTGGATATCAAAACCTTGTTCATTTTTGGAGAATGTATCCAGATATAAAAAAGGAACGTATTGATGAGGTTATAAAAATTGTGGGTCTTGAAAAAAGAATACATGACAAAATAAAGACATATTCTCTAGGTATGCGTCAAAGACTAGGGGTTGCACAAGCGTTACTTAATTCTCCAAAACTATTGGTACTAGACGAGCCTACCAATGGACTAGATCCAGCTGGTATTCATGAATTGCGTAATCATTTGAGGACTCTTGCAAAAGAAGAAAATATTGCAGTAGTTGTATCAAGTCATTTACTTTCAGAAATGGAGCTTATGTGTGATAGAGTAGGAATAATACAAAATGGGAAATTGGTTAGGATTCAAGATATGAAGGAAATGCTTGAGGATAACTCAGACTCAGTTATAGCTTTATCTGTTCAACCAATTGAAAAAGCAAAAGCATATTTAGAAAGTCTTAGTAGTGAATATAATTCTAAAATAAATAATAATGAAATTGAAATTATAGAAAATATAGAAAATGTTCCTGAGTTAGTTGAAAAGCTTGTGAAACAGGAAATTAAAATTTACGGAATTCGTAAAGTGCAACAAAGTTTAGAGGGCAAATTCTTGGAAATGACGGAGGGAAAAGAAATTGAATAAGATGATTAACTTAATTCGTAATGAAAATATGAAACTTGCGCATAGTATTAGTACATGGATAATGATGGGGCTGTTGGTTATTATAATAGTAATAATGGGGCTTATATCTAAATTTGGAGACAATACTCCACCTAAAAATGATTGGAAAGAAAATATAATCACCCGAAATCAGTCTATTAATGAAAGCTTAGCTAACATAGATAATATAGAAATGTCTAAAATGGAAAAGGATTCACTTAAAGATGAGGTTCAAACTAATGAATATCGTCTTAAAAATGATATACAACCTATACAATGGAACTCTTTATGGGGATTTGTAGAAGGAATAGCAAGTATGCTAATATCCTTAATTGCTCTTTTTGCCATTGTAATGGGTGGCGGAATAGTAGCAAATGAGTTTTCGGGGGGTACAATTAAACTATTATTAATTAGACCTTCAAAGAGGTGGAAAATTTTAGTGTCTAAATACATTTCTGTTATAACATATACTTTTTTTATGGTTTTGATACTTCTAGTAGTGTCATTTTTAATAGGAGGAATATTGTTTAGCTTCAAAGGGGCTAGTGCACCATTCCTTACAAATTCTAATGGGCAAATTAATGAAGTTAATATGATAGTGCATATTATACAGCTTTGTGGACTTAAGTGTATAAGTTTAGTTATGATGGTCACTTTAGCCTTTATGATTTCTACAGTTTTCCGTAATAGTGCAATGGCTATAGGAATCGGAGTTTTTCTTTTAACAGTAGGGAATGGTATAACAATGATACTTTCTAGATTTAATTGGTCAAAATATATTTTGTTTTCAAATACAGATTTGACTCAATATAGTACTGGTAAGCCATTAGTTGAAGGAATGACTATAGAATTTTCAATTATTGTGCTTATAGTTTATTTTGTAATTTTTAATGTTATTTCATATATCGGTTTTACAAAAAGAGATATAGTAGCCTAATGTTACAAATAAAAACTATAGATGGGGTAATTTAACCAGTTATTCTATTTTTAGAATAAATTTCAATGTTTGCAATATAATATGATTTGAAGCTATCTTCTAGTATAAGGATGTAACTGACCTGAAGAAATATAACTAATTGTTGACATATAGAAAAAAATAATGATACAATATAATTATAAAATTGAATAAATCTTCAGGGCAGGGTGTAATTCCCTACCGGCGGTAAAGCCCGCGAGCCTTAGTGGCAGATTCGGTTAGATTCCGAGGCCGACAGTAAAGTCTGGATGAAAGAAGATAAAATATACAGTATAGTAATCTTAAAATAACTATATTTATTTAGTGTATTTAGCTCTGAAATATTATATATTTCAGAGCTTTTTTTACATTAAAATTACTATACTTAAATTGTGTACTTATAATAAGTATATCTCTATTTAGGAATATGGAAAAATATACTAGAGTATTAGACTAGTTGTTTTTTAAAATTCCTTGAATAAAAAGGGATAGAAAACTTTATATAACAGTATACTAAAGCCCTGAGGTCTTTGACTCAGGGCTTTTATTTTTGAAAAAATACTGAAGGTTTTATTTGAAAAAATATTAGGATTGTGAGGTGTTTTGAGTGGATGAAAATTATATGAAATTAGCTTTAGAATTAGCTAAAAATGGGATGGGGAAAGTTAATCCTAATCCTATGGTTGGAGCAATTATTGTTAAAAATGGAAAGGTAATAGGTGAAGGATATCACGAGGCATTTGGGAAGGCGCATGCAGAAGTAAATGCTTTTAATAGTCTTATTGAAGATGCCGCTGGAGCTACTATCTATGTTACTTTAGAGCCTTGCTCTCATTATGGGAAAACACCACCTTGTGTAGATAAAATTATAGAAAATAAAATTTCAAGGGTTATAGTTGGAGCATTTGATCCAAATCCTGTAGTTTCAGGAAAAGGAGTTAAGAAGCTTAGAGATGTAGGAATAGAAGTTATAACAGGTGTTTTAGAAGATGAATGCACAAAAATTAATGAAGTATTTATGAAATATATAGTTTCGAAAAAACCTTTTGTAATTTTAAAGTCAGCTATGTCTTTAGATGGAAAGATAGCTACATCTAAAGGAGAGTCAAAGTGGATAACAGGAGAAAAATCAAGAGTAGAAGTTCATAAGTTAAGAAATGAAGTTTCTGCAATAATGGTTGGAGTTAATACAATTATTAATGATAATCCACAGCTTACATGCAGATTAGAAAATGGAAGAAATCCTATAAGAATAGTTGTAGATAGTACACTAAGAATTCCTATTGAGTCAAAAGTTATATCTGATATTGATGAAGCTAAAACAATTATTGCAACAACAGATAAGGGGAGTAGTGATAAGATTTTAGAACTTACAAATACAGGAGTAACAGTATTAATTATTAAATCAAAAAATGGAAGAGTAGATTTACAGGAATTAATGATTAAGTTAGGAAATCTAAATATAGATAGCATTCTTTTAGAGGGCGGTGGGATATTAAATTTTTCAGCCTTGGATCAGGGAATAGTAGATAAGATACAAATTTATATTTCACCAAAAATAATTGGAGGAGAAAAGTCTAAAACTCCAGTAGGTGGAAATGGAATAGAGATATTAAAAGATGCTTTTAAAATACAAGGGTTAACTTCAAGATCCGTAGGAGAAGATATATTGATTGAAGGATATATCAAAAAGGGGTGAAGATATAGGTGTTTACAGGGATAATTGAGGAGATAGGAATAGTTCAAGGAATAAAAAAAGGAGAAAAATCTTCAAAGCTTCTAATTAAAGCGAATAAGGTTTTAGAAAAAACAAGGTTAGGCGATAGTATTTGCACCAGTGGCGTATGTCTTACTGTAACAAATATAAGCGCAAATACATTTGAGGCAGATATTATGGCAGAAACACTACGAAGAAGTAATTTAGGAAACTGTAGTATTGGAAGTCAGGTTAATTTAGAAAGAGCTTTAAGTTTAGAAACTAGGCTTGGAGGTCATATAGTAAGCGGCCATATAGATGGGGTAGGAGAGATTGTTTCATTTGTTAAAGAGGACAATGCAACTTGGATAACTATAAAGGCTAAAGCAAAAATATTGAAGTATATTGTTGAAAAAGGATCTATTGCCATAGATGGAATAAGCTTAACAGTAGCTTATGTTGATAGTGAAGTTTTTAAAGTATCCATAATTCCACATACAGGAGAAGAAACAATATTACTTACTAAGATGATTAAAGATACAGTAAATCTTGAATGTGATGTAATAGGTAAGTATGTTGAAAAACTTTTAGGAATAAGAGTTGATACAGAGGAAAGTAATAAGACTTTAATAAGTGAAGATTTTCTTAGGAATAACGGATTTTTATAAAAGAGGAGGAATTTATATGATTAAATTTAATAGTATTGAAGAAGCAATAAATGATATTAGAGAAGGGAAAATAGTTATAGTTATTGATGATCCAGATAGAGAAAATGAAGGGGATTTATTAATGGCCGCGGAAAAGGTTACTGGTGAAGCTATAAATTTTATGGCTAAGTTTGGTAGAGGGCTTATATGTATGCCAATGGAAGAAAAAAGACTTAAGGAATTAAATATACATCCAATGGTAGAAAATAATACAGATAATCATGAAACAGCATTCACAGTATCCATTGATCATGTAGAAACTACAACTGGAATTTCAGCTTTTGATAGAGCAGTAACAATACAAAGAATTTTAGAAAACAGTTGTAAAGAAGACTTTAGAAGACCAGGTCATATTTTCCCATTAATAGCTAAAGAGGGAGGAGTTTTAAAAAGAATTGGTCATACTGAGGCAGCAGTAGATTTAGCTAAATTAGCTGGTTTAAAGCCAGCAGGGGTTATATGTGAAATTATGAGTGATGATGGTACAATGGCAAGAACTCCAGAATTGATAGGATTTGCAAAGGAACATGCTCTCAAAATTATAACTATTGCAGATTTGGTTTCCTATAGAAAAGAAAAAGAAAAAGAAAATAGCATTGAGCGAGTAGTTGAAATAAATATGCCAACAAAATATGGCGACTTTAAGATGTATGGTTTTGTTAATAAATTAAATGGCGAGCATCATGTTGCATTAGTTAAAGGTGAGATAAAAGAAGGGGAAGAAATACTGACTAGAGTTCATTCAGAGTGTTTAACTGGAGATGCATTAGGATCAAGAAGGTGTGATTGCGGTGAGCAATATGACGCAGCTATGAAAAAAATTGCAGAAGAAGGCTCTGGCATATTGTTATATATGAGGCAAGAAGGTAGAGGAATAGGTCTTATAAATAAATTAAAAGCCTATGCATTACAAGATGAAGGTCTTGACACAGTAGAAGCAAATATTAAATTAGGATTTCCAGCAGATATGAGAGAGTATAAAACAGCAGCAGATATACTTAAGGATTTAGGAGCAAAAAAAATTAAACTTATGACAAATAATCCAAGTAAAATAACTGGATTAGAAGAATATAATATTGAAATAGTTAAGAGAGTTCCTATAGAAATTAGTCATAATGAAAATAATAAATTTTATTTAGAAACTAAGAAAAAAAAATTAAGTCATATGTTATCTAATTAAAATAAATAATAGCTAAAGATACAGTGTATATTGAATAGTTAGTTTAAAAGATTATTAAATAATAAAAATACAGGAGGAATTAAAATGAAAATAATTGAAGGAAATTTAATCGCAGAAGGTATTAAGGTTGGAATTGTGGTAGGGAGATTTAATGAATTTATAGTTTCTAAATTATTAGGGGGAGCATTAGATGGGTTGAAAAGACATGGTGTTGAAGATGATAATATCGAAGTTGCTTGGGTACCCGGAGCTTTTGAACTCCCTTTAGTAGCTAAAAAAATGGTGAAGAGTAATAAGTATGATGCTGTAATATGCTTAGGGGCAGTTATTAAAGGATCAACTCCACATTTTGATTATGTATGTGCAGAAGCCGCTAAAGGAATTGGATCAGTTTCATTAGAAACTGAGAAACCTGTAATATTCGGAGTATTAACAACAGATTCAATTGAGCAAGCTATTGAAAGGGCTGGAACTAAGTCAGGAAATAAAGGTTATGATGCAGCTGTAACTGCTATTGAAATGGTAAATTTATTAAAGCAATTTTAATATTAAAAGATGTTTAAAATAAACTAGTGGATATAATAATTTGATTTATAGAATGTTTTATTTATGAAGCTCACTGATGGTAGCACTATTAGTGAGTTTTATATTTTTGTTCTGACTAGAGAAATATAAATATATTGGAGTGTTATCGTTTATATAATTAAAGTAATTATAAGTTTGTTCGATAATATAAGTAGTAAAAATAAAAAAATAATATTGTATAATATTATTTGGGGGGATTCTATGAAACTTATAAATTTAAGAAGTAACACATTAAAAAAAAGAACTTTAATAACAATACTTCCAATAGTTATAATATCAATGGTGATTTTAACAGGTTTAAGTATTAGAGAGTCTAGAAATATAATCGATTCAGAAATTAAGAGCAAGATTGATAATAAATTAGGTGAAAGTAGTGAATCAATTCAAAAAAACTTAATGAAACATAGTCAATTAACGCAGTCCTTATCAAAAAATATTGAATCGTCTTATAAATTAGTTAAGAAAGATAATTATATCTCAATGGTGAGTAAGAGTATTTCAACTAATGAAGAAACATTAGGCGCTGGAGTGTGGTTTGATCCATATAAATTTGATGCTAATAAAAAATGTTTTGCGATATATGAATATAGAGAAGGTGGACAAATTAAATATGCTCCAGAATATAGTGACGACAGTAATAAATATCATGAAGAAAGCTGGTATAAGGTAGGTATAGATAGTAAAAAGGCAATAGAATGGAGTGACCCATATATAGATAAAGTAACAAAGATATCTATGGTAACCTCTACAAGTCCATTTTATGATGAAAATAAAAAGTTTTTAGGGGTGACAACTGCAGATATTGGATTAGCAACTATGCAAAAAATGGTCCAAGAAATAAAGGTTGGTAAAGATGGAAATGCATTTTTAATTGAGAAAAATGGTATATATATATCTGATAAAGATCAAGAAAAAATATTAGAACAAAAGATAACAGAAGATAGTAATAAAAGCCTAGCAGAATTAGGCAAAGAGATGATAGATAAAAAGAATGGACAAAAAACTTATGATGAAAATGGAGAAGAAAACCTTGTATTTTACAAGAGTATTCCAGACGTAGATTGGATAATAGCAATTAGAATACCAACAAAAGAATTATATCAACCTATTACACAATTAATGATTAAATCTATAGTAATTAGTTTAATAGCTATAGTATTAATTATTATAGCTGTACTAATATTAGCTAAATACCTTACTGTTAATATAGGGAAAGTTAATAAAATTTCAATGGCAGTAGCAGAAGGGGATTTAACTAATTATTTAGAGATTAATTCAGAGGATGAAATTGGACAAATGTCTACACATATAAACAAAATGACTGATAACTTAAGGACTGTAGTAAAAATGATTTCAGATAATTCAAAGTTAATAAGTTCAGGGAGTAATGAATTAGCTGTAGCTATGAATATAATGAATTCTAAAGCTCAAAATATTAGTTCTACAGTAAATGAAATATCAAGTGATGCACAGGAATCTAGTGCAGTTACAGAAGAAATTAGTGCTTCAGTTGAAGAGGTTAATGCAAGTCTTGAAGAACTTGCATCTAGAGCTCTTAATGGCAGTGAGAAATCTAATATAATAAGCCAGAGGGCTATAGGCGTAAAAGAAAGAGCTCAAAAATCAAGTAGTGATACTAATGAATTATATAAAGAAAAAGAAATTAGTATTGTAAATGCAATAAAAGAAGGAAAAGTAGTTACGGAGATAGTTGCTATGGCAGATGCTATTGCTAATATTTCTAAACAAACAAATCTTCTGGCATTAAATGCGGCTATTGAAGCGGCTAGGGCAGGAGAAGAAGGAAAAGGATTTGCTGTTGTAGCTGATGAAGTAAGAAAGCTTGCAGAAGAAACTTCTATGGTGGTAGTTAAAATTCAAGATACAATAAAGAAAGTTCAAGTATCCTTTGATAATTTAGCTATGAACGCTTCAGGAGTATTAGAATTTATTGATGGAAAGGTAATAAAGGATTATGAACTTTTAGTTAATATTGGAGAAGAATATAATAATGACGCTATATTTGTAAATAGTATGTCAGAGGATATTTCATCAATGGCAGAAGAAATTAACGCTACATTTGTAGAAGTAAGCGGAGCAATACAAAACATGGCTGAAAATTCACAAAAAACCGCTGATAATACAGGGAATATATTAGAAAATATAAATGAAGTAGCAGATAGTATAGAACAAGTAAGTAGAAAAGTTAATGGTCAAGCTGAAATTGCTGAAAAGTTAGATTTGGTGATAACAGGATTCAAAATATAAAGAAATATAAGCTTTATTATAAGACTACAGGTTATATAATTTATGTTATTATGGATGTTAAGAAGCTTAGAGTAATCTAAGCTTCTTTTATATTTATTGATAGTGAAATTATGGATATAATATAGGGATATATTACAATAATACTATCAATGAATTTTATTTCATTGTAGGGCAAAACATATATGGCAACGTGAACTGTTATTTTTTATGACCTAAGTGTTATTTATATTAAAGCAAAGGTAGAGAGGTGTTTATAAGTATGTTAATAGAAAGTAAAAAAAATATAAGTAAATTTATAAATATTATTTTAGGATTATGTATAACTTTATTTTCAATATGTTTTTCAGTAATATTAGTTTTAAATTTAACATTTATTTATAAAGTTTCTATAGAGAAATTTAATTTAGTAAAGGATACAGGCGTATCAGCAGAAGATTTAATGATTAATTATAAAAGTATGATAAATTACATTAGAAATCCATTTATAGAAGAGTTGAAATTTAAGGATTTTGCCATGAGTTCATCTGGACAAATACATTTTGAAGAAGTAAAAGATATTTTTATGAATTTATATATTATGATGTTTATTTCAATGGTTATATTAATATTGTTTAAAGTAATAAAAAAAGTTTTAGTTAATATTAGTTTAATAAAAGCTTTAAATTATTCATCTAATATGATATTTATATTGTTTGGAGTTATAACCACAATGATAGTAGTAGATTTTTCTAAAACGTTTGTTATATTTCATAATATATTTTTCGATAATAGTTATTGGATTTTTGATCCAATAACAGACCCTATAATAAATGCATTACCTGAAATGGTATTTATGATATATGCATTAATAATAATTATGTTTTTATTAGTAGAGGCTATATTATTTAAGGTTATTTATTATAAAAAAAGATGAAAAATAGTAGTAAGGGGGGATATATTATAAAACTAATGAGAAAAATTGCACTAATATTTATTACTGTAACAATAATAAGCTCCATATTATACTATGCTTTAGGGAAAAAAATAATTAATGTAGCTAGTTCAGGAGAATTAGATCGTGGGCCGGGTAGAACAAATGCAGTTATTAAACAAATTGAGGGAGAAATAAAAAAAATAACATCTCAAGCGAGGGAATTTGGTGAAAATTTTGAAATAACGGATAAAATAGATAATGAATATGGAGTTGAAGAGAGAAAAAGAATAATAAATATTGAAAAGAAAATAGAAAAAGCTTCAATAACAAATATGTTAATAGTAAATAATAATTTTGAAGTAAATGATATAATAAAGGGAACTAATTTAGATATAAATAATATTGATACTCAAGATATATTAAATCAAGCTAAAGATATAATGAATAAAAAAGAAAATAAGGGAAAAGGATTTTTTGGTGGCGTAATTACTACAAAAGAATTGTCTAATATAGTTGGAGTAAAAAGAATTAATACAGAAAATAGTAAAGATAATACATACACAGTAATAATAAATCCTATTAATGAAGTATTTATGGAAAATATAAATGAAATTACAGGAAGAAATATTGAGATAATTAAAGATAATGAAAGTATTAAAAATGATAAAAAAATAAAGAAAGTAACCTTATATGGAAGAGATTTTTATTGTAAGCTTAATGAAGAGTCTATAGACATATTTACCAAATTTGAAAGTTTAGGAAATGGACCAGAGTATTATATAAAATTAAGAGATGATAGACAGGTAAGAAATAATGCAACAAAAAACATAAGTACACTTATTGGTATTATAATGATTTTAACTATAATATGTAATGTATTATTATACATATTTATAAAAATAAAAGTTTTAGCAAGAATTATAAATATAAATAATGTAGTGAATAAAGTTACTAAAGGAACAGATTTAGAAATAGAGCTTCAAAATGATATATATAATGATGAAATTTCAGTCTTAACTGGAGATTTAAACAAGATGTTTGGTAGATTAAAAAAATATGCTAATAACCTAGAATATATAGGAAGTCATGATTTATTAACATCATTAATAAATAGAAATAAATTAACTGAGTATATAAGTGAATTGAAAAATAATAATGAAGAATTTGCATTATTTTTCATTGATTTAGATAACTTTAAAAATATTAATGATACCTTAGGCCATAATGTTGGAGATGAACTATTATGCCAGGTAGCTAAAGAGTTAAAAGAATATACTGAAAATGAAAATGTAATAATTAGTAGAATTGGTGGAGATGAATTCATAGTTGTTAGAAAAGGAAAAAACAATAATGATGAAATTGAAAGGTTTGCAAATTCTATGCTAATTAAATTAAATAAAATTTATTCAATTAAGAACTATTCATATGAAATAAAGGCTAGTATGGGTATAAGTTTATATCCACAACATTCAGCTGATGAAGTTAGTCTAATGCAATATTCAGATATTGCTATGTATCATAGTAAGAAGAATGGTGGAAATAAATATAATATCTTTAACAAGAAAATGTTAGAATCTCTAGAAATTGAAAATAAGCTAAAGAATGCAATAAGAAATGAAGAATTTGAAGTATATTATCAACCTATATATTGTATTAGTAATAACAAAATAATAGGAGCAGAAGCATTAGTAAGATGGAAAACAGAAGATGGAATGCTTTATCCAGATAAATTTATACCGTTAGCTAAGAAAACAGGTGACATTGTTGATATTGATATGTTTGTATTAAGACAAGCTATAAGCTTATGTAGAGAGTGGATTGATAAGGGCAAAGATCAATTCTATGTTTCTATAAATGCTTCAAAGAGATTTTTAAAACAAAATAATTTTATAGAAATTATAGAAAAGGAATTAAAATATCAAAATGTACCAACCTCTGCATTAAAGTTAGAAATAACTGAAGATGAAATTATAGATGATGCTGAATATACTGAAAAACTTTTAAAAGAAATAAGAAAAATTGGAATTGGTGTATATTTAGATGACTTTGGAACTGGTTATTCTTCATTTAATCACATTAAAACTTTACCAATAGATGTAGTCAAAATTGATAGGAGCCTTTTAATAAATATTGAAGAAGACATTGAAGCTAAATCTATTGTAGAAACAATGATAAGTTTATGCCACAAATTAAAGTTAAAGGTTGTATGTGAAGGTGTGGAAGAATTAGCACAAGTTGAAATATTAAAGCAGATAAACTGTGATGATATTCAAGGGTATTATTTTAGTAAGCCACTTCCAAAACAACTGTTTAATAAGTTCTTAGAAGAATTCTAAATAATTTACTTTTTGAAGCTATCTCACTTAGAAAAAATACTATGCTTATTAGTGTAGTATTTTTTGAAGATGATTTAAATTTATAAAAAAATATTTAAGAATAATAATAGTAATAAATATTTAGTATTTAATGTAAAATAGATATATTAATATATAAAAAGGGGGATACTAATATGATAGAGTTAATAAATGTATTTGATATAGGTGTTATTGAGTTTATACAAAATAATTTGCATAATCCTACTATGGATAAAATTATGATTTTAATTACTGGACTTGGGGATGCTGGTCTTATATGGATATTAATCGGGTTAGCCCTATTAATAAGCAAGAAATATAGAAAGGTAGGATTTATGGTTTTAGGAGCACTAGTGTTAGGGGCAATACTTGGAGAAGGACTATTAAAAAATATTATTCAAAGAGATAGACCCTTTGTAAGTATAGAAGGTATAGATATGCTAATTAAAGCACCGACATCATATTCCTTCCCATCAGGGCATACAACCTCATCATTTGCAGCAGCAGGAGTACTTTCAATCAATTTTAAGAATAAATCAATTTATATATTTACACTAGCAGCGTTAATAGGATTTTCAAGAATTTATTTAGGGGTACATTTTCCAACAGATATATTTGCCGCAATTATATTAGGGCTAAGTTGTAGTTATTTATCTGTATTAATAGGTAGAAAAATTTCAGGTGAAAAATTTAATAAATATTTTAAAAAAAATTCTAAAGAAGCTTAAAAAAAATAATAATTATAATTATAGTGCTAGATATATATATGTTTATTTAATATATTAAAACTAATAACTCCTACTTTTATATTTTAAAGAGTAGGAGTTTATTATTTATTTTTCAGTTCGCTTATTTCTGAAATTTGAAAGCGTAGAATCATCAGCAATTTTAATTGATTTACTTTTACTTCTACCAATTTTTTGAGAAATATAGATACCGCTATGTCCGGAAAAGATGTAACTAATTATACAAGTCATAAACATAAATTCAATACCTTGAGAACCAAAAAGTTCTACACCAAGGACAAATGATGTAATAGGGGTATTTGTTGCACCGGAAAATACGCCTATAAGACCAAGTGCAGCTAAAAATGAAGGTGAAATGTTAAGTATGCTAGATAAAGTATTTCCAAAGGTTGATCCTACTACAAATAAAGGCGTAACCTCCCCTCCCTGAAAACCAGTACCTAGAGTAATTGATGTAAATAATAGTTTACCTATGAATGCAAATGGACTGACCTCTTTAGTAAATGAATCTGTAATTAATGGAAGGCTAAGCCCTAAATAATCTCTACTATTTATAATATATGTGAGAAATATTATTATAAAGCCACCAATTATACTTTTTATTACTGGATTTTGAAAATGTGATGAAAAAATTTCTTTTAGTTTATGTGTTAATTCACTAAATATCTTACTTAATAAACCAAATAGAATAGCAGCAATAATAACTTTTATTATTGTATAATATGTGAAACTAGGTACTTCTAATATTTTATAATGTGTGTGATGAACACCAAAAAAAACTGTTGTGAAATTTCCAATAAAAGCTGCTGTGAAACATGGGATTAATGCTTCATAACTCATAATTCCTAGCACAGCTACCTCTAATCCAAATATAGTGCCTGCAAGTGGAGTGCCAAACACTGAAGCAAAACCACTGCTAATTCCACACATCAAAATAATTTTAGTATCTATCTTATCTAATTTTAATATAGTACCTACACCGTCTGCAATAGTTGAGCCTATTTGAACTCCAGTACCTTCCCTTCCAGCAGAACCTCCAAATAAATGAGTAATAAATGTGCCTATAAAGACTAAAGGTACCATACGCAAAGGTATAATACTGTTACCATTATTAATTTTATCTAAGATTAAATTATTACCCTTTAACGAATTTTTTCCATATTTTAAATATATAAAACTTACAAATGCGCCCCCAAAGGGTAGTAAAAATAGCAACCATGCATTTTGTAGTCTTAAATTTGTTGCAATGTCTAGACTTTTTAAAAATAATGAAGCTACAGAACCAGTTAAAACACCAACAATTGTGCCTAGAAGAACCCATTTTAAAAATGATATACCAATAGTTGTAATACTGTTTGCATTATTAATAATTGCAAATTTATTCTTTTGTTTTGAGTTTATCGAACTCATTTATTACTACCCCCTTAAATTTTTTTTTATCTTATGATGTATTAAGTTAAATAGAAAGACTCCTACAAAACTACAGTTTCCTATTGTTTTGTAGGAGTCATTAGCATTAGACATCTCTAAATAAATAACAAGTTAGTATTTTTGTTATTTATTTAGAAATGCCTTACGCAATTAATGGCGAACTCCATCACCTAAAATTATATTCATAATATTACCATAATAAATGAAGAGTAGCAATAATAATTTCGATTAGCAAGTGCCTAAAATCTTATATTTAATTTGTTAATAAATAATTCTATTGAAAGATAAAAATATTTGTATTAATATCTGTATTAAATAGTATATGAATCTTAAATTAGATATTTAATTTTTAATAATTATTAAAGAAAAGTTTTAAGTCTATTATTTTATAAAGTAATTTAAATATATAATAAGGTAAGGGAGATTTTGAATTGAATATATTAATTGCAGATGATGAAGCGCAAATGGTTAAAATTCTTTCAGCTTATTTTAATAAAGAAGGATTTAATACTATTCTAGCTAAAGATGGAGAAGAAGCTTTAAATTTATTTTCTTCGAGTAAAATAGATTTAGCCATATTAGATTGGATGATGCCAAAGGTAAATGGAATAGATGTTTGCAGGTATATAAAAGATAATAGTAATACAAAAGTATTAATATTAACTGCAAAGGGAGAAAATGAAGATGAATTAGAAGCGCTAAATTGTGGCGCTGATGAATATGTGAAAAAACCATTTGATCCAAGAATCCTAATTATGAGAGCTAAAAAGTTGCTAGAGTTTAAAGATCTACTAAAAATTAGTAATTTGAATATAGATATAGCTTCGAAAAAGGTATATAAAAATGAGGAGCTATTAACTTTAACTAAAATAGAATTTGAACTTATAAAATGTTTTACAATAAATAAAGGAATTATTTTATCAAGAGAAAAGCTTTTGGACTTAGTATGGGGTTTAGAATATGAAGGAGATTATAGAACTGTAGATACACATATAAGAAGGTTAAGAAGCAAAATTGGAGAAGAAATTATAAAAACTCATAGGGGTCTTGGATATAGTTTGGATGGTGATTTTAATTAAGATAAATAAGAAACTTTCTATAAGTATATCTTTAATAATAGTTTTAGTAGCTATAATCTCTATATTAATAAATAATCTTTTTATAAGTAATTATTACTTACATCAAAAAAAGAAGTCATTAGATGAAATAGCTATAGAACTTAAAAATGGTGGATTAGAAAGTATTGAAAAAATAGAAAATATAAATGATTTAACAATTGCCTATGCAAGATTAGATGGAAGTGTTGAAGAAGTAAATGAACAAATAATTCGCCAATTTGAGATTAAGAAAATAAAGTTAAATAAATTTTGGGTTACAGAAGAAACTATAGAAAGCCTACAGTATAAAAGTGTAAATAAAATATTTGATCAAGGTAAAAACAAATATAGTTTTTTAACAAAATTTATAATTATGGATGAACATGTGGTTGCAATTGGTATGTCTATACCACATTTAGATGAAACCATAAATATAATAAATCAATTTAATATATACCTTATGATTTTTTCATTAATATTAATAGGCATTTTAGTATTAATATTCTCTAGAAGAATTATAAAACCTATAGAAAAATTAAGAGTATTATCACAAGATATAGCATCACTTAACTTTAGAACAGAAAGTATAAAAACAAATGATGAAATAGAAGAATTATCTAAAAGTATAAATAGTATGAGTATAAGTTTAGAAAAAGCTCATAGTGAACTTAATTTAAAAAACGAAAATCTTAAAACAATGATTTCGGATACATCTCATGAGTTAAAAACTCCAGTTGCGTTAATAAAGGTTTATGCTAGGGGTATAGAAGATGGATTAGATGATGGTAGTTATATAGAAACTATATTGGAGCAAACAGAAAATATGGAAAATTTAATAGAGAGGCTTTTATACTGGGCAAAGTTTCAAAAAAATATATTGAATAAGTGTAAATTTGACCTGAAAGATGAATTGTTTAGTATATTGGAAAAGTATAAATTAATTATAGAAGAAAATAATATAGAACTATTATTAAATTTAGATCATGAAAATAACTATGAAATTTATGGAGATAAAAACAGTATAGATATAGTGCTTAATAATTTAATAACTAATGCCATAAAGTACACAAATAATAAAAAAATAAAAATAACAGTACTTAAGGAAAATAATAAAGTTAAATTATTGATAAGTAATGGTGCAGATAATATTACTAAGGAAAATATAGAAAAAATTTGGAAACCATTTTATGTAATTGAAAAGTCAAGAAGTAAGGAATTATCAGGTACAGGACTTGGCTTGCCTATAGTTAAGACAATACTAGAAAATCATAAATTTAATTTTGATGTTGAAACAAAACATGGAAATATAGAATTTTATATATTATTTAAAGAATCCTATTAATAGATAGGGTTCTTATTTTTTTGTAACATTCATGTAACAATGATAAGTTAATTTATTATATGAGGTGAGTGAGAATGAAAAAAATAATAGTGTTACTTATAACTATAGGACTTGCTAGTAATATGATGGTAGGTTGCAAAAATAAAGAGTTAAAAGCTAAATCAGATGTAAAAGTTAAAAATTTAGAGTTTAATTTTGAAGTAGATCCTGAAACATTCGAAATAACTACAGAATCAAATGGAGTTAAAGAAAATGCAGCGCAACCTTTAGAAAAAAGGGAAGTATCTAATTTGAAAAAAAGTAAGGAAGAAGTAACGTGGACATATCCAAATGATAATATTGATGTAAAAGTACAAAAAAAAGATAATTATTTAGATGTTAAAATAAAATCTAATACTAAAGAAGAATCAGAATTTAGCTGGCCTAAGGTAAATGCAGAAAGCTATATGCTTCCTATAAATGAAGGTAAATATATACCTAGCGATGATGAATATTGGAAAGAGCATTTAACGGGCTCAGAATATAATGTAATAGAATCATTTTCAATGCAATTTTTTGCTTTAAATAAAAAGGCTTATTCAATTATGTATATAATAGATAATCCATTTAATAATAAAATAAAATTTGAAGTTAAGGATAGAATAAGTTTGGGATTTATTCATGAGTATCCTAGTATAAATAAAAATAAAGAATATGGATTTAAAATATATTTAACAGAAAATAATCCTGTAGATATTGCTAAAACATATAAAAACTATGTTGTAGAAAAGGGAGATTTTAAAACTTTAGAAGAAAAAGAAAAAGATAATAAAGATATATCTAAGCTTTATGGGGCACCGTATATGTATTTTTGGGATAGATCTATTATTTCAGAAGAAAATATAAATTGGGATTTATTAAGAAAAAATTTATCTCCTAAGTTAAAAGAAAGGATAAAAGAATTATTAAAAACTAAGGTAGAAGGTGGAGAAGAATTTGTTCAAGCTTTTGATGATGTAACTACATTAGAGTTTGCAGATAAATATACTAAAAGTTTAATAGTAAGAAGCATAAATTCAATAGGGTTGCTAAAAGAACTTTATAGTCCAGATGTATTTAAAAATATAGATAAAGAAACAAATAATATTTTAAGCAAAGGAATAGATAATTTAAATAAAATGGAATTAATACAACTAAATAAAAGATTATTAAAATCTGAACTAGGAGATATAGCAGAGCCTATAGAAAATTGGGGAAATTCAAAAACTACAGATGTGTTAGAAGATATTAATAAATCTGGAATAGAAAAAATGTGGATAGGATTAGATGATTGGAATGAAGGGTTTATAAAACCAGAATTAGTTGAAAAAGCTAATGAACTAGGATATTTAATAGGAACATACGATTCATATCACTCTATCCATAAGCCGGGAGAAGAAGGTTGGGAAACAGCAACCTTTAAAGATAAATCATTATACGAAAATGCTACTGTTATAAATAAAGATGGAAAGATTAATGTAGGTTTCCAAGGTAAAGGAAGAAAATTAAACCCAACATTATCATTATCAAGTGTAAAAGAGCGGGTTACTGGGATTTTAGACACAGGAGTTAAATTTAATTCTTGGTTTATAGATTGTGATGCAACAGGAGAAATAGCTGATGATTATTCTCCAAAGCATACAACAACTCAAGAAGAGGATTTAAAGGCAAGACTTGAGAGGATGGAATATATAAGAGATGAAAAAAATATGGTAATAGGATCAGAAGGTGGAAATGATTTTGCCAGCAAAACAATAGCATTTGCTCATGGGATAGAGACTCCAGCATTTTCATGGATAGACCCTGATATGAATAAAAATAAAGAAAGTGAATACTATGTTGGTAGATATTATTCAGCAAAGGGAGGGGTTCCAGAGGTGTTTGCAAAACAAATACCAGTAAAAGATAAGTATAAACGTATATTTATGGACTCAACATATACAATTCCACTATATAAATTAGTTTATAATGATTCTGTTATAACCGCATATCACTGGTTATGGGGAACATTTAAAGTAGAAGATGAAGTGAAAAATAGAATGATGTATGAAGTTTTATATAATGTACCGCCGTTATATCATATTGATAAAAATGAATGGGAAAAGCATAAAGAAGAAATGATTTCGCATACAAAAGTTTGGTCAGATTTTAGTAAAAAAGCAATAACAAAAGAAATGACAGATTTTGAAATACTTTCAGAAGATAGACTAGTTCAAATGACTAAATATGGTGATGATTTAAAGGTAATAGCGAACTTCTCAGATAAGAGCGTAAATATAGAAGGAAATGAGATTAAAGGAAAGTCACTTATAATATTTGATGGAAATAATAAAACAATATATACTCCTTAAGATAGGAACGGTAGAGGTAAAGATAATAGATGATTATAAAAATTATGATATAGTAATAATAATTGGAGAAAATAAAAAGGATGATTTTAGAATAAAACAAGATATAAGGGGCTAATATAATGAAAAAAGTAAGGAAGATAATAGTAGGATTGATGTTGTTAGGAGTAATAATAGGAGTATATTCAACATACATAGAAGGAAAATTATTAACATCTAAAAAATATGGAATTGAAGTAAATAAAAATTGGAAAGAGAATATTAAAGTTGTACAATTTACAGATACTCAATTAGGAGAATTTTTTTCTTTGGAGCAATTACAAAAGGTAGTAGATAGAATAAATAGTGAAAAAGCAGACATAGTTGTTTTTTCAGGAGACCTAATAGATAACGCATCAAAATATGAAGATTTATATAAAATATCAGAAGTGTTAGCTCAAATACAAGCAAGTAAAGGTAAGTATGCAATATACGGAAATCATGATTACGGTGGTGGAGCAGTAAGATATTACAATGAAATTATGGAGGAATCTGGTTTTAAAATTTTAGTAAATAAAAGTGATAAAATAGAGCTTGAAAACACTACAATAAATATATTTGGATTGGATGATGCTCTTATGGGTGATTATAATAAAGAAGAAACTATGGGTGGTATTAGTAATAAAGATGTGAATTTACTTCTTATTCATGAGCCTGATTTAATAGATGATTTTAAGGAATATCCAATAGATTTAGCACTTGCTGGACATAGTCATGGTGGACAAGTCTATATACCTTTTTATGGACCTATAAAAACAACTGCTTTAGCAGAAAAATATACAAAAGGATTTTATAAAATACATAATGAAAATAAGGGCAAATTATATGTTAATAGTGGACTTGGTAACACAAAAGTTCCGTTTAGATTATTTAACATACCTCAAATTACTGTTATTAATCTTAAAATTTAGAGTGGCAAAAATAGATTAGTGGATTGTTATTTTTGAATATGCATTATAGAGATTTGTATAAGGTATATATTTTAACTAGAGTAATATAAAATTGAATAATATAGAAAAATATGAGAATACTAATATTAGATTAGGCATTTTAAAAAACAAGTAAAGGTGATAGGTATAGTATAAAACAGACATAATCTACTAGTTATTTTTTGAAAATGCCTTATAATAATAGGAGGTGTTGTTATGGGAATGGATGAATTAGAGTTGAAAATGAAAAGATTATATAATGATATTAAATCAGGAGAAGTTACCAAAGAAATTGCACAAGAAGCTACAGAAGCAATGCATGGCATTGAAAAAATGGGTGGAGAAGCAAAAGAAAAATTTGGCGGTATGATGGATGATATGAAAGATGGACTTAAAAAAATTAAAAATAAATTTTAATTAAATATAACTATTAAATAAGCTTATTTTTTTAGATAGGCTTATTTATTTTTTAGGGGACTGAAAGAAAATAACAAGTAAAAGATTAAATACAAGACAAAAGGAGGATAAAATTATTAAAATATTATTAATAAAAGTTACATTAAGAGCGTCTTGGGTACATTCTTTAAAAGAAAAAAGAATGGTTGTAAAAAGCATAATACAAAAGCTGAAAAATAAATTTAATTTATCCGTAGGTGAAGTTGACAAGCAGGATATACATCAAACTATTGTAATAGGAATATCAGCAGTTTGCGGAAGTAGTGCACAGGTAGATTCCACTATGGAAAATGTAATTACTTTTATAGAACAGAATACAGATGCAGAAATCATTAATATAGAAAATGAAGAACATATTTTTTCATAGTAATAAGTATTTTCGAAAGAATATATAAAGGAAAAAAAGTAATTTTAGGGAGATGAAAAAATCTGACTAGTTAATTTTTGAAGATCCCTTAGTTATGTAGAAAAATGGAAAAATAGGTGATATAATTATAAAAACAAGGTATCTTTTTATGTTAAATATAGAAGTATTAAATATGATTGGGGAAAGAGTTATGAGAAGAAGTGCATTAATGCAATTTAAAAGGTTTGAAGTAAATGGTGAGTATAGAGATATACAAATTGAATTAGATGCTATTTTAGATGGGGATGTAGATGCAATTAAAATAAAAAGTAGAGGATCAGCAGAATTTACAGGTAATGTAATAGCTAAAGAAGCAAGATTTGGAGGATTATGCAAAATAGGTGGGAACTGCAATATTGATTTTCTTGAAATCTGTGGAGAAAGTAAAATAGATGGTAATATAATTGCAGATGAACTTATTGTTGATGGCAAACTTAAATGTAATGGTAAATTGTTAGAATGTAATAAGATTAAATTATCTGGAACTATAACTTCTGGAGGAGAACTTAAGGCTAGTGTAGCAACTGGAAAAGGTGGATTAGTTTTAGAAAAAATAGAAAGTGATAACATAGATTTAATCTTTAATAAAAAGACAACTTTAAAAGAAATTAAAGGTACAAAAATTAATATAATAGGGACTAAATCAAAAGGATTTATAAGTAAATGTTTATCTAAAGGGGGATCATTAGTTGAAATAAATAATATTGAGGGTAATGATATTACTTTAGAAAATATTGAAGCAAAATCAGTTAAGGGACACAATATAAAAATAGGGGGAAACTGTATTATTGAAAAAGTAGAATATACAGGTGAAATTAACATAAATGCTAATTCAAAGGTTACTAAGAAAATTAAATTATAAGTAAATATAGTGTGGATGAGGGAGTATATAAATAATGGAGTTTAGACTAGGAACTAATGAAGATATGAATAAAATTTGTGAAATTCTAAAGGACGTTGTAAAACATAAAGCCCATGGAATGAATTGGACAGATTTTTATCCGAATAGAGAGGTATTTCAAATAGACATAGACAATGAACATTTATATGTATTAGTAGATAAAGAAATTTTAGGTGTTGTAGTTTTAAATAATATAGAAGATCCTAATTATAAAACTATTACTTGGAAAAATAACGAAGAATATTTAGTGATACATAGAATTTTCACATCATATAATACTAGAGGCAAAGGATTTGGAAGAATACTAATAAATAAAAGTATAGAACTTGCAAAAAAAAATAATTTAAAATCAATTAGATTAGATACTTTTAGTGAAAATATTAGTGCTCAAGGATTTTATAAGAAACAAGGGTTTAAATACACTGGAACTGTTAATTTACAAGGAAAACCTGGAGAATTTTATTGCTATGAATTATTAATTTAAGATACTGTAAGAAAATATATTGTAAAAATTATAAAATAAGTATTGACAAAATTATCAGAAAATTATATATTAATAGCAACAACAAAAACTAAATAGTGTTTAAGATATTTCTTATCTAGAGTGGTGGAGGGACTGGCCCTGTGAAACCCAGCAACCAATGTTTATTAAAAACATTGCAAAAAAGCAAATAAACTTAGCTTTGCTAAATTTATTATGTTGTTAATTTTGTATTGTAGTTATTAACAAATTGGTGCTAATTCCTGTAGCTTTTTTTAAAAGCTAAAAGATGAGAGAGTAAATTAATAGGTGATATGCGCGCTCTAGAGATTTATTCTCTAGAGTGCTTTTTTATTTATAAAAATAAAAATGGGAAAATTTACACCCCAGGGGTGTTATAAGGAGGAGTAATGGTTCTATGATAAAAATTAATGGAGTAACTAAGAGTTTTGGAAAAGTAGAAGTGTTAAAAGGTATTTCAGTTAATATAAAACAAGGTGAAATTTATGGACTTATAGGACATAGTGGGGCTGGTAAATCAACTTTACTTAGATGCATAAATGGTTTAGAAAGCTATGATGGCGGATCAATTAAAGTAATGGGAAAAGAAGTTAAAGATTTAAATCAAAAGGAACTAAGAGAATTTAGAAAAGATTTAGGAATGATATTTCAAGGGTTTAATCTTTTAAAGAGAAAAAATGTGTTTGATAATATAGCATTACCTCTAGAAGTTTGGGGATATACAAAAGAAGATATAAATAAAAAAGTGAATGATTTATTAAGATTAGTTGGTCTTGAAGATAAAGCTAAAAGTAAGCCAGAAGAACTAAGCGGGGGACAAAAACAAAGAGTTGCAATAGCAAGGGCTCTAGCATTAGAGCCAAAGATATTACTTTGTGATGAAGCAACATCAGCTTTAGATCCTAAAATTACAAAGGATATTTTATCATTACTATATAAAATAAATAAAGAATTTGGAATAACAATTGTTATTGTTACCCACCAAATGGAAGTTGTTAAGGAGGTTTGTGAGAAGGTCGCTTTAATAGAAAGGGGCTTTTTAAAAGCAGAAGGCAAGTCAGAAGATCTTTTCTTAAAACCAGGAGTATATCTTAAGAAATTCTTAGGAGAGCAGGAAGATGAAACACTACCAGAAAGTGGGGTTAACATAAAGCTATTTTTCCCAAGTACATCCTCAGAAAATGCTTTAATCACAAAAATGGCTAGAGATTTAAATGTGGATTTTTCAATAGTTTGGGGCAAGCTAGAAAAATTTAGAGATAGTGTACTTGGGAGCTTAGTTATAAATATTTTAGAAAAAGATAAAGAAAAAGTAATGAACTATTTAGAAGATAAAAATATAATATTGGAGGTGATTAAGTAATGTTTAAAATAGTAAGTGAAGCTTTAGGTGACACACTTATAATGGTATTTTTCTCAACAGTATTCTCAGTAATGTTAGGATTTGTTATTGCAATAATATTAACAGTTACAGCACCAAAGGGATTAAAGGAAAATAAAATAATTTATAAATCGCTAGATGTAATAATAAATATTTTAAGAGGATTTCCATTTGTAATATTAATGGTATTTATGATTCCACTTACAAAAGCATTAGTTGGAACATATATAGGCATAATAGGTGCAATTGTACCATTAACAATAGCATCTGCACCATTTGTAGCTAGAGTAATAGAATCATCATTAAAAGAAGTAGATTCAGGAGTTGTAGAAGCTGCAAAGTCTTTTGGGGCAACAGATGCACAAATAATATTTAAAGTTATGATAAAAGAGGCAATCCCTTCAATAATATCAGGTTTAACTTTAATAATAATAAGTATTATAGGATACTCAGCAATGGCAGGTTCTGTAGGTGCTGGAGGTCTTGGACATGTAGCTATAACATATGGTTATCAAAGATTCCAAACAGATATTATGATTACTACAGTAATAATATTAATAGTTATAGTTCAAGGATTACAATCACTGGGAAATTATATATACAAAAAACTTTCATAATATAAGAACTATAGGATAAAAAAATAAGTTATGAAATAAAATTATAAGTAATGAAAAGTTAAAATGTTATAAAGAAAATAATAAAAAATAAAGATAAATGGAGGAGAATAATTATGAAAAGAAAATCAATAATTTCAGTTTTATTAACAGGGGTTTTAGCGTTATCATTAATAGGTTGTGGATCTAAAGGTAATACAGCTGGTGATGACAAAATAATTAAAATAGGAGTAACACCAGTCCCACATAAAGAAATAGTAGAACACATAAAACCACAATTAGAAGAAGCAGGATATACATTAGAGATAGTTGAGTTTACAGATTATGTAACTCCAAATGAAGCTTTAGCAGATGGAAGCTTAGATGCAAACTACTTCCAACACATTGCTTATTTAAATGAAACTAATAAAAGTAAAAACTTAGACTTAACATACACAGCAGAAATTCATTTGGAACCAATTGCATTATACTCAAAAAAATATAAAAAAGTTTCTGAGATAGCAGATGGAGCAACTATTGCAATTCCAAATGATCCATCAAATGAAGCTAGAGCATTAAAATTATTAGAAGCGCAAGGATTAATTAAGGTAAAAGATGGAGCGCTTATAACACCTATAGATATAACAGAAAACACTAAAAATTTAAAGTTTAAAGAACTAGAGGCAGCTCAATTACCAAGAGTATTAGATGATGTAGATGCTGCTATTATAAATGGTAACTATGCAATAGAGGCTGGATTAAATCCATCATCAGATGCTTTGGTTATAGAAGATAAAGATGCGGAAGCTGCTAAAATTTATAGAAATATATTAGCTGTTAAAAAAGGTAATGAAAAAATAGAAAAGATAGAAGCTTTAACAAAAGCATTAACTTCAGAAGAAACAAAGAAATTTATTGAAGAAAAATATAATGGAGCTGTAATTCCATCATTCTAAGATGAAAAATTAAAACTTAAAATCCCGGGATAAGATTTTAAATAGCAATCTTATTCCGGGATTTATTATTTATAGATATCGTATAAAGGCTTGTAGTTTAATAGGTAGATAAGAAAAAGCTATAAATTCTATGTTGAAAATAATATAAAAGTAAGAGACAATAGAATTAGTAAAGTAGAAGAGTTACTTTAGAAATAGTAAGTAAAATAAATTTTTTGGAGGAATAATCATGGAATTAGGAATTAATAGACAATATGTTTTAAATACTGCAAAGGAATTATTAGAGTTTAACAGTCCAAGTGGGTTTTGCTTTGATATTATGGATATAATAGAGAAAAAAGCAAAGGGTTTTGGGTATAACTTTGAAAAGACTAATAAAGGTTGTGGAATAATTACGCTGCCGGGAAAAAGTAATGAAAAGGTAATTGGATTATCTGCTCATGTAGATACTTTAGGAGCTATGGTTAGGTCAATAACGTCTAATGGAACTTTGAAATTTACTTTAATAGGTGGACCAATTGTTCCAACTTTAGACGGAGAATATTGCACAATCAGAACAAGGGATGGAAAATTATATTCAGGAACATTTTTAAGCACAAGTCCAGCAGCTCATGTTTTTGAAGATAGTTCTACAAAGAAAAGAGATCCTAAAAATATGGAAATAAGAATTGATGAAGTAGTATCATCAAAGGATGATGTGAAAAAATTGGGAATTTGTGCTGGAGATTTTATATTTATTGATCCAAAAACAACAATAACAGAAAGTGGTTTTATAAAATCAAGATTCATAGATGATAAAGCAAGTGTTGCAGCATTAATGGGATTGTTGGAACTTATGAGCCGAGAAAACATAACACCTTTATATAAGACAAAAATATTTATATCAACTTATGAAGAGGTTGGACATGGTAGTGCATATATTCCATCAGACATAACAGAAATGATAGCTGTAGACATGGGATGTATAGGAGATGATTTAAGTTGCACAGAATATGATGTTTCAATATGTGCAAAAGATTCATCAGGTCCTTATGACTATAATATGACAACAGCTTTAGTTAACCTAGCGAAAGAAAATAATATAGATTTTGCAGTAGATATTTATCCGATGTATGGTTCGGATGTGAGCTCTGCATTAAAGGCTGGAAATAATATTAGAGGGGCATTAATAGGACCTGGGGTTCATGCTTCACATGGTATGGAAAGAACACATTATAGAGGAATTGAGAATACAATTAAACTAGTATATCTATACTTAACAAAGTAAAATCTAAATAATAGGAAACAATAAATTAAGGCATCTTAAAAAAACAGACTAGTTTTTTGAAGATGCCTTAAAGTGAGAAAGAAGTTCTTTGGATCATTATAGATAAGGAGATGACTAATATGGGTGTTTTAAAAGTTGACAATTTAACAAAAGATTACGGTAATAATAAAGGCGTATTTGATGTATCCTTTGAGATTGAAGAAGGTGAAGTTTTTGGATTTTTAGGACCAAATGGAGCGGGGAAAACAACTACTATTAGGCATATATTAGGATTTTCAAAACCTAAAAAGGGTAACGTATCAGTTCTTGGGATCAATAGTTGGGATAAGCCAGAAGTTATTCAAAAGGAACTTGGATATCTACCTGGTGAAATTACTTTTCCTGGTGATATGACAGGTACTGCATTTATAAAGATGATTGCGAATATGCGTGAAATGACTAATATGAGTAGAGCAGAGGAACTTATAGAAATCTTTGAATTGGACCCAAGTGGCGACTTGAAAAGAATGTCAAAAGGTATGAAGCAAAAAATTGGTATTGTGTGTGCCTTTATGCATAGTCCTAAAATATTAATTTTAGATGAACCTACAAGTGGGCTTGATCCTTTGATGCAAAGCAAATTTATAAGTTTAATAGCATCTGAAAAAGCTAATGGGAAAACTATATTGATGTCTTCTCATATATTTGAAGAGGTAGAGAAAACCTGTGATAGAATTGCAATTATAAAAAGAGGAAGAATTATAGAAACAATTGATTCATCTAAGCTAAAACATGGAAAGCAAAAATTCTTTAAAATTGAATTTGAAAGTGAAGATCATTGCGAGAGATTCAGTAAAGAAGAACTTAAATTCATTAGTATTAATATTGATAAAAAGCAAGTTAATATAAATGTGCAAGACGAGGAAATTAATGAATTAATTCAAATATTATCAAGGTATAAAATTAAATATTTAAAGGAGATTAAGCATACATTAGAAGATTATTTTATGCATTTTTACGGAGGCGAAGAATATGATAAGTAAACCGCTACTTAAGCAAATAATAAAATCAAATTATAAATTGATGTTACTTTTCTCAGGGGTATTAAGTGTGTTTTTAACTGTTATGACAATAGTTTTTACTCCTTCAACTATAAAAGGCGTTGAAAATATCGCAGCAGATAGTGTAATTGCACAAATGTTTGCTGGAAATAATACGCTTATTGGATTCATGTCAAATTCTTTCTATGTAATGATGGCAATTATATTTCCTATGGTGTATTCAATAATAGTAGGTAATAGATTAATTGCAGGTCAGGTAGATAGGGGATCTATGGCATATTTACTATCAACTCCAACTAAGAGAAATAAAATTACTATTACTTCAGCATTATACTTTATCTGTTCTCTAGCATTTATGTGGATAATAGCATCTATTGTTGGTATTGTAGCAGGTGAAATATTTCAACCGGATGCTTTAGATGTAGAAAAATTTTTAATGCTGAATATGGGATGCTTTTTATATCACTTTGCAATTAGTAGTATATGTTTCTCTTCATCTTGTATATTCAATTTATCAAAGAATTCCTTAGCAATTGGAGCAGGAGTACCTCTAGGATTTTTTGTTATTAATCTTATGGCTACCCTTTCTGATGAACTAAGTTTTTTGAAATATTTCACACTAAATACTTTATTCGATACAAAGTCTATTATGAGTAAAGAAGGGTATGGGATAGATTTCATTGTGTTAACTATTATTGGAATTGTATTATATATGGTGGGAATTAAGGTATTTAAGGAAAAAGACTTACCACTATAAGAGATCTAAAAGAAAATACATCAGAATATGATTAGTTATTTCTTTGAAGCGCTCTAACACTAGAAAAAATATTAATAGATGATAGGGCATAGTTTAGTTTAATCTATGCCTTATTTATGTTTTAAGTAGTAACAAACAGACCCTCCATTTAATATAATATATAAAGGAATAATTATAACAAAGATATATAGCTTAGGTTGTATATGAGGAGGGGAGTTAATTGGCAAAGTGGGTATTAGATCCAGGGCATGGAGGAGATGATACTGGTGCAATAGGTGTAAATGGTAGGAAAGAATCAGATATTGTTTTAGAAGCGGTTTTAGAAGCAAAAAGACATTTAGAAAGAAATGGAGAGACTGTTTTATTAACAAGGGAATCAGATACATTTATTGATCCAAGGGGAAGATTTGACATAGCAAATAACTGGAAGGCAGATTACTTTGTAAGCTTTCATATGAACTCGTTATCAGATAATTTAATAACAGGAACAGAAATATTCTTATTTGGAAAAGAGAATAAGACAGAAAAATTAACGAAATTTATACGAGATGAAGTGTTATCTAATTTAAAATCAGATGATAGAGGAATCAAACAAGCTAATTTTAGTGTTCTAAAAGAAACAAAAATGCCAGCAGTATTAATTAAAGCAGATTTTCTATCAAATGAAGAAGTAGAGAAAACATTCAATAGTAAAAAATATGGGTACATGGTAGCTAAGGGATGCTTAGCTATGGTTGATAAAGTGATACTTGAAACTCCAATAACGAAACCAAAACCACTATCTAATAAAGCCTGGAGAATATGTGTAGGTTACTATAAAGATTATAATGATGCACATAATGCTCTAGAAGAAGCCAATAAAAATGGAGTTAAAGATGCATATATAATTCCATATGAAGGTTAAATAAAAGTCGATCACAAAAAAGTGATCGACTTTTATTTATTTAAAACAACTAGAATAGATATAAAAATAAGGGCACTAAGATTAGCGCCCTTCAAAATTATCTGTAAATTATTCAGTTATCTCATTAGCTATTGGTTCTAACTTATCATCACTATACACTACTGTATGAATAAATTTTTCTAATCGTGGCATAAAGAATTGTATTAATGGGCCTGTAAGTAGGGCTCCAATTATAGTTCCTATTCCAACTACTCCACCAAGTAAAAATCCAACAACAACAAAAGTTACATCAAGTCCTATACGAACTATACGATATTCAAGTTTTAATTTGTCAGATATAATAAATGGAATAATATCATTTGGAGCAACTCCAAGGTCTGTAGCCTTAAGTAATGAAAAACCTATAGCAATTATTACACAGCTAAGAACTAAAAATAACATTTTAACTATCATAGTATAACTATCAAGATGAATATCTTTAAAAAGACTTATCATTAAATCAATGAATGGTCCAGCAGATATCATTGCAAGAACTGTACCTATATTTATAGATTTTCTTGAAAATATTAATATTATAACTAAAAAAGTAAAGGTAATGGCCATGTTTCCTATACCAGGAGTTATACCAAGCATTTTAGCCAGTCCTTGAGTAAATACTGTAAAAGGATCAGAACCTATATTAGTTCCTATAAATATCGCAACACCTGTTTGAATTATCCATACACCAAGAAAAAAGAATACTAATTTCTTAGTTAATTGTTTACAATTAAGTTTTTTCATTACTTAAACCTCCATATTATATAAAATATATAGCACTCAAATACAATCAAGTATGAAATAAATAATAGCATAAAATGTTGAAAAAAGGAATAAAAAAATTAAAATGTTTATGTTTTCATATAATGTTTACATAAAACCGTCAAAAACATTCATTTTCTGTCATGGTTTTATATTTGCATAAAGTTAGACTTTTGCTAATTAGTTTAAAAAGAACAGGTGATTTCACAAAGAAAAAATATTACTGAAAATGAAAATTTTCAGTAATATTATAAACTTAGCTAACTAGTGATAGGATTTCATCATCTTCCAGCGTTTCTTTTTCAAGTAGAGCTGTTGCTAGCTTGTCTAGTATAGATTTATTATTTTGTAAGATTTCTAATGTCTCAGTATATAGTGAGTTTATAAGCTCTCTACATTCTTCAACTACAGGGTTTCCATAGCTTGAAGCTAAAGATCCAAGGCTTGATAGTTTTAATAATCCAAGGGTTTCACCCATTCCGTATTCTGTTATCATAGCCATAGCCATCTCTGTAGTTTGTGTAATATCTCCTTGTGCTCCTGTTGAAATTTTTTCTTTTCCAAAGTGGAGTTCTTCAGAGGCTCTTCCACCTAAAAGGACCATGATTTTATTCTTTAAGTAATCAGCTCTTTGATAAGATCTGTCCTTAGGTATTGTAATGGTATATCCACCTGCACCTTTTGTAGTAGGTATAATTGTTATTTTTGAAACATTATCTTCAGGTAACTTTAATAGTGATATCAGTGCATGTCCAGCTTCGTGATAAGAAGTTAAAAGCTTATCTTCATATAATAAATGGTCTCTATCTTTCTTTTCATTTCCAGCTAGAACTATTGAATAGGCACTATTTATATGTTCATTATTTATTGTATCTGCATTATCTTTTGCAGCAAGTATAGCAGCCTCATTAATTAAGTTTTCAAGTTTAGCACCAGAGAAGTATACTGTTTTCTTTGCTATATTATATACATTCAATGCGCCACAAGGTTTATTTTCTAAATATAATGAAATAATTTTTTCTCTTGCCTTAATATCAGGAAGAGAAATTTCTACATGTCTATCAAAACGACCAGGTCTTAATAAGGCTGGATCAAGTGTGTCCAATCTGTTTGTTGCGGCAATAACAACTATTCCTTCTTGCTCTGCAAAACCAGACATTTCTGTTAAAAGAGCATTTAGAGTCTGGTCTCTTTCATCGTTACCACCTTGAGATTGTGCACCACTGGCTCTTGTCTTACCTATTGCATCAATTTCATCTATAAATATAACTGCTTTGCCTTTAGCTTTAGCCTTTTTAAATAGGCTTCTTATTCTTGCAGCACCAACACCAACATAAACTTGTACAAAATCTGAACCACTTAGAGCATAGAAAGGAACTTTAGCTTCACCAGCTACAGCCTTTGCTAAAAGAGTTTTTCCGGTTCCTGGAGCGCCATAAAGAATAACTCCTTTAGGCATTCTTGCACCATATTTAGTATATTTATCAGGGTTTTTAAGGAAATCCACAACCTCCATTAAGCTTTCTTTAGCTTCTTCATTACCAGCCACAGTATGAAATCCAAAATTCTTATTATTATCTTCACTAAAATCCTGAACATCTAAGTTAGTCATAGATGAAGCTCCGGATCTACCTTTGTTTAAAGTCATAAATACTATAGCAAAAATTGAAATTACAAGAATTGATGAAGATACTGTTTTAGTTAAAGGTTCTGTATTTTCATCTAATACTTGAATATTTTTAAGTAGTAAATCTTCTTTTAAAGTAGATGTATTTGGATTATCTGTAATATACTTTGTACCATCTTTTAAAAATACAGTTAAATTTGCACTTTTATTTATTACTACCTTAGAAACAGTATCCACGCTTATATCTGATAAAAAGCTGGTATACTCTTTACTTAAGTTTGATTTTGTTTGTAAGCTAAAAAAGCCTAGAGTGCATAACGAAAGAACCGCAGTAACTATAGGTATTAGAATAAATTTATTTTTAATTTTATTCATGTTTGCCTCCTAAATGCAGATATTAGACTTTTTTAAAATTAATAAATTAGTTAATTGAAAATTGCCAAAATTCATAATCATTTGTCTTGCTAATAAAGATTATAACATTTTTAAAATTTTAGTCTATTCATAATCATATAATTTACCAATGTAAGTTATGGCTAAAATGTAAAAAAGGTAAATAGAATCTTTTAAATCTTAATTAAATAGAGTATACTTTATATATATTAGAAAGTACGTATGGTATAGAATAATCAAGAAAGCTATATAGATGTTTTTTAAAAGGCAATTTAGGTAAATGATAATAGGTAATATAATTGATGTGGAGTTAACTATTAAAAATATATAACATAAGACTAAACTAGATATAGAAGAAATTAAAGTTGTTATAAATGTAAGAATAGAAAAGAAGGGGATAAAGGTAGGGAGTTTTAAAAAAATAACTAGTAATACATACATAAGGGACAGGCTATTGAATATAGCATAAAAAGGTTAAAAGTGGATTATTAAAAAAGGGAGGAAATAATATGAATATTTCAGGAGCAAATGTAAATTTAACAGGCGATGATTTATTAAGTATATTAGATGAATTTGTTAAAGTTGAAGGTTTAAGTATATCAAAAATTGAAATAAATAAGGATATAAAGATTACAGGAGTATTTAAAAAAGGCATATCTATTAATTTTACAGGTGAAATTAAACTAGGAAAGGTAGAAGAGGATAAGATATATGGAGAAATAGTTAGATTCAAAATATTAAATATAGGAATTTTATCTGTGTTTAGAAAACTTGCCTTAAAGTATGCTATTAAATCATTTGAAGACAAGGGAATTCATTATGAAAAGGGAAAAACAATTATAAATATTAAAAAAGTATTAAAAGATGTTCCTTTTGTTGATTTTGATGTGGATGATATATATATAGGAAACTCAGTTTTAAATGTTAAAGTTAAGAACATAAATGTATCATTAAAAGGTAAATTAATAAAAGAAGCTATAGTAGATGAAAGTCAGCAAAAAATCATTGAAGAAAATAACGAAGTAACTGTTATTGAAAAAGTAGAGGATGGATATACGGTTGCAAGAGACTTTACTTGTGAAAAACTTCCGCAGAAAGTTAAGAAAGTTAGTGATTATATATTTATTCTTCCAGATTTAGTAGCTTTATTATACAGGTTATTAAAAGATAGTAGAGTACCTATTAAAACAAAATTAATTATATCAGCATCAGTTGCGTATATTGCATTTCCAACAGATATAATACCAAATAATATTCCTTTCATAGGAAAAATAGATGAGCTAGCTGTAACATTCTTTGCTTTAAATAGAATAGTAAATGATGTGCCGGTTCATATACTTTTAGAAAATTGGGAAGGTAAAACTGATATTATTAGTGCATTAAAGAGCATAATAGAATATGTAACAAACTTTACAGGCGCAAGAAATGTTGAAAAAATCTATAGTGTTATAGATGAATTAGCATCTTTATAAGGAGAAAAAATTAATGGGTAAAAAAGTTTATGCTATAAAAGAAGGATTTGATTCTAAAAGCAGTAAAAAAATAGAAAATGTAATAGTAAATACTTGGGCGGAGTGTTTGACATTTGTAAAAGGGGTAAAGGGAGCTAAGTATAAAAGCTTTGAAGATATTAATGAGGCTAAGAAGTTTTTAAATAATGGGGAAAAGTTATTAAGAAAAGAGAATAATGAATATCCTATGGAATGTCTTCATGTTTATGTTGATGGTAGCTATAATACTGCCACTGAAAAATATTCTTATGGAATGGTTGCTATAAAAAATAATGTGGTTTTACATATCGAAAGTGGAGCCTCTAAAAATGAATCAGAGAGAAATATAAGACAAATAGCAGGAGAACTTGAAGGTGCTGTTAAAGGTGTTGAGTATGCATTATTAAATGGTGAAAAATCTGTAGTAATATTCCATGATTATGCAGGGATTTGTTATCATGCAACAGGTTTTTGGGAAAGAAGAGAAGAGTCTTCTAAAAACTATTATGTTAAGATGAATGAATTAATGAGATCCGGGGTTGAAGTTATATTTGTTAAAGTAGATAGTCATACTGGAGATTTGTTTAATGAACTTGTGGATGAAAAATGTAAAGAAAAATTAGGAATAGATTCAGACAAAACAGTAGCAAAGTGGTTAGATAAAAATATTATACAAGTTGCAAGTGAGGAAGTAAAAGAAGAAATTATAAAAATTGCACCTGGTAGAGAAGTAAATATAGTAGTAGTTAAAGATAAGGGTTCAGTATTAAATGTTATAAATACAGAAACAAAATGTAATAATAAAAGTGTTGAAAATATAGTGGATAGAGCAGAGATAATTAGGAATATAAATGAGATATTGTTTAAATTATCAGTAGAAGATCAATTGAAGGTATTAAATTATTCTAAAACATTAGGGATATGAAGGAAAATAACAAGTGAAATTTTTGAAGATGCATTAGATCAATAATAGTTTGCCATAAATTTCTTGGAGTAACATTAGTTTTATTACACATAATAATTGTACCAAGTAAAAATAATTAAATGAGGTGTTTATTATGGCAAAAATGATTAAAGGTCTAGCAGCAGGAGCAATGATTGGAGCTGCAGTAGGTATTATGGCATTCCCACAATTAGATAGAAGAACACAAAGAGGAATTAAAAAGACTAAAAGAAAAGTGATGGGAATGGCTGAAGGCGCATATGGAAATATTTTAGACTATATGAAATAGGATGTTTTAAAAAATATTTAGATTAATAGTATTTTTATAAGAAAAAAGGTATCGATGAAAAAGTCATCGATACCTTTTTTCTTATGAAAACAAATGTATTGTTATAGAATGAGTTAAAAAAACCTTATACAAGGTGTTTTTTAAAAAATAATAGCATAGAGCTAGAAATAGTAATAGATAGTACTAAAGAATAGTTAATTATTAATGGAATGTATTTTATAGTTAGGAAAAAAATGACTGGTTTATTACCGTATTATAATGATATAATATAATAAATATAAAAAAAACATAGTAGAATAGAAAATATACTGTATTTTGACAAAAATAAGTTAGATTTTCAATTAAAAAACAATAATTTTATATTGTAATAGCTGTATATGTGATACAATTGAATAAATACACAAGATTTAGAAAATTATAACATTAAGATAAAGATAGCGAATAAAAAAGGATGAGTGAACAATGGAAATTCTTGCATTAGGTGAAAAAATTAAAAGAAGAAGAAAAGAATTGGGCATGACTCTTAAGGATCTTGCAGCAGATAGAATTACTCCAGGACAAATAAGTTTAGTAGAATCAGGAAGATCAAATCCTTCAATGGATTTATTGGAGTATCTAGCAGGGGCATTAGAGACATCTGTTGAGTATTTAATGGAATCAGAAGAAACTCAAGCAGAAAAAATAAGTGTTTATTATGAACAAGTAGCGGAATCATACATATTAGGTAGTGATTATACAACCGGAGAAAAATATATTGAAAATGCATTATATTATGCAGAAAAATATAATATAGAGTATAGAAAAGCTAAAAATCTTTATTTAAGGTCAAAAATTTACATGGCTAAAGAAGAATTAGTACTGGCCCAGCAATTTTTATTATCGGCGAATGTTATTTTTATAAAAAATAATAACTATGTAGAAATAGTAAATACATTTTTGAATTTAGGAAAAATTACTCTAAGTTTAAAAGCGTATCATTCTTCAAGTAGTTATTTGAGGCAAGCTGAAAAAGTTTATTTAGATAATGAGAGCGGAAGCGATGATTTATTGGGAGAAATATACTACTATATGGCACAAGCTTACTTTAAAACAGAACATATTGATAAAGCTATAAACTATTCATACTTAGCTAAAAGGAAGTTTGAACAAGTTCAAAATAGAGAAGAATATGCTAAAACATTATTATTATTATCGGAAGAATATAATAAAAAAGGTGATTTGATAAATGCTATTAAATATTCACATAAGACTTTAGAAGTTTATAAAGAACTTGATGAATTAAGCAATGTATCTCAAATTGAAAATAACTTAGGGAAATTATTTTATGAATTTGATAATTTAGAAGAATCATTTAAGCATTATGAGATTTCAAAAGATATTAGAGTTAGACGTAAAGATAATAAGGTAATTGAAACTTTAATTAATATTTGTGAAAATTATATTAAACTTAAAAATATTAATATGTGTGAACAAATATTAGAAGAAATTAAAAACTATTTAGGAGAAGAGGACATTGAAGAATTAATAGAAGTTAACCTTTTATGGTACAGAATTTATACAATAAAGGAAATGGATAAGGAAGCGGAATATATACTAATAGATACGTATAAACTAGCTAAGACAAATGACTTATTAAATAAAGCCGGTCAAGTTGCTATTATGATTGGCAAATATTACATTGATAATAAGAAAGATTTTGAGGCAGCTAAATATTTAGATGAAGGAGTTACTATTTTTAAGAAAATTGGAATTCTTAAAGAGTAATTCAACCGGGGGTTTAAATGGAAATACTATCAACAGGTGAAAAAATAAAAAGGGCTAGAATATATAAAGATATTACTCTAAAAGAATTATGTGAAGATAAAATATCTATTTCTAAGATGAGTTGTATAGAAAATAGTAAGATTAAAGCAGATGAGAGCATATTAAGATATATAGCTAGCAAGCTGTCAGTAGATTATAGTTATTTAGTTCAAGATGTACATGAAGAAATAATAGTTAATATAGGTCTGATTAATAATAATTCAATTAGAGAAGAAGAAGTAGAAGAAGTGTTAAATCATAACATTCACTATTCTTTAGCATATAAATATTATGATTTAGCATTTGAATTAATGCATAAATTATTTTTATATTATGTTGAACATAATAAAATTGAAAACATACAACTTATAACTTCACAGTATTATGATTTATATCAAAAAAATAATACTGAAGAAAGTACTATTCACTATTATAGAGATATGGCAACTTTCTTTTTAAGTATTGGAGAGTTTAATGAGTCTATAAATTATTATAGTAGAATTAGAGAAGTTATTATAGCCAGTGGAATTAAAAACAAAAGTATCTATGCTTATATTTGTTATAATCAAAGTGTAGTTTATGAAAAAATTAATATGATAAATGAATCATACACTGTTTTAAGTGAATCTATTAAATATATAAATAGTATACAAGATGACATAGATAAAGGTGAAATATATCATTTCTATGCTAGTTTAAGTATAGTTTTAGGTAAAGATGATGCACATTTATATAAGGATTTAGCATATAAATATCAAAAGGATAATCCTATAGCTTTAGCAATTTCAAAAAGTAAAAATGGGAAATGTTATTTTTGCGTAGGAGAAAGAGAAAAGGCTATAAAAGAGATATTAGATGGCATTGAAACTTTTCCTGTTGATAATAAGGAAAAATATGTTAAATTTTTGAACGAATGTATAAATACCCTTTATGAAAATAAAGAGTATGATAGGGCTTATGAACTAATAGAAACAGCTGTGGATATGTCTATTAATACTAAAGTTAATGAATTAATGGAAGAGGCTTATTATTTAAAGGGCATGATACTGCAAAAAAAAGGTATGTATATGCAAGCTGAAATGTATATGAACCTTTCTTTAGATTTCATATTTAAATGTGGTACAAAAGAAAAGATGTATAAGAGGTATTTAAATATGGCAGAACTCTATTATAACTTAAATGAACCAAAGGACTCTTTAAAGTATTTTACACTTGCAATGAAAATTGAAGGGAAATTTTAGAGAAAAATAACAAGTCAAATAGATTGACTTGTTATTTTTTTAGACTCTTAAAATATTATTTTAAGTTTTTAATTACAATTAGTTTAGCTCCATATCCCTTTAACTCAACAACTATGTTAAGAATGGTACTTTTTTTAGCATACTTAAAATCAATTTTAGGAAAGGATGCTTTATGGATAATTTCTTTTTCTTCATTATTCAATCTATCGGGAGAACCCATAGATAACCAATAATTATATGAGGAACCTATTTCTTCATTAACCTCATAAGTAATTATACGAGAGGCATTTTTAACATTAACTATATTTAAGGAAAGTTTCTTTTTAGAAGCTTTTGCTTTGAATCTCTTTTTATAAATTTCAGTATAATTTAATTCGTTTTCTACATCATCATTATGAGAGTACAATAGTATGCAAAATTTATCATCTTTCTTAGTTACAATACAGCCAGGATCCATACATACAATTTCATCTCCAAGCTTACTTAAAAGATAGTAAGCATAATAAGAAGGTTTTTTAATTCCCATATCATTAACTATTCCAGGAGCACCTATAAATACTTCGTTAGTTAGATAGACTTCCTTTTCTAAAACATCAAAAGCTCTTAAAAAGTCTAAAGAATCTTTATTAAATATATTATTATGAATTATATAAGGAATCATAAAGGCGGTATCATATAATTTGTTTAGGTTTTTTACAGAGCTAAAAGTATCCTCTAAAATTTCACAATTATATTTAGTAGTTAATAAATTAGTTATTTCATTTTTAATTTCATCTGTTATAGTAGTTGAAAATTGAAATTTAAAGTTAGATAAGTTTATAAAATCAATTTTAGAAAAATACTTAAAAAAACTATTAAGCACTTGTTTAAACCTATCTAATGAAAATAGTGGATTATCAAGAACTATAATAGGTTTTAAACTAATATAGTCTAAATATTCAATAACACTTTTAGTTCTATTCCAGTTACAGAATTCTGAATTTGTGAATATTCCCATATCACTATTAAATAAATTTTCTATTCTGCCATAGTTAAAATGAATATCTTCTTGTATACCTTCTAAAATATCTTTATTATCTTCAATTAATAAATCAAAAGCTTCACCAATGTTAATTATTTCTTTATAATGAGGCGTAAAGACATCGATATTTTCATCCATGTCAATATGTACTTTCCAAAGCTTATTTTCATAATTAAATCTTTCATAATCTTCAAGATCATAGGATAAACAATCTAAAGCATCTTCTAATTGAAATAACTCAATATTTTTAAGCCTTTCAAGAGCCTTTTCACTTAGCTTATTTTTCTTTCTATATTGAAGTGGTGTACAATCATAATAAATTTTAAAATTTTTATTTAAATATCTTATATGAGAGAAACCAACCACATCTGAAATATCAGAAATGCTCAAGTCTGAATCAAGAAGGAGTTTAACAGATTCCTCAACTCTTGTAATATTTATTAAATCTGTAAAACTTTTTCCTGTAGCATATTTAATTTCATGAGATAAATATTGAGGACTTAAGAATTCTTTTTTAGCAATATCTTGCAGTGTAATATTATTATTATAATTGTTGAATATATATTTAGATATTCTATGATATCTAGCTAATTGTTCTGTTTTTTCTTTAAGTGCCTCTTGTTCATAGGTTAAATAGTGAAAATTATTAATTAAATGATAAAGTAAATGAACAAGTAAGGATTCAACTTCTTGATCGTAATCTTCAGATTTTTGAACAGTTTCACATAAAATACGAGCAAGAAAGGCTTTTAGTTCATAATATTCTTCGCTTTCTTGAGCATCATCGTCAGTAGAATTTGCATAAAAGAAAATATTATTTATATCTTTATAATATTTTTCGAAAAAATAAGGATCTATATGAAAAATAAGTACTTTATTATCTTCATTGCTATAAATTCTATGGGCTTCATCTACATTTACAATTTCTAATTCCTTTTCTTTAATTTCAAAAGAATCTGTATCTATATTAATATTAATACTTCCTTTTAATACATATAAAATTTCAATAGAATTATGCCAATGTATTGGATATTCCTTTATATTAGCGTATGAAATTTTAATTGGTAAATCTAATGGATAGTTTATATATTCTTTTCTCATAAAACATCACCTTTTCTTAGTATATAGCTATTATACCCAACTTATAGCTTATAGTAAAATATAAGTCATGTTAAAAAAATAAGTTAGATAAAAAGAAAATAAAAAATCAACTTAAGTGAGATTTTGAATAGTATGAATTGTTGCCGAATTACAACATTTTAAAAAAACAAAAATAGTGTTGACCATTAAAGGAAAACACTGTATTATAGGATAAGTAGTAACAAGCGTCTTTAGCTCAGCTGGATAGAGCAATGCCCTTCTAAGGCATGGGCCAGGAGTTCAAATCTCTTAAGGCGCACCATATACTTGGTTTACTAGCTCAGTTGGTAGAGCACTTGACTTTTAATCAAGGTGTCCCGGGTTCGATTCCCGGGTAAGCCACCAAAAATAAATATTAATAATTTATTATTAATAAAAAAAAGAGAAACACTTAAGTGTTTCTCTTTTTTTATATTGTTATATGATTTACTTTATTCCACTTTCATATTGTTGAACCATTCTTTTAACCATTTCTCCACCAACACTACCGCATTGTTTTGAAGAAAGATTTCCGTTATAATCTGTAAATGGTACTCCCATTTCACTTGCTACTTCAGTTTTAAATTTTGATAATCCATTTTTTGCTTCTGGTACTAATGTTTTTGCCATAATAAATTCCTCCTTAAATTTGAAAAATAATTATCTGCTATAATACTTTTTTATTAGTTAATGTAATTAAAGAATAAATATGAATAGTTTATTTTATTCCAGATTCATATTGATTAACCATTCTTTTAACCATTTCTCCACCAACACTACCGCATTGTTTTGAAGATAAATCACCATTATAGTCAGTGAAAGGAACTCCCATTTCATTTGCTACTTCAGTTTTAAATTTTGATAATCCATTTTTTGCTTCTGGTACTAAACTTTGTGCCATGATAATTCCTCCTTAAATTTAAGAGATTTTTTATTTACTTTAATGTTATGACCAAATACACTATTCGATAAAGTGTATAAACGCATTTTATGAACTATTAAATATTTTTTACTTTAATGTTACAAGTTAATATACCCATTGGACAAAGAGTATAAATGCATTTAACTAATTGCTAAATGATATTACTTTATTCCAGATTCATATTGATTAACCATTCTCTTAACCATTTCTCCACCAACACTACCGCATTGCTTTGAAGAAAGATTTCCGTTGTAATCTGTGAATGGAACACCCATTTCACTTGCTACTTCAGTTTTGAATTTTGATAAACCTTTTTTTGCTTCTGGTACTACACTTTGTGCCATAATAAATTCCTCCTTTTCTTATTTAATATTTTGTTTTATAAAGCGTTTCTGCTTTACAATACTATTGTGTGCATAAGTAAAATATATAACCTGCAAAGATTAATCCAATATAGGGAAAAAGAATAACAAAAAGAAAATATTGTAATAAAATAAGTGAAATTGTATTAAAAAAAGCTCAAAACATAGTTTTGAGCTTTGGATATATATAATTAATTTTTCTTTGTTTTTAATATTCCTATTACAACAGGAATAGTTATTAATGCTGACAGTAAGGCTTCAGGTAATCCATTTGTCACACCAATAGTTAGCAAAGTAGTACCTACGATATTAGGTGATATTGCTAAAGCTTCAGCAAACTTATCTAAATAGAATATATATGTAAAACCTAAAACACCAATTGTATTAACTAAAGTTGCTAAAATAGCGGCAATGCCGATTGATAATTTTTGTTTTTTTAATTTGTTTTTTAATAGATTATAAACATAAAATGCTACTACACCAACAAGTATTCTTGGAACAAGTGCGGTTATAGGATTCCAAAATATAAATGATGTTGGACCAGGTGCTGTAAAATTTTGATACATTGAAAATAAACCAAATATTAAGCCTACAACAGCACCCACAATAGGTCCTTCAATTATACCACCAATTATAACTGGTATATGCATTATAGTAAGTCTAAAGGCTGGTAATGTGATAAAACCCAATCCTGAGACTCCTAAAAATATAGATATACCTGATAGCATAGCGATTACTACCATTTTCCGAATTTGTTCTCTCGATTTTCCAATTTCTTTGCTTTGAATCATTGTATAAATCCCCCTCGTTATTATTCCTTTTAGGATATAATTCGTAAAAATTTTTAAAATACTAGGTTCAGTTTCATATTAGAATACTGACTTTTTAATTTTACCATAAATATCAAAATAGTAAAGAGGTGGATGATATACAAATAGGATATTTTTTAAAAAAACTTTATTTAAATTTGAGAAGTTATTTATTTGGAAAAAAGTTAATGAATATTGAGATTTTATAATCATTATCCTATAATAAGGTAAATAAAGGCTTGCATATAGGACTATATTATGGTGTGAAATTATGTTATAATTAGATGTTATATTTCGCAAAAAGGGGAGGATTAGTATGAAACACATAAAAACAATAAACAAACCAAATATCAAAAATAGTTTAGCAAAACCAGGATGTAAAGAATGTGCAAACTCATGTCAATCAGCTTGTAAAACTTCTTGTACAGTTGCAAACTTAGAATGTGAAAACTAAATTTTTAAGGGCAGTAACTTTATTGTTACTGCTTACTTTATTGTAAATTAAAACTAGTAGAAAAATTAAAATAGATAGTTATTAATATAAATTGTTAATATAAATGGAGGGAAAAAACATGGCTTCAATTCATAAATTTAAACAAGGTGAAAATTTCTTTGTTTTAGACGTAAGTACAGGTGCAGTTCATATTGTAGATGAACTAGTATATGATTTAGTAAATGAAGAAAAGATGGAATCTAAAGAAGAACTTATAAATAAGTTTGGTAATAAATATGGTGAGGTTATTATTTCAGAGGCTTATGATGAAATAATGGAACTTGTCAGTGAAAATATATTATATTCAACTGATAACTATGAAGAAATAGCACATAGCTCTATGGATGATAGAGATTATATAAAAGCAGTATGTTTAAATATAATTCATGGTTGTAACTTAAGATGTAAATATTGTTTTGCTGAAGACGGAGAATATCATGGGAATAAAGGTATTATGTCACTTGAAACTGCAAAGCAAGCTATTGATTATGTAGTTAAAAGAAGTGGACCAAGAAGAAATTTAGAAATAGATTTATTTGGTGGAGAACCAACTATGATAATGGGTACTATAAAAGAAATAATAAAATATGCAAGAGAAAATGAAAAAGCTTGGAAGAAAAATATTAGATTTACAATGACAACAAATGCTACTCTTTTAAATGATGATATGATGGATTTCATGGATAAAGAAATGGGGAATATCATTCTTTCATTAGATGGAAGAAAATCAGTTAATGATAATGTAAGAATTAAAATAGATGGAAGTGGATCATATGATGATATTATTCCAAATATAAAGAAAATGATTGAGAAAAGAACAGAAGGAAAGATGTACTATGTTAGAGGTACTTTCACTAGAGCAAATACAGATTTCTATGAAGATGTAATGGCTATGGTAAATGAAGGCTTTGATCAAGTTTCAATTGAACCAGTTGTTTTAGAAAAGGGACATGCACTTGCTATTACGGAAGAAGATCTACCAAAAATAATGGATAATTATGATAAATTATATGAAGAAATGTTAGAAAGAAAGAGAACTGGCAAGGACGAATTTAACTTCTATCACTTTAACGTAGATTTAAATGGTGGACCATGTGTTTATAAGAGAATATCAGGTTGCGGAGCAGGGTTTGAATATGTTGCAATAACTCCTCAAGGAGATGTATATCCATGCCATCAATTTGTAGGAAGAGAAGAATATAAACTTGGAACTATTTATGATGATAGTTATAATGCAGAGCTTGGAAAAGAATTTAAAAAGGCTCATATATACAATAAGCCTAAGTGCAGAGAATGTTGGGCAAGATTCTACTGTAGTGGTGGATGCCAAGCTAATAACGTTAGTTTTAATGGCGATATGAATGTTCCTTATGAAATAGGATGCAAAATGCAAAAGAAAAGAATCGAATGTGCAATTGCGTTAAAGTCTGAATAAGATATCTTAAAAAAAGATCTTGGAGGTGTATTTTGAAGTCGTATATTTTAGAAAATAATTTAAAAATAATATATAAAAAAACAACTTCTAAGTTAACCTCTATTTCAATCTCTTTAGATGCTGGAGCTGCAGTAGATGGGAAAAGCCTCGGCATTGCCCATGCTACTGAGCATATGGTTTACAAGGGAACTAGCAAAAGAAATGAAAGTGAAATTAATAAAGATTTAACTAATATTTTTGGATTTCAAAATGCAATGACAAATTATCCTTATGTTATTTATTATGGTACTTTGTTAAGTGAAGATTTCAAAGATGGAGTAGAAATATTTTCAGATATACTTATAAATCCAACATTTAAAGAAGCTGGATTTAAAGAAGAGATGGATGTAATTATTGAAGAACTAAAAGAGTGGGATGAGGAAGTTGAGCAATACTGTGAAGATTGTTTATTTCTAAATGCTTTTAATGATAGAAGAATAAAGTATCCTATTATAGGAACTTCAGAAAGTTTGAAATCTATCACTTTAGAACAAATAAAGTCTTTTCATAAAGAATTTTATTACCCAGGAAATATGACCATTGCTGTAGTATCATCATTGGAGTTTGAAAAAGTTAAAGATATTATTGGGAATTACTTTGGAAATTGGAATAATATTAGTTATAAAAGCATAGAAAATGTAATATATGAAAATCCTAAAGTCAAAACTTGTATAAATTATAGAGATGGAATAAATACTTGTAAGATAGAAATTATATTTCCAATACATTCACTAGATAATAATGAATTAAAAGCCCTTAGAATATTTAATGAGTATTTTGGGGAAGGTGTGAATTCTGTACTTTATGATAAATTAAGAACTAAAAATGGACTTGTTTATGATGTAATTACAAAAATTGCATATGAAAAGCATATTAAGCTATATAAAATCAATTTTAGCACTTCAAAAGGGAATTTAAATGAATCATTAAGATTAGTTAATGACTGTATAGATGAAGTGAAAAATTTTGAAAGTTATATAGATGAACATAGAATTAAACAATTTATAAAAACATTAAAATTAAAAAGATTATTTAGAGAAGAGCAAGGTATTGTATTAGCTAAGGAATTATCTATTTATAGTACAATGTTTAATGATTATAAAGTATATTCAGAAGAATTTAATGGTTTAGATGAACTTACAAGTGGATTTATAGTTAGAACTGCATGCAATATATTACAAAATCCATCTATCGAAATAGTTTGTAGTAGAGATTAGGGAGATAACATGATTAAAAAAGAATTACCTTTATTAGAAGAATTATTAAAGTATCATAAAGAAAATAATTTAATCCTTTCAATGCCTGGAAATAAGTGCGGAAAAGGATTTTTAAGAGATGATATAGGACGTAAATTTGTAAATAACTTAGGTTTTTTAGATATAACGGAAGTTGAACCTTTAGATAATCTTCATTGTCCTGAGGGAATTATTAAAGAAGCTCAAGATCTACTAAGTAAAACTTATGGTGTTAAGAAAGCTTACTTCATGGTTAATGGAAGTTCAGGTGGGAATTTAGTTTCCATATTCTCAGCTTTTATAGAGGGAGATGAAGTATTAGTTGAAAGAAATTGTCACAAATCTATATATAATGGGTTAATACTTAGGAAACTTAAAGTTACATATATAGAGCCTATTATAGATAAAAAAAATGGAGTTTTTCTTCCTCCTAATGAAGAAAATATATATAAAGCTTTAAAAAAGGCTAATAATCCAAAGGGAATTATTTTAACATATCCTAATTACTTTGGGATTTGTTATGACATAGAAAATGTTATAAAAGATTTGAAAGGGAAAGGTATGAAAATAATAATTGATGGTGCTCATGGTGCTCATTTTGGGGTTAATGAAAAATTACCTAAATCAATAGTGGCATTAGGAGATTATGTTGTCTTGAGTGCTCATAAAACATTGCCTGCATTAACTCAAGGATCATATTTATTAGTTAACGAATATAATAATAATATTGAATTTTATATAAGTGCCTTTATGACTACGTCACCTTCTTATTTGATAATGGCCTCTTTAGATTATGGAAGATATTATTTAGATAAATATGCAGATCAGGATTATGAAAAGTTAATTATTTTAGCAGAAGAGTGGAAGAAAAAAATAAATACTATTAATAAAGTTCATATTTTAAATAAAGATGATTTGGAAGATGGATATGATTTAGACTTAAGTAGATATTTAATTGTACTTAAAGATGGATATAGTGGGCATAAGCTTTTAGATTATTTAAGAACTAAAAAAATACAAGCAGAAATGAGCTTTTCTTCTGGAGTAGTATTGATTTTATCCCCTTTTAATGCAGAGAAGGATTTTGAATATATATATAATTCTATAAATGAATTAGATTTAAATAGTTTAAAAGAAAATAGTAATATAGAATATTATAATGTGATACCAAGTAAGGTAATGGAACCTTATGAAGTATTTGAGAGTGAGTGGAAATTTGTTGATATAGAACAGTGTGAAGGGGAAATATCTAAGGATGCAATAGTTCCATATCCTCCTGGAATTCCGTTAATTTGTGCTGGTGAAATAATTTCTAAAGAAATTATTGAAATTATAAATAATTATATTGAAAATAATAAAACAGTAATTGGTGTAGTTAATAAAAGGTTAAAGATTTTAGATGTATGAAAAATAGACTAGTATAGTGACTTTTGGATTATTTTAGTGTCTCTTAGACAATTAATGATAAAAAGATTATAAAAATAGGGACTTTCGTCATATGCTAAAAGGGACTTTAATCACCTTTTATAATTAAATAATAAGTAGTATAATAGTTACATAACCAAAATAAATATTATATATAATGATTACCCCTTATTATATATGTAAAAGCCCTTGAATTTTAATTCAAGGGCTTTTTTATATGTATATACAGCTAAGTAGTATATACTAGATAGTATATTTTAAAATATAAATTTATAGTCAATAAGTAAGGAGAAAAAATGGAAATAAAAGAAAAAAATAAAATTAACTTAGGAACAGATAATGTAGGCAAGCTATTGTTTAAACTTGCACTACCTGCAATTATAGCTCAAATTGTAAATGTATTGTATAACATTGTGGACAGGATTTTTATAGGACGAATGATAGATGGAGATATTGCTATGGCTGGAGTTGGAATAGCATTTCCAATAATAATAATAATATCTGCCTTTAGTTCTCTAATTGGTGTAGGTGGAGCTCCACTTGCAGCTATTAAAATGGGTGAAAAAGATAATGATGGTGCTGAAAAAATAATAAGCAATAGTTTTTCTATGTTAATTATAATAGGCATTATATTAACAATAGGATTTTTAATATTCACAGAACCATTACTTTGGGCTTTTGGAGCAAGCGAAACTACTATAGGATTTGCTAAAGAATATTTAAATATTTATTTAATAGGAACTATATTTGTTCAAATATCACTTGGTATGAATTCATTTATTAATACACAAGGATTTACTAAAATTGGTATGTCAACTGTGTTGATTGGTGCCGGTATAAACATAGTATTAGATCCCATATTTATATTTGGATTTAACATGGGTGTTAGCGGAGCAGCTCTTGCTACAATAATAGCTCAATTAGTTTCAGCAATATGGGCATTGAAATTCTTGTTTGGAGATAAAAGTATAATAAAGATAAGGAGAAAATATTTAAAGCCAAATATGAAAATAGTATTATCAATTACAGCATTAGGAATTTCGCCATTTATAATGCAATCAACAGAAAGTTTAGTTTTAATATCATTAAATAATAAATTAATGATGTATGGTGGAGATTTGGCTGTTGGTGCTATGACTATAATGAGTAGTATCATGCAAATAGTAACACTCCCTATTGTTGGATTGGCTCAAGGCGCGCAACCTATAATGAGTTATAACTTTGGTGCTAAGAAAATAGAAAGAGTAAAGAAAACTTTTAAAATACTATTTACATGTGCAATAATGTATACCGTGTTTATGTGGTCATTACTTAATATTTTCCCAGAAGTATTTGTAACTATATTTAATGATAAGCAAGAGATTATAGAAATGACATCTTGGAGTATAAAAATATTCTTCGGAGGAATATTCTTATTTGGAGCACAAATGGCATGTCAACAAACATTCCTTGCTCTTGGGCAAGCTAAGATATCATTAATATTAGCACTTCTTAGAAAAATAATATTATTAATACCACTAGTGTTTATACTTCCAACATTATTTGATGACAAGTTAAAAGCAGTGTTATTTGCAGAACCAATTTCAGATATATTAGCAGCTCTCACGACAATGGTATGTTTTGCGATCTTCTATAAAAAAACATTGTCTAAAATAGATGAAAAATCTAGCAATGTTAAGTAAGAAGTTAAGAACAAACACTAAAAAAATACATATATTATAGTAGGGATAAAATATATTCGCAAAAGAGGTGCTTAAATGGATTATTATGCTGAAAGTCATGAAATGTATATTAACAAATTTGATACAAGAATTTCTGAAAATATACAAGGATTTTATAATAGAGGATTTAGATGTTATTGTTATGAACACAGATGCTCAGGAAAATGTTGGGTAGGGCCGATGGGACCGATGGGACCAATGGGACCAATAGGACCAATAGGGCCAATAGGGCTACAGGGACCAAAGGGGGATCCTGGCATTGGTGTAATTAACACAGTTTTTAATGGAACGATATTAAATAAGAGTACACCAAATAATAGCAATATATCATATAAAAAGGATTTTGTAAGTGGAGCTGATATTATACAAGTAACAAATACAATGTTTAGTTTAGCTGAAAATCATATATATATGGTAGCTCATAATACAAGTGCGACTATAGATATACCAGGATTTATAGCGGTTATAGCGAGATTAGACGGTATTGAACAAGAAGAAAATTCAGTAAGAAATGTAAATAATACTACGAGTGGAAATATAAGTATGTCTGCTACTTTTCTAGTAAAAACTATGGAGACAAAGAGGTATATAGACTTTTTGATCAGGTCATCTTCAGTAAATTCAAATATGACAGGTAGTATATCAATAGTTAAAATAATGTGATGTTGTAGAAAAGAATGAGCCCTTATATAAATTTACTTTTAGTAGATTATATAAGGGCTTATTTTTTAAAAAACTTCAAATATCAGATAAATTTAATAGGTCATCGAATAGTTTACTAATAGAATGTGCTGTATTTATTAAATTCAAATTTTTGTTGCAATAGACTTTACACCATCTCCCAAGTGATTCACAGGACTTAGTATTACTAAGGAGATAAGTAATACTTTGAGTTAAATATTCTGAATAAATACCTAAATTTTTAGTATTTGCTTTTGAAGTGTGATCTCCAAAATTAGTACAAATCATATCTGAAATATTATTTTCATTAACTATTTCAACGAGTCCATTAAGCCCAAGAGTTATTACAGGTTTAGAGCAATTCATTGCTTCTAAAGCAACTCTACCTGTCCCTATAACCAAAATGCTATCAGAATAATAATCATTAACATTATATACAGCTCCTAGTACAAAAACTCTTTTAGATTTATAAAGGGAGTTTATGGTTTTAGCATAGGAATCAATTAGTATCTTGCTATCTCCATCTCCAAGAATTACGGCATAAAGGTTAGGGTCATTACAAGTGATTTTTTCAAAGCTTTTAAGAAACATAATTGCAGCAGGAGCTTTACCGGAAGAAAGTCTGCTACAATATAGTATGATTCTACCATCATTAGGTAGGTTTAATAGTTTGTGAAGAAAGTTAGTTGATTGTGTATATACATAAGGTTCAATAGTATTTGGTATTAGTGAATAAGATACTTTATCATCATTTGGTAGATAGTGAGAATAGAAGGTTTCAACCTCCTTACTAACAAATATAATTCTTGATAGATATATTGAATAATTTTTAATAAGGTCTTTAGAATAAAAGGTTCCGTGTAGTGTTAATATTATAGGAATATCTGAAAATTTTTTCAAATCACAGCATAAAGGGATATCATTAGGAAGATGAAATTGAATTAACTTAATATTATACTTTGCAATTATTTCTCTTATATAATTTATTAAACCCCAATAAGATTGGGGTTCATTTTTAGTTTGACGTAGATTTATTTTGAGTACAGGTATATTATTTTGGACAAATAAATCCTCTAATACGCCACCGGAAGTAAGAATATATGTGTATATCCCAAAATTACGTAATGCCATTGAAATAGTAAAAATATAGGTTTCAGTACCGCCAATATTTAAACTATCTATAATAACTAATATATTATATTTGATATCATTATTTAAAATGCTAATATTTGAATCCTTTATTATAGCTTCATAAAGATAATTTCTATATTCAATACATTTATTTGTATTGAATATAGATATCTTATTTGAACTATTTAAACTGTTATCCATCATTATGCTTTCAGGATAGGGTATTCGTGCATTTCTAAAGTAATAGAGGACTTCGGGTATTTTCTCTATAGATGTATAACGAAGAAGATATAGTATAAAATCTAGTTCGGTGTCTAAGGAGTAGTTTAACAAAAATTTAGTAATTGATAGCAAGAAACTTTTTTGCATCATAAATGTATATATATCTAGAGGAACATAGCCTCCTAAGGTTGCAAAATCAATTTCATTTGCTGTAATAAAGTTATTAGAGTCATTTGAAGTATTTTTTAGTTTTGACTTACTAGTAAGTGGTAGTTCTAAACATGAGCAAATAGATAAAGAACTATTTTCTTTCATAAAAGAACTTTGTCTCTCTAATCTTTTATGATGCTGAATATCTGAGCTATTTAAAATAGCTATTAAATCTCCTTCAAAATGTGGAAATAAAGTTAATAAACAGTTTATTAGAGAAGTTTCATCTTTTCTTTCAACTATATGAATTCTACTATCAGATAAAGGTGTAATAATATTCAAATCTTTTGATTTAAATATTAAGAATAATTCCCAATTTATAAGGCTTTGAGATGTAATGTTTTTTAATGCAAAATGAAAGTTATTAATATCTGATACTATCATAACCAAGCTTATTAAGGTATTCATAATAGCTAAACTCCTCTTTAAATATTAGAAAATGTCACAGTAATATCAGGACTTGTTGGACCATAGTAAACTTCGTAAAGTATTATATTGCGTGTATCACCATAACCATTGATTACTAAAGGGAAGTCAATAGTATTAAATCCATTTGCTGATACAAAATAATTTTTGGAATCTACCAAAACAGCAGAGCCAGTATCCCAGTTATAGATGTATATAGATTGAAATGCTAATGATTGAGAAGTATTTCTTAAAACTATTCTTAAAATTTTTGTGTCAACTGGACGTCTTACAACACCAGTAGATAAAAAATCATCCATATTAATTTCCTCCTGTTAATAAAAATTTTTATTATTAAAATATACATATATATTCTATTGTATGAAAAATAAAGAATAGTGCTATAAGAATATAACAAAATTCTTTATTTATCATAGTATATAATAGCTGGAATATAAAACGGGAGGAAAAAATAGTATGGAAAAACTAAGAGAAATAGAATTAGTTAGTATAGTTGTATCAAATTATAATAACGAAAAATATATTGAGGAGTGTTTAGATTCATTAGTAAATCAGACTTATAAAAATATTGAAATAATTATAGTTGATGATGCATCTACAGATAATAGTGTAGACGTGATAAATAATTGGATTAAAAAAGTAAGTGTGGATTTAGATAAAGAAAATAGAATAGTTTTTTTGAAGTTGCCAAGGAATGTTGGATTTTCAGGAGCAGTTACGGCAGGGTTATATTTAACAACTGGCGAATATATAGCCATGCAAGATGGTGATGATTGCTCTAATGAAATGAGAATAGAAAAACAAATTAAGTATTTAAAAGAGAATAAGGATATTAAAGTTGTAGGAACAAATTATGCAACATTTACAGATAAGAGAGAAAAGCCTAAGCTATTACCTAATTTTGTTGAGTATGGTGTTGAGAAAATCAGAGAAATATATTCTAAAGGTGGTAATGCTATATCCTACGGAACACTTTTATTTGAAGGTAATATTTTTGATGCTGTAGGAGGACTAACAAAGAAGATAGATGGCGCGGAGGATTATGACTATATAACAAAGTTATTAAGTTATGGAGCCGATAATATAAACGAGGGACTATATTACTATAGAATTCATACAGCTCAAAGATCTAGAGAGTTCTATGGATTAGCATCCAAAAAGAGATATAAAATTGATAGGGAGAATCTAAGAGTAATGTTAGTCTTAGATAGGTTTAATGTGGGTGGCACAGAAACGCATGTACTAACTTTAGCTAAGGAATTGTTAAAACAAGGAATAGCAGTTACTATTTTAGGAGCAGATGGACCCTTAGGGCCTGAATTTAAAAAGTTAAAATGCAAGATATATAATATGGAATTTCCACTTATAGTAGCAAGAGATAAATTTACTATTGATGTATTTAAAGAGCAGATAAGAAGAGTAATTGAAGCTGAGGATATTAATATAATACACGGACATCAGTCTCCTTCAGGAAGTCTTGCTTTAGAGGCTGGTAGGGAATTTAATATCCCATATATATTTACTATACATGGCAAGTATTATCACGATATATTGAATGATAAGCTACCACGATGTAATTCGATAATTAGTGTAAGTCATCCAGTATATCAATGGTTATTAGAGGCTGGAATTCAATCTAAAGTAGTCCCAAATGGTGTTATTTATAATGACTTTAATGAAGGTAGTAAAGATAATTATATAAGAGAAAAATATGGAATACCAAAGGATGCTATGGTTGCAATGTATTGTAGTAGACTTGCATGGGGGAAAGTTAAAACGTGTGAAAATTTAATAAGAGTTTGTAGAGATTTAAAGAGACGGGAAAATATAGAAATGCATGCGCTGATTGTTGGAGATGGACCAGGATATGAGGAGCTTAATAGAGTTGGAAATAGAGCTAACAACTTAATTGGAGAAGACCTTATTCATTTTGCGGGTAATCAGCTAAATTTGGTAGATTTTTATGCTACAAGTGATTGTGTGGTTGGAACAGGAAGGGTTGCAATAGAGGGTTTAGCGGCTAAAAAAATTGTTATTGCCACAGGAAATGATGGATATTTTGGTTTAATAAATGAAGATAACTTTTATGATTCATGGAAGCTATATTTTGGAGATCATGGATCGAATATAGTTAATAATGCAATGTATCTATATAATGATTTAAGAAAGTTCTATTTAGAACAAAAAACTTTGGATTTAGGTATTGAAAAAATATATATAAAAAGTAAATATATATTTGATATACCTGTTATTGCTAATGAAATTATAGATATATATTTAGATTCATTTAATTAGGGGGAAGTAGTTATGAAAGTATTGTATCTTGGTTGGGTTGGGGCAAATAATATTGGTGACGAATTGATGTTTAATAATTTTAAAAAAGTAATAAAGAATAAATATGGAGATAAATGTAGAGTTACTCCATTGTTTTGTCCGGAAACTTATAATGATTTTGATGAATATGATTTAGTATGCCTTGGTGGAGGATCTATTCTATTAGAGGGATTTATAGCTGTGTTGTATAGAGCATTAGAGCAGGGAAAAAGAGTAATGGTATGGGGATCGGGTTATGATGATTTATTGGGAAATGAGTTTATAACAAGACTAGAAGATTTATATATTTCTCCATATGTATATTCTGATTCAACAGAGGAAAAATTAAACGAAATAGCAAAAAAAGCAGATTTTTTTGGTGTAAGGGGTCCGTTAACTTATAAAATATTAGAAAAGTCAAATGTGGATATGACAAATATTGTTATATCGGGAGATCCAGGGTTTTTACTAGAAAGTGCAAATATTAATGAAATAGGAACGAATATTGATTTTACAAAGAGTGATAAAGTTGTAGGTATTAATATGGGGACTTCTTATAATAGGATTTATGGTGGTAGAGAAGATTTGGTGGAAGTGGAACTTATAAAAGCTTGTAATAAGCTTTTAAAGACTGGGTATAAGTTGTATATCTATGCTATGTGGCCAACTGATTTAAATTTAGTATTAGATTTGTATAAGAAGTTACCAAAATCAGAAAATGTTATATTAGATATATTTATTCATACTGGGGAGGAATTAGTTAGTATAATGAAAAACTGTGTCTTTACAATAAACTTTAAATTACATGGTAATGTAGCTTCAGCTGTAGCAAAAGTACCATTTATATGTTTAGGATATAGATTAAAAGCATATGACCTTGTTAAATCTATTGAATGTGAAGAATTAAATATACCTACAGATTCAGAGAATATATATGAAGAAATTGAAAAATGTATTTTACGTATAGAAAAGAATAAAGACGAAATAATTAGTAAAATAGATAAAAATATTACAAGGTATAAAGATATTCTTACTAATTGCTTTAAATAATGTATCTAATATAGGGATATACTAGTTTAAGTATATGGTTGAATCTATAATGTGATATTTTAATAGTAAAAAATAAAAATTATGATGGATATATATGAATTTTTATAATGACTAAGATAATATGCTAATTACAATTAATTATAGTGAATATGGTGTAATTATGTTCAAATAATAGAAAACCACGCATTATTTTGTGCATGGTCTTTTATTATATATATTTAAATTATAAAGTATTGACAATAAACATGTGGTGTAATATTATAAGAACACATCACTTTAGTGTATTAAAGTGATAAAATGTGAAGGAGGTTTGGATATGCAAGAAAATATAATACCAGAAGGAACAAGGGATTTACTTGGTGATGAATGTAGTGTACGAGAAGAATTAATTAAAAACGTTAAAAGCGTATTTACCAAATGGGGATATGATGAAGTAATAACACCTACAGTTGAATATTACAATACATTTCATTATAAAACACAAAGCTTAAAAGAAGAGGAAATGTATAAGTTTTTTGATAGTAAAGGAAGAATTTTAGTTTTAAGACCAGATATGACAGTTCCAATAGCTAGAGTTGTTGCAACAAAGTTAAAAGATCATAAGACCCCAATTAGGTTAAGGTATGAATCGAATGTTTATAGAGTTAATGAAAGCTTAGGTGGAAAAAGAAATGAATATACAGATTGTGGAGTTGAACTTATAGGGTTAGATAGTAATAGTTCTGATTTAGAAATACTAATAACGGCTCTTGAAGTTCTAAAAGTTGCAAATGTAGAAGAATATAAATTAGAAATTGGAGATATAAATTTCTTTAATTCAGCAATAAATACTTTAGGAGTAAAAGAAGAAGAGAAAATAAGATTAGCTGAATTAATAGAAAAGAAAAGCTTAAAAGCATTAGAGGATTTTCTAGAACAATTAGATATTGAAGAAGATAAAAAACAATTTTTCAAAAGGCTTCCTTGGTTGTTTGGAGGAAAATCAATTTTAGAAGAGTGTAAGAGTCTTACATTTAATGAGGGAATGAATGCAAGTTTAAAATATTTAGAAGATTCATATAATAAGTTAGAGAGGTTAGGATTTGGAGGTTTTATAACATTAGATTTAGGAATGGTACCAAGACTTGACTATTATACAGGTATTATTTTTAGAGGTTATGTGCAAGGTGTTGGGAATACAGTGCTTAGTGGCGGTAGGTATGATAATTTAATCAAAGTATTTGGAAGAGATGAGAAGGCTATTGGTTTTTCAATTAATATAGATTGCTTAATACAACTAGTAAAACATGAATCTGTTTCACATGAAAACAAATTTGCAATAACTTTCAATAAAGATAATGAGACTTTAGCAATGACTAAGGCACTAGAAATAATAGAAAATGGTGGAATGGTAAAAATGTTTCCAAGTGAAGAAGTAAATAAAGTTATAGTTGCAGGTAAGGGGGAGAAAAATGGGAATTAGTATTGCATTAACTAAGGGGCGTTTAGAAGAAGAAACAGTAAAAATATTAGATAAAGCAAATTTTGGAACATCAGAGCTTAAAAATAAGGGGCGAAAGTTAGTTTTTAAGGATGATAAGGAAGATATAAGATATTTTTTAGTTAAGGCAGCAGATTCTATAACTTATGTTGAACATGGAGTAGCTGACATTGGAGTTGTAGGAAAAGATACTTTACTTGAAAGTAATCATAGTTGTTATGAAGTTATGGATTTAGGCCTTGGAAAGTGTAAATTCATAGTAGCATCATTACCAGGTAGAGATTTATTTAATTCTATAGGTCATATAAAAATAGGAAGTAAATATCCAACAGTAACTAAGGAGTTTTTCAAGAAAAAAGGAATGGATGTAGAAATTATTAAAATAGAAGGATCAGTTGAACTTGCACCAATACTTGGGCTTTGTGATGGAATTGTAGACATTATGGAAACAGGAACAACACTTAAAGAAAATGGCTTAGTTGTTCTTGAGGATATTTGTGAAATAAGCGCAAGATTAATTGTTAATAAGGCTAGTTTTAAATTAAAGCAAAAAGAAATTAACTGTTTTTTAAGTAGAATAAAAGAGCACATATAATAAATAATATTAGGGCAAAATAGCAATTAGAAATATAAGTGATTTTAAAAGTTAGTAGGTATAAGCAATAAATAAAGGGGTGGGGCTAAATGCTTAGATTAATGGAGTTAACAGAAAAAAACAAAACAGCATTAATAAAAGAATTAAAGGAAAGAGAAAAAGACGACGATTTAGAAGTTGTAGCAAAAGTTTCAAATATACTTAGTAAAGTTAAAAAGCTTGGGGATAAGGCTTTATTATCATTTACTAAAGAATTTGATGGGGTAGATTTAAAAGAATTAGAGGTTAAAAGTGAAGAATTAGATAATGCTTTTAAATTAGTAGAAAAAGAATTTATTAATGCCTTACAAGAGGCAGCCTTAAATATAAAAGAGTATCATGAAAATCAAAAAAATAGAGGATATATTTTAAATAAGGAAGATGGAGTTTATATGGGCCAAAGAGTCATTCCTTTAGAAAAGGTAGGGATATATGTTCCAGGAGGAACTGCGGCCTATCCCTCTTCAGTTTTAATGAATGTTATTCCAGCTAAAGTTGCTGGAGTAAAAGAAATAATAATGGTTACTCCACCAAGTAAAGATGGCGGAATAAACCCATATATTGCAGTAGCTGCTAAAATTTCAGGAATAGATAAGATATATAAAGTTGGAGGAGCACAAGCAGTTGGAGCATTAGCTTATGGAACAGAAACTATTCCTAAAGTAGATAAAATAGTTGGACCTGGAAATATGTTTGTAGCAATTGCTAAAAGATTAGTCTTTGGAAAAGTTGATATAGATATGATTGCAGGGCCAAGTGAAATATTAGTTATTGGTGATAAAAATGCCAATCCTAAATATATTGCAGCTGATTTAATGTCACAGGCAGAACATGATAAGTTAGCTTCTTCTATTTTAGTAACAACATCAATGGAGTTATATAAAAATGTAGAGAAGGAACTTGAAAAGCAAGTTGAAGAGCTAGAAAGAAAGGAAATAATAAAAGAATCTCTTAAGAATTTTGGAATAGCAATAGTATGCGATAACTTAAAGGAATGTATTGAAATATCAAATATATTAGCACCAGAACATTTAGAAATAATGACAGAGAATCCTATGGAGTTATTAGGAGAAGTTAAAAATGCTGGTTCAGTATTTTTAGGACATTATTCACCCGAACCAGTTGGGGATTATTTTGGGGGAACAAATCACGTGCTTCCAACTAACGGAACAGCAAGGTTTTTTTCGCCATTATCAGTAGATAGCTTTATAAAAAAATCTTCATATCTTTATTATTCAGAAGAAGCCCTTAAAAAACATGGTGAAAAGATAATTTTGTTAGCCCAAAAAGAAGGGTTAACAGCACATGCAAATTCTGTGAAAGTGAGGTTGAATTAAATGAAAGAAGTTAACTTGTATGATAATGGAGTAGATGAAAAAGGAATAAGATTAAATGGAAATGAAAGCTATATAGCACTTGATGAAAAAAATCTATTTAAAATAATAACATTAATGAAGAATGTTGAATTAAATAGGTATCCAGATACTGAAGGATTAAAGGTAAGAGCCTGTTATGCAAAATATGCAAAAGTAAAGGCAGAAAATATAATAATGGGAAATGGCTCAGATGAAATGTTATCACTAGTTATAGGCTCAACTATTGGAAAAGGTAAAAGAATTTTAACCCTAGATCCAGATTTCTCTATGTATGATTTTTATGCGACCTTAAATGATGGAGAAATAATTAAATATAAGGTAAATGAAGATGGTAGTTTTGATATACAAGATTTCATTATGTTTGGAATTGAAAGTAATGTTGATTTAATAATGTTTTCGAATCCAAATAATCCAACTGGTTTCGCTTTGCCTAATGAAGCTATTATAGAGCTATTAAAAGCTTTCAAAGATACAAAAGTAGTTATTGATGAAGCTTATTATGAATTTAATAAAGAAAGTATAGTTGAATATATAAATGAATATAAGAATTTGTTAGTTACAAGAACACTATCAAAGGCATGGGGTCTTGCGGCTATTAGAATTGGGTTTTTAATTGGAAATGAGGAGCTTATAAAAAAATTAAGAGATTACAAAGTTCCTTATAATGTGAATTCGCTTTCTCAAGTTGTAGCTGAAAATATGCTAGGAAATACGGAGAGAGTAATATTAGATTCAAATGTAATAATAGAGGAAAGAGAAAAGCTATTTTCAAATCTTAAAGAATTACAAAAAGAAAGTTCTTTAGAAATAAAGTTTTATAAATCATCTGCTAACTATATTTTTGGAAGAACTAATTATAAGGATGTATTAATTAAAGCTTTAAATAACAAAGGAATAGTTATAAGAAATTTTAGTGATGATTCATTTAGAATAACAGTTGGTTCAGAATTCGAAAATAATAAAGTAGTAGAGACTATTAGAAAAGCCTTTGTTTATAATGGAGGGAAAATGTTATGAATAGAATTAGTAAAATCGAAAGAATAACAAATGAGACAAGTATTAAATTAAAAATTAATTTAGATGGAGAAGGAAATAGCAGCATAGATACAGGTGTTGGTTTTTTTGATCATATGCTAACACTGTTATCTTTCCATAGTGGAATAGATATTGATTTAGATGTTAGGGGTGATATTGAAGTTTGTGATCATCACCTAGTTGAAGATGTAGGAATTGCTCTTGGAAAATGTGTTAATGAAGCTTTAGGAAATAAAATTGGTATAAAAAGATATGGAACATTTTATATTCCTATGGATGAAGCGTTAGTAACTGTTTCTTTAGATATAAGTGGAAGAGGATTTTTGCATTTTGAAGGAGAATTTAAAAGAGAATCAATAGGAAATTTTTCAACAGAAATGGTTAAAGAGTTTTTTAGAGCATTTGCTTTTAATGCGGGGATTACACTTCATGGAAGAGTTCTTTATGGTGAAAATGATCATCATAAAATAGAAGGATTATTTAAGGCTTTAGGAAGAGCTTTAAAAGAAGCGATATCAATAGGAGATAGAGCAGACTTATTACCTTCTAGTAAAGGAATGATATAGAAATATGTAGTTAGTTACATAAAAACGTTGATTTTTATGTGGTGTAAACTATAGATTTTTATGGGCTAGTATTTTAGAGTTTAGGAGGGTATTTATGATTGTTATTATAGATTATGGAATGGGAAATTTAAAAAGTGTATATAATGCCTTAAAGGTTTTGGGTTTAGAGTGCAAAATATCATCATCTCCTAATGAAATAAGAGCTGCAAAAGCATTGATTCTTCCAGGCGTAGGAGCTTTTAAAGAGGCTATGGATAACTTATGTGAAAACTCTTTAGATAAAGTTATAAAAGAAGAATGTGCAAAAGGAAAGTTTTTACTAGGTATATGCTTAGGTATGCAAATGCTTTTTAATAAAGGTTATGAACCAGAAGAGACAGAGGGGCTTGGACTTTTACATGGAGATATTGTCAAAATGGAACCTAAGGAAGAAGTGAAAATTCCTCATATGGGATGGAATAGTCTAGATTTTAATAAACAAGATGTAATAACTAGTGGATTAACTGGGGATAGTTTTGTCTACTATGTGCACAGTTTTTATGTTAAAGGATATAAAAATGAAGATTTAGTAGCATCTTCAAGTTATGGTGAATTAATTATACCAGGCATCGTAAGAAGAGGCAATATTATAGGGGCACAATTTCATCCAGAAAAAAGTGGAGATATAGGGCTTGAAATTTTAAAGAACTTTGGGGAGATGATTAAATGATAATTATACCTGCAATAGATATTATAGATGGAAAACCTGTTAGGTTATATCAAGGGGACTATAACAGAAAAGAAATTGTTGCAGAAGATGTTTTAGAACCTGCATTATCTTTTCAAAAACAAGGGGCAGAATTTATTCATTTAGTTGATTTAGATGGAGCCAAAAAAGGAAAATCAGTTAATGGGGAACTTATTATAAAAGTAGCTAATGCTTTAGATATTCCTGTTGAGGTTGGTGGAGGAATAAGAACCTTTGAAACAATAGAGTATCTAATTAACAATGGAATTTCAAGGGTGATACTGGGAACAATAGCGATGGAAGATAGAGAACTAGTTAAAAAGGCTGTTGAAAATTTCGGAGAAAAAATAGCAGTAGGAATAGATTGCAAAAATGGATATGCCTATGGAAGAGGATGGCTAGAAGGTAGTGAAATTTATTATATAGATTTTGCAAAGGACCTTGAAAGATTAGGTGTTAAAAATATAATTGTAACTGATATAAGCAAAGATGGAACATTAGAGGGACCAAATGTAGATATGATTAAAAAGTTAAAGAAGGAAGTAAACATAGATATTACTGTTTCGGGTGGAATTGCTAACATATCAGATATAAAAGAGTTAAGGGATATAAGTGTGTATGGAGCAATAACTGGAAAAGCTATTTATGCAAAGACACTATCTTTAGAAGAGTCTATAAACTTATGTAAGGAAGAGTAGGTGACGGTATGCATACAAAAAGAATAATACCTTGTTTAGATGTTAAGGATGGGAGAGTTGTTAAGGGAATAAATTTTAAAGGTTTAGTAGATATTGGAGATCCAGTTCTACTGGCGGAGTTTTATAATAAGCAAGGTGCAGATGAATTAGTTTTCTTAGATATTACAGCTACTCACGAGGGTAGAGGGACAATGATACAAGTGGTTGAAAGAACTGCAGAAAGAGTCTTCATTCCATTTACAGTTGGAGGGGGAATAGCAAACCTAGAAGATATTAAAGCAATATTAAGAGCTGGAGCGGATAAAGTAAGTTTAAATTCAGCAGCGGTTAGGGATAAAAATATAATAAAAGAGGGATCTTACTATTTTGGAAGTCAATGTATAGTTTTAGCAGTAGATGCTAAAAAACGTAATGATAACACAGGATGGAATGTGGTGATAAATGGTGGAAGAATAGATACTGGCATAGATGCGTTAAAGTGGATAGAAGAGGCAACAAACCTTGGGGCAGGAGAAATTCTATTAACTTCAATGGATGCGGATGGGACTAAAAAAGGATTTGATTTAGAGTTAACTAAAACAGTAAGCAATGCTACAAATGTGCCAGTAATAGCATCAGGTGGATGTGGGAACTTAGAACATTTCTATGATGTGTTTAAAGATGGAAAAGCTGATGCAGCGCTTGCAGCATCTTTATTTCACTATGGAGAATTAACAGTAGATGAAGTTAAGAGATTCTTAAATACAAAAAATATTCCAATGAGATTTTAATACGGTTAATTCAATAAGTAAGGATCAAAATAGATTAGCGTATTGACTAGTTATTTCTTTGAAGAGGTCTAAGGTAAGTAAATATTCCTTATATGTAATTAGTGCAACTGCATATAAGGAAAATTAAAAATATAGTTAGTAGAAGGAGAATTATTTTGGGGAATATTTTAGAGAATGTTAATATAATAGACTTTAATAAGGGGAAAGGGTTAGTTCCAGCAATAGTTCAACATTATATAAGTAAGGAAGTTTTAATGCTTGCGTATATGTCTAAGGAAAGTTTAATTAAAACTTTTGAAACGGGAACTACCTGGTTTTATAGTAGAAGTAGAAATGAGTTATGGAATAAGGGAGCAACTTCAGGAAATATTCAAATAGTTAAGGAAATAAGAATAGATTGTGATGAAGATACATTATTAATTTTAGTAGATTCTAAAGGAGTAGCTTGTCACACTGGGGCAAGAAGTTGTTTTTATAGAGAGTTAAACATATGAAATAAAATAAAAGTTTAGGGCGCATTATAAAAGGGGGAAAATTATATGGAAAACATAATGAAGGATTTATATGATGTTATATTAGGAAGAAAGAACTCAAAAGAGGAAGGTTCATACACCTCTTATTTGTTTGCAAAGGGAATAGATAAAATATTAAAGAAAATTGGGGAAGAATCAACGGAGGTTATTATAAGCGCAAAGGGAACTGATAAGGAAGAGCAAATAAATGAGATATGTGACTTGAGTTATCACTTGTTAGTTATGATGGCAGAGCTTGGCATATCTGTTGATGAAGTAGAGGCTCAGTTAATAAAGAGAAAAGAAAAAATAAATAATTTTAAAGGTGAAAGAAAAGAAATAGAGAAAGTGTAAGGGATCTGAAGAAAATACACTAACATATTTACTAGTTATTTTAAAAAAATGTCTAAATAAAAGCTGAATTTAGCAATAATGCTAAATTTAGCTTTTTTTAATTTGTTAAAAATACTGAGGAGACCTTTCTTTAAAATAAATTCCTTTAAGACCTATTTTAGAAATCATTTCCTGAGCTAGGGTAAAGTTTCTAAAAATATCCGATGATTTATGTGCATCAGAACCTAGTGTTATATGGACACCGCCTAAGTCTTTATAAAGAGTATATATATCAAAAAGTGATTCTTGAGCTTCTTTAGAAGTTAAACGTGCAGTGTTTAACTCTAAGACCTTATCCTTAGAAATTAATGTCTTCATAATTTCAGAAAGAGTATCTTTATAATCAGCTACTAAGATTTCATTATTATCAAAAGGTGCATACCTACAAAGATAATCTATATGACCAAGTGCATCAAAGTTATTATAAAGCTTTGAGCATTCTAACATATCATCTAAGTAGTTTTGAAAAAATTTCTTTTTAGGATAATTAGTATTTATATAGTTATTATAAATATCCATATTATTTACTGAATGAATAGATCCTATAACATAATCAAAATTAAAGTTAGTGGTAATTTCATTATTACCATCATAGATATCTTTGGCTAATCCTATTTCTATACCAAGTAATAAAGAATGGGATTTATATTTTTCATAGGTTGATAAATAACTAGGGATATCACATCTAAACTCATCTAATACTGGATAATTTAAATCTGTATGTTCTGTTAAAATGATACCCATATTATTTTTATTAGAAGTATTAATAGCATCTTCTATAAGCATAATACTATCGGTGGAAAATTTAGAATGCATGTGGCTATCAAAAATCATAAATTACCTCCAATTGAATAAAATTTAATTATTTGTAAATTATATCATAAAGCGATATGTCTTTATATAAAATTTACATTAAAAAACAGTTAAATAACTTGGAAAACTGTGTTAATATATATAAAATTAAGATAAAAAGAGGTAAAAATTATGATGGAATTATTTAAAATTAAAGATTTAGTATTTAAGAGAGAGGAATTTTTAGATAATATAGACGAATTTGGAGATATAATACCAATTATACAAGATTTAAGTAGTGAGTTAACTTATGAAAAAATAGAGTGTACAAGTGTTAATGATTGTTGTGAAAAAACAAGTGAAAATTATATAGTTGAAATACAAGGATTTCTTAATGAAGATGATGAATTTGTAACAAGAGAGGAAATAGAAGCTTTAGGAGTGCAAACTTCAGTAAAACCTCTAGATCTATTTGTTATAAGAATTTATAAGTGTATAGAATGCAATAAATGGATTATAGATATTTTAGAGTAATATAAGTGGACCGTTATTTATTTAAATAGGCTTAAGTGAGGTTGGAATGAAAAAAAATAATGAGATTTTATCTAAGGTTAAGGATTATATTAATAATTTTAAATTAGAGCTTGGGAAAATTAATAAAGAAAGTATAGTTTCTTTTATTAAAGTAAGAAAATATCTAATAACTAGTATATCTATAATAATTATAATTTTACTAATGGTATCAGGTAAGGTTTTTATAACTAGCGAAGATAAACTATTAAATGATTTAGAAATATCTATGAAACAAGGAAACAGTAGCAAAATTTATGGAGACATATTAGTAGCGGATAAAAAGGTAAGTAGAAGTGAATTAGATCCCTTAATTAAATATTATAATTCAGATACTACAAAGATTAATAAAGTATTAAGTGAACTTAAAACTAGTGGAGTAGGTGAAGTATTTACAATTAAAAGTAATAAAAAAGGAATTTGGAAGGATTACTATTTAGAAGTAAATACTGTAGATATAAAGGTTAACTGTAATTTCTCAAATGCAAAAATATTTGTAGATAGCAATGAATTAAATGAAGATAATCGTAGTAGTGGAATAGTTCCTGGATTGTATAAAATAAAAGCAATACTTAAGACCAATTATGGCGATGTTGAAAAAGAAATTGAAGTTTCATTAATTCAAAATGAAGAAGTATCTATAAATTTAGAGGCAGTTGATTTAAATATTACATCTAATTTTAATGATGCAAAGGTTCTTATAAATGATAAGGATATAAATAAAAAAGTTAGTGAAATTGGTGATTATGGACCAATTCCAACTAATGAAAGTATTGATATAGGTATACAAAGGGAATTCCCATGGGGCATTATTAAAAGCGAAAAAATAAAAGTAAATGATTCGCCTAATATAAATATAGATATTAATATGGTAAATGAGGAACTAACTACGCAGATAGAATTAAGCATTAATAAATTTTATGAAAGTGTTTTTAATGCTTTAAATAAAAGAGACTATAGGCTAATAGTTTTAACTAATGAAGAAATCCAAAGAAAAATATATGATGAAATTAATAAAAAAAGTTTAATATTTAAAAATAACTATGAAATAAGTGAATTAGAAACAAAGATAGAAAATAGTGAATTTAAATATGAAGATAATTTATATAAAGCTCAAATAGTTATAAAAATTAATTATTCTATAGATAAAAAAATGTTTTTATTATCTAAAAATAGAGAAGAGAGCATGTTCCTTACTAATATGGAGTTAGTTGGGAATGAATGGGTAATTAAAGAAATTCAAAAATTTGGTTTAGAATAGATTAAGAGGAGAAAAATGAATAAAATAAAAAATAAAATTATAATAGTATTATGTCTTATATTTTTTAGTACAAGCTACGTATCTGTCTTTGCAGAATCGTCAGATGCGATTAAAAATGAAATGGAAGTTAATAAAGAGGCTATGAATGAAATAGATAAAGATAAAAATAAAATAGAAGAAGACAAGGTAACCCAAGGTAGTGAATTAGATAAATTACTTGAGGAAATAGAGAATAAAGGTGCGGAACTTTCAGTAGCAGAAAAAGATGTTGAAGTTTTTCAAGTTAAGATTGATAAATTACAAGAAGATATAAATGTAATTCAAAAATCAATAGATGATGCAGAAGCTGAAATTTTACAAAAGGAAAAATTAATTGACCAAAAAGAAGAAGAGTTAGTAAAAACTCGAGATATATTAGATAAAAGAATTAGAAGTTACTATAAAATGAATATAACATTACAATACATATATATGATAATTAAAAGCGATGGGCTAGGACAACTATTAAGCAATATACAAGCTATATCAAGAGTTATTAATATAGATAAAGAGTTAATGGACAGTATTAAAAAATTCCAAAAAGAATTAGCTGTAGAAAAAGATAATCTTGATAAGAGAGTAGCTAAAGAAAAGAAAGATAAAGAGGATATATCTTATAAACAAAATGAAATTTTTGAAGCTCAAAAAGAATTTGTAGTTATAAAGGATGCTAAGCAAATTCAAATGAATAAATTGTTAGCGCTAGAATCTGAAAAACAAAATTTAATTGCAACTTTAACATCAGAAGAAATTGCGCTACAAGAAAAAATAGGAGATTTAGTATCATATAATGATGATCTTAAGGCAGAGTTAGATAATATATTTAATAGTATTAGTAATAGCAACAACGGGAACAATAGTGGGAGTACTAATGAAAATAGTAATGGAACTAGTAATGAGAGTAACAATAATAGCACCAATAATGAGAGCAACAACAATAGTGGAACAAACAATAATGAGAATACTGGTGAAGGGTTCTTAAGACCTACAGATGGACCTATTACAGATCCTTTTGGTGGAAGAACTAATCCAGTAACTCTTCAACCAGGATTCCATAATGGAGTAGATTTTGGAAATGCATCTAATACACCGATAAAAGCATCCAAAAGTGGAGTTGTAACATATGCAGGCTGGATAAATGGTTATGGAAACAGTGTTATAATTGATCATGGCGGTGGAGTAACAACCTTATATGGACATGCAAATAGATTAGATGTTTCTGTAAATCAAAATGTTACTAGAGGAGAAACTATTGCATTAGTAGGTTCTACTGGCATGAGCACAGGGCCTCACTTGCATTTTGAAATTAGAATTAATGCACAACCTGTAGATCCTATGGGTTACGTTTAATAAAAGTTAAAATAAAAAATAAATTTTTTATTATATTTAGGCAGCTGAAAAAATACTAGAATATTGATTAGTGTATTTCTTAGCTGCCTTAGTTATTTTTATGTAAATAAAGCTACATATGTTTTTTTAGAAGTGAAAAATTTATAATATTGAAAAATTAATACACAACAAAAACCGACAAAAACAAAACCTGTACAATAATTATTGTACAGGTTAAAGGGTTTATATCCATTCGAGAAAGGGAATAAATGGATATAGTGTGGGGTTTTATTATAAATCTACTAATGCAATATTAGTAGAAGGGTATGGGCATATTAAAAGTATAATGAAAAATAGAATTATATTAAAGTTATTTATAACAATATTATATAATAAAAATCAGAAAAATCCAATAGTTTTATAGAATTAAATTAATAAAAGTAATAATTATAACTTTATTGATTTTATTGTGAAATTTGTTGAAAATACTATTGTAAATTAACAAATAAGAAATATAATATGTTAATATAAAAGTGAGGTGATATAGATGATAGAAATAAAAAAAGAGGATATATTAAAAGTATCTCCAGATTATGAGGATTATACGGAAAATGAAGCTAAGTTAACTATAGATGAACTAAAAGAACTTGGGATGGAGCAATCTAAAAAGAGTTGCTGTGGTAAAACTGGCGGATGTTGTTCAACTAGTGGAAAAGGTTGTTGTAAGACACGTTAAAAATAAATACTAAAGAAAAATATGTTTTTTATTTTTAAAAATATAGTATATAATATATTTTATTAATTAATCTAGGAGGGTAATAGTTTGAGAAAACCTAGTATATTTAGTAGAGATTACGAAAGACAAATTAGAAAGCGTAAAAGAATAATAACTACTATTTCAATTATAGCTTTCTTAATAGTAGTTGTTTTGGGAGTAAAGTTTACAACTAAAACTTTTAATTTTACAGATGTTAAAGCAAAAATACAAAAATGGGTTGATGAGGACACTTCTGAAAACAAGATAGTAGATGAAGTCCCGAATATAGAATCAACATCTGAAGCGCCGATAGAACCAATAGTGCCAAAAGCTAAAATTATGGAATTAAAGATTAGTGAAGGAAAAATTTTGAAAGTAGAATATGAAGAATTAGAAGGGGTAATTAAATTTAAGGAGGCTAAAGAAATTCCAGAAGGTATTGAATATAATATTAGTCCTTCGAAACAACTTGTAGTAGTAACAGATGATAAACAAAATATTAAAGTTATTAATACAAAAGGCGAAGAAAAAAATATTACTAAAGATAGTTATGTTTCACCAAAAGGAGAAATTTTCAAAAAGGATATAGTGCAAAGCACCTATAAAGATTATTTGTGGCATAAAAGTGCAAAGTTCATAAATGACAAAAAAATAGTGTATAAAACTAATATGCCTTATTTTGGTAGTGGTCTTAATCAATATTTATGGCTAATAGATATTGATGGTAAAAATGAAATTACTTTGTGGCAAAGTAAAGGTAAAGATATAATTATCGGAAATATTAAAGAAAAAGGTATTGAAGTTACAATAGATGGTAATATCAAATATATAAATAATGATAATAATTTAGTTAATTAGATTAAGGAAGCTTGAAAAAATAAAAGTTTTAATATAATTACCATCAATAAAGGTTTAAGAAAACAAAAGTTTGAATATAATTATAAGTATATGTTATAATAAGCTAGTTATATCAATAAAAATTATAGTATATACTATTTCAGGAGGAAGAATATAATGGAAGCTAAAATGGAAAGAATAGAAACTAACGTTGTTAAATTTGAGGTAAAGGTTGCAGCAAAGGAATTTCAAGCTGCTTTAAACAAGTCTTATAATAAAAATGCTAAAAACTTTAATATACCTGGATTCAGAAAAGGTAAAGTGCCAATGGCAATAGTTAAACAACAATACGGAATAGAAGTTTTACTTGAAGATGCAGTTAATTTTGCAATAGATGCTTCATATCCACAATTATTAAATGAAAATAAAATCAACCCAGTTGATTACCCACAAATAGAAGTAATTACTGCTGAAGAAGGTAAGGATTTTGTTTATACTGCTCAAATAACAGTATATCCAGAAGTTAAACTTGGAGAATATAAAGGCTTAAAAATCGAAAAACCAAGTTATGAAGTTACTGAAGAAGACGTAAATGCTAAATTAAAAGAAACACAAGAAAAGAGCTCAAGAGTTGAAGTTAAAGAAGATGGAATAATAGAAAATGGAAACATAGCTATTATTGACTTTAAAGGATTCGTTGATGGAGTTGCTTTTGATGGTGGAGAAGGATCAGATTATTCATTAGAAATCGGATCAGGTTCTTTTATAGATACTTTCGAAACTCAATTAGTGGGAGCTAAATCAGGAGATAATGTTGAAGTTAATGTAACTTTCCCTGAAAGCTACGGAAAAGATGAATTAAACGGTAAAGATGCTAAATTCGAAGTTACTATAAAAGAAGTTAAGTCAAAAGAATTACCAGAATTAGATGATGAATTTGCTAAGGAAGTTTCAGAATTTGATACATTAGCTCAAATGAAAGAAGATATAGTTAAAACTATGACAGAAGAAAATGCAGCTAAAGTAAAAAATGAATATGAAGATGCGGTAATTAACGCAGTAGTTGAAAATGCTACAATCGAAGTTCCAACTATTATGATAGAAAAAGAAATAGATATAATGGTTAAAAACTTAGAAACAAGACTTTCACAACAAGGCTTAACATTAGAGCAATATTTCCAATTTACTGGAACAGATGCAGTTAAGATGAGAGAATATATGAAAGAAAATGCTGAAAGAAAAGTTAGAACTGACTTAGTATTAGAAGCAGTAGAAGTAGCTGAAAAAATTGAAGTTTCAGAAGAAGAAATAAAAGTAAAAGCTGAAGAAGTAGCTAAAATGTATGCAGCAGATGATGCAAGCATGGTTGATTTATTAATTAAGAATCAAAGAGTTGCTTTAGAAGTAGATATTAAGACTGGAAAATCAATAGACTTCTTATTAGAAAACAACAAACAATAAACAACAAACAATGAATAATAAAGAATAAATGATTGCCAGAATTAATTCTGGCAATTATTTAGAATAAACTATTAACAAAATTATATAAATTTTATATAATTTAGTATAGGATCTTTATATAAATGGATATATTATATAATAGGGTAAATTTTAGAAAAGGAGGCAAAAAGAATGAATTTAGTTCCAATGGTTGTAGAACAAACTAGTAGAGGAGAAAGATCATACGATATTTTCTCAAGATTATTAAAAGATAGAATAATAATGATGAGTGGGGAAGTAAATGATGTAACATCAAACTTAATCGTATCTCAGCTATTATTTTTAGAAAGTGAAGATCCAGATAAAGATATATATATATATATAAATAGTCCAGGTGGATCAATTACAGCTGGTATGGCTATTTATGATACTATGCAATATATAAAACCAGACGTATCAACTATATGTGTCGGTATGGCAGCTTCAATGGGAGCTTTCTTGCTTTCATCAGGTGCTAAGGGTAAAAGATTTGCATTACCAAATAGTGAAGTTATGATTCATCAACCTTTAGGTGGCTATCAAGGTCAAGCAACAGATATTGATATTCATGCTAAGAGAATATTAAGAACTAAGGATTTGTTAAATAATATTTTAAGTGAAAATACTAACCAAACTATAGAAAAAATTAAATCTGATGTTGAAAGAGATTACTTTATGTCAGCAGAAGAAGCTAAGAATTATGGATTGGTAGATAAAGTAATTAGTAAAAATGAAAAATAAGGTTATAAGAAATAATTTTATAATAATCTAAGCGAGGGGATTTTATGGCTAAAAATGAAGAAAAAAAACAATTGAAATGCTCTTTTTGTGGGAAAAATCAAGAACAGGTCAAAAGATTAATCGCTGGACCTGGAGTTTATATATGCGATGAGTGTATAGATTTATGCTCTGAAATTATAACAGATGAATTTGAAGAACACATTGAGTTAGATACTACAGCGTTGCCTAAACCAGCAGAAATAAAAGCTAATTTAGATGATTATGTAATTGGTCAAGAAAAAGCTAAGAAGGCTATGGCAGTTGCTGTCTATAATCATTATAAAAGAATTAATGCTAATTCATCAGATGATGATGTAGAATTACAAAAAAGTAATATACTTTTACTAGGCCCTACTGGATCAGGTAAGACACTTTTAGCTCAAACCTTAGCTAAGTACTTAAATGTACCATTTGCTATTGCAGATGCTACTACTCTTACTGAAGCTGGATATGTAGGAGAAGATGTTGAAAATATTCTATTAAAGTTAATTCAAAATGCTGACTACGATGTAGAAAGAGCACAAAAAGGAATAATATATATAGATGAAATAGATAAAATAGCTAGAAAATCTGAAAATCCGTCTATTACTAGAGATGTATCTGGAGAGGGAGTTCAGCAAGCGCTATTAAAAATATTAGAAGGTACAGTTGCTTCAGTTCCTCCACAAGGTGGAAGAAAGCATCCTCATCAAGAATTTATACAAATAAATACTGCTAATATATTATTTATTTGTGGTGGAGCTTTTGATGGAGTTGATAAAATTATTGAAAAGAGAACAAGAGTTAGTTCAATAGGTTTTGGAGCTCAAATACAATCAAAGGAAACAAGAGATGTTGGTAAGTTGTTAAAGGATATAATGCCTGGAGACTTATTAAGATTTGGTCTTATTCCTGAATTTGTTGGAAGACTACCTATTGTTGTTACATTAGAATCTTTAGATACTTCAGCTTTAATTAATATTTTAAGTAAGCCAAAGAATGCATTAGTTAAACAATATAATAAATTGTTTGAAATAGATAATGTTGAACTTGAGTTTACAGAAGCTGCATTAAAAGCTATTGCAGAAGAAGCTATTTTAAGAAAAACTGGGGCTAGAGGGTTAAGGTCAATAGTGGAAGAAACAATGATAGAAACCATGTTTGATGTACCTTCAGATGAAAGAATATCTAAAGTAATTATAACAGAAGATAGTATTAAAAATAAAACTGCACCAGAGGTTGTTAGATTAGAAGAAGGGGTTGTTAGACCTCAAATTAAATCTAAAAAAACTAAGAAAAGAAAGAGTATAGAAACTGCTTAATTATAAAAAAGAGATAGTATTTCAAATTAATTTTTGAAATACTATCTTTTTATTTTTTTGCTACATTACTTATTTAAAGCGTAAAATAAAATTAGTATAAAAATTTGGAATAATAACCTTAATTTATAGAATATAAAAGAACCTTTAAGTTAATAATAAAGATATGAAATTAGGAAGGGAGGGAGCATTTATAAATTGTAAATGCGAAGCGTATGACAGAAATTCTAATCATGTTACAAATATTAATGATGGTGCTATTTATATTCTTTATGATAAATAGTAGTAAGAATAACCACACTAATAAAGTGGTTATTCACAAAGAAAACGAAAAAGAAATGAGTAAATTAGCAAAAATGAGAAGTGTTTGTTTAACTGAACCATTAACAGAAAAGAGTAGACCAAGAACATTTGAAGAAATTATTGGTCAAGAACAGGGGATAAAAGCATTAAAGGCGGCTTTATGTGGTCCAAATCCTCAGCATGTTATAATATATGGTCCGCCAGGTATTGGAAAGACAGCGGCAGCAAGGCTAGTATTGGAAGAAGCGAAGAAAATGGAGCGGTCACCATTTAAAAAAGGTGCTAATATAATAGAAATAGATGCAACGACTATAAGATTCGATGAAAGAGGTATTGCAGATCCACTTATAGGATCTGTTCATGATCCTATATATCAAGGGGCCGGGTCACTAGGGGTTGCAGGAATACCACAACCAAAGGCAGGTGCCGTAACTAAGGCACATGGGGGTATTTTATTTATTGATGAAATTGGTGAATTACACTCAACAGAACTTAATAAACTTTTGAAAGTATTAGAAGATCGGAAAGTGTTTTTAGATAGTTCGTATTATAGTTCTGAAAATCCTAATATACCAGATTATATTAAAGAAATATTTGATAATGGGCTACCAGCAGATTTTAGATTAATAGGAGCGACTACAAGAAGCCCAGATGAAATAGTGCCAGCAATTAGATCAAGATGTGTAGAAATATTTTTTAGAGGACTTCATCCAGAAGAAATACAAAAAATAGCTAGAAATTCTGCCACAAAAGTAGGATTAGAAATAACCGATAAAGGTATTGATATTGTTAGTAGGTATTGTACAAATGGAAGAGATGTAGTTAATCTAGTACAACTTTGTTCTGGTTTTGCAATTAATGAAAATAGAAAAAATATAACAGAGGAAGATATAGACTGGGTTATAGAAAATGGTCAATACATAGAAATACCTAATAAAAAGATAAAAGATAAGCCTGAGATAGGTATTGTCAATGGGCTAGCAGTATATGGAGCAAATATTGGAATGGTAATGGAAATTGAAGCAACGGCAAGAAAAATATCTCATAGAAAAGGTGAACTAAAAGTAACAGGTATAGTTGAAGAAGAAGAAATAAGTAATAACAATAGAAAAATAAAGAGAAAGAGTACCGCATATTCATCTATTCAAAATGTATTAACAGTTTTAAATAATATATTTGATCTAGATTGCGAAGGATATGATATACATGTCAATATACCTGGTGGAGTTCCTGTGGATGGGCCTTCCGCAGGAATAACAATAGCAACAGCTATTTATAGTGCAGTGAAAGGGAAACCTATAGATAATAAAGTTGCCATGACTGGTGAAATTAGTTTGCTTGGAGGAGTAAAGCCTATTGGTGGGGCGTCCGCTAAAATACTTGCGGCTAAAAAAGCTGGAGCAACTACAGTAATAATACCCAAGGATAATTGGAATGAAAATTTTAATAAAATAGAAGATATAAATATAATTCCAGTAAATACACTAAAAAATGTTATAGATATAGCTATATTAGAAAATGAAATAAAAAATGAAATTAATATAGATGTTTTAGTAGCATCACCTATTGACTCAGTAAAATTGGATTAAATAATTTGAAAAAAATACTAACTCTGGATAATATTAATATTATGAGTTAGTATTTTAACTTTTTATTCCTTTAATATATTATAAAAATAAGCTTTGTGGATTTTTATAGCTGGAAATATTGAAAAATTAATAAATTATGTGTATACTAGAAAAGTTAAATAATTTATTTTAAAGGATGGAGGAAAATAAATGAATGATAATTTAATAACTCTGCCTTTAATTCCTTTAAGAGGAATTACTATTTTTCCAAGTATGATTATACATTTTGATGTTGCTAGGGAAAAGTCAATCACAGCATTAGAATCAGCCATGGAGAAAGATGTAGAGGTATTTCTTGTAACACAAAAAAAAATAAAAGATGAAGTGCCTAAATTAAAAGATTTATATACTATAGGTACTGTATGTAAAATTAAGCAGCTATTAAAGTTACCAAATGACGTAATAAGAGTTTTAGTTGAAGGTATAGAAAGAGCTAAACTAATAGAGATTACAGGTAATGAAAAATATATAGAAGCTAATATAGAAAACTTAGAGGAATTAGAGAACAAAGAATATGAAGGTGTAGAGGCATATATTAGAACGTTAAAAAAATGCTTTGCAAAATATATTAAAATGTCAGAAAATGAAAAATCAAATATATTAAAAATATTTGAAGAAATAAAGGATTATGATGAAATAGTAGATGTAATTTCAGCATATATGTTAGTAGAAGACGAGAAAAAACAAGGGGTTTTAGAAGAATTAAATCTTATAAAACGAATAGAAAAGCTTATTATAATAATCAATAATGAAATTGAAATTGTAAAAGTTGAAAAAAGAATAGATAAGAAGCTTAAAAACTCTATGGATAAGGTTCAAAAAGAATATTATTTAAGAGAACAAATTAAAATTATTCAAGAAGAACTTGGTGAAGATAATGATGAAAAAAAGGAAATAATAAAATACGAGGAAAGAATAAAGAAAGCTAAACTTCCAAAGAATGTAAAAGAAAAAGCTTTGTATGAGATTTCTAGATTAAAAGCATCAGAAGGTCAGGGATCAGAGGGAAATGTTATTAGAAGTTACTTAGATTGGATATTAGATCTTCCATGGGGAACAAAAACTAAAGATACCTTTGAAATTACAAAGGCTTCAAAATACTTAGATGAAGAGCATTATGGTCTTGAAGAAGTTAAAGAAAGAATAATTGAGTATCTTGCAGTTAAAAAGCACACTAATAGCTTAAAAGGACCTATTTTATGTTTAGTTGGACCACCAGGAGTAGGAAAGAGTTCTATAGCAAAATCTGTAGCTAATGCATTAGGTAGAAATTTTGTTAGAATTTCATTAGGTGGATTAAGAGATGAAGCAGAGATTAGGGGACATAGAAAAACTTATGTTGGTGCAATACCAGGACGAATAATATATGCTATGAAAGAGGCAAAATCTAATAATCCATTAATACTATTAGATGAAATAGACAAGCTTAATTCAGATCAAAGAGGAAATCCGGCAGATGCACTTTTAGAGGTTTTAGATTCAGAACAAAACAAAGAATTTAGAGATAACTACTTAGAGTTAGATTTTAACTTGTCGGAAGTTTTATTTATAACTACAGCTAATTCAACAGACACAATACCAGGACCCTTATATGACAGAATGGAAATAATAGAAGTATCCGGGTATACCTATGAAGAAAAGTTCCATATAGCTAAAAAACATATAATTCCTAAGGTTCTTAAAAATCATAATTTAACCTCAGAAAATATTAAAATTTCAGATAGTATAATAAATGAAGTAATAAATTGTTATACAATAGAATCTGGAGTACGAGGGCTAGAAAGGGTTATAGGGAAGTTAATTAGAAAATCACTTACTGAAATGTTAAAGACAAACAAGGAGTCGTTAATTATTTCAAAAGGTAAACTTGAAAAGTTATTAGGACCTAAACCTTATACTTATGATAAGATAGATAAGGAAGATAGAGTAGGTGTTGTTAATGGTATGGCATGGACGGCATACGGAGGAACAACTCTGCCAATAGAAGTTGCCGTAATGAAGGGAACAGGTAAGTTAGAAATAACAGGTCAGTTAGGTGAAGTAATGCAAGAATCTGCTAAAATTGCAGTAGGATATGTTCGTTCAAATTCAAACAAGTATGGATTAGAAGCGGATTTCTATAAAAATACAGATATTTATATACATGCTCCAGAAGGATCTATTAAAAAAGATGGACCTTCAGCGGGAGTAGCTATGGTTACAGCAATAGTTTCAGCTTTATCTAACAAAAAGATAAGAAGAAATATAGCTATGACTGGGGAAGTAACACTAACAGGAAAGGTACTTGCTATAGGTGGATTAAAAGAGAAGAGTATAGCAGCGCAAAGAAGTGGTGTAGATACAATAATAGTACCTAAACAAAATGAAAAAGATATAATTAAAATACCGAATTCTATAAAAAATAAGTTAAAGATTATTTTAGTAGAAGATGTTAAAGAGGTATTAAATAATGCATTAATTGGAGTGGATACCATTGAGAATTAAACAATCAGAATTTGAAATATCAGCAGTTAAAAGAGAACAATATCCTGTAGATGGACTTCCAGAGGTGGCCTTTGTTGGACGATCTAATGTTGGGAAGAGTTCAATAATAAATGCCTTAGCAAATAGAAGACATTTAGCAAAAGTAAGTCAAACACCAGGTAAAACAAGACTTATAAACTTCTTTATGATAAATGAAGGTGAATTCCATTTAGTAGATTTACCTGGATATGGATATGCTAAAGTTTCTAAGACAGAACAAGCAAGTTGGGGAAAAACTATAGAAATGTACTTAACTGATAGAGAAGAACTTAAGAGAGTTATTTTATTAGTTGATTCAAGACATAAGCCAACTAAAGATGATTTAATTATGCATGATTGGGTAAAGCACTTTGATATTGAAGCTATAGTTGTAGCTACTAAAAGTGATAAATTATCTAATAATGAGTTAAGAAAATCTGAAAAGATAATTAAAGATACAATGGGTCTAACAAAAGATGATAAGTTCTATTTCTTTTCTTCTTTAAACAAAAAGGGAAAAGATGAATTAATTAATTATTTATTTGAAGGATTAGTAGAAGAAGAAAATGAGATAGAATAATACAGTAAGTCATACGTAAAAATAGACTAGAATATTAGCTTGTTATTTTTTCGAAGATGCCTAAGAACCCCTAAAGCGCAAACTTTAGGAGTTCTTATTTTTTTATAGAAAAACATAAAACTTTTAAGAGAAAAACAGTGTCAAAGTTAAGTACTAATCATAGTATATACTATAAAACAAAAAAATAAAGACCTTGAGGAGGAACAAACTATGGAAATGAATGAAATTCTAAACGGCTTAAATTCATGTGGTTGTGGAGATGAAAGTTCAAATTGTACACCAAATTGTACACCAAATTGTAACACAGGATGTAACACAGGATTTGGTGGTGGATTTGGTGGTGGATTTGGTGGTGGATGCTGGATATGGATACTATTAATATTACTTTATAGTCGTTCAGGATCAAAAAGCAAATCTAACAATAACTGTTATTGCTGTGTAAAGAAAAAAAATAACTGCTGCTGTGAAAAGGAAAAACAATATTGTTGCTGTGAAAAGGAAAACAATGATTGTTGCTGTGAACACAATGAATCAAAAGGTGGATGTTCATTCTATTTATTCTTATTAGTTATATTATTCATTTGTAATGGTAATGGTAGTGGAAGAGATTGTGGAAACAGTGGATTCGGTGGATTAGGTGGATTTGGAAATTTACTTGGTTGTTGTTAATAAAAAATAAAAGAGTTCTATTAAGAAAGGAGCGATAGATATGTCAAAAAAATGCTGTAAAGATGGTTATGAATGTGTACCTTGTTGTGGAAATAATAGTGATGGAGGTATTTTATCAGGGTTAGGCAGTGGAATTACTCCAATAATATTCCTGTTAATAGCTTGTTCATCAGGATTATTATGTTCTAACAGTTCATTTTTAATAATTTTACTATTCTTATTATGCGGTGGCGATTCAATGTCTAGTTTACTTGGATCATATTAATAGCATAAAAGATGGAGGGTTTATAGCCCTCCAAAAAAATGTCCTAAATTATAAACATATTTAATAAATATACATATAATGAATTAGTAAGGAATTTGTTGGGAGGATCCTAAATGTCAAAAAAAAGAGAAAGAAATAAATCAGAAGAATGTCAGTGTTCAAAGTGTCAAAATAAATCAGGGAAATTAAGTAGTAAATTAGATAATAATCCTTTTGGGATTAATCCATCACAACTTAATGGGATGCTGGGAAATATAGATATGAGTCAAATAGGAAATATATTATCAGCTATGAATAAAGATGGTTTTGATTTAAATAACATAAATATTGGATCTGTTAAAAATATGATGTCTGGTATGAATGGAGGACAAAATAATCAAGAACTATCCTCAATTCAAGATATGATTGCTAATATGGGGAACTCACAATCAACGCAAAATAATATAGAAAATCAAGAAAGTACAAATATTAAATATAATAATAATGAACGCGATAATGGTCGATATAATAAGAAGAGTAGAAATAAAGAGAACATTACTGATATAGAAGTTGATGAGAATCTAGAAATGCTATTATCTCTTAGAAAGATAGTGAGTTATGATAAGGTGAAATTTATAGATAAAGTAATAGAACTTTATCATAAGGGCTTATTTGAAGAGAAATAAAAAAATGTATAAAAACAAATGATGCAGTCAATACTATTAATGTACCGGAGAAAATATTCTCCTATAGCAAATAAAGAGAAATCTTTATTAAGGCTAAACCCCCCCATCCCCCTTTTAGGCCGCGAAAGCGGCCTTTTAGTTTAATTTAATTTTTATTGGGTTGTTAATATTATAAACCTTTTTTTATGGCTGATATTTTTAATTGGGTAGAGGAATCTACTTCTATAGTTAAATATAGGAATAGTTCTTTTTTTTCAGTTGAAGAATCTAATTTATTTACTTCTTCAAATGATAAGCACCAATTAATAGTTGTTATATTACCGCTGTCATCCCAGATACTATCGTAGAAATAGCCATTTTGAAAAGAATAAGTATAAGTATCTTTATATAAATTCCATAAAAGACCTAATTCATTAGTATCAATGGTTGAAGAAAATATATCAGGAGCATCAGATAACTCATAAGGATATTCTATAAGATCAATAAAAGATTGAACCAAATTTAAATTTGGAACATTAGTTTTAGAGAAAGTAGTATCTTTAAGGGATTTACCATTAAAAATATAAGAATTAGTAGAACTATTACCTTCACTAGAGGAAATTGATAATATTTTAGGTGTTCTAGAATTATTTGAATCTAATATACCTAAGATATTATTAGAGGAAGTGTATATATTGAAAAAGTCAGTTTTATTCCAAGTGAATATATAGTTAATAGGCTTATTATCTTTAAAAGTTGTAATAATAATTTCAGGTATCCCATCACGTGAAAGATCTAATGTATTAAATCTTAATGGCCAATTAGGAGAAAATTCTCCGAGTATTTTAGAATTATCACTAGGTTGTAAAATATAGTCCTTAGAAGCTGTTTTTACTTTTACTACATATGTATTTTTTTCTAGAATAACTTCTAAGGTTTCTTTTTCTCCATCTCCATTTAAGTCTAAAGAAGTTTCGGTATTAGTATTAATGTTTGCAACTGTATTTTGCGAATTTTTATTATATATATATATATAATAAAAAGAAAATAATAAAAAAAGTACTATTAGAAATACTATTAAAGATGAAAAAATACTTTTCTTCTTTATAACAATAAATTTAGACATGCAATCACCTCAATAAAGTATATGTCAAATAATATATATAAATTCAAAGTAAATAGATATTAAGGTGCATTCAAATAAAAAAAGACCAGTAATCTACTTAGTTAAGTAGATTACTGGCATTCCTTACATATTCCATAAAAAAATACTTTGTTAGATAAGATTTTATAACCTGATTTATCTTCAGCAGTTTGATTTAGATTACTGAAAGAGACATCTTCTAAATCATCAACTTTACTACAAGATAAACATTGGATATGAGCATGTTGTTTAGGATTCCCATCATATCTGAAATTTCCTTCACCGACATTTATTTCTTGAACTAATTTAACTTCAACTAAAGTTTTAACAGCTTTATATACAGTTGCTAAACTCATTGTTGGGTAATTTGGTTGAAGTGCTTTATAAATAATTTCGGCAGAAGGATGTTCTTTTGTACTCATTAGATATTTATAAACTGCTAACCTTTGAGGCGTAAGTTTTAATTTTCTTTCTTTAAAGATAGAAATTATATTATCCATTTGACACCACCCTATTATATTATTAGATTAATTATATTCAATTATAAAGACAATGTCAATTAGTATTAATTAGTAAATTAAATGAAGTAATAATTAATATTAATATTGGATGTATTGCTATTAAACTAAATATTCAAAATAATGTTGCAAACTTATAAACCGTATGTTAATATAAAGGCAGTTGTTAATTAATTAACAAAGAAAAACAAGGAAATATAAATTACCTATATCTTATGTAATTTATAATATCATATAAATATAATAAAGTAATATAAAAAATAAAAAATATGGAAATATATTAAACTTTTTAGGAGGAATTATAATGTCAAAGTATAAAGTAGGCGACGAATTAATAATAGTTAATGAACCTGGTCAAGATGAAGAAAAATTAAAAGAGTTAACTCATTTAACAACTAATGGAGAATATGCCCAAATAGCTTGGGGATTAAAAATAATAAATGTTGAATATGATAAACCACATGTAACTTTAACTTATAGAAATGTAAGTGGAGAATTAAATAAGGTTTTTGCAGAATGTAGAGATATTGAAAATTTCGATCAACAAAAGGTTTTAGAAAAAGCTTTACTTAAGGCTTTCCAAAACGAAATAATAAATATATCAGTATTTAAGAATAGTTCTGCTAAAAAATTATAAGCGAATTAAGCTATTTTATTTTGAATAGCCCTAAATGATTAATTATAATAATGAATTAAAGATAGAGCTAATGTTCTATCTCTTTTTCATTTAGGCATTTAAGTCGCTTCAAAAAATACATTAAAACAGGTAAAGTAGATTTTTTATATGAAAAAGAAAAATACAAAAAAATTAAGAACTTCCAAAAATATTATTATTATTGTATAATTATCTAATAAAATATTAAGGAGGTTCTATGAAAATTTTTTTAGCAAGACAAGCTATTTATAATAAAAATACAAAAATAGTTGCATATGAAATTCTATATAGAAATTCTTTGAAAAATACATTTGATAAAAATCAAAAACAAGAAGAAGCAACATATAAAGTTATGCAAAATATATCATCTTTTGGATTAAATATTTTAACAAAGAATAAACTAGCTTTTATTAATTTTCCGGAAGAAGTTATCAATAGTAATATGGCAACGTTGTTACCACCGGATAAAGTAATAATTGAAGTGCTAGAAACTGTAGAACCAACAAAAGAAATAATTGCAAATTTAAAGTTTTTAAGACATAAAGGCTATACCATAGCTTTAGATGATATAAGTACATATAAACAAGTAGAAGGTTTTTTAGGAGTTATAGATATTGTTAAAATAGATTATAAACTATCAAATAAAGCTGAAAGAATAAATATTATAAAAAAATTAAAAAATAAGAATATTAAAATGCTAGCAGAAAAAATAGAAACAGAAAATGAAATGATTGAGGCAAAGATTCTAGGTTTTGATTATTTTCAGGGATATTATTTTAGTAAACCAACAGTAATGGAAAGTGAAGATATTGCAGCAAAAAATAGAACAATATTTTATGTAATAATAGAGCTTATGAAAGAAGATTATGATATTAATAGAATGGAAAACTTAATTAAGTCTGATATAGGGTTAACGTATAAGTTTATTAAGTTTATAAATTCAGCTTATTTTAGTTTTATTCAAGAAGTTTCTTCAATAAAGAATGCAGTAATGCTTATTGGAGCAAATGAATTAAGAAAGTGGCTGTGTATAATTTCAATTTCGGAAATGAATTCAAATATAGGAGAAGAACATGCAAATAATATAATTATTAGAGCTAGAATGTGTGAACTAATATCAGAAAATAAAGGATATAATGATAAAGACTTAGCATTTATGGTAGGATTATTTTCAGATATTCATATGTTAATGGATAAGTCATTGATTGATGTTGTAGAGGAACTTCCAATTGGGAAGGAAGGAAAAGCTGCTTTGCTTGGAGAAGATAATATTTATAGTGATATTCTTAATTTAGTAATTGCTTATGAAAACATGGATGAAGAAAAGATTCAAATTATATCAAGTAAGACTAAAGTAAATATAGATAAATTAGGGGAAATTTATTTAGCATCAATTGAATGGGGTTCAAAGTTGTTAAATATTAATAGATAATTTATTAATAGATAATTTATTCATGTAATATTTAAAAAAAGCTTTGTTTTTAAAAGGAATTATACTATAATGTATCTATGATTTCGGTTTCAATGGGGATTGGGGGGAGTTTTATGAGTAAGTGTCCATTTTGGTCAACAAAAAAAGAAAGGGTTAATTGTTATGATGAGTGTCCAATGAATGGAATGGTCTCACAAAAAGAGGCGTGTCCGTTTAAAAAGGTTTTAGACGAAACTAAAATAGCATATAAGGATATAGAAAATGAAAATTTTGCATATTCACAAGAAAAGCATGGAGAGTATGATTTTTTTAAGAAAATGAGTAGTTATTAAAAGTGGTGTATCTCAACTAGAGATACACTGCTTTTGCTTATGTACAGATTTATAAAAATTAAATAATTAATAGTATAAAACTATTGTGAACTTTAATACTAAGAATAACTTAAATTGTTATTTTCTTTCGGCACCCTAATCTAGAAAATAGTCAATGCTAGTAATCAATAAGGAGACTTTATGGAAGTTAAATTAGATAAATATCAAAAAGAAGCTGTTTATATAAAAGAAAAGAATGTACTGGTAGTTGCAGCGCCAGGTTCTGGTAAGACTACAGTAATAATAAATAGGGTTAATCATTTAGTTATAGATTTAAAGGTGAAAATAGGTAATATAATAGTTATAACTTTTACTAGAGCTGCAGCTGATAATATGAGAAATAGATACAAGAACTTATTTAATAGAGATAAGTCACCTTTTTTTGGGACTTTTCATGGATTGTTTTATAAAATACTTTTAAAGGAAGGATATAATATAGCAATTATTGAAGGTGGAATATCCCATAGAATAGTTAAAGCAGTACTAGCGAAGTATTCAGATGAAGTTAGTGAAGATAAAATAAAAGAAGTTTTAAATAATATTTCTACATTTAAAACATCTCTTATGGAAAGAGGGAACTTTATACCGTCCATAAGTAATGATATTTTCGATGAATGCTATGAAGGGTATGAAGGATATAAGAAAAAAAATCAACTTTGGGATTTTGATGATTTATCAATTAAAGTAATAGAATTATTTCAAAATAATAAAAGTATCTTAAAAAAGTATAAAGATATATTTAACTATGTTTTAGTTGATGAGTTTCAAGATTGTGATGATATTCAAGTTAATTTTTTAAAGTTGATTAATGAGAATAATGAACTGTTTGCAGTTGGAGATGAAGATCAATGCATTTATTCATTTAGAGGATCAAGGCCGGAATACATGGTAACTTTCAAAGAATTATTTCCTAAGGGCAAAAAGGTATATTTATCTATAAATTATAGAAGTAAACAAAATATAGTTGAAAATTCAAAGTATGTAATTGAAAATAATGAAAATAGAAATAAAAAAGAAATTAAGGCGTTTAATGAAAGTGATGGGATAATAAAATATTCAAAGCCTTACAGCGAAACAATGCAAGGTGAAGAAATTGCTACGATTGTGAAAGAATCTTATGATAATATAACTGAAAATGCAGTGTTATATAGAACTAATATGGAAGCTAGAAGCATAATAGATGTTTTTACAAAAAGAAAAATAGAATTTATCTTATTGGATAAAGGATATAATTTCTTTGAACATTTCATATGCAAAGATATTTTAAGTTATCTTAGATTGGCTATTGATATAAAAGATAAGGCTAGCTTTGTACATGTTATAAATAAACCATTTAGATATATAAGTAAAAGCAGTCTTGAAAGTGTTAAATCAAGTTTTGAAGATAACAATCCTTTTGATATTCTTATAAATAAAAAAGATACTCCACCTTTTCAAGCTAAAAAGCTAAATGATTTAAAAAAGGAAATTCAATATTTAAATAAACTATCTCTAGGATCTGCAATTCAGTATATAATTTCTGATCTTAAATATAGTGAGTATTTAAAAAACTATGGTGAAAAATATAATCAAAGTATAGATGACTTAGAGGATGTTTTAGAGGAATTTAAAAGTGCAGCAGAAGGTCTTAGAACAATAATAGAACTATTTGGACATGTTGAAAATGTTAAGGAACAAATAGAGAAAAGTAAGGGTAATAAAGAGGGCGTAATTCTTTCAACTATACATGGGGTAAAAGGAATGGAATTTAAAAATGTATTTATGATAAATTGCGCAGAAGAAACATTGCCACATAAATCCTCAATAGAAAAAAATTTAGAAGAGGAAAGGCGATTGTTCTATGTTGGAATTACAAGAGCAATAAATAACTTATATCTTTATTCGCCAAAAACAATAAGAGGACAATTTAAAGAATCATCAAGATTTATAGCAGAAGGAAACTTTAGCAAAGAATCGGAAGTGGATCATTATGGATTGAAAATCGGAGATTATATTCATCATAGAACTCATGGTGATGGAAAGGTAGAAAATATTGAAGGCGATAAGGTTCGTATAAACTTTGATGTAGATATTATAAGATCTTTTTCATTAAAGGTTTTAATGGAAAATAATTTAATAATAATTGTAAGTTAAGAAGATGAAAGAAAACAACAAATTATTTGCAAAAAGTCCTTTATGTAATGATTTTTCATTTTTATAAAAGGTGTACAAATAAGACTTTACACTTTGTGTTCAAAGAAGTATATTAGATAATAGTAAGTCATATTAAAAAGAATGTGAGGTAAAATCATATGAATAAACAAGAAGAGAAAGAATTAAGAGCAGAGATTAAGGAAGAAATTATAAAATATACAGTGAAATCTGAAGGTGTTTTACAAGTTGAGTTTGAAGAATATATATTAGAATTAGAGTTAGAAACTAAAGATGTAACTATAGATAAGATTATAGAAAAAATTATTGAAGACATGGATGAAGAATAGTGGGAAATACAGTAGGGTATCGTAAGATAGCCTATTTTTATACCTATAATTTCATAATTAGCTAAAGAAACCTAGTAATTGATTGAATGTTAAAACTTTATACGATATAATTTTAGTAGGTTTATAGAATTATATAGACCTACTATCTTAATAAAGAAGGTAAAAGAATGAATAATAATGATATGAAATTTGCACTTGATATAGGGACAAGATCCATGATAGGTACCTTAGGTGTGGTTAAAGAAGATAAATTTGAAGTTATATGCGAGAAATATTTAGAACACGAAGAAAGAGCAATGATTGATGGTCAAATTCATGATATAGATCTTGTGGCAAAAGGAGTAAATATTATTCTTAAGCAAGTTGAAGAAGAAGTAGGATTTAAAGTAGATCAAGTTTCAATTGCAGCTGCGGGACGATTTTTGAAGACCATTAACTCTAAGGGAACAATGGATTTAAATATAGAAGAAGAGATAACAAAAGATATTATCAGAAGCTTAGAACTTACAGCAGTAAAGAAAGCTGAAGAAAAAATTAATAGAACTACAAACGGGAAATTATATTGTGTAGGTTATTCAGTTACTAATTATTACTTAAATGGATTTTTGATTTCTAATTTAATAGGTCATAAGGGAGAATCAGTTGGAGTAGAGGTTATAGCTACATTTCTACCGAGGTCAGTTGTAGATTCATTATATACAGTTATGAAGAAAGTAGGTCTTAGAGTTAACAATTTAACATTAGAACCAATTGCTGCTATTGAAGCTGTAGTTCCTAAAAAATTGAGGCTTCTAAATATAGCATTAATAGATATTGGTGCAGGAACATCAGATATAGCAATTAGCTCAAATGAGACTATTTCATCATTTGGAATGGTTCCACAAGCTGGAGATAAAGTAACAGAAGCTATAGCCCAAGAATATTTAGTAGACTTTAATACTGCTGAAAATATGAAAAGGCGAATAGGAATTGATGAAGAAATTACATATACAGATGTTTTAGGATTTGAAAATTCTATTAAATCTGAAAATATAAAAAAAACAATAGAAGCAGTTGTTAAGAAAATTGCACAAAGCATAGGGAGTAAAGTGAAGGAACTAAATGGTAATAAACCACCAAGTGCAATATTCTTAGTTGGTGGGGGAGCACATACTCCAGGTCTTATTGAACAAATAAGTGAAGTTGTAAATTTACCACTTCAAAGAATTGCAATAAAAGATAGAACGGCTGTAATAGACTGTATTAGTAATAATGGACTTGGATCAGCGGGAGTAACAGTACTTGGAATTGCATTAGTAGCACTTAAAAATGCAGGAAATGATTTTATAGATATTATTCTAAATGGATCACCAATAAGCATGTTTAATTCTCATGAACATACTATAATGGACGTGCTACTGCAAGCTGGTATTAACCCATCTATGCTTATTGCTAAAAAAGGAAAAAATATAAGATATACTTTAAATAAAAATAAACGAATAGCATTTGGGGAAAAAGGGGAAAATCCAGTTATAGAGCTTAATAAAACATTAGCAGCACTAGATTATAAGGTTAAAGAAGGTGCAAAAATTAATATTATATTTGCGAAAAATGGAAAAGATGCAAAACCAAAAGTTATGGAACAAATTAAAGAGTTCATGAGTATAAGTATTTATATAAATGATGAGATTATAAACATTGAACCAAAGGCTTTCATAAATAATAAAAGTGTTAAATTAGATGAGTTTATAAAAAATGATGATGTTGTTAAGATAATAATGCCTAAAACCATAGGCGATATTAAAAAGTATATACTTAATAAAGAAACATCATTATATAAATCAGGAATATGTTTAGAAAAAGAATATAAATTAATAGATGGAGAAAGGTTAACTACTAGTAAAGATGTAATAACTACTATAAATCCCAAAATATATATTGATAAAGATAGAGATAACTATTTAGATATAGTTGTTACTGTTAATTCAGAAAAAGTTATTCTAACCGGAAAACAAGAATATATATTTGTAGACATATTTAATTTTATAGACTTTGATTTAAAATCAGCAAATGGGACAATTAATCTTAAACTAAATGAAGAGAATGCAAGCTATACGGATAAAATCAAAAATCAAGATATAATAAAAGTATTCTGGAGCAATTAGTTTAGGGAGGGAACATGATTAATTTCAAAGAAGAAGCAAATACTATAAAAGAAGAGCTAATAATAATTAGAAGAGAACTTCATAAGTATCCTGAAATAGGAATGGAAGAATTTAAAACACGAGAGCTAATAAAAACATTTTTAAAAGATGAGGGAATACCTTTTATAGAGGTTGCTAAAACTGGAGTTTGTGGAATTATAAAGGGCGAAAAACCAGGACCAATTAAAACCATAGCACTTAGAAGTGACATAGATGGGTTGCCAATGGATGATAAAAAGACTTGTGATTACTCATCAAAGATAAATGGAAGAATGCATGCTTGTGGACATGATGCTCATATAGCCATACTCCTAGGCGTTGCAAAAATTTTAAATAAGAATAGAAATTTTTTCAGTGGAAATGTGAAACTTTTTTTTGAACCAGCAGAAGAAACAGTGGGTGGTTCAAGGTTTATGATAGAAGAAGGGGTTTTAGAAAATCCAAGTGTTGATGTGATTTGTGGATTACATGTAGAAGAAACTATAGAATGTGGAAAAATAATGGTCAAAAGTGGTGTTGTTAATGCATCATCTAATCCCTTTAAAATAAAAATAAAGGGATCAGGTGGTCATGGAGCTTATCCTCATACCACGGTAGACCCTATTGTCATAGCAAGTAGCGTAGTGCTTGCTATTCAAAATATTATAAGTCGGGAAGTTAATGCTGCAAACCCAGCAGTTATAACAATTGCTTCAATTCATGGGGGGAAGGCTCAAAATGTAATCCCAGAAGAGGTTAATATAAAAGGGATTATAAGAACACTAATAAAAGAAGACAGAGAGTTTATAAAAAATAGAGTAGTAGAAGTAGTTGAAGGTGTTTGTAAATATTCAAGAGGAACCTGCGAAATTGAAATAGAAGATTCGTACCCATCTCTTTATAATGATGATAATATGGTTAGTATTTTAAAGAGGTCCGCAGAAACTATAATAGGTAATGAAAATATTTTAAATCAGGAAAATATCAAGATGGGAGTGGAGAGCTTTGCATATTTTGCAGAACAGAGACCTTCGGTATTTTATTTCCTAGGTACTGGGAATAATGAAAAACACACGAGTTATCCAGCCCATAGTAGCCTTTTTGATATAGATGAGGATGCAATTGCGGTAGGAATAGCTATTCAATGTCAGTTAGTGTCGAATTATTTGACAATAACTTAAATTAATATTAATCTATAAGAATGGGAAAATATAAATTAGAGTATAAAATGCTAGGAGTGATTTAGTTTGATAATAGGAATAGGTACAAATGAAGCAGGCCAAAGATTAGATAAATTTTTAAGAAAGTTATTAACGGATGTTCCGCTAAGCGCTATTTTTAAAGCTTTAAGAAAAGGTGATATTAGAATTAACGGTAAAAAGCAAAAAGAAAATTATGCTCTACAGTTAAATGATATTATAGAAATAAAATATTTAAAAAGTAATCAAGAAGAAATAAACAAAAAGCCTAAGTTTATAAAAGTAGATGCCACAGGAATGAAGATAATATATGAAGATGATAATCTTATAGTTGTTGAAAAATGGCCAGGAGTATTAATACATCCAGATCAAAAGAGTGAAGAACCAACTCTAACTGATTTTGTATTATCATACTTAAATGAAAAGGGAGCATACCTTCCAGATAAAGAAGTTACATTTACTCCAGCATCATGTAATAGATTAGATAGAAATACTTCTGGAATAGTTATGTTTGGTAAAACTTTTGAAGGTTTAAGAACATTAAATGAAATGATTAGAGAGAGAAAAGTTGAAAAATACTATATGACTCTAGTTACAGGAAAAGTTAAAGATGGAATATACACAGGATATATTAAAAAGAATGAAGATGTAAATATATCAAAAGTATATGATGAAGAAATTCCAAATTCAAAAAAAATAGCTATGGAAGTTAAGACAATTCAAACTAATACAGCATATTCATTAGTGGAAATTGATTTAATAACAGGTAGAAGTCATCAAATAAGAGCACACATGGCTCATTTAGGTCATGGCGTTATTGGAGACAATAAATATGGAGATAAAAAACTAAATTCATTCTTTGCTAGTAAGTTTGGTTTAAATTATCAATTCCTTTATGCTTATAAACTAATATTTAGAGATGCACCAGGAAAAATGGAGTATTTAAATAATAAAACAGTTGCAGCAGCTTTACCTCCAATATTTAAGAAAATAAAAACAGACGTATTTAAATTTAGATAAAAATTTAAGATGTTATAAGATATTAGGGTTATATAAATATTTTGGGAAGGCATCTGAAAAATTAGACTAGTATATTTACTAGTTATTTTTTCAAGATGTCTAAATATAAAGAGAATGGGAATTTATTTTTAGAACTTTGGCAAGATAAGGGGATTCATTATGGAAGAGAGATCAGCAGGGCGTGGGTTTTTAATATTATCAATAGCAGGAATATTAGGGAAAATTTTAGCTGCATTATATGTTCCACTTTTAACAGGACTGATAGGTACTGATGGATATGGAATATATTACAAAGGATATGATGTATTCATATTTTTATTTGCTATAAGTAGTTTTGGCGCACAGCCTGCCATTACAAAAGTTGTTACAGAACTGAGGGTTTTGGGAAATCATAAAGATGCATTAAGAGCTATGAAGTTAGCTAGAAAATATTTGGCTATTGGAGGTTTTTTAATATCTGCATTATTTATGATAATAGCCTTTCCTTTAGCAAATATGGTTAGTAAAGGTAGCGGTGGGTTTACTTTTATGTTTTTAGCACCGGCTATTTTTTTTGCAGCAGTTTTATCTGCCTATAGAGGATATATGCAAGGTATAGAAGATATGCAATCACTTGCTATATCATCTATAATTGAACAACTAGTTAATGTAGTTTTAAGTCTAGTATGTGCATTTTTATTACTAAAAGTAGGTGGCGGTGACAAAGAGTGGGGAAGTGCAGGAGCTACCATTGGTACTTCGCTTGGAGCTATAGTTGCTATTATATATATTATGTATATATACGAAAAGAGAAATTATGAAGATGAAGCTTATGCATTAGATACGGGAAAGAAGAAAGTTTCGGATAAAAAAATAATTAGAAAACTTATTAAATATGGACTACCTATTACATTAGTTGCAGCTATACAAAATGCTGCAGGAATGGTAGATATGTTTACTGTGACAAATAGATTAGAGTTTGCAGGGTTTACAGCAACGAGTGATATGTACGGGACTTTAGGTCAGTATAAAACACTTATTTATGTTCCATTAACAATAGTAACTGCCCTAGGTACATCAATGTTTCCACGGATAATACGGGCATTTGTTGAGCGAAATAAGAAAGATTTAAGAAAACAAATGAGTTATTCATTTAGGCTTACATACATAATAACAATACCCGCAACATTTGGACTTGCGATTTTAAGTAAGGAGATATATGTATTCTTATTTAATAAAACTACTGGATATGAATTATTAATGTTTGGATCAGCAGCTTTAATATTAATGGCTATAACAACTATACAAAATGTTATTTTGCAAGGAATAAATAAGTTTTATTTAATAATGGCAACAGCAAGCCTTGGATTATTAGCTAAATTTATTGCAAATTATTTATTAGTTGGAATTACGGATATAAATATAATGGGAGCTGTTATTGGTAATTTTCTTGCATTTGGAATACCGCTAGTAATAAATCATATTAAGCTTCAAAAAACATTTAAAATTAAAATTCCAATAATAAGACAATCAATAGTGCCATTAATATCATCGATAGTAATGAGTTTTACTATTATTTTTATAAGGATTCCGTTATTTAGAGTATTTAGTATTCTAGGAGTTCAAGGTAGATTAGTAACAGCTATTGGAACAATAATTCTAATGGCTATAGGTGGAGTAGTTTATCTAGTTGTAATGGTGTATTTTGGTGGAATAAGAAAAATAGATTTAGATATGGTTTCTCCAAGGTTATATACACTAATGCCAAGAGGGATAAGAAAGCAACTTGGATAATTTCATTTAAATCCTTAACTTATTTTTTATTTCAAATCTCTAACTATCTAAATTTAAATATTTAATAACATAAAAGACTATTGGTGTGCCCAATAGTCTTTTATGTTATTTTTTTGAAGGTATCTTAGGTTAATGTTGGTATATTTATTAGATACATCTATGAAATTAATCTTCCTCAATACCAAAGAAGCTTAATACTGCAAAAATTGCAAATGTACCTAAAATAATAGTTAAATTTTTAATAATAAATAAATCAGATAAAATAGTCTTAGATAGTATGTTCAAAAATAAGAATGTTAATATAGCAAGTAGTGAAAATATTGCTATGTTATACTTAGATAAATTTAATTCTAGATGTTTTTTCACTTCATACATATTTATAATTAATGTTACTGTTGAGGTTATAAATAATGTTAATGCATAGCCTAAAATATTAATACTAGGAATTCCTATGAAAATATATAAACATACAAGCTCTAGAGCAGCAGTTATTAAACAATTTCTAAGAATTACACCTTGTTTATTTAGTCCATTAAGTATTCCAAAAGTACAACTTGCTGTAAAGAATATAGGAGCACAAAGAGATCCAATTCTAATATATTGTCCTAAATCATCTCTAGAGAAAAACATTATTCCTAAAGAATCTGGAATTATATTGCAAATTATAGTTGTTGCAAGTCCAAGTAAAAAAGCTATTTTAAGAACTTTTTTTATTCGAATGGAAGCATTGTAATACTCACCACGACTTAATGTTTGTGAAAGGTCTGGAATAATAAGTGAGTTTATAGATCCAATTACAATCATAGGAAATCCAATGATTGCAAAAGCCATGCCAGTAAATTTGCCGATCATTCCAAGAGCTACTGAAGATTCAAATCCTGCAGCTACTAATCTATGTGGAACAATAAGTGTGGAAATAGTACCAAAAATGTTACCTAAAAACCCATTAATACATAGAGGTAAAGAAATAATAAGTACATTAAATAATAATTGGGAACGTCTTTCGGGCTTTTCATTAGTTTTAGGAGTGTTACCACATACATATCTATAGTATATGTATAATAATAATAAACTTTGGAGTTCTCCTATGGCTAATGATATATAAGCTAAAGTAACAAGAGAAGTTAAAGTTGTAGCATTAAACATAAAGACTAAAAGACCTATTGTTATTATCCTCATTGCCTTTTCCAAAATATCAATAAAAGAAGGAATAGCTATTTTAGAAACTCCAAAGAAATAACCTTTTAAAATATTTGATAAGGCTATAAACACCATAGCAGGACAAGTAACCCTTATTGCATTAACTGTTCTAATATCGTTAACCCCATATTTACTTATAAAAGGTGCAAGAAAGAAAACTATTATACCTATAATAACTGCCCATATAATATTAAAAAAAGCTACACTTCTAACAGTCTTAGTTAAATTATTCATTTCTCCTTTTGCAGTATATACAGCTGATATTTGAGATATTGCGGCTATAATGCCAGCTGTCATTAGACAAATAAACAAATTGTAAATAGGCATTATAAGACTATAAAGACCCATACCTACAGAACCTAAAGTTTTGGATAAATATATAGAAAATATAAATCCCAGAATTCCAGTTGTTATATTTGATGCAGTTAGCAAAAATGAATTTTTTGCAAAGTTATCCTTTCTCAAAGCTATATCACTCCCTTTATTAAAGGAGGAATATCCTCCTTTGACTAAAAATATACAGCATACCTTGGCTTATTATTTTTTCAGCTGCCTTAATGTTTATTCTAAATAAGATATAATTATGATAATTTTTAATATACAGTAATAATTTGGTTATTAAAAAATATAAATAAGTATAGGATGAAGGAGGGTGGACCATGAAGAAGTTTGTGAAATTTTTAATAGGTTCAATTATAATTGTAACAGTAGCTTTTGGAATTTTTAAATTTACTAGTAAGTATAATTTAGATGTAATTTACCAAAATATAGATTGGTCCATAAATGTTAAGGGTTATGAAGGTGCTAAAAGCTTTGATTATGATGAAGATGGAAATTTATATATAGGCTTTAAAGATACTATTAGAATAATAAATAATAATGGAAAAGATGAAGTAATTATTAAAGAAAATAATTTTGATATCTTTGATATTTTATGTAGTTACAATAGATTATTTATAGCAACAGACAATAGAGTTGTAGAGTATAATCTTAAAAATAATACAAGCATAGATTTGATAAGAGATATACCGAATACTGGCATAAATAAGGAAACGAAGTTGTTAGTAAAAGATAATGTACTTTATTTATCTATCGGAACTAATACAAATTCAGGAATAGTTAATGAAAAAGGTGGTGCCTATGATAAACCAGGAATAGAATTATCTTTAACAGGCGTTAATTATGGGGAAAATAAAACCGGTATTTTTTCACCTTTTGCAGTAAATACAGAAAAAGGTGAAAAGGTGAAAGATAATAAACTTGGAAATGGCTCTATAATGGCTTATGATTTTGAAAGTAAAAAAACATCTATATACGCTCATGGGCTTAGAAATATTAATGGATTTGATATTGATAGTGATGGGAAAATAAAGGGAATAGTTGGTGGTATGGAAGATATAGGACCAAGGCCTATTAAAGATGATAAGGATTATATATATGAATTTAAGAAAAGCGCTTGGTATGGATGGCCAGATTATAGTGGGGGAGACCCCATAACTTCACCAAGATTCACAGATGGCAAAAAAGTAGATTTTTTAATAGAAAATCATCCGACTAAAACCCCATCAGCTCCAATATATCAGCATATAGATGTGAAATCATTAAAAGGGTTTGCAATAGATACAACAGGAGAATTCTTCTTGAAAGATACAATGGTGTTTGCAGATAATAAAGAAGGTCGTTTATACGCGTTAACAAATGATGGTATATTAAATGAAATAATTGATCTTGGAAACAAAAGTAATATAGAGAAAATTAAGTTTTATAATGATTCATTTTATGTTTTAGATAGTAAATTGGGATGCTTATATAAGCTTCAGCCTAAAAATCAAGAGGGGGTATTTAACCTTCCAATAGAGATTTGGTTATTTATAATTTCATTATTAATAGTTTTATTAGTATGTGGTATATTTAAGTTTAACAAAAAATCTAAAATAGTCAAAAATTAATTTTGTGGAATAAATACAATTAAATAGGTGAAAGTAGTATTATAATTATGTAAGTTCAAAATTATTTAAATAAAGGAGGTTTATGATATGGTACATGAAATTGATTATGAGATTCATGGAAATGAAATGCAATTTGTTGAAATTGAACTAGATCCAAGAGAAACTGTAGTTGCTGAAGCAGGAGCAATGTTAATGATGGATAACAGCATCGTTATGGAAACAATATTTGGAGATGGAAGTGAAAAAAGTGAAAGTGGTGGACTTTGGGGTAAGCTTGGAGCTGCAGCAAAAAGAACTATAACTGGTGAAAGTCTATTTATGACTGCATTTACTAACAGCGGTAATGGAAAGGAAAAAGTTTCTTTTTCAGCACCTTATCCAGGTAAAATTATACCTATGGATTTAAGGAATATGGGTGGAACTTTAATTTGTCAAAAAGATGCTCTTTTATGTTGTGCAAAGGGAATTAGTATAGGCATAGCCCTTACTAAGAAGTTAGGGACAGGTTTCTTTGGAGGCGAAGGCTTTATTCTTCAAAAACTTGAAGGTGATGGATTAGCATTTGTACATGCGGGTGGAACTATAATTAAGAAAACTTTAGCACCGGGCCAAATACTTAAAATAGATACAGGATGTTTAGTTGCTATGACTCAAAATATAAAATATGATATTCAATTTGTTGGAGGCTTTAAAAATGCTGTGTTTGGCGGAGAAGGATTATTCTTTGCTACATTAACAGGCCCAGGAGATGTATGGATACAAAGTCTACCATTTAGCAAGTTAGCATCTAAAGTGTATGCATCTGCACCAAGAGGTGGCGGTAAATCAACAGATCAAGGAAGCATACTTGGTGGTTTAGGAAGTTTATTTGAAAAATAGTTAGATATGTATGATTTTTAGGTAAAGGAAAGACCGGCGATTTGAATTGCTGGTCTTATTAAGTAACACATTAATATTCTTTAATTCTTATTTATAAATTCGTCTACAGTGGTATATGATTCAATAATAACACCATTGTCCTCAATTACTTTTACAAAGTCTTTTTGTAACTGAATTGCTCTTTCTTTGAATTTATTTAGTTCTTTAGCATTATAGGAACTCATTAAATCAAATTTGTTTAACCCATTTTCTATTGAAGCTGCATTTAATTCATCCTGAAGGCATGTACCTGAAATATATGCTAAAACATAATCACCACTATCACAAGATACATAAATTTTATTCCATTGGGAAATAATCTCTTTATATAACTCGGCTAAGTCCTCATAGTTGGCTTTTTTTTCGTTTTCTTTTGGGTTTTCAATTTTACTATTTAAAAAAATTCTTGTGTTCTGTATCATTTTATAACAATAATTTTTGATTTCTTGTTCCGAGTTTGATTCTACAATAGACTCATACATTAATATAAAATCATCGGGTACACTTTTAAAGTTCTTTAAGTCTTCCATTTGTTTCTTTAATCCAAAGATGAAATATGTTTGATTTATATAAGCTACAACATTAGATAAAGACATTGCTATCTTTCCAGCTAATGTCCTGATATCACACATAGAATCTTCAAACATTATTGTTTCATAAAGACTAATAGAACTGTCTAGCTCTTTAGAAGCTTTTTCTAACATAAAATCTTTATTATTCATATTTTTATTTAATTTATTTTGTAATTCTTCAAATCTATGCTTATCTTCCAAAGAGTTACAATAAAGTATATTCACATTAGCGAGAAGTGGTGTTAAACACTCTTGTAGCTCTGCCAGGCCTTCAACTCTTTCCCAAGACATAGGAAATAAATCAAATCCTACTGATTCCACAATAAATGTTGTGCACAATTCATATGCACGTTCTGTTTTAGGTATAAAATAGAAATCTACATCTGACAGTGAATTAGCAGTACCGTTTACATAGGAACCATAAGAAAGTAAAAGGCTAACATCATCTTTATAATTGTTTTCAATTCTATTAATTGCCCATTTAATAATACTATCATTTCTTTTGTTCATAAGCTCACTCCTTTTTTTACAATATTTAACGATTGCTATTTAATTATACATAAATAAAAGTAAAAGAAAAAGGATTTTTGTATTCTCAAAATAAAAAAATAGATATTACATAAAATATAAAAAGTAATGTTAATAATTGTAAGCAAATGGTAATATAATATATATGTAAGTCATTTGAAAAAATATCGACTAGATATATATTTTTTTAAAACATATAAAGGAAAGGGGAGAAGTAAAATGGGGAAAACAATGATACTTAATTTATCAGATGTAAAGTTAAAGGGTGATGTTTTAGATGTGGGGGAAAGTTTTGGTGTAATATATAATTTGTCTAAGGATGTAGAGGATGAAGTAGCGGTAGATTATATAGGAAGTGAGCAAAGACATCTACTTACTATGGAAGACTATGATACCTGTACGATTTTTTTTCATCTAAGCAGTATGTGGAGCATGAATTCAAGAATAAATTTAATAAAAGAAGTAACTAAATATTTAAAAGTTGGAGGAGAAATTTGTATTTGGGATATAAACAAAGAAGTTGGAACTGTAGTTAATAATAAGATAAATGCATTATTACCTTCAGGTAAGGTTCAAGAGTTTGAGTTTAAGAATATTAATCCACTTTGCAAATCAAATATAGAAGATACAAAAATAATGCTTGAAAAATCTTATAAAATAGAAGAAACTAAACTTTGGGAAGAAATTTATTATATTAAAGCGAAAAAATCCCAAGGCAGCAAGAAAAACAAGAAATTACAAATTAGTTAACATAGGCATCTTTTAAAATAATCATAAGGGATCATAAAATAAGTAAAGAGTGTAACACCAAAGGCGGGCAGGGCCAAAAGAAAAGAATACTGACTAGTTATTTATTTGGAGATCCTAAAGAAGAAGCCTTGATTTGATTATAAAACAAAGAAAGGAAGGTATTATATGAAAGTTTTACTTACAGCTATTAATTCAAAGTTTGTACACAGTAACTTAGCTGTTAGATATCTAAAAGCATTTACTAAAGATATGGACTACACAGCACAAATAAGAGAGTTTTCAATAAATGATAGGGAGGAAAATATCCTAGAAGAAATAATTAAAGAAAAGCCAGATGTAGTAGCTTTTTCTACTTATATTTGGAATATAGAAATGATAAAAAAACTATCAAACCTTATAAAAATTGTTGATAAAAACATAGAAATTATTTATGGTGGACCAGAAGTATCTTATGATAGCAATAAAATACTTGGAGAATTAGTTGGAGATTATATTATTGAGGGTGAGGGTGAAAAGACTTATAGAGAATTTATAGAATATAAACTTGGCAAAAAAAGTATTAGTAGTATAAGAGGACTTTATTACAAAGAAAATGGAGAGGTTATTGCAAATGGAAAAAGACCATTAATGAATATGGATGAAATAATCTTTCCTTATGAAGAAAATGAAAATTTGGATAATAAAATAGTATATTATGAAGGGTCAAGAGGATGTCCTTTTAATTGCAAATATTGTTTATCATCCACAACTCATGGAGTTAGATTTTTAGATAGTGAAAGAGTTAAAAAAGAACTTAAATTCTTTATTGATAAAAAAGTTAGATTAGTTAAATTTGTTGATAGAACATTTAACTGTAACCATAAATTTTCCATGGCTGTTTGGGAGTTTTTAATTAATGAAGAAACAAATACTCAATTTCATTTTGAAATATCAGCAGATATATTAAAATCAAAGGAATTAGAATTATTAAGAAAAGCACCAAAAGATAGATTCCAATTTGAAGTTGGAGTTCAAACCACAAATGACGATGTACTTAACAGAATAAATCGTTTTGTTAACTTCAGTGACATAAAAGAAAAAGTTTGTGAGCTTCTTGAAATAAAAAACATAAAACAACATTTAGATTTAATAGCTGGGCTCCCAGGAGAAAATTATAATTCCTTTGAACGATCATTTAATGAAGTTTATATTATAAGACCTGAGGAAATTCAGTTAGGATTCTTAAAATTACTTAAGGGATCTTCTATGAGGGAAGAAGCACATTTATATGATATGAAATATTCACCGTACCCTCCCTATGAAATACTAAGTACAAAAGATATAAGTTATGATGAATTACTAATACTTAAGAAAGTTGAAGGAGTAGTCGATAAATATTATAACTCTCAAAAATTTAATAATATTATTAAATACTTTATTCCAAAATTTAAAAATCCATTTGATTTTTACTTAGCCTTAGGAAATTTCTTTGATAAAAAAGGTTATTTTAAAAGAAATATTGGAAATAGTGAGTATTATAAAGTATTTTTAGATTTCAATTTGGAAATATTAAAAGGAGATAATTTTATTTTAGGAGATATTTTAAAATTTGATTACTTAAGTTTTAATAAAAAGAGAGGAATGCCAGATTTCTTAGAAAGACCTTTAACAAAAAATCAAGAACAAGAGATAAAAAGTCAGCTAAGAGGTAAATATTCTCTTAAAGACTATCAACTGGAAATTTTTAGCGTAAATATTAATAAGTTTATTAATGAGGGGGAGATAGTAATGGAGAAAACTTACTTCTTGTTTGCTCATGAGGGTGAGGTGATTGATGTTACAAGTCAAATTTGTTAAAAAACAGAATGGCTTTGAATAGCTAGAAAAAGTGTATATATAATCAAAAAAAAGAGTTATTAACTAATAATTTAAAACAAAAGTATTGAATTATTGTTAAAAAAGTGTATAATAGTAGAAGAAAAAGTATTTAATACTATATAAAGTATTAATACATATATTATTTGTAATTATAGCAAAAGGTGGTGAGATTTTGGCGTTAGAAGCAATAAATGAAATTAAAATAGCTGAAACAAAAGCTGAGGAATTAATTTTAGAAGCTAAGGCTAAAGCCAGAGAAATTGTTCAAAGTGCTACCCTTCAAGCAGAAGGAGAGTATAACAAAATCTTAGGAATTGCAAAAGCTAATAAGGATAAACTTATAGACGATGCGATTAAACAAGGCGAAAAGGATGCAGAACCTATTTTAATAAAAGGAAATAAAGAAGTAGGTGACATTAATAATATGTCACAAGAAAAGAAAGATATGGCTATTAAATTAGTTGTTGAGAGGATAGTGAAGATTCATGGCAATAGTTAAGATGAACAAATTCACTTTGCTAACCTTTGAATCAAAAAAAGAAGAACTTCTTAGTAAAATACAAGGATTTTCAAATGTAGAGTTTGTTAATTTGCAAGATGAGGACCTTATAGAAAAGAATGAAGTACTTCAAAACCTTTCAAAGGATGATGTTGATTTAAAATGTGCAAAATATGAAGAAAATTTATCAAAGGCTAAATTTGCCCTAGAATTTCTAAAGAACTACATGCCTAAAAAGTCTGCAATTAAAGCAATGCAAGAAAGTAGAGGAATATTAACCCTTGATGAATTATCCCAAAAAGTTGAAGAATCTAATTGGGAAACAATTTATGATAAGGTTAAAGGAAAAGAACAACAATTAGTTGAATTAGAAGCTAAAGTTGTTAAATTACAAGGTGAAATAAAGCTTCTACAACCCTTTGAAACATTAGATACAACTTTTGATTCAATAAAAGAACTAAAAATGGTATCTCATTTTATAGGAACAATTGCAAAGCAATATGAAGAGACTTTACTTGAAAATTTATCTAATGAATATATTGAGATAATATCAAGAAGTAGCAACGATACCAATATCTTTATTTTAACAAACAAAGAAGATGAAGAGAAGGTTTCAGAAGTTCTTAGGGGATATGGATTTAGTGCTTTTAAGACAGAACAAAGAGAAGTGCCAATGACACTAATAACTGATTTTAAACATGAAATAGAAGAATTAAAATCAAAAAAATTCTTTATGCAAGAAGAATTATCAAGCTTTGATAAAGAAATGAAAATTATGGAATTGGTTTATGAGTATAATAACAATAAAATTATGATACAAAAAGAATATAATAACTTCTTAAAAACAGAAACAATAGTTACTATTCAAGGGTGGAACTGTATAGAGAATAATGAAGAGTTAAAATCTATATGTGAAGAAACTATTAAAGATGAATACTACTTAAATTTTGAAGATGTTAAAGAAGAAGAAATTGATATTGTGCCTATTAAGCTTAAAAATGGAGCACTGGGAAAAGCATTTGAACAAATAACAGAAATGTATAGTTTCCCTAAATATAATGAATTAGATCCAACACCATTTTTAGTACCATTCTACTTAATATTCTTTGGTATGATGGTTGCAGATGTTGGATATGGTCTTATAGTGCTTATAGCATCAATGCTTGCACTTAAAGCTTTAAATTTAGATGAAGATAAAAGAAATTTTGCAAAGTTCTTTTTATTCTTAAGTATTCCAACAATAGCATTTGGGCTAATGTACGGATCTTTCTTTGGAGATTTAATAAAGTTTAAAGGATTAATAGACCCCGCACGTGATGTTAATACTGTGCTTATATTGTCTCTAGTACTTGGAATTATTCAAATATTCGTTGGGCTTGGACTAAAAGCATATACATTAATTAAACTAGGAAAACCGCTAGATGCCTTCTATGATGTAGGATCATGGGTAATTACATTAGTATCAATTGGCGTAATGGCACTTGGACCAATGTTTGGACTTCCAAAGATTGTTACAACAATAGCAATGGTTACAATGATATTTGGTATGATTGTAATTGTGTTAACAGGTGGAAGAAGCGAAGAATCAAAGGGTGCTAGAATAGGTCAAGGTATATATTCATTGTATGGTATTACAGGATATATAGGAGATTTAGTATCATATACAAGACTTATGGCACTAGGACTTGCCGGTGGATCTATAGCAGGAGCGTTAAATCTGCTTATAGGACAAATGCCAGGTGTAGCAGCCATAGTAATTGGACCTATATTATTTATATTAGCTCATACCTTCAATTTATTATTATCATTACTTGGAGCTTATGTGCATACAGCAAGATTACAATATGTTGAGTATTTCTCAAAGTTTTACGAAGGTGGGGGAAAACCTTTCACACCATTCAAAACTTCAGATAAATATGTAAAAATTAAAAGGAATTAGGAGGAATTAATAATGGAAATGTCATGGATTAAGTTTTTTATTGAAAATAACGGTGGAATTATATTTGCAGCATTAGGTGTTGCGTTAGCAGTTGGATTATCAGGTATAGGTTCAGCAAAAGGTGTTGGAATAGTTGGTGAAGCAGCTACAGGATTAATAACAGAACAACCAGAAAAGTTTGGTAAGGCATTAGTGCTTCAATTATTACCAGGTACACAAGGTTTATATGGATTCGTTATAGGGTTCTTAGTATTTAATAAGATGGCTTCAGGAATGCCTTTTGAGCAAGGTTTATACTTATTATGTGCTTGTCTACCAATAGCCTTCGCAGGATTATGGTCAGGAATAGCACAAGGTAGAGTTGGAGCTGCAGCTATTCAAATATTAGCTAAAAGACCAGAACATAATACTAAAGGTATCGTTTTAGCAGCAATGGTTGAAACTTACGCATTACTTGGATTCGTTATATCATTCATGTTAGTAAGCAAAGTGTTTTAAGATTGGAGAGAAAAAATTATGTCAAGTTTAAATAATATAATTTCTAAGATATTAAAAGATGCAAAAGACAAAAATGAAAATATCGTATCTACAGCAAATGCAGAAAAAGATATTATAATTTCAAAAAAAATAAATAGTGCTAAGGAAATAGAGTCTGAAATGGCTAAGAAATCTCAAATAGAAGCTAAATCAAGAAAAGAAAGAATTCTATCTGCAGCAAAGCTTAAAGTTAGAGATAACAAGTTAGGTGCAAAACAAGGAATTATTGAAGATATTTTTAAAACAAGCATAGATAAGCTATGTTCTAGTTCAAAAGAAGACTTCAAGAATTTTATTTTGAATTCAGTGCTTTCAATTAAAGTAGATGGAGATGAAACTTTAATAGTTAATGAAGCGAGTATGAATATCATAGATGAAGCTTTTATAAAAGAATTAAATGAGGCATTAAAGGCTAAAGGAATAAATGGAGACATTAAATTAAGTTCTCAAACTAGAGAATTTAATGGTGGATTTATCCTACAAAAGAATGGGATAGAAATCAATAATACTTACGAAGCTCTAGTTGATTCGCTAAGAGAAGAATTAGAGTCTGAAGTAGCTGGTGTATTATTTAATTAAGGAGGCAACAGATGGATGTAATGCAATTTACCAGAGCTGTGTCAAGAATATGGGTATTAGAAACCAGACTCCTTGATAAGTCCAAAATAGAAAGAATGATTGAGACTAACTCTGCAGATGATGCATTAAGGATACTTGGGGAAACTGAGTATGCAGGTGTGATGTCAACTGTTAAGAGAGCTACTGATTATGAAGAAGTATTAAGTGCTGAGCTAAAAAGAGTATATAATCTTATGTATGAACTTTGCCCAGTAAAATCTGTTGTTGAGCTGATGAGTATTAAATATAATTATCACAACTTAAAGGTAATCTTAAAAGGGAAGTTCCTTGGAAAAGATTTATCTTATATGTTTATAGATTTAGGAAATAAAGATTTACATGAAATCAAACGTAAGATTGATAATGAAAATTATAAAGACCTAAGTGAAGAACATAGAGTAGCTGTAGAAGCAGTTGTGGCTGATTTTGAAGTAACAAAAGATCCTCAAAGAATAGATATCATTATGGATAAATATATGTTTGAAAATATGGTTGAAATAAAAAATGATCTTAAATACCCTTTTGTAGATAAGATTGTAAATGCTTTAATAGATTCAACTAATGTTAAGACATTATTAAGAATAAAGAGGCAAAATAAAGATAGAGATTTCGCTTCTTTAGTAATGATTTCTGGAGGAGCTATTGATAGGGATAATTTAGTAGCATTAATTAATGAATCACCAGAGAACATAATAGTTAGACTTCAAAGTACAATTTATTCAGATATGATTAAAGAAGGAATTGAAGGATATATAGCTACAGATTCAGCAAATCTTTTAGAAAAGTTAAGCGATAACTATGTTATGGCACTTATGAAAGATTCGAAACTTGTTACCTTTGGACCAGAGCGAATATTATCATATATTTATGCAAAGGAAACAGAAATTAAAATAATAAGAATTATAATGGTTGGCAAGCTTAATAATATTGCTGAGGAAGTAATAAGAGAAAGGCTGCGTGATATTTATGTATAAGAAAATTGGAGTTGTTGGAGATAAGGATTCAGTTTTAGCATTTAAAGCTTTAGGCATAGATGTTTTTCCAGTAGTTGGAGCTGATGAAGCTAGAATAGCTGTAGATAGATTAGCTAAAAATGATTACGCAGTAATATTTGTAACTGAGCAAGTGGCACAAGAAATAGAAGAAACTATTGAACGTTACACAAAGCAGGTACTTCCAGCTGTAATATTAATTCCAAGCAATCAAGGAACATTAAACATAGGTATGAAGAAAATAAGTGATAGCGTGGAAAAGGCTGTTGGCGTTAATATTTTATAGGAAGGTAGGTTAGAGAGTTGAAGACCGGAAAAATAATTAAAGTTTCAGGACCTTTAGTTGTAGCTGGAGGTATGGACGAAGCTAACATATATGATATGGTTAGAGTTGGTAATGCAGGACTTATCGGTGAAATCATTGAAATGAGAGACGATAGAGCATCTATCCAAGTTTACGAAGAAACTACAGGAATAGGACCGGGAGATCCAGTTGTTACAACAGGAGAACCTTTAAGTATAGAACTAGGACCTGGACTTATTGAATCAATGTTCGATGGAATACAAAGACCACTTGATGCAATAGAAAAGGCAACTAATTCACCATTCTTAAAGAAAGGTGTTTCAGTTAAATCTTTAAATAGAGAAAGATTGTGGGAGTTCGTACCAACTGCTAAAGTTGGAGATATAGTTGAAGCTGGAGATGTTATTGGAACAGTTCAAGAAACAGCAGTAGTACTTCATAAAATAATGGTACCATTTGGTGTTAAAGGAGCTATTAAAGAAATAAAGGCTGGGGAATTTACAGTTATAGAAACAGTATGTGTTGTAGAAACTGAAAAAGGCCCTAAAGATTTAATGCTTATGCAAAAATGGCCTGCAAGAAGAGGTAGACCATTTGCAAAAAAAATGAAACCAGAAGCGCCAATGGTTACAGGACAAAGAGTTATAGATACATTTTTCCCAATAGCTAAAGGCGGAGCCGCTGCAGTACCAGGACCATTTGGAGCAGGTAAAACAGTTGTTCAACATGCTATAGCGAAATGGGGCGATAGTGAAATCGTTGTTTATGTTGGATGTGGAGAACGTGGAAATGAAATGACAGACGTTGTTAATGAGTTCCCAGAACTTATTGATCCAAAGACTGGTGAAAGTTTAATGAAGAGAACAGTTCTTATAGCTAATACTTCAAATATGCCAGTTGCTGCTAGAGAAGCTTGTATATATACTGGTATCACAATATCTGAGTATTTTAGAGATATGGGATATGCAGTTTCAATAATGGCTGATTCAACATCAAGATGGGCAGAAGCCTTAAGAGAAATGTCAGGTAGACTTGAAGAAATGCCAGGGGATGAAGGATATCCAGCATACCTAGGTTCAAGACTTGCTGATTACTATGAAAGAGCTGGTAAAGTTACTTGTTTAGGTACAGATGGCAGAGAAGGTTCTATCACAGCAATTGGTGCTGTATCACCTCCAGGAGGAGATATATCTGAGCCAGTTTCACAAGCAACACTTAGAATAGTTAAAGTTTTCTGGGGACTAGATGCACAACTTGCATATAAGAGACATTTCCCATCAATTAATTGGTTAAATTCATATTCATTATATGAAGATACTATAGGTACATGGATGAATCAAGAAGTAGCTTCTGATTGGGCAGAATTAAGACAAAATGCAATGTCTATTCTACAAGAAGAATCAGCACTTGATGAAATAGTTAGACTTGTAGGTATAGAAGCATTATCAGAAAGAGATAGATTAAAGCTTGAAGTTGCTAAGTCAATAAGAGAAGATTATCTTCAACAAAATGCTTTCCATGAAATAGATACTTACTCTTCTCTTGCTAAGCAATATAAAATGCTTAAGTTAATACTTTTATTTAGTAGTGAAGCTGAAAGAGCTTTAGATGCAGGCGTTTACTTAGATAAGATATTAAAATTAGATGACGTAAGAGATAAAGTAGCTAGAAGTAAATATATCCATGAAGATGAAATTTCTAAAATGGATAATATTGCAGAAGAATTAAAAGCTGAAATAGATACATTAATCAAGGTCGGAGGGGTTCAAAATGCTTAAAGAATATAGAACAGTAACTGAAGTTGTTGGACCTTTAATGGTAGTTGAAGGTGTTGAAGGCGTTAAATATGACGAATTAGTTGAAATTGAACTTCAAACTGGTGAAAAAAGAAGAGGTAAAGTTCTTGAAATTAATGGATCAAAAGCAATGGTTCAAATTTTTGAAGGTTCTTCAGGAATCAACTTAAAGGGAACTAAAGCTAGATTCTTAGGTAGACCACTTGAACTTGGTGTATCAGAAGATATGCTAGGAAGAATATTTGATGGTATGGGTAATGCAATAGATGATGGTCCTAAGATAATACCAGATAAAAGATTAGATATTAATGGAGAAGCTATAAACCCAGTTTCAAGAGATTTTCCATCAGAATTTATTCAAACAGGTATTTCTGCAATAGATGGGCTAAACACTCTAGTTAGAGGACAAAAGTTACCTGTATTCTCAGGAGCAGGGCTTCCTCATAAAGAGCTTGCAGCTCAAATTGCAAGACAAGCGACAGTTTTAAACTCAAGCTCAAGTTTCGCAGTTGTATTTGCAGCTATAGGAATCACATTTGAAGAATCTCAATTCTTCGTTGATGAATTCCAAAAGACTGGTGCAATAGATAATGCAGTTTTATTTATGAATCTTGCATCAGATCCAGCTATCGAAAGAATAGCAACTCCAAGAATGGCATTAACATGTGCTGAATATTTAGCATATGAAAAAGGAATGCAAGTTCTTGTAATTATGACAGATATAACAAACTATGCGGAAGCATTAAGAGAAGTATCTGCAGCAAGAAAAGAAGTCCCAGGAAGAAGAGGATATCCAGGATACCTTTATACAGATCTTTCTACTTTATATGAAAGAGCTGGAAGAATTAAAGGAAGAGAAGGGTCAATCACTCAAATTCCAATACTTACAATGCCAGAAGATGATAAAACTCATCCAATTCCAGATTTAACTGGATATATTACAGAAGGACAAATAATTCTTTCAAGAGAATTATATAAAAAAGGTATAATGCCTCCAATAGATGTTCTTCCATCACTTTCAAGACTTAAGGATAAGGGAATCGGTAAAAACAAAACAAGAGAAGATCATGCAGATACTATGAACCAATTATTCTCAGCATATGCACAAGGTAAACAAGCAAAAGAATTATCAGCTATCTTAGGAGAGTCAGCTCTTTCAGATACAGATAAGAAATATGCTAAATTTGCAGAAGCTTTTGAAGAGCAATATATTGCACAAGGATTTACATCTAATAGAAGTATAGAAGAAACTTTAAACCTAGGATGGAAATTACTTAAGATTCTTCCAAAGACTGAGCTTAAGAGAATTAGAGATGAATACCTTGAAAAGTATATGCCAAAGGGAGATGAAGAGTAGAATATGGCAATATTAAATGTCAATCCTACTAGAATGGAAATGACTAAGCTGAAGAAAAGATTAATTACAGCTACTAGAGGTCATAAACTCCTGAAAGATAAGCAAGATGAGCTTATGAGACAATTCATTAACTTAGTTAAATACACAAATGAGTTAAGAAAGTCAGTAGAATTTGAACTTGAAGGTTCTTTAAAGGATTTTGTTATGGCGAGAGCCGTAATGAGTTCAGAATTCTTAGAAGAAGCAGTTGCCTATCCTAAGGAAAGTATTTCAGTTGAAGTAGGAACCAAAAACATAATGAGTGTTAATGTTCCCAAAATGACTTTTAAAAGACAACTTGAAGGGGATGAAGGAAGCATATTCCCATACGGTTTTGCAAGTACATCATCAGAACTAGATGATGCTATTTCAAAACTTTATACAATACTTCCTAAATTACTTGAACTTGCAGAAGTAGAAAAATCAACTCAGCTTATGGCTGATGAAATAGAAAAAACAAGAAGAAGAGTTAATGCACTTGAGTATATGACAATTCCTCAACTTCAAGAAACAATTAGGTATATCCGAATGAAACTTGAAGAAAATGAAAGAGGCGCTTTAACTAGATTAATGAAAGTTAAAGAAATGATAGAATCAAGATCATAATTTTTTTTAGGAGCCTTTAGGGCTCCTTTTTTTGTGGAGGTAACTTGGTATCTGGTGGGTTAATAATTTATACTCGGTAAATAGAATACTGATTTGTTATTAATTTAAATATACTAAGTGTCCCCAAGGATTAATTCTTGGGGATATTGAGTTGATGATTTATATTGTTTAAATATTGGACAATGGGTATAATAATACATAGCACTCAATAGAATAAAAAGGAGGTTATCATATGTCAAAAGAGTATATACTAAAGGCAAAGGATGTTACACTCGGAATAATAACATATAATGAAATTGAGGATAGATTTTCCTTTGGAGCAATAAATAAAAAAGATAATTATAGATTATACCCTGTGCGATTTTATGGATTAGAACCACTAGGGACTTTAAACCTTGATAAAATAGTAACTGATGATGATATAAGATGTTTCCTTGAAGATAGAACATATCCAAGAAATAGACAAGGGCTATCAGAAATATTAAGAGAGTTAAATATGCAAGAATGGAATCTAGTTGATTTTTGTGATAAGACAAGAATGATAAATTTAATGGACTACTATTGGTTAGCTCGTAATGAAAAAGAATTAGCTCATAAATTTATAACGAGAGAATAACCGTGATGTAACCTGGTAGCAAGTTCGGTCATTCTTCCCTCACAACGGGGTCAGACCTTTGTAAGAAAATGGATAGGGTTTAAGAGCAAGCTCTAAGTCTGTGGTCCTAGCCTCCAGACTGGGCTACGCCCCCGCAGGTTTTAAATATTTTAAGGTGCAAGCATGTGAAAACACTATAGGTTTATAGTATTGGATGCATTTTAAACCAGGATAATTCCCTAAATTTAATATCAATATACAAACAAAAGGTGTTGCAATAATGATATGATACCTCCAAAGTAGACATGGTAAATAACCAAAATCTACTTTGGAGGTATTTTTTATGGGACGGAAATATAAGTATACTCCCGAAGATAAAATTCAAGCAGTTGAGGATTATCTATCGGGTATCAAGGGCATCTATCAAATATGTACAGAATTAGAGATTCGTTATAGTTGCAATAGAGGCGGTATCATACGTAACTGGGCTAAGAAATATCAAGAATTCGGAGAATCAGTGTTTTATCATAAACCACATAATAAATCTTATTCTTCAGCATTAAAACTTAAAGCAATTGAGGAATATTTTGATGGAAAGTTATCTCAAGAAGATATTTGCACTAAGTATGAAATTCGTAGCACTAGTATTCTACAAAGATGGATTAAGAAGTAT
>NZ_FNJM01000009.1:0-71073 GCF_900104115.1 Clostridium gasigenes
GGTTGTATCTTATGTATTAAGTAATAGAAATGATAATAAGCTTGTATTTGATACATATGATCTTGCAATCGAAAAGAATCCAAATGCAATACCATTATTTCATAGCGATAGAGGGTTTCAATACACAAGCAAAGCGTTCCAAACGAAGTTACAGGAACAAGGCATAGAACAATCCATGTCTAGAGTTGGGTGCTGCATTGATAATGCACCGACCGAAGGATTTTGGGGCATTATCAAATCAGAGATGTATTATATATCTGATTTTTGCAATGAAGAAGAATTACGTAAGGCAATCGATGAATATATAGATTATTACAACAACTATAGATATCAAGAAAGATATGGTACTCTAGCACCTATTGAAGTAAGAAATGCTGCATTAAGAAATGATAATCCAATTCAATATCCTATTCCTAAAAATAAACGAATACAAGCTTATAAAGCAATGTTAGAATCAAAGAAACAAAGTGCATAAAAAATGCGACCAATAATATGGTCGCATCAACTTATACATTTTTAATTATTTAACCTGTCTACTTGACAGAGGTCAGTTCATAATTTGCAACACCTTTGTTTGATTAAAACATATCTTTATTTAGTTTTATAAAATCATCTTGTTTTTTTAGGTAAGTTACTAATGGATCTACATTGTCATTTGTAGATTCGGCCAATGATTTTTTATATTCATCTGAGCTATCACCATTCATATATTGCAATGGTAGTTTGTTATCTAATAATTGTTTTAAGAATATAAAGCGTCCAATTCGTCCATTACCATCTTGGAAGGGGTGAATTACTTCAAATTCTAAATGGAATTTTGCTATATCATAGAGTGTTGGAAATTCTAAATCATTGAAACTACTTATTAAAGAATTTAACTTATCTTCAACTTCCCATGGGTTTGCAGTATTAAAGTTAGCTCCTAAAATTTTATTAGAATATTTTTTAAAAACACCTGATAGGCCTAGGTCATATAACCTAGTTCTATACATTAAACTTCCATGCCACTCTTTAATAATTTCTAAAGTAAGTTTATTATCTAAATTATCAACAATTAAATCAAATGTATAAAAGGAGTTAACACTTTCCTGTACATCATCTAAGCTATGAGTACCGGTGACTATATTTTTTTCAATTAACATTTGTAATGCCTCAGTAGTAAATGTACTACCTTCAATTTTATTGGAATTATAAATAAAATCATATTTAAGTATTTGATTTAGTGAATTGTTGATTCCTTTTGTCTCATTTAATATTTGTAAAAATTTATTGTAATCATAGTCTTGATTTATATTTTGTAAATTCATTTTCTCCCCCTAAAGGTATCAATATATATTAATAGTATATTACTTAATATTATATCTAATTTAAATATATTAAACAATAACAATAGGGTGTGTATTTATATCAAACTAGGTTGTTAGCTAGCAATTTCGTGTTAGGCAAGCCTCTTTTGCAGTACCTCCAAAGGAAATAGGCTTTTTTTTCTCTAACTATTATTTTCATCATATTCTTTTATAACGTTATCACATTTCGTGATAACGTAGCAAACCATTGCTCAGACAAGTTTTGCAGGATTAATACCTGCAGTGAAGGAACTATTTTCAGGTATAAGTATTGTTTAAAATAGTGAAGTAAAGGAACTGCAATAGAGCTATAAAATGGTACCTATAGAATGGACAGTTAGAAAAAAAGTGCAAAACATTTATTTAACTGACTCTATTTTATAGGGTCTTTTTTTATTGTAAAATCAGATCAAGGTTGCTATTATACTAGCGTTAAATTTCAAGAGATTATATCAAAGCAAGAAATTAGACAATCGATGTCTCGAAGAGGTAATTGCTTGGATAATGCCCCGCAAGAGTCCTTCTTCGGACATATGGAAGATGAGATTCACCTTGGAAAATGCAACACATTTAATCTACTAAAACAAGAAATTGATAATTATATTGGTTATTACAATAACGATAGATATCAATGGAATTTGGCCAAGCTATCACCAAATAAATACTACGAATATCTAGAAACCGGTGAATATCCGATTAAAATCTAGCTAAACTAATTTTATATATTAATATAATTTAAAACACTGGTAAATACCTATAAACGGTATAATACCAGTGCTTTCTTGTCATACATCTTCCATAAAAAATATTCCAATTCATTTTTAGGCATTTTTTTCTAACTGTCCTTGACATAGAGACCACTTTATTAGAGGCTTTATTGCATTTTTTTGTAACAAGAAAATGAATTTATGGAACAAAAAAGAAATATCTATACTGGAATGTTATTTTAAATAATGTTCATGTTCTGAATTTGAAAGTATGGAAGAACTAAATATATATATAAATCATCCAAAACATGTGAAAGTAGCTGAGTTTATTAAAAAGTCTGTAGAAGAAAGAGTATCAGTAGATTATAAATTTTAATTAAATGTGACAAATGTTACCGAATAAAACTATAGATTAATGTTAAACTAATGTTAGAAAATAAATATGAGATATAGGAGGACGAAAAAATGAGTTTATATTTAGGAAAAATTCATTACTGGTTATTTAATAAAATAGTTTGGTTTGAAGGTTTAGAAGAAGAAATAATAGATTTAGCAAAAAATGAAGGTTTAGACATAGAAAGCCTATCAAAAGATATAAATAATAAATATGGAGAAAAGTTACCAAAGCTTCCACTTGAGGAAATGATTGATACATCAAATATTCATGGATGGCTTCAAGAAAAAATACATTCAGCAGAAGGAAGACTTGCAACATGGACAGGTAAACTTTTAGAAAAAGAAAATTCAAAGGAAAAATTAGAAGATTTATATATAAGACAAGGTATAAAAGCTGCTAAAGAGGTAAAAGAAGAGGGAAAATCATTAAATACAGCTATTGATATATTTAATTCAGTAAATGATTATATTTTAGATGGGATGCCTTGTGATAGAGTAAATGAAGTTATATCACAAGATGAAGAAAAAGTTATTTGGAAAAGAAGAATTTGCGTTCACAAAGATATTTGGGAATCTGCAAATGGAGATGTAAATTATTTTTATGATTTAAGAAACTTATGGATAAAATCTTTTGTTACAGAAGTGAATAATGAATTTAAATATACTAAAGATGAAAATAATGGGATGCAAATAGGAAGAGTATAGGAGAATATGAATATGAATGCAGTAGAATTAATGATAGAAGAACATAAAAATATTAAACAAATGTTAAAGGTTGTTAGAAAAGCTTGTTTTGGTATTTTAGAAGGAGGAGAAGTGAATTACGAAGATTTTTATAAGGTAATATATTTTATAAAAAACTATGCAGATTCACATCATCATAAAAAAGAAGAAACAATGTTATTTAATAGAATGGTAGATGAAATAGGAGCAACAGCAGAAAAAGTAGTTAAATACGGAATGCTTGTAGAACATGATCTCGGAAGATTGTATATGATAAATTTACAAGCTGCATTAGAATCTTTTAAAGAAGGAAATAATGAAGCTAAGCTAGATGTAATTGCAAATGCAGTTTCTTATACTAATCTTTTAGAGAGGCACATTCATAAAGAAGACAATGTAGTATATAAATTTGCAGAAAGACAATTAAAGAAGGAAACTATAGATGAACTTAACGAGGAATGTGCAAAATTTGAAAGTGAAAATACTAATATAAAAGATGAGAATTTAGCTATATTAGAAGAATTAAAACTAAAGTATGATATTAAATAAATTAGAGAGTAAAAAATTATTAAATTTAATAAATATTAAAAGGATAGGTGATTTTTATGATAACTAAAGACATGACTATAGGAGAAGTAATAAGAGCAAAGGATAATGCTCCAGAAATATTAATGGGCTTTGGAATGGGATGTGTTGGATGTCCATCAGCTCAAGCAGAAACAATAGAAGACGCTGCAACAGTACATGGATTAAACTTAGAAAGTTTATTAGAAGCTTTAAATAAGTAATTTCTAGTATATTAAAAAAGGAATTAGATAAAAAATAAGAATTAGATAATAGATAGAAAGCATGTAAAAACCTTAGTATTGAGTGATTTTTGAAATTAACTCTTTGCTAAGGTTTTTATGCTTTTTGAGAATAGATAATTAACTATTCTTTTTCCATTTTAATTGTAACTTTGTAAGAAGCTTTTTCTCATTACCTATAATAGTATGAAGAGTAATAAGTTCATCAGTTTCATTTTTAATTACTTCAGTAGAAACATTAATAGTATCTCCATCAGATGTTTCTTTCTTAAATAGTACCTTAATATTAATTAGGGTATATTCTTTTGAGATAGAACGTGGCAGTGTATCTATTGACATTTCCATATATTTCACATTATTAACATGATTATTTGAATCAATGTCACTATATCTAATAGGATAGTCTTTAGAATAGTCTATTTTCTCTATATCAGGTATATCATCTAAAGGAATAGGTTTTTTTACATCACCTTTAATTCCGTATATTTCATATTGATCAGGAGATATTTTGGCAGGACGCCTTTTATCAAGGTCAATTAAGATAGCTATAGAAAAAGCTTCACCTATAATTTTATCTTCTGAATTTCTAATAGTATAGCCTCTATAACCATAAAACTTCTTACCCCCTAATACTTCAGTATCCACACTTATTGTTTCTCTAAAATTAGGATATTCATATATATGTATATCATATTTTAAAAGAATCCAAACACAATTATTATTTACGAAACCTTGGTCTGTTTCACCTAAAGAATCAGATTGTGAGATAACAACATCCCATAAGTAATTTACTAAAGATGAGAATTTGCATTTTAGGTTAGAATCAACATCATAAGTATTTATTTTATATTCCTTTTTAAATTTATCATTCAAGTATATAGCCCCCCTTTTATATAGTCTTAACGTACTATTCATTATGGAATCTTTAAACTGTACTTTTAAATTATACCATAATTATAGGCATTATATACACTAGAGATAAATTGAAAAACGCACTTATCAGTGAGGAGTATAGCAAGAATCGGTTGCATTATATGAGAACTTTAACAGCAAACTTCAAGAACTAAAGTTTAATGATAAATTACATATGTGTAATTTATCAAAGGTGAGCGTGAAACACGCCTCCCTTTATTTTTAACAAGGTTGACTCACTGAGTCAATAATTAAGTTGGACCCCTCAGTGGATTTCCACTTTCATTTAAAATAAAAAAGAAGGACTGGCATAGAAATTTTGATTTGGAATTAGTGAATACCTGTTCCAAAAATTCACATAGGGGTGGTCCATAAATACATATAGCCTGTTCAATAAATAGATATAAGGTATTCCATAAATAGGTATAGGGTGTTCCATGAACGTTAAAGTAAGTAATACAAGCTAATAATACAATTTAATAATACAAGTTAAGATAGATTAGATATATTGTCTTGCAGACAAAAAAAGGTAAATTTAAAAGTAAATAAAATATATTAGAAAATGATATTAGAGATTAAGAAAAGAAACGATAAGTGGGAAAATCAACAAATAAAAATAAATTTAAAAATATTTTCAAAAAGTTATGTTACTGCATATATTAAAAGTAAGGGGAACAAATATAAAAATAAAAAAGGGTGGAGTGGTTTTTATGGATAGAGCATTTAAGGGAGTTTGGATACCAGCTAAGGTTTGGTTAGATAAAGAGCTAACACTTACAGAAAAAGTGTTTTTAGTTGAGATATCATCATTAGATGGAATAAATGGATGTTATGCAGGAAATACTCATTTTATGATATTCAGTGGGTTAAGCAAGGGTAGATGCTCTGGGGTAATTAAAGCTTTAAAGACTAAGGGATACATAAATATAAAAATGATTTATAAGAATGACAATAAAACAGTAGAACGAAGAATTATAAAAGTTAAGGGCGATAAATTTGAGGGAAAAGCAAATGTTGAAAACATGGAAAACATGGAAATATGGAAAATATGGAAAACATGGAAATAGGACAAGTTCCTTTAATAAATGAAATTTATGAAGAAAATAAAAGCTTAAATATAAATTTACAGGATATTAAAATAAATACAAAGGAAATTTCAGTAGATGTTATTGAACATAATGAAACAAATGATAGTTATAAAGATGTACAGCAGCATAAGCAAAATAGTTTTAATAATGAGGAAACTAGGGCAAGCAATGATAATAGGAATAATTGTAGTGAAAAGCCCTTGTATCATTATGTAATTGAGTATTTAAATATTCTGTGTGGAACAAATTATAAGGTGACAACAGTTAAGAATGAAAAGCTAATAAATGCAAGGATTAAGGAAGGTTATGGCTTGGAAGATTTCCAAAATATAATTAGTGCAAAGGCTAATGAGTGGTTAGACAGTGATATGGAAAAGTATTTGAGGCCAGAAACCTTATTTGGGACAAAGTTTGAAGGGTATGTAAATGAATTTAATATGAATATGAAATCTTGCGTAATTAATAACAACTTGGAATCTAAAGCTGGTAATTTTAATGGATATAGAGATAATTCAAGTTCTAATTTATATAAAAATAATAATGATGGGAAAGGGGGACAAGCATATGGAGGGAAATTTAAAGATGCTAGAAATAATAGAACGAATCAGGTAAATGGAGATGAAGAAAAAGCAAGCAGATGGAGCCAAGGAAGCAACACAAGTAACAGATCACTTACAGCAGAGGAAAGAGAATGGGCAGAGCGAGAACTTTTCTAAACCTTGTAAATTATGTGATGATACTAGTTGGATTGAGGTATTAGGCAATGTAACATTAAAGTAATATTTTTATAATTGATATAAATGTGGAATAATAGTATAATAAAAAAGAGAGTATCTTTTTATGACGAAATTATTTTATAACATAATACGGCACAAAATAGACTAGTATATTAAATAGTTATTATTTAATAGATGCCTAAAAGCTAAGGAGTCGAATTTATATGGAAAATATATTGGCATTTATACTGGCATTTTTAATAGTATATCTAGTAACTCCAATACTAATGAAATTATCTATAAAATATAATTTTACAGATAAGCCAACAGAAAGAAAAAAGCATAGGGGCGAAATACCACTTTGTGGTGGAATTGCTATGTATATTGGTTTTTTTGCAATTTATTTGTTTGTAAATCAAGGAAATATAACTGAAAAATTAGGTGTGTTTATTGGTGGATCATTAATATTATTAATTGGATTAATTGATGATTATTACAAGTCTAATGGAAAAGAATTTCCTATATATCCAAGATTAATAATACAGCTTTTAGCAGCTTTTATAGTTTTTAAATGCGGAATAGTTTTTATAGGATTTACAAATCCTTTTACAGGAATATATATAGAATTAAGTATGCTTTTACAATTTACACTTACAATAACATGGATTTTTGGTGTAACTACAGTAATAAATTGGTCAGATGGTATGGATGGATTAGCGGGTGGGTTATCATTTATATCAGCCATGACATTTGCGGGTGCAGCATTAATATTAAACCAAGGAGATTCAGCAATTATATCACTAATATTAGCAGGAGTAATAGTTGGGTTTTTAGTGTATAACAGATATCCAGCAAGGATATTTATGGGAGATTCAGGAGCTAATTTATTAGGTTTTATATTAAGTATAATAGCTTTAGATGGTGCTTTTAAACAAGCCACAGTATTGAGCTTATTTATACCAATATTAGCACTGGCAGTACCTATATTTGATAATTTGTTTGTTATAGTTAAAAGATTTTTAGAAGGAAAACCAGTATATCAAGCAGATAGAAGTCAAATACATTACAGGTTACAAGAAAAAGGGTTTAGTCAAAGACAAGTAGTAACATACATAAATATTATCAGTTTAACTTTTAGTGCCATATCTATAATATTATTACTTATAAAGAAATAATATTATAGTGGCTTTATTTGAAGAATCTTAAAGCAATTCTATTTATATAGAGTTGTTTTTTTTATTTTACTATGCCTTATCAATTTTCGAAAAAATAATTAGTTAACAGGGTAGAGTATATTATATATTTTGAATCTGTGGATGAATTTAGGAAGGAGTATTAATATGTGGATAGATAAGTGGAATGAGGATATTGAATTTTTAAAGGAGACCCTAATAAGTAAACATAAAAACTTATTTTTTAATATAACTAGAGAAAGTTTTGAGAATAATATAAAAGAGCTTAAGGGCAGGATAGAAAAGCTAGATTATAATGATATGAAAGTTGAAATAAGTAGAGTTATTGCTAGTATAGGAGATGCACATACAGCTGTTAAGTTACCGATGAATTATTTGCTGCCACTAGAATTTTATTGGTTTAAGGAAGGGATATATGTAATTAAAACTTTAGGTGAATATAAGGAATTAGAATATTCCAAGGTTATTGAAATTAATAATGTACCTATAAATGAAGTTCTAGAGGAATTAACAGAAATTATATCTCACGAAAATAAATCATACTTAAAAGCAAATATAGTTAAATATCTTCAGGCTGTTGAACTTTTGTATGGATTAATGATTATTGATGATATAGAAAATTGCAGTATGAAGTTTGAAGGATTAAATGGTGAAATTAAAACTAGAAATATAAATTCGGTAGATATAAATAAGTATAATGAGTTACTTCTACTAGATAGTGAGAATAAAGAACAATGTAATATCAATAAGAACGATAAAGAGCTATTTAATAAAATACCTTTGTATAGAAAGAATAATCATAAAAATTATTGGTTTGAGTATTTAGAGGAGAAACAGATATTATATTTTAAATATAATTCATGTAGAGATGTTTTAGAAGAGTCAATAGAGGATTTTACTAAAAATATTATTAAGTTTATGGAAGAAAATAATGTTAATAAGTTAGTAGTAGATTTAAGAAATAATACAGGTGGAGATTCAAGATTACTAGAACCATTTATAAAATATGTCCAAGAAAATGATAAAATAAATAAGTTTGGGAAATTATTTATAGTTATAGGAAGAGATACGTTTTCATCAGCACTTTTAAATACATTTTCATTTAAAAATAATACAAATGCAACTTTAATAGGAGAGCCTACTGGAGGAAAGCCTAACTGTTATGGGGAAATAGAAAAGTTTAATTTGCCAAACAGTAAATTTTTAATAACATATTCTACAGAATATTATAATTTAATAGAAGATGATAATAGTGATTCTTTATTGCCAGATATAAATGTAGAAGTAGGTATTTATGATTTTATTAATGGTAAAGATCCAGTTTTAGAATATTTGAAATAGATCGCATTTAAAGAAGCAATAACATTAGTTTATGCAAATAAGGCATTTCCAAATAAATAACAAGAATACTGACTTGTTATTTATCTGGAAATGCCTAAGTAGGTTAACATTAGATTAACATTGATTATATTATAATTAATCGAAATAGATTTAAAGAGGTGAAGTATGAGAATACTTATTATAGAAGATGATAAAGAATTAGCAAATGTAGTAAAAAGAGGTCTTGAAGAGTTTGGGTTTTCATCAGACATTGCAAATACAGGACAAGATGGCGAAGAAAAAATATTTGTTAATGAATATGATTCTATTTTATTAGATTTAAATTTACCTGATAAAGATGGACTTGAAGTTTTAAAAAGTATAAGAGAAACGGGAATAACAACACCAGTAATAATTGTTACTGCTAGAAATGAGGTAAAGGAAAGAGCTATGGGGTTAGATTTAGGTTCAGATGATTATATAGTAAAACCTTTTGATTTAATAGAGTTAAGAGCAAGAATAAATGCAGTTGTAAGAAGACTTTATGGAAGAGTAAATTCAGAAATAAAAATAGGCGAATTATTAATAAATCCGAAAACTAGAGTAGTTAGTTATAAGTTAAAAGAAGTAAAATTATCAGCTAAAGAATTTGATATATTAGAGTATATTGCAAATAATCATCCTAATGTAGTATCTAGTGAAAGTATAACAGAACATGTATATGATGAGTTTTTTGACCAGTTTTCATCAGTACTTAGGGTACATATAGCTAATTTAAGAAAGAAGTTAAAAATTGGAGCAGAAAAAGATATTTTAATAACCTTAAAAGGGAAAGGATATAGAATATGGGAAAAAGATTAAATTATAAAGGAAAGCTAAACATACTATTAATTACTTATGCCTTTTTTATTACTATGATAGTACTAATATTAGGATTTATTTTAATTAATAAAATAGATAAACCTATATCTAATATAAATAGTTATTTTATTTCATATAGTCAGGCTGAGATTAGTACTGCCATAACGCAGGGATCTGTTTCAACTAAAATAGCAGAGTTACCAGCTAAGGTCATTACAAATAGTGATATGCAGAGAACTTATAATAAAGAAATAATTTCTAATGGTATGGTGGTAATGTTAGTAGTATTTGCAATTGTCATGGTGATATCTATATTAATATCAAAATTTATAAGTAGAAAAGTAATATATCCTATAGAGAAAATAGCATGTTCTTTGCCAGATATAATTAATGGGAATATAGATGAAAATATATTTGAAGGAGAGCTTAGTGGAGTAGGAAGTGCTTTAGCTAAGTCATCACAAAAAATAAAAATGTTATTAAAAGAAGCAAATAGTATTAACTCCTACATAAGTCATGAGCAAAAGAATACCTTAGCAATATTAAGAGCCAAAATACAACTAGGAGAACGTGATGAATTAATAGGACTAATTGATAAAATGAGCTGTAGTTTAGATGATATCTTAGCATTAAATGCAACAGAGGATATAAAATATGATGAAGAAGTAGATTTAGGACTTGTTTGTGCTGAAGCTGTTGATATATATAGTAAAGTTTATAATAATATAGAACTTAAAATAGATGAAGAGGAAATACCTACTATAAAAAGTAGAGAGATTTGGATATATAGAGCTGTATGTAATCTTATAGAAAATGCAATAAAGTATGGTGATAATAGTAAAATCATAGTTAAGGCATATAACAAAAATGGAAGTGCTATAATTTGTGTTGAGGATGGTGGAAAAGGCATAGATAAAGAAATTATTGATAAGATATTCAACTTTGAATATAGAGGTGGAAATTTAAAGAAAGATGGATATGGGATAGGTCTTAGCCTTGTGTATCAAATAACTAACCTCAGCGAGGGTATTACATTTGTAGATAGTGAAAGTGGGAAAGGTGCAAAATTTTATATGGCATTTAAGGCATTATAAACTATGCAATCAGTAAAAGGTTTCGAGAAGACTAAGCCATTAACAATAGATTAACATAGCTTTTGATATTATAAATATATAAAGTATGAATTGGAGGATGGTTATAATGTATATTTTTAAAAATGCCATGAAAAATATTTATAGAAACAAAGGTAGGAATATTTTAATAGGAATAATAATACTAGGAATAATAGTTTCAACTGTAGTTGCTTTTAGCATTAATACAACAACAGATGAAATTATAAAAGATTATAAAAATAGGTTTGGAAGTGAAGTGACATTAGCTCCAGATATGGATAAGTTAATGAACCAAAGCGAAGATAAAAGTGGAATGATGGCTGCTGGGCCTATAGAAGCTATAAAGACTAAGCAGTATTTTGATTTTGCAGAATCTGAATATTTGAAAGAAAGTATTTTTACATCTGAATTTGGAGCTGTATCAAAAACACTAAAGGCAATTGATGAAGATGAGGATGCTGGAAATGGTTTGATGATAAGTAAAGCAATTGGACCAGATGGTAAAGCAATTGAGTCAGCTATGCCAAATTTTAAAATTATAGGTAATTCAACCTTAGAATCACTAGAGGAATTTAAAAGTGGTAAAAGAAAAATAATAGATGGTGAAATGTATAAAGAAAAAGATGAATGTATTGTAAGCCAAGAATTTGCTGAGTTAAATAATATTAAGGTTGGAGATTTTATAGAAGTTAACAAAGCTACGGATGAAAATGGTGATGCATATAAACTAAAGGTAACAGGTATATATTTTGATTCTACAAATGAATATAGCATGCCTTTTAAACAAGCGGCTATGAATAAGAGAAATGAAATATTAATTAATTTAGAAACAGCACAGGGAATATCAGGTGATGAAGAATTATACATTCAAGCTAAGTATTACTTAAAGAATCCTGATATGATTAAGAATTTTGAAGAAGAAGTAAGAGCTAAGGGATTACCTGATATGTATAATGTAACTACTGACGAAGAAAGTTATAATAAAATAGTTGGGCCAGTAGAGGGGCTAGGATCTATAACATTAATGTTTGTATTAGTAGTATTAGGGTTAGGATCAGTAATATTAATATTACTAAATACATTATCAATAAGAGAAAGAAAGTATGAAATTGGTGTATTACGTGCTATAGGAATGAAAAAAGGTAAGGTAGCAATAGGATTAATATCAGAGTCATTAATAATAACAGCAATATGTTTAGTAATTGGAATAGGAGCTGGTAGCGTATTATCACAACCGGTATCAAATTCACTATTGCAAAAGCAAATTGAGGCACAAAAGACAGATAAGGTGCCAAGTCAAGGGTTTAGAATGGCTATATCAAATTCAACTGGTTCGGCAAGTGAGGATACAATATCTGAAATTGATGTAACTTTAAATGGAAAAGCAATACTAGAGGTAACAGGAGTTGCACTATTAATAGCTTTAGTAAGTAGTGTTGTAGGCGTAAGTTATATTACAAAATATGAACCAAGAAAAATACTTACAGAGAGGGGATAGAAAATTATGGCAGTATTAAGTGTGAAAAATGTTTCATATTCATATGAAGGTGCAAAGACGCCAGTTTTTAATAATATAAGCGTAGATTTTGAGAGAGGAAAAATTTATGCAATAATAGGAAAATCTGGTGCAGGAAAAACTAGCTTATTATCATTAATAGCTGGATTAGATAATTGCAAATCTGGTGATATATTATATAATGATAAGTCGTTAAATAATATAGATAAAGATATTTATAGATCAAAGAATATTGGGGTTATATTTCAAGGATATAATCTTTTTACTAATACATCAGCCCTTGAAAATATATTGTTGTCAATGGATATTAGTAACGTAAAAGTTCCTGATAAAAAGCTATATGCATTTGAGTTACTAAGCAAGGTTGGAATAGATCATCAAACTGCATTAAGAAAGGTTTTGAAATTATCAGGAGGGGAACAACAAAGGGTTGCAATTGCAAGATCACTTGCTCATAACCCAGATATAATAATATCAGATGAGCCAACAGGTAATTTAGATAATGAAACTGAAGATGAGATACTAAAAATATTAGAAGAGTTAGCACATAAAGAGAATAAATGCGTAATTATAGTAACTCATTCTAAAAAGGTTTCTTATTTTTCAGACGAGATATGGGGGCTTACTAAAGGAAAACTTATCTTTATAAAGGAGTAGAATTAATTAGATTAAGTCAGGCGTTTATTAATAAAATAAAGATTTGTATTGACTAGATTTTAATAACATAAATAGGAGGATATTATGAAATTACAAGAAAGAAATAAGGTTTCAAAGGCTACCCAAATATTAAATACAATGGCAATAGTTATGGTTATATTTGCAATATTTAATATATATACATCACATATGTATATATCAAGCTTAATTAAACAGGGATTTGATCCTATTAAGCAAATAACAGAAGTTATTAATTATTATTTAAACTCTGTAACGCAATATGTATTTTATGGAATATGCTTAGCTGCATTAAGTTACATTATTAAAAAGGTTATTTATTTAGAGGATGTTGAGAGTATAAATAAATTAGATAAAGACTATTTAGAGAAAGCATCAGTAGTAGTAGAAGAGGAATATGATGAAATAGATATGATTTTAAAAGAATTAGATGTAGAATAAAAATATATTATAATGAATTGTAAACCGGGAATTTGCCAAATTAAATAATATTGAGGTTGGAGCTATAACTAAAAAAGGAAAGTTTACAAAGTAAACTTTCCTTTTTTAGTTATATTTTAAGAATTCATTAATTCACTAGTTATATCTTTATTATCTGTATCAAATATTTTAACAGTAGGAGTTTGGTTATCTACTGCATCAAATTCAACTAATTGCATAAATGGAGTACTAGCTTCAAATTCTAATTTTTCTATTTTGCCATTGTAAGTAACTTCAGCGTATTTAGCCTTTGTTGCTGTTAAATCACCATAAAGAATAACTCTATCTTGGCTCTTATCTTCATATCTATGTGTAACTGTTGAAACAGCCTTTCCATTTGGGATAAACTTTAAATCAGTATCTAAATAAAATCTAGATTTTAAGAATTTTGCTGGATTACCTTTAACTAAACCAAGCTGATTATTTTGTTTATAAAGGACATAAGGAGCATCTCCTGCAAAAATTGAACTTATAGCCTCAGATTCTTCAAGCTTTAGTTCTTTTTGTATGAGATTAGTAGAATCTTTAAGGTTTGGCTCTGCAGCTACTGTCTTATTCATGAAATTCCCCATATAAATAACAATTATAGCTGATAATAAAGCAATCATGTTTAATAAAGCTGTACCTTTTCTTTTACTAATTTTTTCAGAAGCATCTTTATTAATTTTATCTAATTCTAATTTTTTAACTTCTTTTAATTCTTTATTTCTAATTTTTTTACTCCCCATAGAACCTATCACCCTTTCCTCTTTTAAAATATGTACAAGTATATTATATCAGTAATTAATGGATTTTTTAAGAGTATTTAGAATATTTAATTTACAATTTTGAGAAATGGGTATATAATTATAAAAAAGAATAAATTTACTTATCAAGAGTGGTGGAGGGACTGGCCCTGTGAAACCCAGCAACCAATGTTTTAAATTATTAATTTTAAATTACTAGTTTAAAAATGTGTGGTGCTAAATCCTGCAGTTTTATTAAAAACTGATAGATAAGGGTATTTTATAGTGGCTTACTAAGTCTATAGGAATATCCTATAGGCTTTTTTTGATTTTAGAAGATAAGAGATTTAATAGCGAAGCTAAGTAGGATAAGGTATCTACAAAAAATTAACTAGCTAATAAAAAGTACCTTGACTTGATATTTTTTAAAAATGACTTAGGCAAATTTAAATTATAGGGGGGCAAAATTTATGAATATTAGAGAATTATTTGAAGAAAAGAATTTGGTGTTTTCATTTGAAATATTTCCACCAAAGGTATCATCATCAGTAGAAACTATTTACAATACACTAGAGGAGTTAAAAGATTTAACTCCAGATTATATAAGCGTAACCTATGGGGCTGGGGGAAGCTTAACTGAAAATAGAACATGTGAATTATCATCACTAGTTAAAAGTAAGTATGGAATAGAATCATTAGCACATTTAACTTGTATAAATTCAACTAAGGAGGAAATAGATTTTCTCCTTAGGGATTTAAAAAATGCTGGAATAGAAAATATTTTAGCCTTAAGAGGAGATATGACAAGTCATAAATTATCCAAAGGGGAATTTAACTATGCCTCGGAGCTTGTTAATCATATAAAAAGAAGAGGAGATTTTAATATAGTTGGAGCTTGTTATCCAGAAGGTCATATAGATTGTAAGGATTTAGATAGAGATATATTAAACCTAAAATTAAAGGAAGAAGCAGGTGCATCTCACTTTATATCTCAACTGTTTTTTGATAATAATTATTTTTATGATTTTTTAGAAAAAAAAGAAAAATATAATATTAAATCACCAATTCAAGCAGGGATTATGCCTGTTATAAATAAGAAACAAGTAGAAAGAATAACATCACTTTGCGGAACTAACATTCCAAAGAAGTTTCTTAAAATAATGGATAGATATGAACATAATAAAGAAGCATTAAGAGATGCAGGAATTGCTTATGCAACAGAACAAATGGTGGATTTAATTTCAAGTGGTGTGGATGGAATACATTTATACACAATGAATAATCCATATGTAGCGAAAAGAATTAATGGAAGCATTTCATCTATAATAAATTCTGTTAACAATGGAAATGCAATTTAAAAAGGCATGTTCAAATAAATATAAAACAGTAGTAAAAGAAAAATGTAGGAGGTAAAAGAAAATGGATAAAGTAGAAAGTTTTGAGTTAGATCATAGAAATGTTAAGGCTCCTTATATAAGAAAGTGTTGTGTTTTAGATGGAGAAAAAGGTGATATGGTTTGTAAATTTGATATTAGATTTTTGCAACCAAATAAAGAAGCTTTTGGAACAGCAGCAATGCATGGACTTGAGCATTTGTTAGCTCATGAATTAAGAAATGAGTTAGATGGAATAATAGATTTATCACCAATGGGATGTAGAACAGGATTTTATTTAAGCCTTTGGGGAAATAGAGAACCAAGTGAAATTAAAGAAGCACTAGAAAAATCATTAAAGGTAGTTTTACAAGCAAAGGAAATTCCAGCAGCTAATGAAATTCAATGTGGAAATTACAAGGATTTATCATTATTTGGAGCAAAGGAATATGCAAAAGAAGTGCTAGAAAGAGGTTTTAGCTTAGATATTTATTAAAATGGAAAATATTACACCCCAGGGGTGTAAATTGTAAATTGGGGGCATAAATATGAAATATGAAATAGAGAAGCATTTAAAAAATAGAATTCTTGTATTAGATGGGGCTATGGGAACTAGTATACAAGATTATAAACTTGGAGAGAAAGTATTTAGAGGAGATTGCGCGTGTACATGCAATCAGCAAGGAAATAATGATTTATTAAATCTTACTTCACCGGAGATAATAATGGATATTCATAAAAAATATCTTGAAGCAGGTGCAGATATTATTGAAACAAACACTTTTAACTCAACTAGAATATCACAATCTGATTACAATTTAGAAAATAAAGTTTATGAATTAAATTATTGTGGCGCTAAAATAGCAAGGGCGGCTGCTGATATTTATACAAAGAAAGATCCATCTAAGCCTAGATTTGTAGCAGGATCCATAGGTCCAACTAATAAAACAGCTTCAATGTCTCCAGATATTAATAATCCAGGGTTTAGAGGTATTAGTTTTGATGAATTAGTAATAGCTTTTGAAGAACAAGCTACTGGTCTTATAGATGGTGGTGTTGATTTATTGTTAATAGAAACAATATTTGATTCATTAAATGGAAGAGCTGCAATTATAGCTGTTAATAATGTTCTAAATAGAAAATATTTAGATTTGCCTATTATGATTTCAGGTACAGTTGATAAAAGTGGTAGGATTTTATCAGGTCAAACATTAGAAGCTTTTGCAGGATCTCTAAAAAATGAAAGAATATTAAGTATTGGTCTTAATTGTTCTTTTGGGGCAAAGGATTTAATACCTTTAATTAAAGAACTTTCTAAATCGCAAGGAGTTTATATAAGTTTATATCCAAATGCAGGACTACCAAATTCATTAGGTGAGTATGATGAGTCGCCAAAGGAAACAGCTAGTTTTATAAAAGAACTTGCAAAAGAGGGGCATATAAATATTGTAGGTGGATGTTGCGGAACTACTTATGAACATATAAAAGCTATAAGTGAAGTAGTAAGTAAATTTAAACCAAGATTAATTCCAAATATTGAAAAAGAAAGTGTTTTTTGTGGACTTGAAGCTTCAAAAATAAATAAAAATAGTAACTTTGTTAATATAGGAGAAAGAACAAATGTAGCAGGTTCAGCTAAATTTGCAAGGCTTATAAGAGAAAAGAAATATGATGAAGCATTATCTATAGCACTTCATCAAGTTGAAAATGGAGCTCAGATAATTGATATAAATTTTGATGATGGACTTTTAGATGCAGGTTATGAAATGGAAAAATTTTTAAAGCTACTAGCTAGTGAACCAAATATTGCAAAGGTTCCTATAATGATTGATTCTTCTAAGTTTGAGGTTTTAGAAATAGGTTTAAAATCTATTCAAGGAAAAAATATTGTAAACTCCATTTCTTTAAAATGCGGTGAGGAAGAATTTATAAAACAAGCAACAATTATAAAAGAGTATGGCGCAGCTGTTGTAGTTATGGCTTTTGATGAAAAAGGTCAGGCAGATACCTTTGAGAAGAAAATTGCTATATGTGAAAGAGTTTATAATATTTTAGTTAATAAAGTTAAGTTTCCAGCTGAGGATATTATTTTTGATCCTAATATTTTAGCTATTGCAACTGGCATTGAAGACCATAATAATTACGCAGTAGATTTTATAAATGCAACTAGATGGATAAAAAAGAATTTACCTTATGCAAAAATTAGTGGAGGAGTAAGTAATTTATCATTCTCATTTAGAGGGAATAATTTAATAAGAGAAGCTATGCACTCAGCATTTTTATATCATGCTATTGAAGCTGGAATGGACATGGGAATAGTTAACCCAGCTATGATTCAAATCTATGATGATATTGATAAAGAGCTACTTGAAAAAGTAGAAGCTGTAATATTTAATAAAAGTGAAAATGCAGGAGAAGATCTTATAAACTTCGCAGAAAACTTTAAAAAAAACAATAATAATATCAAAGAAGTAAACAAGCTGATTTGGAGAGATGGGAGCGTAGAAGATAGGCTTAAACATGCGTTAGTTAAAGGGATAAGTGATTTTGTTGAGGATGATGTACTACATGCAAGAGTAAATTATCCGCGTACATTAGATGTAATTGAAGGTCCTTTAATGGATGGAATGAATACTGTTGGGGAGCTTTTTGGAGAAGGAAAAATGTTTCTTCCTCAAGTTGTTAAAAGTGCAAGGGTAATGAAAAAAGCTGTTAGCATACTTATGCCTTTTATTGAAGATGAAAAAAGTGAAGGGGAAAAAAGTAGTGCAGGGAAAGTAGTTTTCGCTACAGTAAAAGGTGATGTTCACGATATAGGAAAAAATATAGTATCTGTAGTGCTTGGTTGCAATAATTTTGAAGTTATAGATTTAGGAGTAATGGTTACTTGTGAAACTATACTCGAAACTGCTAAAAGAGAAAATGCAGATATCATAGCATTAAGTGGACTTATAACTCCATCACTAGAGGAAATGACTTATGTTGCTAGTGAAATGGAACGTCTAAATTTTGATATTCCACTTATGATTGGTGGAGCTACAACTTCAAAAATTCATACAGCACTAAAAATAGCTCCTAAATATTCAAATGGAGTAATTTATTCTAGTGATGCTTCAAAAGCTGTAGAAGTTGCTAAAAAGTTAGCCAATAAAGATACAAGACGTGAGTTTATAAAAAATACCTATGAGGAATATAATAATGTAAGAGAAAATTATATGAACTTAAATAGAAAGTTTGTTTCTTTAGAAGAAGCTAGAAATAATAAATGTTGTATTGATTTTAATAAAAGTGAAATTACAAAGCCAAACAAACTTGGAGCTCAAAAGGTAGTTAGTTATAAAATATGTGATGTAAGAAAATATATAGATTGGACATTCTTTTTCATGGGATGGGGACTTAAAGGCGCTTACCCTGGAATATTAGAAGATAGTAAATATGGAGAAGAGGCTAGAAAATTATTTAATGATGCTAATAAAATGTTAGATTATCTTGATAGCGAGAATCTAATAGAAGGTAGAGCTGCATTTGGAGTTTTTGAAGCTAACTCTGTAGGTGATGATATAGAAGTTTATAACCCAGAAAATAATCAAGTGTTAACTACTTTTAATATGCTAAGACAACAAGAAGTTAATAAAAATAATGAGTATAAATGTCTTTCTGATTATATTGCACCAAAAGAAAGTAAAATAAAAGATTATATTGGTGGGTTTATAACTACATTTGGAATAGGCACAGCGGAATATAGTGAAAAGCTTAAAAAAGAAGAAGATGACTATTCGTCAATTATGGTAAAGTTGCTTTCTGATAGATTAGCAGAAGCATTAGCGGAAAAAATACATTTAATAGGTAGGAAAGATTTATGGGGTTATGTAGCAGATGAAGATTTAACACTAAAAGAATTATTAAAAGATAAATTTATAGGAATTAGACCAGCCTTTGGATATCCTTGCTTAAGAGATCATAGTGAAAAAGAAAAACTGTTTGATGTAATAAATAAAGATGAAAAAGTAGGGGTAACTCTAACAGATAGTTATATGATGGAACCAGTTGCAAGTGTATGCGGATTATACTTTGCGTCAGAAGAAGCAAAATATTTTGATGTTAAAAGAATAAATGAAGAGCAGTTATTAGATTATGCAAATAGAGATAATAAAGATATTGATAAGTTAAAAGCTAATTTAAATATTGTAGATTAAGGCATAGTAAAATAAATCAAGGACACTGGTCTATTATTATTTGGATATGCCTAAGGTTAATAAAAAAGGAGAATGCTTATAATGGTTTTAAAAATCATTATAAGTATTCTCCTTTTGTTAAAGTTAAATTATTCTAGATAGGATTTAGCTAGCTTAAGAATTTTATCGAAACTGTTAGTATAAATTGTTATATAGTATGATAACTAACAAATAATTGTATAAGAGTAGATTTTGAAAATTTAATTAGTAATGTATCATTAGTTCGATTTTCTAGAACAGCTAAACATTCATAAATATACACCTTTGTTTCTTTTTCTCCACGATATTGGGTAATGTAATTAAATTATGGTATAATTGGATGTAAAAGTAATATAAATTAAAAAGTGGCGGTATATTGTTGAAAAGGTAGACGTGAAAAATGTTGATGTAAGATTCACAAGATATGAAATTAAGTTAATGTATTTCAAATCAGTTTACCAATTCTAGAAGATGAAGACGGTCATAATAATTAGTTTTATTGGGAGGAATTATGTTTGAATTTAATTTGAAAGATGCAAAATGGTTTTTTGAACCTAAAGATTATGTGATTGGAAATAATAGTGTTGAAATTATAACAGATCCTAATAATGATTTTTGACAAAGAACTTATTATGGATTTAGAAATGATAATGCACATGTTTTATACATTACAACAGATGAAAGGTATTTTTCATTTACAGTAAAGACAGAGTTTAATAGTACAGCCTTGTTTGATCAATGTGGAGTTGTGATTTATCAAAATAGTGAAAATTGGGTAAAGATAGGAATTGAATTTCATGACAATAATAGGTCATGGCTTGGAAGTGTTGTAACTAATCATGGATATTCAGATTGGGCAACAGTAGATATAGGAGCTTCTTTAAAATGTATGTGGTATAGATTAAGCAGGAGGGAAAATGATTATTGCCTTGAAAATTAATTTGATGGTATAAACTTTAAACAGATGAGAATTTTCCACTTGTTTGAAGGTAGAAAGGAAATTAATTTCGGGTTACTTGCATGTTCGCCAAGTAATAATTCTTTTAAAGCTACATTTAGTGAAATGAAGATAACAGATTGCTTATGGAAAGAGCATAAATCATAAAATAAAAGATAGGTTAAAAAACACAAAGAGGAGAATTTTATGAGAATAAACTATTGTAACTTGGAAAATGAAATAATATCAAATTTAGAAAAAAACAGAATATGGATATTGTCTACATCATATAAGGATAATGTCACGTCTAGGTCTATGAGCATTATAAATAAAGGTCTTTATATATTTTTTCAGACCAACAAATGTTATATAAAGCACAGTCAAATGCAAGAAAACAATAAGGTTTCACTTTGTTTTAATAATATTTCTATAGAAGGAACAGTTGAAGAAATTGGTGATTGGAAAGAAGAAAAAAATATAGAACTAATGGATTTATATAAATCAGATCATTTAGGATCGTATAATGCCTATGGGTCACTAGATGGACAGGTTGTCTATAAGATTACCCCTAAAACAATAAAATTATGGAAGTATGTAGAAGAAAATCCAATTAGACAAATATTATATGTTGATAAAAAAGTAGCAGAGCAATTAGATTTTATGTAGATAATATTAATTAAAAAGAATATATGGGGAGATTAATTATATGGCAGAAGCAAAGGTTAATTGTAGAAATAAACTAAAGTCAATTGTTTTACCTGTATTGACTATTATAATAATAGTTTCTATTGGGTATAACATTTATCAAGATTCTAAGATAAAGAGATATAAAGAGGAGTTAGGGATTATAGTAAGCCAGGGGATAGAATCATTTGCGAGTAAGAGTGGGAGCTTAAGTGATGAACTTGTATATGCTGAACAATATGGGGATATTGCATCAGCACACATGGCATATGTAACTTTATCCGAAGGGGATGGGATATCATCGGAAGAATACACAAGTAGTTTAGCAATGTTATTGCTAAATATTAAAATACTTATGTTAAATGATAAGAGTAAAGTTGAGAAAGCTTTTCTAAATAATAATGGATCTGAATTGATGTTTCGCATATCTAATAATTTTGAAGATACAGAATCAATAGAAAAAGTATTTAAGTTACTAGAATAAAAAGAATTTAATGATTTTTATTTCACATATGATTTAGGAGGTGAATAAATATAACAGAGCAAGAATTCTTAGATATTAGAGCAAAAAGTAATAATTATAATTATTCATCAATGCAATATCTTGATTATGTTGCAGTAGCTAATTACAATGTGTTGATAGAAAATGAAAAGGTATTACTTATGTATGGATATAATGCTGAAAGTAAAATGAATGAATATCATTGGGCAGCAAATATTGATGAGGAGTTAATAAGTGTAATAAGAAAAGAAACTGATAAGGCATTAATAACATTTATTCCGCTTGATTGGATTTCTAACTTTGAGAAGACAGGATTTAAAATATTCGCTACATGGAACGATTATTTTATGAATAGTCTTGAACATGTCCATTGTGATTTTGAAAGCGAGTTTTTGAATGAAACTGAATGTGAAAATGCATCTTTGGTAACTATATCATGTAAAGGTCAAAGCAGGGGATTTACAGGGCAGACAACAGAATGGATGGAAATATGGCTAAAAGGAGAAGAATCTTCAGATGCAGAGACAGGGATAAAAAACAATGCAGTTATAGTACATAGAAATAACTATGGTGAAATAGTGGGACTCGTGTGTACTGCAACATATGCACATGGAAATGAAAAGGGCCCAATAGTTTGGATAAGAGAGGTAGCGGTGAAAATTGAGTATCAAAGGCAAAGTATTGCAAGGAACCTAATTCTGCAAGCCTTAAGTTATGGCAAAAAACAGGGTGCAATAAGGGCGTTCCTTGCAGCAGATGAATGTAACAAGTATGCCATTCGTTTGTATGAAAGTATTGGGTTTGTGGGAAAAAAAGATACAGGGCAAAATGACATGTTTAAATAAAAGGCGGTAATAAGATACAAAGGATTCTATTTTTATAGAAGAAAAGAATGGATATTTAAAACTTACTTCAATTAATTCTGATAATTGGGAAGATGGAGTGAAAATGAAAGTAGAAGACTATCAATTAGTTGAACCTTAATTGTTAAAGGTTAGTTTTAAAGTGCATATAAATAAAGAAATATTTATAAAGAAAGAGAGGGTATCTGTAATGAAGTTAAAAAAAGGGGGAAAAGTTATTATATTAAGTGTTGCTATATTAATTGTCACTGGAATAGTAATATATATAAATTTATTTCCAAGATTTAACAGAGTAACTAAATCACCTATATCAAAAAGTGGAGACAGAAATGAAAGTTGGAAATCAGATATTGAATTTGTAAAAACTGAGTTACCTAAAAAGCATAAAAATTTATTCTTTTCTAAATCAGAAAGTGATTTTAATAATGATATGGATTCGCTTATAAGTAAAATAGAAGAATATACTGATGAAGAAATTAAAGCTGAACTTGCAAAGGTAATAGTAACTATTAATGATAGTCATACAAGTGTTAATATTTTAGGTTCCTTATCTTATCCAATAGCATTTTTTCAGTTTGAAAATGATATTTATGTAAGTGATGCATCTTTAGATTACAAAGATTATTGGGGAAAAAAATTAGTGGAAGTAAATGGATATTCTGTAGAGGAAATACGTTCAAAGCTTGATCCATTTGTTTCGAAAGATAATAAAGCTATAACAAAAAATCAATTTTCTAATTTATTAAGGTATGTTGAACCACTTAAGTTTATAGGGGTAGTAAAGGATACTGAGGCGGTTTTTACATTTGAAGGCGAATCGAATAATAATGTTACAGTAAAACCTGTTGAAACAGTGGACTATAAAAATGTAAAGTTTTTATCTGATGATTCAGATTTAGTGAGTAATTTACCATTAACAAAACAAAATGGTAAGGCTAATTATTGGTTTGATTACATTGAAAATGATAATCTTCTTTATGTTAAATATAATTCTTGTACGGAAATGAAGGATTACTCATTTTTAAAATTTACAAAGGATGTTTTTGAGATTGTAGATAGTAAAAATATAAAAAAGTTAGTTATTGATTTAAGAGATAATGGTGGAGGAAACTCTGGTATTTTCAATCCATTCTTAAGTGAAATAGTGAAAAGGGAGAATGTTAATAAAAAAGAAAATCTTTATGTTATTATAGGTAGAAAAACATTTTCATCAGCAACATTAAATGCTATGGAGCTTAGAAATGGTACAAATGTAACACTAATAGGAGAATCAACTGGTGGTAAACCAAATCATTTTGGAGAAGTTAAAGAAATACATTTAACAAATACAGATATAGATATTAAATATTCAAGTAATTTTTTCAAAACTTCTAGTGAGGATACAGATTCTGTTTATCCGGATAAAGATATAGTTTTAAAAGCGGATTCATTTTTTAATGGTGAGGATGATATTTTAAATTACATCTTAGGTTTGTCCAAATAAATAAAATCACAATATTGTAGGGATAGGTACACTAATTAAGCTACCTATCCCTATTTAAATTTTATATAATGTTAAAGTCCGTTAACATCCATATTATAAGTAGTATTTCCACTTAACCATGTATTAATATTTTTATTAAACACTCTAATTCCTTTCATATACACTTCTATATCATTAACTTTCCAGTCGTCACCTGCTCCAAATTTCGCTTTTCTAATCCATACTTTTTTAACATTTTGAGGATCAAAAGTAGGATCTGTTATATTTAATTCATATGCAGTTCTAAAATTTTGTTCAAAGTCATCTCCTACAAGCGTACATTCAAATTCTACAGTTTTACCATCTTCTAATTGCATTCCGAAATAAATATAATCATTAGTGCCTGCTTGGAATTCATTAGCAGTACCTAGTACTACATGGAATTTACCTATTGGAAGCTGCATATCACTACTTGTAGAAGGATAAGACACTTCTTTAAGAAATCTATATAAAACACTGGCAGTTGATTTTTGAGCATTGGTAAGTGTTTTATCAGCAACATAGTCCCAATCTGCCCATGAACTACTTAAGGATGAACGCGGTGCTAATGCCTTAGCTGCTCTACCGTATGTATTACATTGAGCTGTAATAAAATCTGACAAATATAAATATTGGTCACTTAAAGGTTTATATTCTCCTTGAGAAGTGTTGTAGCCCAATGTAGTGATTTTATATTTATCTTTAACTTGTTCAGCATAATTTTCGAATTTAGTATGGGCAGTTCCTTCACCACCTGTTGTATTACTTGCATGATGTGGTTCATTAATATCTGCAAAATAGTGTAATGATTTACCTAAAATAAATGTAGCTTCTGAAAAATTTCCATCTTTCCATTTTGCAACTGCTTGTCCTATATAGTTTCGTGTTTGAGATTCAGCAGTATCTGTAATAAGTGGAAATGGATATCCTGCATTACCTGTAAAGTTTTTACCTGTATCAGGGTCATAAAAATGATCCTGGTATAGCCCATAATCTCTATCTACTCCTACAGATCCAAAGTCTGGAGCAACAGCCCCTTTTTTTAATTGTGATAAATTTTCTTCTAGTTTTAATAAATTCAATTTCATGGTATCGTTTTCAATTAAGTCATTTTTAAGACTGTAAAAAGCTTGTTCCTCTATCATTTTATGAGTGTCCATTTGTGTTGGGGATTCATTACTTGACCAAGCAAAGGCTTGGCTACTTGAACCAAAGATAACGCTAACCATAAGTGTACTTAAGCATAGAAATTTTTTTGAATTTTTATTCATTGTTAATCCTCCTCATATAATTAGTTGAAAAATTGTAAATGTATTTAGAAATTAATTTGAATATAAATTTGAATTTAAATTAAATTTAAATTCAAATTTGTAATTTATCTATATTTTACACTAATATCCATGGAAGAACAATGATTATATTGGTTAATATTGATTATATTTTAAAATTTTACAACGAACAATTAAACGATTCTTTAATATGCTAAAATCGAATTTTTAAAAAATAATATTATCCTACTTTATGTTATATTAGGAGAGTTGTTAAATAAGTAGTTTGTAAGTTGTTTATATTTAAATAAAAAGCGTAGTGTGATAAAATAAAAATGTAAAAATATTGAATGTAAAGGGGATTTTATGAACTCAGATATTAAGAAAAAAAATAATGTGATCTTAGATAGTATGATTATTTTAGTGGGTATTATTTCAATGGCTTATCATATAGGATTAAAGATAGCTTTTGGACATATAGCATTTTCAATTGTATTTTTTATACTTGGATTAATACTTGTTATTTATGGTCTTATAGAAATAAGTTTTAAAATAAATTTATGGAGAAAACTTCCCAAAATACTTAGAAATATAATAACTATTTTATTTGCAATAGGATTATCTGTTTTTATTGTTATTGAAGGAATAATAATTTATGAAGGTCATCATAAAGATACAGGGAAACCTGATTACTTAATGGTTTTAGGTGCAGGTCTTAGAGGTAAAGAATTAAGTGTTTCATTAAAATATAGATTAGATGCTGTAATAGAATTTAATAAATTAAACCCAGATATGAAAATAATAGTTTCAGGGGGACAAGGACAAGGGGAAGATGTTACAGAAGCTTTTGCCATGAGTAAGTATTTAATAGACAAAGGAGTTAATGAGGATTTAATTATTTGTGAAGATAAATCTACTAGTACATATGAAAATTTTCTCTTTACTAAAGAGCTTTTAGAAAAAGAAATTGGTAATGAAGATTATATAATTACTGTTGTAACAAATAATTTTCACATGTATAGAGCTAAATATTTAGGTGAAAAAATAGGATTTAAATGTTTAGGGTATCCTGCACAAACTCATATGAGCACAAGTTTAAATTATCATGTTAGAGAGTTTTTTGGTGTAATTAAGGCATATATATTTAATAAATAGATTTAGGGTTATTATTAGGGCATTCAAAAAAATACAATATTATTTAGAGACTGTTGAAAAATTAATTATAAATTTTCAACAGTCTCTTTCTTTAATTTATAATAATTGAGGTAGCTATTGGTAATAATACTGGCTAGTAAGTATTATACAAATTTATAATAATATTTCTCGTAATAAAAGTTTGTATAAAAGCGTAGATTTTTAGTTAATTTATTTTTTAATAATTAATTAAAAATAAGTTTTAAAAAAAGCTTGCAAAACGTTTTCAATGGAGTTATTATATAGTTAATCGATTCAGTAAAACGTTTAACTAACAATTTGTAAACAGGAGATGAATTTATGAATAAGGTATGTGTACTTGGAAGTATAAATATGGACTTAGTTTTAAAGGTTAATAATTTACCTCAAGTAGGTGAAACTATTTTATCTAAATCATTTGAAAAGATATCTGGAGGCAAGGGAGCGAATCAAGCAGTAGCTGCAAAAAGAAGTGGCGCTGATGTAACTATGATATCTAAAATAGGACTTGATGAAAATGGAAGAATACTTAAAGGTAAATTAGAAGATGATAATATAGATGTTAAATTTGTTTTTGAAGATAAAAAAGAAGAAACGGGAATGGCTATTATTATGGTTAATGAAAATGGTAATAACTCTATAATAGTTGTACCAGGTTCTAATATGACAATTAAAGAAGAAGAAATAGATGCTTCAATAGAAGCTTTAAAGAAAAGTGATATCTTAATATCACAATTTGAAACACCAGAAGATATAACTTTAATGGCATTTAGAAAGGCAAAGGAGCTAGGGAAGTTAACTATATTAAATCCAGCTCCAGCTAAAAAAATAGATAAAAATCTTTTAAGAGTAACAGATATTATAGTTCCTAACGAGACAGAAGCAGAACTTATAACTGGTATAAAAGTTACAACCTTAGAAGATGCTAAAAGAGCAGGAGAAGCATTTTTAGAATATGGCGTAACTTTTGCAATAATAACTTTAGGCTCAAAAGGAGCAGCTGTTATTGGACCTGATTTTTGTGAATTAGTACCAGCTTATAAAGTTAATGCAATAGATACAACAGCAGCAGGAGATAGTTTTATTGGAGGGTTAAGCTCCAAGTTAGATGTGAAAAATATAAATAAAGAAAATTTATTGAAGGCTGTAGATTTTGGAAATAGAGTTTCATCGTTAGCAGTTCAAAGAAAAGGTGCTCAACCATCTATACCATATTTAAAAGAAGTAGTAGAAATTTACGGGGAGGATTAATTTTATGAGAAAGACACCATTGTTAAACAGTAATTTAAGCTTAGTAATCTCTAAAATGGGACATACAGATATGATTGCTATAGGAGACTGTGGTTTACCTATACCAAAGGAATCTGAAAGGATAGATTTAGCATTGGTAAATGGGGTTCCTACATTTATTGATACATTAAAGGTAACTTTAATGGAGCTACAAGTGGAAGAAGTTCTTATAGCCAAAGAAACTATGGAAGTTAGTCCAAACTTATTTGAGGAAATAAAGAAAGTAATAGGTGATGTTAAAATAACATTTATATCACATGAAGACTTAAAAAAAGACTTAAAAAAATGTATGGCAGTTGTTAGAACAGGTGAACAAACACCATATGCAAATATAATATTAAAATCAGGAGTTGTATTTTAGTTAAAGGGAGGTATTTAGTATGGATAAAAGAATACCAATGCTAAAAATGGAGGGTGTATCAAAGATATTTCCTGGCGTTAAAGCATTAGACAATGTTAATGTCACAGCTTACGGAGGAGAAGTTACAGCCTTAATGGGAGAAAATGGAGCTGGAAAGTCAACGTTAATGAAAATTCTTAGTGGAGTTTATGAAAAAAATGAAGGTAAAGTGTTTATTGATGGAACTGAGGCTAAGATAAAAGGGATAAAATCAGCTGAAGAATATGGAATTACAATAATACATCAAGAAATGAGTGTATTAAATAATCTTACAGTAGCAGAAAATATATTTTTAGGAAATGAGAAAAGTAATAAGTTTACTGGGAAAATAAATAATAAGGAATTAGTTGAAAGAAGTAAATTATTTTTAGAACAAATAGGATGTAATATAGATCCAAATAAACTAGTAGGTAATATTAATATTGGTGAAAAGCAAATGGTTGAAATAGCTAAAGCTTTAACTAAAAATGCAAGAGTAATAATAATGGATGAGCCTACAACAGCCTTAACTGAAGTTGAAACAAAAAGTTTATTTATTGTTATAGAAAATCTAAAGAAAAAAGGGATTGCAATAATTTATATATCTCATAGAATGGAAGAAATTTTCACCATATGTGATAGAGTAGAAGTTCTAAGAGATGGAAAATATGTAGGTAATGCTTTAATAGAGGATATTGATAAAGATAAATTAATTTCTATGATGGTAGGAAGAAAGATAGAAGAACAAATACCATATAGAGATATTAAAAAAGGTAATGTTATTTTAGAGGTTTCAAATTTATGTTCACCACAAGGTGTTAATAATGCAACTTTTGAAGTAAAAGAAGGTGAAATATTAGGTGTTGCAGGGCTTATGGGTTCTGGAAGGTCTGAACTTGCTAAAACTATATTTGGTGAATATAAAAAAACTTCAGGTAAGATAAAAATTAAGGGACAGGAAGTAGATATTAAAAATATTCATGAAGCCATAGAATATGGAATTTGTTATTTATCAGAGGATAGAAAAAAAGAAGGCTGTGTGCTTAATTTATCAGTAGCAGATAATATGATTCTATCTAATCTTAAAAAATACGAAAATAAATGGAAATCTATAGATAAAAATAAGGCAATGAAGGATGTTGACTACTACATAGAAAAAATGAAAATAAAAACTCCAAATAGAGAGCAGTTAATGAAAAATCTTAGTGGAGGTAATCAACAAAAAGTAATATTAGCTAAATGGTTAATGCTATCTCCAGAGATATTAATAGTAGATGAACCTACTAGGGGTATAGATGTAGGTGCTAAAAAAGAAATATATGAACTACTAAATGAACTTAAGAAAATGGGAAAGGCAATAATAATGATATCATCAGATATGGCAGAGGTTTTAGGTATAAGTGATAGAATAATGGTTATGAGTGAAGGGAAAGTATCAGGAGAATTATTAAGAGGAGAAGCATCTCAAGAAAGTATTATGAAATTAGCAGTAGGAATTAATTAAAAAGTTGGGAGGAAAATACAATGAATATTAATTTGAAAGAAAATGCATCTAAGTATAAATCTCTTATAGGATTAGTGGTATTATGTGCAATAATTACCTTTGTTGCACCAACATTTTTAACACTGTCTAATATAACTAATGTTTTCACACAGGTGTCTGTTAATGCAATAATTGCAGTAGGAATGACCTTTGTTATTTTAACTGGTGGAATAGATTTATCAGTAGGATCAACTTTAGCTATAAGTGGAGCTTTAGCAGCTTCAATAATTAAATCTACGGGAAATATCTATTTAGCAATTATAGCAGCTGCATTAGTAGGTATTGGAATTGGTTTAATAAATGGACTTTTAATATCAAAGGGAAAATTACAAGCCTTTATTGCTACACTAGCAACAATGACAATATTTAGAGGCGCTACATTAGTATTTACAAATGGTACTCCAATATCTAAGTTACCAGATTCTTTTGTAAATTTAGGTAATGGAAAAATAGGATTTTTACCAATGCCAGTTATCATTACTGTAATCGTTTCTGGGATTGCAATATACATACTATCACAAACAAAATTAGGAAGATATATATATGCTTTAGGTGGAAATGAAGATTCAGCAAGATTATCAGGAATAAATACAACTAAAATAAAAACTCTTGTATATGTTGTATCTGGTTTTGCATCAGCAATAGCAGGAGTAATTATCGCAAGTAGAATAGGCTCAGCTTCACCAAATGCGGGTATTGGATTTGAATTAGATGCAATAGCAGCAGTTGTTATTGGAGGAACTTCATTATCTGGTGGAGAAGGTAAAATATCAGGAACATTAATTGGTGCTCTTATCATTGGTGTATTAAACAATGGATTAAACATAATGAATGTATCACCATTTTATCAATTAATAGTAAAAGGTTTAGTTATTTTAATAGCTGTATTATTAGACAAAAAGAATAAAAGCAAAGCTTAATTGCAAAAGAGGAGGATATAAAAATGAAAAATGTAAAAAGATTATTATCTATTGGGTTAGTAACAGTTATGGGAATGGCATCCTTTGTGGGATGTACAAAACCTAGCGATGATAAAAAAATAGGGATAGTTTTATCAACTTTAAATAATCCATTCTTTGTAAGTATGAAAGATGGTGCAGAAAAGGAAGCTGAAAAGCTTGGATATAAATTAATAGTTTTAGATTCACAAAATGATTCAGTAAAGGAAAAATCAAATGTAGAAGATTTAATTCAACAGGGAGTTACTGCATTACTAATTAATCCAACAGATAGTGATGCTGTTGTTCAATCAGTAGAAGTTGCAAATGAAAAGAATATTCCAGTAATAACATTAGATAGAAAATCAAATGGTGGAATAGTAGCTAGTCATATAGCTTCAGATAATGTAAAAGGTGGAGCAATGGCAGCGGAATTTGTATTAGAAAAATTAGGTGCAACAACTAATTTCAATGTTGTTGAACTTCAAGGTATTCCAGGAGCATCAGCTACAAGAGATAGAGGAGAAGGTTTCCATAGCGTTTTAGATGGGAAATCAAATGTGAAGTTTGTAGCAAGCCAAGCAGCTGATTTTGATAGACAAAAGGGATTGCAAGTTATGGAAAATATAGTTCAAGGTAATTCAGATATACAAGTAGTATTTGCCCATAATGATGAAATGGCATTAGGAGCAGCAAAAGCTATAATAGCTAGTAATATAAAAGCCATGGTTATAGGATTTGATGGTAATGAAGATGCATTAGATGCTGTAGAAAAAGGCGAAATGATGGCAACAGTAGCACAACAACCAGACTTAATTGGATCATTAGGTGTTGAGTTAGCATCAAAGATAGCTAATGGAGAAACTGTGGATAAAGAAATTGCAGCCGAATTAAAAATTGTAAGCAAATAGTAAAAGTTTTAATTTTAAATATTACTTATGGTATAATTTTATAGTAGGGCATGTACAAATAAATAACTAGTAGGTATTCTTGTATTTTTTGAAGATGCCTTAGGGATGTAAAAAAATATGATTAGTATTTTTGAAACTCCCTTAGATTAAGAGGTGTATTGTATGAGTAAAACAACGTTGCTGGATATAGCTAATTATGTAAATGTATCTACAACAACAGTATCAATGGTATTAAATAATAAGCGAATAAATGTTGCTGATAGTACAAGAAATAAAATATTTAAAGCAGCAAGAGAGCTTAATTATATACCAAACGCTTTAGCAAGGAGTTTAAGTACTAAAAAAAGTTATACCATAGGTTTTGTAATTCCAGATATAGGAAATCCTTTCTTTGCAGAAATGGCAAAGGCAATAGAAACAGAAGCTGAGAAGCAAGGATATAGTATGATTTTATGTAATACTTTCAATAGTGGAAGAAAGGAAGAAGATTATATAAAATTACTTATAGGTAAATTAGTTGATGGGGTTATAATTTCAGCAAGTGGAGAAAAAAATAAATCTATAGAACTTTTAGAGGGAAATGATATTCCTTTTGTAATTGCAGATAGACATATTTATAATGAAGATAATATTAATGGTGTATTTTGTGATAATATGGATGGAATAACTCTTGGAGTAAAGTATCTGATAAAAAAAGGATATAAAAATGTAGCTTTTGTTGGAGCAGATACAAAAGAAATAAGTAAAAATTCAAGGCTCGAATATTTTAAAGAAATATCTAAGGAATACAATATTTTTAATAGTGAACTTATAGAAGAGGAAGAAATATCTCTTGAAGGTGGAATAAGAGCTACTGAAAAGCTAATAAATAAAAATTTACCTATTGATGTAATATTCTATAGCAGTGATGTTATGGCAATAGGAGGAATGAAATGTTTATTAAGAAGTGGATATAAAATACCAGGTGATATAGGCATATTAGGATATGATAACATAGGAATTTGTTCATTTATTGAGCCGGAATTAACTACAATAGCACAACCTATATATAATATGGGGAAAGAATCTTGTAATTTATTAATAGATACTATTAATGGTAAGAGAAAAGATAAAAGAGTAATAAATTTAACTCCATATTTAGTAGACAGAAAAACCATAAAATAAAATTAAATTGAAAGAGCTATGAAATTGAAGAGGTAATACTTAAAATTTCATAGCTATTTTTATATAGTAAGGAATAAATAACGATTTATATAATTAATTTTAAAAAATTGAAAAATATATTAAAATACTATTGAAATTGATGAAATAGGATGGTAATCTAAGTGTATAATACGAAAGCGTTTTCTTCAGGTAAGGATGAGATGGAAGTATATTATTCTTTATTACCTAATTTGGAATCGATTCCATACTGAATATAAGGTGAAATTTAGAAAAATAATACGATTTTAAAAAAATAATATACCAGAATGTGACTAGTCATTTAAAAAATATATTATATAAACATTAAAGTTATTGATAAAAATTATGTGTTTAAATTAGGAGGATACTATGAATAATCATGCAGTTTATCATATACCAGACGTACCATATGCATATGCTTTAAATAAGGACGAGTTAAGAATTTTATTAAGAGTAGCGAAAGATGATATAAAGAAATGTAATTTATATTACAGATGCAGATATGATTTTGAAAGTTCTTATAAAGCAGTGAAAATGAATTTATTTGAGGAAAACCATTTGTTTGAGATCTATAGTATAGATGTTAGCATATTTAGAAATAGATATAGATACTATTTTGAAATAACAGATAATAATGGAGAAATTTATTATTATGATGAAAGAGGAAGTAAGATAAAGACTGAAGAAGAACAGGAAATTGTAGCATTTCAATATGCATATATAGGCGAAGCAGATATTTATGATGAAAGTAAATGGTTACAAGAATCTATTGTATATCAAATATTTCCTGATAGATTTTGTAATGGCGATGAAAGCATAAATCCTAGAAATGTTAAACAATGGGGTGGTACTGTAGATCATAGAGCATTATTTGGGGGAGATTTAAGAGGAATAATAAATAAGATAGATTATTTAAGAGAATTAGGAATAACGTTATTATATTTAACACCTATTTTTAAATCTCCAAGTAATCATAAATATAACATTGATGACTATTATATGATAGATGAAAGCTTTGGAGATATTGAAACCTTAAAGGAACTAGTTAGAACTTGTCATGAGAATAATATTAAGGTTATTTTAGATGGGGTATTTAATCATACAGGTAGTGGCTTCTTTGCCTTTAAGGATTTATTAGAGAAACAAGAAAAGTCACAGTATGTTAATTGGTATCACATAGATAATTTACCAGTAAGTATAAAAGATATAAACTATTATACTTTTGCAAATAAAGTAGCAAATATGCCAAAATTAAATACTGCAAATACAGAAGTTAAAAAGTATTTTATTGATGTGGCAAAGTATTGGATAAGAGAAACTGATATTGATGGATGGAGATTTGATGTTTGTGATGAGGTAGATCATCAATTCTGGAGAGAAATGAGAATTGGAATTAAAGAGGTGAAGAAAGAAGCTGTCTTAGTAGGAGAAATAATGCATGAATCAGTTTCCTACCTAAGGGGAGAGCAACTAGACTCAATAATGAACTATCCATTTAAACATGCAATGATAGATTTTTTTGCAAAAAGAAAAATTAATGCCCAAGAGTTAAACGATATCTTAGCTATAAATAGATATATTTATAGGGAAAGCATATCTAAGCAATTGTGGAATCTAATAGGAAGCCATGATACTCACAGATTTTTAACTGAATGTGATGATGATATAAATAGAATGATATTAGCATCAGTATTCCAATTTACTTATTTAGGACTTCCATATATTTATTATGGAGATGAAGTTGGAGTAAATGGTGGTGAGGATCCACAGTGTAGAAAATGTATACCCTGGAATGCTAATAATCAAAATATAGAGATGTTAAATCATTATAAAAATTTAGCTAAAATAAGAAAAGAAAATAAAGCGCTAATTCATGGAAATTACAGAGATATAGGAAGTAATGATAAAATTTTAATTTTTGAAAGAAACTTAGAGGATGAAAAAATAATTGTAATAATAAATAATGATATGCATTTAAATAATATATCACTAAATTTAGAAGGTACAATTTATGACTTATATAATGGAAGGGAAATAACTGTTAATGGGAATATTGAGATAGAGCCAATGAACTTTAAAATATTAAAGATAAAATAGACATAGAATTAATAAGTAGAAATTAGTTGGAAATATTCATAGAAAAATAATAGTTGCAGTTCAAAAATAATATTAAAGGTAGGGGATATTAATGAATATAAAAAGATTTACAGTTGCTAATCCAATAAATTGCCATGCAGTGGTTAAGGATATAAAAAGTGAAGATATTACTAAATTAACAAAAGTAGAAATAGAAGATAAGAGCCTTATAGTAAAGTTAGAAGATGAGGATATAGTTTATGGTCTAGGAGAAAATGTTAGAGGTATAAATAAAAGAGGTTGGATATTTGAAAGCTATTGTAGTGATGATCCAAACCATGCTCAAGATAAAAGGTCTCTTTATGGGGCACATAATTTTATATTAATAAGTGGAAAAGAAAAACTAGGTATATATATAGATTGTCCTAGCAAAGTAGTATTTGATATAGGGTATACAAACCTTGGAGAATTAAAAATAACAGTAGTAGATGGAGAGTATAATCTTTATATAATAAATGGAGATACTGAAAGTGAAATAACTAAGAGTTTTAGAAAATTAATTGGACAAAGCTATGTTCCACCAAAATGGGCGTTTGGGTATCAACAAAGTAGATGGAGTTATAAGGATGAAGACGAAGTTCGTGAACTTGCAAAAAACTTTAGAGATAAGGAAATCCCAATTGATTGTATTTATTTAGATATTGATTATATGGAAAGATTCAAAAACTTCACATTAAATAAGGAATCATTTCCAAACTTTGATAAGCTAGTAGTAGATATGAAAAAAGATGGAATTAAATTAATTCCAATTATAGATGCAGGCTGCAAAATAGAAAAAGGCTATGAGATTTATGAAGATGGAATTGAAAAAGGACATTATTGCAAAGATGAAGATGGAAAACCTTTTGTAGCAGCAGTGTGGCCAGGACAAGTACACTTTCCAGATTTCTTAGATAAAGATGCAAGATTATGGTTTGGAAGTAAATATAAATTCCTTGTAGATAAAGGAATTGAAGGTTTCTGGAATGACATGAATGAGCCCGCAATATTCTATTCAGAGCAAGGATTGAAAAAAGCTTTTGACAAAATAGAAGAATATAAAGGCAAGAATCTTGATATATATAGTTTCTTTGAATTGAAGGATACAATACTTGGTTTAAGTAATAGTAATAATGATTATAATAGCTTCTATCATAATGTAGATGGGAAAAAAGTTAAGCATAATGATATTCATAACTTATATGGTTACAATATGACAAAGTCTGCAGCAGAAGGCTTAGAAAAAATAGATGAAAATAAGAGATTTTTATTATTCTCAAGAGCATCAGCTATAGGAGCTCATAGATATGGGGGTATATGGACTGGTGATAACACATCGTTATGGGAACATTTGGAGATGAATGTGAAAATGATGCCAAACTTAAATATGTGTGGATACATGTACACTGGTGCAGATACAGGCGGTTTTGGTGGTAACTGTACTCCAGATTTATTAACAAGATGGATGCAATGGAGTATATTTACACCATTACTAAGAAATCATTCAGCTATGGGAACTAGAAATCAAGAACCTTTTGCATATGATTTAGGAACTGAAAAATCAGTAAAAAACCTTATAGATTTAAGATATGCTTTAGTACCGTATATATATAGTGAATTTATGAAAGCAACATTAAATGATGATATGATGTTTGAGCCATTAGGATTCAAATATAGTGATTCAACATCAAGAACTGTTGAAGATCAACTATTAATGGGTGATTCATTAATGCTTGCACCTATATATAAACAGAATTCAAAAGGAAGATATGTTTATTTGCCAGAGGAAATGTTAATGGTAAAAATAAAAAATATAGATGAAATGGAATTTGAAGTTATGCCAAAGGGTCATCATTATTTTGAAGCAAATTTAGATGAATTTGCAATTTTTATAAAAAAAGATAAGATGCTTCCTTTAGGAAAGACTGCAAAGAGCGTAGAATCATTAAATAATGAAAAACTTAAAGTTATTGCATTTGTAAATGAAAAAGCAAATTATAACTTATATGATGATGATGGAGTAAGCAAAAATTACAAAACTTTGAAAGCTGATAATTTAAGTATTGAAATAAAATATGTTGGAAATGATTTAAAAGTAGAAACAGTTGTAGAAGGAAAAACTACTATTAAGGAACTTGAAATAACAGCAATATTAAGTAATGGAGAAGTAAGAAAAATAAATCATAAAATATAAATTAAGGGATTGTAAAATAAATAACTAGTCAAAGGCAAGGATACTGACTAGTTATTTATTTGTATATCCATAATATACATTAGGGAGGGATTGGATTATGAGATTTAGTAAAAATAGCTTTAGTAGCTATGATAGAGGAATAGAAAAGGAATGGATACTTACTAACGGCAGAAGTGGTTTTTCAGGTTCAACAATAATAGGAGCTAATAGCAGAAAGTATCACGGATTATTAATAGCAGCTATAAAATCACCAGATGAAAGATATATGGTTTTGCCAAAGGTTGAAGAAACTTTGATTTTAAATAACAAATTATATCCATTAACATCAACAAAATATATAGGTGAAACAATTGAAGGTTTTAAAAATCTTCAAAGTTTCACCCATGAGGGAATACCAACATATAGATATTTAGCTTGTGGTGTAGATATACAAAAAAGAGTATTTCTTCAATATGGTAAAAATACTGCAATAATAGAATATAAGATAAAAGGAAATGGACAAGAGGGAATATTAAAGCTAACACCTTTTGTATCTTTTAGAAACCCAGGAGAATGTAGTAGCTTAGATAATTTAACTTTTGAAAAAACTATAACTGAAAAAGGTTTTAAATTAATCCCAAAAACAAAAAAAGATATTAAAATCAATCTATTTGCTACATCTGGAGAAACTAAAGATGAGGAAGAAATATTTACTGATTATGTATTCTATGATGTGGATATTACCTCTGGAGATAAATGTATAGAGCAATATTATATTCCGGGGAGTATTGAAATTGAATTTAATGGGAATGAGGAAAAAACTGTATACTTTATAGGTACAATTGAAAAAGAAATTCCTACTAATATAGAAGAGATTGTAGAGCAAGAGGAGATAAGAATAGAGAAACTTAAAAATACCTTTAATGATGATAGACCAATAGCAAAGTATTTACCCTTAGGAGCAGATAATTTTATAGTTGATAGAGATTCTATAAATAGTAAAACTATACTTGCAGGGTACCCGTGGTTTTTAGATTGGGGAAGAGATACTATGATAGCAATTACTGGTTTAACAATGTCAACTAACAGGTTAGAGGATGCAAAGGATATATTGAAAAGCTTTAGTTTATATGAAAAGAATGGATTGATTCCAAATATGTTCCCAGATTTTGGCCAAGAACCATTATATAATACAGTAGATGCTTCATTATGGTATGTAAAGGGAATTTATGATTACTTATTATATAGTGATTCAGAAGAATCAGTAACATTTATAAAAAATGAAATATATCCTACAATTAAGAAAATAATAGATAGTTATAAAAAAGGTACAGATTTTTCAATTGGAATGAAAGATGATTATCTAATTTGGGCAGGAGATGGTTTAGATCAAGTAACATGGATGGATGTAAGAGTAAATGATATAGTTGTTACTCCAAGACATGGTAAGCCAGTAGAAATTAATGCCCTTTGGTATAATGCATTAAAGATTACATCATTACTTGCAAATAAATTTGGAGATTCAGAAGGAAATGAATATGAAGAATTAGCTATTAAGGTTAAGAATTCCTTTGAAAATAAATTCTGGAATGAAAAGGATAAATGTTTATATGATGTAGTAAGTGATAATGAAAGTGATGCTTCAATAAGACCAAATCAAATATGGGCAGTGTCATTACCCTTTTCTATATTAGATAGAGAAAAGGAAAAAGCTGTAGTAAATACTGTGTATAAAGAATTATACACACCATATGGATTAAGAAGCTTAAGTAGAAATCATGAAGATTATAAACCTATGTATATAGGAAAGTTATTTGAAAGAGATATGGCATATCATCAAGGAACAGTATGGGGCTTCCCACTAGGTGGTTTCTTAACAGCTTATTGCAAAGTAAATGATTATTCAAAAGAATCTGTAGAATTTGTGGATAATTGTTTAAAGGATATGGAAAGTCATATACAAGATCAATGCCTTTGTGGAATAGCAGAAATATTTGATGGAGAAGCGCCACATCATGGAAGAGGATGTTATACACAGGCTTGGAGTGTAGGTGAAATAATAAGAGTATATTATGAAGATATACTTGGGAATATAGATAAATTAAATAAAGTTCACACTAAATTATTTGTAGATTAAGGCATAGTTTTAAAATAACATTTATAGGTATAAGGAGAATTAAAGAATATGGGAGATGGGTATATGAATAACATCATTAAATATTATAAGATAGATACATTTAATGAAATGACATTTAAGGTAGAGAAGGCAATAAACTATAGTGTAGTTATAAAAGCAAATAATCAAATAATAGAAGATAAAAAGTATATTATTGATTATGATAATGGAATTGGAAAAATAGTATTTTATGAAAAGTTTGATATAGCTATTGAATATAAGATTTGTATAGGTGAAGAAGAGAAAGTAGCTACCATGGGAAATATATTTTCTACAAAAGAGTTTAAGGAAAAATATCATTATGAGGGAAGTCTTGGGAATGTTTATGCAAAAAAAGGTACAAGATTTATTATATGGGCACCAACAGCAAGTAATGTTAATTTGTTAATATATAATAAAGATAATGTTGAAACATTTGATATGAAAAAGGGTGAAAGAGGAGAATGGAGTTTAAGTTTAAGGGGAGATTTAAAAGATGTTTTCTATAACTATTCAGTTAAAGTTTATGAGAATGAGAATGTTGTAGTAGACCCATATGCGAAAGCAGTAGGAGTAAATGGAGAAAAATCTATGGTTGTAGATTTAGAATCTACAAATCCTGAAAAGTGGATGCTAGACAAAAAGCCAAAATTCTTATCTCCAACTGAGGCAATACTTTATGAATTGCATATAAGAGATTTTTCAATAGATGAAAATTCAGGTGTTGAGGAAAATCAAAAAGGCAAATATTTAGGGTTAGTTCAAGAAGGAACAACATTACCAGGAACAGATATAAAGACTACATTAGATCATTTAAAGGAACTAGGAATTACGCATCTGCATCTGTTACCAATATTTGATTATAAATCAGTAAATGAAGCAGATATAAATACAAAACAATTTAATTGGGGTTATGATCCACAAAATTATAATGCTTTAGAAGGATCTTATTCTACAAATCCTTTAAATGGAAATGTGAGAATAATAGAGTTTAAGCAAGCTGTATTAAAGCTTCATGAAGCGGGTATAAGGGTAGTAATGGATGTTGTATATAATCATACATTTGATACTAAGACAAATTGCTTAAACTTAGCAGTGCCATTTTATTATCATAGAGTAGATGAAAATGGAGAATTTTCAGATGCTTCAGCTTGTGGAAATGAAACAGCTTCTGAAAGATCAATGTTTAGAAGATATATGATAGATTCAGTAAAATACTGGGCCCGAGAATATCACATTGATGGATTCAGATTTGATTTGATGGGAATACATGATTTAGAAACTATAAAAGAAATAAGAATAGAATTGGATAAAATTGATTCATCAATAATTATGTATGGAGAAGGATGGACTGGTGGAGCAAGTCCACTTCCTAAGGAAGAAGCAGCCTTTAAAATTAATACAATTAAATACGATGATATGCAAATTGCATGTTTTAGCGATGATGTGAGAGATGCTATAAAGGGAGATGTATTTGAAGCAGAGGTGCAGGGGTTCGTAAATGGTGGGAAAAATCAAGAAGAAACAATAAAGGCTGGAGTAGTAGCAACTATAGATCATAATGAAATAGATTATAAAAATGTACTATATTCAGATAAGCATTGGGCAAATGAGCCTTATCAAACAATAAATTATGATTCAGCTCACGATAACTATACGCTGTGGGATAAATTGCAAGTTTCATCAGGAGATGTAAGTGAAGAGGAATTAATAAAAATGAATATGCTATCCGCAGCAATAGTATTAACTTCACAAGGAATACCATTCTTACATGCAGGGGAAGAATTCCTAAGATCAAAAGTAAGGGAAGATGGAACCTTTGAAGAAAATAGCTATAAATCATCTGATTTAGTAAATAAGCTAGATTGGAATAGAAAGAAAGAATATATAGAAGTATTTAATTACTACACTGGATTAATACAATTAAGAAAAGCTTATAAGGCATTTAGGCTAGAATCTGCAAAGGACATTAAGGGAAAATTAACATTCTTACAAAAGGGAAAAGATTTCAATGAAGATTCAGTAGTAGCCTTTAAGATTAAAAGCGATGAAGAATTAATAGTTATATATAATGCTAATAATAAAGAAGTAGAAGTGAAAATTGAGGAAGGATACTTTGGCGTATTAGTAAATGATATAAAAGCAGGCACAGATATTATAAGTGAAATAAGAGGTGGATTAGTTAAGGTTCCACCAATATCAGCTTATGTTGTGAAGAAGATAAGTAACGAATAGAGTAGGTAGGCAGAAGTCAGAGTAATTAATGACTATTGACATAAATGTAAATAGCCATTAATCTTATAGAATATTAAAAACTAATGAAAAAAATTAAATTATTATTCTAATGTAGTTATCTTAAATTTTATTTAAGATAACTACATTTTTATGAATAAAATGAGGAGGATAAACAGTGAGTGCTACTATAAATAAAAAAACATCATTATTTATACTAACATGGCCAATATTTATAGAACTTGTATTACAAATGCTTGTAAATAATGTTGATCAACTTATGATAAGCAGAGTTTCAGAAGATTCTGTAGCAGCTATAGGTAATGTAAATCAAATAATGAGTGTATTATTAATAACGTTTAGTGTTGTAACAATGGCAACTACCATATTAGTTGCACAATATTTAGGATCCAATAATCAAAGGAGAGTTTCAGAAGTATATTCAGTGGCGGTATTTTCAAATTTAATATTTAGTATTGTAATAGGTCTTATATTATTTCTATTTAATGATGCTATTTTTACTTTGATAAAATTACCGGATGAATTATTAAGTGATGCTAAAATCTATATGAATATTATAGGTGGAGGAGTATTTCTTCAAGGAATATTTATGACTTATTCTGCAATTTTTAGAAGTAACGGATTTATGAAACAGGGTATGTATATTTCAGCTATTGTAAATATACTTAATATTATAGGTAACTTAGTATTGTTAAATGGTTATTTGGGATTACCTAAATTAGGTATAGCAGGAGTTGCAATATCTAGTGTAGTAAGTAGATTAATTGGAGTTATAATTATTATTTATATTTTCAAGAAAAAAATAAAAGGACATGTATCTTTAAAATATTTATTCCCATTCCCAAGAGATATATTTAAAAGATTAATGCGTATTGGAGTACCAGCAGGCGGAGAAGCTATATCATATAATGCTTCACAAATGGTAATATTAACATTTGTGAATACTATGGGCATAACTGTTATCACTGCTAGATCATACATAAGTATAATAACTTGGTTTTCATATTTATATGCATCAGCAGTATCCCAAGCTAATCAAATTAGAGTTGGATATCTTATAGGTGCAAATGAAGAAGATGAAGCATATAAAAAAGTATTAGAAACTTTGAAACCGGCAAACATAATAACATTGATTGTTGCTATTTTAGTATTTATATTTAGTAATCAATTACTTGGAGTATTTACTTCTAACCCAGAAATTCTAAAACTTGGAAAGGCAGTATTGTTTATAGATATTGTATTAGAAGTTGGAAGAACATTTAACCTGGTTCTTATAAGAGGAATGCAGGCTGCCGGAGATATTAAATATCCTATTTTTGTAGGTATTTCATCTATGTGGGCAATAGCTACATTGTTTTCTTATATATTTGGAGTATTATTTGGATGGGGGTTGCAAGGAGTTTGGATTGCTATGATGGCAGATGAATGTATAAGAGCTGTCATATTCCACTTACGATGGAAATCTGGAAAGTGGAGATCAAGAAAAATGATTTAGTAATGTGAAAGATAGTCTAGATTATTGGCGTGTTATTTTTTTCAAAAAGCATAATTATTTAAAGGATGGTAAGGAGAGAACTATGAATAAAATATTGAAACTAAAAAGAAAAGATGGGAAGATAATAAATGTACAATTAAAGAACTTAGATATAACATATATAGATAAAATAATGGAGATTCAAAATATTATTTTAGAAGATCTTAAGGATAAAAGGTTATATGCAGCTACAGATAAAGAAGAATTCATAGATTATATAAATATCTTTGGTAAGATAATAGGATATATCACAGAAGAAGGTGAATTAATAGCCATGGGTGTATATGCCAAAAAAGGATATGCTAAAGGAAATTATGGATATGATATAGAATTAGAAGGTGAAGAACTTTTAAAAGTAGGGCAAATAGAATCAACTGTAGTAAGAGAGGAATATAGAGGGAATAGACTTCAAAAGATAATTTGTGAGACACTAGAAGAAATAGCAAGAGAAGAGGGCGACGCCGTAATATGTGCTACAGCATCACCATATAATGAATTTAGTGTAAATACATTTAAAAAATTAGGATATGAAATAAAAAAAGATAAGATAAAATATGGTGGATTAAGAAGATATATATTGGTAAAAAAATTGGAAAATTAAATATTTTATAAAATTGTTGAAATTATAGAATTTATAATATATAATAAATTCATAAAGTCATTATAACGTTTACTTAAAAAGGTTTAAAAAATAATAGGGGGAATAAAAATGAGAAAAAAAACAATCGCATTAGTATTATCTGCACTTATGGTAACCGGATTAGTTGGTTGTGGTAGTGGGGAGAAAGCAGCAACAGACTTAAAAGTAGGTATGGTTACTGATTCAGGAACTATTGATGATAAATCATTCAATGAAGGTACTTGGACAGGCGTGCAAAACGTAACAAAAGATTTAAAATTAAAGAATAAATATTTACAACCAGATGGGGAAACACATGCAGATTATATGGTTAAAATTAAAGATATGTATGATGCTGGTTTTAAAATGATAGTTACACCAGGATACAAATTTGAAACAGCTATTTTTGAATCACAAGGAAAATATAAAGATGCTAAATTTGTTTTATTAGATGGAGCACCAAAAGAAACTTTAGAATCACAACCTAGCGTTGGATCTAATTCAGTTGCAATATTCTTTGCAGAAGAACAATCTGGTTTCATAGCTGGAATTGCAACTGCAATTGAACTTAAAGAAGGAAAATTAGGATTTATCGGCGGTATGGAAATTCCACCAGTACAAAAGTTTAACTGGGGATTCCAACAAGGGGTTGCTTACGCTAATCAAAACTTAGGAACTAAAATGGAATTAACAAAAGAAAATATAGTATATCAAGGTACGTTTTCAGATGTACCAGCAGGACAACAACTTGCTGCAACTATGTATGACAGAGGCGTAAAAGCTATATTCTGTTCTGCAGGTGGAGTTGGAGTTGGAGCTATAAATGAAGCTAAATCAAGAGTTGCAAGTGGTAAAGTAGCTTGGGTTATCGGAGTTGACGTTGATCAATATACTCATGGTATATATGAAGGCGAAAAATCAGTTATATTAACTTCAGCAATGAAGAAAATAGACAAAGCAACTTATGATATGGTAGTAAAAGAAACTAAAGGTGAATTCCCAGGTGGAGAAACTGTAATATATGATATAAAGAATGATGGAGTTGGAATCCCAGAAAAGAATCCAAACCTTTCTGAACCAACAACTACAAAAGTTAAAGAAGTAGTAGAAAAACTTAAGGCTGGAGAAATTAAAGTATCAAATGAAAAAGGTAATTTAGAAAGATAATTTAATATGATTTTTTCAAACAAGTAAATATTTAATAGATATTACAATAATAAGTGTACCATCTATTTAGGGAGGCTGTTGTAAAATACAGTTCTTCCGTATTTTTTTTTAAAGAGTAAGTTGGGAAATATAAGAAATTTCCCGTGAATATACATTAAGGAGGAGTTTAGATGGAATATGTAGTAGAAATGCTTAATATCCGTAAAGAATTTCCAGGGATAGTAGCAAATGATAATATTACACTTCAATTAAGAAAAGGCGAAATTCATGCATTACTTGGTGAAAACGGTGCAGGTAAGTCTACACTAATGGGAATTCTTTTTGGAATGTATAATCCAGAAGTTGGAACTATTAAAGTAAGAGGAAAAGAAGTTCAAATTAGTAATCCAAATGTTGCAAATGAGCTTGGAATAGGAATGGTTCATCAACATTTTAAATTAGTTAGTAATTTTACAGTAACTGAAAATATTATATTAGGTTTAGAACCTAAAAAGTGGCTTGGTCTTTGTGTTGATACTGAAAAGGCAGCTAAGAAAATAGGAGAATTATCTAAACGTTATGGATTAAATGTAGATCCGTATGCTAAAATAGAGGATATTTCTGTTGGTATGCAACAACGTGTAGAAATTCTTAAAATGCTATATAGAGATGCAGAAGTATTAATTTTTGATGAACCAACAGCCGTCTTAACACCTAATGAGATAAAAGAATTAATGAAAATAATGAAGGACCTTGTTAAAGAAGGTAAATCAATTATTATAATTACACATAAGCTGAAAGAAATAAAGGCTGTAGCAGATAGATGTACTGCAATCCGTAGAGGAAAGTATATTGGAACTGTTGATGTAGCAGAAACAAGTCAAGCTGAAATGGCTAAAATGATGGTTGGTAGAGATGTTTCATTTAAAGTTGATAAGAAAGATTGTACACCAGGAAATATTGTAATGGAAATTGAAAATCTTAATGTTATGAATAACAAAAAGGTTCTTGGATTAAAAGATTTTTCACTAGAAATACGTGCAGGAGAAATCATGGGTATTGCTGGGGTTGAAGGAAATGGGCAAAGCGAATTAGTGGAATCGATTACAGGCATGAGAAAGATTGAATCAGGTAAAGTAAATTACGTAGGTGATGATATTACTAAGATATCTGTTCGTTCAAGAATAAATAAGGGAATTTCACATATTCCAGAAGATCGTCATAAGAGAGGTTTGGTTTTAGATTATACTATAGAAGAAAATATGGTTCTAGAAGTATATAATCATAAGCCATTTTCAAATAAAGGACTTTTAAATAAGAAAGCTATAAAAGAGCATTCAGACAAAATTATAGAAACCTTTGATGTAAGATCAGGCGAAGGTGGAGCATCAATTGCAAGAACATTATCAGGGGGAAATCAACAAAAAGCAATTATAGGAAGAGAAGTTATTTTAAATCCAGAGTTATTAATTGCAGTTCAACCTACTAGAGGGTTAGATGTTGGTTCTATAGAATATATTCATAAAAGATTAATTGAACAAAGAGATAAGGGTAAAGCAGTTTTACTAGTATCACTAGAATTAGATGAAATATTAAATGTATCAGATAGAATAGCGGTAGTTAATAATGGTGAACTTATAGGTATTGTTAATGCAAAAGAAACAAATGAAAATGAAATAGGGCTAATGATGGCTGGCGTAAAGAAGGAGGAGAAAACTGATGAAAAATAATGGTTTAAAGTCCATTCTTGCAGTTTTATTAGGACTAGTATTTGGTGGATTGTTAATGATATGTATGGGTCAAAATCCTATTGAAGCATATAATTATTTAGTTCAAGGTGGAACACTTAATATAGAAAGAATAGGGAACACAATAGCTATGGCTACACCAATTATATTAACAGGCCTATCTGTTGCCTTTGCTTTTAGAACAGGATTATTTAATATTGGAGCAGCAGGACAAATGTTATTTGGAGGATTAAGTGCAACAGCAGTAGGATTAAGTGTCGATCTGCCAAAACCACTACTTTTAATAACTATGATTTTAGTTGGGTTTTTAGGGGGAGCAATAGCAGCTGGGATCCCAGGAATATTAAAAGCTAAATTTAATGTTAATGAAGTTGTTTCTACAATAATGATGAATTGGATAGCATATTGGGTAGTTTATTATACTATACCAGCATACTTCAAGGGTACTTTTTTAGAAACAGAATCAAGACCACTGCCAGATGCAGCGTCACTTAGAACGCCTTGGCTTACAGACATGTTTAATGGGTCATTTATAAATTTAGGATTTATAGTTGCTGTTATAGCAGTAATAGTTGTTTTATTTATATTAGAAAAAACAGTGCTTGGATATGAATTAAAGGCAGTTGGATTCAATAGACATGCTGCTGAATATGCAGGTATGCCGGTAAAACGTAACATAGTAATTTCAATGATGATTTCAGGAGGACTTGCAGGTCTTGCGGGTGTTGTTCAATATGCAGGAAATGCAAATATACTGCAAATTGGTATTATGCCAACTCAAGGATTTGATGGTATTGCGGTTTCATTACTTGGAGCTAATGGACCAATTGGAGTTTTCTTTGCAGCATTATTCTTTGGACTTTTATATGCTGGAAAGGGATTCATGAGCGCAATGACAAGTGTTCCGCCAGAAATAGCAGATACAATAATGGCTGTTATAATTTATTTTGCAGCTACAAGCGTAATTATGGATAAATTCATAAAAAAATATATTAATAATAAACCAAAGAAAAATGGTGGCTTAAATATTAAAAAAAGAAAAAAAGATGAAATAGCTGCAGAAAGCAAGGGGGAGATTTAATATGTGGAATACAGTACAACAAATATTTCCATATGCAGTAGGATATACAATTCCTTTACTAATAGTAGCACTAGGAGCACTTTACTGTGAAAGAAGTGGTATTGTAAATGTAGGACTTGAAGGACTAATGGTAGTTGGATCTTTTGCAGCAGCCTTTACTATAGTTAATCTACAAGATAAATTACCTTCTTCAGAGTTTGGAAACTTGGCTATATGGCTTGGATTATTAGCAGCTATAGTAGTTGGAGTGATATTCTCGTTATTACATGCATTTGCAAGTATTAACTTAAATGCAAATCAAATTATAAGTGGTACAGCAATAAACATGATTGCTGGTGCTCTTACTATATTCCTTGCAAGAAACATTACAGGAAGTGGTAATATAAGAATAATGAGAGGTTTCTCTCAAAGTGATATTCCCGTGTTATCAGATATACCTATAATAGGAGATTTATTTTTCACAAAGACTTATTCAAGTACATGGTTAGTGCTTGGGATACTTTTAATAAGTATATTCATTCTTTATAAAACAAAATTTGGATTAAGACTTAGAGCTTGTGGAGAAAATCCTCAAGCTGCAGATTCAGCAGGAATAAATGTTTATAGGATGAGATATGCTGGAGTTATGATTTCAGGAGCTCTTGCAGGGCTTGGAGGCGGAATAATTCTAGTTACTTATTCAGGAGAATTTAATGGGAGCGTTGCAGGTCTTGGATTCTTAGCTCTTGCGGCATTAATATTTGGACAATGGAAACCAGTAGGAATATTAGCTACAACATTATTCTTTGGGTTTGCAACTACAATAGCAAATGTGTCACAAGTAATCCCATCACTTGGATCAATACCACCATTGTTATTAAAAACATTCCCTTATGTAATAACATTGGTAGCGTTAATAATATTCTCAAAATCATCTCAAGCACCGAAAGCTGCGGGAGAAGCATTTGATTCAGGAAAAAGATAATATTTATAATCTAGGAATATGAAAAAACTAGATTTGAATAGTGATTAATTATTTTGAAAAATATGAATTTAAAGAAGTTATATCTATATAGGTATAACTTCTTTTATATTTTATTGTAATAAATAATATGAAAAATGTTATAATGTAAGTAGGGATAGTATTAAAACGTGTCACAAGATAAGTTTATAGTTGTTATTAAAACAATATGGTGAAGCTGTGATAGTCAAAATGTTAGCAGAAAAGTTGCCTGAAATAGCTAAGAATATTGAAGAATATTTATCAAGAACTTAAAAGATGATTATTATAGATAATGGTGGATAAGTTGATGATTTAAAGGTAATTAAGAATGTAAGTAGTATAATTTTCTAGTTGCTAGAAGCAATAAATTCTTTAATGGGAATAAATTTTATAGCATTAGATATTTTAAAAACATTAAGAAATGTATAGTTTAGGATGGAAAAACATATTACTAATACTATTACTATCAGTAATAGTATTCAGATGATATAAGCCATTTTACAAAAGAAAAAATAAATTTTAGAGGTGATTAAATTGATAGAAATAATGATTATTTGTGCATTGATATTGTTGATATGTATAACTTCTACAAAATTACTATATAAGTTTGGAGTTCCAATATTATTAATATTTATTGTATTAGGAATGTTATTTGGTTCAGATGGAATTGTTGGAATATATTTTAATAATTATGAACTAACAAAAGATATATGTTCATTTGCATTAGTATTTATAATGTTTTTTGGAGGGTTTAGTACAAACTGGAAAATGGCTAAACCAGTTGCACTGCAATCTGTAATGATGTCTACAGTAGGTGTTATTATTACAGCGACACTTACAGGACTTTTTTGTTTTTTTGTTTTTAAAACAACTTTATTAGAAGGTTTACTTATAGGGTCTATAGTTGCGTCCACAGATGCAGCAGCTGTATTCGCAATTTTAAGATCACAAAAGCTTAATTTAAAAGGATCACTAGCTTCAATATTAGAAATTGAGAGTGGAAGTAATGATCCAATTGCGTATATGCTTACAGTTATTATATTACAATTAATAGTTGGTGGTGGTGCTGGTTTAATATTACCACTTCTTATAAGCCAAATTTCAATTGGAATAATAACAGGAGTGTTGTTAGGTAAGTTAACTACTTATTTATTGAGACGTGTGAATTTTGAAATAGAAGGGTTCTATATAATTTTCGTTGCAGCAATAGCAGTACTTTCTTATGCAGTAAGTGAGTACTTTGGAGGTAATGGGTATTTAAGTGTGTACTTAGCTGGGATTATAATTGGAAACTGTAAAATTCCGCATAAGAAGAGTTTAATACATTTCTTTGATGGTATATCATGGATTATGCAAATAACATTATTTTTCATGTTAGGATTATTAGCATTTCCATCACAAATACCTAGTGTTGCATTTAAAGGAATATCAATATCATTATTTATGATCATAATTGCAAGACCAGCTGCAACCTTTAGTATCCTTAGCTTTTTTAAAGTACCAGTTAAGGAAAAATTATTTATATCATGGGTTGGACTTAGAGGCGCGGCTTCCATAGTTTTTGCAATTTATGCAGTTACAGATGGAGCACCAATAGATAATGATATATTTCATATAATATTTTTCATAGCATTATTTTCTGTTGCAGTACAAGGAACATTATTACCAAAGGTTGCACAAAAGCTAGATCTTGTTGATAATGATTCACCAGTTCTAAAAACATTTAATGACTATGAAGGCGAGGAAGCAAATAGACTTATGGAAGTTATTATTAATGAGAAAAGTGAATGGGCAAATAAAACTATTATGGATGCAGACATACCAGAAGAGATATTTGTTGTTATGATAAAGCGTAATAGTGATGTTGTAATACCAAAAGGATTTACAAAAATAATGGTGGGAGATATTTTAGTTTTAACCTCACATAATTTTGATGAAATAAGTAATATTCTCAATGATAAAAAATAGGGGGAAGAATTAAAATGAATTTTGAGTATTTTATGCCAACAAGAATTTTAGTAGGTAAGAATATAATTGTTAATAATTATAATGAGTTTAAAAGCTTTGGGAAAAAGGCTTATATAATAACGGGGAGAAACTCCTCTAAAATAAATGGATCTTTAGATGATGTAGTTAAGGCTTTAGAGTTTGCAAATATTGAATATGTTATATTTAGTGAAGTAGAAGAAAATCCATCTTTAGAAACTATTGAAAAAGCAGCTGAAATTGGGAAAAGAGAAAAAGTTGATTTTATTATAGGAATTGGTGGAGGCTCACCAATAGATGCATCTAAGGTAATTGCTATTATGATAAAAAATAAAGAGTTAACTAAGGATACTATTTTACAATCTGGAAAACTATGTGCTTTAGATGTTATAGCAGTTCCAACAACTTCAGGTACAGGAACTGAAACAACTCAATATGCAATAGTTACAGATAATAAGAATAAGACAAAGGTTAATTTTGGACAAGAGGTATTTCCTAAAATAGCATTCTTAGATGAAACTTATACTCAACATATGAATCTAAAAACAACACTAAATACAGCTATAGATTCACTATCACATATAGTAGAAGGTTATTTAAATGTAAATGCTAATATTATTACAGATGCTTTAGCAGAAAAATCAATTAAGCTATGGAGTGAATGTATAGAAGAATTAATATCAGGAGAAATAAGTTGTGAAATTAGGCAAAAATTAATGATAGCATCAACAATGGCGGGAATAATAATTGCTCAAACAGGAACATCACTTCCTCATGGAATGGGTTATCCATTAACATATTTTAAAAATATACCACATGGTTTAGCTAATGGATGTCTTTATATTGAATATTTAAAAGTGTTTAAAAATAGAGAAAGAGTAGAAAATATATATAAGCTATTAGGTTTAAAGTCACATAGTGAATTAGAAAACTTATTATCTAAATTTACAAAATTAGATATAGAAATAAGTGAGGAGGAAATAAAAATATACACAGATGCTATGTGGGAAAACAAAGCTAAATTAAAAAATCATCCAGAAAATATATCTTATGAAGAATTATATAATATATATTATAGAAGTCTAAAATAGATATAGATAAAGCTATAAGATGATTATGAAGATATTTTAAATTGTATTTGAAATAAAAATATAATAATACCTTGAATAATATAGAGTATTAATATATTATTATTATAACAACAGAATATTTAATTTTAGGTTTTTTAATTAAAAGGGAAAATGGTTAAAATCCATTACAGCCCCCGCTACTGTAAAGGGAGACGAATCTCTAAGATATCCACTGGCCAAAAGGTTAGGAAGGAAGAGAGGAGGATGAACCCAAGTCAGGAGACCTGCCTAATAATTATATGCTATCCTTCGGTGGGAAGGACAATAGCAAGAGAATATTGTTGAATTTTTTTGAACATATTTCTTGTTTTTTGTCGTGTAAATTTACAGCACCCCTACCAAGGTTATGGTAGGGGTGTTTTTTGATTGTTATTTATTTTACTATGACTTAAGTAAAAAATTAGGAGTGATACTATGGATAAAGCTATATTAGTAGTAAGTTTTGGTACAAGTTATTTAGATGCATTAACGAATTCTATTGAAAGAATAGAAAATAAAATACAAGAAGAATTTGGTGAATATAAAATTAGTCGTGCTTTTACATCACATAAAATAATTAAAAAATTAAAGGAAAAGCATAATATAGAGGTTGATACGCCAAGTGAATCTTTAGATAAGCTATTAGCGCTTGGTATAGAAGAGGTTATAGTACAACCACTTCATATGATAGCAGGAGAAGAATTTACATATATAAAGAATGTAGTAAATAAATATAGTGATAAATTTAAAAGTATAAATTTAGGTAGACCAATATTTTATTATCAAGGTATTGAAGAACTTCCACAGGATTATAGTTTATTTATTGAAAGTGTTAAAGAAATACTAGATAAGAAGGAAAATTTGATTTTGTTTGGGCATGGAACTGCAAATCCATCTAATTCAGCATATGGCTGTTTGCAAACGGTATTACAAGATGAAGGTTACGATAATGTATTTGTTGGAACTGTTGAAGGATATCCAAGTTTTGATAGTGTACTTAAGAGAGTTAAGAAAAGAAATATAAAGGAAGTTACATTAATACCACTTATGGTTGTTGCAGGTGATCATGTTAAAAATGATATGGCTTCAGAAAAGGCTGATTCATGGAATTCAATGTTTAAAGCAGAAGGAATAGATGTGAAATTACATCTTAAAGGCTTAGGTGAAATAGACAGCTTTAACGAATTATATATACAACGTATTAAAGATGTTATAGCTGGAAAGATGAAAGGTATAGGAGAAACCAAGAAAGCTTAGGAGTTAAAAGAAGGTAGATGAGAATCTGAGTAATTATTTTTAAAAAGACTTTGGGAAATTAGAAATATGAAAATAAATGGACTAGCATACTTGACTTGCTATTTATTTTACAATGCCTAAAGAGAGGTGAATTATATGAAAAGTTTAATAATATCATCAAATCGTAGTGGTGGTGGTAAAACTACTTTTACATTAGGATTAATGAAAGCTTTAAAAAATAGAGGATATGATATACAAGGATATAAAGTAGGACCGGATTATATAGATACAGGATTTCATAGTGAAGTAATAGGAAAATCATCAAGAAATTTAGATTTACACCTTATGGGTGAAGATGGACTAAAAGCAAGTTTTTCAAGAGGAACTGGGGAACTTGGAATTATAGAAGGTGTAATGGGTTTATATGATGGCATAGGAATTACAGAAGAGGGATCAACATATGAAGTTGCAAAGGTTTTAGATAATTCACCAATTATATTAGTAGTTACACCAAAAGGACAAAGTGTTACATTATGCGCAGAAATTAATGGGTTAAAAGATTTTAGAAATGCAAATGTAGTTGGAGTGGTAATAAACTCAGTTTCAGAAAAATACTATAGTCTTTTAAAATCAGCTATAGAGTTAAACTGTAATGTTAAAGTTTTTGGGTATGTACCAAAAGAAGAAAAAATAAGACTAGAAAGTAGACATCTAGGATTAGTTCAAAGTGTTGAAATAGATAATCTTTTAGAGAAAATAGAAATATGTGCAAATCTAATAGAAGAACATATAGATCTAGATTCTTTAATAGATAGTTTTAAGGACATGCCAGAATACGAAGATAAGTTCCATTTAAAAAATCAAGGATTAAAAATAGCAGTAGCTTATGATGAAGCTTTTAGATTTTATTATAAAGAGAATTTAGAATTATTAGAAGAAATAGGAGAAATTATATATTTTAGTCCAATGCATGATAAGAAGCTTCCAGAAAATATAGATTTTTTATATTTAGGAGGGGGATATCCAGAGGTATTTAAAGAAAAGTTAGAAGCAAATATAGCTATGAGAGAAAGCATAAAATTAGCTTTAGATAACAATCTTAAATGTTATGCAGAATGTGGTGGATTAATGTATCTTACTGAAAAAATAAATGGAAATGAAATGGTGGGTTTCTTTACTGGATATAGTGAAATGACAAAGGGACTAAAGCGGTTTGGATATGCCACTGTATTAATGGAAAATGAAGAAACTAAGGAACAAATTAAAGTGAATTGTCATGAATTTCATAAGTCTGATGTTAAATTACTTGAAAGTACAAGTTATATTGTGGAAAAAAAGGCTTGGACTGGGGAAAACTTAACGTGGACCTGTGGATATAAAAAGAAAAATACTTTAGCAGGATATCCACATATACATTTTATAGGTAATTTAGAGTTTTTAAAAGTTTTAGTTGGCTATGATAGTTCTATAAAATAAAGAATGTTTGTTTTATAGAATCATGTTGAATATAAGGCATCATAAAAAATGCTAGTATCTAGAGTTAGATTGAGAATTTAAAATAGAAAGGAGTTTGAGTTTAATGAAATATATTAAACAACCTATGGATATTGAAAAAAGAAGTTTTGAAATAATTGGAGAAGAATTAGGAGAACATTCATTTACAGATGAAGAATTATTAGTTGTTAAAAGAGTTATACATACAACTGCTGATTTTGAATATAAAAATTTAATTGAAATAAGCCCAGATGCGATAAAGACAGCAAAAGAAGTTTTGAAAAATGGGGCAATGATTTATACAGATACAAATATGGCACTTTCAGGAGTTAATAAAAGAGGTTTAAATCAAGTTAATGGCAAAATAATTTGTTATGTTAATTTAGAAGAGGTTCACATAGAAGCTAAGGAAAGAGAAATAACAAGATCAATGGCAGCGGTAGAAAAGGCTTGTAATGATAATGTTGATATATTTGTTTTTGGAAATGCACCAACAGCTTTATTTAGATTAAAAGAATTAATAAAAGAGGGCAAAGCAAATCCTAAATTAATAATAGCAGTACCAGTAGGATTTGTAGGAGCAAGTGAAAGCAAAGAAAATATGAGTGAATTAAATATACCATATATAACAGTAAATGGACGAAAAGGTGGAAGTGGAGTAGCAGCAGCTATTGTAAATGCTCTTATTTATATGGTCACAGATAGATAAATTGGAAATGAAAATGGAAGAAATTACACCCCAGGGGTGAAAAGAGGTGGATAAAATGGAGAACATTACACCGGGTGGGTGCAACTTAGATTTATATGTAGAAACTGGTGGTAAAAGATTAAGATGTGGATACACTACTGGTTCATCTGCAACAGCAGCAGCCAAAGCTGCTACATCAATGTTATTTAATAATGTTGAAATAAGAGAAGTTACTATAAATACACCTAAAGGAATAGATATTTCACTTAATATAACTTCAATAGTAAAAAAAGAAGGGTATGTTGAGTGTTGTGTTATTAAAGATGGTGGAGACGATATAGATGCAACTACAGGAATTGAGATATGGGCTAGGGCAGAAAAAATTAAGAATGGATTTATCCTTGAAGGTGGAGAAGGTGTTGGCAAAGTTACTTGTGATGGGCTATTCGTTAATAAAGGTGAAGCTGCTATAAACCCAGTTCCAAGACAAATGATAGAAAGAGAAGTTACATCAGTTCTACAAAATGATGAAGGTGTTAAAATAACTATTTTTGTTCCAGAGGGAAAGGAAGTAGCTAAAAAAACATTTAATCCAAGACTTGGAATAATTGATGGGATTTCAATACTTGGTACTACAGGAATTGTATATCCAATGTCAGAAGATGCCCTTAAAGCATCTATTAAATTAGAAATTAATCAAAGATCTCTAAATAGTAAGCACTTAGTATTAACTTTTGGAAATATGGGAGAAAGATATTCAAAAGAGTTAGGACTTAATAAAAGTGATGAAAATAATATAGTTATTATTTCAAATTATGTAGGATTTGCCTTAGAGTGCTGTGTAATATCAAAGGTTGAATCTATTACTTTAGTAGGACATATAGGTAAAATGAGCAAAATTGCATATGGATGTTTTAATACACATAGTAGATTATCAGATATAAGATTGGAAGTTATAGCATTAGAACTAGCATTACTTGGTCATCCAATAGAACTAGTTAATAAAGTTTTAAAAGAAAAGACTAGTGAAGGGGCGGTTAAGCTTTTAGGCGAAGGCTATGAACAATTATATAAAAATATAGGTAAAAAAATTAAAGACAGATTAGAGTTATATACCTATGGTGAAATTAAATCTAATGTTGTAATGTATTATGGTTCTTCCAACGGAACTACTTTATGGAACTCATATAAGTAGTAAGAAAGTGAGTAGGGAATGATAAGCTATGAACGCTGTAAGTAACAATAGATATAAAAGCTAAGGAGGTGAGTGAAAAAATGTTATATATAGTAGGAATAGGACCGGGGAATAAAGAGTATATATTGCCAAAAGCAGTAAGTGTATTAAATAAATGCAATATTATTTTAGGATTTTCTAGAGCTATTGAATCAATAGATTATATAGAAAGCGAAAAAATAATAATAAATTCATTAGAAAAGATACTTAATGCTTCAAATGAATATAAACAAGAGGATGTTGCAATCGTTGCCTCAGGAGATCCTACTTTTTATGGAATAACTAACTACTTTAAAAAAAATTATATAGGTGATATAAAAGTAATACCAGGAATAAGTTCATTTCAATATTTAACATGTAAACTTAATATGGCTTGGAACAATGCTTTCTTAGGAAGTCTTCATGGTAGGGAAGAAGATTTTATAGAAAATGTGAGAAGGTATAAAATATCAATTTGGTTAACTGATAAAAAAAATAACCCAGCAAAATTAAGTGGTATTCTTATAAAAGAATCAATAGATTGTAATGTTATTGTTGGGGAAAACTTGTCTTATGAAAATGAGGTTATAACACAAGGATCACCAAAGGATTATATAGGTAATGAATATAGTGATTTAAGTATTTTAATAGTAGAAAATTTAAATTAAAGCATTGATGAGTATTGATAGTTATTTATTTAGAGATGCCTAAAAGGGAAGGGGAAGAAATGGTTTTTATAAATGATGAAGAGTTCATAAGAGGAACGTGTCCTATGACAAAAAAGGATATTAGAATTCTTACTATTTCAAAGTTGAATTTAGAGGAAACATCTAATGTTTTAGATATTGGCAGTGGAACTGGAAGTGTTACTGTTCAATGTGCAAAAATAGCAAATAAGGGTATGGTATATGCAGTTGAAAAAGATGATGAAGCTTTTAACGTAACAAATAGTAATGTAGAAAAATTTGAATGTAATAACGTAAAAGTCTCAAAATGTGAAGCAAAAAAATATTTAGAAAATTTATTACAAGAAAGTGAAAATAAAGCAACATTTGATTCAATATTCATTGGAGGAAGTGGTGGAAACTTAGAAGAGTTGATTTTTTTAAGTGATAAATTATTAAAGACTAAAGGTACACTTGTAATGAATTTTATAACTTTAGATAATGCATATAAGGGAATAGAATTTATTAAGACTCTTAATTACAGTGTGGATATATCTTTAGTAAACATTAGCAATAATAGAGGCGAAACTTATATGATGATAGCAAAAAATCCGATCTTTATAATCGAATGTAGAAGGAAAGAGGTAAAATAATGGCAATTTTATATGGTATAGGCGTAGGGCCTGGAGATCCAGAACTTTTAACAATAAAGGCAGTAAGAACAATAGAAAAATGTGATGTAATTGTAGCACCAGCTGCAGCAGATGGAGGAATCAGCATAGCCCTTGAAACAGCAAAAGAATATATAAAAGAAGGAACTGAAGTAATTACTAAACATTTCCCAATGGGTGGAAGTGAAAGAATGCAAAAGGTAGGAGAAATATATACATTAATAGAATCAAAATTAAAAGAAGGTAAAAATGTAGTGTTTCTAACAATAGGAGATCCATACGTGTATAGTACATATATTCATTTATTAACATACATAGAGGATCATGGATTTAATGTGCAAACAGTTCCAGGAATAACATCATTTTGTGCTGCAGCTAGTATTGTAAATAGGACATTAGTTGTAGGAGATGAGCCTTTATTAATTATTCCAGGATCAAGAGTGGAAGATATAAAAGATGAGAAGTATGTAGTAATAATGAAAATGTATAAGCATGAAGAGAATATTATAAGAGTTTTAGAAGAAAAAGGTTTTGATTATGTTTATGTAAGTAGAGCTGGAAGAGAAGGCCAAAATATATTAAAAGATAAAGAAAAAATATTGCAAGAAAGAGACTATATGTCCCTAATACTTGCGAGTAAGGAATAGGTGAAGAGATGGTTTATTTTGTAGGAGCAGGCCCAGGTAGTGCAGATTTAATAACAATAAGAGGTAGAGATGTAATTACTAAAGCAGATGTAGTTATATATGCAGGTTCTTTAGTTTCAAAAGAGCATTTAACTTTTTGCAAAGAAGGTGCAGAAATTCATAATTCAGCTAGCATGACATTAGAAAATGTAATTGAAGTAATGAAAAAAGCTAGTGATGAAAATAAGATTATAGTGAGATTACATACAGGAGATCCATCAATATATGGAGCAATAAAAGAACAAATGGATGAACTTGATAAATTTAATATTAATTATGAAGTTGTTCCAGGTGTAAGTTCATTTACAGCAGCTGCCGCTGCAATAAAAAAAGAATTTACCCTTCCATCAGTAACACAAACGGTAATACTTACAAGAGTTGAAGGTAGAACTCCAGTACCAGAAGGTGAAAATTTAGAAAAGCTAGCTTCAATAGGTGCATCAATGGCAATATTTTTATCTATATCAATGATGGAAAAAGTTGTTGCAAATCTTAGAAATGGATATAAAAGAAATGTACCTATAGCAGTTGTAGAAAGAGCAACCTGGGAAGATGAAAGAGTTATTTTTGGAACTTTAGATGATATAACTGAAAAAGTTAAAATTGCAGGAATTAAAAAATGTGCTCAAATATTAGTAGGAGATTTTATAGATTGTGAATATGAAAAAAGCCTTTTATATGATAAGAGCTTTACGCATATGTACAGAAATGCTGAGGATTAATTATGATAGGAATAATTAGCGTAACAGAAAAAGGTGATGTCTTAGCAAGAAAATTAGCAAAATCATTAAATGGAACACTATATTTAAAAACAGAAATAGAAGATTTCAAATTATCCAAATTAACTGAAGAGGCTATGCAAATACATAAAGGTGTTATCTTTATAAGTTCTACAGGAATAGCAGTTAGAGCTATTGCTCCTTATTTAAAAGGTAAGGATAAAGACCCTGGTGTAGTAGTTGTTGATGTTTCAAATAATTATACAATAAGTTTAATATCAGGGCATATAGGTGGGGCTAATGATTTAGCAATAAATGTTTCAGAAATATTAAATAATACACCAATAATAACTACTGCTACTGATAATTTAGGTGTTGTGGCTCCAGATGTTATAGCAGTAAAAAATTCCTTGGTTATAGAAGATTTAAAAAAAGCAAAAACAATAGCGAGCTTGTTAGTTAAAGGAGAAATTATAGGGTTTAAAGATGATAAAAACTTGATAAATACTCCAAGTGGATATAATGAAATAAAAAACTTAGAAGAAAACTCAGTATGGGTTACTAATAAAATATCAGCAAATAATAATTTAGATGATAAAAAAATATTAAGGTTAATAAGAAAAGACATAGTTTTAGGTATAGGATGTAGACGCGGAATTGAAAGCGAAAGATTAGAGGATTTTGTTATAAAAACTTTATATGATAATAATATTGATCCTAAAGCTGTACTTAAAATAGGGTCAATAGAAATAAAAAAAGATGAAAAAGCAATTAATGATTTGAAAAACAAATTAGAATGTCCATTTGAAACATTTACTAAAAATGAGATATTAAAAATTCATAACAAATTTGAAGGCAGTGATTTTGTTGAAAAAACTTTAGGGGTAAGAGCAGTATGCGAACCTTCAGTGGAACTTATGGGTGGAAATATAATAATATCTAAAATAAAATTCAATGGAATGACTTTATCAATAGGTCAAGTTTAAGTAATATTTAAAAAAACAGGAGGGATTTACATGGGAAAATTATATGTAATAGGAATTGGCCCAGGAGGGCTTGATCATATAACATTAAAAGCAGCAAAAGCTATAGAAGAAAGTGATATTGTAGTTGGGTACACAAAGTATTTAGAAATGATAAAACCATTAATAGAAAATAAAGAGGTATATTCAACAGGAATGAGAGGCGAAGAAAAAAGATGTGAAGAGGCGCTAAGGCTGTCAGTAGATAAAACAGTAGCTTTAGTAAGCACTGGTGATTCTGGAATATACGGTATGGCTGGGCTAATTTTAGAAATGAAAAAAGATGAAAATGTTGAAATTATTCCAGGTATAACAGCTTCAAGTGCAGCAGGCGCAGTAGTAGGGGCTCCACTTATGCACGATAACTGTAATATAAGCTTAAGTGACTTAATGACACCATATGAAGAAATAAAAAAAAGAGTATCATTAGCTGCAGAAGGGGATTTTGTAATATCTTTATATAATCCTAAAAGCAAAGGAAGACCTGGTTATTTAAGAGAATGTATAAATCTTATAAAAGAGCATAGAGGGAATAATACGCCAATAGCAGTAGTTAGAAATGCTCTAAGAGATGATCAGAGCTATGCACTATGTACTTTAGAAAATTTTAATGATGAAATAGTAGATATGTTCTCAATTGTTATAATTGGTAACTCTAAGAGCTATATAAAAAATGGGGTATTTATAACACCTAGAGGATATAAGTTAAATAGGGAAGAAGCTTAATGATAGGATTTATACTTGGAACATCTGAGGGGAAAAAGTTTTTATCATTAATAAATGAATATACTGAAGATATTATAGTGTCTACAGCTACTGAATATGGTGGGGAACTTTTAAGTGATTATAAAGTAAAGCATATAAATACTAAACCTTTAGATAAAGATGGATTAAATAAATTAATTAAAGATTTTAATATAAAGGTTTTAGTAGATGCATCTCATCCTTATGCAGAAATTGTAAGCAAAAATGCTATGGAAAGTTGCAAGGAATCTAATATAGAGTATATAAGATATGAACGGTTAGGTGTTCTTAGTAAAGAAAATAGCAAAAATATTATAAGGGTGAAAAGTTACGAAGAACTAGAAACTGTTATTAATAATATCCCGGGAAATATATTGAATACTACAGGTAGCAAAAATATAGGGAAAATATTAAGACTTAATATAGAAAATAGGGTTATTCATAGAATTCTACCATCTTGGCAAATTCTCAAAGAAGTATTAGAACTTGGAGTTGAAGTTTCAGATGTTGTAGCAATTAAAGGACCAATAGGGTATGAGTTAAATAAAGGATTTATATATCAAGATAATATTAAAGCAATTATAACTAAAGATAGTGGTGTTCAAGGTGGAGTTTTAGAAAAACTTAAAGCTACAACTGATACTAATATCAAATTAATAGTTATAGAGAAAACTAGAATAGAATATGGGCAAGTATTTAACAAAGAGGAAGAGATAGTTAATTATTTAAAAATAAAGTATAAGGCACTTTTAAAAAAATAATAGACTAATTTATGAGTCTATTATTTTTTCAAGTTCCTAAAATAAAAAAATACTAAGGGGGATAAATTCATGAAAGATAAAAAAATATTATATTTAGGGTTTATTTTAGCATTAAGCTTTAGTATTCCATTTAACGCCAGTGCAATGCATATAGCAGAGGGGTACTTATCTTTAAATTGGTGTGTTTTCTACTTTATACTATCAGCACCATTTATATATTTAAGCGTTATAGCTATAAGAAAAGTTGTTAAAAAGAACAGCGAACTTAAAATGCTTTTAGGTTTAATTGGAGCTTATGTATTTATGTTGTCAGCATTAAAGCTACCATCTGTTACAGGAAGTTCTTCACATCCAACAGGAACAGGCCTTGGAGCTATAGTATTTGGACCTATAGTGATGGTAGTAATATCTTTAGTAGTATTACTATTCCAAGCATTATTACTTGCACATGGGGGGATAACAACTTTAGGAGCAAATGTAGTATCAATGGGAATAGTAGGACCTTTTGTTGCCTATGGAATTTTTAGATTATTTAAAAATAAAAACAAAACACTAGCGGTGTTTTTAGCAGCAACCCTTGGAGATTTAGCAACATATGTAGTAACATCAGGACAATTAGCACTAGCATACCCATCAGGTGATGGTGGAGTTTTAACTTCATTTATTAAGTTTGCAGGTATATTTGCAATTACTCAAATACCACTTGCAATAGTTGAAGGGCTTGTATCAGTTATGATATATGAGTTTATAATGAAGCATTGTAAAAGTGAATTAGTAGATTTAGAGGAGGCTTTAATTTAATGAGTAAAAAAAATGTTGTAATTATATTAATATGTATAGCATTAATAATAGCACCATTTTTCTTAAATAAGAATGGGGCATTTGAAGGTGCAGATGGACAAGCGGGAGATTTGATAACAGAAATAAATGCAGATTATGAACCTTGGTTTGAAAGTTTATGGACACCACCATCAGGAGAAGTAGAAAGCTTTCTATTTTCAATGCAAGCAGCACTTGGAGCAGGGTTTATAGGATATTATATAGCAAAGAAAAAGTATGATAAGACTAATAAATCTATACGCTCTTAATAGCAAATATGCAAAAGTGCACCCATTAGAAAAAGTATTGTTAGTTTTTATATCATTAATAAGTTGTAGTTATACTGAAAATATATACTTAATAATGCTAAATATAATATTTTTCAGCATATTAAGTATTAACGCAAAAAATCCATTTAATATGATTAAAAAATTTTTATCAATAGTAATTATTTATTCAATTTTCACAACTATTACTCTAATGTTTACTTATGATGTTAAATATATAATAGTTCTATTATTAAGAGGGGTAAATGGAGGGCTTACTATTAGCTTTTTAGCATTAACAACTCCATTAAACCATATAGTATATTTAATGAGTAGGAATAATTTAACTAGAGAAATAGCTGATATAGCTAAATCTATGGAAACTTTTATATTAGTAATAGAAAAAGATTTTGACGTGACCTTTAAAGCTATGAAAAGCAGAGGTGGTTTTGGTAGTTTTAAGAAAAGTATAAAAGATTTTGCTAAAGTTTGTTCAATTGTAATGAGAAATTTATTTTTTAGATGGAAAGAGATAAGTGAAGGGTTAAAAAATCGTTGTTACAATGGGAAATATAATTATAATTATATTTTCAATATTAGTAAAAAAAGAGTTTTACTGATATTGTTTTATGGGATAGTAGTTCTAATAATTATAATTTAATTAGGGGTAATCATACCTTGGATTATTATTTTTTTAGAGTCATTATCAAAATAAATCAAAAAAATCGCCTATTATTATGATAGTTTAAATCATAATAATAGGCGATTATTTATTTCTAACTAATTTTCAATTTTAGTTAGAAATAAATTTGCTAGCTTACAACTGAATAATCATTATCTGAGTAAACAGTATAATTAGAAGCAAGACCTTCATAAATAAATTCTTTATTTTCTATTTTCATTAAATCACTAGGTTTAATAAATTGTGGAGTTTTATCAGTTTCATAAATACCGCTATTGATTAAAAGTTGTGAAATAAATTCAGAACAGAAATAGTAGTTGTCACGTATAATGGTTTTATCAAGTTGCATCGCTATTAAACCAATAAAATTATATCTATATTTTCGTTTTTCAGAGAAGAAAAGCTTAAGCTCGTCTACTAATAGCTTGTGTTGTTCTTCAGTAATATCTATCTTATATATTAAACACTTTGTATTCGTAAATTTTTTATAAACTCCACCATGAAGATTTTCTTCAACTAGGCCACCTATTATAGGATTACTAGTGAAAACTCTTCCAAATGAGTACATCTTACTAAAGGTATCATCAAAGCTTAGTGATACATGTACATAGTCATCTTTAGTTATATTATTAATACATTTTGATAATAAGGTTCCTGTATTAGAAAAAACTAAATAAATATATTTATTTTTCATATTTATAAATCATCCCCCGATAACTTTTTATAACTACATGTTATTAATAAATTATAACGTATAAATCTTAATTTATCCTTAAGATTATATAAAAAATATTTAAATATTTTTTTGTGCAATTATTGTATTAAAATACAATTAAAGAAATTTATATTAAATTATATATTTTCAACCAATTTGTAATAAATACCCTTAAATTTAAATTCAGTTTTTAATATTTCTTGAGCTTCTAAAAAAGGTTTCATAATAACAACTTTACTTTCTTCAAGATAAAATTTAGCATATCCATTAGTTCCATACTTCTCAGTTAAATGAGAATAGATTCGTATATATCTTTTTTCTTCACATAAGTCTGAATAATATTTTAAAGTGAAATTATAACATCTAATAATCATATCAAAAATATCTGTAGTTCTATCTGCATCAGAAACTATTAATCCGTAAATAGTTTTTGGCTTTTCAATATTAGATGCTCTATGCTGTTCACACGCTTGACCCATAATACTAATTTGTTCAGTAGAAAACCACTTTAATAAATTTAAATCAGTTATTAAGATTTCTTTCGAATGTATATGATGAGTTTCTCTATTCTTTGTAAGACCTAGGTCGTGATAAATAGCAATTACTAATATCATAGATTCATTTAAGTTATAGAACTTTGAAAGCTTTAGAGATGAATCTATAACCGTAGAGATATGTTTTATACTATGTCCTTTATCAAAATTATTATATATATCTAATATAGAGTTAAACAAATAATTATTTAAATCTAAAGGGATTTTATTTTCTATAATATGTATACTTTCTTGGCAAAGTTGTAATTTTACTTTATCTAAATTATTCATAGAACCTCCTGAAAAATTACTCTTAATAATAGACATTATATATTATAATAAAAACAATTTAAATATGATTTTTACAGGAATTTATTTTCCTTATGTGTTAAAATAGGTAAAGATATTAATTAAATAGACGATAAAATTATTATGCTATATATAAGAGAGGATGATTTAAATGTCATATAAATTTACATTTGAAGAAAAAGAATATGATTTAAATGAAGAAAAATTAGTAGGATTTTTTAATGATGAAGAAAATGAAATTTTGGGAATAGATGAAAATAAAATTTTAGATATGTTAAATAACAGTACTGAAGTAGATTTTGAAAAGACTTATTATAAAGAGGTTTGTGAAAATTGTCTAGCTGGTAAGGCAGAAAAGAAAAAAGTTTTTGATTATCTAGAATATTACTTTTATGTTTATAGTAAAAATGGAACTTATGTCTCAAGTAACATAAGCAATGAATATGATGGATTAAGCTTTACAAGACTTGAAAGACAAAAAACAGTAGATACAAGTTATATTGTTACAATTAATGTATGTGCACATTGTGGAGATTTTACCATAGAAATAGAGAAATTCGAACTTTAAAATATGAATTAAATCTTTCTATAAGTACAAACTATTTATAGAAAGGATGTGATTTAATTATGGGAAAACCATTTGTTAGTAATCCAATGCAAAAGGGTGAAAGAAGACAAAGAATAAAGAAAAAACAAAATGATGTAGGAAACGATAAGAATGTTTCAGAATACAAAGATTTTGATGGAAATCCTATAAAGTAATCATTACAATCAATTACGTTCTTTAGTTAGATAGTAGGAAAAGTTATCTAGCTAAAAAACAAAATATTTATATTTAGAAGATAGGTAGTTAGTATAATATAATTGGTGAATTATCCAGTTATAAATACAAACTACCTATTTTTTTAGATGGATAAATTATTATACTTTAAACTTATGTTGAGCTAAGTTATAATTATGTAAATACATTAATAATAAAAGGTGGGAATTTTTATGAAAAAAAGGTCATTAAGTAAATATTTAAAATTAATAATTTTAGCAGTTGCTATGAGTTCATTAGTTTTAGTTGGATGTGGGGCAAATAAGAAAAATGAAAGTGCATCTAATGGATCCAGTAATAATGAAGTAGTAGAGAATAAAGGTACAACAGATGAAACTTTGCCTGTTGCAACTATAGTAGTTAAAGGTATGGGAACTATTAAGGCTGAGCTATATCCAAGCGTAGCTCCAAATACAGTAAATAATTTTATAGAGCTATCTAATAAAGAGTTTTATAATGGGTTAATATTTCATAGGGTAATTGAAAATTTCATGATTCAAGGTGGTGACCCAAAAGGAAGTGGCCAAGGTGATCCTGGATATGCTATAAAAGGTGAATTTTCAGGTAATGGATTTGAAAACAGCCTAAAACATACAAAAGGTGTTTTATCAATGGCAAGAGCAAAAAGTGCAGATTCAGCAGGAAGTCAGTTCTTCATAATGAGCGAAGATAATAAGAGTTTAGACGGAGAGTATGCAGCCTTTGGAAGAGTTATAGAAGGATTAGATGTTGTTGATGCTATTAAGGTAGTAAAGACAGGAGCTAATGACAAACCTAAGAAAGACGTTATAATTGAATCAATTACAGTTGATACTAAAGGAAAAACTTATAGTGAAGCTGAAAAAATAGTAAAATAGACTGGAAAAATTGAAACATATGTAAAGCTGGAACTTCGTTTAAATATCTAAAATCATTTTTTAATAATAGGTAGTGTTGAAAATTAAAGAAATAAGTGATAGAATTTATTTATGTTTATTAATAATAATTATTATTAGACAATAAAGGGAGTGATTTAAATGTCATTTGAGAAGATAGATATTAATAATAAAGAAACAGTTAGTGGAAGAAATTGTATAATAATATATAATTTTAATAGTAAAGAACTTAAATCTATTAAAAATTATGCGAATATATTAGGAATTAAAGATCATATAATAATTTCATCAAAAGATGCTGAATCAATAATTAAGGATGTTTTAGAAAATAATTTAGTTTCAAATTGTGAAGATGGTATTAAACAAAAAGCTTTAATTTTCAATGCAATATCACCTGCAAAAATGAATATGTTCATAGAAAACTTAAAAAAAATAAAAATTAACAATATACTAAAAGCAGTAGTGACAGAGACTTCGAAAGACTGGACTGTTAATACAGTAATAAGTAACCTAGTAGCAGAACGTATAGCAATGAAAACTGGTAAAGATATAGAACATACATTATAATTTTACATTTAAAACAAAAAAAGTCCAATTAGTAAGAAATGCTAATTGGACTTTTAAACTATAAATTATATTTAAAAAAATAATTCATTAGTTTTTAGTAATATAGGGTATAAGAAGATTAAAGAGGTGAAATATTAGTATGAAAATATTAGAAGTGAAAAATATTACATATAGTGCTAATAATACACAGATACTAAAGGGAATATCTTTAGATATAAATAAGGGCGATTGTGTATCAATAGTAGGATCATCAGGAAGTGGGAAAAGTACTCTTTTGAAACTGTGCTCTGATTTAATTCCATTAGAAAGTGGCGAAATATTGTATAAAGGAAAAAATTATAATAATTATGATTCACTAGAGTTACGTAGGGAAATAAGTTATTGTGTACAAAGTGCTTATTTATTCGGAGAAACTGTTTACGATAATTTAGAATTTCCGTTTATTGTACGAAATGAGAATGTAAATGAGGGCAGGCTTAATGATTTATTAAGAATGTTTAATTTGGACAAAAGTTTCTTAAAAAAAGATATAAACTCATTATCTGGAGGAGAAAGACAAAGGATATCACTTATAAGAAATTTAATTTATACTCCAGAAGTTTTATTGCTAGATGAAGCTACATCAACCTTAGATGAGGACAATGTAAAGAATGTAGAAAAAATTATTAATGATATTAATAATAACGGGGTTACAGTTATATGGATTACTCATAGCTTAGAACAAAGCCAAAAAACTTTTAATAGAAGAATTATAATGAAAGATGGAAGAGTACTAAAGGAGGAAGAACTTTAAATGAGCACAACATCATTAGTAATAGCATCATTATTACTTACTATTCCAATATTTATATCATATAAGGAACATTTAGGGTTAGAAAAGGAAATTATAATTAGTTCATTAAGAGCATTGGTTCAATTAATAGTAGTTGGATATATTTTAGATATTATATTTGGATTTGAAAATCCTATATTCACAATTTCATTAGTTTTAGTAATGATAATTAATGCCGCTTTAAACACTAAAAAAAGAGGGTCGGGTATTAAAAATGTAGTTTGGATATCATTTATATCAATAGCTGTAGGAACTACAATAATAATGACAGTTTTAATAATTTCAGGAGCAATAAATTTTAAACCTAGTGAAGTTATACCAATAGCAGGAATGGTAATTAGCAATTCAATGGTTGCTATTGGATTAAGTTATAGAAACTTAAATGCTAGTTTCAAAAGTAGACGAGGTGAAGTTGAGGTAAAGTTATCTCTTGGAGCAGATGTAAATGTAGCCTCGAAAAGTATAATAAGGGATAGCATAAAAATATCTATGCTTCCAACTATAGATTCTGCAAAAACTTTAGGAATAGTAGCACTTCCGGGAATGATGACAGGTTTAATTTTAGCAGGCAAATCTACACTTGTTGCAATAAAGTTTCAAATAATGGTTACGTTTATGATTTTATCATCATCGTCAATAGCAACTATAATAGCGACATATATGTCCTATAGAAACTTCTTTAATAAAAGAAAGCAATTAAAAATATAAAGAGATACATTTTAAAGTAAAGTTAGTCACTTGGAAAAAATACATATGTTGCATTATGTTAATGAAGTGTTATAATTGATTTATAATTAGACTGACCGGTCAGCAAAACAAGTTTTAAAGTGTTGAGACACTTTTTAAAAATAAATAAGAGAGGGGGGAGTTACGTAAAAAGGATAAAATTATAAAACTTAAAAGTGATTTAGTGTATAATTTTATAAAGTTTACGTAACGTTTTAATATGAATAAAACAAAAAAAGCTATTTTTGACTCTGCAATAAAGGTTTTTTCAAGCTACGGATATGAAGGGGCAACAGTAGAAGAAGTTGCAATTAATGCTGGTGTTGCCAAGGGAACTTTATATTATCACTTTAAAGGTAAAGAGGATTTATTTAACTTCATAATTAAAGAGGGAATAAATTTTATAAAAGAAGAAGTTTTGGAAGCTGTAATAGGGATAAAAGATCCAATAGAAAAAATGAAAATATCTGCAACGGTTCAGTTAAAATATGTTTATGAAAATAAGGACCTATTTAGGGTAATAATGAGCCAAATGTGGGGAATAGCAAGTAGACATAAGGAAATGAGGGAGCAGGTTAAAACTTTAATTAATATTACTACAGTTGGATTTGATGAAGTTATAGCAGAAAAGCATAGTAAAGGTTTAAATTCTGAAATTTTAGGATATTCATTTATAGGAGTATTATTCTCATCAGCTTTATATGAAATTATAAACGAAGGTCAATATGATCATGATGAAATTGTTGAAAAATTTATGAATCAAGTTAGATACGGAATACAATTGAAAGAAGATAAAATTTTTAATTAGAAATTTTTTAAAAGTAATCAATTAATATACATAGAAATTTGAATTGTTATTTTTTGAATACTTCCAAATATCTTATAGTTATTTTTTAAATTTAATGCGTACTAAGAAGTTAATCTCAAAGATTAGCTTTTTTTTTGTTAAATAAATGTTAAATAAATATTAAATTTTAAAAATAGTATTGACTAGTCAGTACAAAAAGAGTATTATCAATAATATAAACTGACTACCCAGTACAAAGATGGAGAGTGATTAAATGAATTTTCTAAAAATCGCTGGAAATGATATTAAAAGTATTTTTAAAAATAGGTTTATAAGAGTTTCAGTTATAGCAATTATTATTGTTCCGCTATTATACTCTTTACTATATTTAGATGCCTTTTGGGATCCATATTCCAGACTAAGTAAAATGCCAGTTGCAGTGGTTAATCTTGATGAGGGAAGTAGTTTAGATGGTAAAAATGTAAACTACGGACAAGATGTAGTAGACAACCTGAAAGAAGATGAAAGTCTAGGATGGAAGTTTGTTACAGAGGAACAAGCAGATAAAGGACTTGAGGGAGATGATTATTACGCTAAATTCGTAATACCAAAAAATTTCTCAAGTAGTACACTTGCAGCAAAAGAAGGAGCACCTCAAGTTGCAGATTTAAAATTTGTATGTAACGAAAAGAAAAATTTCTTAGCTTCACAAATAAATTCTAAGGTAGAAGGATTACTTAAGGAGCAAATAACTAGTACTATATCTAACCAATATCTAACTGTAGCTTTTGAAAAGTTATATGAGGTAAAGGATGGAATGGTCCAAGCAGCAGATGGAAGTAAACAAATTTATGATGGTATGGCTCAGTTAAATGAAAAAGTACCAATGCTTGAAGATGGAACTAAAAAATTAGCAGATGGTTCATCACAATTAAATGATGGACAAGGAAAGTTAAACAATGGAGTTTCAGCAATATCAACAGGTCTTGGAACTTTAAGTGGTAAAAT
>NZ_FNJM01000009.1:71108-123075 GCF_900104115.1 Clostridium gasigenes
TGGAGTTTCAGCAATATCAACAGGTCTTGGAACTTTAAGTGGTAAAATTCCAACATTAAGTAGTGGAGTAGATCAATTATATGGTGGATCTAATGACTTGAAAAATGGTATGCTAGAAGCAAAAGATGGATCAGATAAATTAGCATATGGTAGTAAAAGTTTATATTCAGCATTTAAGACAACTGTTTATCCAGGAGTAACAAAATTACAAGATGGAGCTAATGGATTAAGTGCAAAATTAAATGCAGAAGACAAAAAAGCAGAGCTAGAAAAATTAAGTAAAGGGGCAGAAAATTTAAAACCATTTAGTGATAAATTTGCAGGATCATCAACTTTAATTAAAAACGGTTATGGTGATATTAAAACTGGAATTGATGAAGTTATTGATGGAGTAAACACTTCTTCAACAACAATGGACTCAGTTGGAAAAGATCTTGTAAAGGCTATGCAAAGCCCTGATTCAAAAGATAAAGATGCAAACATAGCAATAGCATTAGGAAAATTAAAATCCTTACAAGATAAAAATAAAGATACTCCGGAAAAACTTACAAAACTTACAAAAAGTTCAGAAAATTTAAATGGTGAGTTAAATAAGTTTGAGGGTGGTATGCAATTATATACTGGGCAAGTAAATGAATTTGCAGCTGGTACGACTAGATTAATAGGTAGTGTAGCAGAAGTAAATGGTGGCGTTAATCAAATAATCGGTGGATTAAATAGATTAGAAGCCGGAATAAATGAAGAAACACCAAAGTCATTTGGAAATGGATTAAAATCTCTTTCAGATAATATGGGTGGATTAAACACTGGATTAGTTAAACTAAATGGTGGAGCTAATCAAATTAATGGAGGACTTAGTGCTTTAAAATCAAATATTCCTGCATTAAGTGAAGGAGTAACAGCATTAAATTCAGGATCAAAAGAAATGATGGTAGGATCAAATGCATTAGTTGATGGTCAAGGTAAATTAAATACAGGTGTAAATGATTTATATTCAAATATTCCTGCATTAAGCCAAGGCGTAACAGCATTATATTCAGGATCAAAAGACCTGATGGTAGGATCAAACGCATTAGTTGATGGCCAAACTAAATTAAATACTGGCGTAAAGGAATTATCAGCTAAAGTACCAGAACTAAAAGATGGAGTTGTTAAACTTTATGATGGTTCAGAAGAATTAAAAACTAAACTTGCAGATGGAGCTACAGAAATTAAAGCAGGTCTTATAAATTCACCAGAAACAATGGGTGAGTATATAGGAGAACCAGCAGAAATGAATGTAGAACCAATAAACCCAATACCTAATTATGGTACAGGTTTTGCACCTTACTTTATAGCACTTTCTTTATGGATCGGTGCAATTATGATGTTCTTTGTTATACCAACACAAACTCATGATGATGAAAATTTATCTAAATTTGATAAGATAGCAGGGAAGTTTGTAGCATTTGGATTTATAGGAGTTATGCAAGCAATATTAGTAAGTGTAGTAGTACTTACTCTTGGGTTAAAACCAGGTAATGTACCATTATATATAGGTCTTACAATATTCTTCTCACTAGTATTTATATCAATAATTCAATGTTTAATATCTTTACTAGGAGATGCAGGAAGACTTCTTGGAATAGTATTATTAATACTTCAATTAACAGCATGTGCAGGTACATTCCCATTAGAATTAGTACCAAATATGTTTAAAGTATTAAATCCTTATATGCCATTTACTTATGTAGTAGAGGCGTATAGAGAAGTAATATCAGCAACAGTAATTGACTACTCAGTAATAGTTAAAGATGTATCAATACTAGCGATAGTATTAGTTGTATTCTTAACAATATCAATAGTATTTAAAAATGCTGGAGAAAAATTCCAATCAGTAATTGAAGGAAGAAAAGAAAAAAGAGCAGACGAAATAGCAGCAGACAGAATGTAATAAAAAGAACACAATCGTAGCTAAGTTATAGCATAGATTGTGTTCTTTTTTCTTTGAAGATATTTTACTTAAATGATATATCTTTAGATTTTAATTTATTAGTTGTAGATCTGCTAATTAGTTTATATATAACTCCAAATGTTGGAATACCAAGTAACATTCCAAGGAAGCCAAAAAGACTACCACCAACTAGCATTGCAAGCATAACCCATATTGCAGAAAGCCCTATAGAACCTCCAACAACTTTTGGATATATAAATGCACCTTCAAATTGTTGAAGCACAATTATGAAGATAACAAATATCATTGCTTGTATTGGTGAAATTATCATAATAATAAATGCAGAAGGTATAATTCCTATAAATGCTCCGAAAATCGGAATTAATGCAGTTACACCTATAATTACACTAATTAATAAAGCATAAGGTAGCGCAAGTATAGTCATTCCAATAAAACATAAGAATCCTATTATAACTGCTTCTATACATTGACCAGTAATGAAACTAGCAAAAGTAACATTAGCGATGTTACCTATTTCCATAATTCTATCTGCAAAGCTTCTTTTGCTGAAGGCATAAATAAATTTCTTTAATTGAAGTAGTAAAGTTTCTTTACTAGCTAACATATAAATTGCTAAAACTAATGAAAGAATAAAGTTAACAACGCCACTTGTTATACCTATAGTTACATTTAATATACCGTTTAAAGAATTTCCAAGAAGTTGACCTCCAACTTGAAGTATATCTTTCCATGCAAGTAGTAATTTGTCGCTAATTATTTTTAATAACTCTGTAGAATTAACATATTGATTAATTAAATGTTCAAATGATCTCATATATCCAGGAACAGAATCCACAAGTGTTGAAACACTTTCTACTAGTTGAGGAATAACAAAAACTATAAGTGTTATTAATAATCCAAAAATAGTAATAATAGTGGCCAAAATAGAAAGTGGTCTTTTTAATTTCTTAGCTGTAGGAGATTTTTGATTATCTAAGAAATTAAAAACTTTGTTTTCAAATAATTTCATTGGTAAATTAAATACAAAAGCAATTCCTATTGCAGTTGTAAAGGGACTAAGTATTGATAAAGTTTTACCAAGTCCAGAGTTTAGTGCAGATAAATTAAGTAATATAAAAGATAGAACTATTATATAAGTTGCTATCAAAATATATTGCTTCAATTTTGATTTTCCTTCATTATTCAAATATTACACAACCTTTATATTTTTTTAGTTAGGGATCTGAAACAAAATAGGCCAGAAGTTGACTAGTTATTTTTTTGAATATTCCTTAGGATATCAAAACGACCTATGATAATTAATTATACATACAATAGAAATACAAAACAATAAATTAAGAAAATATACCTTGAAAGTTAGGAAATAATATAAAAGTAATAAAGATACTATAGTTAAAGTATTGAAATTAATATGCATTAGCATTATAATATAGAGAAATAGCAAAAATGTTGAAAATAGTGACTTTGGAGAATATTAATTATTCTAATTTAGTTATAAAAAGTTTTTGGATTGCTATTTATTTGAATGTCCCTTACTTAGGGGGTGCAGTGAAGTGGTTCCTTCGTCCATTACTTGGAGGAAGGTTTTTTTATACCGATTTATATTAAAGATAAAAAAGGGAGGTTTTGAATTATGGAAGAAATTCTAGAAATTTTAGAAAAAAACAGTAGATATAGTGATGAGCAAATTGCTATTATGGCAGGAAAATCAGTAGAAGAGGTTAGGGATGCCATTAGGGATTATGAAGAAAAAAACATAATAGCAGGATATACTACTCTTATAAATTGGGAAAATACAGGGAAAGAGACAGTTACAGCATTAATTGAAGTTAAGATAACTCCACAAAGAGGAGAGGGTTTTGATAAAGTTGCTGAAAGAATATATAATTTTAAGCAAGTTAAAGCTTGTTATTTAATGTCTTCAGGTGGATTTGATTTAACAGTTATAGTTGAAGGAAAAACTATGAAGGAAGTAGCAATGTTTGTATCAGGTAAACTAGCTATACAAGAATATGTTACAGGAACGGCTACTCACTTTGTGCTTAAGAAATATAAAGATCATGGAAGAATATTTAAAGAAAAGAAAAAGACTGAAAGAGAGGATATTTTCGTATGATATTAGAAGATATGATTGTTGATAATGTTAGAAATATGCCCCCATCAGGTATAAGAAAGTATTTTGATATAATCAATGAAATGGAAGATGTAATATCACTAGGAGTTGGGGAACCGGATTTTGTTACCCCTTGGAATGTTAGGGAAGCTGGAATTTATTCTTTAGAAAAAGGACATACACATTATTCATCAAATGCTGGGTTTATTGAACTTCGCACAGAAATTGCAAAATATTTAGATAGAAGATTTGATCTTAAATATAATCCGCTTGATGAAATATTAGTTACAGTAGGGGGAAGCGAAGGCATTGATATAGCACTCAGAGCTTTAGTTGGACCTGGAGACGAAGTTATTATTCCAGAGCCAAGCTTTGTAGCTTATAAAGGCTGTACAGCCTTTACAGGTGCAACAGCAAAGGTACTAAATCTTAGAGCAGAAGATGAATTTAAACTTACACCTAAAATGTTAGAAGAAGCTATTACACCTAAAACTAAAGTTGTAATAATTCCTTTCCCAAATAATCCAACAGGAGCTATTATGACTAGAGAGGAACTCGCTGGTATAGTAGAGGTTTTAAAAGATAAAGATGTAATAGTAATTTCAGATGAGATATATGCAGAACTTTCTTATGATAAAAAACATGTATCTATTGCGAGTTTCCCAGAAATGAAGGAAAAAACTTTAGTTATTAATGGTTTCTCTAAAGCTTATGCAATGACTGGCTGGAGGCTTGGATATATTTGTGGTCATCCTATATTAATAGATGCTATAAAAAAAATACATCAATATGCATTAATGTGTTCACCTACAGTTTCGCAGTTTGCAGCAATTGAAGCTTTAAAATCTGGAGACGATAGTGTTTTCACTATGGTTAGGGAATATAATAGAAGAAGAAGAGTGTTAGTTGATGGGTTTAAAAAAATGGGACTTGATTGTTTTGAGCCTCTAGGAGCATTTTATGTATTCCCATGTATTAAATCTACAGGTATGACTTCAGATGAATTCTGTGAAAAACTTCTAAAGACGGAAAAAATATTAGTAATTCCAGGAAATGCTTTTGGAGATTGTGGAGAAGGGTTTATAAGAGCTTGCTACGCATCTTCAATGGAAAATATAATGGAATCATTAAAAAGAATAGAAAGATTTATTAATGATTAAAGAAAATAAGTTAATATAAAATAAAACAAAAAGATTACGGTGTATTCTCTGTAATCTTTTTGTTTTATGTGATCAGAATGGTCACGTACTAGTTGAAGAAGTAACCAGTAAATATAATCTTAAGTTTTATACTTAATCATTTTCATAATCCTTGAAGTTATCTTTTGAATAATAATCTATTCCTATATATTCTGCTTCCGTATTATTTAATTTTCCTCTTATCTTATATTTAATCAAATCTCCCTCTTTCATATCCTGCGGTATGATAAACTCTTTAAGGGTAGTATCATTTTTTACAATTCCAGCATCTTTATAAACTTGCCCATTAAAGTTAAATTCTAAATAATACTCTGTTCCGATTGGTGATCCTATCCTGTACTTTAATTTTTTCACTTTTCCATCCTCAATATATTTATATACATACAATGAATCCCAGGCACCATCAGCATTTAATTTAACAACTACTAATCCAGATCGTAATTCATATCTTGGATATAAATTATTATTCTCACTAGCTTCTTCTATCATCTTATACCCAACATCATCTGTAGTATTTTTCAATTTATCTTTATCATCTGTATTTGATTTATTACTATTTTCATTTTTTATATTATTAGAATTATTTGATGTATTTATATCTTTTGTATTTATACTTTTTATTTTTTGAGATATTCCAAAGTCACTTATTAGATAAAGTGTATACTCGGAGTTCTTGTTGAAATCTGTAATCTTTTCACTAAACTCAGTACCAATTTCTCTACTTACTATAATCTGTTCATCTTCACCATCTTCTTTTTTTGTTATTGTGTATCTTCTTAGATCAGGGGCACCACTCCACCAAATTTTCAAAATATCTCCTTCAAATATCCAATTAAAAACAACTTGATGACTTATACTTAAATCATTTAAAACCTCATCATCTGAAACAACTTCAACACTTCTTTCAGCATACTTACCTAAGTAAGTAACACTTATAGTAGCAGTACCTTTATTTTTTGTTGCTATTTTACCTTCGTTAAAAGTTATTACATTTTCATCACTACTTTTATAATCTAAATCTGTTAAATTTTCAGTAGTACCATCCTTATACTTTATAATAGTATCAAATTTAAACTCCTTATTACCTGGCATTTTATCTCTATAGGTTTCAATATAAACACTTTCTACATTATAATTCTTAATAATTTTCTTCATAGGTTTATATCCTAAAAATATAAGTATTACTAGAGCTATTAACAAGAAGACTATTACAAAAAATACTGTAAACTCTGTTTTTCTCTTCATATTAGTTATTCCTCCATTTACTATTTTAACTAATTATACCACTTGATTAACATATGGTAAATGTTGTTAGAAATACTTGATTTATCTGAAAAAATAAATCTAATTTAATTACTAAAACTGTGGATAAAGATTTAAGTGATGAATAATTATATAATAGAGTTGTTAAATTTGTTTATTGTAGGAACATAAGGTACAATGGATATATTATTTATAGAAAGGTTAGGAGATAAGCATGGAAAACAAAGGATTTAGTGAATTAAAATTAAGTGATGATATAGTTAAGGCTTTAGAAAATTTAGGGTATAAAAAACCTTCAGAAGTACAAATAGAAGCAATACCTCATATTTTAAATAGAGAAGATATTATAGTGAAATCTCAAACTGGTAGTGGTAAAACAGCTAGTTTTGGTATTCCATTATGTGAAATGGTTGAAGTTGAAGAATCAAGAGTACAAGGGTTAATACTTGTTCCAACTAGAGAACTTGCACTTCAAGTAAAAGAAGATATATCTAACATAGGGAGACTTAAAAAAGTTAGAGCGGCAGCTGTTTTTGGAAAGCAACCTTTTCATGAACAAGTTAGAGAGCTTAAACAAAGAGTACATATAGTATCAGGAACACCGGGAAGAATTAGTGACCACATAAGAAAAGGAAACTTAAAACTTGATGATATAAAGTTTGTGATAATAGATGAAGCAGATAAAATGCTTAGTATGGGATTTATAGATCAAATTAAAGAAATTTTAGAAGTTATGCCTAAAGATAGAACAACGGCATTATTCTCAGCTACACTTCCAGAAATAATTGAGAAATTATGTGGAAAATATATGAGAAATCCTAAAATACTAAATGTACAATCAGAGGTATTTAATAGAGATAAAATAAAAGAAAGTTTTCTACAACTTGAATATGATGAAAAAGCAAATGCGCTTACAAGAAATCTTTATGCAAATACTCCAGATGCTGCAATTGTATTTTGTAATACAAAAGATAAAGTTCGAGAACTACACGATAAACTTAAAAAAGATGGTGTAATGGTTGAGCAACTTCATGGAGATATGGAGCAAAAAGATAGATTATCTACAATGGAAAGATTTAAAAATAAAGAATTTAAGGTTTTAATTGCAACTGATATAGCGTCACGTGGAATACATGTTGATAATATTACTCATGTATTTAACTATGAATTACCAGGAGAAACAGAAAACTATGTCCATAGAATAGGAAGAACAGGGAGAGCCGGCCGTGAAGGGTGTGCAATTTCCTTTGTTTCTAAATTTGAAAAAAGATTTTTATCATCAGTAGAAAGTTATGTTGGATATGAAATAAAAGAAGGTAAACATCCAAGTGATGAAGAGGTTAAGGTCGGAAAGATTATTTTCAAAGAAAGTCAAAAAGCTTTTGGATTAAATAAAGGTGTTAAAAAAGTAGCTATACATACAGACGTTACTAAAATACATCTTACAGGTGGGAAAAAGAAAAAACTTAGAGCTATTGATGTAGTTGGAGCTTTAAGCAACTTAAAAGAATTAACAGGAGAAGATATTGGTATTATAGATATTCAAGATACTTGCTCTTTTGTTGATATTTTAAATGGCAAGGGGAGTGCGGTAGTTAAAAATAATAAAGAAATAACTATAAAAGGAAAATCAATAAGAATACAAAAAGCTAATAAATAATGAAAATGGAAAAAGCTGTGAAGTTGTTACTTCACAGCTTTTTATTAAAAAATAATAAATAAGTCAATTAAAAACTAATAAAATTAAAGGTTAAATTTAACCCAATAAGGCAACGAATGCTAATGCACCTAAAATACCACCACAAATTGGAGCTACTACTGGTATCCATGCATATCCCCAATCACTATCACCTTTACCGGCAATAGGGCAAATTGCATGAATTAGTCTAGGTCCTAAATCTCTAGCAGGATTAATAGCATATCCTGTTGTACCACCTAAACTCAAACCTATTACTAAAATTATAAATGCAGCAATAAGTGGTCCAAATCCAGGAGCAGATGCTGTTTGTCCAACTCCTAATAATGCAAATACTAATACGAATGTTCCAAGAAATTCTGAGAAAAAGTTTGCTGGTGTATTTCTAATTGCAGGTCCAGTACAGAATACAGCAAGTTTTGCCCCTTTGTCTTCTGTAGCTTCCCAATGAGGGAAATACATTAACCAAACTAAAATTGCACCTGCCATAGCTCCTAGAAGCTCAGCTAGTATATAACCAGGTACAAGTGACCATGATAAATTACCAATTGCAGCTAGACCAAGAGTGAGAGCAGGATTGAAAGAAGCGCCACTTGCAGGTCCAAAGATATAAGCGGGAACACCAACTGCAAATGCCCAACCAAAAGCTATAACTATCCAACCAGAATTATTTCCTTTTGTTTTTGATAAACATACATTTGCAACTACACCATCACCAAGAAGAATAAGTATCATTGTTCCAAAAAACTCTGCATAATAATGTGACATATTGTTTATACCCCCTACATAATTTGTTTAGATTAGAATAAAAATTAAGTTTTCACTTGGGTTCTAATAATTAAAAATAGTTTTAATTATTTTGCCCAGTCCATTGATCTTCCAACTGCTTTATGCCAACCTTTTAAAAGTTCAGTTCTATTTTCTTCTGTCATTTTTGGCTTGAAGGATCTTGATAGTGCCCAATTCTTTGAAATTTCTTCTTGATCTTTCCAATAGCCAACTGCAAGTCCAGCTAAATAGGCAGCTCCTAAAGCTGTTGTTTCAATAACTTCAGGTCTATCAACTTGAACATCTAATAGATCTGATTGGAATTGCATTAAGAAGTTATTAGCACAGGCTCCACCATCAACTTTTAAAGCTTTAAGTGTAATTCCTGAATCTTCTTGCATAGCTTTTAATACATCATTTGTTTGATAGGCTATAGATTCAAGAGCTGCTCTTATAAAGTGTTCTTTCTTAGTTCCTCTAGTTAAACCAACTATTGCGCCTCTTGCATATGGATCCCAATATGGTGCTCCAAGTCCAACAAAAGCTGGTACCATATAGACACCGTCAGTACTTTCCACCATACTTGCATATTCTCCAGATTCACCAGCGGTCTTTATCATTCTTAATTCATCTCTTAACCATTGAATAGCTGCACCGGCAACAAATACACTGCCTTCAAGAGCATAGTTAACTTTTCCGTTAATACCATAAGCTATAGTTGTAAGCAAACCATTATGGGAATCAACAGCTTTTTCACCAGTATTCATTAGCAAGAAACAACCAGTTCCATAAGTGTTTTTAGCAGTACCAGCTTGATAACAGGTTTGTCCAAATAAGGCAGCTTGTTGATCACCAGCAGCACCTGCTATTGGTATTGGAGAACCAAATATTGAATTATCAGTGTATCCATAAACATAACTTGATGGTTTTACTTCGGCAAGCATTGACTTAGGTATATTTAAAGTCTCAAGTATTTCATCATCCCATTGTAATTCATGAATGTCATATAGAAGTGTTCTAGAGGCATTTGTATAATCTGTTACATGAACAGCTCCGTTTGTTAATTTCCAAATTAACCATGTATCAATAGTACCAAATAGTAAATTGCCTTTTTCAGCTTCATCTCTAGCACCCTCAACATTATCAAGTATCCATTTTACTTTTGTTCCGGAAAAATAAGCATCAAGGATAAGTCCAGTTTTATTTCTTACAACTTTATCAAAGCCTACAGCCTTTAATTCATCACACATACCAGCTGTTCTTCGGCATTGCCAAACAATTGCATTGTACACAGGAACGCCAGTGTGTTTATTCCAAACTACTGTAGTTTCTCTTTGATTAGTAATACCAATAGCAGATATATCTGTTGCAGTTGCACCAACTTTAGCCATAGCTTCTTGAGCTACACCTAATTGAGTAGCCCAAATTTCCATTGGATCATGCTCAACCAAACCTGGGCTAGGGAAAATTTGTGTAAATTCTTTTTGTGCAACACTTACAATTAAACCTTCTTTATTAAATAAAATACATCTTGAACTTGTTGTTCCTTGGTCTAGTGACATTACATACTTAGCCATAATTTTGTACACTCCTCATTCATTTTATTTGGTAAACGTTTGCTTAACGTTTATAGAAAAACGCTATTGATCAATAGCGTAAATTCATCTTGATTTAAATACTTTAGATTAATACTGTAATATTCTTAAGTTCAATAAACTTATTATTGTGTTAAAGATTATTGAATTAAGAATAAAATCTATTTTTATTAGTGTAGTATTATGTATATTATACTTTATAAATAATATACATAATACTTAATTATTTATAGAATTTATTTTTGAGATATTTACCTAAAGTTAATACTAATGTTTCACTTTAACATCCTTAGTTGCAATAATGTTTACACCTGTGTTAAGTACATTTTCAAGTACAATATCACCTATAGAAATAGGGGCTTTTACTACAACATTTTTTAATTCGGCTACACAGTCATAAATCATATTTTTTGGGATATCTTGCTGAGTTTTTACAGGAACTATTTCGTTTTTTCCACCGGTTACTAAAACAGATGAAGTAACAACTCTTGTTGGATTAGTACATTCTTTTTTGCCATAGGTTTCACCTATCTTACAGGTATTTCCTTTTACGCTTAGAACTTCTGTGCCCTCAAGCTCTACTGTAAGAGCACAACCTATCGGACATCCTATGCAGGTCAATTCTCTTGTACTCATAATTCATTACTCCTTTTCTACTTTAATAGTAATTTTCTTGCATTCACTATATTTGTCAAAAACTGCTTTAGTTAATTTAACACTTTCCATTTCACCTGGTGTAAGAATCTTCTTCTTTAAATGCATCTCTCGAGCTTCATCAAAGTAAACAGAAATATAAGCACCTTTGAATACTTCTCCAACTCTAAATCTAACATCTAGTACAGTGTCAACATTTTCAGGATTGATAGTATTTGGTACTGTATACCTAACTCCATCTGTTGCGAAAACATCAATAATATTTCCAACTTTATGAATTCCATTTATATAATTTGCAGCATTTCTACCAGCAGTATAGCTCTCTGTAGTTACATTATCTACTAAATCGTGAACGTGAAGCACATTGCCACAGGTAAATATTCCAGGAATACTTGTCTGCATACTTTCATCTACTATAGGACCACCAGTAACTCTAGAAAGTTTAACATTTGCATTTCTAGAAAGTTCATTTTCAGGTAGAAGTCCAACCGATAATAGTAATGTATCGCAAACAATATATTCCTCAGTACCCTTAATTGGCTTTCTGTTATCATCAACTTGGGCTATAGTAATGCCTTCAAGTCTATCTTTTCCATGTATATTTGTAACAGTATGACTTAATTTTAAAGGAATATTAAAATCGTCTAAGCATTGTACAATATTTCTTTTAAGGCCACCGGAGTAAGACATTAATTCAACACATGCCTTTACTTTTGCACCCTCTAGAGTCATTCTTCTTGCCATTATAAGACCTATATCTCCAGAACCAAGTATTACTACCTCTTTTCCAGGCATTAAACCTTCAACATTAACATATTTTTGAGCAGTTCCAGCTGTATAAATACCAGCACATCTTGAACCTGGTATATTTAGAGCGCCTCTTGGTCTTTCACGACATCCCATTGCAAGTATAATTGCTTTAGCTTGAAGTTCAAGGATACCATCTTCTGTATTTACAGCGGTAACTTGCTTATTATCATTTACATCTAATACCATAGTATTTAACTTAAATTCAATACCATAACTTATAACCTTATCAATAAATCTTTGTGAATACTCAGGACCAGTTAACTCTTCTTTAAAGGTGTGAAGACCAAAACCATTATGAATACATTGGTTTAAGATACCACCTAATTCATCGTCTCTCTCTATAATTAAAATGCTGTTTATACCTTGATCTTTTGCAGAAACTGCAGCAGCAAGCCCAGCAGGACCTCCACCAATTATGATTAAATCATATTCTTGCATATATACCCCTCCAATTTATAAAGATTCTTTATTTTTTCCAACTAACAAAGTAGAATTACCACCAAATTTTGTGATTTCAGAGCGAGATATATTAAGTTCTTTTGAAAGAATATCAACAATTTTTGTTGCACAGAACCCAGCTTGACATCTTCCAGTTCCAGCTCTTGTTCTTATTTTAATTCCATCAAGTGTTTTTGCTCCAAGAGGGCTTCTTATAGCCTCTATTATTTCACCTTCTGTTACAGATTCACACCTGCAAACAATTTTTCCGTATTCAGGTATTTCCTTAATTATTGCTTTTCTTTCCTCATTTGACATTTCGCTGAACTTTCTTATACCTTTTCTTATAGGATTAAAACTCATATTTTTTTCAGGAACTAATTTTTCTACTATCATATCAGATACCATTACAGCAATACTTGGGGCGCTAGTTAGCCCAGGAGATGCAATTGATGCAACATTAATAAAGTTTTTAGCATCAGAAACTTCTTCAATTATGAAATCATCTAATTCACTAGTTGCCCTATTACCTGCAAAAGAGGTTATAGACATATTCATAGGAAGGGGAGTTTGAATGCTAAGTTGAGCCTTCAAAACAATCTCAACAATACCTTCTTGTGTAGTATAAAGATTATTTTTATCAGTTATATCTACAGCAGTAGGTCCGATTAGAAGATTACCATGAACAGTAGGAGTAACTAAAATTCCTTTTCCAAGTTTAGTTGGAAGTTGGAAAATAGTATTTGTTACTAAATTTCCTACAGCTTTATCAAATAAAACATATTCGCCTTTCCTTGGAATTATTTTAAGCTTTTCATTACTCACCATATTATTAATGTCATCTGAAAATAAACCAGCTGCATTTATTACTATTTTTGTTTCAATATCACCTTTATTAGTTTTTACAATATAATTATTTGAATTTTTTTCTATATTAGTAACCTCAGTTTCAAATTTAAACTCAACACCATTAATGTATGCGTTTTCAGCAAAACCAACAGTCATTTCATATGGACAAACTATTCCTCCAGTAGGAGCATATAGTGCACCAACACAGTTATCAGTTACATTAGGTTCCATTTTTCTAACTTGATCTCCATCAAGAATAACTAAATCAGGAACACCATTTTTTTTACCTTGAGCTAGTAAAGAATCAAGATCAACCATGTGTTCAGCATCAAAGCATAGAACTAATGAGCCATTCCTTTTAAAGGGAAAATCTAATTCCTTTGCAAGTTGTGTGTACATTGCATTGCCTTTTGCGTTTAATTTTCCTTTTAAGCTATTAGGCTTAGCATCAAAGCCTGCATGCACAATTGCGCTATTTGCTTTTGTTGTACCAGAAGCAACATCAATAGATTTTTCAAGTACACATGTTTTTAAATTATATTTAGACAATTCTCTTGATATTGCGCAGCCAATAATACCAGCGCCAACAATAGTTACGTCAAACATTATTTTACCTCCTAAATGCAAATAAAAAGAGACCCTTGACTAATAGGTATAAAATACCCATAAATCAAGGCTCTCTTTTCTCCGCCCATACATTATTGTATTTTTATATTAACAGAATAATTGAAAAAATACAAGCCTAATTTAAAAAAATTGCTTTTTATTAAATATAATTTTAAAATTAAGAAGTAAATTTTTTATTAATTTTCAATAAAAATATAATAATACCAATTTACTTGAAAGAAAAATAAGATTGTGATAAACTGGATTTAATTAGGATATACTAAGTATAATAGCGACATAATTCAAGGAAGTAGCCCCTTAATTTATGTCGCTATTTTTCAGTATATTATAGAAGACATTTTTAAATAAATAACAAGTAAGTGCTCTTGTAATTTATTTGGATATGCCTAAACTAAAATAAAATTTTGGAGGAAACATCATTGGAGAAATTAGAAGAATGGCTAATAGAGAATCCAGTTATTGCAGCCATAAGAAATGATGAAGATTTGAAAAATGTAATTACTAGTAAGGTTCTTATTGTTTTTGTATTATATGGAAGCATAATGACTATAAAGAAGATATGTGAGAAGCTTAAAGAGGCTGGGAAAGTAGTATTCGTACATGTAGATTTAATAGAAGGGTTAAAGGGCGATCATACAGGGATGCTTTTTATAAAAGAATGTGGACAACCTTATGGAATTATATCTACAAGAGCAACAAATATAAAAAATGGGAAAAAATTAGGATTCTGCGCAATACAAAGAATATTTGCAGTAGATTCTTTATCATTAGAAACCGGAATAAGAAATATACAATCAGTACTTCCTGATGCAGTAGAGGTTATGCCTGGAGTTGCAAGTAAAATTATTAAAAAGATGGGAAATGAAGTGAAGGTGCCAATTATAGCAGGGGGATTAATTGAGACTAAGAAAGATATAATGGAATCAATTAGTGCAGGGGCAATGGCTATTTCAACAACAAAACAAGAATTATGGAATTTATCTTAGGAATAGTAAGGAATCTAAAAGTAAACATTTATACATATTTATTATTCCTAAAAATATAGAAAACCACCTTTCATAGAGTGAATTTGACTTAAGTGTCAAAATCACTATGAAAGGTGGTTTTTAATTATTAATTACATTTATTTTACAATACCTTATGTTTTTTTCTTAATAAGAATGCACCTAATGCTAAACTAATTAAGCTTAAAGTAATAATTGCAGTAGCATCTAAAATGCTACCTGTTTTTGGTAATGCGTTTGCTTTATTTATATCACTTTTTAAAGTAGTTGAGCTTTCATTAGTGGATGTAGCAATAGTTGTATCAGTAGTATTAATAATATTAGTATCACCAGGAGTGGTAGGTGTAACCGGAGTACTAGGAATGTTAGGAGTAATAGTATCAGCGTTATCTATTAAAGAATCTTTAGGGAGATCTTTTATATTTATAGATGCTATATTAGTATATTTTCCATCTTCTGTTGATGGAACTTTAATAGTTCCATTGTTTACTAATTCAACAACCTTCTTATATTCTTTTGAAGTTCTATCAATCCCTAAGATTGTCCAATTATTTTCTTTCTTAGATTCTATAAGACCTTTCTTAACATTCATAATATAATCTATAGACATATTTCGTATAGTTCCAGCTTCTTCACCAATAGCAACTTTTGAATCCCAAAGCTTATTAAAACTCAAACCATCAAAAATTCCGCCTTTAGCTAAAAGTTGTTCCATTCTATATGAGTTCATACCAAGTTTAATAACATCAGTATCTTTAATTTCTCTACCATCTTTGAATTTTACATCTTTTATTCTATTTCCTTCTTTTTGAGTTAAATCTATTTTGTAATTTATTCCACCAAACATATCATTTGTACTATATTTTGATGCTCTTCTTTTAGGATTAAAGCTTACAGTTATATCACCAGGATTTAATGTGTTATAATAACCGGCAGACCATTCCATATATTTTTTTAGGTCACTTCCTTTTACTTCGTACACTGTTATTTCACCACTAGTATATCTGTAATTAAAAGCAATATCTTTTTTCTTTATTGGTCCAACATCAAGTTTTGGAGCATCGTTATCAATACCTAAACCAATAACATCTGCATTACTGTAATATAGGGATACCTCATGGAAAAAATCAACTAATGGAGTATCGTCCATATGTATAGTTGGTATTCCAGCAATTTCATTTTCGTCAACCATATTAATTCCTTTTAATTCACCAATAGGACTATTAACATTTTCACGTAAGTTATTGTGGTATGGTTCTAATAATTTTTCAAGGTTTGTATCTGAAGGTAAATTATTAATATTTATAGCGTCTGTCTTTTTGCTATCTAATTGATATTTACCATCTTTTTTAGTGAAATTTAAATCAATCTTTGATAAGGCTTGTCCATATTTACTAGGTTCAGTTATAAGAACTCCATTAATAGTTGTTTCTTTAACTAATGCATGCATATGACCTCCAATTATAGCAGTAAGTTCTGGACATTCTTTTGCTATATCTGAGATTCCTGTATTTGGAATGTTATTTTCATTCTCAAGACCCATATGCATAACGCCAATTATAGCATCAACTTTTCCAGTTAAATCCGCAATAGCTTTCTTTGTTTCTTTTACTGTATCTCTAAATTCTATTCCTTTAATATGATCAGGATTTTCAAATTGAGCTATCATAGGAGTAGTTATACCTATAATTCCTATTTTCACTCCATTTTTTTCAATTATAGTAGTTGCATCCATAAATCTAGAGCCGTCAGTATTGTAAATATTTCCACCAAGAACTGCTCCATTAAATTGGCTAGTTACATTTTTAAGAACATCTAATCCAAAATTAAATTCATGGTTTCCCATAACCCAAGCATCGTAATTAAGATAATTCATACCTAATACCATAGGTTGAACTGGACCTTTGTTAAAAGTTTCAACCATATTATCTTGAATAGCATCACCAGCATCAATTAAAATAGTGTTTGGATTTTCATTTCTTAATTTAGAAACCAAGGATGATATCTGAGTTAAACTACCAGTCATATTTTCTTTATCTGAGGCATATTCCCATGGAACAAATCGTCCGTGAAGATCTGAGCTACCTAATATAGTTACTTTTACATTATCAGTATTTTCAGCAGCAGGAGTAACTTTACCGTCTGACAGAGCGAATGAATTGATTGAAAAAATACAAGTTAACATTGCAGTTAGAATAAATTTTTTCATTTTAAATCCTCCTTAGAAATTTTAATCAGTAGGTTATATGTATTAATTGACACATACTTGAAAATTATACCACTTAATGCAATCGGTTTCAATAAAAAGAATTAAAACAAGATGGAATAACTGGTAAAAAATCAAACCTTTCTGAAATAGCAATATCCACAATGTTAGTGTAAAAAACTAACTTGAGATATTTATATTTATAAATAAATGCAAATATTATATTTAATTGAACTAATTATGAAAACATGGTAATATATTGAATGGAATTCAAAATTAAGGGGGATTTTTAATGAGTAAAATGATAAAATGTAAGGCTTGTGATAAAGAAATTGCAAAAGGCGTTAAGAAATGTGTTCATTGTGGTAAGAATCAAAGAAGCTTTTTAGGAAGGCATAAGGTGCTTACAGGAATATTAGTAGTAATAGTATTTGTAATTATAGTAGCTACTACAAGTGGTGGGAAAAAATCAGAAAGTACAACTGCTTCAAATAGTAGTGTTGGAAGCGTAAAAGAAGACTCCAAAGTAAACTTTGAAAATTTCAATAAAATTAACATGGGTTCTAAATATGAAGATGTAAAAACATTGCTTGGAGAAGGAAAAGAGCTCAGTTCAGCAGAGGTTAGTGGAATAAAAACTGCTATATATCAATGGAATGGAACTGGTATAAGCAATATGAATGTTACAATTCAGAATGATATTGTAACAGGAAAAGCTCAAATGGGACTTAAAGATATGGATGCTAAGATAACATCAGCTAAGTATGATGAAGTTAAAGAAGGCATGACTTATGATGAAGTTAAAGCTATTATTGGAGAAGGACAAATTTTATCTCGAAGTAAAATTATGGATATTGAATCAGTAATGTATAGTTGGATAAATAAAGATGGATCTAATGCAAGTTTTACATTCACAGGTGAAAAACTTCAAATGAAAGCTCAATTTAATCTAAAATAATAAATAAAATAACACGTCAGTAGATGATATGTATTAAACTACTCAATTAATTTGGGTAGTTTTTATTTGCAGCGCCATTATATGATATAATTATAATAAAATTTGAATTACGGAGGATGAGGATTATGTACAAATTAATTGCACTTGACATGGATGGAACTTTATTAAGAGAAGATAAAACAGTTTCGCAAAGAACTAAAGATGCCCTTAAGGCAGCTAGAGATAAAGGTGTTACCGTTGTTTTAGCAACAGGAAGACCAATAGAAGGGGTACATAGATATTTAGAAGAACTTGATATGCTTGGAGAAAATGATTATGTATTAAGTTATAATGGATCATTAGTTCAAAAAACTAAAAATAAAGAAATAATATCAAAGAGGACTTTAAAGGGATCAGATGCAATATATTTGTATAATTTAAGTAAAGAACTTAAAGTGAATATTCATTCTTTTTCTGAAAATGAAGGATTAATAACTCCTAAAAGTAATAAATATACTTTAGTAGAAGCAGATATAAATGGAATAAACTTTAAAGAATTTAATTTTGATAATATTGATGCAGAAGATAATATGATAAAAATTATGATGATAGATGAGCCAGAAATTCTGCAAAGGGCTGTAAATAACTTACCTAAAGAACTTTACGATAAATATACTGTAGTTAGAAGTGCACCGTTCTTCTTAGAATTCTTAAATAAAGAAGCTAATAAGGGGACAGGGGTTGAACTTTTAGCTCAACATTTAGGAGTTAAAAGAGAAGAAATAATAACTATGGGTGATGCAGGCAATGATCTTCATATGATTGAATATGCAGGACTTGGAGTTGCAATGGGAAATGCCTTTGAAGAAGTTAAAAAGGTTGCAAATTATATAACTGATACTAATGAAAATGATGGAGTAGCTAAAGTTATAGAAAAATTTGTACTTTAAAAGAAATATAAATTATAACTATAGAATGCTATGAAGTAGAGAAAAATCTTTACTTCATAGCATTTTTAGTGTTGAGATTAATTAGGTAGGTGAACTTTTAAACTTCTAATAGAAGTAATAACAGTACCATCTTTAATAAGTTTTTAATCAATATTAACATAGAGTGTATAGTATCTATGTTAATATGTAAAAATAAACAGAATAAAACTTTTGCAAAGCCTATTAGATTATAGTAAAATAGGTATATATAATACACTTTAAATAAAAAGGAGAAAAATTTATGGGTAATACATATGGTAACTTACAGAAAGTTAGAGATGGAAAAAGAACTTACGCAATAACTCCGCATATCCCAGGTGGATTTGTTAGCCCGGAGGCATTAGAAAAAATTGCAGGAGTTGCAAGAAAATATCATGGAGTTTTGAAAATAACTTCTGGTCAAAGAATTTTAATTACTAATTTACAAGATGAGGATTTACCTGCAATTTGGGATGAACTTAAAATGGAACCAGCAGTTAAATCACAAAATTCTGTTAAAAATGTTGAAATGTGTCCAGCAGCATTTTGTAAAAGATCAAAGCATAATACAATGGCAATAGGTATGAAACTTTCTAAAAAATATCAATGGGAAGAAATGCCTTGTAGAACTAAAATAGGAGTAGCGGCTTGTCTTAATGCTTGTGGAGGTATTTATAGTAAAGATGTAGGTGTTATAGCAGATAAACCAGGAATGATGGTAGTTGTAGGAGGCTCTGCAGGGTATAACCCAAGAATTGCAGATATTATTGCTAAGGAATTAACAGAAGAAGAGACATTAAACCTTGTGGATTCAGTATTTAAATATTATAAAGAAAATGCTGAGGCAGGAGAAAAAATGGGATTCTTTATAGATAGAGTTGGACTAGATAATTTTAAAGAAAAAGTTCTTTTAGATGTAAAATTAAAGTAATTTACATCTAAGATAGGTTAATCAAGATTTATTAACCTATCTTAGATGGTATATTTCTTTTTAAATACCTAATTGCAAACTAGACTTTAAATCTGTTTACTAGCATATTTAAGCTTTCAATTAGCTCACTTTGTCTATCGGCAACAACTGATATTGTTTCCATATTAGTAAGCACTTCTCTTGTACTTTTAGCAATATCTTCTGCATTTCCTGCGGTTTCTACGGCAGTTAATATTGTGCTTTGGACAGCTTGACCTACTTGATTCATAGACTCTGACATTGTTGTAGCGGCAACAGTAACGCTTTCTGCTCTAATGGCAACAGCTTTAGCATCTTGCTCATAATCTACTCCAGTCTGAAAAAGAAGGTCATATATTTCTGTAACATCTTTTTCAATATATGTTAATAAATCCTTAGAATTTTCAGATAAATTATCAAATGAAGCTTGTACCTTAGAAACAACTCCTTGAATATTTGCTACTGTTATAGTGGATTGTTCTGCTAAATTACGAACTTCATCTGCAACTACTGCAAATCCTTTTCCTTGATCGCCAGCTCTTGCTGCTTCAATTGCAGCATTTAATGCTAAAAGATTAGTCTGAGCTGCAATGCTTTTTATAGATTCAGTCATTAAGTGAATTTCATTTACTATTTTACCTTCCTCTATAGCTTGCATAACTTTATTGTTTTTTTCATTGAAAATAATTTTAGCTTCCTCACTAGATTTAATTCCTTTACTTTTAAGTTGTAGAGCCCTTACTTCTATCTCTTTTGCAGAAACATTTTCTATTTCAGCATTGTCTTTAAGATCAATAGATGTACCTTCTACTTGTTCTATAGAGGCACTAATCTCCTCAGTTATAGCACTTAAATCAGAGGTTCCATCTGATATATGGCTTGAAGCTTTATTAATATATTTCATTTTGCCTGAAATATCTTTAATGGAATTAAAAAGATTTTTAGTTTCTTCGTTTACATCAGCTGTTGTAGTATTAATATTTTTAACTAAAGTCTGTAAAGTGATCATTATTTTATTAACAGCAGTAGAAATATCTCCAATTTCATCTTTAGAAGTTATTTCTATCCTAGTGGTCAAGTCACCCTCATTATTTGATAGTTCTTCAAGTTTTTCAGATAATATATGTAGCTTAGAAATCTTAATGTGAAGCACAGTAAATATAAAAATAATAAATAAAATCATTATTATTATAAGAGTATTTGTTGCTTTAATTATTAAATCTAAGTTTTTTTGTGCAGAATCAGATTCGTTTTGAGCTCTAGCATTCATCTTGTTTTGAAACTCTATAAGCGGATCTGTAATTATTTTTTTATTTGCTTCATAGTTAGAATTAAACATTAAAATTCTAGCTTGATCAAAATTTTTCCCCTCAACAGCCTTCATTGCTGCATCCTCTGTAGCAATTAACGCATCAGAATTTTGTTTTGCTTTTTCAATTAAAGCTAATTCATCTTTTGGAGCATTTAACTCTTTTAATCTTTTTACAACACTATCCCTAGTTTTAGTTTCATTAACTTCTTTCCAGTAGTTATCAAAATGTATTTTATCTCCAAATTGTACATAAGCACGAGCTTCATTAGTCAAATAATCTGATGAATTTGCTAAATCAATACCTAATTGTTTAAACTCTGCTGCATTTTTAACTGCTATATTTGTCTTGTTTAACCCAGTATTTAAATATAGAGTCATAAAAATAGCAAGTAATGCAATAACAATAAATGTAATCCCGGAAATTTTCAAAAATTTTGAAATTTTCATTTTTATATCTCCCCTCTTATGATAGTGAATAAGCTATATTATATTCTGATTTCACTATAACAGAAAAGCAAGAACTTCTTTAGGGACTGAAATAGGATTAACCCCTATATACAACAGAAACACTACTAAAACCTTCGTTTTTATAAGTATTTCACATTCGACTATTTACGCAAGGATTTATAAATGATTTTACAATGAAAAGTAAATATATATAAAAAGAATGCAAAAAACATCCCAATTTCTGAGATGTTTTTGTCGCTTTATGAGGTTTATTTTCCTGAAAGTACATATACTAACTTAATTATAGGATAATCATAAATATAAAAGAGTTATATTATAGATAAATTAATTTTGAATATAATACATAATTATAAGAAATAAGTGTTTAGGTAAGGACTTTAATTGATAAAGAATAAATTATTTAATAAAATGAAAATAATCATTGACAATATATGGAGGAGGGTGATAAACTATCAATATACAATATACAGTATATTGTATATTGATTAAAAAATTAATTTAGAAAGGGGATATGAAAATAAAAGTATAGTTAATTAAAAATAAAAAGGGGGATGAATTTATGCAAAAGTTTTTATCTTACTTAGAAGAAAAACTATTACCTATTGCAAGTAAATTAAATAATCAAAGGCATTTAACAGCTATTCGAGAAGGGGTAATGTTATCACTGCCATGTATTATGATTGGATCTGTATTTTTAGTATTAGGATGTCTACCTATACCGGGATATGGTGATTTCATGGCTGGTATTTTTGGAGCAAGTTGGCTAGAGAAGCTACTTTATCCTTTAGGTGCAACTATGGATTTAGTAGCTATTTTTGTAACTATGGGTGTAGCTTATAGTTTATCAAAGGCATATAAACTAGATGCCATTACTGGTACTGTAATAGCATTAAGTTGTTATTTCGTAGTAACACCTTTTCAAGTGTTATTTACAGCAGAAGGTGAAACAGTAGCACATACAGTTAAAAATGTTATACCTAAAGCACAAATGGGTGCTAGCGGTATGTTTGTAGCAATGATAGTAGCAATGATATGTATAGAAATATATAGGTTTATTATAAAGAAAAATATTATAATTAAGATGCCAGAAGGAGTGCCACCAGCAGTAGTTAGATCTTTTATGGCTATAATACCTGCCTTTGTATGTATAGTAGTGTTTTGGTTACTAAGACTTGGTATAGAGAATACATCATTTGGGAGTGTTCATAATATAATATTCCAAATTTTAGCGAAACCTTTAGGTGCTATTGGCGGAAGCTTAGGTGGAGCAATAGTTGCAATTATACTTGTTCAATTACTTTGGGTTTTAGGAATTCATGGGGGATCCATAGTAATCGTTTTAATGAGACCTATATGGCTAGACTTAATGGTTCAAAATACACAAGCTTTTCAAGCCGGACAACCAATACCACATATAGTAACGGATCAGTTTATTAACATCTTTGTATTTATAGGAGGAGCGGGAGTTACAATATCCTTGGTTATTTTAATGGCATTTTTATCAAAGAGTAAGCAATTAAAAAGTCTTGGAAAATTATCTATTGGACCTGGAATATTTAATATAAATGAGCCAGTTATATTTGGTATGCCACTTGTAATGAATCCTATTATGGCTATACCATTTATACTAGCACCAGTAGTAGTTGCAATTGTTAGTTATTTTGCAATGAGTAGTGGGTTAGTTGCAAAACCAGTAGTATTTGTGGATTGGACAATGATACCAATTTTAGGGGGATATATTGCAACTGGTGGAAAGTTATCAGGAGCAGTGTTGCAACTTGTAAACATTTTATTAGCTATGGGTATATATTATCCTTTCTTTAAATTATGGGACAAGAAAAAAGTTGAAGAAGAAAATATTTTTACCACAGAGAGTAGGGCTTCTTTAGATACTTAAATTAAAATAATTAATAAGTACTCTTTATGTAGGAGTAAGTTATTACCTCCCCGGTAAGTAGCATCCTACATAAGGTACTTTCCAAATAATAATAGGATTAATATGTTAGTCTATTTTGCACATTGAATTTTAATTTTCAAAATATGATAAATATTGTTAAATTTAAATAGATATGTTATTCTTAATATACGAAATAATGTATATTAAGGAGACAACATGGATATTAAAAAAAGTTTAATGCAGAAAAATGGAATAATTGTTATGGCTTTAGCTGAAGAATTTTTCAGTAAAAATATTGGAGATAGAATAGATACAGTAGGAAGTATTTCAGAAAAATATGAAACTTCAAGAGGAACTGTTCAAACAGCAATAAAAATATTACAGGAACAAAATCTAATTGCTATAGAGTCAAGAGGTCACTTAGGAAGCTTTATAACACATTTAGATTATAATGCTTTAATTGCATTAACTGGAATTGATAATATTGTAGGTGTGATGCCTCTTCCTTATTCAAAAAAATATGAAGGGCTTGCAACTGGAATAAGTGAAACTATGAAAAATATGGACATTCCTTTTAATTTTGCATTTATGAGAGGCGGAAATAATAGATTAGAATCTTTAATGAGAAATAGGTATGATTTTGCAATAACATCAATGTTTACAGCAAAGCATTATATAGATGAAGAGGAAGATATAGAGATTGTTACTTCCTTTGGGAAGAATACCTATGTTGATAACCATGGATTAATTTTCAGGCGGGAAACTGATATAAAAAAGGATGATTTTAAAGTGGGAATAGATTATTCTTCTAAAGATCAAGTTAAATTAACACTAAACTATTTTAACGAGAGAAAAGTACAATTAGTTTCTTTAAAGTATAATCAATTAATTAATAGCATCGAGAATAAAGAAATTGATGGAGCCATATGGACTATAGATGAAAATATAAAAAGCAATGAAAATTTAAACTATGTTTTAATTAGCGATAATATCTACAATATGGATGATACTGAAGCCGTGATAATAATAAAAAAAGATAATAAGCTAATAAAAGAGTTAATTAATAAATTTTTAGATGCGAATATGGTACTAGAAAAGCAAAGACAAGTTATTGCTGGTGAAATTATCCCACAATATTAAATTAGTAGAGGTTAAAATTATGAATATTAATGAGAGAGTTATTCTATTAAAGCAGCTTCAGGTTATTTCACGAAATAATTATGAGGCTTTAAATTCCATAATAAATCTAATAGAGAATTCCTTTAACATAGATTTATCTAAGGAGAATGGAGAAATGTTTATAACACATCTTTCAGCTGTCTTTAGTAGAGATGAGAAGGGCGAAGAAATTAATAGCTTAGATGAAAGCTTATTAGAAGAGATTTATACTAATGAATATTATAATAAAGCAGAAGCTATTTTAAAAGATATAAAAGAAAAGGTAAATTATAAAATAAAAAAAGCAGAAGATTCATTTATAATATTGCATCTATGTACTTTATTAGGAGCCGTAAAATAAATAACCAGTCCAAAATTCTTAGATATTTAAAAATGCAAGATTTAATAGGGGGAGATAATATGATTAGAATTGCTATAGGTGGGTTAAGTAAGGAAAAAATGGAGCAAGCAATACTTAAAATTAATAATGAAGATATTAAGGTAATAGTGTCTAATGACTTTGAAGGTGGACAAATGCTATTAAAAAAAGAGGTTGATTATTACTTTGGAGCTTGTAACAGTGGAGGTGGAGCAGCTATAGCCCTATTAATAGGCTTAGTTGGGTATACAAATTGCGTTACAATAGTTAAAAATGGTGAAAGAGCAAATAGGGACAAAATAAAAGAAACAGTAAATATGGGTAAGATAGTATATGGAATGGCAGTTGAAGCTATAGAGGAAACAGTTCCTATGCTAATTGAAGCAATAATTAATAAGATTAAAGTAGAAAAGTAAAATGTATTATTTTGCAGGTGTTTCTATTCTTATGGGGATAATTTGTGGGTTAGCCGCTATTATAACAAATAGAGGAATAGGAGTATTCAATGATGGAGTTCGTCCTATATTACCTGAGGTTATAAATGGAAGAATGGATAAAAAGGAGCTAACTAAGATTTCTTTTGACATGTCAAAGGGATTTATAATTTCTTTAGGAATAATAATTTCAGCCCTTACAGCTACATTAAATCCGTGGATACTATTTTTACCTACAGATATTATAGGGATTTATTCTAAAAATAAAAAAAATGCCTTTGGGTGTGGATTTGTTTTTGGAGTATCATTAACAATACTATTATACAGTTTTACAACTTTAATAAATTTTGTAGGAATAGATTTAAGTAGTTTAGAATTATTATCTAGAAGTGTAATAATACTAATTTCATTAGTACCTATAGTGGTTATATACAGATTCTTTGGGAAGACAAAAGGAATACTTAGTGGCATAGCTACTTTAATAGTGAAAATAATTACTCATATTTATGTTTATGAATATTCTAATTCTATTACATTTATATTTGCCACTATCATATTAGTAATTATAACTATTAATATGTGTAAAAGTTTAGAAAAGATAAGCTATACTTGGAGTTTTGATAGTAAGCTTTCTAATAAAAAAGCAATATTAATATCAATATTATCAGGGCTTTTAGCTATTGTAGTGAATATTGGAATTGTTAGAGGATCAGAGCCAACATTATTCATGATGTTAAACAATAATATTATGTCAGAAGCTTATATATTAAAGGAAGCCAATATTCAAGGAGCAATATTAGATTTAATAAGAATTTTAGCATTTCTACCTTTTGTAATTACTACTATAAATATAACGGGTGTTAATTCTATTATTGGAATTTTTACATTTACAGTTGGATATGTTGCACCTAATTCAATTAGTGCATTTTTAATTGTTTTTTTATTAACATTATTTTTAGATAAAAAGGTTTTAAAATTAATATGGAAACTTATTAACACATATCCGAAATTAAGAGATTTAGCAGATGTTATAAGAACTGTAATGATGGAAATTTTAGAAATATCTCTTATAATTGGAGGGGCATTAGTTACCTTTAAAACCGGTGGGGTATTAGGAATAACAATGTTTATTCTTCTAATAATATTAAATAAAAAGATTAAACTAAAAGTAATGAAGGTAGTTATAGGGCCGTTAGCTATGATAATTGTAGTGATAGGGGCAAAGATTATTTCTTTAGTATAGGAGGAGATAAAATGATACAAACAGTATGTGGGTTAATTGATAAGAAAGAATTAGGAATCACATTAGCACATGAACATATAATAATAGATTTATCACTAATTAGGAATGAGCAAGATTCAGTATTAGATAACTGCAAAACTATGATTAATGAGATAAGCTATGGAAAAAAGCTAGGATTACAAAGTATTGTTGAAGTAACTAATGAAGGTATGGGAAGAAATCATTTAAAGCTAAAATATATATCGGAAAAAGCTAAGGTTAATATAGTAGCAAGTACAGGTTTCTACATGGAAAAATATTATGATAATAAAGCTCGCGATAATGCAGAAGAGAAAATAGCAGAAATAATGATTAAAGAGCTAACTTTCGGAATTGATGATACTAATATTAGAGCCGGAATAATTGGAGAGATAGGATCTAGTTTAAATACAATTACAGAGCTGGAAAAAAAGGTGTTTAATGCATGTATTATAGCAAGCGAAAAAACCGGAGCAGCAATTACAACACATTGTGATTTAGGAACAATGGGATTAGAACAAGCTATGTTGTTTAGTAGAAGTGGGATAAATTTAGATAAAGTGATTATTGGACATTCTGATTTAAATAGAAATTATAAGGTTATTGAGAAAATATTATCTAGTGGTGTAAATGTGGCTTTTGACACAATATCAAAAAATAGTTATTTAGACGATGATGTTAGATTATACAACCTATTAAAGCTTTTAGAAATGGGATATGAAGATAAAATAGTTTTATCGCAGGATTTAACTAGAAAATCACATTTGAAAATTAACAATGGTACAGGTTATACAGCTGTATTAGGTGAGTTCATTAGTAAACTAAAAATTAATGGGGTAGATAGTAAGATACTATCTAAGTTAATTGGTGGGAATATTGCTAGAGTAATAGATAAGAATTAGTTATTTTAAGCTGAATTAAAATAACTAATAAGTAAAGGACAATGATTAGTTGTTTATTTGGATACGCTTAAAGTAAATATACAAAATAAAATATATTGATTCAAAGAATAATGGGGTGAGGAAATTGTTTTTAGATAAAACTATAAAACGAAATAAAAATCTTGTGAAAGCAGCGTTTCAGTTCCATAATAGTGGGGAAATTTATCCTAATACTTATGTAATTGATTTAGATATATTACTTGAAAATGCAGAGATTATGAAAAGTGAAGCAGACAAAAATAATATAGAATTATTTTTTATGACTAAACAAATAGGTAGAAATCCGTGGATTGCTAAGAAATTAATAGAAATGGGATATAAGGGTGCAGTAGTAGTTGATTTTCAAGAAGCATTAGTTATGATGGAAAATAATATTCCTATAGCTCATTGTGGGCATATAGGACAAATTCCTAAAGGTGTTATGGAAAAGGTAATAGAATATGGTGTTGAATATATAACCTCATATTCATTAGATAAAATACATGAAATAAATAATGTAGCAAAAAAGCTAAATAAAATACAGAAGATATTTTTAAAAGTTATTTCAGATGAGGATATTAAATATCCGGGGCAATATGGTGGTTTAAATTTAAATGAATTAGAAGGTATAGCTGAGGAAATAGTAGCTTGTAGTAATGTTAAGTTAGTTGGAGTTACTTCTTTTCCATGTTTTATATATGATAGAGAGAATAAAGAAATAATTTCAACAGAAAATATAAAAACTTTGCAAAAAGCTAAAGAAATATTAAATAACATTGCAGAAATAAATATTACAGAAATGAATGTACCATCTTTAACTTGTTGTGAGACCTTGGAAAAAATAAGAAAGTGTGGGGGAACACAAGGAGAGCCAGGGCATGGATTAACGGGTACAATCCCAATTAATGAGTTAGAGGATGCAAAAGAGATACCTGCAATGGTTTATGTAACTGAGATATCGCACAATATATATAGTAAAGCATATTGTTATGGAGGTGGATTTTATCCACGAGGAAATCTAAAAAATGCATTAGTTGGTAAAAGTTTAGAAGAGAGTGTTAAAACAAAAATTGGATCTATTCCTTTAGAAAATATTGATTATTATCTACCTTTAGAGGAAAAATTTAATATAGGAGATACTGTTATCATGGCTTTTAGAACTCAAATTTTTGTTACAAGAAGTACAGTTGTATTAGTAGAAGGAATACAAAGTGGGAAAGGAAAAATAATAGGCAGATATGATAGCCAAGGAAACTTATTAAAGGGGTATAGCTATGAGTAAAGTGGTTGTAATAGTTTTAGATGGATTTGGAATTGGGTATATGGATGATGTTTATAAGGTAAGACCTTTAGATATAGGAGCAAATACCTTTGGACATATCCTGGAAGATAATAAAAGTTTAAGGTTAAAATCTCTTGAAAAATTAGGGATAATGAATCTTATGGGATATGAAAGTGATAATATGAAATATAGTGAAGAGGCAGTAGTTGGAAAGATGAACTTGATGCATTATGGTGCAGATACTTATTTTGGTCATCAAGAGATAATGGGGAGTATTCCATTAAAGCCTATTAATGAACCTTTAAAATCTATAATAGTGGATTTGGAGAAAATCCTTTTACAAAAAGAGTATAAAGTAGAAAAGTATTATAGTGGTGAGGACTATATTTTAATAATAAATGATGGAATAGTAATAGCTGATAATATAGATACAGATTTAGGTCAAGCTTATAATGTAACAACTATTTTAGATGAGATTAAGTTTGAAGAAGCTTTAGAGGTTGGAAAAATTACAAGAAAATATGCTAAGGCTTCAAGGGTAATAGTATTTGGTGGGAAAGATGTAAAGTTAAAGGATCTAAAAGATAATACTTTATCAAAAGGAAATGGATATATAGGATTAGATACTCCAAAAACAGGAGTTTATAAAAATGGATATAGATGTATACATTTAGGCTATGGTGTAGACTATAGTAAACAAGTTCAAACTATTCTTACTGATAGGGGAATACAGTCTGTTTTAATAGGAAAAGTAGCAGATATAGTTACTAATATAAAGGGGAAAAGTATTACAATGGTTGATACAAAAGAAATAATGAAAAGAACAATTAGTGAATTTAAAAATTTAGACAATGGGTTTATATGCACTAATATTCAAGAAACTGATATTTCAGGTCATTGTGAAAGTGTAGAAAGATATTCAGAAATTTTGGAGATAGCAGATAAGTATATAGGTGAGCTTATGAATTTAATTAGTAGGGATGATTTATTAATGGTTATAGCAGATCATGGAAATGATCCTACAATTGGACATTCAAAGCACACAAGAGAACAGGTTCCTTTATTAATTTATAATAAAACTGCAAAAAATATTAATATTGGAGAACGTAAAACTTTAGGTGATGTTGGAGCAACTGTTAGCGACTTTTTCAATGGAGATAAAACAGAAAATGGGCAGAGTTTCTTGGATTTATTAAAGGGGTAAGGGGTCAAAAGTTTAAAAAATTAGTTGTTATAGGAATAAGTTTAGTTTAATAGGAGATAAATAATTATGAGATAAATAAATTAAGGAGTGATTGTGATTATGGAAAATCCTATGTTCTGTTATCAGTGTGAGCAAACAGCAGGGGGGAAAGGCTGTACAAAGATTGGTGTTTGTGGAAAGACACCAGAGGTTGCATGTCTTCAAGATTTGATCGTTTATCAATTAAAAGGAATTAGCATTTATGCAAAGACTTTAATTGATAAAGGAGAAATTATAGATAAAAAAATAGTTGAGTTTGTTGAAAATTGTTTATTTACAACTTTAACTAATGTAAATTTTGATGCAGAGGTTCATGTAGAACTTTTAAAGGAATCTCAACAAATTAAAGAAGGGTTAAGAAAAAAAGCTAAATATAGTGATAACTACCCAGTGCAGGCTACATATAACTTAAGTAATACAAAAGAAGAAATGCTTGAAGATGCAAAAAAAGCAGGTATTATGTATGACCAAGAGGTAGATGCAGATATACGTTCATTAAGACAAACAATAGTTTATGGATTAAAAGGTGTTTCAGCTTATGGACATCAGGCAAGAGCTATAAAATATAATAGTGAGCAAGTAGATCAATTTTATTTTTTAGGTCTTGAAGCAACAACTAATGATAAACTTGTATTAGAAGATTTAATTAGAATGACAATGAGAACTGGAGAAATTAGTGTTGAGGTAATGCGATTATTAGATGAAGCTAACACTACTATTTATGAAAATCCAACTCCTCATATGGTAAATGTAAAGGTTAAAAAGGGTCCATTTATTATAGTTTCAGGACATGATTTAAATGATTTGCAAATGCTTTTAGAACAAACAAAAGGAAAAGGAATAAATATATATACTCATGGAGAAATGATACCAGCACATGGATATCCAGAACTTAAAAAACATGAACATCTTGTAGGAAATTTTGGTGGAGCATGGCAAGATCAACAAAAAGAATTTGATAATATTCCAGGATGTATATTAATGACTACAAATTGTCTTATGAAACCAAGACCAAGTTATAAAGATAGAATATTTACAACTAGTGTTGTTGGTTGGGATGCTATAAAATACGTTCCCAAAAATAAGGATGGTTACAAAGATTTTACTGAAATTATAAATAAAGCCCTAGAACTTGGAGGGTTTGAAAAAGATGAAGAAAAACATGAAATATTAGTAGGTTTTGGACATAAAGCTACACTTTCTCATGCAAATGAAATAGTCGGAGCTGTTAAGGATGGTAAAATAAAGCATTTCTTCTTAATAGGTGGATGTGATGGAGCAAGATCAGGAAGAAATTACTACACAGATTTTGCTAAAATGGTACCACAGGATTGTATTATATTAACTTTAGCTTGTGGTAAATATAGATTCAATAAATTAAACTTTGGAGAAGTTGCTGGGTTACCAAGGTTATTAGATATAGGTCAATGTAATGATGCATATTCAGCAGTTAAAATAGCTACAGCTTTAGCAGATGCATTTGATACAGATGTAAATGGATTACCTCTATCAATTATATTATCATGGTATGAACAAAAAGCAGTAGCAGATCTTTTAGCATTATTATCATTAGGTATAAAGGGAATATTCTTAGGACCAACACTGCCAGCTTTTATAACACCTAACGTATTACAATACTTAGTAGATACTTTTGATATTAGACCAATAAGCACTCCAGAAGACGATTTAAAAACTTGTTTAAGACAATTAACTAATTAAAAAAATAACTAAATCTATTCTGAAAGAAAACTATGATAATAAGCAACTAGAGTTTAAACTATTATTTATTGAATAACATAGATACTCCTTGACCTTAACATAGGGTCAAGGAGTATCATTTTTTTGAGGTGGGTATATATGAAAAAGGGCACATGAAAGTCATAACTAATACATTTCACTGTCATAAATATATGGGATATTATATTTAGAAAATCTGAAAAAAGATTAAGGTGAAGGAGAGAGTGAAATGTTAGTACTTAAAAATATTGTTAAGAAATTTAATGAGGTTAAGGTTTTAAATAATATTAATGTAGAGTTTAATGGAGGCATTAATTTTATATTAGGCTCATCTGGTAGTGGTAAATCTACTCTTTTAAAATTAATAAGTGGTATTGATAATGAGTTTGATGGAGAAATATTTTTTAAAGGTGAGAGCTTAAAGAGTTTTAGTAAAAGCCAATTAGATTCGTATTATTATAATTCAGTAGGATTTATATGGCAGAATTTTCAGCTTTTAAATCATTTATCAGTAGCAGATAATGTAAAGTTAGTTTTAGAATTATCAAATTTAAGTGAAGATGAAAAGAATAAACAAGTTAATATAATTCTTACTAGATTAGGCATTGCAAAACTTGCTAAAAAAAATGTAGGAAAGTTATCCGGTGGAGAAAAACAGCGAGTTGCAATAGCTAGAGCATTAGTGAAAAATCCTGATATAATAATAGCAGATGAACCTACTGGAGCTTTAGATAGTAAATCATCAAAGGTTATTATGAGCACTTTAAAAAAAATATCTAAAGAAAAAATAGTTATAGTAGTTACCCATGATAAGTCGTTAGTTGATAATGAAAGTAATACTTTTCTTTTAAAAGGTGGTCAAATAGAAGCAATTTCTAAATCAGCTACAGAAAAGATAGCAAATGTTAAAAAATCAGTTATAAAACCTAAGTTATCATTTGTAGGTGCAGTTTCTCAAGGGTTCAAAAATTTTAAAGGCCTTGGAATTAAATTTGTGTTGACCTCTCTAATATTAGTAATGTCATCATATTTTCTACTTCTAAATTTTAGTGGAAGTATAGTTAATGAGCAAGGGGAAATTATTGATAAGTTAATAAGTGAGAAAGGTGATAAACTAAGAGATATAATGGTGCCAATTAGTGTTACTAGTGCAGGTGGTACTAGTGGAGATAATTCTTCAAATGGTGGTAATATAGATGTAAAGCAAGATGTATCAAGTTTAGTTGATAAGTATATGAATGATTCAAGAATAGAACATTTTATAGTGGGAGAGCCAATTTCAGATATGGTTATTTCAATTAATGGAATAAAGAGTAATTATAAAGTTGAAAATAGCGGTAACTACCCTGGTATGGAAAAATTAGTTTATGGTGCAATGCCAAATCAAAGTAAAAGAGAAGTGGCAATACCTAAATTAGTTATTGAAAGACTAAAGTTAAAGTCAGAAGATGTTGTGGGCACTAAAATTTCTGTTAAAGGTATTTCATTTGATTGGTCATCAGGACAACCATTGCAAAAAGAAGTTGTAGTTGATGATTTAACAATAGTAGGAGTAATAGATTCAACAGTAAAATATGAGGATGAAAAGGGTGGGATTATTTTATTTGAACCAGAAGATTCATTTATTTATAGTATGGCAGTTGTTAAAGAATTAAAAAAACAATCTAATGGCAGCACAACTAATTTATCTTTTGAAATGAGAGTTAAAGAAGTGAAGGATATTATGCCAATTGTTGAAGAAATGAATAAGCTTGGAATAACACCTATGGGACAGTTTGAATCTGTAAAAGATATACTTAAAATAAGTAACACTACAAGTGAACAATCGAGTTCAATATCATTAATAATAGCAATTGTAGCAATAGTTGTTACATTAGCAGTAACATTAATAAATTCCTATTTAAGAAAATCAGAGTATGCAATCCTTAAAATCAATGGATATTCAAATAAAAGTTTATTTAAATTAAGCATAGTAGAGTATCTATTAACATCCCTACTATCAATAGCTATATTTATAGTAGCATCACCAGTAATAAATAATTTTTCAGGAAAAATGTTTAATATGTCAGCATCAGGAATTGAAAGTATAATGCTCGGAATATTTATAATTTTAATTCAAGGAATTATTATGGGCATTATAGCATCATTAATATGCGCTAATACGAAGGTGAAAAATAATTTAAGTACAGGTGATAGATAATGATTACTTTAAAAAATCTAAGTAAAAATTTTGATGAATCTAAAATATATAGTAATACTAATTATAGTTTTAAGGGTAATTCATTTACATGTTTTTTAGGACCAAGTGGGTCTGGTAAAACAACTTTATTAAATCTAATAGCTGGATTTGATAGAGATTATAGTGGAGATATTATTATAGATGAATTAAATATTAATAGTTTAAGTATGGATGAATTATGTAAATATCGCTTTAATAATGTAGGGTTTATTTTTCAACAGTATAATCTTTTGAAAGGTTATACTTCATTGGAAAATGTATTAATGGGAATACATCTAAATGATAGTATAAGTGAAAAGGAAAAAGAGAGAAGGGCAGTAGAACTTTTAACTAAACTTGGACTTAAAGGACAAATAAATCAAAGTATAGAAACCTTAAGTGGTGGAGAAAAACAAAGAGTTGCAATTGCAAGAGCTTTAGTAAATAATCCTAAAATAATTTTAGCAGATGAACCAACAGGTGCATTAGATAGTGAAGCTACTAAAAGTATTATGGAGATTTTAAAGGAAATATCTAAAGATAGAATAGTTGTAGTAATAACACATGATGAGGAAGTTGCAGCTTATGCAGATGAAGTAATTGAATTAGATAATTTTAATATAAAAGTTTATTCAGATGTGAATATTATAGAAAATAAAAACTTAGAATATGAAGATAAAAACTTAGAATATGAAGAGGGAAATGATTTAAGACATAAGGGAAGTGTTGAAGAAGAAGCTTTGATTCCTAAACTAAGTAATAATACTGCAATGAAGTTAAGCTTAAAAAACTTTAAAATTCATATGGTTAAGTTTATAGTAGCAGCGCTAATAATAGCATTTGGATCAGTGGCATTTGTAGGAGCACTAGCATCTAAAAATATTACTAATAATTTAATAAATGAGTTTAAAGAGAATAATATATTTTATAATAAAGGACAAGTGCCTGTATATGATAATGGTAAAATAGTTAATGAAGATATAAAATCTATATTTAATAAGTTAAATGCTATGGATAGAGTGGAGGATGTATATTATCAATATAAACTAGAGAATCTTAAAATTATTTATAATAATAAAAATTTAGATATGATAATTAAGGTTCCAACAGCAACTTCAAAAGAAACTATGGCTTATGGAGACATGCCAAGGGATGGAAGTTTTGAAATTGTAATTTCATCAAATATAGCTAATAGGATGAGGTCGAATATAGAAGATATAATAGGCGAAAAAATATATCTTGAATATAGCAATAAAAACAATGAAATAGAGAAGGTAGAGTTAACAGTATCAGGGTTAAGTAACTCTTCGTATCAAGACTTCATAGTAAGTACAGATGTGGAGAAAGATATATATGGTAAATATAATATTGATGAAAATAATCCAGCAGCAGTATCCTTTGATGTGAAAAATTTTAATGATATTCTATCTGTTGATAAAGAACTTAAAGCTGATAATATAAGCGTGTTTACAAAATCATTAGATATTAAAGCTTTCCAAGATTCTTTTACTAGTCTAATAAAATTATACACAGTATTATCATATTTAATATTAATAATAGGAATTTTAATAAGTGTAGTTATGCTTTATAAAATTTCTATAGAAAGATATAAAGAGGTAGGATTACTTGGTGCATTAGGATATTCTATGAGAAATATGAAAAAAATAATGGTTAAAGAAAGTTTGTATTTTTCAGCATTATCAATAGTTACATCAATACTTTTATTTAAGGTGTTAGATATTGTATATGTAATGCAATTTGGATATAAATTAGATTTAAATGTAGTATCATATTTAATTCTAATGGGATTAAACCTGGTGTTGACGGTAGGAATATCATATGTTATAAATATGAAGTTAATAAAAACAGAACCGGCAGTAGCATTACGAAAATAAGGCACTTGAAAATAGACTAGCAAATTGGTCTATGGCCCTGCCCGCCTTTGGTGTATTTATTTGAAAGTGCCTAAGATGAATAGAAAAAATATATTATTAATTTTAGACTAGATTAAATTTAAATCTAGTCTAAAAATTTATAGTGAATAATTTGTGATTTTTTAGTGACTATTAAGGGTAAAAGGTTACATTTATATTAGTATATAAGTATAAGATGATATTATTGTAGATAGACTTTTGTGATATATTTATTGTATAAGGTGGAGATCAAAATGAATAATAAGAATATATTAATAGTTGAAGATGAGGAGAAGATAAATAAAATGATTTGTGATTATTTTAGTCACAATGGATTTAATACTTATAGTGCTAAGGATGGTGTTGAAGGCATTGAAATGTTTAATAAAAGTATAGATATAATTATATTAGACGTTATGTTGCCAAGGCTAGATGGTTTTACAGTTTTAAGACGGATTAGAAAGGAATCTAATGTTCCCGTGATTATGGTTACTGCAAGGTCTGAGGAAGAGGATATATTAATGGGATATGAATTAAACGTAGATGATTATATAACTAAGCCATTTAGTATAGATATTTTAATAGCTAAATCTAGGGTTTTACTTAATAGAATTGATTCAATGTCACAAAATATTAAAGAAGATATATTAGAATACAATGGAATAAAATTAGATAAATTAAAGGTAGAAGTTTATATAGATGAAGAAAAAATAGAAATAGAGCCTAAGCAATTTGAGGTTTTAGCGTATTTAATGGAAAATAAAAATATTGTTATATCAAGAGAAAAGATTTTAGAAACAAAATGGGGATATGAGTATTATGGAAATACTAGAGTTGTAGATTCTCAAATAAAGAAGCTAAGAAAAAGCTTAAAGCATAAGTCATATTGTATAAAAACAGTGTTTGGAGTTGGATATAAATTTGATATTGAATAAATTATTTAAAAAAAGTATATTCTACAAATTATTTTTTATGAATTTAATAATACTAGTATGTATAGTAGTTTCACAACTATTTTTTCAAACAGTATATTTTGAAAAATATTATTTAAATGAAAAAGCAAAAGATCTAAAGATAGAGGTGAATAAATTTTCAACATTGCTTAATTATGAAAATGATAAAGTGAAAATAATGGATTATATAAGGACAGTTAATAAGGAAAGTGGAATAACATTAGCTTTTAGATCAAAAGATTATAATGAAAATATAAATATGAACGACTATATGCAATCGGAAAATATTATAGTTAATGATGATATTTCAGGAAATGAGTATAGAATAGTGTTAGGCGATCAATTTAAAAATGTAAAAGTAAAAAAAGGAGATAGGGTGGAAACATATGGTATGTCTGATGACTATGGATATGTGTTTCTAAGTAAAATATTTGTAAATAATGTTGAAATCAAACCTATTTACGATATAGTGCCAAGTGAGTTAAATGTAGCAGCAGAGATTTTAAAACCTGCGTATAGTCTGAATTCATCGAATAGTAATATAAATGTTTCAGGAGTTGTTAGTAATATAAAATATGAAAGTAAATCATATTTTATTAACATAGACTTATATTTAAGTTTAGATGAAAATAATTATATACTTAATAATAAAAATTATGAGGCTAAGTTAAAGAGCCCAAGTGGAGATAATGAAATACTTCTTAATAGTGAGAGTAGAGGAAATGGTAGTGTAGTAGCATTTTCAAATTTATCTCAAGTAAATGATATAATGGGGACAATGAATGGTTTCTATTTTATTATATTTTTTATTATATTAATTCTAGTTATAATTATATCAATAGTTTATTCTAAATTTATGATAAGACCATTACTTGATATGAGTAAGGTTGCAAAAAGAATATCAGAATGTGATTTTAATCATAATTACGAGGTAGATAGAGAGGATGAAATAGGAACATTAGGAAACTCCCTAAACTTAATTTCAGATAATTTACAAGGAGCTCTAAATGAACTTAAGAGTTCTAATATAAAATTAAAAGAAGATATTAATATTCAAAGTATTCAAGAGGAAAAACGAAAAGAGCTAGTGGCAAATATATCTCATGAATTAAAAACTCCAATTACTATAATACAAGGGGTTATTGGTGGAATAAAAAATGGAATATACACCACAGAAATGTATGATGATATATTAGAGGAAACTGGTAAAATGAATGACTTAGTTAAAGAGATGCTAGAAATATCTAAGCTAGAATCACCAGCATTTAAGTTGAAGAAAGAACCTTTTGATTTGTGTAGAGTGATTTTAAAGGAAAATGATAAACTAAGATCTATGATAAATAAGAAAAAACTAAATTTTAATATTGATATAAATGATGAAGCTATTGCTGTAGGTGATGAAAAAAGAATTAATCAAGTTATAACAAACCTTTTTACAAATGCAATTAAATATACACCTTGTGGAGAGAATATCAATCTTAAAGTAGAGTTAGATGGAAAAAAATATAAATTTACTATAGAGAATTTTGGAGTTACATTAGAAGAAGAGGATTTGAAAAATATATGGAATTCATTTTATAGAGGTGAAAAATCAAGAAATAAAAAATATGGGGGAACAGGACTAGGACTATTTATAGTTAAAATAATTCTAGAGTTACATGGAAGTAACTTTGGTGTAGAAAGTGGTAGTAATAGTGTTATATTTTTCTTTGACTTAGAATGTTATGAAAATAATTTATCAAATTAGATATTAAGTTAAGATAAAGGTGAATTTGGGTAAATTAGTTTTAATAGGTAGTATGGATGATGATGAAAAAATAGATTTATTAATTAAGGAAAAAATTAAAGAAAAATAAAGTGTATTTTAAAAATGGTGTAATTTGACTGTAAGTGATATAATAAATAAATAGATATTTATTATTCAAATGTTTAGAGATTAATCTTTATATATTTGTTTAATAATACTTAGAAATTAATCTAACAGAAAAGATAAATTATTTTTAAATAACTAAATCTAATCTGAAAGAAAACTATGATAATAAGCAATTAGAGTTGAAACTATTATTTATTGAATAATGAAAGCATAATATTAATAAATGTTATATGCTTTAGGAATATTTAAAATAACAGTCAAAGGTGCTATTATATCAGATGGTTATTTTAGAATATACCGTAATTAGTATTTATAATATTTTAGGTTTACTATGGTTTAGTTATACAATGATGGCAGATTGTAATAAATTACTTTAATAGTGATTTGTTTAGATGTGCTGAATAAAAAGTCAATTTATAATAGAGTTTAAATCTAGCTTTCTATATATTAGAAGGCTAGGTTTTTTTTAGTTTAATTGAGGATTATTTTAAGTAAAGAAATCTTGTGTAGCAGAGCTACAGGGGATATAAAGAGGTGGATAATAAAATGAAAAAAATAGCAGTTGTAAGTGCAATATTAGAGGAACCAGAAAAATGCCAACAAGAGTTTAATGAAGTTGTTTCAACTTTTAGAGGAAGCATTAGAGGCCGTATGGGAATACCTTTTGAAGAAGGGGTATCAGTAATTTCAATAACGGTAATTGGAGATTTAGATGAAATAAATAGTCTTACAGGGAAACTTGGAAATATAGAAGGAGTAATGGTTAAAACAGCTATTAGTAAAAAAGAATTATAAGGGAACTTTAAAAAATAGAATGACATAGGGACTTATTATTTTTTTGAAGATACCTAAGATTAAAGGTAGGTTTTAGGATGATAAAAAAATATATAAACAAATTATATGAAACAAATAATACTACTGATGAAGAATTATTATATATTCTTGATAATTTAGATGTTGATAGTAAAGAGTATCTTGTGGAAAAATCTCATGCTACTAGAATGAGAACTTATGGAAATAAAGTGTATATGAGAGGTCTTATAGAATTTACTAATTATTGTGTTAAAAATTGTGAGTATTGTGGTATTAGAGTAAGTAATAAAAAAGCAGATAGATATAGATTAACAATAGAAGACATTATTGACTGTGCAGATATAGGAGACAGACTTGGATATAAAACTTATGTGCTTCAAGGTGGAGAAGATCCTTTTTTTACAGATGAAATAATGGTTGAAATTATTACTAAAATAAAAGATAAATATCCAAATAATGCAATAACACTTTCACTTGGAGAACGAAGTTATGAATCTTATGAAAAAATGTTTAAGGCTGGGGCTGATAGATATCTTTTAAGACATGAAACTGCAACTAAAGAACTTTATGAAAAGTTTCATCCTGGTGCAAGTTTTGAAAATCGAAGAGAGTGTTTATGGAATTTAAAGAAAATAGGATTCCAAATAGGTCCAGGATTTATGGTTGGATTACCAGGGCAAACAAATAAAGATTTAGTTAATGATCTTAGGTTTGTAAAAGATTTAGAGCCACAAATGTGTGGAATAGGACCATTTATACCACATAAGGATACAAACCTTGCAAATGAAATTGGTGGTAGTGTAGATAAAACAACTACAATGCTAGCATTAATAAGACTTATGAATCCAGATGTGCTACTTCCATCTACTACAGCACTTGGAAGCATAGATACACAGGGGAGAGAAAAGGGAATAAAGGCAGGTGGAAATGTTGTTATGCCAAATCTTTCGCCAACAAGTGTTAGGGAAAAATATTCATTATATGATGGAAAAATATGTACAGGTGATGAAGCCGCTGAATGTAGATTATGCATAGAAAATAGAATTAAAGGTGCAGGGTTTGAAGTGGAAATTACAAGAGGGGATAACATAGCTTGGCAAACTAAAAAAGTTATTAAAAATGATGTTAAAAGGACATTTACTTTAGAGGGTGATTATTAGAGTATAGTATATAAAAAGCAAATAATAATTTGGAAAACATTTATATGAAAATCAAATTAGAATATTTAAAGTATATTCTAAAATATAATAATTAAAAGGCGGTATGGGTATGTTTATAGATCACAAATATATTGAAGAGGTTTTAGAAAGTTCAAAAAATGCAACAAAAGAAGAAATTCAAGAGGTATTAAATAGAGCAAAAAAAAGCAAAGGATTATCTCACAAGGATATAGCAATTTTACTTGAAACTGATAATGAAGAGCAACTATCAGAAATGTATAAAATAGCTGGGGAGATAAAAGAATCTATTTATGGTAAAAGAATTGTTATGTTTGCTCCACTATATGTTAGTGATTATTGTGTGAACAATTGTGTTTATTGTGGATATAAAAACTGTAATACATTTAAAAGAAGAAGATTAACACAAGAAGAAGTTGCACAAGAAGTTAAAATATTAGAAAAAATGGGACATAAAAGATTGGCATTAGAACTTGGAGAAGATCCCGTAAATGCACCAATTGAGTATGTTTTAGAATGTTTAGATACAATTTATAAAACACAAAATAGAAATGGTGAAATTAGAAGAGTTAATGTTAATATAGCAGCAACAACTGTTGAAAATTATAAAAAGTTAAAGAAAGCTAATATCGGAACTTATATATTATTCCAAGAAACTTATAATAAACCAAGTTATGAAGCTATGCATCCAAAATCATTAAAAGGAGATTATAACTATCATTTAACAGCTTTTGATAGAGCAATGGAAGCTGGAGTTGATGATGTTGGAGCTGGTGTACTATTTGGGCTTGCAGATCCTAAATTCGAAGTTTTAGGATTAATGATGCACAACGAGCATTTAGAAAAGAAATTTGGAGTTGGATTCCATACAATTTCTATGCCAAGAATTAAACCAGCAGAGGGAATGACTTTAGAAAATTTTCCAAACCTTCTTACAGATGAAATGTTTAAGAAATTAGTAGCAATAATTAGAATAGCAGTGCCATTTACAGGGTTAATTATGTCTACAAGAGAAACTGCAGAAATTAGAAGAGAAGTATTAAAATATGGAGTTTCTCAAGTAAGTGCAGGTTCAAGCACTGGGGTAGGTGGATACACAGAAAGAGAAAAAGGTGGAAGCATAGAACAATTTATTACTTCAGATAGCAGATCAACTTTAGAAGTTTTAAAAGGATTACTTGATGATGGATACATTCCAAGTTATTGCACTGCTTGTTACAGAAAAGGAAGAACTGGTGAAAGATTTATGAAGCTTGCAAAATCAGGTGAAATACAAAATGTATGTGAGCCTAATGCAATGATGACATTAATGGAATTTGCTTTAGATTATGGTGACAAAGAAATTTTAGAAAAGGCAGAAGCCTTAGTCAAAAAGGAATCAGAAAGAATTAAAAGAGATGATATAAAAATACTTCTTAAAAATAATATAGAAAAACTTAAAAAAGGTGAAAGAGATTTATATCTTTAGGAGGAGTCATGAATAGTACACCAAACTCAAATAGAAAACATATAGCCATATATGGAAAAACAAATGCAGGTAAATCATCTTTAATTAACTGCATTTTAAATCAAGAAGTGTCCTTAGTTTCAAAAACTCGTGGTACAACAACAGATCCAGTTTCAAAGGCTATGGAGTTAATCCCAGTTGGACCAGTTTTGTTTATTGATACTGCAGGGCTTGATGATAAAAGCAAACTTGGTGAAATAAGAGTTAAGAAAACCTTAGAGGTATTAAAGAAGACTGATATCGGATTATATGTAATGGATATTAATGATTTAGATATAGAAAATTATAATGAAATAAAATTAAGATTTAAGAAGTATAATATTCCATATATTACTGTAATTAATAAGGTAGATACAGCTAGTGTAGAAGAGCTTAATAAAGTAAAAGAAATTTTAAAAAATGTAATATTTTTATCATCTAGAACAGGTGAGGGAATAGAAAAGTTAAAGGAAGAACTAATTAAGAAAATAGAACTAGAAGAGGAGGATTCCCCTCTAGTTGGAGATTTACTACCTTATAACAGTAAGGTTATTTTAGTTGTGCCAATAGATTCTGAAGCTCCAAAGGGAAGATTAATTTTGCCACAAGTTCAATGTATAAGAGATTGTTTAGATCATGGGATAAAAAGCTATGTTGTGAGAGATACAGAACTAGAATCAGCATTAGAAGAAATTAAAGATGTGGATTTAGTAATAACAGATTCACAAGCTTTTAAAAATGTAGATAAGATAGTTCCGCGAAACATTAAACTAACAAGTTTCTCAATATTATTTGCAAGGCAAAAAGGTGATTTAGACTCATTTGTGCAAGGTGCAAAGAAAATTGAAGAGTTAAATAAAGATTCTAAAATATTAATTTCAGAAAGCTGTTCACATAATATTTCCCATGAAGATATAGGAAGATTTAAAATACCAAAAATGCTTAATAAATATGTAGGTGCAGAATTAAACTATGAATTTAGAGTAGGGAGTGATTTCCCTGAAGATATAAAAAAATATGATTTAATTATTCATTGTGGGGCCTGTATGATAAATAGAAAAACAGTGATAAATAGAATAAACTACTGCAAAGAAAATAATGTGGCAATAACAAACTATGGAGTAGTTATTGCATATTTAACAGGGATACTGAAGAGAACATTAAGTATTTATTAGTAGTAAAAAGCTATCTAAGTTATGCAGTTTTCAAATTTAGATAGCTTTTATTTATATTAAATTTGTGAAAAGATAACCATATAAATAGATTAAATATAAGGAGAATTATAAAAAAGTTATACATACTGGTGTAGGAACATTAATGTTTTTCTGAACAAGTGATAATGTTCCATTAAGAATATCTCTCTTATAAACAGTTAGATTATTAGTTAGTTCATTACAAATTACAATGAAATCTTCATTTGGAGTTAAATTAAAATCTCTAGGACCATCACCATAAGTTCTATAAATATTAATTAAGGTTAAATTACCAGTAGAGTTGCATATTGAATAAACTACAAGTGAATTATCCCCTCTATTTGAACCATAAAGAAATTTACCATCTGAACTTATGCGAATAGCAGCGGCTGAATTAATACCATTAAAGTTTTCAGGAACTGTAGATATATAATTTAATATATTAAATCCTAAAATTGAGTCATAAGATAAAATAACTATTTCAGATGAGGATTCACATATTAAATAAGCAAATTTTCCATTTGGATGAAATACTATATGTCTTGGACCAGATCCCTTTTTAACTTTTAAAATTAATCTATTACCTATAAACCCTTGATTATAATTATATAAAATAACTTCATCATGTCCTAAATCAACAGCACATAAATATTTTTTATCAGGAGTTAAATCTACAAAATGTATATGAGATTTATCCTTGTGAATAATTTCGGAAATAATATTATTAAGTTCACCGGTTTCTTTTAAGCTATAGGAAATTATATTTTTTTCATGATAATTACCTGAAAATACAGTGTTATTTATATTATCTAAACTCACGTAACAAGGTGGCTTTCCTGAGGAAGAGGATGAGTTTAAATAGGTAAGAGTAAAATCATCATTAATATTAAAAGAAGCCACACCACCACATATGTTATTATTTTCATCATTTAACTTTATAACAGAATATAACTTTCTAGTGTTACTGTTAATTGTTAAGTAGGTTGGGTTTTCAATTTTAGAAGCTAAGCTGATATTAGAAATTAGTCCTGTAGTATTATCTAAGGAAAAATTATATATACCTTCACTTTCGCCTTTAGTATAAGTTCCAATATATCCTCTATAAGTATTCATAATATAATATCACTCCTATGGTTAAAATTTAGGTGAATTATTCTGCAACAGGTATAAACTCAAATTTAATTACATCAAACAAACCTTTATCTGTAATTTTAATAGTGGGAATTACAGGTAGTGATAGGAATGATAACGTTAAAAATGGATTAAAGTTTATAGTAGGTGCAATTTTATTTACAGCTAAGTTAAGGTTGTTAATATCTTTTATAACATCTTCAGATTTACGTGAGGTAATTAAACCAGCAATTTCAAGCGAAATAGAAGCTAATATAGTTTTGTTTTTTACAACTATAATGCCACCTTTTATTTTTTTAAGTTCTTCAACTGCAAATAGCATATCTGAATCTGTAGAGCCACAAACTATCATATTATGAGAATCATGAGCAATGGTTGTAGCAATCGCGCCTTCTTTTATATTTAAACCTTTAAGAATGCCAAGCCCCATGTTGCCAGTAGCATTATGTCTTTCAATTACAGCTACTTTTAATAAATCTAAGGTCGTAGATGATGTAAACTCATCATTAATAGCAACTTCGTTAATATTAATCCTTAAGTGATTACTTTCAAGCTTGTTTGGAATAATTTCAATTACATTTAAGATAGATTTATCTTTAATATCTATTTTAAAGCTTTCTTTTGATAGAGGAGGAAGATTAATACTATTTTTTATATTTATTATTACAGAATCTTTCTCATCAATATTTATAAGTTTATTTTCTTTAACTACAAGATTACCATTTTTATAAACAGAATTTATTTTAAAAGTATTTAATTCATCTAAAATTAGGAAATCGGCTATATATCCAGGGGCTATTGCACCTTTATGTTTTAAACCATAACATTCAGCAGTATTTAAAGTGGACATTTGAATAGCTGTTTCTGGTTTCAAACCATATTCTATTACCATTTTTATCGAATTATCTATGCTTCCATTTTCAATTAAATCATCAATATGCTTATCATCGGTACATAAACAAACACGTCTACTATTAGCAATTGAAGTGGCTTTTATTAATTCTTTAAGATTTTTAGCTACAGTACCTTCACGTATTAAAACATACATACCACGTCTTATTCTATCTATGACTTCATCTGCATTATGACATTCGTGATCTGTTGTTATATTAGCAGTAGTATATGCGTTTAACATTATTTTATCAAAACCGGCGCCATGTCCATCTATAATTAATCCTTTAGATCTAGCATCCCAGATTTTATTTATCATCTTTTCATCACAATTTAAAACAGAAGGAAAATTCATTACTTCAGCAAGTCCAAGTACTTTTTGATTAGTATAAAGAGGAGATAAATCTTCGCTTTCTAGTACTGCACCGCTACTTTCAAATGAAGTTGCAGGAACGCAAGATGGTAACATAAAGTAAAAATCAAAGGGTATGTTTTCACTTAATTTAAACATAAGCTCTATACCAGCTATCCCTAAAACATTAGCGATCTCATGAGGGTCAGTAATTATTGAAGTTATTCCATGAATAAGTGCAGCCTTATAATATTCCTTTGGAGTTGTTAATGAAGATTCAATATGGGCATGTCCATCAATAAGTCCAGGACAAATATACTTTCCTGTTCCATCAATAGTAAAAGTACCATTATATTCACCAATACCAACAATATATCCATGCTTAATAGCTACATCAGAAATAAAAGAATCATTTTGAAATACATCTATAATAGTTACATTTTTAATGACTAAGTCACAAGTTTCAGTTTTTGAAGCTGCTTTAATTTGTTCTATAAAATTAATTTTATCCATTATAAAACCACCTTTAAACCAATTAACCTTTGTGAATTAAGATTTAATAGTAATATATTATACCAAGGTTATTGTTATTCATTATATTTAATAAGAAGTATAGTGTCAAATAGACTATTATTAAGATATTTAAAAATGTGTGACTAAAAATTAGTTAATTAATTTTAATATATAATAGTCGTAATATAATATATTATGAACATATTGAGGCACATATTAATATTATATAAGTATAAATATAATATTAAGGCGGTGGTTTGGGTTGGACGATAGTATTAAGATAAAGGCTACGCATAGTAGTTATGTAACTAGTTTAGAACCTTATAAAAATTTCTCAGACTCAGTAGATTTATTTGCGGGAGTTAGATTAACAAATCGTTATGAGTTTGATATATATAAAACTTTAATAAGATTTGATGTGTCAGAAATAAAATATAAAATAATTAAATCTGCATATTTGTATCTATTTGTAAAGGAAGTTATATCAAATAGTAATTGTTATGAGAGTAATTTTATAGTTAAAAGAAATATTAAAGGACTTGATGCAAATAGTGTTACTTTAAGTAACATACATGAAATTGATTATAATAAGTCATCTAAGTTTATGGTAAACCAATCCTATAGTGGGAGATATATAAAAATAGATATAAGTAATATTGTTAATAAATGGGAAGAGGGCGAAGAGAATTATGGAATAATAATAGAAGGTGTAAATAAAGAGTTATTCTGTAAATTTAGCTCTATAAATGTTATTAACCCACCTTATTTAATTGTTTCATATAGAGATAATTGTCACAATGATTGCAATGATGATTGTCATGATGAGTGTCATGATAAATGTCATGATGATTGTCATGATAAATGTCATGATGATTGTCATGATAAATGTCATGATAAATGTCATGATAAATGTCATGATAAATGTCATGATAAATGTCATGATAATTGTTGTTGTTGTTGTGTAGGTCGTAGAGGAAGGAAAGGAGCAACTGGAAGAACCGGAGCAACTGGAGCAACAGGAGCAACAGGAGCAACAGGAGGAACTGGGGCAACTGGAGCAACTGGAAGAACCGGAGTAACTGGAGCAACTGGAGTAACCGGAGGAACTGGAGCAACTGGAGTAACCGGAGTAACCGGAGTAACCGGAGTAACTGGCGCAACAGGCGCAACAGGAGCGACTGGACCTTGTTGTACTGGAGCAACAGGAGCAACTGGAGCAACAGGAGCAACTGGAGTAACTGGGGCAACTGGGGCAACTGGAGCAACTGGAGTAACAGGAGCAACTGGAGTAACAGGTGAAACTGGAGCAACTGGAGCAACTGGAGCAACTGGGGCAACTGGGGCAACAGGAGTAACAGGAACAACAGGAGCAACTGGAGCAACTGGAGTAACAGGTGAAACTGGAGCAACAGGAGCAACTGGAGCAACTGGAGCAACTGGGGCAACTGGAGCAACCGGAGCAACTGGAGCAACAGGCGCAACTGGAACAACGGGGGAAACTGGAGCAACAGGCGCAACAGGAGCAACTGGAACAACTGGAGAAACTGGAGCAACTGGAACAACTGGAGCAACTGGAACAACAGGAGAAACTGGAACAACAGGAGCAACAGGCGCAACTGGAACAACAGGAGAAACTGGGGCAACAGGAGCAACAGGAGTAACTGGAGCAACTGGAGCAACTGGAGCAACTGGAGCAACTGGGGGAACTGGGGGAACTGGGGGAACTGGGGCAACAGGAGCAACAGGAGCAACAGGAGTAACAGGAGTAACAGGAGTAACTGGAGTAACTGGAGTAACAGGAACAACTGGAGCAACTGGTCCTTGTTGTACTGGAGCAACAGGAGCGACTGGTCCTTGTGGTGAAGAAGGTTGTCTTGACGGTATGAATTCAGCATTAATACAAGTTATTGGAGTAACTGGTATAGAATTAGCAACAGTAAATACAACTATAGGATCGGTAGGGGGACCAAATGATGTAATTAAATGTATAAATGATTTTACTGTTGTTTTAGCAGATGCTCAAGGAGATTTTAGTCTATATCCTATATGTAGTCTTTCAGGATTTAGAGTTGATACTACAACACCAGTATCTATTCCTACTGGATGTAATATTCCTAATACTTGTAGCCGATGTGCAAATACTGTTAAAAATTCTTTATGTAACCTACAAACATTTATTCCTACTACAGCAATAGATATAGATGTAGAAGGTAATGGATTTTCTTTAACAGATGTGGTTATAGAGACTGTTGGGCAATCTGTAGTAAGCGTTACAAAAGGTGGAAACAGATTTGTTCTTGGTATGTGTTATATAGATCAAATATCAGGTATTCCATCAACTTATACAGGTGCATGTTATACAGGAGCAAACGTATAAAAACTATATTGTTATAGTTTTTATAATAGACAAATAATTTTAAATTAGAATATGTTTTAAAAGAACTTTAGCATTGGGTAAACCTTAAAGTATACTCTTTGCTAAGGTTTTTTGTTTTAGTAAGATATTTTTAAATTATCAAGTCTAAGTACTTTGTATATATTATTTAATATTTTTTTATAACCTAAAATTATATTGATGTTTAAAATTAAACCAATTTATGGTTTAATTAGTTTATAAGGGGATGGTATAATTGCCAATTAAGATTCCAGTTGAATTACCAGCTTTTAAGGTTTTGTCTAGTGAAAATATATTTGTTATGAATATGGAAAGAGCTAAGACTCAAGACATTAGACCTTTAAAAATAGCTATAGTAAATTTAATGCCAAAAAAGATTCAGGCAGAAAATGAACTTTTAAGATACTTATCAAATACTCCAATACAAGTAGAGGTAAAGCTGATACAAACTAAAAGTTATACTTCTCAAAACACATCTCTTTTGCATTTAAAAAAATTCTACAATTATTTTGATGATATAAAAGGGGAAAAGTTCGATGGGTTAATAATTACAGGGGCACCAGTAGAACAAATGAATTTTGACGAAGTATTATATTGGGATGAACTTAAAGAAATAATGGAATGGAGTAAAGAAAATGTATTTTCAACATTACATATTTGTTGGGGCGCTCAAGCTGCATTATATTATCATTATGGAATTGAAAAATACCCACTAAAAGAAAAGATGTTTGGAGTATTTCCTCATTGGGTAAATAATCCTAATGCTGACATTACAAGAGGGTTAGATGATATATTTTATGCGCCACACTCAAGGCATACAGAAGTTAAAAGAGAAGACATAGAAAAGGTAGAAGGATTAGAAATATTATCAGAGTCAGAAGATGCAGGAGTATTTATTGTAGCAACAAAAGAAAGAAGACAAATATTTATTACTGGTCACCTAGAATATGATAGAAATACATTAAGGGATGAATATCTAAGGGATATCGAAAAAGGATTGAAAATAAATGTTCCTAAAAATTATTTTCCAAATGACAATTCAGATTGTACACCAATGGTAAGATGGCGTGGAAGTGCTAACATAGTTTTTGGAAATTGGTTAAATTATTGTGTTTATCAAAACACTCCATTTAATATTAATGATATAAAAAATATGACTTTAATATAATTCATTTAGCTTATGAAGTTGACTAAGCCAATAAGTTACAAAGATGACTTAGGTACATGAAAATAAATAACAAGTCAGGATGAAACATATATTTTGCATCAGATAAGGAGACCGGTTCCTTTGATAATGTGTACTATAGGCAGATCTGGTCAACAAAGTATGATGCAAAATAGCATACTGACTTGATATTTATTTGAATGTTTACTATATAAAAAAAGGTTAGCCACCAAGAGTTACATCTTGTTTATCATACCAATTTATTGCATCGTAAAAGTGTTTTTCAATAAAATCAGGCCAAAGATCTTCTATAATATAAAAATCAGAGTACACAGATTGAACAGGTAAAAAACCACTTAATCTTCTTCGACCACCCCAACGTATAATTAAGTCTATACGAGAAATATCGCTAGACATAATATTATTTGTGATATTTTTTCTTTTAGAATCAGAAGATTTTAAAGCATTTAAATCCCATTCCCATCCATAATTTACTAAAAAATTAACTTTAATTCCACCTTTTCCAAAGACCCTGCGAGTGGTATATGGAAGTAATTCTTTTGGAAAAACAGGAGATTCACTATCTCCCATTACAAGTATTTCAGAATCTTCCTTTTCTATTAATTTAACCGCATCAATACACGCCTTGATAAAGGCCTCTTTTTGAACTGTAGGACGTTTAGCATTATCGGTTGTAAAACCATAGTAGGTTAATTCTTCTACATTTTCTTTTTGGCATAGCTTGAAAACTAGAAGTCCAGGATCTATACCAGATGCATACCCCATATCTTTAGAGAAACCTTGCCCAAGTGCCCATCGTCTATTGCCATCAGGGATTATACCTATATGTTTTGGTACTCTCATAAAAATCTCCTCCTTAAAAGTATTCTTATTAAAGTATTACCTATAGATAATCTTTAAATACAATAAATATAATAAAATAATAATTGATTTAAAAAGAAATAAGATATAGAATGAATAATAAATATCAAAAGATAATAATTAGTGGATGAAAACATAATGAAAAAATATTTAAATTTATCAATGTTCTATTTAGTTTTAGGATTAGTTTTAGGAGTTTTTTATAGAGAATTTACTAAGATTAATGGATTTGAGGGACAAACAGTTCTAGGAGCGGTACATTCACATGTTTTAGTGTTAGGATTTTTATTTTTCTTAATAGTTTTATTATTAGAAAAGAATTTCAAAATATCAGAGGTAAAACACTTTGGAAAATGGTTGATATTCCACAATGTTGCATTAATATATATGTTATCAACATTAGTAGCAAGAGGTATTTTACAAGTAACTGGTAAAGATTTTTCAGGACTTAGCCATATTGCTGGTTTATCACATGCTATATTTGGAATTTCTTTAGTTTGGTTTATGGTAATTCTAAAAAAGTCAATTAAATAAAGCATTTAAAAAAATAAGGCTATTGCAAAATAATGATATGATACCTCCAAAGTAGACATGGTAAATAACCAAAATCTACTTTGGAGGTATTTTTTATGGGACGAAAATATAAGTATACTCCCGAAGATAAAATTCAAGCAGTTGAGGATTATCTATCGGGTATCAAGGGCATCTATCAAATATGTACAGAATTAGGGATTCGTTATAGTTGCAATAGAGGCGGTATCATACGTAACTGGGCTAAGAAATATCAAGAATTCGGAGAATCAGTGTTTTATCATAAACCACATAATAAATCTTATTCTTCAGCATTAAAACTTAAAGCAATTGAGGAATATTTTTATGGAAAGTTATCT
>NZ_FNJM01000001.1:0-329363 GCF_900104115.1 Clostridium gasigenes
TCTCTGTTTTCCTAAAGCCTTAACATCAAATCCTGCATTCCGTAGTATTTCTAATGGCATTTTCCCGGTATTATATTCAGAAACATAATACTCCTTAAATTCATCTGTATAAGTAATAGCTTTATTACTAGCTTTTTTTACAAATGGATTTACTGATAAATCTTTCAATTGTTCATCTGTAAAATAGATTCTTCCCATAACTACAATCCTCCTTTAAAATATTTTACAATAAAAAAAGACCCTATAAAATAGAGTCAGTTAAATAAATGTTTAGCACTTTTTTTCTAACTGTCCATTCTATAGGTACCAGTTTAAAACTTTATTGCAGTTTTTTTTATAAGGGTAACCCAGCGTTGGTATAATAAATGAAAGTATTACATCAAATTATAAGTGGGAGTGATTAGAATGGAGCAGAAGTCAAAGTATAAGAGTATATCAAAATTTATAATTATATGTATTTTTGTAGCATATATTGCAATAATATTTAAGATAGTTGTATTTAAATATCATGGATTTATAGATATATTTTCAAAAAAGTCAGTTAGTTTTACAAGCTTAAATTTAATTCCATTTAAGCTATGGGCGGATTTCTTTGAAAATGCATCCGGTATGGGATGGGCATGGGCTATATCTAATTTATTTGGTAACATAATAATATTTATTCCACTAGGATATTTATTGCCTTTAATATTTAAAAAGGCTAAGAATATATTGCCAGTAGCCTGTATGGCATTTGTATTTAGCTTAGTGCTTGAGTCTTTACAATATGTATTAGCAATAGGAAGTTCTGATATTGATGATATTATTTTAAATACATTAGGTGGAGTAATAGGATATTTATGCTATAAAATAGTTGCTAAAGTATTAGTAACTAATAAAAAAATATATATAGGTACAATAATACTAACAGTTTTATTTTTAGTAAGTGGATTTACTGTTGCAAAGTATGAATTTGGAAATATGCTTGGAATAACAAAATTTGAGCAAGAAGTAATCGGAGGAGATGTTATACCAGAATCAAGGGCCGATTATATAGGAGCTTTTATTAGTTATGATGATAATATTATAAATATGTATGATGGTATGATTGTAGATAGCAATGTAGACACTTCATTAATGGAAAAATTAAATGTAAAAGTTAATAAAAATACAAAGATATATTTAAATACAATGAAAAGTAAAGAAAATAAAATGACTGCTGAATATAATGAATATACGGACCCAGTAAGTAGTATAGAAAAAAATTCTACTTTATCTATTTGGGGAAAAGAGGTAGATGGCACGATAGTAGCAGAAATAATTGTTATACAAAAACCAATCATAAATCAAGAAGAGTCTACTATAACTCATACAGAGGATAAAAGAAATAAGAAGACTACAGACAATAGATCAAAAGATGATATTCAAATTCCAGAAGAAAAGTCTGATATAGAAGGTTGCTTTAAAGAGTATGAAAATGATGTAATAATAATTAACCGTATAGATAATTTCGAAAGTGGGGAGTCTACTATTTCCGTTTCATCAGATATTAAGGTGAAAATAAAAGTACAGGATGATACAAATTATATTATTAAAGTTATAACTTCAGCAGGAGAAGTAAGGTCTATAAAATCAACTTCTATAGATGATATGAAAAAGGGCGACAAGTTAGATGTTTGGGGAGCAAGTGTTGATGGAGCACTAATAGCTGATAAGATAGTAATTATAAGGATAGAATAAAATTAAAATTAAATGAAATCCACGATAGAATTCTATCGTGGATTATTATTTAAAAGTAATATATTTTTATAAAATTTCTAATATTTCTATATTATATTTTTCTCCGGGAGCATCAACTTCAACCTTAGCTCTAGCTTTTTTGCCAGATAATGCTTTTCCTAAATCAGACTCTATACTTATACACATATTTTGAGGGTCTAAATCCATAGTAGTTACTAGTGTAACAATAGTTTCGTAGTCATCCTCTATAAATTTAATTTTAGCTTTACTATTAATTCCTAATGTTAATTTATTTAAATGCGTATCATCTATTAGAGTTGCTGTTGAAATCATAGTCATTAAATATTGAATTCTATTATCATTTTCTCTATAGTTTGCGCAAGCTTCTTTATATTCTGCGTTTTCTGATCTATCGCCATGTGCAGCAGCTACTAATTTTTCCTTTGATATTTCAGCCCTTTTTACTGTTAATCTATATTCCAATTCTTCTCTTAATTTTTTTATATTTTCTTCTGTTAATTCATTATTCATAAAAATTTAGCCTCCCCTAAAATATATTTCCCTATATATTATATAATATATAGAAAAAAATGAAAGGTATTTAGTTATATTTATTCTACTATATTGATAAAGAGAATTAAGAAGGAAATTAAGAAGGAAATTAAGAAGGGAATTAAGAAGGGAATTGATAGCTTTTTACTTGACTCAAATATAGGAAAACTTATGTTTGCTATATTATGAAATACAACATATAATGAACTAGAAGATTTAGATAAGATAGATGATTGGTGTTAAGTTGTCACAATTAATTGTGCCGCGCTATTGTTTAATAAATTTGTATATTTGATATATATTGAAGTATTTATACTTCAAGCTTTAAGTCACGGTACTTAAGGCTTTTTTTGAGTAAAAGTATAGAGGATTTACATAAGTAATCTGCAAATAAATAATAGACTAGTATTCTTGATTTTGAGTCTGTTAATTATCTTACGATGACAAATAATTTATAAAGACATGTCTAAAAATTTTTATTAAAAGCATTAGGTATTTAAAAAATAGACTAAAACATTAATTTGTTGTTTTTAAAAAATATCTAAGCAAAGAAACTATATAAAAATTAAGGGGGACATATAAGATGATAGTAGGCGTATTAAAAGAAATTAAGTGTGGAGAATCAAGAGTAATAGTAACACCGGTAGAGGCAGAAGAATTAATAAATGATGGACATGAGGTGTTAGTTCAGAAAAATGCAGGGTATATAGCGGGCTTTAATGATGAGGAATATGCAAGAATAGGTGCTAAAATTATAGATAATAGAGAAGAGATATATGGTAAATGTGATATGGTATTAAAGGTTAAAGAATTTTTTGAAGAAGAATACCATTTATTAAGAAGTGGACAAATACTGTTTGCATGTATACATCCAGCTTCAAATAGAGAAGAGGTAGATGCATTATTAAAAAATAAAGTAATAGCGTTTACTGCAGAAGATACACATAGATATGGGTCACCTAATTGCGAAGTAGCTGGGAAATTAGGTGCATTAATGGGCGTGCAATACTTATTAAATAGTAATGGTGGAAAAGGTCAATTAATTAGTGGAATAGCAGGGGCACCCGGTGCAAATGTTATAGTTCTTGGAGCTGGGATAGTTGGAAAAGGAGCTATACAAATATTGTCATCACTTGGAGCACAGGTAACAGTTATGGCTAGAAGTATAGCAACTATGAGAAGCTGTCATGAAATATATCCGGCTAATGTGAGAACAATGTTTTCTAATCAGTCAAATATAAAAGCACTTTTACCTACAACAGATTTAGTAGTAAATTGTGTTAAGTGGCCAAAGCATAGAGAAGATAATTTAATAACTAGAGAAATGCTTTCATTAATGAAAAGAGGTTCAGTAATAGTTGATATAAGTGCAGATGTAGGTGGTGCAATTGAAACATATAGACCTACAACTCATGAAGATCCTGTTTATGAAGTAGATGGAATAATTCACTATGGAGTAGATAATATACCAGGAGCCGCGGCTCATACTACCTCAATAGCATATGCTGCAAGTGTACTACCTCATATAAGAGCTATTGCAAATAAAGGAGTAAGAGAAGCTTGTAGAAAAGATGGATTTTTGAGAAGAAGCTTAACTGCATATAATGGAATACTTACTCATGAAGAAACAAGCATAATTCAAAATAGAAAATGGAGCACACCAGAAGAAATTCTAGAATTAGATTTGGATAATATAGATTTAGCTCCAATTGCAACTACAATATAATACACATTATTCAATTTTAAAGCGAGTTAAAAGGTGTTTATAATATAAAGGCAAAGGAATGGATTTAAAAATGACGAATAATACTGAATTAAAACAAAAACAATTTATAGCGGCTATGGAGCTTTATGAGGATAAAAGAATTTATAAGTTGTTTGGAAAATTTATTTCTACGGTGAATATTTCACTTCAAATTATTATAGCATATGTTGTTATACCTATTAATATAGGTATTTGGTGGCAAGTATTTTCATTTATTGTAGCGTATTTTCTTACTGACTTTATAAATGGATTAGTACATATGTATATGGATAATAATGAAAATTACAAATCCGTAGCAGGCCCACTAATAGCAAGTTTTCATTTGCATCATAAAACACCTCTCTACAAAAAAAACAATCTTTTATTGGTCTATTTCAATGAATCAGGTTCAAAGATTTGGCTTTCGGGGTTTTTAATAATTGTTTCAATAGTAATGAGTATATTTAATATTAATAGGATAATTTTATATATCATATTATATTTTAGTATATTATCATCGGTAGCTGAGGTTGCTCACTATCTTTGCCATGGATCAAATACAAGATTAGTAATTTTTTTGGGGAGAAGTCATTTATTACTTGATAAACATCATCATGGAAGGCATCATATTGAAGATAATGTTAATTATGCATTTTTAAATGGTATGTCTGATCCCTTAATTAATATAATTGCTAAGAGGTTTTATTGTGGATATAAAAATACAACAGATAAACATTATGCATATTATAAAGGGAAGGGCACAAAAAACAGGGGACAAGCCTAGTAATTAAGGGTTCATCATTAAATAAATAATGATGAACCCTATTTGTTTTAAACTTCTATTTGTTTTAAACTTCTATTTGTTTAGTAGCTATAGTATCTTCTGTTTTAGTTACTACTGAAGCATTAGCACTAGCCATATTAGCTAAAACCATGCTCATTATGCCTTCCATTGCATTAGGTGTTTTTCCATCAGTGCCACCCATAATTATTGTTTGTGGAACTAGTGGAGATTTACTTATTTTTAGTGCGTCTGCAAAGGCTATCATAACACTTTGTTGTACTTGTAATTCTGGTCCGCCATAGGCTTCAACTAAAGCTTTAGCCGCAGTACCTTTTGCAATACCAACCTTTGTTTCTTGTTCTGCAGTAGCATCTGCAACGGATTTAATATTTAATGCTTGTGCTTTACCAACTGTTTCAAGTTTAAAGGCTTCTGCACTAGCTTGTAGTTGCACTTGCTTGGCATTAGCTTCTGCATTTAGTTCAGTAGCTTTTGCATTAGCAGCAGCTTCAGCTTCTTTTGTATACCTTGAAGCATCAGCTTCTTGAGTTCTCTTATATTTATCAGCTTCAGCAAGCTTTTGTGTTTTTAGTGCAAGCTGCTCTGCGAGTCTTAATTCTGATTTACCTTTATTATCTGCAACTTCTATGTCGATACTTGATTGTGTAAGAGCTGTTTGAGCAGAACTTTTTGCAATTGCCTCATTAAGTTCTCTTTGTTTTTCAGCTGATTTTTGTTTAGCTTCATTAGTTTTTATTTCTTCCATAGCAACTTGTCTGTCTCTTAATTGTGCTAGTATAAGTTCAATTCTCTTATCTGTTGCGGATGCGGCAGGTGTGCCAATTAATACTTCTTGTAATTCTAAGTCATACAACTTGAATTTCTCTTTCATTTCCGCTGAGGCTTGGTCTTGAATAGTACTTCTATCTTGAACTAATTCAATAAGTGTCTTGGTTTGACCAATATTTTTGAAGTAACCAGATATCATAGGATCAAGTGATTGTTCAATAAGCATTTTAATATCACCAAATCTTTGGATAACTGAAGAAGCTTTCCTATAATCAATATTAAATACCACTGTAAGCGGTAAATTTGGTTCAAAGGCATCTTTAGTTATAAGACTTATTTCTTTCAAATTATCATCTAATTTATGATCGCCGGTTTGACCGCTAATCCATTTTAATATAACATTAGTAGTTGGAACTGGAACAACTTTACCTGCATATGTGTTAAAGGCATATTTACCTGGCATCATAGAATCTCGCCAAATACCTTTTTTACCTTGTTCAACTAGCTCTCCATGTGAATAAGTTGATCCAGATACATCTTCACCTTTATCACCAAAGTAGCTTACAACTACGCCAACATATCCAATATCTATTATACTTTTTGGTACTATATCAACGTTTGCAAACATTCTGTTTATAAAATAAACTCCATCTGTTAATACTTGCATTTGCTTACCTTTTCTACCGTTAGCAGCTAGGAATTTTTCTGGTTCCTGGAAATTATTATGATAAAATTCATTAGTTATACCATCTCCAACTATAGGAGCAATAATAGCACCATTATCTGGAGTAGGGCCTTCATTAATAGTAACAATACCTATAGTATCTTTACTTCTTATAGTGTTACTAGATTCATATTGTTCAACTGTTTTTGAACTTGCTATAACTACAGGATTAAATCCACCCACTTTAGCTAAATCACTTCTCATTGTTTCTATTTGTGCGGATTCATCTTTTGAAGTAAATATTGAATGTACTTTATCTCTTGTAATTATAATAAATTGAGCTAAATTAAATGCATAAGTACCTTCACGAAGAATTTGTCTTTGTGGACCTTTTTGTCCTCCGTTACCTAGAAAGGCAGCCACATCTTGAAAAGATTTACTGGAAGATACAACTCTTCCTAGAGTTTGACCATCACCTAGGCTTTCACCAGATCTTGAAAATACATAAGCTATTTGACCTTGTGGTATGGTTACTAACCTTACCTTTTTTACTTTATACTTAAAAGGAGTCTTAAAATGGACTCCAGCTCTAAGTACTTGTGGTTGATAACCAGCCTCGCCTTTAAGAGCAATAAGACCATCAGAAGGTACAGACCCACCCATACTCCACCATTTTTCAACAATACCGACTTCGTCGGTTCCGATACTTGTAAACCCTATTCCATAGAGTAATAAAACTAATACGACTAATACTGCTCCTACTATAATTAAAATTGACAATGGTTCCATAATCTTAACCCCCAAATTTTATTTGTATAAAGATTTTATACTTTACTATTTTATACTATTAGTTGTTTATAACTTTTATGTATCTACAAACTATAGTAATAAATCTTTATATTGGATATATTCGACAGAGTTATACAATACCCTTTATATAAAAAGATAATTATATTAGAAGGAGACCCCTTTTACAAATTAAAAACAAATACTATTTTAATTTGCTTTTTAAATTTTCTTTATAAATATACATCCTTTCATCTGCAATCTTAATAAGTTGGCTATAGCTTACAGCATCAGATAAAAAAGTTGCAATTCCATAGCTATAATTATAGGTAACTTTATTTCCTTCTAAAATGATAGGATTATCAATAAAATACTTATTTAGTTCTTCAAACTTTTCTGATAGGGCATCAACTGGTGTATTAGAAAATACACCAATGAACTCATCGCCACCATATCTGGCTAAAATATCAGTTTCACTTATAGAGCTTTTAAGTTTATTAACAAAGCTTTTAATAAACTCATCTCCTTGCAAATGACCATAAGTATCATTAACTAATTTTAATCCGTTTAAATCAAAAATAACTAATAAAAAAGAATTATTGTGTCTTAGCGCTTCACTTAAAACCTTATCGAAAATTTCTTCAAATGATCGTCTGTTATAGATATTAGTTAATTTATCATATTTAGATAAATACATTATTTCATTATATAAATTATGTGTGCTTATAGTATTTTCTATTTGATATTTCATATAATTCATAATATCTATATCATCTTCATTAAATATATCTTTTTCATCACTATCAATATTCATCATACCAAATAATTTATTATTAATTATTATAGGAGTACTAATACATGATACAATTTTCCAGTCATTTTGACCAAGAACAACATATTTGCTACTATATAAATTAAATACATCATCTATTATTATAGTAGAAGTTATTTTACCCTTTGTTTTAAGATAATGGAATGAAGATTCTAATGGTAAAATAAAATCTTTTGTTTTTTCATCATCATATCCAATGGAGCTAGCTATTACTAAGTTAATATCTTCTTTTAATAATAAAACACTACCATATTTTGCTCCTTTCATAAGTGCAATACATTTACTTAGTATTAAATCAAATAATTCATTAATGTTAGTTAGTTCAATGATAGATTGGTTTACTTCAATCATTACTTCCTTAAATTTTAATAATCTATTAAGCTTATGTTCATTTTTTTTGAGCTCTGTTATATCGATGATAACGCCTACGATTCCAATAGCTTCATAATTAGATAATATACTTGATTTATTAAAAATTACATCCTGTTTTTCCCCGTTGATACCTATTAATTGTGTTTCATAATTTTGGTTGCCCTTTCTGTCCATTAATTCTAAATCTGCTTTATGATATACCTCAGCAAGTTCAAATTGGTGGATATCATAAACTGTTTTGTTAATTATCTGATCTTTTGATAGTCCTACATATTCTTCAAATGCATAATTACAATCTGTGTATTTACCATTAATATCTTTGCAAAATATTGGAGTTGTTATTGTATCTAAAAGAGTCCTTAAAAAATTGAAATTATTGTGAAGATTTAATTCACTTTCCTTTAGCTTTTTTTTAGTTTTTATTAGCTTTTGAATATTAATAATTAAGAAAATAATTATTAATGTAAAAAAAGAAAGTAATGAACAAAGAAGTATGGTCCATTGTTTTTTTGTAATTGAATACATAGAGCTAGGTTCATTTATTATTATACTGTTTTTGGGTAATTGAGATTTGTTTATTTTAAAGCGAACTAATTCATTATAGTCAAACATATAATTGGAACCAATATCATTCATTATAGGAATATTTTTTATTAGTTCACCATTTATAATCTTTTCGGCAATTTTACCAGCATAAACGCCTTGATCAAATCCAGAACTTATTTTTCCACCGATAATACCATTGCCTAAAAGGATATCCCAAATTCCATAGATCGGAATACTGGTTTTATTTTTTAGATTATGTATAATTTCAACAGGATATAAGGTAGAGCCATCATTTGTTTTAATTGAAGTTGATGTGAAAAGGACAACACTATTTTTATCATTTGAATTTATTTTTTTGATGGTATCTTCTAAGGTGATATTTTTTATTTCTTGAAAATGTACATTAGAATAGTTACCATAAATTAATTTATTTAAATCAGTAGAGAGTTCAGTTCCTGTTATAGTAGTATCATCAATAATAATTATATTTTTAGTATTTGGATGCATTGTTAGTATTAAATCTATGTTACCCTTAATATCAATACTCTCTAAAACACCGGTTGAATTTTCAATTAATTTATCTTGTGATTTATAACTTTCAAAGTTATTTAGTCCAGTAAAAATTAAAGGTGTGCTTGGAAAAAGTTCCTCTCTATGTTTTTGAAAAAAGTCATACGCCCAATTATCACTACATATAACCATATCAAATTTACTGTTTTTATATTTATCTTTATACAAAGTAAGTAACTTATCATAATAATTTTCATCATTATTATTGAGAGCATCCATGTATTCTATCTTAATATTAATATATTCACCATAATTTTTTAGAATTGAAAGAAATCCTTGTTCTATAATATCATTCCACTCATAACCACGATGATATGAAGTAAGGATAAGGATGTTTTTCTTAAAAGAGGTTGCATAAACATTAATAGTTAAAAGAAATGTTATGAAAATAAAATAAAAAAACACTTTAAATTTTTTTGGCAATTTTAAACACCTCAAATATATACAGCAAAATAGTGTATAAATTTTATTTTTTAATCTTAGTTTACACTGTTTTGAGCTGGAAAGGAAGCTAAATGTGCATAATAAATAGTTGTTAAATAAAGGTATGATGCTCAATAATTTCTAAATTTATAGTAAAATTAGAAATAAGATTTAAAGCATTATTATGAAATATAGGGATTAAGCATGACTAAAGTTTAATTAAGTAAAATGAATAAAAATGAGGAAATATGAATTAATATTGCTTTATTTGAAAAAAACTGTATAATAAATATGAAATTTATAATTTATTAGGAGGAAAACAAATGATTAAGAACAGAAGCTTTTGGTGGTATATTTTACTAACTACGATTACCTTTGGTATTTACGGTATAATATTTATGTATGACTACACAGAAGATTTAAACAAAATTTGTGAGGGGACAGGCAAGCCAAGCAAGAATTACCTAATAGTAATTCTATTAAGTATTATAACTTGTGGAATATACTACTATGTATGGTTATATAAACAAGCAAATAGAATGAATAAACAAGGATTTAGCTATTCAATAAATATTCCTGAAACTGGTTCTACTATTTTACTTTGGAATATACTTGGTAGCCTTTTATGTGGTGTTGGTCCATGGGTTGGAAAATACATAATGATTAAGAATTTAAACTTGCTAGCTGAAGAGTATAATAGAAAATTTGCTAATTAATTTTATAAATTAATAAATAAGGAGCTACATATGTAGCTCCTTATATTTTGGGAGAGATAATATGGATTTTATAAAAAAAAAATTAGAAAAACATGAAATAATAATATTAATGTTCTTGATTTTCTTTTTAACTGGTGGAGAGTGCATAATAAAAAAAATAACTGGTGTGCCATGTCCAAGTTGTGGCATAACAAGAGCCTTTTATTATTTTGTAAATTTGGATTTTAAACAAAGCTTTTATTACCACCCATTATTTTGGTTAATACCTATTGTTTTAATTATTGTTATTTATGGAAAGAAGCCTTTGTTTAGAAGTAAAAAAATTGAAGTAACTTTTTATATTATAATAACTGCCCTTATATTAGGAGTATATATAATTAGAATGGTTAATTTATTTCCTTATATATCACCTATGGATTACAATAAATCATCATACATATGGAGATTATTGAACTTTATAAATAGAATCACAGAAGACTTTAGTTTCTTTTGAATATTTCTTTGTGCTATTTAAAATATTAAGGGTATTATTTTGCTTCATTACTGGAGTTAATTGTATTTAAAAATAAGGTTTGAAACTTTTTTTAAAACTCAACTTCAGATGGATTAATTGTAAAATTAATGATAAATATTATTTAATTAACAAAAAGAATAAAAAAACCCAAAAAAACATTTACACTAAAAAGAAAATAATGTATAATAAAGTCATAAAAATCTAAAAATAATATTTTGGATTTTATAAGATATCATTATGATATTAAAAAAAGGGGGACAAGAATATGTTAGAATTCAACCAAAACATGCAAAATACTTGTAACAACATGGAAGAAGTTTCTGTAGCACCAGGAGCATGTTGCTGCTGTAGCTGTTGCTGTTGTGTAGCAATCGGTGTAAATAACGGAACTGCTTCAACATCAGCTAATTTAACGCCTGGAAACTAATAAGTGGACAAGCATTATCGCCTTAGTAATTATAATTAATATTTTATAAAAGGGAGATGACATTATGTTAGAATTCAATAAAAATGTACAAAATACTTGTAACAATATGGAAGAGGTTTCTGTAGCACCAGGAGCATGCTGCTGTTGTAGCTGTTGCTGTTGTGTAGCAATTGGTGTAAATGGAACTGCTACATCAGGAGTGACAGCAGGAAAGTAATATAATTGTACAAGCAATTATATAGTTAAGAGGTCCGTGAAGGTTATTTATAAACTAGTTAGTTAACTATAAATACCTTGCGGGCCTTAAAACTATATAAATAATTAATTGTTAATAATGTTAAATATGATAACAATACAGTTTGATAAAAAGAGGTGAATTATGCTTAAAAGAAAAAATAAAAACAAAGAAAAAGAAAAAGAAAAAGAAAATAAAAAACCAGTTAATAAGTACCCTTATGAAATGAAAATAATATCATTTAATACTCAATACTGTAGTATGAGTGCATATGCAGATACTACAGTTTTAAAGACTCCAGATTCAGTTTTAAAAGGAAGTCTTTATTCAAAGGAAAATAGATTTAATTCAGAAGAATATCTTTTAAATTATAGAACGAACAACAACAATTTGGGATTTAGAGCAGGTCTTTCAAGTTTTTTTCAACAAAATGCAGCTATGACTGCAGCTAACAAGAATTTAGAAGAAGAGATAACAGATGTAATAAAACTTCCAAAAGCTAAAGGTATAAAGGCACCACTAGGTGCAAGCATTGAGCAAAGAAGAAGTGTTAGAAATTATACAGAAAATAAATTATCTATGCAGGATTTAGCAAGCTTACTTTATTATGGACAGGGAATATCAGGAGCAATAGAGCTTAAGGATGCTATAGCAGGTAATGATAACATAAAGCTTAGAAATAACCCATCAGCAGGGGGATTATATCCTATTAATCTATATGTATATTTAAAAAATGTTCAAGACATAGAAGATGGTTTTTATTTATACTACCCTTATGCACATGGTATAAAGCCAATTAATTTAAATGATGAAAATATAAATCAGTATGATTTTGCTGAATTTTCAAATATAACTGCAAATAATGTGAATGTATTTTTTATATATGTGTACAACATGTATATTAATAGCAGAAAATATGGTGATGCAGGAGCAGCCTTTGCTTTTATTGAAGCGGGAGAAATAGCACAAAATGTACAGCTAACAGCAACAGCACTTGGATATGGAAGTTGTGATATTGGTGGATATGAAAAACAATATTTAGAAAAAAAACTTAAATTAGATGGTGTAACAAATCATGTAATCCATATGACTATAGCTGGAAAAGAAGGGGAATAGTATGGAAAAAAATTATTGTATAAATGACAGTCTTAGAATTTTTGATAATGGACAAAACGAAATAAGATTTAAATTAGGTCTTTGGAATTATAATGAAGCAGTTCTTGATTTGAAAAATGAAAGGGATGAATTTAAGATTTCGTTAAGGGAAATCTTAAAAAAATTAAGGCTTGGTATGGAAGTATCAGAAGAAAGTGTTCATGATATGGATATAACAGATGAAAGTAAAAATAATATATTAAATATATTAAATGGATTATCTTTAGCTGGAATGCTTATAAATGAGGAACAAAGGAAGCTTTCCAATGAAATAACAATGAGTTTATTAGGTGATTATAAATACTTTATAAGAGAAGACTTAGTAAATAGTAAGGGAAGGAAATTATTATTTATATCTGATAATACTTTTTCAAATAGTATGGCAAAACTTTTAATTGAAGAAATGGAACTTAATATGGATATAGCATCAGAAGATTTAATAAATACTATAAGAGATGTAGATTTAACAACTAATATAGATGCTATAAATATAATTGAAAATATAAATGCTATACAAGCGCTTATAAAAGATTATGAAGGTATAGTTTTATGCCTAAAGAGGCCAGAACTTACAATGATTAGAAATGTAAATAGAGTTGCTATAAAAAGAGAAATACCAGTTATATGCTCATTTATAGATGGACCATTTATTACAGCATTTAGCACTAATTATCCAAAGACAGGATGTTTAGAGTGTTTCGAACAAAGAACACTAACTAGATTAGAGGATCATATATCTTATCATGCATTTGAGAATTTTAAATTTTCAAATGAGACAAAAGACATGAATAAAGGAATAATACCAGTTTTAAATACAAGTACTAATTTAGTAGTTTCAGAAGCTTTCTTATTATCTAATTATGGAACAAGTAAATTTGAAAATAGAGTATTAAATATTTACGTTCCAACATTAGAAATACAAGTACAAGATTTATTAAGAGTTCCGTATTGTCCTGCCTGTGGAAATGTATCAAAAGCAAAATTCCAAGAGCTTAATGTATCTTCTAGAACCGTAGTAGATAACATAATAGATAGCATAAGATAGGAGCTTAAATTATGAGATTTTATCCAAGTTTTAATAAGGTTTTAGATACATTTAATAAGGTTTCAGGCAATCAAACAGGAATAATAAAAGCCACTGCAATGCCTCTTATAAATCAAGATAAGAGTATAAGTTTAAAGAGTATAACAGGAAATATGCCTAAATACCATAAGGTATTACTAGAGAGACAAAGCGGAGATGTACAATATCATGTAATTGGATATGGAAACTTTTATGAAGAAGCGTTAATAAAGTATACAGGAGAGAGCGTAGAGAGATATTCTTCTATGGTAGCACCAAAGCTTGTTGAAGATAAGGTTGTATATGATACATATAAGAATATGTGTAAAAGAGGAAAAGTTATGCCTCTAAAGTATATAGATGTATTTACAAAAGAACAATTAGAGGAAATGTCAACATACATAAGTGATTTTTCAAAGGAAAAAATTACTGAAGATGATGTTGTAGGCTGGCTTCAATGTCCTTCTCTTGTAAATAAAGGTGAAAACATATGGGTGCCTGCAATAATGCTATTTGTTGGGTATCAAGTTAATTTAGAAAAGGGTGAAAAACAATATATACAAGGATTTAGTACGGGTACAGCATCCCATACTGATCTTAAAAAAGCACTTGTAAATGCAATTGTTGAATATTTGCAAATAGATTCATTTATGATAACTTGGCATACTAAACGTAAATGCAAAAGAATTAATATAGATGATGAAACTGTAAAAAAAGCACTTGATGAAATTGGATTAGGTGATGATTCTATATATGAAATCATACCAGTTGAAATGACATTGCCAGATAATTCAGTTCCAACTTTTGGTACGTTTTTAAGAAGAAAAGATAATAAAATGCCCTATTTATTATTTGGAGTTCAAGGTGATTTTGATGTGAAAAATGGTGTTTATCGTTCAATTATGGAGGGCATATCAATAGCTCATAGTGGATATTTCAATACTATATATAATAGAGATTTAATAGAGCATGTTATGAATAATGATTCGAAATTTTTAGATTTAGATTTAAATGTATTATATTATAGTGCACCTAAACATATTGATGAGAAAAATAAACTTATAGAAGAATTTATAGATGGAGAAATTAACTTAAGTGACATAAAAACAATAGAAAATTTAGATACTGATTCACAACTTAAAGAATTATTAAAAACAGTATCAGAAATAAGTGAGTATGCCGTTTATATGGACATGACATCACCAGAACTTAGAGATAAAGGATGGTATACAATGAGAGTTTTAATACCAGAAATACTTGAAATGTGTATTCCAGAATTCCCGTTTAAAGATCATCCAAGAATGAAAGAGCATGGAGGTATAATAAATGAATACCCACACCCTATGCCTTAATATACTTATAATACTATTTACTATAAGCCCTGTGTTACTAATTGGTATTGTTTCAAACTTTCCTGGAATGAAAATGAAAAAAGATGATGTGTTTTTTACAAAGGCATTAGCTTATTTATTAATAATAGAGTTTACTTTTATATTAATAATGAAATTCCATATTTTAAAAGTAAGTTTGCCTGAAAATATTTATTGGTATGTTATAGCAATAGTTTGTGTGCCTTTAATAATAGTATTAGAAATATTATTAGCATTCATAATGATTAAAGCTAAGGGCAAAAATGTAAAAAAGTTATCTTTTTGGGGAAGTGGGAAAAAGCTTGATAAATATCATATGATATTTATACTTATAATAGCTATATTTGAAGAATTAATATTTAGATGTGTATGGTTTAATATATTAGGAAATGATTTTGGTATAAATTTATATATAGTTATAGCTATATCTGCTGTAGTTTATGGGTTTAATCATTTGTTTATGGGAAGTAAAATAATAGTTCAAAAAATAGTTACAGGATGCATATATGGGCTTATATATTTTTTAAGTGGATCTATTATTATTCCTATAATTACTCATTGTGTTCAAAACTATTTTGTTATAGCAAGAGGTGAGCGTTGTGAATAATTGGTGGATAAAGATTTCGGTGCTAGGTTTTATAGTTTTGATTACAGTGCTTTTAAATCTTATAAATAGAATAAATATAAAAAGTGTAAAAGCAAAACAAACATACCTAAGTGTAAACAGAGTTATAAGTATTTCAAAGCAGTCATACATGTACAGTTTGAGAGCTATAATATATATCACTGTATCTATTATTTCATTAGTAGTTATAATAAGAATTTTTAAAGTTGATATTAGAACCTTGGTATTTATGGATGGACAAAATATATTAAAAGCAATAATGTCACTTATACTTGGGATATTCGTAAGTATGAAAATGTTTTTTATAACATCAATTTTATTTATATCATTTATACTTAAAAAAGATTTAACAGGATGTATTACAAAAGTTAAATGGATAGATAAAAGTGAAAAATATGCTTTTTATACAAAGATCATAAGACCCTGTGCAATAGCAATATTTGAAGTAATATTGTATTGTGTGATATTTAATAATATACTTTTACTCAATACAGATATAAATTTTGTTGTTTCAGCCCTTATAGTATCAGTTATTTATGGCATTGGAAAAAGTCTTTTAGTTTGTGATTTAGAGCTGAAGGTGCTTATGTTTTCCTATGGATTTTGGAGTTTGTTTACTGCAAACTTAGTTTATGGATTTACAGGAAATGCACTATATTCTATATGCTTATTTATTGTTACCGTTAGTTTTTGGGTTTTTAAAAGATAGGAGGAAAAGTAATGAATATATTAGAAATTAGAGAACTGTCTAAGGAATTCGGGGATTTTAAAGCTGTAGATGGTATAAATCTTACAGTAAAACAAGGTGAAATTTATGGTTTACTAGGGCCAAATGGAGCAGGAAAAAGTACAATTATAAACATGATTTGTGGGCTTCTATCTAAAAGTTCTGGTGAGATATTTATTTTAAATAAAAATGCTCAGAAGAACTCCAATGATATAAAAAGAGAAATAGGAATAGTACCTCAAGAAATTGCTATATATGAAGATTTGACCGCTTTAGAAAATGTCATATTTTTTGGATCTATATATGGTCTTAAAGGAAAAGATTTAAAAGAAAAGGCAATGAAAGCTTTAGAATTTGTGGGATTACTAGATAAGAAAAAGCAATTTCCATCAAAATTTTCAGGTGGTATGAAAAGACGATTAAATATAGCTTGTGCACTTGTACATGAGCCAAAGCTAGTTATAATGGACGAGCCAACAGTAGGGATTGATCCACAATCAAGAAATCATATTCTAGAGTCAATTAAAAAATTAAATGAAACTGGCACTACTATAATATATACAAGTCACTATATGGAAGAGGTAGAAGCTATATGCACTAAGATTGCCATAATTGATAATGGGAAGGTTGTTGCAGAAGGAACTAAGGAAGAATTAAAGGCGCAGTTTAAAGAATTTAATAAAATTATACTAAAGGTATCTAACATAGAAAATGTGGATATATCTAAGTTAAAGGAAATACATGGAGTAGATAAGGTTGACTGCATGGGGAATACTATAGAAATAAGTACTAACACAAGTATTGATAATTTAGATAAGATACTTATGGTTATTATGGATTCAGAGGTTTCTATAAAATCTATAGAAAAAACAAGTATTGATTTAGAAACTGTATTCCTTAATCTTACTGGGAAAAAATTGAGGGATTAAGGAGTGATATAAGTGATTTTAAATATAATAAAAAAGGAAATATTACAAAACCTTAGAGATAAAAAAGCGATGTTTTGGATGATTTTTTTCCCTATAATTATGATATTTATATTAGGAAATGCATTATCATCCGTCATTGGAGAAAGTAGCACAGCAGTACCTAAAACTAAAATTGTATACACTATAGAAAAAGAAACAGACGATACTAAAAAACTTGAAAATTTCTTTAATGATTCTAAAGAAGAGCTTAATATGGATTTTATAAAAAATGATGATAAAGAAAGTGTACTTAATGATATAAAAAGAGGAAAATTTGATTGTTATTTAGATATCGAGAATGCAGAAAACATAACCGTATATAGTAATGACATAAAAACTTTCAATGCAGCGTTAGTTACAAATCTTTTAGAAATCTATGGAGAAAAAAATAATGCACTTTCAAGTATAGCAAATGAAAATCCACAAGGATTACAATTTGTAGATGTTGATTCTAAACCAGATTTTATAAAAATTAGAAGTTTAGATAAGTTAGAGAAGCCTACAGCTTTAGATTATTATTCAGTAACTATGCTTACAATGATAATTCTATACGCAACTTTAACAGGGGCTATGACTATATTAGGAGAAAGAGTTAGAAGAACAATGCCAAGAATAGCATGTAGTCCTATAAATAGGGGGACATTATTCTTTGGGAAGCTTATAGGTGCCTTTGTAATTGTAACTATTCAAGTAGGTATATTATTTCTTTTCACAAAATATGTGTTTAGAGCAAATTGGGGAAGTGATTTATTACCTATAATAGGAATTCTTTTAACACAGATACTTATGGCAATATCATTAGGTATGGGGCTTTCTAGATTGTTTAATAACCCAAACTTAATTAGTGTATTTTCAAATTTAATAATAATTTTATTGAATTTCTTAGGTGGAGCATATATTCCTTTAGAAATATTTGGACCAAACAATATATTAATTTCAATATCAAATATATCTCCTTTAAAATGGACTAACGAATCCATATTTAAGATAATATATGGACAAGACTATTCTTTAGTGGCAATGGCTATATTTGTTAATTTAGCTGTAGCGTTAGTCTTTATGGTTTTACCTTTGGTATTTAGAAGAAGGGGGGAAGTTTAATGAGAGATATATTAAATATTACAAAAAATGTTTTGAAATTAATATTTAGGAAAAAATCAAGTATACTAGTTTTTATGCTTCTTCCTATAATGAGTATATTTATAAGTAAATATTTTAACACCACAACACAGCAGGATATAAAGATAGGGATTTATGATGAGGATAAGAGCACGGTATCAAAGGATCTTGCTGAATACCTTATAAATAAAGAAAATTTTAAGGTCTTTTATATAGAAAAAGATTATATAGATTCAAAGATATTAAATAAAGCTGTTGATTCTGTAATAGTCTTAGATAAGGGATTTGAAGAGAGCATAATTAATGGAAGTTTATCTAAAATTGATATGGTTTCTATAAAGGGGCAAGAGGTAACTGTTTGGCAAGAAAACTATATAAACTATTATATATCTGATCTTTTAGATATAAGTAAGTCATGTAGTGGTAACTCAGAACAGTTTTTTAAAGTTTATAATGATTTTAAAGAGCAAAAATTATCAATTAAAAATGAAAAGGTAAGTGATATTACACAAAGTCTTGGAGTTTCAAAGCAAAGTATAGCATTCCTTTTAGTATTTATGCTTACAGGAGCAACTATATCAGCTGGAACAATTGCTAGAGATAAGTCAAATAGAGTATTTAAAAGACTTATGGCATCACCCCTTAAAATGTATAAATATATATTAGGAAATTTTATTGCTAATTTTATAATGAATATACTTCAGATAGTTGTAATATTAATAGCAGCAAAGATTTTGAAATTAGATTTCCATATGAGTATGGCAATGATATTTATAACATTAGGAGTATTTTCATTAGTTTCAGTAGCACTTGGAATGTTTATAGCATCTATTAGTAGTTCTAGTGCACAGGTTGGACAAATATCTAATGCTATAATAGTTCCAACATGTATGCTTTCAGGATGTTTTTGGCCAATAGAGCTTATGCCAAGTATAATGCAGAAAGTAGCACTAATACTTCCGCAAACATGGGTTATAAAAACTGTGGATTCCCTTCAATCAGGAAAAGTATTTACTGATGTAGTTCCATATATACTTATAATTTTAGCTTTTGCGGTAGGTCTTTTCTTATTATCAGTTATAAATATTAAAAAAGATGAACAATTAGGAAGCTATGTTTAGAAAATATTAAAAGTACAACCTTCAATTATAAGATTGGAGGTTGTTTATTGTTGTGGATAAGTTGGAAAATATTACATCGGTTTAGTAGGCAATAGTAACGAGACTGACAAAATATTGTTATATTGTTATGTTATAATAATATAACAAATTTCAATGGGAAGAGGAGAACGTAATGGCACTAAAGATGTTTGGATTTATAGATGATATAATTAATACTTTAGAAGATGAGAGGGAATATCTTGAAAGAGTTGGCAAGGATATAGAAGGATATTTTGAGGATATTTTAAGAGGAAATCATGAAGGCTATATAAATATAAATACTAGGGTTAAGTCGAGTAGTAGCTTGAAGGAGAAGATTTTAAGAAATAACTACTATAATAAGAAGCTATCACCAAGAGAATTAGTTTATAGTCGTTCGGATTTAATTGGAATAAGGATAGAGTGTAGATTTATTAAGGATGAAGATGAAATATATAAAGTAATACAAGAGCATTTTAAATTAAAAAATAAAAACAATGAAAAAATATTCCTTGAAGTAAGCGGAATTCAACCTCAAAAGCAAAAAAATGGATTTAAGATATATAAGATAGATGGAGTTTATGAGGAAGATAATATAAAAGTTCCATTTGAACTTCAGATAAAAGCATTAGTAAACATATTTTGGAGTGAAATAGAACATAAAATTATATATAAGAATAATTCGTATTTACTAATGGATTCATATCTAAAAGATATTATGAAATCAATAAAAAAGAATTTAATGATGATAGATAATCAATTACTTATAACATATAATCAATTTAAGGTGCAAGGATCAGCTGTTTATTTAGAAAGTAAAAGCAACTTTGAAAAATTCCTATCAAAAATCATTTATGATGCATATGCTCTGAAAATGAAAAATGATATAGGGTTTGTTGTAGATTTTAAAAAGTCTTGCGATACAATAATAAAATATTTTCTTAGAGGGGAAGAAGGAAAATATGGCAATAAGATGATAAAGACCCTTGAAAGATTAAATGAAATATATACACTTGATACTAAATTTGATGAAGAAATTTTATTTGAAAGGGATATTAATTTTAAAGATGAATTTTCAGAAATAGTTGGTAAAAAAATATTAGAATCTATAAATAGTGAGTTTCAATGGAATTTATTCTTTAGAATAATATTTGAAATTGAACGTGGAAATAATTCCGAGGATTTTGAAGCTTTTATTGAGTTTTATAGAGATAGGTTTAGTGAAAATAGTAGGTTCTTGAAACTAAATTCAACTTTAGGAAATGAAGAAGGAATTATGATAAAGGGTGATATTATGAGGGTAATTGCTAAAGCATTTACAGAAATAGATTCAATTGAATTTGTTAATGAAAACAATATAAAAAATATAAATTCTATTATTAATTATGAGGTAAATAATATTTATGAAAATATATCCTCATATGGAGAATGGGAAAGCAAGATGGATATTTATTTAAAGGTAATACATATAAAGATTTTAGCTATATTTAATTTTTAGAGAAGACATTTTAAAAAAATGGAGCAATTAGGATAGTCTATTATTTTTTTAACCTTCCTAATATAGAAATTAATGTCTTCATTTCTATTAAGTAATTACTAGAAATAAAGACTTTTTCTTATTTTCTTATTGAATTAATATTAATTGTTGTATTTGATAAGGGTAAATAATGCTTGTTGAAAGCAATTGGATATTTACTATCTGAATATATAGCTTCCTCAATTAAGTAGTATTGTGATTCGGAGGAAATAGAATATTTTTTAGTTGCGAATGTACCAGAAGATGAAAGCTTAATATGTATAGATGTACTACTACATTTGTTATAAATTTCATCTTCTATAAAATGAAGAATCTCATCATTATTATTTAAATCAAGGTTAAAAGTAGATATAGTTTCGATTGGTATAATTGTATATGTATAGGCAATGGCATTTTCATTAGATTTATACCATCTGTCAATGCTAACTGCTGCAACTGTTATCCTACCTAAAACCTTTGTAAAATAGTCAGTTGGAGGCTCAATGTGAAAATTAATTTCAACAGAATCTACATCATGTTGCAAACATTTATAAACAACATTACCTATCTTTTCAAGACCTACACTTTTGTCTTTATGAGATTTAATAATGAAATTACCTTTTCCATGAATATTTTTTATTAAACCATCATCTTGTAATAAAGCTAATGCCTGGCGCAAAGTACTTCTACTAACGCCTAAATCTTTAGCCAAATCAGGCTCAGATGGTAATCTACAATCACCTGCAAAGGTTCCTTCATTTATCATTTTAAATAATTTATTATATACAGCAACATATCTTAATTCTTTTGATTTTTCAATAATATTAATCATAATATCCCTCTTTCTGTTAAATAGACAAGTTAAATACAAGTTCGAGTATAATTTATATACTATAATAGTATTATAGTGTAATATAGTTAATTATACTATGAATAATTAAAAAATATATTTTGAAAACGGTGACAGGACATTTAATTTGTGATAATATATGTATATAGAAACAGACAACTAAATAGACAAGTAAAGAACCTGTGATATAAATAAAGATTTAGGAGGGGTATTAAATGATTTATTCTCAAGGAGTAGAAAAACAATATCATATTAATGTTGCAAAAGGGGAAGTTGGAAAATATGTAATTATGCCAGGGGACCCAAAAAGATGTGAAAAGATAGCAAAGTATCTTGATAATGCAAAATTAGTGGCAGATTCTAGAGAATATGTTACATATACAGGATACTTAGATGGGGAAATGGTAAGTGTTACTTCAACAGGAATTGGAGGTCCATCAGCTGCCATAGCATTAGAAGAATTAGTTAGATGTGGAGCAGATACATTTATTAGAGTAGGAACTTGTGGTGGAATGGATTTAGATGTAAAAGGCGGAGATATGGTAGTTGCTACAGGAGCTATTAGAATGGAAGGAACAACTAAAGAGTACGTTCCAATTGAATTCCCAGCAGTAGCTAACTTAGATGTAATAAATTCTTTAGTATTAGCATCTAAAACATTAAATAAAGTTTATCATGCAGGGATTGTTCAATCAAAGGATTCATTCTACGGTCAACATTCACCTGAAACAAAACCAGTATCATATGAATTAATGAATAAATGGGAAGCTTGGTTTAGATGTGGATGTTTAGCTTCAGAAATGGAAGGGGCAGCCTTATTTATAGTAGGTAGTTATTTAAAGGTAAGAGTAGGAGCAGTATTCTTAGCTATAGCTAACCAAGAAAGAGAAAAGGCAGGATTAGAAAATATACAAGTACACGATACCGAAAGTGCAATAACAGTAGCAGTAGAGGGTATTAGAAATTTAATTAAAGCAGATAAGGAAAATAATAAATAATTTAGATAGATTAAATTTAACCTAAAAATAGGTATTTAGAAGGAGCATTAATATGAAAAAATATAAAAGAATTTTTACAATAGTAATAGATTCATTAGGAATTGGAGAAATGGAGGATGCAAAGGAATATGGAGATATAAATGTTGATACATTAGGACATATTGCAGACTCAGTAGAAAATTTCAAAATTCCTAATCTTGAAAAAATGGGTATTGCAAATTTACGTCCAGTAAAACATCTAAAGAAACAAGAAAAACCTCTAGGATATCAAATGAAAATGAAAGAGGCAAGTGTAGGAAAAGATACAATGACAGGTCATTGGGAAATGATGGGGCTACATATTACAAAGCCTTTTAAAACTTTTACTGACACAGGTTTCCCTAAAGAATTATTAGATGAGTTATCTAAGAGAACAGGACATAAAATAGTAGGAAATAAAAGTTCAAGTGGTACAGAAATACTAGATGAACTTGCAGAGCACCAAATGAAAACTGGAGACATGATTGTATATACTTCAGCAGATTCTGTGCTGCAAATATGTGGACATGAAGAGACTTTCGGGTTAGAGGAATTATATAGATGCTGTGAAATAGCAAGAGAGTTAACTTTAAAGGATGAATGGAAAGTTGGGAGAGTTATTGCAAGACCATATCTTGGAGATAAAAAGGGCGAATTTAAAAGAACTAGCAATAGACATGATTATGCATTAAAACCATATGGAAGAATTGCATTAAATGAATTAAAAGACAATAACTATGAAGTTATTTCAGTTGGAAAGATCAATGATATTTTTGATGGTGAAGGAATTACAGAATCAAATAGATCAAAGAGCTCAGTACATGGAATGGAACAAACATTAGAAATTATGGATAGAAACTTTGAAGGTTTATGCTTTGTAAATTTAGTTGATTTTGATGCATTATGGGGTCATAGAAGAAATCCAGCAGGATATGCTAAAGAATTAGAAATGTTTGATGTTAGTTTAGGTAATGTATTAAATAAGCTTAGAGAAGATGATTTATTAATTATTACTGCAGATCATGGAAATGACCCTACTTATAAAGGATCAGATCATACAAGAGAATATGTACCATTTTTAGCATATTCACCTTCAATGAAAGGCAATGGAGTATTAGATATATGTAATAGTTTTGCTGCAATTGGAGCTACAGTAGTTGAAAACTTTGGAGTTAAAATGCCAGAAAATACTATAGGTGAATCAGTATTAGAAAAATTAAATTAATAAAGTTTATGATTATAGAGCTAGTAACATTATGAATTAATTTTAATGTTAATTTAAAAAAGATTTTAGGAGGATGAATTATGAGTTTACACATTAATGCACAAGAGGGCGCAATAGCTGAAAATATTTTATTACCGGGAGATCCATTAAGAGCAAAATTTATTGCAGATAATTTTTTAGAAGATGTTGTTTGTTATAACGAAGTAAGAGGAATGCTCGGATTTACAGGTACATACAAAGGTAAGAGAGTTTCTGTACAAGGAACAGGAATGGGAATACCGTCTATGTCTATATATGCTACAGAATTAATGGCAGAATATAAAGTTAAAAATGTAATTAGAGTTGGTACTTGTGGATCTTATTCTGAGGATGTAAAGGTTAGGGACTTAGTAATTCCTATGTGTACATCAACAGATTCAAACATTAATTTAACAAGATTTGGAGGAAGAACTTATGCTCCAACAGCTAACTTCGCATTATTAAAGAAAGCTTATGATGTTGCTGTAGCAAAAGGATATGATCCAAAGGTAGGTCAAGTGTTTTCATCTGATACATTCTATGGAGATGATAATGAAGATTGGAAGACATGGGCTAAATTTGGATGTATCGCAGTAGAAATGGAAACAGCAGCATTATATACTATAGCAGCTAAATATAATGTAAATGCGCTAACTTTACTAACAGTAAGTGATCATTTAGTTACAGGCGAGGTAACTACTTCAGAGGAACGTCAAACAACATTTAAAAGTATGATGGAAGTAGCACTAGAAACATTAATAAGTTTATAAGAGTTAGTTATTTGTTAATAAACTAAATAAGAAAATAATATTTTTAAGAGTTAGGTAAAATATAATACCTAACTCTTTTTTTAAAGCTCCTTTATGGAAAAAGAATAAATTAATAAAATGTTACTTAAGGAGGTAATCTATAATGGATCTAGCGATTGTAAGCTTAGATGGTAAAATAGGTAACACTGAATCATTACTATACCAATTTGCCATTAGAATTTCCTTATTATCTACTTTAATTTCGCCACTTTCATAATCAGCTATAAATCCAATCATAAGTGAATCTTCAGTTGACCAGGGACTACTTCCAAAATAGGTGACATTTTTAATCTTTATACCTACTTCTTCAAATACCTCTCTTTTAACAGTTTCTTCTAATGTCTCACCTTGCTCTACAAATCCTGCAATAACACTATAAAGACCTTCAGTAAAATTTGAATTATGTGCTAGTAGTATTTTATCTTCATTTTTTATTCCAACTATTATAGCTGGAGAAATCCTAGGATATTGAGTAAAACCACAATTTGGACATTTTTTTGATTGTTCATCATAGTTTACATCTGTTAGAGTCCCACATTTCCCACAATACTTACTTGAGTTATTCCAACTTAATAGTTGATATGATTTTATACCTTTAAAATAGACACCCCTGTTATCGATCCATCTTTCATCCTTTAAACTTCCCCATTCTAAGGTATTAGGCAAAATATATGAATCTGAAATTTCAGCACAATAATATGATATGTTACTTGAAATTCCCACGAAAAAAATATTTTCAAGGTTTTCTTTCAATAAAGTGCAATCTTGCAATGTAGGTACTTGAATATTTAAGTTATCTTTTTTAATTAATAGTTTATTACCTTTATAAATAAACCATAAAGATAGGTTATCATCTTCTTTTATATCTAAACAAAGATTAATATATGATTCTGGGGTATGCATGTGTAAATCACCTCGCTACTATTATATATATGAAATATCATAACATAATTTAATATTTTTAGGTGGAAATATAAGTAGATTGGTAAGCGTGTTGTTAATTGGAAAAGTTTACAAAGTTAATCGTATAAGTTAAAATATTACTATGTTGTATTGTAGTGAATTTATAAAAAAATAAATTTTAGACTGTAGGCATAGTAAAACAAATAGCAAGAATATTATCTTGTTATTTATTTGATATGCCTTATGCAAGATGAAATATCAATATTTTATGAATTGATGGGAGAAATCTATGAAAAAGTTATTAAGTTTAGTTATGTGTATTTTAATAATTGGGTCAGTTAGTTGTAGTAGGGCTAAGGAATTGGTGGAAAAAAAGGTATCTACAGAAGTAACTAAAGAAATAGGAAATTTTATTGAATTTATGAATTATGGCTATTTTGATGAAAGTGAATTTGTCGAAAAATATACTTTAACAGATGGGAAATTAAAGGACTTGCCTTATAGTCAAATATGGGATTTGCAAAGAGCTAGTGCTAATGATTTTATGAATGAGGATATTGAAGTTTATAAAATTTTAGTGAAAAATCATAGGTTAAGCAATTTACCGGGAAATAAGTTAAGTGAAACTGAAGTATTTATTATGCTTTCTGATGGAAATATAATGGGTGGATATTCTATACCTAAATTAGATACTGTAGGTAGTGTTTATTCTATTGATGGCTGGGATAATGATGAATTAACAAAGGAACTTAAAGCTAATCCTGTTGTTGAAACCAAAAGTACTGATAAAAAAATAATCGCAACAGAGGTTTATACAGGGTATATTAAAGCAAATAGCACTGATTGGTGGAATGTAGAAAGAAATAAGTTAGATAGAGAACCTATACAAACCGTTCTTGATTATAAAATCACTAGCATTAATATGACAAATGAGTTTGAGGACTTCTTTACGGTAAGTATTGGTTACGATATTAAATCAGTAAAGGAATCATCACAATGGGTAGCTGGTAATGGAGAAGATGGACCAGATAATTGGATAATTAATAAGTCAGGCTTTGCAGATATTATGAAGGTTGGGGAAAATAAATATATAAAGATTAAGGGGTACACAGGGTACTATACTAGGGGAAATACATATAAAGATTAATTTACACAAATTTAACATTTTATTACAAAGTTGCACATTTGATTATTATTGATGATTTTCTTATATAAAAGTTAGAGTTATTCTAATTTTAGAAGAAATTCTAAATTGTATTTTGGAAGGTGAAATATTATGAGAAATTATCAACACATAAGCACATTAGCGCCTACAGGAATTGAAAAAAAGAAAGCATATTTAGTTGGTGCTGGGATAGGGTCACTTGCGGCAGCTGCATATTTGATTCGTGATGGACATATGGATGGTAAAAATATTACTATTTTAGAAGAATCAAATATGATTGGTGGAGCTATGGATGGGTATGGCAATCCAAAGGACGGTTATATAATTCGTGGTGGAAGAGAAATGGAAGAAAACTATGAATGTTGTTGGGATTTATATAGTCAAATACCATCTATAGAAGATCCAAGTAGGACTGTTTTGGATGAATTTAGAGAATTAAATATAGCAGATCCAAATGAATCTACTTGTAGAGTAATAGAAAACTGTGGTGAAAAGTTAGATTTCTCTTCACTGGGTTTAGATGAAAGTCATATAAAACAATTAACTAAGCTTTTCCTTGTTACTGAAGAGGATTTAGGAGCTACAACTGTTGAACAATTTTTTGATAAATCTTTCTTAGAAACAGATATGTGGTGTTATTGGCGTTCAATGTTTGCCTTTGAAAATTGGCACAGCCTTGTAGAAATGAAACGTTATATGGAACGCTTTATGCATTTGCTTCCAGGAATGAGTCGTCTTAAGGGAATTATGTTTACAAAGTATAATCAATACGATTCTATGATACTTCCTTTAATAAACTGGTTAAAGGAGGAGAAGGTAGTATTCAAAAATGATTCAAGAGTAACTGATTTAGATATTGATATAAATGAAAAAAGCAAAACTGTTACGGCTATTCACTTAATACGTAATGGAAAGGAAGAAATAATTAATACGACAGTTGATGATTTAGTATTTGTTACTAATGGTTCTATGACAGAAAATTCTACTCTTGGTACTATGGACAAGGCTCCAGTATTAAATACAGGAGTAGGTGGATGCTGGAATCTATGGAAAAACATCGCTAAGAAAGATGCTATCTTTGGCAGACCAGAAGTATTCTGTAGTGATATAGAAAAAAGTAAATGGGAATCATTCACTATTACCTGTACTGATTCTAAAGTAGCAGATATACTTAAAAAATTAACTGGTAGAGATCCATACTCTGGAAAAGTTGTTACTGGTGGTATTATTACAATTAAGGATTCAAGTTGGTTATTAAGTATAACTTGTAATAGACAACCTCACTTTGTTAATCAACCTAAAAATGTATTAGTATTATGGGCTTATGGATTATTCCCAAATAAAATTGGTGATTTTGTAAAGAAGAGAATGTGTGATTGTACTGGTGAAGAACTGGTAACAGAACTTCTTTATCATTTAGGTGCAAAGGATGATATTGCTGAAATTATAAAAACAGTAAATGTAATTCCTTGTATGTTACCATATGTAACTAGTCAATTTATGCCTAGAGTTAAAGGGGACAGACCATCAGTTGTACCAAAAGGATGCACTAATCTAGCATTTTTAGGTCAATTTACAGAAATTCCAGGAGATTGTGTGTTTACTGTTGAATACTCTATTCGTTCAGCTATTATGGGAGTATACACATTACTTAAGCTTGAAAAACAAGTTCCTGAAGTTTATCCATCTAAATATGATATTAGAGTAATTGCTGCTGCTACAAAGACATTATATAGTGGAAAGCCACTACCAGCAGAAGGCATAGTTAAAAAGCTATTAAAAAATACAACTCTTGAAGGATTAATATAAGGCACTAGAAAAAAGTGCGAGGAAGTCAAATAAGGCTTCCTCACACTTTTATATAGAAATAACTTTTTTATGATTTATATTTTAATAATGCTCTATGAGTATTACCACTTATTATTTTATTAAGATTATCAATAATTTCAACAGGATCTTCAACCATATTAGATCTTATCCATTCAAGTAATAAACCAACTAATGCAACCTTATAGAAATTAACAATAAATTCTTTTTCTTTTTCGGGTACATTCATTTCTACAGATATCTCTTGGACAACATCAAAAACAAGATAGTAAACAACCCTATATAAATGTGTTTCTAGCTGCTCTCTTCCAATAGAATTATAGGTGTTTAAAACAAGCTTTTTATTTTCTGCTAAATAATAAAAGATATTTAAAAATCCTTGTTGCCATGAATCACAAGTTTTTTTTTCTTCCATAACAGAAGCTATTTCATTTTTAAAAATCCACTCCAAAAGATTATAAATATCTTGAAAGTGATAATAAAATGTACGGCGATTAACTTCACAGTCATTAACAATATCATTTACAGTAATTTTAGATAATGGAATTGTAAGCATTAGCTTTTTTAAAGATTGGGCTAAAGCTTTTTTTGTCATTTGTGACATTCCTTGCATCCCCTTTTTTGATATCACTATAAATTATTATTCAATAATACAATAGGTAATATATAACTATTATAACATTTTGATTAATTATTTTAAAGGATGTTTTATATAAAAATTGGTATCAAATGCTGCCTAGTATTTAGTAATTTTAATCGAAGATACAGTTAACTCTTATAGGTTTTAAGAAATAAATCTCTATAAAAATCAAAGCCATTTGAAGTGTTAACTAAACCACAATCATGTACACACCAAGGAGTTTCTTGCCTTGGAACTACAACTTTATACCCCTTATTTATAAATTCTAAACATTGGGATAAATCATAAAAATGCCATCCTTTGAAGATATCATATCTCCATTTTAAGTCATATTGAGTAGCAATTAATAATCCATCTACTGCTTCTATTTCCTCATAATTAGAATTTATCTTATTAAATTCTAATAAAGACAAATGCCCTGTATGACTCTCGTAGACTCGTCCAACTGTAATAGAACTTTCCCACCATACTCCACTAGCTGGAAGTGTTTTTGCACCACACATACCTATAAGACCTATATCTTTATCTAAATTAAAAATATTTAAAAGATCATTTATAAAATTCATATTCCGTATATATACATCTTGATGTAAATACACCTTATATTTAGCAGTTGAAGATTCCATACATTGATTATAAGCAAAAGCAATTCCATTTGCATTTCGCATTGGAATAACCTCTACATTAAAACCATTTGGAACTATTAAATTACTAATATAAAACTTACATTCCTCAAAAGCTAATTCATTATTTACAACTATAATAAAGGCTATCTTCTTATCATCCATTAAATTCTTTCAGCTCCCTTAGCATTTAAATTTTAAATAGTCTGTTTAGATTCTCACAAATTTTAATCCAACTTAAATTTTCCTGTGAATAAATTTGAGAATTTATACAGTTGCTCTTTAATAGATCCTCATTAAAGCAGCTATCTAGTAAAGCTTCTTCTAATTTAGTTCTGTTGTTTACAGGGAATATTCTACCGTATTTACCGTAATCAATAATATCTATAGCCCCATCAACATCAGTTGAAATTAAATAACATCCATTAGAAACTGACTCTGAAAATACATTAGCACAAGCTTCAGAAGCTGATGTTAAACAAAATATCTTAGCCTCTTTAAATCTCTCTTTAAGTTGATTTTTCTCTAGCTTTCCTGTTAATTTAATTCTTTCTCTTAAATGGGGATTTTCAGTAAAATAATTTTTTAGATAAATTAAGAAGTTATCCTCTATCCCTCCAACTAATTCTATATTCCAGCCCTTAATTTTATCTTCAATATTCTTAAAGGCTTCTAATAAAAGTTGGTTATTTTTATCAGGACTTCCTATTCTACCTGCAAACATTATAGTATTGGTTTTATCTTCGTAATTTATAATTTCATCATTTATAAAGTTATAATATCCATTAGGGATGAACTGTATATTTAGATTCCATATTGAATTTAATAAATGTTCTAATCTTCTGCTTTCTACAGTTATTAAATCACACCTTCTTAATGCGCTGAGTAACCCTTCATTCATAGATTTATTTAAATTACTCATCCAATATACATTAGCATCTAATTTTAAATAGATTTTTCCTAAAGGATTTACAGATTTATAGGCGTTTATCATTTGAATATTGTAATCATATAAACCAATCATCATAAGAACCTGAGTATTTTTTAATTTTTGAAGTACATCTTCTTCGTTTTTTATTAAATTAACTTCTAAATTATCAAGATATATTTTATTATCATATAGCTCATCATTTATTGAATAGCATAATATCTCACTTTTATATCCGTGATATTTTTGCATTATAAAGGGTATAACTCCAACATCTTTAGTTAAAAGCACATTTCCCATATTTGGCATATATAGTGTAAAATTTTTCATAATAAAATCACTCCAGCAAAATATTTATATTTCTTTTTAATAATTCAGCTACTACCATATCTTTTACTTGTTTTTTATTTATTATATGATTAGCTACTAAATAATCTATATCATCTACGAAATCTTCTTTATATTTATTGTACATATCAAAAATATATTCTAAGCTTTTATTAAGGTCTATATTGTTGTCTAATCTCATCAACTTAAATTTCAAATTAACCATATCATCATTTTCATATCTAGTAAGATCTAGTTTGTTTTTAGCTTTTACAATATATTGATATATACTATATTGATGTCTTAAATTTTCATTTCCAAGTGCACATAGAGCGTGTATAAGAGTGGAATCGCTAGGGGACAGTTCAAGGGGATTTGCAGTTATACTTGTTACTTCATAGCTAGCAAAGTTAAATAATTCTTCTATTTCAGCTAAAGTGAAGAATCTTATATGGGTTTTATTTAAAATACCTATATCTTCATACTTAAATCTTCCATTTATAATATTTTTAAGTACACTTACATGCATAATATTAGGAAGATTAGCTAATATATATCCATCTTTCTTTAAATATTTTTTCATTTTCTTTATTAATTCCCATGGATCTATAACATATTCAAGCATATCAGCCAATAAGATATAATCAAAGAATTTAGTTTTGTAAGGAAGTTCTAATTTTTCAATATCTCCAACTAGTACACTACATACTCCTTTAGCAACTTTAGCTACGGCTTCTGATGTCTCTATACCATAAAGATTAGCATTTCTATATTTATTATTTATTTCTAATAATGTCCCACCTATTCCACATCCAACATCTAAGACATTAAAACTTTCCATTAGATCTGAATCAATAAGACCTATTATTCCAGACTTTACACGTTCATGGTAGTTAGTATCAAATCCCCACTTTTCTTGAATTTTAATTTTGTTGTTAAAGAGAACCTGTGAAAATATTGAGCCCTCATTTGCAAAAGAAACACTTCCAAAGTGATGAATAAAAGTATCTTTACACAAAAATAATTTATAGCCTTCACTAAGTATTCTTAAAGAAAGATCATCATCTTCATAATTTCCTGGAGTAAACCTTTCATCTAATAAACCTATCTTGTCTAAAACTTCTCTTTTTATCATATAACAGTAGCCTATTAATTTAAGTCTATAATCCCAAGCGCTTGGGGTTGATACATTTATTTTAGTTGAAAATTCCAACATTTCCGATATGTTGGTATAATTTACCTGTATTTCTTGGAAATTTGAACAATTGTTAGAAATACATCCAACTGCTCCTATATCATTACTACTATACAATGCCATTTGTAAATTATTTAGCCAGTTAGGCGTAACTATAGTATCATTATTTAGAAGTAATAGGTTATCTCCCTTTGATATGACCATTCCTTGATTACATCCTGCTGGAAAACCTTTATTTTCTTTATTATATATAACCTTCAGATTTTCTTGATTCTCTAACCATTCTACTGTATCGTCTGTTGAATTATTATCAACTACAATAATTTCATAATTCTCCAAAGGAGTAAATTTTCTAATGCTTTCAATGCACAATTTAGTAAAATTTAATTGATTATAGGTAAGTATTATAATACTAGTAAACTTCATACTTTCATTATTTGCCTCATAATCATAATCCTTTATAAACTCTTGACTTTCCATAGTAGGTGCTATATATCCTTTCATAATTAAACCTCCATTAATAACTTATAATATTCATAGCTATTTCTTTTGTTACAACTCATATATTTTGTACAGCACGCTTGCACAAAATATTTAGGGCATTTTTGATTTGTTATTTATTTTCACTTTTCTTAATGCACCAAATAAGGCTATATACATACTATAGATATAGTAAATATTATTCTATATATACGTACTTATTAGTAAAAAATATATAAGGGATCTTTAAAAAATAATTAGTCAGATTCTTGTCTTTTTTGATTTGTTATTTTCTTTTATATCCTTAAGGAGGGAAATGAAATTAACGAAATGTCAGTTACATCTAATATAATTAAAGATAAAAAATTTTGGTATGGAAAAACAGTATTAATAACAGGACATACAGGATTCAAAGGATCCTGGCTTAGTATTTGGCTTACTTTACTGGGAGCTAAAGTTATAGGGTTTTCCTTAGAAGAATCAAATCCACTTAGTATTTTTGAAAAAGCTAAATTATCCGACAAGGTAATTGATACTAGAGGGGATATAAGAGATTTAACTAAGCTTAAGGATGTATTTAACAAATATAATCCTGAAATAGTATTTCATTTAGCAGCGCAAGCTTTAGTTAGAGAATCTTATAAAAATCCTTCCTATACCTATGAAGTAAATGTAAATGGAACTATGAATGTTTTAGAGTGTATAAGAAGTAGTGAAAATCCAATAACTGCTGTATTAATTACTACTGATAAGTGTTACGAAAATAAAGAAATTATGTGGGGATATAGGGAAAATGATGCATTAGGTGGATATGATCCTTATAGTTCTTCTAAAGCTTGCTGCGAAATATTAATAAGCTCTTGGAGAAATTCATTTTTTAATCCTAGTCAATATACAAATCATAAAAAATCTATTGCATCTGCAAGAGCTGGGAATGTTATTGGTGGTGGAGATTTTGCAAAAGATAGAATTGTTCCAGACTCAATAAGAGCTTTAGAGGAAAATAAAAAGATAAAAATAAGAAATCCAAAAAGCACACGTCCTTGGCAACATGTACTTGAACCACTTTTTGGATATATGGTATTAGCTAAAAAGATGTATGAAAACCCACTTGATTATTGCGAAGGTTGGAACTTTGGACCAAATATAAATTCAGTTATAGATGTAAAATCCTTAACTGAAAAATTAGTTTATCTATATGGGATGAAAGATATGATAGAAATAGAAAAGAATAATGATCTTCATGAAGCAAATTTATTATTTTTAGATACTACTAAGTCAAGATTAAAGTTAAACTGGCAAGGTAAACTTGATATAGATAAAACGTTGAATCTAACTATTGATTGGTATAAGAGATATAAAAGTGAAGATGTATTCACTTTGTGTAGTGAGCAAATTCAATATTATATGAAGATAATAGGTGAGTAGATATGAGTAAAAAGTATTTAGTTACTGGTGCAACAGGCTTTGTTGGATCCTGTTTAGTTAGGAAATTAATAGATAATAATGAAGAAGTTCATATAATAGTTAGAAAAAAATCAGATAATTGGAGACTAAAAGATATTATTAAATTTATTAAAGTCCACTATGTTGATTTAAATGATGAAAATGAAATAAAAGAGTTATTTGAAAAAAATTCCTTCAATATAATATATCACTTAGCAACCTATGGAGGATATAACTTTCAAATGGATATTAATAATATAATTAATACTAATTTAATTGGAACTTGGAATTTATTTAAATATTGTAAGGACAGCGGAATAGAAATGTTTATAAATACAAGTAGTTCCTCAGAATATGGTGAGAAAAATGAGGCTATGAAAGAGGATATGTTACTTAATCCTAATAATATGTATGGTGCAACTAAGGTAGCGTCAACCGTTCTATGTAATACCTACGCAAAATCAAATGATATACCCTTAATTACCTATAGACTATTTTCACCCTATGGACATTTCGATTCTACTAGTAGATTAATTCCAACCGTAATAAAGTCCTGTTTGAAAAATGAAGATATATATTTAGGAAGCAAAAACTCTAAAAGAGATTTTATATTTATAGATGATGTTATTGATAGTTATTTAATATCTTCAAAAATTAATAATAAATATGGTGAAATATATAATATTGGAAGTGGCAGAGAATATGCGGTAGAAGAAATTGTTAATAAAATAGTATATCTAACTAAAAGTAAAAGTAAATTGTATTGGGGAAATGATTTAGGAAGACAATATGAACCAAAATCCTGGGTTGGTGATATAAGTAAGATTCAAGCAGAAGTTTCTTGGAAACCAAAAGTTGATATTGATGAAGGTTTAATAAAAACAGTTAAATGGTTTAAGGAAAATCTGATTTTGTATAAATAATATGGAGGTGTTTATGAAGGTATCAGATTATATAGTAGAGTTTATTAAAGAATTTAATATAGATACTATTTTTGGATATCAAGGTGGAGCCATTACACATTTAGTGGATTCCATATATAAAGCAGAAGGAATAAGTTTTGTTTCATTATATAACGAACAAGGGGCAGCTTTTTCCGCAGAAGCTTATTCAAGAACAAGTGAAAATATTGGGGTTTGTATTGCTACTAGTGGGCCTGGAGCTACTAATTTAATTACAGGCATAGGAAGTTGTTTTTTTGATTCAATTCCTTGTGTATTTATAACAGGTCAAGTAAACACCTATGAATTCAGAAGACGTGACAATATACGGCAAGAGGGTTTTCAAGAAACAGATATTATTAAAATAGTAAATTCTATAACAAAATATTCAGTTATGGTAACTAAAGCAGAGGATATAAAATATCATTTAGAAAAGGCTTTTTTCTTAGCAAAAAACCAAAGGAGCGGGCCAGTTCTTATTGATGTTCCAATGAATATTCAAAGAGCAGATATAGATATTTATAAATTAAAAGGATTTTATGATTCAGATGAATATATTAAATTAATTGAGAATGTGAATGATGAAGAAAGTTTAAATGAAGAGACTTTAAATGAGGTAATCGAATTACTCAACTTATCAACAAGACCTGTAATTTTAGCTGGAGGAGGAATAAGACTTTCAAAATCTATAAATGAATTAAAAGAATTAATAGATATAACTGGGATTCCAACAGTTACAACTCTTATGGGATTAGATTCTGTAGATAATGAAAATAAGAAATTTGTTGGATACATGGGAACTTACGGGCTAAGATATTCTAATTTAGCAGTAGCAAACTGCGATTTATTAATTGTGCTTGGCTCTAGGTTAACATCAAGGCAAACAAGTCCGAGTCCTAAAATGTTTTCAAGAGAGGCAAAGATAATTCATGTTGATATTGATAGTAATGAACTTAATCTAAAAGTAAAAGAAGATATTAGTATTAAATGTGATTTGAAAACATTTATAAAAAAGTTAATTGATAAAATAAAAATAAAGGAATTGAAATTAAATTTTAGCTCATGGATGGATAAAATAGACTCATATAAAGATCAATACCCAACTTATCCAACTCAAAAAGAAAAGGGGAAATTAGATCCAAATGAGGTTATGTATTTAATTAATAAACTTTGCAATAAAAACACTATTTTTTGTTTGGATGTAGGCCAAAATCAAATATGGGCTGCACAATCTATGGTTATAAAAAACAAACAAAGAGTATTAACTGGAGGGGGAATGGCGGCAATGGGATTTGCACTGCCGGCAGCTATTGGAGCTTGGTATTGCAGAAAAAATTCAAAAATAGTAGCCATAGTGGGTGATGGTGGATTTCAAATGAATATCCAAGAGTTACAAGCTGTAGTGAGAGATAAAATACCTGTGAAAATTATTCTTATGAACAATCATTCTTTAGGAATGATACGTCACTTCCAAGAGTTATATTTTAATTCAAATTACTATGGAACAATAGATGGATATTCGGCACCAGATTTTATAAAGGTATGTAGCGCATATGGAATTGATTCTCATAGAATAAATTCCATTAATCAAATTAATAATATTGAAAAACTTATCAATGATGATAAAAGTCATTTTATTGAAATAGATTTAAGTAATATTACCTATGTAATTCCTAAACTAGAAATGGGAAATCCAATTGAGGACCAATCGCCATTAGTTGATAGAAATGAATTTTATAAAAATATGATAATAGAACCTTTTGAAAAAACTAAAAATTAATTTTTTAGTTTCCTTATAAATATAATATTTAGGTAAGAAAGTTCAAAAAAATGGGGGAGAGAACTATGAATTTAATAGATATATATGTTATTAGTCATAAACCTTATAAAATGATAGAATCTGAATTATTTACACCAATATTTACAAAACGAGAAATTGTTCCAAGTGATTATAATATATTATGTTCGGATGAAGAAGATAATATTGCTAGTGAAAATTCTTTATATGCTGAGTTTTCAACCTATTATTGGGTATGGAAAAATAGAGAAATACCAAAGTATGTAGGCTTTTTTCAATATAGAAGATATATATCATTTAAAGATAATGTAACTGGCACTGATAACATTGATGAGGTAATTGATAAATATGGCTGGAATGAAGAGGAATTAGAAAACCTCCTAACTGATTGTGATATAGTGCTTCCTACATCTTTAAGTTTTAGGATGCTTGGAATGGGAAATATGTGGAATCAATATAAGCTTTGGCATAAAAATGAATATTTGAATGAAGCTTTAGAGATTATTAAAGAAAAATATCCAAGTTATATAGGAGATTGTTTTACTGCTCTTTTCAGTACTGAAATATATTATGTTAATTTATTTATTATGAGAGGGGATTTGTTTGATAGTTATATGACTTGGGTAATGGATATTTTTGATGAACTTAAAAATAGATTAAATATTGATTATACGGTTAAGGATTTTGCATATTTAGGTGAACGCTTATTTAATATATTTTTAGTTAATAAACAAAGAACTGAAAATGTGAAAATAAAAGTAAAGCAACCTGTATATTTACGAGAAAATAATTCGAATGGAATAGATTTTTGGATAGGGGATTCGGCACATATACCAGAGGCAGGTAATTAAAAAATATATAATTATCAAGTTTAAAAGGAGGAGCATAATTGTCAGACAAAGAAAAAATATTAAGGTTAAAAGTATTAGAGGATGTTAAAGAATATTATAATGAAGTTTTTAAAAATAAAGAACCTTGGGTAGAGGGTGCTAAAATAAACTATTCGGGTAGATATTTTGATGAAGATGAAATGATAAATCTTACTGAAGCAACTTTAGATTTTTGGCTTACTACGGGTAGGTTTAGTGAAAAATTCGAAAAAGAATTTGCAAAATTATTAGGAGTGAAATATTGTTCCTTAACTAATTCAGGATCATCTGCAAATCTTCTCGCCTTTATGGCTTTAACATCTCCTATGTTAAAAGAAAGAAGAATAAAAAAAGGTGATGAGGTTATAACAGTAGCAGCAGGATTTCCAACTACTATAACTCCAATATTGCAATATGGGGCAGTACCAGTATTTGTAGATATAACTGTGCCAACTTATAATATTGATGTTAATTTGTTAGATGAAGCTTTATCTGAAAAGACAAAAGCTGTTATGATAGCACATACTTTAGGTAATCCATTTAACTTGAAAAAGGTTAAAGAATTTTGTGATAAAAATAATTTATGGTTAATAGAAGATAATTGTGATGGGCTTGGTTCACAATATGAGATCAATGGAGAATTGAAATTCACAGGAACAATTGGAGATATAGGAACTTCAAGCTTTTATCCTCCTCATCATATAACTATGGGAGAGGGGGGAGCTGTATATACAGATAATCCTATTTTAAATAGGATTATAGAATCTTTTAGAGATTGGGGAAGGGATTGTTTTTGTAAATCAGGCTGCGACAATACTTGCAATAAAAGGTTTGCAATAAAATATGGGGATATGCCTCTTGGTTATGATCATAAATATATATATTCACATTTAGGATATAACTTAAAGGTTACAGATATGCAAGCGGCTATAGGTTGTGCCCAACTTAAAAAGCTACCTAAATTTATAGAAAGAAGAATAGAAAATTGGGAATCCTTAAAAGGGAAATTAGAGCATTTAAGTGAATATTTAATTTTGCCTGAAGCTGAGAAAAATTCTAAGCCTAGTTGGTTTGGATTTTTAATGACAATTAAAGATCCTTCAATAAATAGAACAGATTTACTTCAATATTTAGAAGCTAAAGGAATCCAAACTAGATTACTATTTGCAGGAAATATTACAAGGCAACCAATGTTTGAAGACTTTAAAAATAATAAAGATTCATATAGAATTATAGGAAATCTTAAAAATACAGATTTAATTACTACTAATTCATTTTGGGTAGGTGTTTATCCAGGCATGACTGATTCTATGATAACTTATATGGCATCCTCCATTGAGGAATATATTATAAAGAATACAATCAAAAATAATATAATTGGAGGATAGCATTATGAAGGTTGTAATTTTAGCAGGTGGGTTTGGAACTAGGATAAGTGAAGAATCTTACTTGAAACCAAAGCCATTAATAGAGATTGGAGAAAAGCCAATATTGTGGCATATAATGAAAATATATTCTCACTATGGTTTCAATGATTTTATTATATGTGCAGGCTATAAAAGTAATTTAATAAAAGATTATTTTTATAAATTACAGATGTATGAAAATGATGTAACCTTTAATTATGTTAATAAATTTAATATGGAAATTCATGAAAATAATAATAAAAGTAATCCTTGGAATGTTACTGTAGTTGATACAGGCTTAAATACAATGACAGGTGGAAGAATAAAAAGAATAAAAGATTATATAGGTGAGGATGAAGAATTTATGCTTACCTATGGAGACGGGGTAGCAAATGTTAATATAAATGAATTAATAAAAGCTCATAAATCTTCTGGAAAAATAGTAACAGTTACAGCAATAATACCTGTTGGAAGGTTTGGAGTAATGAAAGTAGAAAATAATTTAGTAAAAGAATTTAAAGAAAAGGTATCAGCAGAAGATAGTTGGATAAGTGGTGGATTCTTTATAGCTAATAAAAAAATATTTGATTATTTAGAGGAAGACTCAACAGTACTAGAACAGTATCCATTAAAAACTTTAGCTAAAGAGAATGAACTAGGTGTATATAAGCATACAGGCTTTTGGCAACCTATGGATACCCTGAAGGAAAAAGAGTATTTAGAAGAATTATGGTTTAATAAAAATGCTCCTTGGAAGTTATGGGAATAATATAAAGGCACTTTCAAAAAAAATAATAGACCAATTTGATAGTCTATTATTTTTTTCAAGTGCATAAAATTAGTTTGTAATAAAAGGAGAGTGGATTAATGACTGAAGAAATTAAAAAAAGACCAATATTAACTATAGCGATTCCGACTTATAATAGGTCTATGTTTCTGAATAAGTGTCTAGAAAACATTTATACTCAAATAGGGGATGATCCTAGTGTTGAAGTTTTAGTATGTAATAATTGCTCGTTAGATAATACTGAAGAAATTGTAGAAATGTATAAAAAAATATATAAAAATATAATTTATTTTAAGAATGAAAGCAATATAGGTGTATCAAGAAATATACAAAAGGTATTGGAATTATCTAATGGAGAATATATTAATTTACATGGTGATGATGATTATTTTAATGAAGGAATTTACCGAGAAATAATTAAGATGATTGCTTCTAATAGAGATTGTGATTTAATGTATTTAAAAATGAACCCTAATGACCTTATTTTAAGACGTGGAAAAGGTATGAGTAGTTATCAAATAGATTCAGGAACTGGAGGATGGATTACAGGTATGATCATAAATAATGATGCCTATAAGAAAATTCAAGAAAAAGAAAAGTTTCTATACTCAAATCTTAACCACATATACATTCAACTTGAACTATTAAGAACTAATCCAAATTATTGTGTTTTAAGTACAAACATTAACAGGGCAGACACAGGCTCAGCAGGGGCAGGTGGATATAATATTATAGAAGTAGCTATTAAAAATTATTTAGATATACTCTATAGTTTTAAAAATAATGGATTAACAGAAGAGGAGCTTGAATATCATAAAAGGGCTTCATTGGATATTACGTTTCCATTGATTTATTGGATAATACAGAGTAGATTCCCAATAACTATGGATGGGGCAGCTGAAATATTTACAGAATACTATTCAGAGGAACCGTATTTTGATACTAAACTAGCAGAACTTAAAGGTATAGTAGCATTGAAAGTTTATTAAAGTTTTTTGTTGAAATTTTATTATTAATGGATGTGTAGAGAATATGGTAATGAGTCATAGCTTTTTTGAAGCTCCATTAAATAAGAGTATTAAAGGATGGGGGGGCGGATTATGAAAGGAATTATTTTAGCAGGGGGATCAGGTACTAGATTATACCCAGTAACAAAGGCAATGTCAAAACAAATGGTACCCATATATGATAAACCTATGATTTACTATCCAATGTCAGTTTTAATGTTAGCTGGTATTACGGATATATTAATAATATCAACAGTTAGAGATATTATTAGTTTTAAGGAGTTATTTAAAGATAGCTCAGAGCTTGGAATAAATGTTAAATATGCAGTTCAAGAAGCTCCAAATGGGCTAGCAGAAGCATTTATAATAGGTGAAGAATTTATTGGTGATGATAATGTAGCTATGATACTTGGAGATAATATTTTCTATGGACAAAACTTCTCTAGTCATTTAAAAGAAGCAGCGAGTTTAAAAAGTGGAGCAATAATATTTGGATATTATGTGCAAGATCCAAAAGACTTTGGAGTTGTAGAATTTGATGGTAATGGAAAGGTGATTTCATTAGAAGAAAAACCAAAATATCCTAAATCAAAATATGCAGTACCAGGGCTTTATTTTTATGACAATTCAGTTGTAGAAAAGTCAAAAGCTTTAAAGCCTTCTAATAGAGGTGAATTAGAGATAACTGATTTAAACAAAGTGTATATGGATGAGGGCACATTAAGAGTAAATGTTTTAGGCCGAGGAATGGCTTGGCTGGATACAGGAACACATGAATCAATGTTACAAGCATCAAATTTTGTAGAAGCAATTCAAAATACTCAAGGAACATATATATCTTGTTTAGAAGAAATTGCTTTTAGACAAGGTTGGATAAATACAGATGAATTAAAGAATTTAGCTAAACCATTAATGAAGACTGGCTATGGGCAATATTTAATTGAGATAGTTAAAGAGAACACCCCAGGGGTGTAATATTTTCCAATTGTACAAGGAGTTGTATTAATTTGAGTAATTTTAATTTTATAGAAACTAAAATAAAAGATTTATATATAATAGAACCTAAAGTTTTTGGAGATGAAAGAGGATACTTTATAGAAAGTTATAATAAAAAGGCTTTTTATGAGGCGGGACTTACTATGGAGTTTGTTCAAGATAATGAATCAAAATCTAAAAAAGGTGTTTTAAGAGGAATGCATTTTCAAACTAAGAACACCCAAGGAAAACTAGTTAGAGCAACTCAAGGGGAAGTATATGATGTTGCAGTTGATTTAAGAAAAGGATCACCTACTTATGGGCAGTGGGAAGGTGTACTTCTTACTGCTGAAAATAAGAAGCAATTTTATGTTCCAGAAGGGTTTGCTCATGGATTTTTAGTAGTTTCAGAGGTGGCTATATTTAATTATAAGTGTACAGATTTCTATTCACCAGAATATGATAGTGGTCTTTTATGGAAAGATAAAGATGTTAATATACAGTGGCCCTTAGATGGAATAGATGAAATATTATTATCAGAAAAAGATAAAGTTCAAAAGACCTTAAAAGAATTAGATGTACAATTTATAAAGAAAGGGTAGGGTTATTATGAAAATATTAATAACAGGTTCAAAGGGGCAATTAGGAAATGAAATTCAAAGCATAATAAAAAATGGGAAAGCTGAAATTGGAGTTATAAGTGAAGAAATAAAGAATTCGAAAGTTGTTGCATTAGATATTGAAGATTTAGATATAACAAATTTAGAACAAGTTAAGGAAGTTATATACAGAGAAACACCTGATGTTATAATTAACTGCGCTGCAGCTACTAATGTAGATGGATGCGAAAGTAACCAAGATTTAGCTTTTAAAATAAATTCAATTGGCCCAAGAAACTTAGCAATGGTTTGCCAAGAGGTGGGTTCTAAATTACTGCAAGTTTCAACTGATTATGTATTTAGTGGAGTAGAAAGTAACCCTCGAGCAGAATTTGATTTAACAAATCCATACAGTGTTTATGGAAAAACTAAGTTGATGGGAGAAGATTATGTTAGAGAGTTTTCTACAAAGTACTTTATAGTTAGAACAGCTTGGTTATATGGATATGTTGGGAAAAATTTTGTTTATACAATGATGAGCTTAGGGAAAACAAAGGAGTCAATAGATGTAGTAGATGATCAAAGAGGAAACCCAACTAATGCAAATGATTTGGCATATCATATTCTTAAGTTAATAGAAACAGAAGAATATGGAGTGTATCATTGTACAGGTGCTGGTGAATGTAGTTGGTATGATTTTGCAAAACTTATAATGGAGTTATCAGAAAGAACTTGTGTTGTTAATCCGTGTTCTTCAGAAGAATTTAAAACAGTGGCAAAAAGACCAGAATATTCATCTCTTGATAACATGATGCTAAGATGTACTGTTGGTGATGAAATGAGAGGTTGGAAAGACGCATTAACAAGTTTTATAAAAAATATTAAGTAGAAAAAATATTAAGTAGAAAAAACATTAAGTATAAAAGGGGATATGATTAGTGAAAACTTACTTAGTAACCGGTGGAGCAGGATTTATAGGGTCAAATTTTGTATTGTATATGTTAAATAAATATGAAAATATAAAAATAGTAAATTTAGATAAGTTAACTTATGCAGGTAATTTAGAGAACTTAAAGTTAATTGAAAATGATGAAAGATATGTATTTATTAAAGGGGATATCTGTGATAGAGAATTAGTAAAGAGCATATTTGAAAAATATAAAATAGATTACGTAGCTAATTTTGCAGCAGAATCACATGTTGATAGAAGTATAAAGGAACCCGAAATATTTGCAAAAACAAATGTTATGGGAACAGTTAACTTATTAAACTGTGCAAAAGATTCTTGGGAGACAACAGAGGGGTGGAAAGAAGGTGTTAAATTTCTTCATGTTTCAACTGATGAAGTTTATGGATCACTAGGGGAAACCGGATTCTTTGTGGAAACAACACCACTAAATCCTCATAGCCCATATTCAGCAAGCAAAGCTGGATCAGATTTAATGGTTAAGGCATATGCTGATACATTTAAAATGCCAGTTAATATTACAAGATGTTCAAACAACTATGGTCCATTTCAATTTCCTGAAAAATTAATACCTCTATTAATAAATAATTGTTTAGAACATAAATATTTACCTATATATGGGGATGGAATGAATATAAGAGATTGGTTATTTGTTGGAGATCATGTTAAGGCAATAGATATGGTTATAAATAAGGGACGGCTTGGGGAAGTTTATAATATTGGTGGTCATAATGAAAAAACTAATATTCAAATAGTTGATACGGTTATAAGCTATTTAAATAAAAATGTAGATAAACAAATAACAGAAAACTTAAAGAAATACGTTGAAGATAGAAAAGGTCATGATATAAGATATGGAATAGATCCAAGTAAGATTAAAGAAGAACTTGGATGGTACCCAGAAACTACATTTGAAGTTGGTATAGTAAAAACTATAAAGTGGTATTTAGATAATAAAGAGTGGATGAATAGTATAATGAATCATCCCTATGTAAATGTTAATTGATATTTATTTGAATAAAATGTAAAATTATAGTTAATATAGAAAAATAGGGGGCTAGGTTATGAAAATAAAGTTTATTTTACCTGCATTAGAGGAATCAAAAAGTCCTTATTGGAGACCTATAAAATATTCGCTTTTTCCACCATTGGGTTTAGCAACTCTAGCCTCGTTATGTTCAGAATCAGATGAGATAGAAATAGTTGATGAACATGTTGAGAAGATAAATTTAGATGATGAACCTGACTTGGTTTGTATTGAAAGTTATATTACAAATGCACATAGAGCTTATGAAATCGCTGACAGTTATAGAAAGAGAGGTATAAAGGTAGCAATTGGAGGAATACATGCAACATCTATGCAATCAGAAGCAAAAAAACATGCAGATGTAGTTTTACTTGGATTGGGTGAAGCTAGTTTTCCTAAGTTTCTTTCAGATTTAAGAGCAGGGAAAGCTTTAGAAGTATATGAACAAGGAGAGGTATCTTTAGATGGATTACCGCTACCACGAAGAGATTTATTTAAGAAAGATAAGTATCTTGTACCAAATTCCATGGTGTTTTCAAGAGGGTGCCCTAATAAGTGCTCTTTTTGTTATGTAAACTCTTTTTATAAGAATGGAAAATCTTTTTATGCATATAAAATTGATAGAATTTTAGAGGAGATAGAAAGTATGCCTGGAAAGCATTTATATTTTTTGGATGATAATTTATTTGCAGACAAAAAACTTTCTAAAGAAATATTTAGAGAAATGAGAGGTATGAAAAAAGTATTTCAAGGTGCTATAACAATAGATTCAGTTTTTGATAATGAAACTATAGAGCTAGCTTACGAGGCAGGATTTAGGAGCGCATTTATAGGTTTTGAAAGCATAAATGAAATGAGTTTAGTAAATGCTAATAAACGTTCTAATTTAGGACAAGACTATAGTAAAGCTATTAAGAGGTTAGATGAATTAGGAATTATGATTAATGGTAGCTTTATTTTCGGATTAGATAATGATACCAAGGATGTATTTGATAGAACTACTGAATGGGCAATAAAGAGTGGGATTGCTACTGCTACAAATCATATTCTAACACCTTATCCAGGAACTGTTATATATGAACAAATGAAAAAAGATAATAGAATATTAACAGATGATTGGAGATTATATGATACAAGGCACCTTGTATTTAAACATCCAAATATATCAAAAGAAGAAATGGAAGCTGGATATAATAGAGCTTATGAAAATTTTTATAAGTGGGGAAATATAGTTAAATGTTCAGGAAACCATGAAGAGTTAGGCATGAAATTGAAACATTTAACTTATGCAGGGACTTGGAAAAAGTTTGAGCCAGTATGGAATTTTTTAATTAAAAATGAAAAGTTATTTAAGGCTAGGGGTATGTTAGTAAAAACTTTAAAATAGTATGTATTTAAAGGTAATTATTTCAATATATTTTTGAAATAATTATAATATATTTATAAGGGAGATAAATTTCAAAGTATTGAGGGGGATATTTATGAAGTGTCTAGTTATTCATGGCAGCCCAAGAAGGGGAAATACATGGGATGTATTAAATTTAGTAAAAGAAGAAATGAAGAAAAATGGTGATGTTGAATTTATTGATATTGAGCTAAGGAAACAAGGGATTCCAAGTTGTGTTGGATGTTTTAATTGTATTATGAAAGGTGAAAATAAATGTCCTCATAAAGATATTATAAGTAATATTACTACTAAACTTGAAAAAGCAGATGCATTAATTATTACATCTCCTGTTTATTCACTTCAAGTTACAGGTTTATTAAAAGATTTCATAGATCATATGTCATATAATTTCCATAGACCAAGATTTTTTACTAAGAAAGCATTAGTTATAACTACAACTGCAGGTGCTGGACATACGGATGTAGCTAATTATATAAAGAAAGTACTTCATTACTGGGGATTTAATTATGTTAATACCTTACCAATTGCATATAGAGGATTAGAACTAAATAATAAAAATAATGAGAGAATTCATAAAGCTGCTAAAAACTTTATGAATGATTTAAACTCAAATAAACTTCATAAGCCAAGTATAAAATCAGTAGCAATGTTTAACATATGGAGAGGTATGGCTAATGAAAAAAATAAATTTGGAAGCGCAGACTATGATTATTGGAATGAGACAGAGTTAAATAAATATCCATTTTCTCCAAAAGTAGAAATAGGTATATTAAAAAATGGAATAGGAAATTTTATATATAAAATGATGAAAAAACATAAGTAATACGCTAAAGTTAAAATTAGTGTATTACTTATTTTAAATAGGTAGTTGAAGAAACTACATAATCTTTAAACACTTTTGAAATTGGAGACATATAGGAATCCTTAAGGTAACCCATATAAATAACTCTATCTTTAATCTTTTCTTTAATTTTTATAATGGATAGAGTATTTGTATTAATAACTGGTGTATTTGGAACTAGTGAAATACCAGCACCAGCAGCGACTAAACCTTCGAGCATGCTAGATTCGCTAGGTTGTATAGAGATTTTAGGAATATAACCTAAGTACTCAGAGTATGAAAGCATATTGTCTTTACTTGACTCGCAAAATGCAACAAATGATTCATCTTTTAATTCTTTTAAAGAAATCTCAGTTCTAGTTGAAAGAATATGATTTTTAGGAACTATTAAAACATATTCTTCTCTTTTTATAGGAATTGATTCAATGTCAGTGTGAGAATCAATACTATCTACATAATCATAAAATCCTAAATCTATTTTCCCACTTTTTAAATCTTTTAATATTCCTGGGACAGATTGATGATTAAATTTAAAGTTACTATTAGGACTTTTATTTAAAAAATCACTAATTATAAAAGGCATAAAATATGTTCCAATACTAGATGTAGAAGAAATAGAGATTGTTCCAGTTACTGGATTGATTATATCTTGAAGTTCCTTTACGCCTTGTTCTATTTCAGTTAAAGCTAAATTACTATGAGTTAAAAATATTTTGCCAAAGCGAGTAAGTTTAATGTTTCGACCACTCTTTTCAAATAAAGGTACATTTAATTCATTTTCTAATTTTGATATTGATTTGCTTAAAGCTGGTTGAGTTACAGATAATAATTTTGAAGCAGTTGTAAAATTCTCAGTTTCAGCTATTATTTTAAGGTACTCTAATTGTTGTAAATTCATTTTAATCCTCCTTGGATAATTCAGGTATATTATTTGATAGAAATCTAAAAAATAGTATTTCATATAACTATAACTAAAAGTTATAGTTATATGAAAAAAGTGAATTAGACGTAGTAAGTTTATAGGTGATATAATCACAATATAATATTTGATGATCCACTTAATATATTTAGTAATTATAAATTTTATTTATGGATATGTCAAAAGGGGGAGCCTCAAATTATGAGTAATATATTTAATAAAGAAATAAAAGAAGTAATGACAAAGAGACATTCAGTAAGGAACTATGAAAATAGACTTTTATCAAAAGAGATAATAGGAAAAATAGAAAAGTATATAAATGAAGCGAAAAATCCTTTTAATGGAAACGTAAGAATTAAATTAATACAAAAAGATGATAGTAATAAAGACGTAAAACTTGGAACATATGGAGTAATAAAAGGGGCTAATTATTTTTTAGCAGTTGCTTCAGAAAAGGGAGAACTTGATTTAGAATCCCTTGGTTATGTTTTTGAAAAAGTAGTTTTATATTGTACATTTTTAGGGCTTGGAACTGTATGGATGGGGGGGACCTTTAGTAAAAGTACATTTGCAAAAGCTATGAATATAAAAGAAAACGAAACTATTTCAATAGTTTCACCTTTAGGATATGAAGGTGGTAAAAAATCATTACTTGCATCAATGATGGGAAGTAAGAATAAAAAACGAAAAAGCTATGAAGAAGTTTTCTTTAATAATAATTTTAACAATTCACTTTCAAAAAAAGATGCAGAAAGTTATAGTGAAGTGCTAGAAATGGTAAGAATTGCACCATCAGCTATGAACAAACAGCCTTGGAGAATATTAAAGATAGGAAATAAATTTCACTTTTACACAGCGGGTAAAATAGAAATGAATAGAATAGATATAGGAATTGCACTTTGCCATTTTCATTTAATGGCTGAAGAACAAAATCTAAATGGAGAATTTAAAATTATAGATCCTAAAATAGAAAGTGAATATAAATATGTTATGTCATGGATAGGTTAAATTTATAAAAGAGGGAGACAAAATTATGATGAATGTAAATAAAGAGAAATGTATAGCTTGTCAGTTATGTATTAAAGATTGCCCAGTAAGAGATATAGAACTTGTAGATGGAAAAGCAAAAGTTAAAAATATAAATTGCATTAAGTGTGGTCATTGTATAGCTATTTGTCCTAAAGACGCTGTATCAACAGATGATTATAATATGGATGAGGTAAAAGAGTATAATAAAGAAACTTTTGATATAAATGCAGATAACTTATTAAATTCAATTAAATTTAGAAGAAGTGTAAGACATTTTAAAAATAAAGAAGTAGAAATAGAAAAACTTTCTAAAATTATAGAAGCAGGAAGATTTACTCAAACAGGAATTAATAGTCAAAATGTATCTTATGTAGTAGTAAAAGAAGGTATAGAAGAGTTAAAGGTTATGGGGCTTGAAAGCTTAAATGAAGCAGGAAAAGGAATACTTGCTAATTTAACACCAGAAACAATGGTATATAAAAGGTATGCACAAATTTGGATGAATATGTATGAAAGTTATAAAAAAGATCCAACTATAAGAGATGGATTATTCTTTAATGCACCTGCTATAATTCTTGTTGTTTCAGATTCAGAAGTTAATGCAGGGTTAGCCTCTTCAAATATGGAACTTATGACTAATGCACTAGGTCTTGGAACATTCTTTAGTGGATTCTTTATAAAAGCGGCTCAAGGAAATAAAAGTATTATGAATTATTTAGGATTAGATGAAAATAAAAAAATAGTTACATGTATGGTAATTGGATATCCAAGTGTAAAATATTCAAGAACAGTACCAAGAAAAAATGCGAATATATTATGGAAATAAAAAAAAAATTATATGTTTAGTGAAAAACTGCAATGAAATTATAAAATTTTGTTGCAGCTTTTTGTTTGCAAATAAATATAGGGGTATTAAATTTACACATCAATAGAAAATCTCCATAGAAAATCTTTGGCTTCCTCTGCATAATCAATACCTATCCTTTTGGTCTCTATTATATCAAAATCCCTATATTGATCATCAATTATATACAAATCACCTTTTACATGTATTTCTTTATAATTATCTTCCTTATTAATACCATATGCTAAGCATAATTTTGAAGGCCCATTAGTTAAATTATTTTTTTGGTATTTAGTCAATTGATTATTTTCCTTTCCATATCTCCTAATACTAATATAGTCAATTTCATTTAATGGCTTAACTGCTCTTATTAAAACAGCTTCAGCTTTACCCTCCTGTCCAGAAACTATATTAAAACAATGATATAATCCATAAATAAAATATACATAGGCAATGCCACCCTCCTTATATAGTGGGTCAGTTCTTTTTGTAACACTTCTGCCGTAGGCGTGACAAGCTTTGTCAATTTCAGCTATATAGGCTTCTGTTTCTATTATTCTTCCCTTTAAAATTCGACCATCAATTTCTCTTACTAATACCTTACCTAGCAAATCCTTTGCTAAATCTAATGCTCCTTTTACATAAAAATCTTTCTCTAACATTAAATATATTCTCCCTTTTATATTTTTTTGTTGAATTGTTTTTGTAGATATGTGCAAATTTCATTTAATGCTTTATCTGCTTTTTTTGTAAGGTTACCCATAGAAATAAAACCATGTGTAACACCTTTATATCTAGTAGAAATTACATATACACCTGCTTCCTTTAATTTGTTTCCATAAGATTCACCCTCATCCCTAAGTGGATCAAATTCAGCTGTAATTATAAGCGTATCAGGTAATCCATTAAAATTTTCAGATAATAAAGGAGATGCATATTCACTCCTCCTATCTTCTAATATTGGAGTATATAGGTCGATAAATTTCTCAGAGTTTTCCCTTGTAAGATTATAATCCATACCAAAATAAGACCAAGATTCAGTATTTAGCTCATAAATGTTTGTAGATGGATATATTAGTACCTGAGAAGTTATATGAGGGCCAGATTTATCACGTGCCATTTGAGAAACTACAGCAGAAAGGTTAGCACCAGCACTGTCGCCTACAATAGATATTAGATTTGAGTTTCCGTTAATACTTTTAGCATTTAAATAAACCCATTGAAGCACATTATACATGTCATTAAGCCCAGATGGAAAAGGATTTTCTGGTGCAAGGCGATAATTTACAGATACTACTATAGCCTTTGAATTTTTTGAAAGTTTCCTGCAAATATGATCATAGTCATCAATAGTACCACTTATCCAACTACCTCCATGAGCATATATTATCAAAGGAAAATCATTGCCATTATCAGGCGTATATATTCGTACTGGTACTTGATTTGAAGAGGTTTTTATATCCATATTTTTTATATTGGAAAAGGATATAGGCTTAGGGCTCCATTTTGTTGCACTTTTATGTAAGGCTTCACGTATTTCATATGTTGATTTTTCTTTAAGTGAAGTAGGGCTAAAGTAATTATTTATTTTTGTAACTACACCAAAAACTTTATCAAGCTTACCATAACTTGTTGTAGTTAAATTTTTAATCATAAAAGAACTATATATCATAACAAATAAGATAACAATTGAAAAAATCCAAAATACTTTTTTCTTTTGCATTTAATAAAACCTCCACCATTATATTAAGATAACCTATTAGCAAATATTCACTAGGGTTTTTAATGGAAAAATATAATGTCAGTAATAGTATACCCATATAAATTATAATAATCAGTTTAATCATATGTATAAACTGATTATTATAATTTGGCTTTATTAGATACACTAAGGGGAATTTAAAAGAGTATCTTTATGATGTTATTTTTTGAATATTCCTAAGTCTACTATATGCACAAAGTTTGAGATGTATATTGAGATAGTGATATAATAGTATAAAATAATATAAAAAATTACAAATTTCTAGTAAATAGATGGAATGAGTAAAAGGTAGAAGGAGAAATAACTATGAAATTATTTAAGAAGGCACCATGCAATGAAGCTCTTTGTATAATTAAAAATGTTGAAGATAGAATGAATGGAAAAATAGTGGAGAATCCCCAAATAGACTATCCTATTCACAAAACATTATTTAAACATTTTGACAAGCTTTTAGCAAGTGAAAAGAAAATGTCTATGGGGTCTGAACAACTAGTAAATATTACAGCTTCTTTAAGCGATTTTGATGTGAAAATGACACATTCTTCGGGTAAGCTAATAAATTTTGCAAAAGATATGTCAAGTTTAAGTGAATCTAACCTGGCTATAGTAGAAGAAATTACTGCGAATATGAATCAAGTAAATGAGACGATAGGAAATACATCTGAGACAATGGATCAGCTAGCTAGCGCTTCTAAAGCTTTAGTTTTGAAAAATGATGAGGGTATGCTTCAATTAAATGAAGTTAATATATTAAAAGAGAATGTTATGAAAGATTCAACTATAATGAGCGAGCAAATAAAGCATTTAGTTGACATGGCTGTCAAAGTAAATGAAATAGTAAATGGAGTGGAAGCAATAGCAGAACAAACAAATTTACTAGCACTTAATGCGTCTATTGAAGCAGCACGTGCAGGAGAATTTGGAAAAGGGTTTGCAGTTGTAGCTGATGAAATTAGAAAATTAGCAGATAACACTAAGATTAATTTGGATGAAATGAGGGTTTTTGTAAATAACGTACATCAAGCAGCAAATGGTGGACAAGAAAGTATGAATAATACAATGAAATCTACGAATAATATGAATTCAAAGTTAGATACTATATCTGGAACTATGAAAGAAAATGTATCTATGCTAAGGGGTACAATTGAAGATGTACATAAGATATCAGAATCAATGGGTGAGATAAAGGAAGCAGCGACACAAATAAACCAAGCTATGGATGCATCAACAAGGGATGTGGAAAAACTAAATTATATGACACAGAATATTCATTCTGATGCTACTGAAAGTGCTGGAAATGCTAAACAAATATCAAAAATTGATGAAGAGCTTAGTAATATTGCAAGGAATATGATATCTTCTTTAAATGGTGGAGTAAATGCAATAACAAATCAGGAGTTGATAAATAATCTTTCAAAGGCAAAAGAAGCTCATGGTAATTGGATGAAAAATTTAAAACGAATTGTAGATGAAAAGAAAACTTATCCAATTCAAACCAATTCAAAAAGATGTGCTTTTGGTCATTTTTATCACTCTATTACCGTAAATAATCCATATATAGTTGAAGCCTGGAATGAAATTGATAAGGCTCATGAGGGATTACACAGTATGGGGAAAAAAGTAGTTGAAGCAATTGAAGATAAGGATTTTAAAAAGGCTAACACTTTTTATTTAGACGTAGAAAAATTATCAAGAGAGGTATTTTCTCATATAAATGATACTATTGAAATTATTAAAAATAACTCTAAAGAAGGCGTAGAAGTGCTAAAATATATGAAGTAAAAAACCTATTAGAAAAAAATAACAATGATTTGCAGAAAATTCAGGATTAAAAGTAGATATAAATAATGATATGCACCTTTGGATATGATTTACATAAATTAATATAACAATAATTTTTTTAGGAGATTACTTTGGAAAAAGGATATATATTAGTAAGGCTATTTAAGGTGATGGATGCGTTACCTAAAACTAGGGGCAGTCTTAAGATTACTAATGCTGAAAATGGAAATATAGTTTATGAAAAAGATGATGCATTTGATATTAGTGGAAGAAGTGAAATAATAGAGGTAGATACTCCAGAAAAGAGCTTATCACAACAACCATATGAAAGCGGTATAATTCCTTACGGAAGGTATAATTTAGATGTTTTATCGGATGGCTTTGTAGAGGTTATTGTGGAGGGGGTAAGTGTTTTTGAGGAAAATACATCAATACAGAATATTGAACTAAAAGAGGAAGATAAGATTAGTGAATTTACTTCTTTACCAGAGATAATTGTTATACCAGAGCAACAACTAGTACTTAAAGAACAAAGAGACAAGCAGATAGGAACAATGGAATACCCATTTGTTTTGGATAAAGTATATATACCACAATTTATTGTAGTGCATTTAGGCTATCCAAATTCAGGTGCTGAAAATGTGACAGTAGGATTTGTTGATTACATTAAAAATGTTGCTTCAAGTGAAATTTATCCAACTTGGCCAGAAGAATCACTAAAGGCAAATATTTATTGCCAAATATCTTTTGCACTAAATAGAATTTATACAGAATGGTATAGAAATAAAGGATATTCATTCCAGATTACAAACTCAACTGCCTATGATCAATATTTTATAAAAGGTAGAAATATATATGAAAATATAAGTAAAATAGTTGATGAAATTTTTAGTAAATATATTATAACTATTGGAAATAAAACTCCGTTTTTTGCACAGTACTGTAATGGTACAACTGTTAAATGTGATGGATTATCACAATGGGGTTCGGTTGATTTAGCAAATGCAGGGGTAGAAGCTTTAGATATTATAAAATATTATTTTGGATATGACAAAGATTTAGTTAGAGCAACTGTTATTGAAGGAGTACCTGAGTCGTATTCAGGGGCACCCCTTAGACTTAATGATATAAATGAAAATGTAAAAATAATTCAAAAGCAATTAAATAGAATTTCTAAAAATTTTCCGGCTATTCCTAAAATTGTTTCTGTAGAGGGTAAGTTTGATAAGCAAACTGAAGATTCGGTTAAGACTTTTCAGAAGGTTTTTAACCTAACTCAAGATGGAATTGTTGGAAGAGCTACTTGGTATAGGATATCAGATATTTACGTTGGAGTAAAAAGATTAGCAGAGCTTAATCAAGAACCAGAGATAGATGAAGAAAATCAAAAACCAGGAGTAGAAAGGCACTATCCAGGCTATGTACTAAAGGAAAATTTAGTTGGAGAGGATATTAAATGGCTGCAAACTTATTTACAAGCAATATCAAGAGTTTATAAAAAAATTCCAAGGATAGAAGTTGATGGAGTGTTCAACAAAGGAACAAAGAATGCGGTAATAGCCTTTCAAAAGGAATTTGAATTAAATGATGATGGAAATGTTGGTGTTAATGATTGGAATAAATTAATATCAGTATATGATAGCTTAGATAGTGGGAAAAATATTAATAAATCAGATATACTATATAGTTATCCTGGATTTAACTTAGAGCTTGGGGATAAAGATGGATATGTTACTGTTTTGCAACAATATATAAATGTAATTGCAAAAAATAATTATAGGATAGATGAAATACCTGTAACTGGGGAGTTTGATAACAATACTAAGATTGCAGTTGAAAAATTACAAAAAGAATTTGGATTAAAAGTTAGTTGTATAGTTGACGAAATTACTTGGGAGAAAATATCTTCAACTTATGAAGATTTATATACTGGTAGAGAAATTAAAGAAAAAAGAAGTAAATCAAGAAAATCTAAGTAAATAGGGATGCGATATTTTTATTATATTGAAATTCCCTTTTTCTTATATATATATTTATTATTACTAAAAAGGAGCTCTTAGTGGAGCTCCTTTTGCATTTTTAAAATAGTTATTATTTGAGAAAATTTGAGTATTTACCAAAATTTACTTGAACTCCATCTGTGTCTAATGTATAATCACAGTAATAGCATGTTGGAGGTGATAGTTTGAATGTAATAATTTCTTCGCTTTCCCAGACTCCTATATACAAGCAGATTACTAACCAAATTAAAGAACAAATTTTTAAGGGTATTATAAAAGGAGAAGAGCAACTTCCATCTATTAGAGTTATGTCAAAGGATTTAAGAGTTGGAATAGTAACAGTTAAACGGGCTTATGAAGAGTTAGAAAAACAAAATCTTGTTATAACAATTCCAGGTAGGGGTTGCTTTGTAAATCAAATTGATTTAGATAAAACAAAAGAACTTCATCTAATTGAGTTAAAAAAGAAATTAGATGAAATCAAAGATTTTGCTGATAACTCTAATATTGAAAAAATAGAAATTACAAAAATTATTAATGATATCTATGGAGGTTAATATTATGAGAAATGCTTTAGAAATTAAAAATCTTTGTGTAAAAAATGGAGATTTTGAATTAAAATCTATAAATTTAACTATACATAAAGGAAGTGTTATGGGGCTTATAGGAAGAAATGGTGTTGGAAAAACAACATTAATTAAATCAATAGTAAATCAACTTCAACATTCAAGTGGAGAAGTATTATTTGATGGATTAAGGATGTATGGTAATGATGAAAAAGTTAAATCGAAAATTGGAGTAGTTTTTGATGATCTAATATATACCATTGTTAAGCCTAAGCACATTGTAAAAATGATAGCTCCATTTTATGATGAATTTGATATTAATAAATATAACTTATTAATGGATAAGTTTGAATTGAATCCAAATAAAAACTTAACCAAATATTCAAAAGGCATGAAAACTAAATTTAATGTAATTATGGCACTTTGTCATAATCCAGATTTAATAATTCTTGATGAACCAACTGCAGGTCTTGACCCTATTTCTAGAGCCGAAATTATTGATTTTTTTCTTGAAATTATGCAAGACGAAAATAAAGCTATTCTTTTCTCAACACATATTTTAAGCGATTTAGAAAAAATTGCTGATTATATAACACTAATGGATAAAGGAGAAATTGTTTTTTCAATGGATAAAGAAACATTAATAGAAAAATACTCTATAATTCAAGTGGATAAATCAGCAATTTCTGATGAACTAAAAAGAAATATAAAAGGCTTAAAAGAAAATATTTTTGGATACCAAGGCTTGGTTGAAGATAGAGAACCTTTTAAAAATATACCTGGTGTAAAATTTGCCCATGTTAGTATTGAAGATGTAATGATTCTTAGAGGGGGACTGAATAAGGATGCTTAAAAAAATAAGAAGTTTTCAAAGGGTCTTTTTCTTTCAAAATAATTTTGATCCAACTAAATCATCAAAACATGTAGGGAAAATATTTTTTATGTTTATCTTTTTTAGTATTGCTTATAATATTATTGTCGGAGGAGATGCTAACGTAATTGCTATTGGAATTATGCCTATAGGATTTGTTTACCAAAGTGTAAACAAAAAGATAAAACTTTGGGAGTTGTTACCGGTATCTAATAAATTTGCTATTTATAATATATTTTTTAGTTTTTACCATTTCATTTTTATTGTAGTTATGATAGTAAGTGGATTTGCCGTTGTTTCATTTATAGTTATGTGGTTATTTTCACGTGGGAATTCAAACCTTTTATTAAATAATTGGAATTGGTTTTTAGCAGATATTAAAGGGTTTTTTATATGTGGGGGTATAATTAGTATTCTGTTTTTCTTTAGTATAGGTAATATATGTATTGCTATATGCTTTATTAAAGATATAAAATATAGGATTGGTTCACTTATTACTATTTTTGTTTTATTCTTCGTATCTGCTTATGTATTTAAGTTAATCTATAATATAAAATTATCTAGTGCATTAGCTAATATAGAGAATATAAATTTTAAATATATACTTCTAGGTATTTCTTCAATACTATTTATAATCTCTTTATTTGGAGGGATTAAAATAGCATTAAATCTTCATAAAAAAATAGTTATTAATGAATAAGGAGGATTTATGATTAAGAAAATAATAGCATTTCAAAGAATTCTTTTTAAAAGTTTAATTACAAATTTGAATACAAAATATAATTTTTTATTGTTTTTAGAAATTTTTATTTTCAATATAGTAATTCTAAATATCCCAGACTTGGGTGGAGTTTTAAATAATATTCCATTACTAATTTTTTCATTACTTGCATTACACATTACTTTTAGTAGCAAAGTAAAACATTTTGAGCTTTTACCTGTATCTAAAAGATTTTATATATGTAATATATTTTTATATTGCATTTTGTTAAATATTTTTATTAACGTAATTATTATTTTTGTTATGTTTTCTTTAATAGGATTATTTCTAATTATTAATTTTGTTTTTTCAATAGGAATTATTACTGGTGGGGATGATAATTTTAGTTTAATACAAGCATTTACTCAAAATTGGAAAGAGGAGTTATTTAGTAAACTATCCCATTTAATATTTATAGCCTTTGGTACTAGTTTTGTTTTTATAAAATCAAAAGTAATAAAATTATTATCTATATTACTAACTTGTGGAACATATATAATATTACTTTTATTTGTAGATAGAAATTTGCTATTTGTTAATGGAAATATTGCACAAGATTTCTTTGGGAAATTTTCAGCATATCAACAAGCAGATACAATATTAATAATCACAGTAATATTAACGCCAATTATTTTTATATGTTCATATAGAATATGCAATTTTTTCTATGGACAGAAATTTAAAATTAGAAACTAGAAAAATATAAGAAATCTAATTCACTACAGTACTTTTAGGTACTGTAGTGAATTTTTTTTGAATTTATAATGGATTTAGGAATTTCTAAGTAGTAAGGTAGATTGACTAATACCAGTTTCTAAGTAAACTAAATCGGTACTATTTTTTATTTAGTGGATATATTAATTAATATAGATAATTAATATATTAAAGATAGTTAGGGTAACTAAGGCATATAACAATAAATATGAAGTACAAGAGAGAAAGGATGATTTAAAGTGGATATACTAAAGGAAACAGGGGAATTAGGCGACTATATAATTGCACTAAGAAGAGAATTTCATAAACATCCTGAGCTTGCACTAGAGGAATATGAAACGTCAAAAAAAATAAAAGAGGAATTAGACAAAATAGGAGTGACATATGTAGAATGTGGAAAAACAGGGGTAATTGCAACGGTAGGTAAAGGTACAGGTAGAACTATTGCATTGAGAGCAGATATGGATGCTTTAAAAATAGAAGAAAATACGGGCGTAGATTATACTTCTGAAAACTTAGGGGTAATGCATGCTTGTGGTCATGATTCACATATGGCATCACTTATTGGAGCTACAATTATTTTGAAAAAATATGAAGATGAATTGCCAGGAAAAATTATTATAATATTTCAGCCTGCAGAAGAAAATTCTAGTGGGGCAAAGCTTATAGTTGAGTCTGGACATTTAGATAAAGTAGATGAGATATTTGGGCTACATGTTTTTGGTGATATTGAATGTGGCAAGATTTCTATACAAAAAGGTAATAGAATGGCAGCATCACAGAAGTTTAAAATATTTATTAAGGGAAAATCGGGACATGCAGGTAAGCCTCATCAATGTGTTGATGCGACTTTGGTATGTGCAGCAACTGTTATGGGAATCCAAGCTATTGTAAGCAGAGAAATTGATCCTATAGATCCAGCAGTAGTAACTATTGGGCATATGGTATCTGGAGCTTCTCATAATATTATTTCTGGGGAGGCACTTATTGAAGGAACTGTTAGAATGTTTTCGGATGAAAATGCAAAGAAAATAGAAACTTCTATAAAAAGAATTGCATATAGCACAGCAATTGCACATGGAGCAGTTGCTATAATTGAATATAATATTTCTTCACACCCCGTGGTGTTTAATGATGAGGCAGCAGTTAAAACGGCATTAGAAGGAGCTAGAAAGATATTTGATAAAGAAAATATAGTGTGTATTCCAAAAATGATGCTTGGGGAAGATTTTTCAATATATCAAAAGAAAATACCAGGAGTTTTTGTATTTGTAGGTGGGGGAAACTCAAAGATAGGAAGGGATTTTCCAAATCACAATGAAAGATTTAATATAGATGAAAGGGCAGTTTTAATAAGCACTAAGCTATATTTAGCTTATGCATTAGAAGCCTAAGTTACAATGAGGAAAAATATAATTATAGAATTTAACACAGTACAAAAAATACTGTGTTGTATTTTTTTATTTACCTGAAAGTTAAGTATTTAGCTAAAAAATAAATAAGTATTACCTTTACATTTTTGAAATATACTATGCTTTAATTAAATCGATAATGTTGCAATAAATGTAAAGGTAATTTATGATATTTATAGAATGGGTATTTAATAGTTGGCATGCATTATTATAGGAATATGATATAATTGAGCAAAGATTTAAATTATAAAAATACAAATAAAAGAGGTAACATAAGATGAGTAGATATTTTAATGATCAAGAAGTTGAGTTATTAGCCCCTGTTGGGAATTTTGAAATTTTCAAATCTGTAATAAATAGTGGCGCTGATGCAGTTTATTTAGGGGGTAAAATATTTAACATGCGTATGCATAGAAAAGATTTTAACTTTACTAATTTTGAGCTAGAGGAAGCAATACAAATAGCACATTCTTTAGGGAAAAAAGTATATATAACAGTAAATAATTTATTAAGTTCAGATGATTTATTACAGGCTGAAGAGTATTTTAGATATTTAGATAGAATACAACCAGATGCTCTAATAGTACAGGATATGAGTGTAATAAAGTTAATTAAAGATTTAGGGTTGAATTTAAATGTACATTCATCTGTAATGATGAATGTACATAATTTTGATACTATAGAAAAATTACAAAAACTTGGAGTTACAAGGGTAGTTATGCCAAGGGAATTAGATTTAAATACAGTAAAACAACTATCTAGTAAAACAGATATGGAATTTGAATATTTTGTTCATGGAGATATGTGTGTGGCTCATGGAGCTCAATGTATGTATAGTGGAATGTTATTTGGGAAAAGCGGTAGTAGAGGCTTGTGTATGAAGCCTTGTCGTTGGTCTTATAAAATAAATAAAGGTGGAGAAGAGTATAATACAAGTTTCCCTATGGCAGTAAAAGATATGTATATGTATGAAAATATTCCAGAATTAATTGAAGCTGGAATTGTATCTTTTAAAATTGAAGGAAGAATGAGAGATACAGATTATCTTGTAGATTTAGTGAATTCTTATAGTGATTCTATTGATAGATATATAGAAGATCCTATTAATTATGATAGAAAGAAAGATTCTATAAAACTGTATGAAAGTAGAAAAAGAGATTTCTCAACTGCATATGCTTTTGGAAATCCTGGTCTTTTAAATATAAATGAGCGTTATGAAGGTACAGGTAAGCTTTATAGTACTGGGAAGGTATTTAGTAGCCCTATGGACGAATTTGAAATAAAAGAAGAAAGAGTAGAACATGTTAAGGCTATTCTAGAAACCCATAATAAAATTAATAATAAGGCAGAACTTAGTGTAAAAGTAAACTCCTATGAATCAGCTATGGTAGCAATAGAAGAGGGAGTGGACAAGGTATATTTATCAGGAGAGGTATTTAAACCAAACCTTCCATTTAATAAAAAGGAAATAATAGATATAGCTAAAAATAAGAAAAATTCTAAAGTATACTTAGGTATGCCAAGAATGATGTCTGAAGGAGATCTTTCAAAGTATAATCATTTACTAAGAAATAATAAATTAGGAATAGATGGTCTATTAGTTACAAGTCTAGGTAATATAAGCAAATTTGATGATTTAGGATTAGAACTTATTGGAGATTATTCATTAAATATATATAATCGAATTTCAGCAGATTTCTATAAAAATCAAGGTTTAAGTTTAGCCGCAATATCCTGTGAATCACCAGTTAAGAACACAAAGGATATATTAATAGGATCATCATTACCTTTAGAAATAATAGTACATGGTTCACCAGTTGTAATGTATATGAGTCATGATATATATGAAAATACTAAAGTGTTAGAGAAAACTAAAAATGTAGAGAGAAAATATATGGATAAAGATGTTTTATTATTAGTAGACGATAAAGGCAATGAACATCCTATATATATAGATAATGCAGGGAAAAATCACATGTTATTATCTAAAGAACTATGTTATATGCCAATACTTAAAGAATTAAGTGAACTTGGAGCTAAATGTTTTAGAATAGAGGCTTGTAATTATGATAATGATACATTAAGAAAGATTATAAAATCCTATAAAAAAGCAATAGATAATTTAGAACTTTGTAAGGAAATATTTAATGAATTTGATTATAATTGTTCAGGGTTTACATTAGGGGCAATGCAGTTTGATTAAGGTTGGCAAAAGGAAATAACTAAGGAGGAAGAGGATTTTGATTGGAGCAGAAAAGATAATTGAAAAGAAAAAGGAATATTTATTTCCATCATCTCAAGGGAATCATTTTTACAAAAATCCACCGCAAATAGTAAAGGGGGATATGCAGTATTTATATGATGATAAAGATAATAAGTACATAGATTTTTTTGCAGGAGTATCAGTAATGAACTGTGGTCATTGCAATAAAGAAATAGTGGAAGCATCAATAAATCAAATGAGAACTCTTCAACATACAACAATACTTTATTTAACAGAGCCTATGGTTAATTTAGCAGAGAAATTAGCAACTGTGCTTCCAGGGGATTTAAGGCGTTCATTTTTTTGTTGTACAGGATCAGAGGCAAATGAAGGGGCTATGCTATTAGCTAGATTATATACAGGGAAAAATGAATTTATCGCATTAAACAACGGGCTACATGGAAGAACTTATTTAACAATGAGTGCTACTGCTATACCTATGTGGAGAGCAGATCAGGATTTATCAGCATCAATACATTTTGCTAAAAATATAATAAATGAAAAACTTAATATAGATGAAGCAGCAAAAGAATCCTTAAGGAGTATTGAAAAAATAATTAATACAAGAGGCGCTGAAAATATAGCAGCATTAATAGCAGAACCGATACAAGGAAATGGAGGAATAATAACTCCGCCACTTTGGTATTTTAAAGAATTAAAAAGTATCTTAGAAAAGAATAAAATATTATTAATAATTGATGAAGTACAAACTGGTTTTGCAAGAACAGGTAAAATGTTTGCCATAGAAAACTATGATGTGGTACCAGATATAATTACAGTGGCGAAGGCACTAGGAAATGGTATGCCAATATCAGCTTTTTGCACTAATGATGAAATAGCAAAAGCATTCACAAAGCCATCTGCATCAACACTCGGAGGAAATCCAGTTTCATCAGCTACTGCAATAGCAGTTCTAGATTATATAGAACAAAATCAGCTTTGTAAAAAAGCTGAAGAACTGGGGATCATTTTAAAGGGAAAATTAGAAAATTTAAAAAACAAACATAACATAATAAAAGATGTAAGAGGCATAGGCTTAATGCTAGGTGCAGAATTAGTAAAAGAAAATGGAGAGCCTGCAAGCGAGGAAACTGACATAATATTAGAAAAGTTAAAAGATAGGGGACTAATAGTAGGTAAAAATGGATTAGGTAGAAATGTATTAGCTTTTCAACCACCATTAGTAATAACAGAAGAAAATATAGAAACTTTAATAACTAACTTAGATCAAGTTTTAGATCAAGTTTTAGATCAAGTAAAATAAATAATTTAAAAAAGTAAAGCAAGGCAAATAGGATATCACAGTAATGGTGGTATCCTATTTTGTAGTATAAATTTTTAAAATAACTGAGGGTTTCCTAACTAGACAAGATACACAAGGTTATTTACACCCACCACTTATTTTTAAAATTAATTCTTCTACAAGTTCATCTATAACATAATTTAAATTTTCAATTTCATCAAATGTAATATCTTTAATATGTATTCCACAGCAGACAACTACAGTGCTATTAATTCTGCTACATATTTTTTTTGCCGCATTTTGTACTATGATATCTTCTTTGTGACCTGTTATTGTTAGTAGAGATACTGATGAACTTATTTTATTGTTGCCATAAAGACTAAGCCTTGGAATACCAAGTGCAACAGCACCTATATGAGGAGTTTCACCGCCATATATACTTATATTCCAATCAGTACCCATGTTTATAGCTGAACAATTTATATTATGATTTCTAAATATTCTTGTTAATTGAAACATGTATATCCTCCTTTGGGGATTTTTTATAATTATAATATATATGATAGGAAAAATATATATTAAAGATAGTATAAATATATATTGAAGGTAGTAATTTGTTGAAATAGAAATGGAAATGTAGTAATATGAGAGAGTTGACCAAATATAAAAGAGTCAACATTAGGAGGTTTTTTATGTCTTTTAAGGACTTACAAACATTTATTAAGGAACTAGAAAATAAAGGTGAATTAAAAAGAGTAACAGTAGAGGTAGATGCAGACCTTGAAATTACTGAAATTACAGATAGAGTTTCAAAGGGCTACGGACCTGCATTATTATTTGAAAATGTTAAGGGCTCTAAGTATCCAGTTTTAATTAATGCTATGGGTACTTATGAAAGAATGGCAATGGCATTAGGTGTTGAAAAAATAAATGATATAGGAAACGATATAGAAGAATTTATAGATATGGCTAACTATATGGGTATAATGAATAAGATTAAATCAATACCTAGATTAAGCAGAATGGCAGCAATTCTGCCTATTAAACTGCCAATAAAGGGAGCTTGTCAACAAGTTATAAATCATGAACCCGATTTAACAGAACTACCTATACTAAAGTGTTGGCCAGAAGATGGTGGAAAGTTTATAACACTACCACTTGTTATAACTAAAGATCCAGAGACTGGAATACAAAATATGGGTATGTATAGAATGCAAGTTTACGATAAAAATACTACAGGTATGCATTGGCATTGGCATAAAGATGGAAGAGAAATATATGAGCAATATAAAAAAAAAGGTGGGAAAATGCCTATATCAGTAGTGCTTGGATGTGACCCAGCAATTACATATGCAGCAACAGCGCCATTACCTAAAATGGTAGATGAAATGATGTTTGCAGGTTTCCTTAGAAAAATGCCAATAAATATGGTTAAATCTATAACTAATGAAATTTATGTTCCAGCAGATGCAGAGTTTGTAATTGAAGGATACGTAGATGTAAATGAAGAGCTTAAAAGAGAAGGACCATTTGGTGATCACACTGGATATTACTCATTAGCGGATGATTATCCAGTATTTCATGTAACATGTATAACTCATAAAAAGAAACCTGTATACCCAACTACAATAGTAGGTAAGCCACCAATGGAAGATTGTTATATGGGAAAGGCTACAGAAAGAATATTCCTACCACTATTAAAGATGATGAATCCTGAAATAGTAGATATAAACTTCCCACTAGAAGGGGTATTTCACAGTTGTGTAATAGTATCAATTAAAAAGAGTTTTCCAGGACATGCAAGAAAAATAATGAATGCATTATGGGGAATGGGACAAATGATGTATACAAAAATGATTATTATAGTAGATGAAGACATAGATCCTCAAGATGTATCTACAGTAGCTTGGAAGGTATTTAATAATATTGATGCAAAGAGAGATGTAGTAATTTCAGAAGGTCCATTAGATGCATTAGACCATGCAGCTGCCACAGCTTTTTATGGTAGTAGAATGGGAATAGATGCTACAAAGAAATTGCCAAGTGAAGGGCACACTAGAGAATGGCCAAAAGATATAGAAATGTCAGATGAAATAAAGGAACAGGTAGATAAAAGGTGGTCAGAATATGGAATTAAGTAAAATGAAAAATAGGATTACAGACTATGGAACACTAGTTATGTTTTCACATACTATTTTTTCATTATCATTTGCCTTGATTTCTATGTTGCTGGCGGGAAATGGAAAATTAGATTTTGAGACAATATTTTGGATAATAGTAGCTTTCTTAGGGGCGAGGACAGGAGCTAATGCTTTAAATAGAGTAATAGATGCAGAAATAGATGCGAAAAATCCTAGGACAGCTACTAGACAAATTCCTCAAGGTTTAATGAAGAAAAAAGAAGTGTTGATTTTTGTAGTAATATGTTTTGGAGTTATGGTTTTTGGAGCTTGGAAACTTAATACAGTTTGTTTAATACTTTCACCAATAGCCTTATTTTTAATGACAATTTATTCTTATACAAAGAGATTTACATGGACATGTCATATAATACTTGGTATAACTTCAGCAGCAGCGCCAGTTGGTGCATGGCTTGCAGTTACTGGTGAAATCACATGGCTTCCATTAGTTATGGGGGCAGCTAATACTTTATGGGTAGCTGGTTTTGATATTATTTATGGTGCTCAAGATTATAAATTTGATACGGAAAATGGAATTTGCTCAATACCATCAAAGTTTGGTGTTAAAAATGCGTTATTAATATCAAGTGCATTTCATGTGATTGCATTAGGAGCCTTAGTTATTGTAGGATTATTAACTAAGCAACTTGGCATTATATATTACATAGGGTTATTTATAATTGGAATGTTATTTATAGTGCAACATGGAATGGTAAGCTCGGATAATTTAAAGAATGTTAAAGTAGCATCATATAATGTTAATCAAGTTATAAGTATTGTATTTTTAGTCTTTGGATTAGTAGACTGTTTAATGTAAATAGTAGATAGACTTGTTTAATTATTGGGTATAACAAAATAAATAATAGACCAGTATCATTTATTTTTAGTATATTATTTATTTTACAATGCCTTAAGTGATAGGGAGGTAAACTATGAAAAAAATAGTGATTGGAATTACAGGAGCAAGTGGAAGTATATATGCTAAAAGATTAATTGAAGTGTTAGTTAACTTGGGTATTCAAACTAATGTAGTAGCTACAGAAAAAGGAAAACAAGTATTTAAATATGAACTTTCTATGGATTTAGATACATGGATTGGAGAGCTAAGTTTACAACATAAAAATATAAAACTTGAAGATAATGATAATTTATTTTCAGGAGTAGCTAGTGGATCTAATAAATATGATGCGGTAATAATACTGCCTTGTTCTATGGGCACATTAGCCCAGATAAGTCATGGCTTATCTCAAAATCTATTATGTAGAGCTGCAGATGTTGCAATGAAAGAAGGAAGAAAATTAGTAATAGTTCCAAGGGAAACTCCACTTAGCACTATACATTTAGAAAATATGCATAGATTATCAAGTATGGGAGTTACAATTATTCCTGCAATGCCAGGTTTTTATCATCATCCAAAATCAATAGATGAATTGGTGGATTTTTTAGTTGGTAAGATATTAGATTATCTTAATATAAATAATGAATTATTCAAAAAATGGGAGGATACAACAAATGGAAATTAAAAAAATTATAGCAGCTACTATGGTGTTAGCGATGGCAACAACAATGGTGGCATGTGGAAATAAAAAAGAAGAGACAGCTGAAAAAGGGGCAAAAACTACTTTAAGAGTAGGGGTAATGGGGTCTATTGATGCAGTGCCTTTAGTAATAGCTAAAGAAAATGGATATTTTGAGGAACTAGGAATAGATCTTGATCTTCAAATATTTAAGGCTGCGAAAGATAGAGATGCAGCATTGCAAGCAGAACAATTAGATGGAGTATTATGTGATGAAGTTGCTATTTCAATTTATCAAAATTCAGGAATGGATATGAAAATAACGGGTACAACTAATGGATCATGGACTTTAGTAGCTGGAAAAGATTCAGAAATTAACTCTATAGATGATTTAGTAGGTAAAAAAGTTGGAATATCAGAACGTACAATGATTGACTATTTAGCTGATAATATAGCTAATGAAAATGGTATAGATGCAAGTTCAATAGAAAAGGTAGCAGTACCAGCTATGCCAGCAAGATTAGAGGCTCTTAAAAATAATCAAATAGATGCGGCAATTTTACCAGCACCATTTAATGATACAGCAATTGCAGATGGTGGACGCGAAATAACTAAGATATATAATAAAGATATAATGATATCTACAACTGCATTTCTGCAAGAAATTATAACTAAGAACCCAAAAGATATAAAGAATTTTTATAAGGCTTATGATAAAGCAATTGACTATATAAATAATAATGATATAAGTAAATATGAAGATATAATAATATCTACTGTTGGATATTCAGAAGATATGAGAGGTAATATTGAATTGCCAGAATTTAAAAATAATTACCTACCATCAGAAGAAAAAGTTCAAACAGTATTAGATTGGTCAAAGGCTAAAGGAATAATAACTAAAGAACTTAAAGCTAAAGATGTAATAAGTGATATAGCAATTAATTAGTTTTGGAGGAAAATTTATGATGCAAATAAAAGATGTATCTGTTTTCTATGAATCAAAAAAAGAAAAAGTTGAAGCTTTAAGACATATAAGTTTTAAAGCAGAAAATGATGATATATGTGCAATAATAGGGCCTTCGGGTTGTGGGAAAACTACACTATTAAATGTACTATCAGGAATAATAAAAAACTATGAGGGGAAAGTTCTTCTAAATGCAGAAGAACTTAACCCTCATATTCATAAAATAGGGTTTATTCCTCAAAATTTTGGACTTTTACCTTGGAAAACAGTAAAGAAAAATTGCCTTTTGCCTTTTAAAATAAGAGGTGAAATAGTTGAAAAAGAAACAGTTGAAAAAATGGATTTAATGATGAAAAGATTAAATATAAATGAATTTCAAAATAGATTTCCTAGTGAATTAAGTGGGGGTCAAAAGCAGAGAGTTTCAATTGTAAGAACTTTTTTAATGAAACCAGACCTGTTATTAATGGATGAAGCATTTTCTGCTTTAGATGCTATTATAAGAGAAGAGGCACAGGAGCTATTTTTAGAAATATGGAATGAAAATAAAATGACTACATTTTTTGTAACTCATAGTATTGATGAAGCTTTGTACATGGGGAAAAAAATAATAGTAATGTCTAATACACCAGGAGAAATCATAGAAGTAATAGACAATAATTTATTTAATAATAAAAATTATAAAATAGATAAAGATTACTCAAAGTTATTTTCACATATAAAAAACCTGATAAGGAGGGGCTGGAATAAGTGAGAGAAATAAAAAAGATAGGTACATTTGTAAAGGGATTTATAATATTAAATGTTATTTGGTATATTTTCAGCATAGTTATGAATTCGAGAATTGTGCCAAAACCACAGGATATATATAGGTACATGCCCACATTATTCAAAAATGGATTTTATATACATATAACTGCAAGTTTGTATCGAGTAGTGATAGGTTTGTTGATATCTCTTGTGATTGGTATAATTATAGGATTATTAATGGGATACTCTAAAAAAGTAAATAAACTATTAAATCCATTAATATATTTTACATATCCAATTCCAAAAACAGCATTATTACCGGTTGTGATGACAATTTATGGGTTAGGGGATGGGTCAAAGATAACATTAATAGTTTTAATAACCCTGTTCCAGATAATAGTATCAGTAAGAGATTCGGTATCAAATATAATAAACGAAAATTATAACCCTTTAATTAGCTTAGGAGCAAGCAAGCTTCAGCTATTTTATCATGTAACTATTCCTGCAATATTACCAGAAATATTAACTAATATTAGATTATCTATAGGGACATCTTTTTCAATACTTTTCTTTGTAGAGGCCTATGGAACAAATAAAGGTTTAGGATATTTTATACAAGATGCTTGGTCAAGAATTAATTATGTAGAAATGTATTCTGGAATAGTAATGTTAAGTTTTCTAGGTTTGATATTATTTATACTAATAGACTTTTTTGAGGGCATAGTATGTAAATGGAAAATGTGAAATTAAACATTGGGGAAAAATATAAAAGTTATTGACTTAGATTTTAGTTAGAACTATAATAGTTACAACGGGAGTGAGAAAAATGAAAATAAGCAGTAGATTTTCTGTAGCAGTTCATATTTTATCTATACTATCTATGGAAGATAGCAAATTATGTACTTCTGAATGGATAGCAGGAAGTGTAAATACTAATCCAGTTGTTATAAGAAGAGTAATGGGAATGTTAAAGAGAGCAGGTCTAGTTAATGTTATAGCAGGAGTTGGTGGGGCCTATTTATTAAAGGATTTAGACCAAATAAAATTGCTAGATATATATAGGGCTGTAGATGTTGTGGAAGAAGGAGAATTATTTCAATTTCATGAATCGCCAAATATAAATTGTCCAATAGGTGCAAACATTCAAGCTGTTCTTGAAGTTGTACTATTAAGTGCGCAAGAGGCTATGGAACAAGTATTAGGAAATGTAACAATGGAATATGTAGTTACAGGTATAAGAAAAAAAAATGAGAATTAAAGTCAATTTTTTTATCAATGATGTAACCATTTAAGTTACAACGATAAGCCGTTAAATAATTACTATAATTGAAAAGTCTAAATATATTAGTCGTTGTAAAAAACAAGAATACTGACTAGTTATTTATTTGATAATATCTTAAAAAAATGTTTAAAATATAATTAAGAGGAGAGGTTTAAATTGATTAAAAAGCAACCAGTTTTATTTATAGCTCATGGAAGTCCAATGAATGCAATAATAGAGAATTCCTATAGTAAAAGTCTTAACAAATTAGGGGAAGAACTAGATAAGCCTAAGGCTATTATGATTATATCAGCTCATTGGTATATAAATAATACTTTTTTAACAAAGCAAGATTCACCTAAAGAAATATATGATTTTTATGGGTTTCCAGAAGAATTATATAAGGTGAAATATTCAACTAGTGGAGCTAAACCTTATATAAACTTAGCATTTGAAGAACTTAAAAATTACGATGTAAAGTTAACTGACACATGGGGATTAGACCATGGTGGGTGGAGTGTATTAAAGCATATTTTTCCTAAAGCAGATATACCTGTATTTGAATTAAGTTTAAATGCATTAGAAAAGGAAGAATATCATTATAATTTAGGAAAAAAATTATCTAAGCTTAGAGAACAGGGAATACTAATTTTAGCAAGTGGGAATATAGTTCATAACCTAGGGAAAATGAAATATAATGAAGAGGATAAACCTTACAAATGGGCTTTAGATTTTGATAATTTTGTACGGGACGCTATTATTAATGATGAACATGATAAGTTAATTAATTATAAAGATTTTGGGCAAGATGCTTTAGCTTCTGTTCCAACAAATGAACATTTTTTACCCTTATTATATGTTTTAGCATTAAAGGAAGATGAAGATAAAGTTGAATTTATATTTGATGAAATACATCATGGATCTTTGTCTATGAGATCTATAAAAATAGGATAAGGACTATAAAAAAATTCTTTTGAAAACATTAACATTACCTATTGACAATGTTGTACGTACAGGATAATATATAAACATAGCAAACGTGTACGTACAAGATTTGCAACGGGATGGAGGTAAATAAAAATGGGAAAATATATAAAAGAATCAAAAGAACTTTTAAATCACATAGGTGGTAAAGAAAATATATCTGCTGTTTCTCATTGTGCAACTCGTATGAGATTTGTACTAAATGACCAGTCCTTAGCAAGTAAAGAAGAGATAGAAAAGTTGAAAATTGTAAAAGGTACTTTTACTCAAGCAGGACAGTTCCAAGTTATTGTAGGAAATGAAGTAGCAGAATTTTATAACGATTTTATAGAAGTTGCAGGAGTAGATGGTGTAAGTAAAGATGTTGCTAAAGATGCAGCAAAGACAAATATGAGTCTTCTGCAAAGAATAATGGCTAATTTAGCAGAAATATTTTCACCACTTATACCAGCAATAATAGTTGGTGGATTAATTCTAGGGTTTAGAAATATTATTGGAGACATTAAATTTTTTGAGGATGGAACAAAATCACTAATTGAAATATCTCAGTTTTGGGCAGGGACACATAGCTTTTTATGGTTAATAGGAGAAGCTATATTTCATTTCCTACCAGTAGGAATAACCTGGTCAATAACTAAGAAAATGGGGACAACTCAAATTCTTGGTATAGTACTAGGACTTACTTTAGTATCACCACAACTTTTAAATGCTTATGCAGTATCCAGTGGGCAAGTACCTCCAGTATGGGATTTTGGATTTGCACAAGTTCAAATGATAGGGTATCAAGCTCAAGTTATACCAGCAATATTAGCAGGATTTGTATTAGTATATCTTGAAAGATTAGCAAGAAAAATATCACCAGCTTCGATTTCAATGATAATAGTACCATTTTGTGCACTAATACCAACAGTACTTATAGCACATATAGTTTTAGGACCAGTAGGTTGGGCTATAGGATCATGGATTTCAACAGTAGTATATGCAGGATTAACTTCAAGCTTTGGATGGTTATTTGCAGGAATATTTGGATTTGGTTATGCTCCATTAGTAATCACAGGATTACATCACATGACAAATGCCATAGATCTTCAATTAATGGCAGAAGTAGGTGGAACATCATTATGGCCAATGATTGCTTTATCAAATATTGCACAAGGATCAGCTGTGTTAGCTATGATATATTTACATAGAAAAAATGAAGAGGAAAAACAAGTATCAATACCAGCTTGCATTTCAGCTTACCTAGGGGTAACAGAACCAGCTTTATTTGGTATAAACTTAAAATATGGCTTTCCGTTCATAGCAGGGATGATAGGTTCATCAGTAGCAGGAATAATATCAGTTTCTAGTAATGTAATGGCAAATTCAATAGGAATCGGTGGAATTCCAGGAATATTATCAATTCAACCAAAGAGTATGGGAATGTTTGCAGTAGCAATGGTTGTAGCGATTATAGTACCATTTGTATTAACAATTGTAATTGGAAAAAAGAAACTTAAATTATAAGGAGTAAGGTGGGGGTGAATGCCCCTTCTTTTACTGTTAAGGAGTTAAATAGTATGAAAGATTTTAAAAAAAGCGTTGTATATCAAATATATCCTAAATCATTTAAAGATTCAAATGGAGATGGAATTGGAGATTTAAACGGAGTAATAGATAAACTAGATTATTTAAAGGAATTAGGGGTAGATTATATATGGTTAACACCTTTCTATATTTCACCACAAAAAGATAATGGATATGATGTAGAAGATTATTATAATATAGATCCTAGTTTTGGGACAATGAATGATTTTGATAAGCTTGTAGAGGAAGCTAGAAATAGAGATATTTATGTTATGCTAGATATGGTTTTTAATCATACATCTACAAAGCATAAATGGTTTAAAGAAGCTTTAAAGGGAAATGAAAAATATAAAAACTTTTATATTTTTAAAGATGGAAAAGAAGAAAAAGAACCAACTAACTGGGTATCAAAATTTGGAGGTTCTGCTTGGGAGTATGTAGAAGATTTTGATCAATATTATCTTCATTTATTTGACGTTACTCAAGGGGATTTAAATTGGGAAAATGAAGAAGTTAGAAAAGAAATATATAATATAGTTAATTTTTGGATTGAAAAAGGCGTAAAAGGATTTAGATTAGATGTTATAAATTTAATATCCAAGCCATTAGTATTTGAAGATGATAGTAGTGGAGATGGAAGAAAATTTTATACAGATGGACCTAAAATACATAAATATTTAAAAGAGCTTAATGAAAAAACCTTTGGAAACAAAAAAGATATAGTAACAGTTGGTGAAATGTCCTCAACTACAGTAGATAATTGCATTAAATATTCAAATCCAAAAGAAAATGAATTATCAATGGTGTTCAATTTTCATCATTTGAAAGTAGATTATGAAAATGGAGATAAATGGACGAAAGTGGATTTTGATTTTAAAATGCTTAAAAGTATTTTTAAGGAATGGCAAGAAGGCATGGAATATGGAAATGGATGGAGTGCTACATTTTGGTGTAATCATGATCAACCTAGAGCAATATCTAGGTTTGGGGATGATAAAAAATACCATAAAGAAAGTGCGAAAATGTTAGCAACAACAATCCATATGATGAGAGGAACACCATATATATATCAAGGAGAAGAATTTGGAATGGCAAATCCATACTTTGATAAAATAGAGCAATATAGAGATATAGAATCAATAAATTATTATAATATATTAATGGCTCAAGGAGTAAAAGAAGAAGAAATACTAGAAATTTTAAGAGCTAAATCAAGAGATAATTCAAGAACTCCAATGCAATGGAATAATGAGTTAGAAGCTGGTTTCACTAAGGGAACACCTTGGATACCTGTTGGCAAGCATTATAAAGATATAAATGCAGAAAAGGCTATTAAAGATAAAGATTCGGTATTCTATTACTATAAAAAACTTATATCATTAAGAAAAGAATATGATGTTATTGCATATGGAAATTTTGAAATGATATTAGAAGAGGATAAGAATGTTTTAGGGTTCACAAGAAGTTATAAAAACACTTCTATTGTAGTTTTAAATAATTTTTATAATTATGATGTAGAAGTATCTTTGCCAAAAAATATATTTGAAAAAAGTAAGAAGGTATCTATATTAATATCAAACTATAATAAAAAAGTGGTAGAAAAAGAGAAATTATTACTTAGAGCTTATGAATCTATAGTTTACTATATTGAAAATTAGTAGCTAAATATGTTAAAATATTTATGGTGATAGAATGGATAGTAAATATTTAAGCATATACAATAATATTTTAAGTAAAATAGAAAATGGGATATATCAAGTAAATGATAAATTACCTTCAGAAAATATATTAATGAAGGAATATAGTGTATCTAGAGATACTATAAGAAAATCATTAAATATATTAGAACAAAATGGATATATACAAAAAACAAAAGGTAAGGGTTCATTTGTATTAGATATAAATAAGTTTAATTTTCCAGTATCAGGTGTTGTAAGTTTTAAAGAGATAACAGATAAGCTTGGGAAATGTTCAGAAACTATAGTAGAGCTTTTAGACTGTATAATTCCTAGAAAATCTATATCAAATAAATTAGAACTTGCTCCAGAGGATAAGGTTTGGGAAATAATTAGAACAAGAGCAATAGACGGTGAAAAGGTAATTTTAGATAAAGATTATGTTGTAGAAAAATTTGTGGAAAACTTGTCAGAAGATATATGCAAAAAATCATTATATGAGTATGTAGAGAATGATTTAGGGTTAAAAATAGCTTATGCAAAAAAAGAGATAACTGTTCAGATGACAACAGAAGAAGATAAAAAATATTTAGATATGAGAAGCTTTGAAATGATAGTAGTAGTTAAGAGTTATACATATTTAGATGATACAAGCCTTTTTCAATATACAGAATCAAGACATAGACCAGATAAGTTTGTTTTTGTAGATTTTGCAAGAAGACATTAAGATAATAGCCAATGTTAAATATATAACTGAAAATCATCTAGGAGAAGCAAAGCCGAATTAATTTTAGTAGGTTTTGACAGAGTCTTTCACCATTAAAAGAAAGGCATATTGTTAGATATGTATCTAAGAGATATAAAATAACTTGTTTATTATAGGTTTATTTTATAGAATTAGGGTGGTAACGCGGTTAATCCCGTCCTTTGTTTATAGCAAGGGGCGGTTTTTTTTTGTGTATTTAAAAAGGGAGAATTTTATGAGTATAGAGAGTGAGATTATTAATTAGTAGCAAATTTATTAAGTTTTGTTCCTAATTTAGTACAGCCTTCAGGAAAAATAACTCTATTAGTTTTTAGAGCACTTATGTAGCTGTAGCCAGATAGCAATGAAACAAATATTTGATGACAATATACCGTTTTCTCTTTTAAATGAGAATTATGAAATGAACACTTTGCTATAACTTTTATATACTTTGATTGTGGCTTAGTCAGATATAAATCAAAGTTTAACTGATTAAAAAATTTGTCTATTGAAAGTTCTTTTGATATAATTAATTTTTATTTTATTAAATCGTAAAATTATTCAAGTGTTTTGAGCTATTACAGTAATAATATAAATATGGAATTTTATATAATAAGATAAAAAAATAAGCAAAATAAGAAAAATATGTTGTTTATGTAGACAAGTGGGTTTATAATGACAAAGAAGATTGTAGGTGTTATATGAGTAGAAAATTATTAAAAAAAATAATTAAAGAACTAGCATTGGTTAGCGGATATACAAAAGATCAAGAAGAACAAGTAGAGTATACTATAAGGGTTCTATTTTTAGAAATAATAAAAATTATTTTGTTATTATTTATATTTAAAATAATTGGATATTTTAATGAGGGATTAACGCTATTAATATGCATGGTTTTAACCAAACCTTTTATTGGTGGATACCATGAGAAAACACAAATCAAATGTTTTATAGCAACTTTACTAATAGCTAGTATGATAATTATTTTATCGATAAAAAGTAAGCTAGACTTTTTTAGTATAATAGTATTGGATATGATTAGTATTTTTATAGTGTATAATAGAGCGCCTATATTAAATGATGATATGCCAATAACTAAATTAGAATTAATCAATAAAAATAGAAGAATAGGAATTACAATGACTATTTTAGCCAGTGTAATATCTTTAATTGTGTTTGAAATAGCAGAATATTCTGAGATAATAGTATGGACAATCTTCATTAATGCTAGTTTAATGTTTAATAAAAAATAAATTTATTAATTAAAAAAGGTGGTGAATAATATGAATTTCAAAAAATATATTGGAGCAATTTTACTAATGTTATCAGGTAGAATGATAAATTTAGGGGCAGCATCTATGGCAGGTATTGGAACTGAAGATATGCCTGATTCTATTAAAAATTTAAGATAGTATATAAATAGTCAGGGGGACAAACTTTGATAATAAATGTTGTAGATTTTATAAATACTGTAATACAAGCAGTCTTTTTATCATACATTCCATTTTACTTTATAGAAAAAGGAGAAAAAGGGGAAAAAGAAAGTTATAAAAAAGTTATTATAGTTAGCATAATTTTATTTTTTACAATAGTGATAGGTACGGCTTTTGGGGGAAATACAACTATAGGATCACTAATAATCTATATTATAAATATCATAATTATTGGAGTTTCTTATAAAAAAGATTATAAAAAAGCAATAATAGCCAACGGATTAGGTTATTTTTGTATCCAAATTAATGTCCTTATATGCGTAAGTATATATTTAGGACATATAAAAGGTATAGTACCTATTGAGTATTTAGATCTTACAATAATAATATTTCTTTATTGTCCACAATTTATTATGGAGTATTTAATTTTCAAGTACATAGATAAAATGAATATTATTTATAAGGATATAGTTATAAGGAAATACTCATTATCTACAGTACTAATAATTATTTTTTCAATACAATATATGGTATCATATATTTGGATAATGAATGAGAAATTTAAGGAGAATTCATTATCTAGAGATATCATAATGATTGCGGCAATAGCTTTTCTTTTTGTTGTAGTTACGTATTTTTCAAATTTGCAGAAAAGAATTAATGAAATTTCAAAAATTAATAAAGAATTAGATTTAAAGATTACTGAACTAAAAAAGGTAAAGCATGATTATGGGGCTCAAATCTCATACTTATATGGAGTGCATCTAATGGGGAATCATGAAAGATTAGGAGAACTATTGAAGGATATTATTAAGGGGAATAACAGTATATCCAATGCAGTGGAACTAACAAATAGTTCAGATTCGATTATTTCAATAGCTATGAGACAAGCTGTTTCTAAAGGCATAAATGTGGTCATAGATGAAAAAGTTGATTTGGATGAATTTATAATGTCAGAATTAGAATTACAAAGAGTGATTTTAAATATAGTAGGTAATTCCATTACAGCCATGGATGGAAAAGGCCTTATTACAGCCAAGACTTATAAGTGTATAAATAGTATAGTAATAAAGATACAGAATAATGGACCAAGAATTAAAGAAAATACAATAGATAAGATTTTCAATTTAGGCTTTTCAACTAAAAAACATGGTGATCATGGTTTTGGTTTAGCGATAGTAAAAGAGATTGTTGAAAAATATAAGGGAACTATAAAAGTAATAAGTACAGATGATTTTACAGAATTTAAAATAATATTACCAATTAAAAGAAAAGAACCATTAACAAGCTGAGTGCTATACTTAGCTTGTTAATGGTTGATTAATTTTGAACTTGATGTTTTAGGTAAATGATAACTTTAAAAGATTATTATTACATAATAGACAAAAAATATCTGCCAATATATTGACAGGAAACAAATGTTGATATATCATATAAATAACATATAAATCCAAATAAATTCTATGAAGAGAAAAAGTAAGTAATATTTTTGTTCCACAGAGAGTTGGTATTTTGCTGTAAGCCAATGTTCAATATATAACTGAAAATCATCTCGGAGAAGCAAAGCCGAAATTAATTTTAGTAGGTTTTGACGGAGTCTTTCACCGTTAAAAGAAAAGCGTATTGTTAGATATGTATCTAAGAGCTATAAAATAACTTATTTATTATAGGTTTATTTTATAGAATTAGGGTGGTAACGCGGTTAATCCCGTCCCTTGTTTATAGCAAGGGGCGGGTTTTTTTTGTGTATTTAAAAGGGGGAATTTTATGAGTATTGAAAGTGATATATTAATTATTAGTAAGAAAAATAAAAAAGTTATGGATAAATGTATAGTAATTAGTTATTTTGAAAAAGATTACTGACAATTAAAAAAGGGGGCAATTTAAAATGAATAAATTATCAAAGAAGGATTTAGTATTTATAAGCTTAATGCTTTTCTCATTATTTTTTGGTGCTGGAAACTTAATATTTCCACCATTTTTAGGACAAACAGCAGGGAATCAATCTTGGATTGCAATGCTAGGATTTTTTATAACAGCAGTAGGATTTCCTGTTTTAGGGGTAATAGCAGTAGCAAAATCAGGTGGGTTAAATAATTTAGCAAAAAGAGTTAATCCAATATTTGCAGCAATATTTACAGTTCTTATATATTTATCAATAGGACCCTGCTTAGGTATTCCAAGAGCTGGAAGTTTACCTTTTGAAATGGCGGTATCACCATATCTGCCACAAGGTGTATCAAAAACATTAGCATTGTTTTTATTTACATTAGTATTTTTCTTAGTGGCATATTGGCTTTCTTTATCACCAGCTAAGCTAGTTGATCGTATGGGTAAGGTTTTAACGCCTATATTATTAATATTAATTTCACTTGTTTTCATAGCAGGTGTATTTAAACCATTAGGTGGTTATGGACAACCAACAGGGGACTATATGGCCTCACCATTTGTTAAAGGATTCTTAGAAGGCTATTTAACAATGGATACAATAGCAGCTTTAAATTTTGGGATAGTTATTGCCTGGGCAATAAAATCTAAAGGTGTTAAGGATGAAAAAGTAATGGTTTCAGCATCTATAAAGGCGGGCGTAATAGCAGGAATATTATTAGTTATTATTTATTCAATGCTAGCTCATTTAGGTGCTACTAGTGGTGGAAGATTTGGAGCAACAGAAAATGGGGCACAAACATTAACAAATGTTATAACTTATATATTTGGGAAACCAGGAGCTTTGCTACTAGCTGTTATATTTACTTTAGCTTGTTTAACAACTTGTGTTGGGCTTATAACTTCATGTAGTCAATATTTTATGACATTAACTAGTAAAATATCATATAAGAATTGGGTTAGAATACTATCTCTTTCAAGTATGACTCTTGCAAATATGGGGCTGACAAAAATACTTGCAATATCAGTACCTGTATTAAATGCAATTTATCCAATATCAATAATGCTTATAGTACTTGCAATGGTAGATAATTTTTTAAAAGGGAATTCGACAGTTTATAGTTTAACAATATTATTTACAGGTGTAGTAAGTATAGTTGATGCATTAGGACAAGTAGGGATAAAGTTAGGATTTGTAATGGATTTATGCAGCAAATTACCACTTTATTCACAAGGGTTAGGATGGATAGTTCCTGCAATTGTAGGCTTAATATTAGGTGTAATAATTAAAGTTGTTAAAGAAAAATTTGCAAATAATAAATTAGTAGAAAGTGCAGATATTTATGCTGAAATTAGATAAGGCATATTTAAAAAAACAACAGACCAATATTTCTGATAATTACTAGTTGTATATTAAATGCAATTATAAATAAGCTACGTTGCTATCAATTTATTTAGCGACGTAGCTTATAAAAATTGATTGTATGGCAAATTTAGGATAACATATAGTGGTATAGATTTAAAGCTTGTTAGGGAGTGAGAGATTTGCAAAAGATTTTAATTATTGAAGATACTGAGAAAATTAGAAATGAACTTAAAGAATTATTAATTAGATATGGTTATGAAGTCGAAGCACCAAGTGATTTGGATAATATTGTTGATCATGTAAATAAAGAAAAACCACATTTAATATTATTAGATATAAATTTACCTGTTTATGATGGGTATTATATATGTAGAGAAATTAGAAAGACATGTGATGTTCCTATAATAATAGTTACAAGTAGGGACAGTGAAATGGACGAGCTTATGAGTATGAATTTAGGTGCAGATGATTTTGTTACTAAGCCTTACAATATTCAAATTTTATTAGCACGTATAGCATCAATAATTAAGAGAACCTATAAAAACAATATTTCAGATGTTTTGATTTATAAAGAGTTAACTTTAAATTTATCAAGGGGAACTATTTCAGTGGATAATTCTGAGTTTGAAATAACTAAAAATGAACATAAAATACTTAATTGTTTAATGAAGAATAAAGGTAATATAGTAACTCGAGATGAGTTAATGGAATATCTATGGACTTCTGAATTATTTATAGATGATAATACACTAACTGTAAATGTAAATAGGTTAAGAAAAACTCTACAAAATACAGGGATGAAAGATGCAATAGAAACTAGAAGGGGAATAGGGTATATAATGCCATGAATTTTATAAGTTACATAAAAAATAAGATTATACTTTTAGGTATTAATTTAATGATATTTCTTTTCTTTAGTTTTTTATTTTATATTTATAAGGTGGATTTAGCCTTTATTATTTTAATATTTATAATATGGTTATTACCAATAGTAAGCTATTTAGTAATTGATTATTATAATAGAAAACAATATTATAAAATTGTTTTATCTTCATTAGACAACTTAGATAAAAAAACATTGATTGGAGAAGTTATAGAAGAATCTTCATTTGTGGATGGGCAAATTTTATATACTGTTATAAAAGAGATAAGTAAATATATGAATGATGAAATAAGTAAAGAAAGATTTTCAAAGCAAGAATATAGAGAGTATATTGAAACCTGGGTTCACGAAATCAAAATACCAATATCATCTAGCAAACTTGTAATAGAAAATAATAAGCATAAGTCTACCTTGAGTATTTTAGAAGAATTGAATAAAGTTGAAGGATTAATAGATCAAGCTCTTTATTATGCTAGAAGTAATGATGTTGAGAAGGATTATATAATTAAAGAATTTTATTTAAAATCCTGTATAAATACTGTTATAAAAAAGAATTCCAAATATTTTATACAAAATAAAATTAAGTTAGAAATGGATGAAATTAAAGAAACTGTATTTAGTGATGTTAAATGGGTGGAGTTTATATTAAATCAAATAATTAATAATTCTATAAAATATTCCAAGATAAAAGATTCAGTAATAAAAATATATACTATAAAAAATGAACATAGTGTTATTCTTTATATTGAGGATAACGGCATAGGCATCGAAGAAAAGGATATAAGAAAAGTATTTACTAAGGGTTTTACGGGGGCGTCGGGAAGAGTTTATGAGAAATCTACAGGTATAGGTTTATATCTATGTAAAAAGCTTTGCAAAAAAATAGGATTAACTATTAATATAAGTTCCCAAATAAATAAAGGAACAAAAGTAGAAATTATATTTCCAAAAAGTAAAATGATGATTTTAGAGTCGTAAAATTTACGACTCTATTACTTTACCATATCTTAAAAAAAATCTAATGTGACAATAATGTAAGTTCATTGTAAGGATAACTTATTACTGAAAATGGTGATTTGCTTTAAAATAATAAATGTAGCTACTACTTAAAGATTTATGTGTAAAGTAGGTAGCTAAATGAAAAAGACTAGAAAATATATAAGAAAGATAAGTAAACTGAAAAAATCACAATAATAAAGAATTATGATTTATTTGAAGAACTTAATAAGGGGAGGAAATTTAAATGGCAACTATATTAAAAGTAGAGAAAATTGAAAAATATTATGGAAATAAGGGAAATGTAACTAAGGCAGTAGATAATATTTCTTTTGAAGTTGAAGAGGGAGAGCTAATAGGAATAATGGGGCCTTCAGGTAGTGGGAAAACTACTTTGCTTAATTGTATTGCAACAATAGATACTGTTACTAGTGGTCATATATTTATAGATGGAGAAGATATAACAAGTTTAAAATCAAAGGATATAGAAAAATTTAGACGTGAAAAATTAGGTTTTATATTTCAAGATTTTAATTTATTAGATACTTTAACTGCTTACGAAAATATAGCTTTAGCATTAACTATTTTAAGAGAAAAGCCTAGTGTTATAGATGAAAAAGTTAAAGAAGTAGCAAAGAAACTTGAAATTTTAGATACTTTAAATAAATTTCCTTATCAGTTATCAGGTGGGCAAAAACAAAGAGTGGCATGTTCAAGAGCAATAGTTACAAACCCAACACTAATACTGGCAGATGAACCAACGGGAGCACTTGATTCTAAATCAGCTAGAATGTTGCTTGAAGCTTTAGATAATTTAAATAAGACACTTAATGCAACTATTGCAATAATAACACATGATGCTTTTACGGCTAGTTATTGTAAAAGAATATTATTTGTTAAGGATGGAAAAGTATTTAATGAATTAATAAGGGGAACTGATAGTCGAAAAGAATTCTTTAATAAAATAATTGAAGTAGTAACATTACTTGGAGGTGACTCAGAAAATGTACTTTAATTTATCAATAAGAAATGTTAAAAGAAGCTTTAGGGATTATTTAATATATTTTTTAACTATAACATTTGGAGTATGTATATTCTATACCTTTAATTCAATAGAATCTCAACAAGCTATGCTCGAGTTATCGGAAGTGCAAATGAGTATAATGAAAATGCTAACAAATATGATTTCAGGGGTATCAGTATTTATTTCATTTATTTTAGGATTTTTAATAATATATGCAAATAGATTCTTAATAAGAAAAAGAAAAAAAGAACTAGGTATATATGTATCCCTTGGTATGGGAAAAGGTAAAATATCTTCATTATTAGTATTTGAGACAATATTAATAGGTTTAATTTCTTTAGTTACAGGGTTGGTACTTGGGGTGATTTTATCACAAGGGCTATCAGCATTAACAGCAAAGTTATTTTTAGTAGATTTAAATAAATATAAATTTGTATTTTCAAGTTCAGCTATGATTAAAACAATAATATATTTTGGAATTATGTTCTTGTTAGTTATGATATTTAATTCATTTACAATAACTAAATATAAATTAGTAGATTTATTAAATGCATCAAAGAAAAGTGAGGATTTAAAAGGTAAAAATATTTATGTTTCAGTATTTTTATTTATTATATCTCTTACTTCTTTAGGAATAGCTTATTATCTTATTATACAAAATAGATTAGCAGCTACGGATAAATGGTTTTGGTTGTCTATAGTGTTGGGTATTATTGGTACATTCTTATTCTTTAGATCATTAGCAGGATTTGCTTTGAAGCTTATTCAATCTAATAAAAAATTATATTTAAAAAACTTAAATATGTTTACCCTAAGACAAATAAATAGTAAGGTTAACACAACATTTATATCAATGTCCTTTATATGTTTAATGTTATTTTTAGCTATTTGCATACTTTCATCAGGGCTTTCAATTAAGAATGCTTCAGATGAAAATATAAAGTTTTTAACACCATATGATGCTACATTTAAGATGGATTTATTGAAAAACCCAGAAGGTGGAAAAGTAGAGACTGTAATAAAGGAAATGGCAGGCATTGATATAAAATTATATTCTGATAATTATAGTGAATTAGATGTATATAATTCAGATGTAATGTTTAAAGAAATAATTAAAGATACAACAGACCCATCAGTAAAAAGTAAACTTGAAGTTCTAATGGATTTTAATGTTCAGATAATAAAAGTTTCAGAGTTTAATAAAGCAATGAAACTACAAAATGAAAATGAAGTTACATTAAAAAAGGATGATGTGTTATTTTTAAATAACTTTAAGATTGTTGAATCTTCAATAAATGAATTCTTAAAAAATAATAGTAGTATAAATATAAATGGAGAAAATTATAATTTAAATTCTAAAAAAACTATTTGTGAAAATATAGAAACAACAATGATGGAAGGGAATTTTTTAACATTTATATTGCCAGATGAAAAAGTACAAGGGGTAACACCTGTAAAGCGAATTCTTAATCTAAACTATAAAGATGATAAAAAGGAGCAGGAATCATTATTACAAAAAGATATGACTAGATTAATGAATGATAATAATAGTGAGGATAAGTTGAAAGCTATAGATGGAGATACTAGACAGATAGCTATTGAATCTAGGAGTGGATTATCAACAACTATAGTATATCTTGGAATATATTTAGGTATAATATTTTTAATTACAAGTGGAGCAGTTCTAGCAATACAACAATTGTCAGAAGCCGCAGATAATAAATGTAGATATGAGGCATTAAATAAAATAGGTGTTGATAGAAAAATGAGAAATAAATCAATATTTGTTCAAATACTAATTTACTTTATGATGCCACTATCATTAGCAGTAGTTCATTCAATAGTAGGAATGTATGTAGCAAATGAAGTTGTAGTAATATTTGGAGGAGCAAATAGTTTTAATGCATCCTTAATTACGGGCGGGGTAATATGTATTATATATGGAGCATATTTTCTAGCAACTTATAATGGATGTAAAAATGCTATAAAATAGTTGGGAGAGAGATTCCTATGATAATGGGAGAATGAAAATTCAATCTTATCATAGGAACCTCTTTTAATTTATTTTTATTAATCAGTAACTTAATTATATTGACCAATATTTTGGGCGAACTATAACATTGGGTAGTTTTGTATGGGAATCGCCCTTGGCTACATTAATTTGAGATTGAGTAAGAAAAATACTATTTGATAGATTAGCTCCACTAAGATCAGCGTCTCTCAAATCAGCTCCAATAAAATCAGCCCCACTTAAATCAACATTTCTAAGATTCGACGCTATAAGGCATGCTCCTCTTAAATCGGCACCTATAAGATTAGTTTTTCTCAAGTCTTTTCCAAAATAAGATTTCATTTTTGAATTGACTTTCTTTTCTCTACAAGCTTTAGTTCGAACTAGCTCACTAGTATTTTTAAGAAATATATTGGCCTTATTTCGATAAGCCACAACATCTAATTCTAAAAGAGAATCAATGTTAAGAAGAGTAAGATGTTCAATATCATCTATTAATGAAACTATTTCCTCTTTTATGCTATAATCTGTTTGTAGGCCAAGTGCTTGGTTAATATACCATAGCATTTCATGGAGCTGCCTCATAATCAAGAATGCATCAAACATTCTATTGGCTGATTCTGGTTTTTGTCTCCAGTCATTGCCACCACATGTAACTTGAGCTACCTTTTGACCTGCACCAAAACAATCATAAGCGGTGCATCCTTTAAGACCTTTACTCCTAAGAGTTTTATGAACAGAGCAAGTAAAATTAGATTGTAAGTTTATGCAAGCCTTACCAGCGTCTTTATTTATGGGGAAGCCCTCGGAAGCTGAAAAGTACAATGCTATACAGCATAATCCAAAACATTTTTCACAATCAACTTTCAACTCTTTATTATATTTATCTTCATGTGTATATACCATATTCATTTACCTCATATTAAAAAATTATAAATAACTTTTACTTCAAAAGTATATATTTTGTATTTCAACAACTGTATAATACTTGTGTAGTTAATTATTACTATTATGTATAAATTATAACATGTTTTTAAAATATCGCACTATTTAATTTTCAAAGAACCCTTTTATTCACATTCTCTACAAATTTAGAATTATTAACTAAAACTGAGTTGTTTTTAGGTTTTAACCTGTGAATACTTAGCATGGAGATTGAATTATAATATATTATTATTTAACTTAAGGAGGATTATATGAAACAATATGAGTATAGAGTAGAACAAATACAAATTGAATTAAAAGGTATTTTTAAAGCTCTTAAAAGTAAATATAATGAAGAAATTGAGTATAGGCTAAACTTACTTGGTGAGAGAGGGTGGGAACTATCGGGAGTAGATGGAACTTGGTTTTATTTTAAGAGAGAAGTTAACACCTATCAAAATAAATAGATATAAAAGAATGTAGTTGATAAAATGCCTATAACAATTGTAATAGGCATTTTACTAGTTATTTATTTTACAATATCTTAAGGCCTATAATCTAAAATTTAAAAATCACGTTCAAGAATACTAATTTTATCAGGATCTTCAAAATCACTTATAGAATTTATATCAAGTTTTTCTAAAAGTTCATCAAGAATTTCACTGTGAAGTGGAACTTTTATAGGGGAGTCATAAGCAAATTCATCTACAGCTATTTTCCCTTGTTCTTTAGGAATCATAGTTTTAGGACCACCAACACATCCACCAACACAACCCATACCTTCAATAAAGTTTGCATCAAGTGTGCCGTTTAAGGCTCTTTCAAGAACTTCTTTACATTCTTTAACACCAGAAGCTTTAACTGGTCTTAAGTGTTCAAATTTAGTTGGGTAAAGTTCTTCTATAGTTTCAGAAACTGCAATGGAAACACCTCCACTGCGGGCATAAAGCCTTCCACCACGAGAAGCGTATTCAATAGAAGGAATTCCTTTTAAGTCGTTAGGTTTAATATCTAAGGATCTAAAAATAGAATCAACTTCCTGGAAAGTTAAAACAAAATCTATAGCACCGACTATATCTTTATCTTTTGCCTCTGCTTTTTTAGCAATACATGGTCCTATAAAGACTACTTTAGCATCTTTATTAAGCTTTTTAATAACTCTACCAGCTGCAATCATAGGTGATACAGATGGGGATAAATCTGGAATAAGATCTTTGTAAACTTTTTTAAGCATTCCAACCCACATAGGGCAACAACAAGAAGTTATCATCAAATCAGTTGGTCCATTTACATGTTTATTAAATTCAACAGCTTCTTTTATAGTTAACATATCAGCAGCAAAAGCTACTTCTATCATGTCATTAAAACCAATTTTAATAAAGGCTGCTCTTAGCTGATCCATAGTAACATCAGATCCAAATTGACCACTGATAGAAGGTGCCACAGCTGCAATAACTGTTTCGTTATTTTTTATTAAATCTATTATAGGAACAAATTCTATTTTGTCTAAAAACTTTCCAGATTTACATGCATCTACGCATAATCCACAATCAACACAACGTTCATCATCTATATAAGTAGATTTACTTTCTTTATCGTAGCCTATTGCATCAAAAGGACAAGCTGCTTGACATTTGAATTTATTATTATCATCTCTAGTACACTCACAATCACACTCTTTAAGTTTTTCAACTATCTTTTTGTTAACAGAATAATTTGTTATTGCTTTCTTTAAGTTATACATATAATTATTATCATATTCTAGATTAGAACCACATAAAGATGAAATAATAGTAAAGGTTTCTTGGGGAGATTTTTCATGATTTCCCATAACACGAGTAAGAGTTTCATCAAAATTACCATCATAATATGATTTAACTAAAAGATTAAACATATCAGCATATTTATTATTCATACAATTACCTCCAACGAATAAGGCATATTCAAAAAACAACAGAGTAATATGCCTAAAATAAAAATCTATATACTTAGTATATATAGATTTCAAAAAATAATACTTAAATTCAAATAATAAAGATTTTATAGTTTAAGGTTATGATACTTTGTTATAATAATGTATAAAAGTATTAGAAAATAATAAATTAAATCTATTTTATTATGACTTAAGGAGTAGAAATGGAACATATAGATGCAAAAACAATTATTTCTCAATATATAGAGAATAATCAATGGTTTGGGATTAATTATAATATGAATATTTATAAAGGTTGTTGCCATGGATGTATTTATTGCGATTCGAGAAGTAGTTGTTATGGAATAGAAGATTTTGATAGAGTTAGGGCTAAAGATAATGCCGTTGAAATAATTAGAAAAGAGTTAAGAGGAAAAAGAAAAAAAGGGGTAGTAGGAACTGGAGCTATGAGTGATCCATATAATCCTTTTGAAAAAAGAGAAAGATTAACAAGAGGAGCTCTTAAGCAAATAAACAATTTTAATTTTGGAGTTGCAATTGCTACTAAAAGTTCACTAATTACAAGAGACATCGACATATTAAAGAAAATTAAAGAACATTCACCAGTTTTAATAAAGATGACAATTACTACACTAGATGATGAATTATGTAGTAAGATAGAGCCTAATGTGAGCCTTTCATCTGAACGGTTTAGTGCTATAAAAGAACTTAGTGATAACGGCATATATACAGGGGTATTACTTATGCCAATATTACCTTTTATAAATGATGATGAAGAAAATATAATAGGAATAGTTAAGAAGGCACATGAATGTGGTGCAAAATTTATTTTTGCATACGGAATGGGTGTAACATTAAGAGAAAATCAAAGGCAACATTATTATGAAAAATTAATAGAGTTATTTCCTGAGGAAAAATTAGCTAAAAAATATATTGAGATATATGAGAATAGATATGAATATCAATCTATTAATTCAAAGATGTTGTGGCAGTGCTTTAAGCGTGAATGTGAAAAATATAATATGTTATATAAAATGGAAGATATTATATTAAGTTATAAGGATATAAATAATAAAAAAGAGCAAATTAGTTGGTTTTAATTATAACAAAAGGAATTAAAAGTATGATATAATTATACATAAAATGTATAATGTATCTGAAAATAGATTAGCAGAATGAATAATTATTTTTGAAGATCATTAATAAAAATATATGGAGGGCTATTATGGAATTAAATTGGAGCTTAAAAGAAATATACACATCATTTAATAGTAAGGAATTTAAGGGGGATATTGAAAAGCTTACTGAACTTATAGAAGATATTAATACATGGGCAACAGAAACAGTTAAAGATAATCAAAATGTAGTAGTAAAACTTGAAGATTATATAAAAAGATTTTCAGAATTTACTAAGCTAATTAGTAAACTTGGTTCATTTGCAGAACTTACTGTAAGTGCTGATACAACTAATATAGAAGCATTAAAATATTGTGATATTATTGAAACTAAATCAACTAAAATAGTTGAAGCATCTACAAAACTTGAAAAGTGGATAAGTAATATAGAAGATATAGATTTAGTAATAGGTAAATCAGAGTTACTTAAAGAGCATGAATTTGTATTAAAAAACATAGTAGAGTTGAGCAAATATCTACTTACTGATAGAGAAGAAAATATAATAGCGACTATGCAAAATACAGGCTCAAGTGCCTTTGGAAAGCTTAAAGATAAGCTAATATCTTCATTAAAAGTAGAAATTGAAGAAAATGGAGAAGTTAAGGAATTACCACTTACTGTAGTTCTTAATATGGCTTATGATAAAGATTCAGATGTTAGAAAAAGAGCTTATGAAGCAGAGATAGAATCTTATAAAAAAGTAGAAGAGGGAGTAGCCGCAGCACTTAATGCAATAAAAGGTGAAGTTTTAACTGTTTGCGATTTTAGAGGTTATAAATCACCACTAGAAAAAACTCTTGTAGAATCAAAAATGGATGAAGAATCATTAGAAGCAATGTTATCTGCAATGAGAGAAAGCATGCCTGTGTTTAGAAAATATTTAAGAAGAAAGGCAGAAATATTAGGACATAAAAATGGTCTTCCATTTTATGATTTATATGCTCCAATTTCAGATGCAGATATGAAATTTACCTATGAAGAAGGGGCAAAGTTTGTAGAGAAGAACTTCAGAACTTTTAGTGATAACTTAGGTGATTTTGCAGCAAAAGCTATTAATAATAATTGGATAGATGTTAAACCAAAAGAAGGTAAAATTGGTGGGGCATTTTGTGCAGAGCTTCACTTTATAGGTGAATGTAGAGTGTTATTAAATTATGGAGATAGCTTTAGTGATGTAATAACAATGGCACATGAGCTTGGTCACGGATTCCATGATGAATGTTTGAAAAATGAATCTGTACTAAATATAGATTGTCCAATGCCAATAGCTGAAACTGCATCTACTTTCTGTGAAACAATAATTAAGAAAGCAGCCGTTAAAGATGCTACAAAGGAAGAGGCACTTGCTATTTTAGAAGCAGAAATTAGTGGATGTACACAAGTGATTATTGATATATACTCTAGATTTTTATTTGAAAAGTCACTTTTTGAAGCTAGAAAAGAATGTGCACTAAGTGTAGAGCAAATAAAAGAACTTATGTTAAATGCGCAAAGAGAATCTTATGGTGATGGGCTTGATCCAAATTTCTTGCATCCGTATATGTGGACTTGGAAGCCTCATTATTATTATGCAGATAGTAATTTCTATAACTTCCCTTATGCATTTGGATTATTATTTGCTAAAGGATTATATGCTAAATATATTGAAGATAGAGAGGGATTCCCAGAAAGTTATGAAAAACTTCTTGAAATTACAGGCAAAAATAAAATTGCAGATGTAACAAAAGTTATGGGAATTGATATCCATAATAAAGAATTTTGGAAAAATTCTTTAAAGACTGTAGAAGATGATATAGAAAGATTTATTGAACTTAGCAAAAACTAAAATATAATAATTAATAATAAAAAACACATGCAATTTTGCATGTGTTTTTTTTGCATAAGAAATATAAAACAATGTATGTGAAATAATTCATTGGGGATAAAAAATGGACCGGTGTTATATCAAATAATGAGGGATAAAGATGACTGAGGTGATAATAGAAAATATTATTATAGTTTGTTTATATGTATAGAACCCTAATAAAAGGGCTCTATACATATTATGATACTGCAGGAGCTTCTATTAAAGTTGCAAATATAAATTGATGTTGATGATTTTCTACAACTGTAGTTACGCCAGTTACTAAATGAACATGTTTACCATTGCCAACTGGTATTGCTGGACCAGTAGTAACACATATTTCATGAAAGTGATCTAAAAAATCTGTTCTAGTTTTTATTTTGTGAACATGAGATCCATGTTCAGGAATAGCTTCACCAGAAATACCTGCAAAACGATGGTTGTGTCTATCGTCACCTTCCTCAGCAAATTTAGTGCTTCCTAAAAATTCATGAACGTGAGTTTGCTTCTTACAAGGGTCTGAACAATTATTAGTATACATAAATGACCTCCTTATATAATCAAGATACTAATAGGATATGCAAATTTATTAGTAGTGTGATTGTTTTTATTTTAAACGATATTATAGCTTACCAAACTGGGATAACTTTTGTTGAAAAGTAGAAGTACACAGTTTGGAAAGTAGATTTTTTTCAAGGATAGATTTCTAAACTATTGATGAAATGTTAGATGATGCATTAAATCAAATTGAGAATAAAAAATAGGGTGCTAAAATAGAAAATATGATAAAGATTGCTATAGTTTTAGTAGTAAAGATATTTTTATAAAAGGATAATTATAAGATATATCCAAAAATAAAAAAACTATGCAAATTTAATTGCATAGTTTTAATTTTTATACTTTTATATTTTTTCAACGTTTACGGCAGTAGGTCCTTTTGGACCATTTTCAACGTCAAAAGTAACATTTTCACCTTCTTGTAGACTTTTTCTTTCACCTTCAGCTTTAATATTTGTATGATGAACGAATAAATCCTTTTCACCCTCACATTCTATAAAACCAAAACCTTTTTCATCATTGAACCATTTAACTGTACCTGTTTTACTTGCCATTAAAATCTCTCCTTAAATTCTAAATATCATTATATAGATTAAATAAAATTGTTTATTTTAATCTATAATACATAGTATTTACAAAAAAAATAAAAATATACTGTATTTTATAAGAAATAATTGGTGAATAAGTTTCTAGATGGTATAATTTAAATAGAATTGCTTGAAAATAAGGCACTTTCAAAATAATTAGGTATTTGAAGATAGGGATCAGTAGTTAATTTTGAAGATTCCGTAGAAAGGGGAATATATAAATGAATAAAAGAAAGTTATTGTCAATAGTTTTAATAATAGCTATGTTATCAATTACAACTATGGGGTGCTCTAAAGTGAGCAAAGCAGAAAAAGTATTAGATAATTATAAAGAATTATGGACTAAAGAAGATTTTAAAGGTATGTATGGGTTATTAAGTCAAACGTCTAAAGATGAAATATCAGAGGAAGAATTTTTAGAAAGATATAATAATATTTACTCGGCAATAGAAGCTACTCATTTAGTTATAGAAGCTAATGGTAAGGGCGAAAAAGTTGAAAAAAACATAGTTATTCCATTTAAAGTAACTATGGATACAATAGCAGGAAAAGTAGAATTACCAGATTTTAAAATGACTATTGTTGAAGAAGAAAAGGAACTAAAAGTTAAGTGGAATGAAAGTTTAATTTTCCCATCAATGGTTACTGGAGATAAAATAAGGGTTGTAGATGATTTAGGAAGTAGAGGTAAAATATTAGATAAGGATGGAAAGTCATTAGCTGAAGATGGAAAAATAAGTGTTTTAGGAATACATCCAGCAGTATTTAACCAAGAAAATAAGGAAGAAAAAATAAAGAATATGGCTACAATATTGGATATAAGTGAAGAAACAATAACTACTAAACTTAATGCGAGCACTAATCCTGAGCAATTTGTTGAAATAGTAAATATATCTAAAGATGATAGTAAGATTTCAAAGTTAGCTAATAGAGAAGCTGGCGGTATATTAATACAAAATAGAGATGGCAGAGTTTATACTGGGGGAGCAGCCTTTGGTAGATTAGTTGGATACATTGGACATGTTACTGAAGAAGATTTAGCAAATAATGTAGACAGAGGGTATACACAAACAAGTTTAATTGGGAAAGCTGGTCTTGAACAAGTTTATGAAGAATCATTAAGGGCAAAAAATGGTGGAGAAATTTATATTGCAAGAGGCGAAGAAAAGATAGCTATAGCTAAAAAGGGAGCAGAAAATGGGACGGATATAAAACTTTCTATAGATTCAGCTCTTCAAAGTAAGGTATATAGTGAATTTAAAGAAGAAAAGGGTGCAGCAACAGCAGTTAATCCTAAAACAGGAGAAGTTTTAGCATTGGTAAGTGCTCCATCTTATGATTCAAATATATTTCAAACATATGTAACTAAAGAACAAAATGCATTATGGGAAAAAAATAATCATGCAGATGAAATAAATAGATTTAATAAAACTTATTCACCAGGTTCTACAATGAAGTTATTGACTTCTGCAATTGGTTTAGAAAATGGAGTGTTAAAACCAGAAGAGAAGAGACCTATTGAAGGAATGTCATGGCAAAAAGATAGTACATGGGGAGATTTTAAAGTTACAAGAATACACGATACACCAGCAGTTAATTTAATAGATGCTGTAAAGTATTCAGACAATATATATTATGCACAAATTGCTTCTGAAGTAGGAAGTGAGAAATTTATAGATGGAGCTAAAAAGTTTGGGTTTGGAGAAAAATTAGAATTTGAATATCCAATGGAAGAATCAAGTATATCAAATGATGGAACAATAAATAGAGACATACTACTTGCTGATTCAGGTTATGGACAAGGTGAATTAATGGTAACACCTTTAAATGTAGCATTAGCTTATAGTGCATTAGGTAATGCGGGAAATATAATGCAACCAAGATTAGTGATAAGTGAAAATTCTGAGGCGAAGGTTTGGAGAGAAAAAGCAATATTACCTGAAAATGTACCTGTATTAATAAAATCATTTTCAGCATTGATAAATGATGAAGATGGTACATCTACATTAGCTAGAATACCAGGAATAAATATAGCTGGTAAAACTGGAACAGCAGAAATAAAGAAATCACAGGAAGATAAAGATGGAAAAGAGAATGGATGGTTTGTTGCCCTTAATACAGATGATTCTAAAATTGCAGTATCTATGATTTTAGAAGATGTAAAAGGAAGAGGGGGAAGTCAATTACCAATTCCAAAGGTTAAAAATATAATAGAATATTATATGAAAAGATAATAAAAACGAGTAAATGTTTTCATTAAGTGATATAACCCTACATAGTAAATGTAGGGTTATATCTTGTAAAAAAGGGGGTACTATAAACTTATAAAAGTGAAAAATAATAATGTACCTTTATATAAAAATGTGGCATAATATAAAAATGTAAAAAATTAATCCACAAATTTAGCTTGTGAGGAGTTTGAAATGAAAATAGGATTTGATCATAAAAAATACTTAGAAGAACAATCAAAATATATACTAGAGAGAGTAAACAACTATGACAAACTTTACCTAGAATTTGGTGGTAAATTGTTGTTTGATCTTCATGCAAAAAGAGTTTTACCTGGATTTGACGAAAATGCTAAAATAAAACTATTACATAAATTAAAAGAAAAGGTTGAAATAATTATTTGTGTATATGCAGGGGATATCGAAAGAAACAAAATGCGAGGAGATTTCGGTATTACATATGATGTTGATGTTTTAAGATTAATAGATGATTTAAGAGGATATGAGCTTGATGTTAATAGTGTTGTAATTACAAGATACAACGGGCAACCATCTGCAACAACATTTATTAATAAACTAGAACGTAGAGGAATAAAAGTTTATAAACATGAAGCAACTAAGGGATACCCAACAGATGTAGATATGATTGTAAGTGATGAAGGCTATGGTAAAAACCCATATATAGAAACAAGTAAGCCAATAGTAGTTGTTACAGCACCAGGCCCTGGAAGCGGTAAACTTGCAACTTGTTTAAGCCAAATGTATCATGAAAATAAAAGAGGGAATGTTGTTGGATATTCTAAATTTGAAACTTTCCCAGTTTGGAATGTTCCACTAAAACATCCTTTAAATATAGCATATGAAGCAGCAACAGTGGATCTGAAAGATGTAAACATGATTGATTCATTCCACATGGATGCATACAATAAATTATCTATAAACTATAACCGTGACATTGAAACTTTCCCAGTTCTTAGAAGAATTATCGAAAAGATAACAGGAGAAGAAGCAGTTTATAAATCTCCAACAGATATGGGTGTTAATAGAGTAGGTTATGGAATAATTGATGATGAAGTTGTACGCGAAGCTTCAAGACAAGAAATAATAAGAAGATATTTCAAAACAAAATGTGAATATAAAAAAGCTTATACGGATAAGGAAAGTGCTGATAGAGCAAAACTTATAATGGAAGAATTAAACCTTAAAGAAACTGATAGAAATGTAGTTGTTCCAGCTAGAGAATATTCATCAAAACTTAAAGAAACAGCTGGTAAAAATGAGATTTGTCCAGTAGTTGCTCTAGAGCTTAATGATGGAACAATATTAACTGGAAAATCATCAACAACAATGGATGCGACAGCAGCAGTTATATTAAATGCAGTTAAGCATTTTGCAAATATAACTGATGATATACACTTAATTTCACCAGTTATAATAGAACCAATTTTAAACTTGAAATCAAAGACTTTAAACAGTATGAGTACAGCATTAACTTGCGAAGAAGTACTTATAGCACTTAGTATTTGTGCTGCTACTAACCCAATGGCACAAGTAGCACTTGATAAATTAACAATGCTTAATGGCGGTCAAGCGCATTCAACAACTATACTAAGTATAAATGAAGAACAAACCTTCAGAAAGCTAGGAATAGATGTAACATGTGATGATGAATACCCATCAGCAAATCTTTATTATAACTAAAGTTAAATAGGCTAAAATAAAAGAATCTCTTATTGTATTATAAGCAATAAGGGATTCTTTTTATTTATAAGTAATTTGAAAAAAATAATAGACCAATTTGATAGTCTGTTATTTTTTTCTAATGCCTAAGGAAAATACAAGTTAATTATAGAAAAATAGATTATAATAGATATATAGGATTAATAATAGATTGGGGGAATAAAAATGTTTAAAGGGGTAGAAAGTGAAGCTATTTATGATAATCAAAAAATTGAATATAGAATAGTAACTAATTATGAAGATGCATATAGATATAATTCGCCAAGAGGACAAAGCGCACCTAAAGCAGAAATATTTATGGATATAAATGAAAAAAATTATAAATCAGAAAGTACAAAGAGGGAAAGACAAGATAAGGCTATAAGAAATAGATCAAATAGAAAGAATAATCATAAAGATTCTAGTGATGAAACTAAAACTATAGGAGCAATAATAATTGCAATTATATTTTTTGTTTTAAAGTTAATATTTTAATAGAGTAGAAAAGTTAAAAATAATAGAAATTAATGATACCTTATAAGTGCGATTTATATATAGAAAAGAATTTCATTTGAAATTCTTTTCTATATTATGCATGAAATGATAACGTTTTTTTAGGGGGATTTGTCAATAGTTAATTTAAATTTATAGAAGTATAATATAAACATAAGATACAGGAGGCGATATATTATGGCAAGTTTATCATTAAAACATATATATAAAGTTTATGAAGGCGATGTAACAGCAGTTAAGGATTTCAACCTAGAAATTGAGGACAAGGAGTTCATTATATTTGTAGGACCATCAGGCTGTGGTAAATCTACAACATTAAGAATGATAGCAGGCCTTGAAGATATTTCAAAGGGTGAACTTTCAATAGATGGAAAAGTAGTTAATGATGTAGCACCAAAGGATAGAGATATAGCCATGGTATTCCAAAGTTATGCATTATATCCACATATGACAGTTGCTGAAAATATTTCATTTGGTTTAAAATTAAGAAAAATGCCTAAAGATGAAATAGAGAAAAAAGTTAAGGATATAGCAAAAACATTAGATATAGAACATTTATTAGATAGAAAACCAAAAGCATTATCAGGTGGACAAAGACAAAGAGTTGCACTTGGAAGAGCTATAGTTAGAGAACCTAAGGTATTCTTAATGGATGAACCGTTATCAAATCTTGATGCGAAATTAAGAGTTCAAATGAGAACAGAAATATCAAAATTGCATAAAAGATTACAAACAACATTTGTATATGTAACTCATGATCAAACAGAAGCTATGACAATGGGTACAAGAATAGTAGTTATGAAAGATGGTATTGTACAACAAGTTGCAAGCCCTCAAACGTTATATAATAACCCTGAAAACATGTTTGTTGCAAGCTTTATAGGAAGCCCACAAATGAACTTTATGACTGGAACTATAGTAGAAGACGCTGGTAAGATGTATATTAAAATTGAAAATGATAAAATATTATTGCCAGAATCTAAAGCTAAATTACTAAAGGAACAATCATACATTGGAAAAGAAATAGTAATGGGAATAAGACCAGAAGATATTAAAGATGATGAAGAATATATAGCAGAACATCAAGACGCTGTATTTGATGGTGAGGTAGATGTAGTTGAATTAATGGGAGCTGAAAGTTATATTTATATGAAAAAAGCCAACAGCAACTTAACAGGAAGAGTTACTGGAAGTACTAAATTAGTAAGTGGACAAAAGGCTAAGTTCGCAATAGTAACAGAGAAAATTCATATATTTGATAAGAAAAGTGAATTTGCTATTAAGTAATTATTAGATTTAGATAGAGTTTGTTTAAAAGTAGACGTTGATTTAGATTAAGTATCACTAGATTATCTAGGGTATAGAATAGTAGGATAATGAATTTTAAAATAACTGTCCGAGATAGTGGTGGATTATACTATACATCTTGGATAGTTATTTTATGTATCTTAAAAAAATAAATAGTGAATATTATATAAGGGATCTTCAAAAAATAACTAGTCAGAGATTCCAAAGGGGGGAGCTTATGAATAATATACTAATTTTATTAGATGAAATGTGCAATAAATTAAATTTAGAGTTAAAATTAATAGATAGTAATAAAGTTGAAATATATAATAATATAGCTTCAAAGGAAGATCTAATTACCAGAAGTATTTTAATAAATAGAAATATATATGATATATTTCTTACAAAAGCAAATTTTCCGTGTTTATCAATAATAGAGTTTACTTTAAATAAATTCATAAAAGAAAAAAACAATATGTGTCTAGAAGATTTATTAAAAGGAGATCAAGATTTTGATAACTTCAATAAATCCCCAATATATAAGGTTGGAAAAATAATTATAATAGATTGTAATGAAGCAAATGAAGTTATTGAATTAGTTAAAAGTACTTATTATGGACAAAATATTTATATAGATAAAGCTTATAATAAAATAGTTTTAATAGGTGATTTAGAAGATGAAAAAGAACATGGAATAAGTTTAAGAGAAACAATTACAAGTAATATAAAAACTAAGGTGTCTATAGGTATAAGTAGTATTGATGGAACCTTTGAAGGGCTTGTGAAAGGCTATAATAATGCAAAGAAAGCAATAAAAATAGGGAAAACATTTAATATAATTCCAGAAGTATATTTATATGATGAAATGAATTTTGAAAAAATTGTTTATAATATTAATGATAGCTATTATAAAGAACTGAAAGATGAATATAATAGAATGTTTAAAAATTTAAACAAGGAATTAATATTAACTTTAGAAGAGGTATTGAAAAGTAATTTATCTTTAACTAAGGCATCTAAAAATTTATATATACATAGAAATACTTTAATGTATAGAATAGAAAAGATTTACAAAGAAACTGGACTAGATATAAGGAATTTCAGAGATGCAACTTATTTATATATGCTATATATGAACAATAAAAAATGAGAACTAAGAAAAGGCTGAGTTTTCACACAATAGTGTAAACTCAGCCTTTTGTTTATTAATTGAAATTTAAAGTCTATATAAATTTATGCTACGTCTTCTACGTTTTCTCCACGAATTTCTGCCGCAGTACGTATTTTATAGTTTTTAAACATAATAGATCCTAAGTAACCACTAAAGACACTAACTATAATACAACCTGCGGCTGTTATTAATACTTTAGAAGCTGGATTATATGCGAACATTACTGCAAAACCAGCTATAGGAGTGGCTGTTCCTGGAGACATATTTACAAGTCCCATTAATGCGATTATTACTCCAGATAGAGCACCACCTATAAAGTTAGTTATATAAACTGGTATAGGATTTGCTGTAATTATATCTGCTTGAGTTAGAGGTTCTATAGCAACTGCTATAGTATCTTTTTTACTTCCAAATTTAAGTTTGCTAAATAATACAAAATTCATGAATGATGAACCAAATACTGATAATGCTCCTATAGCCATAGGTGCGCCTGTAAGTCCAAGCATTGCTGTTAAAGCCATTGAACTAAGTGGTGCTGTGGCAACAACAGTTATTGTTCCTCCAAGTACTATTCCCATTATTATTGGGTTAGAAGTAGAGGCTGATGTTAAAATTTGACCAATATTTAATAATGTTGAATTTACTAGTGGAGTCATACCTAATCCTATTAGTCTACTTAATGGAGCTGCAATTATAATTATAATTATTAAGTCTAATCCAGCAGGTAATTTCTTTTCTAAATACTTAACTACAAATGACATAATGTATCCAGCGATAAATCCAGGTAATATTCCAAACCCAGAGCAAGATAGTCCAACTAAGACTGCATATACTGGTGAAACACCAAGAGCTAAAGGCACAAGTGTTGCAGCCGCTACTCCTGATAAACTACCATTGGCTAAACCAACCTCGCCTAAAAATTTGAGTTTTAATACACCACCAAAAAATGCACCGTGAAAGGCTTCAACTAGAAAGCTTGCACATGCAGCACTTGCTAGGGCACCCATTGCTTTCATTCCTTGTGGTGCTTTGTAACTAAATAATGTAAATAAAGCTAATACTAGTAGTAAAAGACCAGTCCCTATTAAAATATCCATTATTTTTTCCTCCTTAGATTGTTTAAATTATTTATTTTTAAATACTTTGTTTTTAAGTTCTAGACCAGTTTTAGTAATAGCAAGTCCACCAAGAGCTGTTTCTCTTAATGATGCTGGCAAATCTACTCCGATTTTATACATTGCAGATAATGCATCATCAAATGGTATTTTAGATGTTACTCCAGCCATAACTAAATCAGCTGTAGAAAGAGCACTAATTGCACCAGCTACATTCCTTTTTGCGCAAGGAATTTCAACTAATCCTGCAACCGGGTCACAAACTAGTCCTAATATATTTTTAAATACAATGGCACCAGCGTCTAGACTCATCGCTGGGGTTCCACCCATCATTTGTACAACAGCTGCTGAAGCCATAGCTGCTGCTGAACCACATTCAGCTTGACATCCACCTTCTGCACCTGCAAAGGTTGCGTTCATTCCAATGATCATCCCAACAGCAGCTGCTGCGAATAAGCCTTCTATCATTTCATCAACACTTTTATCAAGTCTTTCACCAGCTGCTAATATTACTGCTGGAAGTATTCCACATGATCCAGCTGTTGGACATGCTACTATTTTACCCATGGCTCCATTAACTTCTGAAGATGATAATGCCATAGCCATAGCCTTGACAGCAGTATCGCCTAAAAGGGATTTACCTGCTTCTAAATATTTTTGTAATTTATAAGCATCGCCTCCGATAAGACCACTTAATGAATAAACTTTACGTTCACGTCCATCGGTAGCACCTTTTCTCATTACATCAAGAGTTTCTTTCATATGTGAAAATAATTCCTCTCGGGAAATACCTTTTTCTTCAATCTCGCGATTTATTGCATATTCACTTAATTTTATGTTTTCTGTTTTGCATATTTCAATAAGTTGACTAGCTGACTTTGCTATCATTATTTTTACCTCCTGTTTCTGGATTAATAACTATAACCTTGTTTATTCCATTGATTTTTTTTATATCTGCCATTAAAGAATCGGGAACAACAGTATCTACTTCAAAAGTCATAGTTGCAGATTTCCCTTTTTCGCCTCTAACAAGTTTCATAAAAGCAATATTGATTTTATGAGAATAAATAAGTTCTGACACTTTTGCTACTGTTCCTGGAATATCATTATGACAAGTAATTATAGTAGGATATATACCAGTTATTTGTACACTATTACCATTTATCTCAATTATCTCTACATTACCACCACCAATAGATGAACCCATTACTTCAAAGGTATTACCTTTAATATCTGTTATTAAAAATTTAACAGTGTTTGGATGGACTTGTCCAAGATCTTCTTCAACAAAGTTTACAATTAATCCTTTATTTTCAGCAATTTCAATAGAATTTTTAAGTCTGTCATCGCTTGGCTCCATTCCAAGTATTCCTGCAACAAGAGCTCTATCTGTTCCGTGGCCTTTATAAGTTTTACCAAAAGAACCATGAAGTAAGAATGTAACCTCTTTTATATCATTTCCAACAATAGTTTTTGCTATTTTACCAAGTCTAGCAGCTCCAGCTGTGTGGGAAGATGATGGACCTACCATTATAGGGCCTAGAATATCAAAAACGCCAAAATTTTGCATAGTAACTATCATTCCTTTCATCAATATAATATTTTATTATATTTTTTCGCTAGTGTAGTAATTTTCCACAATCGGATACTTTTTTCGACTAAGTTCACTTAAATACTAAACGGTTTCACCTCGCTTGTCAAGAAATAGAGTATTGAGGATTTTATTATTAAAATAACTATTCAGATTGTGGGATATTTTCTTTCAATGCGCCAAAATAAAAAATACTACAATAAATTATAGTGTTTTAATTTGGTTGCGGGGATAGGACTTGAACCTATGACCTTTGGGTTATGAGCCCAACGAGCTGCCAACTGCTCCACCCCGCGATATTAAGTTGTGTAATTAGTTTTCCTAACCACAAGACTTATAATAGTACACTAATCGTAATAAGTCAACTTAAATATAATTTTTTTAGGACTAAAGAGTAAATTAATTTATATTATTTCTTTTAAAAATTAGTTTTTTCAAAAACCTGAAGTTAAATAATTCATAAAAAGGGATTAACCTACTGAAAAAAATGGACAAATAATATATAATAATACTAACTAAATAAAATATAAAAAAATGAATTTATTAGAAACAGGGGGAGAAAATTATGACTAATAATCAATTTGCAGTTCAAATAAAAGATTTAGAAATGAATTTTGGGGATAAAAAGGTTTTAAAGGGAATAAATTTAGACATACCAGCAGGTAAAATAATAGGTTATATTGGACCAAATGGTGCAGGGAAAAGTACAACAGTTAAAATAATATTAGGGCTTATTGAAGGTTACACTGGGGAAGTTAAAATATTTGGAGAAGATATTTCAACTGGAAATGAAGAATATAAAAAAAGGATTGGATATGTTCCAGAAGTTGCAGAGCTTTATGATAGTTTAACAGCTAAAGAATATTTAACTTTTGTTGGACAATTATACGGGTTAGAATATGAAATTGTAGATAAAAAAGCTTTAGAATTAATGACTATTTTAGGAATTGGAGATGCCTATGATTCAAGGATAACTACTTATTCAAAGGGAATGAAACAAAAAGTAACTATAATATCAAGTTTGCTTCATAACCCAGATATTTTATTCTTAGATGAACCATTAAGTGGATTAGATGCAAATAGTGTAATGATAATTAAAGAGATATTAGCAGAACTGGCCCATAATGGGAAAACTATTTTCTATTCATCACACATTATGGAAGTTGTTGAAAAATTAAGTGATAGAATTATTCTTTTAAATGATGGAAATATAGTTGCAGATGGAAACTTTAATGAGCTTAAAGAAAGCTCAAAAGAAGGATCACTAGAAGAAATATTTAATCAACTAACAGGCTTTAATAACCATAAAGAATTAGCAGAAAAATTTATTTCAGTTATTTGTGAGGTATAAGCTATGAAAGAGTTTAAAGTTTTAAAAATAATAGATAAGTTTAAAGGTATCTATAAAAAAGCTGGAGTAGATTATGATGTAATGAGATTAATAATTAGCACTAAATTATTAATGGATGGAAGAAGAACCTCTGTTGCTTTTAACAATGGAAAAAAACAAAAGCCAGATTCAAACCAATTTACAAAAGCTCTTATGATGTATGCATTTATGGGATTCTTTTTAATGATGACATTAGTAATTAAAATAAATATAATGTATCAATTGTCTGTTTATTTTGGCGGATTTATGTTTCTAATTTTAACCGTATTTATATCGGATTTTTCATCAGTAATATTAGATGTTAAAGATAAAAATTTAATTGGAAGTAAAGGGATAAGTTTAAAAACAGTAAATGCAGCAAAGTTAACTCATGTGTTTATATATATGATGTATTTAACTATTGCCCTTGGAGGGTTTTCCATATTAGTATCGGCTAGGTATGGTATATGGTTTATGCTAGTTTTTATACTAGAGATTATTCTTATAGATTTATTTATGGTTATTGTAACCGCGTTAATTTATTTTTTGGTTTTAAAGTTTTTTGATGGAGAAAAACTAAAGGATATGATAAATGTAGTGCAAATAGTTTTAAGTTTAACTATGGTAGTTGGTGGACAAATTATTCCAAGATTATTTAATGTTATGGATCTTAAAATAACCTATACTCCAAAGTTATGGCATTATTTATTTCCACCAATGTGGTTTGCAGCTCCATTAGAAATGATAGATAGCGGTCATGTTAATGGAACACTTATAGCAATGAGTATATTAGCAGTTGTAATGCCAATAGTTTCAATTGTTATTTATATTAAATTAGCGCCAACATTTGAGCAATATCTTCAAAAGTTAAATAATAATACTTACAAAAGTAAAAGTAAGAAAGAAAAATTATCATTTAGGATTAGTAAAATAATATGTAGGAATAAAGAAGAAAGAGTATTTTTCAATTTTACAAATAGTATTATAAGTAGTGAAAGAAGCTTTAAACTTAAAGCATATCCAGTTCTTGGCCTTGCAATTATTTTTCCATTTATATTTATGAGTATTGGAATGCATGAGTTTGCAGGTATAATGGAATGGAGAGCTAAAATGGTAAACTCAAAAAGCTTTATAAGTTTATATGGGGTAGCGATAATGATACCTAACATATTAATTTTACTAAGGTATTCAGAAATGTATAAAGCAGGCTGGGTATATACAACAATGCCTATTAAAAATACATCATCAATATTCAAGGGAAGTATAAAAGCTGTTATGTATAAGCTTTTAGCACCTGTTTTTATTTTTGAAAGTATAGTATTTATAATAATATTCTCACCAAAAGTTATTGTACAAATAGTAGGTGTATTACTCGCAAGCATATTATTAATAATGATAATATTTATGACTATGGAAAAAGCATTGCCATTTACACAAAAGCAAGAAGTTGCAGAAGTTTCAGGAAATATATTACCTGTAATAATAACAATGTTAAGTACCGGTTTATTAGTAGGAACTCATTTTGCAGTAACATTTATACCAATTGGAATCTATATTTATATCCTTATTTTAATAATAGTAGATATTATTCTTTGGAGTAAGGTGTTTAATGTTAAATGGAAGTCACTTAAATAATTATTCTTTTGAAAGTACCTAAGGAAGGGTAAAATAAAAGACCAGAATACCTGCTTGTTATTTAGAAATCATAAAAGTTTAGTAGTCATATTTTATAGAATTTAAGATCTATTAAATATGGCTATTATTATTAAAGAGATAGGAGAAATTGATTCATGGAAAGAGAAAGAACACTGGTAGGAGTTATAATATCTGCATTTATCGTATTTATAGCAATTAGTGATAAAACCTTAGTTAATGAATATATAATAAGGTATATACTTGTTTGTGTTATACTTATCGTTATTCAGCTTGCATCATATTTTAGTGGAAAATACAGAAGAATTATTGATTTATTTCAAATAGTATTCTCAATAATATTAATAACTAAGGGAATGGAAATTGTTGTTATTGTAGTGCCTTCAGTAATATATTCTCTTTTAATAAATAAATATAGAAAAATATCTTATGTATCTTCTATGGCTGGATTTTTATTAATTATAAATCCAGAGAATATAGCATTGTTTTTACTTTATTCTTCAATAATTTATCTTTATATGGATAGTTTATATAAAAGAGAAGTATCAGAAAAAGATTTAAAAAATAATTATAAAATAGAAAGAGAAGAAAATCATAAATTAATTGAAAAGCTTGCTTATATGGACAACTATCGTAATCATACAAATATAATGGCGCAGATTAATGAAAGAAATTATATAGCACAAAGTTTACATGATAAATTAGGACATAGTGTAACAAGTTCTATAATGCAATTACAGGTTTCAAAAGCTATGATTGATAAAGACAAAAATCTTTCTATGGAGTATTTAAACAGTGCAATAGAAAATCTAAGTGAAGGAATGGATGATATAAGGTTAATACTTAGAAGTTTGAAACCACAAGAAGAGATTATAGGAATTGAGAGTATAAAAACTTTATTATCAGAATTTCAAAATAATAGTCGCATATGTGCAGAGCTAAAGGTTACTGGAGATATAGCTACCATAGATTCAAGTTATTGGATTGTTATTGAAGATAATCTAAAAGAAGCTTTAACAAATGCTTATAAATATTCTAATGCTACAAAAATTGAAATGTATATCGAAGTTTATAATAAATTTATAAGAATAGAAATAAGAGATAATGGAAAAGGCAGTGAAAAAATAGCGAAGGGTTTAGGGCTTAGAGGTATGGAAGAAAGAGCTAGATCAATTGAAGGAGCTATTAGCTTTTTAAGTAATAATGGATTTTCTATATCAATGATAATTGGATTGTAGGTGAAAAGTAATGAATATAAAAGTATTAATATGTGATGATGATAAATTAATAAGAGAAAGTCTTAAAATATTATTGCCTTTAGATAGTGAAATAACGGTTGTTTCTGAAGCTTGTAATGGACTAGAAGCTATTGAAATTTGTAAAAATACAAAGGTTGATGTAGCGTTACTTGATATTAGAATGCCAAAAGTAAATGGAGTGGAAGCAGTTAAAAAAATTGTTAGTGAAACAAATACAAAATGTCTTATATTAACTACTTTTGATGAAGAAAAGTATGTAAATGAAGCTCTAAGGTATGGGGCAAAGGGGTATATTTTAAAAAATAATTCACCAGAGCAAATAATAAATGCTATAAAATCTGTTTATAATGACACTATAGTTATGAATGAAAATATTTTAGGGAAAATTAGAGGTAATGAAGTAGAACCTAAAATTTCTAGTGGAAAATTTACAGAACGTGAAGTAGAGATAATAAAAGCTATAGCAGAGGGTTTAAGTAATAAAGAAGTAGGTAAAAAATTATTTATATCTGATGGAACAGCAAGAAATTATATTACAACAATATTAGATAAAACAGGTTTAGAACATAGAACACAAATTGCAATTCAATATTTAAAAGGAAATATATAAGGAAATCTATAAGGTAATGACATTTGTCATAGGTAAAAGGTGAGTTTTCTAACTGTTGGAAAACTCACCTTTTTTATATAATAGGATTATAGGATTGAAAGTAAGGTGTTTCAAAATAAATAACCAGTCAAAGATTTATAGGACTTTTTGAACTACACAAGAAGGTAACCATGTCTAAGATTGGATAAATATGAGGAGGAAATTAAATGAAAATATTAGAGGTTAAAAAATTATATAAAGAATATGGAAATAGTGTTGCTGTTGATGGAGTTAACTTTTGTATAAATGAAGGAGAAATATTTGGGCTTTTAGGACCAAATGGTGCAGGTAAAAGTACAATTATTAGTATGATAACAGGATTAATTAAAAGTAGTGAGGGAGAAACAATTTTTGAAGAAAAGGAAAGTAAAATAAATAAGTGGAAGCAAAATATCGGGTTAGTTCCACAAGATTTTGCATTATATTTTGATTTAAGCGCAGAGGAAAACATTAAGTATTTCTGTTCATTATATGGATTTAGAGGAGAGGACCTAAAAAAGCGTGTAGATAATGCTTTGGAATTTGTTGGACTTTTAGATGTTAGAGGAAAAAGAGTAAATCAATTTTCAGGAGGAATGAAAAGAAGGCTTAATATGGCATGTGCAATAGCTCATACTCCAAAGCTTATAATAATGGATGAACCAACAGTTGGCATAGACCCACAATCAAGGAACCATATATTGGAATCAGTTAAGAAGTTAAGGGATGAGGGAGCAACTATTATATACACATCTCATTATATGGAAGAAGTAGATGAAATTTGTGACAAAATTGCAATTATGGATCATGGGAAAATAATAGCAGAGGGAAATAGTGAATATTTAAAATCGTTAGTTAGCGATAAAAATATATACTCTATAACTCTTAAAAATAAAATTGAAGGTATAGAAACTGCATTGAAAGCTGTAACAGGAATTGAAAAAGTTATTGCAACTGAAAATGAATTGAAATGTTATTACCTAAAAGAAAGTAATGTTATAGAAGGTTTAGTAGCGGCTATTTCAAAGAAAAAGGGAGTAGTTGAAAATATAAAAAATGAAACACCTAGTTTAGAAACAGTATTCTTAGCCTTAACAGGCAAAAAACTAAGAGATTAGAGGTGAAAAAATGATACTTTTATCAATGCTTGAAAAAGAACTAAAACAATTTTTTAGAAACAAGGGAAGTGTAATAATGTTATTTATTTTCCCAATAGCACTAATAACATGTTTAGGATTTTCGTTAAAGGGTATTATGAGTGGAGATATTAATATTTTTCAAGGCGGAAAAGTTTTATATTCTATTGAAAATAATAGTAAATATGAACATGGATTCAATAATTTTAAGGAAGAATTTCAAAAAGAAACAGGAACTAGCTTTGAAGAGATAACAAAGAAAGAAGAGGCAATGGATTTAGTTAATAAAGGTGAGGCAATTTCTTTAATAACAATAAATGAAAGTGGCTATGATTATTATAGGTCAGAAGAAGGAGAACCCATAAATTCAAAAATATTTAGAAGTATAGTAGAACAAACATTAACTACCTATGCTTTAGTTGATACTGTATTAGAAGTAGAACCAAGCTCTTTGCAAGAAGTCTTAATAGCTGAAAAAGCTAAATATGTTGAAGAAGGTTCAATTGGAAGAAATTCAGTATCATCTTTTGAATACTATACATTTGCAGAACTTGCACTTATTATTTTATATATTTCAACTACTATAGCTGAATCTGTTTTTGCAGAAGGTAGTTTAACAACTATAAATAGGATAAGGTTATCTAAGGCAAATGATCTTAAATTAATAATTTCAAAAGCAATACTGGGGTTAATAATAGGAATATTACAAATTACAGAAGTTTATTTATTTTCAACATTTATATTAAAAGTAAATTGGGGAGAAAACTTACCTATAATGATAGCTGTATTATTAGCACTAACAGTATTCGCATCAATACTTGGAATAGTTATTGGGTTACTTGTTAAAGAAAGTAAAAGTATAAACAGTGCTCTGCAAACTATAATTATAACAATTTGTATGGCAGGGGGATGTTATGGTCCACTTGTAATGCTTAAACAAATACCTATATTGTCAGATATTATAAAATTTAGCCCTGTTTATTGGGTTAATTCAGCAATGGTAAGTTTAAACACTGGCGTTGTAAATAATTATGCAATAACAGCTATAAGTATGTGCTTGGGATCTACACTTGCTTTAATACTTGGTTATGTGATTATTAAGAAAGTAAACGGAGGGAAGTCAATTGCTTAGAGTTATATTAAATACATTTAATGTATTAAGAAAGAAAAAAGGATTTTTATTATTATCAATAGTACTTCCTGCTATGTTAATAATTCTTTCTAGTTATGTATTAGGACAGGAGGGTGAATATAGAGTAGGTATTGTTAATAAGGATAATGGTATAATTTCAAATTCGGTATTAGGGAGAGTTGAATCTATTGATGGAATTAAAATAGAAGAAATTAAAGAGGAGGACTCTGAAAATTTACTAGCGGGAAAAGAATTAGAGTTAGTTATAATAGTAAATGACAATTTCACAAAGAATATATTAAGTGGTAAAATTGATAATATAAATGTTAAATCTGTTTCTGAAAGTGATGTTAAACCAGTTATAATAGGCGTTTTGAACTCTGAAACTAACAATTTACAAGTGTTAAGTAAACTAGCGAATGGTGATGAAATAAAATTTAAGGAATTAGAAGAAAAATATAATAATAATATGCCAGAATATAAGTTAAATGATAATAAAGAGAAAAGAGTATCAATTATGAGCTCTATAGGAATCATAATAATGATGATATTAATATCTGGGCAAGTGATAGTAAGGTTTATTATAGATGAGGAAGTAAATGGAACTAAAGCAAGAACACTTTTAAGTGGAGTTTCAGAAAAAAGTTACTCGGCAGGTGTTTTTACTGTATTTTATTTGTGCTCAGCACTAACATCAGTAGTATATTATGGAATATGTAAAGTTTTAGGTTTCAATTTTGGATTAGATAATAGTATATATTTTTTAATAATACTATTATTAGTGAATCTTTTAGCAGTAACCTTTAATTTATGTATTGTATCTTGTACTAAAAACCCAAGTCTTGCATCAAATATAAGTGTTTTATTTATAATACCAACATCAATGTTATCAGGATCATTTTGGGGCTTTAGCATGATGCCAGATTATATGCAAAAAATAGGTAATATTTGCCCCCAAAGATGGGCAATAGGGGCAATAGAAAAATTGCAAGCTGGAGAAAGTTTAGTAGATGTAGCACCAATGTTACTATCATTAATAATATTATCATTAGCATTATTTTTACTAAGTATATTCTTTTCAAGTAAAGTAGAGGATAGAAAATGTTAGAAAAAAATAATATATATATAAAGCATGGTAAAAAGATAAGATAAGAACACTGACTTGTTATTTATTAAAAAATGTTTAATAATGAAAAAAATATATATAAAGTAATAGGCAGATAGAAGAAAAAAATTCTATATGCCTATTTTTTTTACATATTAGGGAACGATATAAATACATAAAACAACTAAAATGCTAGAACCATAAACTTAGGCATAATAAAATAAATAACAAGAATACTTACTTATGAAAGGAGAAATTAATTTTTATGGAAAATGAAGCTTATTGGATTTTAAGTTCAGAAGGAAAAAATTATGAAAAATTAAAAAAGGATATAACAACAGAGTGTTTAATCGTAGGGGGAGGAATTCCAGGAATAACAACAGCCTACCTTTTATCTAAAAAAGGGGTTAAAGTAACTGTTGTAGATGCTGGGAAAATATGTGGAGGTTGCTCTGGTAGAAATACAGGGAAAGTAACGTCGCAGCATAATATTATATATTCAAAAATAAAAAGTGAATATAATTTAAAAAAAGCAAAATCTTATTATGAAGCAAATAATAAGGCTTTAAATTTAATGGAGAGCATAATAAAAGAAAATAATATAGATTGCAGTTTTGAGAGGTTACCTGCTTATACATTTACTGAAAGTGATGATTATATAAAAGATATAGAAGATGAATTTGAAGTTTGCAAGGCAATTGGTATAGATTGTGAATATCATAAATCTTTGCCATTGCCCTTAAATATAAAAGCTGCTATATCATTTAACAAGCAAGCTCAATTTAATCCTAAAAAATACATAGATGCATTAGCTGAAATTGTAATAAAGCAAGGTGGAGAAATTTATGAAAATACAACTATTAAAGATGTGGATAAAAGGAAATTAAATAAGATAACAAGTGAAGATGGATATGTTATTTACGCATATAATTTAGTAATAGCCTCCCACCATCCTTTTTATGATGGAATGAGTTTTTATTTTGCAAGATTAGAGCCAGAAAGGTCATACATAATAGCAATGAATAAAACGAAAGATTTTCCAAAAGGGATGTTTATTAATGTAGAAAGCCCAAGTAGAACTTTAAGAAGTTACGAAGGCGATGGGGAAAATCTATTATTAGTAGGAGGAGAAAAACATAGGGTTGGAAAAGGAGATGAGGATAAGAATTATTATGACATTTTAGAATCTTATGCAAAAGAAAAATTTGGAGAGGATGAAGTAAAATATAAATGGTCAGCTCAAGATTGGTTATCTACAGACCATATACCTTATATAGGATATATAAATGCAGAATTTGATAATATATATGTAGCAACAGGTTTTTCAAAGTGGGGCATGACTAATGGAACTGTAGCGGCAATGATAATTTCAGATTTAATTACTAGTGGGGATGATGAATTTAAAGAAACATTTACTCCATCAAGATCAAAATCATATTTATCAAAAGAATTTATTAAACAAAACGTTAATGTAGCTGTAGAATATATTTCTGGAATGCTTAGATGTGGAGATAAAGAAGTATCAATAGAAAATGGTGAAATGAAGATTGTTAGAATTAAAGGAGTTGATTATGGTGCATTCAAAGATGAAAATGGAAAATTATTTATAGTTAATATTAAATGCACTCATTTAGGTTGCGAGCTAAGATGGAATAATTGTGAACGCAGCTGGGATTGCCCTTGCCATGGTTCAAGATTTGATTATATGGGAAATGTTTTAGAGGGACCTGCAATTAACCCTTTAAAATCCTATGGAGAAGGTCCTAATAAAGTAGAACCCAATATATTATAAAAAGTTTAAATATTTGAAACCCCTATAGGAATAAATAGCCTATAGGGGTTTTTATGGCAATATAACAAGTGTATAATTATTGTTGTAAGGCATTTAAAAAAATAACAGGTAAAGGTGAAAGAATGAGATATAAAATTGCAATTTTAGCAGCGGTAACTACTTTTCTTAATGCAACAATAAAATATAATATTGAAAATAATAATAGTGTTACTGTAGTAAATCAAAAAATTGGAATAGAGAATTTACCAAAAGAATTTGAGGGGTTTACCATTCTGCAGGTTACTGATTTGCATAGTAAAAGTTTGGGTGAAAGTCAAGAGGGATTAACAGAACTTATAAATGAATTGAAATTTGATATAATAGCTATTACTGGAGATATGCAAAATAGACAAGATAATGATTATGAAAAATTTATTGCTTTATTAAAAGGAATAAATAATAAAGAAGAGATTTTTTATACACCAGGTAATCATGGACCTATGGTTTATAAAGATGAAGTTAGTTTTAATAGTTTTACTAAAAGAAATATAAATAATTATAAGGGTAAAGAGGTAATAAGTAATAATAGCAATAGAAATAAGGATAATTTGAGTAACAATAATGATATAGGAGAAAGAGAATTAACTGAAGCTGGAATAAAAATGAAAGAACTAGGAGTTAAGTTTTTAGATAATGTATATTCTATAAAAAAAGGAAAAGAAATATTGTGGGTCTCTGAATTGATTTACTCTGATGAATTTAATGAATTGGCTAAAGGGAAATATAATGAAAATGATATAAAGTTAGCGTTAACACATTACCCAATGAATAAAAGAGGTTATGAAGGAGATATAGGTAAATTTCTAGGAAGGTATGATTTAGTTTTAGCTGGGCACTATCATGGAGGGCAATGGAGAATACCTTATGTAGGAGGTATATTTATACCAGATTTAAACCAAAGTGGATGGTTTCCATCTAAAGAGCGAATAAGTGGACTCACAAAATGGGGAGGCTTTAAACAGTATGTAAGCAGGGGAATTGGAGCTGGTGGAGCAGTAGAAATTTTAAGATTTAGATTTTTTAATAAGCCCGAAATAAATTTAATAAAATTAGTTAAAAAAACAAATCTATAGAGTTGGGCATCTCACTAGTTAATATTAAAAAATCTTTTATTTAGAAAATATTTAGTAAGTTAATAGTTGCACCTTGGACTTTAATGTAATAAAATTAAAGTGAGAAAATTTGTAATTAGGGGTGTTTTATGGAAATCAATTATATTGAAAAAATAATTGAAAATTATATATCAGACAAAGTAAATAAATCAATAAAGGAAAAGTTTATTGAGGCAGCAGTACATTTTAATATTAGCTCCAGTATATGCACAAAAAATGATCTTATGAGAATAGACTATAGATTTAAAAATATTAAAGACTTAAATGTTTATCAAATATTTAAAATATATTCTGTCTACAGCTACATTTTATATAGAGCAGTAGAAGTTGGAAGTATTAGAGGTGAAGACAGACTTGAAGTTTCGCAGAGTGTTCTTAGTATTAGTACTTTAATAACTGGTTATGCAACTATGAAGTATGATGATGCAGATATAATATTAGGTTTTACTGATGAAGCTATTAAGCTCGGAATAAGTAAAGAGTTCAATGATAAAATAAGAACTAAATTAGATTTATGTTAAAATAGAAAATTAAAATAAATTTATAAAAATATCCAAGAAATACTTATATTAAAGTAGTGTTTTTTGGATATTTTTGTTAGACAGGTTAAAGACTATGACTATTTATTTTTTTGGACCTCCAGTAGTAGTTTTATTTAAAAATATTTTTAGTATGTCAATATTTAATATATAAAAAAATGTTGGGAATATTTTAAAGTTTAATAAAATAGTATGTTATATTATGGTATAATAATATTCATAAAGTTCTATGCAAAGGATTACAGGAAATAGGATAAAAAAGTAAATAGGTTAAATTTAATCTAAAAGAAACATGTGTTACAGTGTTTTAAAATAAAAATAAAAAAAAGGAGAGTTTACATAAAAAAAGTAGCATTATAATAAACTAGTATTTAGAGTATTATAATTTTTTATGTAATAAATTATATGATTAATAAAAAAAATATTTACAGTATAATTCCCGTAATAATAATAATAAACTTATTATTATTTGTTAAAATGAATGAATTTATTATTGTTAATGGGGCAGTCATTATATATATTATCATTAAATTAATAATGAGTAGAAATAATAAAAATATAAGTGATAATTCAAGCTTAGTTATACAAGATAATAGTAATGAAAACTCAGTTACTTTAAAGAAATCACTTTTAAAGTTGGATGAAACAGGTGCTAAAATATTTATGGCTCATGGAGGATTAAATAAAGTATCATCAGAAATTAATGAGTGTTCAAAGAAAATTTTAAACTTAACAGAAGATAATAATAAAAGTGTAAATAGTTTAGATAATTCATTTAAAGTAATACAAAGCAAAATAAATACAATGGATAGTATTCTAAATGAAGTGAATTATGCTGCAAACACAAGCGAACAAACTATTTTAATAGAGGGAAAAAGATTAAAAGACGTAGAAAAGACTGTGGAAGAACTTAAAGAGTATTATAGAAATATATTAGATCTTTGTATTAAATTAAATAAGTCCTTTGATGAAATATATAGATCTACATCAAGTATTAGTGAAATTGCAAAGCAAACAAATCTTTTAGCTTTAAATGCTACTATTGAAGCGGCTAGAGCTGGAGAAAATGGAAGAGGATTTTCTGTAGTTGCAAGTGAAATTAAAAAGCTATCCACATCATCAGGAATTTTTAGTTCTAATATAAGTAAACAGCTAAATATAATGAAGAAAGAGATAAGTACATTAAACTCAACTTCAGAAGAAACACAAGAAGTCATTAATATAACAGCTGAATCAGTATATAATTTATCAGCTTCATTTAATTCTATAGTAATAAATAGTAAAGAATTGAAAGAAAAAACACATAGAGTAAAAGAAAACTCGATAAATATTGTTGGAATGGCTAAGGATATAGAAAATGTTACAGAAGGGTTAAGGGAATCACATTGTACAACCTTATCAACAGTTCAACAAGTTGGTATGGATATAGATATACAACAAAATATACTTAAAGATTTTTCTAGCATAATGGAAGAATTAACAGGTAGCTCTAATGCATTACTTGACTTGTCATTTGGTAAGGATTTAACTAGCAAATTAGAAGATATATGCATGAAGGTATGTAATACAGATATTAAAAAAGATATAAAGGCCCTAAGAAATTTTGCAAAAGAATTGGGAGTGAACGGTATTTATTATAGTAATTCTAAAGGGTGTTTTGAACATGCATCAGAACCAGTAGATAATAGTTTTAATATTTTTGAAATAAACAAAGATTATTATAGCTTTTTTAAAAGTGATAAAAAATATAAACTTTATCCATTATCTAAAAGGTTTGATAATGGGAAGACATCAATGTATCTAATTACAAAAAGACAAGATAAACCTGGAATAGTTTCAATAGAAATTTATCTAGAATCTTTATTTAAATTAAGTGAAATGGAGAGTTAAAGAAAAATAAAGCAGAGTTTGATTAGTTATTTTTGAACATCCATAATCTAGAATATAATAAAATAGAGCCTGGTATCCGGCGAAGGACTGACCAGGCTCTATAAGTAATTAGCACTTTTATGCCAACTGCTCGTTTATAATAACATGGATAGGAATTAAAAGCAATAAAAAAGTTAACGAAAATACATTTTATGCTGAAATAGATAATAGGTAAGTTAATATATCAAATAACAATTATTATTGACTAACGATAAGAGGAAAGGTATACTTAAAATAGTAATAATATTAAAAAAATTTAAAATATTATGAAAATAAGGAGTGGGGAAATAATGAAAAAATTAAATGGAACTAATACCGCAATTAACTTAATGAAATCTTTTGCTGGAGAGTCACAAGCTAGAAATAGATATACTTTCTTTGCAAGTGTTGCAAAAAAAGAAGGATATATTCAAATAGCAAAGATTTTTGAAGAAACAGCAGCACAGGAAAAAGAGCATGGTGAAAGATTCTATAAGTTCTTAAAGGATGATTTTTCAAATGAGACAATTGAAATAACAGCATCATTTCCAGTTGCATTACATACAAGCACTGTAGAAAATTTAAAGTCAGCAGCTGCTGGTGAAAATGAAGAATGGGTGGATCTATATCCAAAGTTTGCAAAGGTTGCTAGAGAAGAAGGGTTCCTAGCTATTGCAGCTGCATTTGAAAATATAGCGACAGTAGAAAAATGGCATGAAGATAGATATTTAAAATTAGCTAAAAATATAGAAACATCAAAAGTCTTTAAAAAAGATGAAGTTAACATGTGGCAATGTCAAAATTGTGGATATATATATGAAGGGGAAGAAGCTCCAACAGTGTGTCCAGCGTGTATTCACCCACAAGGATATTTTAAAATATTTACACAAGATTATTAGAAGTTAACAAAAAAATATATTTAAATTTAGAAGGAGTGATAGATATTAATACTATAAAAGATGTTTATAAAAAAGATAATGCTGCGGACATGGAAGAAATAATACAAAAATATTCTAATACATCTAGTGCAGAATTAGAGTATGCTAAATCATGGACTGGTTTCAAGGATCTAATATTAGTAGATAAAGTTAAAGAATGTAATGATATAATATCATTTTATTTTAAAGATAAAGAAGGGAAAAAATTAATTAAGCATATAGCAGGTCAATATTTGCCTATTAAAATTAAAAGCAATGATGATAAATATAATAATGAAATAAGAACATATACCTTATCAATGAAGCCTAATGAGCATATTTATAGAATAAGTGTGAAAAAAGTAGAGGGTGGATTAATAAGTTCTTATTTACATGATGAGTTAGAGATTGGACATGCTATTGAAGCTATGGTTCCAGCCGGATTATTTACATTAGAAAATAATAAAAAGCCTGTTGTTTTAATTTCAGCAGGAATTGGAATTACGCCTTTGATTTCTATGTTATATGACGCAATTGAAGATAAAAAGAATATAACGTTTATTCAAGCAGTTCAAAATTCGAAAATTCAACCATTTAAGTATGATATTAAGAAGATGGAAGAAATTATAAAATTAAAAAGTTATGTATTTTACAGCAATCCTTTGGAAGTAGATGAAAAAGGAAAAGATTACTATGTTGAAGGTTTCATAGGGAAAGAATGGATAGAAAATAATTTGGATTTAAATAGTGAATTTTATTTCTGTGGACCACCAATATTTATGAAAATATTAAATAAAGCTCTTATAGAATTAGGAGTTAATAGAGAAAATATACATTTCGAATTCTTTGGAGAGCCACAATCTATGGAATAATGAATAAATATATTGGTATAGTTAATAAGTAATATTCAAATAAAGTTTAATATTAAGATGGAAATAGGGTGTGTGAAACACCCTATTTTTTTATTGAGTTTAGACATGATGAAACAAATACAAGTCACCTTATTGTTATTTATTTGACCATGTCTTAATAGAAAAAAGATCATATAAATTATTTAAAAAAAGAGGTTGACTCTATAGTAACAATAGAGTTTATAATAAGAAAAGGATAATAATAAATAAAAAAGGTGGATATATATGATAAAGGAATTTTTTAAATACGCTGTACCATCAGCAATTGCTATGTTCATTTCGTCTTTATATACAGTTATTGATGGAATATTCGTAGGAAAAGGTGTTGGAGATTCGGCATTAGCAGCGGTTAATATAGTATTACCATTTACAGTTTTGCTATTTGGGTTAGCTTCTATGTTTGCAATAGGTGGAGGGGCTTTGGTCTCTAAAAATGTTGGAGCAAATAATACTGAAAAAGCACTAGATGTATTTAGACAAGTATTTAAGTTTCTACTAATAATTAGTATAGGAATAAGTATAATTGGAGTTATATTTACAGAAGAAATAGTAACTTTACTTGGAGCAACAGACAATTTGAAGTCTTTAGGTGTAGAATATTTAAGGTTTTATGCATTGTTTTGTATTCCTAATTTAATAGGGATAGTTCTTAGTAGTTTTGTGAGAAACGATGGTAGACCGAAACTTGCAATGATATCAACAATGGCTGGGGCAATAACTAATATAGTATTAGATTATATATTTATATTTGAACTCGGTTTTGGAATAAAAGGAGCAGCTATAGCTACAGGACTTGGTCAAATAGTTACAGTATGCATATTACTACCTCATTTCTTAAAAGGAAAAGGTATTTTAACTTTTGGACGTGCAAATATTAACAGGGAACTTATTAAGGAGTTTTCACTTATAGGTTTTCCATCATTTTTTGCACAAGCAAGTTATTCAATAATTGTACTATTGCATAATATAGCTTTAGTAAAATTTGTAGGTGAGATAGGACTCTCATCATATAGTATAATAAATTATTTAACTACAAATATATATATGGTTCTTTATGGTATAACATTAGGTGTACAACCTCTTATTAGTTATAACTATGGAAGAAAAAATGGTGAGAAAATGTTAGGGTTCTTCAAGATAACATGTATATCATCAACTGTGATAAGTGGGATTTTTGTTATAGTAAGCTTTGTTTTTGGACCTAAACTTATAGGAATATTTACAATAGATCCAAATATAGCGCAATTATCTTATAATGCTCTTAGAATAGCAAGTTTTAGTTACTTTTTAGTAGGGCTAAACCTAAACACTCTTGTATATTATCAAGCTATAGAAAAACCAATGTATTCAAATATAAGTTGCATACTTAGGTCAGTTATATTTCTTCCAATATGTTTAATTGTATTTGGAAGTATGTTTGGAATAACTGGAATATGGATAAGTGCAACAGTATCTGAAAGTTTAACATTTATAACAGTTAAATTAATTGCAAATATTAAAACTTCTACAGAAGCAGTTTTAAGTGTATAAAATTTAATGAAATAATAGTCCAACCTTATAAAAGGAAAAAAATAGTAGTATAATAAAGCTATGCTTAAAGTAATTTAGGCATAGCTTTTTAAATTTAAATTTAAGAAGGGATATGAAAAATAGGCTAAGGTGAAAAATAACTAGGATATTGACTAGTTATTTATTTTACAATGCCTAAATACAAATGAGGTGTAAAGATGGGAACAAACTTTTCTATTGGGGAAATGTCAAAGTTACATAATATATCAGTTCAAACATTAAGACATTATGACAAAATTGGGCTTTTAAAACCTTCATATATAAATGAAAAAAGCAGATATAGGTATTACTCTGCAAAACATTTTGTAATACTAGATTTAATAAAACAATGTAAGGCTATGGGATTATCACTAGAGGAAATAAAGGGTTTAATAGAAAATTATACTTCTTTTGATTCTATACTTAATATAATAAGTAAGCAAAAAGAAATGATAGATAATAAAATAAAGGAATTAAGCACCGTAAAAAATAATATTAGTTTTCTTGAAGAACGTATAAAAAAATCTTTAGAAGAAGGTATTGATGAGGTGTTTATTAAATATAGTGATGAAAGGAGATTTATTAAATATAATAATACAAAAAGATATACGGAAGAATTTGAAATAAACTTAAGTAAAACATTAGTAGATATGGAGCAAAAGTATAGCAGTTCAAATAAAGAACTTGCATTTGCTATATCATACGAAGATATAAAAAAATATGAAAAATTAATATATAATAATATGCTAATTAGTGTTGGAGAGGGTATTCGAAATTATCATGAGAATTTAATAACATTGCCAAAGGGAGAATATATAACATTGAATTTTGATGATGATTATAAGGATACAAGTAAGTACTATAAAAAAATTATAGAGTATATTGATAAAAATAACATTGAAGTAATTGGAGATTTTTATGAAATATACATAATGACTAGAGTTGGAAATGATGGTAAGGAAAGATCCTTAGGTCAGATACAAATATTAAAAAATATATAGAAACAAATAAAATGTATCGATAGAATATAATAAAAAATAGGCTCTTCTTAATTAGAAGGACCTATTTTTTTTATTAATTAAGTGAATTTTATAAAATAGACATTTATTTTATATTTTAATTAGAAAACTATTTTTTAGACCAAGAACTATCACTACCTGGAGTAGTGGTTGTCCACCAATTAGCTTTATAGATTATACCATTATATTTAAGCAGAATAGGGTGTTCCAGCAATGTAGTCTACACTTCCATCGGTATTTGAAGTTGGAACTATAGACCAAGCTTGGCTAGCTGAAGGTATTTCACCTTTTGTCCACCATTTAGCTTTATATTTAACACCATTATATATTACTGTATCACCGGCGTTATAAATTTTATCTGCATCATAGGTGTCACCTGATGGTACAACTGGTTTTTGTACTGTTACTGTAGCAGTTGCAGTGGTAACAAGACCTTTGCTATCAGTTACTTTATAAGTTAAGGTGTAATTACCTACAACTTGCGTGTTAACAGAACCACTAACAACTATTTTGCTAGTTAAATCACCCTCTTCTGTATCAGTAGCTGTAATACCAGTTAAGGCATTGAAAGAAGTTCCAACATTCACAGTATTATTTTTCACACCATTTAAAACAGGCGCAGTATTAGTAGCTGGTGGAGTTGGATTAGTTGTCCCAAATTGTTTATATACATTATTAAATAAGTATAAACCAGTAATTCCTTGATTTGTATCAAATTTAGCATCTCTGTTTATTGACCAATAAGAAGTCATAGCAACTTTGTTTTTAATTGAAGCATCAACTACAATTTTTGCTAAATCAGGAGTAAAAGTTGGGAATGAACTGCCCTCATAACCAATTGAACAGGTTGTACCTAATTTTGCATATGCATCAGCATCACTTAAAGTTGCACCGGTAAATTTCTTATAGTAATCCTTTAATTGATCTTTAGTTGAAGTCATAGCTCTAACAGATGCTGTACCATAATTTTCGCCTGGTAACAATACACCATCACCATAACACATTGTCATAATATTAACGGCTTTTAAATTAACACCATTAGCTAAATAGGCTTCTAATACGCCTAAACCTTCAGAAGTTAACCCACTTGGTAATACAGGTAATGTTAAAACTACATCTACTTTTGTTGCATCTTGAACTAATTTAATAGCTTTAGCATTTGTAATGTTTGAAGCTTTGTTTTGAGCACCGCCTTCAACATCTAAATCTAATCTAGTTAACCCATATCCATTAACTATATCTGTATAAGTAGCTGCTAGTACATTAACATCAGAAGATGCTTCCCAAAGCGGTGTTCCAGATAATCCTCCAAAAGATATAGTTACATCTCCGCCATTTGATCTAAAGTCTTTTATTGATTGTTTAAGTCCAGCATATTGAGTGTCGTTTGAACCCTCAGTTAATACAGAATAGCCACCCCAGCCCCAATTAACCTTACCGTTTGAAACATTTCCTGTAGCTTGGATAAATCCTAGGTTGAAATATTTTACACCAGTGTCTTGAGATAGTTTTGTTAGGTTTGCAACCCCGTTGTAGTTATAATCTACTTTTGTAATCCACTCTACCATATCAACGTAGGGTGCGTTAACTTGAGTTGGCCAAGTTACTCCATGTCCAACCCCGTAATCGGTAGTTGCAGCTAAAGCTGGTACAGTTGACATGCTATTTACACAGGGTAATAACATAACAGTTGCAAGAGAAGTGGCTAAGATTTTTTTTGTAATACTTTTAATCATGAAAAAACCTCCTTTAATTACTTTTATTCCCATACAACTATATCTTAAACCTTTTTATTGAAAAAAGCATTTGTTTTTTAAATTCTAATTGATAATTTTTACAAAAAAAGATTAAATATACAAGTTAAAATATAATTATTTTATAAAAATAAAAATGTTTATATTGTATTTTAAAATGCAATATGATATTATATTGATAAAATAAAACTTGATAATATATCAAATTAATACTAAAATAGATTAAAACTTAAAAAGTTGATAATATGAAAAGGGGGCAATATTATGAAAAAGAAATTAGTAGCATGTGTAATTGCAGGGGCAATGGCAATTACTACACTTGTGGGATGCGGTAATAAAAGTAATGAGGATATTATTAAAATTGGTGGAATAGGACCACTTACAGGAACAGCTTCAACTTATGGACAATCAGTTAAAGAAGGCGCGGATTTATATGTAGAGGAAATAAATAATGCTGGTGGGGTAAGCGGAAAACAAATAGAACTTATATTTGAAGATGACCAAGCAGAGCCAAATTCAGCAATTCAAGCCTTTAACAAATTAGTAGATAATGATAAGGTAGTGGCAGTTTTAGGACCTGTAACATCAGGAGCAGCAACAGCAGTTGCACCAAATGCAACTGATAAACAAATACCACTTATTACACCAACAGGTACAGAACCAAACATTACGAGAGTTGGTGGAGAATTTGTATTTAGAGGATGCTTCGTAGATTCATTCCAAGGTGAGATTTTAGCTAAATATGCTAAAGAAAACTTAGGAAAGAAAACAGCGGCAGTTTTATATAATTCAGGATCAGATTATTCAAAAGGTATAGCTGAAAGTTTTAAGAAAGATTTTGAAGCAACTGGTGGAAATGTTATTGAATATTTAAGCTATAACGATAAAGAAACAGATTATAATGCTCAATTAACTAAAATAAAATCTTCTAACCCAGATGTATTAGTTCTTCCAGATTATTATAATGTAGTTGGGTTAATTGCTAGCCAAGCTAGAGATAAGGGGATAACATCTCAATTATTAGGTGGCGATGGTTGGGAATCTCAAGAGCTTGCAACTATAGGTAAGGATGCTGTAAAGGGTGCATTATACATTAATCATTATTACGCAGGTGATAAAGAAGAAAATGTTAAGAAATTTGGAGATAGTTATAAAGCAAAATACAAAAAAGATCCAGATGCATTTGCAGCTTTAGCTTACGATACAATGAAAGTTTTATTAAAAGGTATTGAAGATGCAAAAAGTACAGATGGAGTAGCTATTAAAGAGGCTTTAAAGAAAGTTGAAATTAATAGTGTTACAGGAAATATTAAATTTAATGATGAAAGATCAGCGATTAAGACTGCAAGTATAATTAAAGTAGATGGAGATAAAAATCAATTAGTAGATAAAATTAACCCTTAAGGGATTAGCAAATAAATGACTAATTATTTATTTGCTAATCACTAAATTTAACTAAAGGAGGAGAGTATTATGGAATTTTCAGAGCAACTTATAAACGGACTAGCATTAGGGAGTGTATATGCCCTCCTTGCTCTTGGGTATACAATGGTTTATGGAATTATTAAATTAATAAACTTTGCCCATGGAGAAATATATATGATAGGTGCCTTTTCAGGATACTTTGCAGCGAATACATTAGGATTTTCATTAGTGCCTACATTAATAGTTGCAATGTTAATATCAGCAGCGGCAGGGATAATTATTGAAAAAGTAGCTTATAAACCACTTAGAAATTCACCAAGAATAACCCTTTTAATAACAGCAATAGGGGTTTCTCTATTACTACAAAATGGAATGAGGTTAATAGTTGGGGCTAACCCAAAGGCATTTCCAGAGTTAATTAGAAATAAGGTTATATCTTTAGGTGGAGTTGAAATAAACAGTAAAACAATACTACTTCTTGCTGTATCAGCATTTTTAGTATTCCTACTTCAATTTATTGTTTATAAAACTAAAGTTGGAAAAGCAATGAGAGCAGCTTCTTTTGATACAGAAGCATCACAACTTATGGGGATAAATGTTAATAATACTATATCACTTACATTTGCCATAGGATCAGCACTTGCAGGGGTTGCAGGAGTTTTAGTTGCTATTTCATATCCAAGCATAACACCATATATGGGAACAATGCCAGGGCTTAAAGCCTTTGTTGCAGCAGTTCTTGGAGGAATAGGAAGCATACCAGGTGCGCTACTTGGAGGATTCCTTATGGGAATGATAGAAACTTTAACAAAAGCATATATATCAACAAGTTTCTCAGATGCTATAGCTTTTTCAGTGTTAATAATAATATTGTTAATTAAACCTTCGGGGTTACTTGGCAAAAAGACTAATGAGAAGGTGTAGGTGATGAATATGAAATGTATGAGCAAAAAAACATTAGTTAATATAGGACTTATAATTGGAACGTTTTTAATATTATTTATATTAATGACTACTAAAGTAATTAATTCATACTATGGTGGAATTATTATTTTAATTCTTATAAATATAGTTTTAGCAGTATCTCTTAATTTGATAGTTGGATTTACAGGGCAATTATGTTTAGGGCATGCAGGGTTTATGGCTATTGGAGCATATGTTTCAGCGGTTCTTTCAGTAAATATGAAATTGCCATTTTTTCTTTCAATTATAGTTGGAGGAGTTATTGCAGGAATATTTGCAGCTTTAATAGGATATCCAACTTTAAAGCTAAAAGGTGATTATTTTGCAATTACCACTTTAGCTTTTGGAGAAATAATTAGGGTTATAATTATGAATCTTGATTATGTTGGAGGAGCTAGAGGCTTTTCTGGAATTCCAAGAAAAACAAACTTTACTATAGCATTTTTAGCTATGGTTATAGCGATAGTTGTAATTTATAATATTATTCATTCAACTCAAGGAAGATCAATGGTAGCAATAAGAGAAAACGAAATAGCTGCAGAAGCTATGGGTGTAAATGCATTTAAATATAAAATGATGGCATTTATAGTTGCAGCTTTCTTTGCAGGGGCAGCTGGTGGGTTATACTCTCATCATATGGGATTTATACAACCAACATCATTTGATTTTGTTAAGTCAATAGATATTCTAACATTTGTAGTTTTTGGTGGTATGGGTTCGTTATCAGGGTCTGTAATAGCTACTGTTATATTAACATTTTTACCAGAAGGACTTAGAGAATTTAAAGAATTAAGAATGATTATATATCCACTTGCTCTAATTGTTTTAATGATATTTAGACCACAAGGGTTACTTGGAAATAAAGAATTATCACTTAAAGTGTTTGGTAAATTTAGAAAAAGAAAGGAGGGCTAAACTATGTTATCAGTAGAAAATCTTTCTATACAATTCGGAGGGTTAAAGGCTGTATCAGATTTTAATTTAAAGATAGGTTCAAAAGAAATTGTAGGACTTATAGGACCAAATGGGGCAGGAAAAACAACAGTATTTAATATGCTAACTGGAGTATATAATCCAACTGAGGGAAAGATATGTTATCTTGGAGAAGACATTCATGGTTTAAAGCCTTATAATATTACCAAGAAGAAAATAGCTAGAACCTTTCAAAATATAAGGTTATTTTCAACACTATCAGTGATAGATAATGTAAAGATTAGCTTTAACTATATGATAGATTACAATATGTTAGATTCTATTTTTAGAACACCTAGGTTTAGAAAAGAAGAAAAGGAAATAGAAGAGAAAAGCATAGAGCTTTTAAAAATATTTAATTTAGATGATAAAAAAGATGAAATGGCTAAAAATCTTTCTTATGGAGAACAAAGAAGACTTGAAATAGTTAGAGCTTTGGCAACCAATCCATCATTATTACTACTAGATGAACCAGCAGCTGGAATGAATCCAAAGGAAACTCATGAACTTATGAATATGATTGGTTGGATTAAGGAAAAATTTGAAATATCAATACTATTAATAGAACATGATATGAAACTTGTTATGGGTGTTTGTGAAAAAATAGTAGTATTAGACTACGGTAAAAAAATAGCTGAAGGAACACCAGCTGAAATAAAGATAAATACTAGGGTAATTGAAGCTTACCTTGGAGAGGGGGCATAAAATGTTAAAAATAGATGGAATTAATCTATATTATGATGGGATACACGCTTTAAAAGATATATCGCTAGAAGTGAAAAAAGGGGAAATAGTTACTTTAATAGGGTCTAATGGAGCTGGAAAAACTTCAACACTTAGAGCGATTTCAGGTCTTGAAAAGTATAAAAGTGGAAGTATAACTTTTAAAGGTACAGAAATTAATAAAGTGCCTGTTCACAAGGTAGTAGGTCTTGGACTTTCTCATGTGCCAGAAGGAAGAAAAATATTTGGAAACCTAACAGTATTAGAAAACTTAGAACTTGGAGCATATTTAAGGAAAGACAAAAAGGGAATAAAAGAAGATATGGATAACATATTTGAAAAATTCCCAAGACTTAAGGAAAGAATAAAGCAGCAAGCAGGAACATTATCAGGTGGAGAGCAGCAAATGCTAGCAATAGGAAGAGCCTTAATGAATAGACCAGAAATGCTTGTATTAGATGAGCCATCAATGGGTCTTGCTCCAATAATAATAAAAGAAATATTTAATATTATTGTAGAAATAAATAAAGCAGGTACAACTATTCTATTAGTTGAACAAAATGCTAATATGGCATTATCCATAGCAGATAGAGCTTATGTACTTGAAACAGGTAAAATAGTAATTCAAGGAAATGCAAAGGATTTACTATCAGATGATAGCATTAGAAGTGCGTATCTTGGTGAGTAATTACTTGGAATTAGTTAATAAAATATTAAAATATAAACATTTAAATATAAACTTTGATATAATTAATTTATATTAAGGTTTTTATTTTTTGTAGTGGATTAGGCATATGAAAATAAATGAAAAGTTAGTATTTTTATTATTTATTTTACTATGCATTACTAAAATTTAATTGGTGGTGAAAAATTTTATGGAAATAAAAAGTGTGAATTTAGAGTTTAATGAAGAGTTGAAACCATTAGAAAATCCCAAAAACATTATAATACATCATACACATAATCCAGAATTAACATTAGTAACAACACACAAGCTTCATCAAGAAAAATTCAAATGGGCAGGTATAGGTTACAATTATTTAATTGAAAAAGATAGTACAATTTTTGAAGCTAGGGGAATGTATATTGGAGCACATGCTAAAGGTCATAATGCAGTAGCTATTGGAATTGCACTAGTTGGGAATTTTGATGAGTTTTTACCTAGTAGTGAACAGTTAGAATTATTAATAGAACTTTGTACATATTTCATGTTTAAATATGATATAGAACCAAATAAAGTTTTAGGACATCGAGAATTAGAGGGAGTAACTAAGAGCTGTCCTGGGAGTAAATTTAATATGGATGAATTCAGAGAATTATTAAAGGTAAGAATAAGCAATAATAATATTATATAAGGATTCAAATAAACAATATAGAAGTAGCTGTAGGAGAAGCCACTTAATTTATATGTGCTTATTTATAAATTATAGTGTCTTTTTTCTTTATTAATAAAAGTTATTGACAAGATGGTGACATAGATGTAATATAGTTTGCATAGGAACTAAATAGTTCGCATGAGAACTAAGAGAGGAGAGTATTATGCAAAGTGGATTTGAATGTTTTGAAATAGCAATGCTTATTAAAGAGGTATATTCAAGTACAATGAATATAGTTAGTAAAAATTTAAAAGATAGTGGGTTAACTCACCAGCAAATTATGGTTATAAAATTAGTAGCTCATAAAAAAGAAATTACTATTTCACAGTTATGTGAAGAAATGTCCTTGGCCAAGGGTACTGTTTCAGGCATAGTACAAAGATTAGAAGATGCGGATTACGTGAAAAAAGTTAAATCTGAAAATGATAAAAGAAATACTTATGTTGTATTTTCAGAAAAAGGGCTAGAGTTTGCCAAGGAGTTTAGATATAAAATAAATGAAAGTTTTGATGAAGTTTTTAAAAATTTCACAAAAGAAGAAATGGATGAGGCAAAACAAGGCCTTAGAAAATTAAGAGACAAAATAAAGGAGAATGAATAATTATGGATGGAAAATTAATGTTTGCAATTATTACAATTACATTAGCACTTGTATTTTATACAGTAGGTGTATTTGGAGAGAGAAAAGCTAAAAGCTTAAATAAAAGACATGTAATAATATTCTGGCTTGGTTTAGTATTCGATACTACAGGAACAATGACAATGACTAGAATAGCACAAGAAGGAGCAACGTCTATTTCAGCAAATGCTCAAATAATTCATGGTATAACTGGTGTACTCGCAATAGTTTTAATGTTATTCCATGCAGGTTGGGCAACTTGGGTATTATATAAAAATAATGATGTTAAAAAACAAGCATTCCACAAATTAAGTATAGTAGTATGGTGTATTTGGTTAGTACCATATTTAGTAGGTATGGTTATAGGAATGAGCTAATAGGATTATAAAATATAAAATTTTAATAAAAAGGAGATGACTAAAATGAAAAAAAAGAAAAATTCGATTTTGCCACTATTTTTAACTGTTTTTATAGATTTATTAGGACTTGGGATTGTAATTCCTATACTACCAATGGTTCTATTAGATCCTAGCACTGGGATATTACCTATGGATATGAGTTTTTCTACAAGATCTATTATATATGGATTTTTAATTGCAGCTTATCCTATAGCACAATTTTTCTCTGCACCAATACTTGGGGCTTTAGCAGATGAAAAGGGTAGAAAGAAAATACTAACTTTATCATTGATAGGAACTTTAGTTGGATACTTATTATTCGGACTAGGTATTTTACAAAAAAATGTGTATCTTTTATTTTTAGGTAGAATATTAGATGGATTTACTGGTGGAAATATTTCTATTGCTCAATCATCAATAGCTGATATTAGCACAGAAAAAACTAAAGCTAAAAACTTTGGACTTATAGGAATGGCCTTTGGCTTAGGCTTTGTAATTGGACCTTATATGGGTGGAAAGCTATCTGATCCAAGCATTGTTAGCTGGTTTAACTATGATACACCATTTTGGTTTGCAGCAATACTTACTTTCTTAAATATAATATCTGTGATATTTAAATTTAAAGAAACATTAATAACTAGTAGGAAAGCTAATATATCATTTACTATAGGAGCTAAGAATATAAAGAAGGCATTTTCAATACCAAATTTAAAATCAGTATTTTTAACAGTATTCTTCTTAACTATTGGTTTTAATTTCTTCACACAATTCTTCCAAGTATTCTTAATAGGAAAGTTTAGTTTTAATCAATCACAAGTTGGGAATTTATTTGCATATATGGGAATATGGATAGCCTTTGCACAAGGTGGATTCCAAAGACCATTAAGTAAAAAGTATAGACCTAGCCAAATATTAAACTATTCAGCAATACTTTTAGCTATTGTATTACCAATGTTATTGTTACCAACTAAATCTATTTGGATATACGCTATAATACCATTTATAGCAATATTCCAAGGATTAACTCAACCAAATGGAACAGCAATAGTTTCTAATCAAAGTGACGCTAGCACTCAAGGCGAAATTTTAGGTGTAAATCAATCTGTACAATCACTTGCTCAAGCAATACCTCCAATAATAGCTGGCTTCGTTACAAGTATAGATTTAAGATTACCAATAATACTAGGTTCCGTTTCCATTTTAATAGGTTGGTTAATATTTAAAGTTTTATACAAAGAAAAACCACTCCCAACAAATACTGAATCTAATTTAGATTATATAAATGATTAATAATAAAATATATCTCCTCATCAATTTTTATTATTAATTCATATTTATAATATTATAAAAATCAAAATTAAAATCTATGAATTTAGAAGTGTATAAATAAATTCATAGATTTTATTTGTTTAGATATAAAACATAATATCACTTACGTTTGTGTATTTATTTGCTTCCTTAACTAAATCATTTAGAGTTATAGCGTTAAGGGTAGTATAGACTGTATTATCTAGTTTATCCCAAATTAATAAACTCATTGATTTTTCTATATGAATAGAATTTTTTGAAACGGAAGTATCGGTTTTTTCAAATAAGCCTATTTCAATGGCACTTAAGATATCAAATGCAGTTATATTATCTGGAGATTTTGATAACTGATATCCTCCTTGAGAACCTTTTGTAGATGTAACTAGGTTAGCTCTTTTTAAAAGAGAAAAGACTTGTTCTAAATATATCTTAGAGATACCAAGTTTTTCAGCAATACTTATAATTGTGATATACTCATTATTTTCATAACTTGTAGAAAGGCTTATCATAGAGGCTAGCCCATACCTTCCTTTAGATGAAATTTTCATTGTTAATTCCTCCAATACATAGCGGTTAGATATGCTTACATTATACTACTATTAATCTAAAAATGGTAAAAAAAATTATAATTAAAAAAGTATTGATAATTTTAAAAATTCAGAATATAATAATAACATACTAAACATATATGTTTATGAAAAAAGTTTTTTAAATAGGTAATAATATAAAAATAAAACATATACTATACTATGAATACATATAAAACATATATGTATAAAAATAATTAGGGGGCAAATATTATGGAAAAAATTTATAGAAGTTTAACAGATCTTATAGGAAAAACACCATTAGTAGAACTAACAAATTACAGCGAAAAAAACAAATTAAATGCAAGGATAGTTGCAAAACTAGAATATTTTAATCCAGCAGGAAGTGTTAAAGATAGAATTGCAAATTCAATGATTATTGATGCAGAAGAAAAGGGATTATTAAATAAAGATTCTATAATTATTGAACCAACTAGTGGTAATACAGGAATAGGGCTTGCTTTTGTTGGAGTAGCTAAAGGATATAAAGTAATTTTAGTAATGCCTGATACTATGAGTATAGAAAGACGTAGTCTTATAAAGGCATATGGAGCAGAAATTGTGCTTACAGAAGGGGCAAAAGGAATGAAGGGAGCTATGGCAAAGGCAGCAGAACTTGCATCAGAAACACCTAATTCATTTGTTCCAGGACAATTTAATAATTCTGCAAATCCAGATGTTCATAGAAAAACAACAGGACCTGAAATATGGGAGGATACAGATGGAAAGGTTGATATATTTGTAGCTGGGGTTGGTACTGGTGGAACTATAAGTGGAGTTGGAGAATATTTAAAAGCACAAAATCCAAATATTAAGATAGTAGCAGTGGAGCCAAGTGGATCACCGGTTTTATCAGAAGGAAAAGCAGGTCCCCATAAAATCCAAGGAATAGGAGCAGGGTTTATACCAGACACTTTAAATACAAAAATATATGATGAAATTATAAAAATTGAGAATGAAGTTGCATTTGCTACTTCAAGAGAATTATCAAAATCAGAAGGTATACTTGTTGGTATATCATCAGGAGCGGCAGCGGCCGCTGCTATAGAACTAGCTAAACGTCCAGAAAATGAAGGAAAGACTATAGTTGTACTTTTACCTGATAATGGTGAACGTTATTTATCAACACCATTATTTGCAGAATAATAAGGGTGGAATAGCTAATAATAAATTGACTCTGTTTTTTAAAACAGAGTCAATTTATTTATGCAAAAAAATTAATTTCTAGCAAATAAAATATTGATAAGTGAAAGATAAAGTGTTGAACAGATTAATCTAGAGTTTAAGAAATTGGGGAGATGAAAGAAAATAATATTAGAATAGTTTGAAAATATATAACGTTAATTATTTAACGATAATAATTATTAAATTAAACTTGAATTAACGGCAATTAAATCATATAATTCATTATAGTAGAAATTTTATGTGTTGGAAAATTATGCGATTGAAAAGGAGAATAACTTATGAAGACTTTAATAATTAATTGTGGTAGTTCATCTTTAAAATATCAGTTAATTGATATGGCTACAGAAAAATCAATGGTACAGGGATTAGTTGAAAGAATAGGAATTGAAGGATCTATATTAACTCAAAAAATAGAGGATAGAGATAAGTATATAATAAATACACCTATGAAAGATCATAAGGATGCTATAAAATTAGTTTTAGAAGCATTAGTAGATAAAGAAAATGGGATAATTAAATCAATGGATGAAATTGGAGCAGTTGGACATAGAGTTGTTCATGGCGGAGAAAAGTATTCAGAATCAGTGATTATAACAGATGAGGTGATACAATCAATTAAAGACTGTATTATACTTGCACCATTACATAATCCACCAAATATTACAGGAATAGAAGCGTGTCAAGAGTTAATGCCAAATACACCTATGGTAGCTGTATTTGATACTGCATTCCACCAAACTATGCCAAAAGAAGCTTATATTTGTCCGCTACCATATGAATTATATGAGAAATATGGCATTAGAAAATATGGATTCCATGGAACTTCTCATAAATATGTTGCAAATAAAGTTGCTAAAGTTATGGGAAAAAATATTGAGGATTTAAAGATAATAACTTGTCACTTAGGAAATGGATGTTCAATAGCGGCTATTAAAGGTGGTAGATCAATAGATACATCTATGGGATTCACACCTGTTGCTGGTCTTATGATGGGTACAAGATCAGGGAGTATTGATCCATCAGTTATTACTTTCTTAATTGAAGAACATGGATACACTATAGAAGAAGTAGATGATTTATTAAATAAAAAATCAGGAGTACTTGGAATATCAGGAGTTTCTTCAGATTTTAGAGATGTTATAGCTGAAGCAGATAAAGGAAATATTAGAGCACAATTAGCCCTAGATATATTCCATTATAAAGTAAGAGCTCAAATTGCTGCATATGCAGGAATCATGGGTGGAGTAGATACTATAGTATTTACGGCTGGTATCGGAGAAAACTCTTCATTAACTAGAAGAGAAAGTTTAAGAGGTTTAGAATTCTTTGGATTTACTATTAATGAAGAGAAAAATTCTATTAGAGGAAAAATTCAAGAAATTTCTAATGAAGGATCAAAGGTTAAGATATATCAAATACCAACTAACGAAGAATTAATGATTGCAAGAGATACTGCAAAATTAGTAAAATAGCAATAAATAGAAATATAAAATGGAAAATATTACACCCCAGGGGTGTAATATTTTTTTTCTGGTTCTTTTATTACGGTTAATTCTATTATTTCTAAATAAGCATTTCCATTTTCATATTTTATTTTCCCAAGTGCTTTAACCCAGGAACCATTTTTAATATTAGCAGTATTGGTAGTATTAGTACTATTATTTAAGTGGGTTTCTTTACAGAAGAGACTAATAGTGCTTAAATCTTGAAGACAACAACTAATAGTATCTCTTGAAATTAGGAATATATTTTCAGGTAAATGACCATTTCTATCTACATAACCAACTATTGATATTGTTTTATCAATATATTCAGAATCTATATTTAAATCTTCAATTAAATGATATTTATTATTATTATTATCAATAGAAATATAATTTCCAGTATAATTAAATTTAACTTGGTCTTCAGTTAATAATAATGAAGAGCTAATTGCGTAGCTAGAATTTATAGAAATATATGCTACCGCCATAAAAAGAGTAAATATTAAAGGAATAAATTTATTAGACATATCTATTCTAGACGGGAAGGTAAGGATTTTACTAAGCTGAAAAATAGTTAAAATAATAAATATAACAAATGAAAAATAACTATATTTAACCATTCTAGGGTTTACCAAACCATATATAGATCCACTTAAAATAAGATAGCCCCATAAAGATGTAAGCAAAAGTAATAAAATAAACCAAATTAATTCATCTAAATTAAAACGTCTCATAATCTACCCCCTAAAGCCCAAAGAATAATACTAAATAGGAAAATAAGGCTAGAATACTACAAGTTAAGAACATTAAAGAAAATACATATTTTTTTTTAAATGCTCCTAGTAGTAAAATAACGTTTTTCAAATCTAGCATAGGTCCTAGTATTAAAAAAGCAATAACTCCACTATTTCCAAATGAGGATAGAAATCCTTTTGCAACAAAGGCATCAGCTTCTGAACAAAGAGAAAGGAAGAAGGTAAGAAGCATCATAACAATTATCCCCATAGAAGGCATTATATTTTTAAAGTCTATGTTTAAAGAACCCATAGCAACAGATACTATTCCAGCTAAAAAAGCTCCTAAAATAAAATATCTGCTTATGTCCAAAAACTCTTTTGATGTGTGGTCTATTAAGTTTTTTAGGTTAGTAAAAAAGTTAGATTTCATATAAAGATTTTCACAGCCACAATCACAAGAGGATAAATAATCAGTATCATTTTTTATAACTTGAGTTTTCTTAGTTAATATTTCTAATATTAAACCTATAAGTATAGATATAAATAATCCACCAAATGCCCTTAAAAAAACAATGCTTAAATTATTAGAAAAGGCATAGTAGGTAGATAAAAGTACTATTGGATTAATAATCGGTACGGCCAGCATAAAAGTAGTAGCAGTTCCAACAGAAACACCTTTTTTTATTAAACTTCTTCCAATGGGAACAATAGCACACTCACAAAGAGGTAGAAAAAGCCCCATTAAGCTTGCTAATATTATTGATATTATTTTATTTTTAGGTAGAAATTTTTTTATGGTTTCTTCTTTAAGAAATAGTTGTATAATTGCTGAAATAATTGACCCAATTAAAATAAATGGTAGGGATTCAACTATTATACTTAAAAAGGTAGATAACCATGAATTAAATATTTCTGAATTTATAAAACTACTCATACAACATCCCTCTTAAAATATTTTGATAAAAAGTGTAATTTTTTTGATATTAATCCTCTGTTAAATAAATTGCTTTTTAATAAAGCTGTATATAATTCGCAGGAAGAATCAACACAAAGAATAAAAGCTTTTTGGTTTAATGTTTTTAGTTTTTTTAAACTAGGGCCAAGATCTTTATGGGATATAGCTAAGGTGTTAGTTACAGTAATTATATTTGCGCTAGCTATAAAGGGAGTTAAAATACCACCCATATTAAGTAAGTAGGAATCAATGGTTGTGCCATCACATAAAAAATAATTAGCCCCAGAATAAAATTCCTTATTTAAATCTTTTTTATTTAAATTTTCCCTTAGTGATTCTAAAGAAAGTGTGCCGTTAAATTCAATTATTACTCTGGATGGATTAAATTCATAAGTAGTTTCTAAAATAAAGCTTGAAAGTTCACTTAAATCATTATTAAAAGTAATAGTTTTAACCCGAGAGCAGTTATCTATAAATGTAACTCCGGACTCTAATTGAATTACTAAAATTTTATCATTTGGTATTATTGTTAAAGCGATTAGGGAATTAATAAAAGAGGATTTGCCAGCTCCTAAAAATCCAGTAACCACCTCTAAGCGTCTTCTCATCAAAATCTCTAATTAAAAAAACTTTTTAATGCATTTTCTTTTAAATCAGTACCTATAATTATAATTACATCTTCAGGTGAATAATTTAATTTCCGTATGTTAAATTCATTCGGCACAAAATCAAATTGATGTTTATTTCCATCAAGTAAATTTACTATACCTTTAGCTCTTAAAACATTTCCAAAATTAGATGAAGAGGAAAGAAATTCGAATTTTTTTATTAGTTCATCCTTGGAAAATCTATTCTTAACATAAATAGGAATAGATGAAAAAGTATTACTAGTATTTTCTGCAGTAGAATCTTTTAATAAAGTAGCTTTTGATTTAATAGGATTAGTTTTTAAATTGAAAAATGAATTGTTTGGAGTGAAATTTTTTATAACTTCACTACCTTTTAGAGTATCCCAAGGTTTTGTTATTAATAATGCTTTTCTATTAAGCCGCGATATTTTTAGTTTTGCCTCTAATAATTCAGACTCATTAATAAACTGACATCTACTAAATACTATTTTATCCGCAGAAATAACTTGATCCTTATAAAATTTCTTGAAATTATTTAAATAAACATCAATCTTTAAGGGATCTATAACTGTTATAACATTATCAACTTCAGTAATATCAATTAAATCTTTTTCTGAAAATATATTTTTAATATCAGATAATTTAGCAACTCCAGAAGGTTCTATAAGTAACCTAGTTGGCGAATAATCGGAAATGACTTGGAGTAAAGCATCTTTAAAATCTCCAGTAACTTGACAGCAAATACAACCAGAGTTAATTTCACGAACTTCAATATTTGTTTCACGAAGGATACCTCCATCGATGCTAACTTCACCAAATTCATTTTCAATAATAGCTATTTTTTCTGTGTAAACACCTTCTTCAAGTAATTTTTTCATAAGAAGGGTTTTACCAGCCCCTAAAAAGCCTGAAAATATATCAATCTTAACTTTCATAACTAACACTCCTAAAACTATATTATTAATCTACATTAATTGTATGATTAATAATTTGCTGATATTCTTTGGAAAAGTTTAAACATAAAAATCTATTGTAAGAATTAATAATATATTTCAGAGAAATAATAAATTAAAGCAAGATAAGAAATATTTTAATAATAATAATGGGGAATAAGTATGAATAAATTTAAAAGAAATTTAGCTGTTTTTATATGTATGGTTAGGATAAAATTTAGAGCAATGTTGGAACCTTCAAAACGGGTTATAAGGAATGGGAAGTTACATTTCCATTAAGCAAAAGTAGGATTTTTGCTTAATGGGGTTATTATTTTCCATAATTTACTTGGTTAGAAACACAAACTATTGTTTGTTATAGATGTTACGATATGTTAGACTTATCAAGTAAAAAAGTATCAGTAGGTATGTATTTGTTTATGATAAAGTATTTTAAACAAATATAGTATGAGAATATACTATTGATAAAGAAGGAGAAAGCATTTGAAAAATTTATTGCAAAAGAAATTTATAAAAACAATAATATTTTTACTTTCAGTTATCTTAATAACGGGACTAGCCTTATATGGTTATTATGAATATAACCAAAAGGGTATAGGAAACAAAAAGAATGAAGGGATAGCTTTATTTAAAGACGATAATTATGAAAAAGCTACAGAGATATTAAATGATTATTTAACAAATTATCCTGATGATAATGAAGTAAAAGAAATCATAAGTATCATAAAAATTTATAATGATAGTAAGGCTCATTTTGATAAAGGCAACTTTGAATTAGTTATTTCTACACTTGATACAATGCCGGAAAAAGCTAATGATTATCCCATAAAATCAAAAATAGATGAACTTAAAAATAATACAAATAATTCTATTAAAAAGAAAGAAATTGAAGCTGTTTTTGTTGAGCTAAAAGCTTTGATAGATAATGAAGATTACACTGGTGCTAAGGATATAATTACAAAATTAGAAACAATGGAATTAAGTAATGAAAGTGATGTAGAGGAACTAGCTAAAAATAAAAAGCTTGTTGAAGATTATTTCATAGATAAAGATAAGTTAGAAGCAAATAAAGATAAATTAGAAGCAGATAAAGAATTATCTGCGAATAAAGAATCACCAAAACCAACAAATAAACCACAAACAGAAAATAATAGTGAGGCAAAACAACCCTATATAGCCAATACTAGTGCAGCTAAGAACTCTAGTCAGTTACTAACTATAACTAGCACTGGCGGTTCAAGTGGTGAACTTATTATGTGGGAAAAGGATAGCCATGGTGTTTGGTATGAATATGATCGTATGTATGCAAGACTTGGATCAGGTGGAATGAAAGAAGCAAGCGAGGTATATGAAATGGATAAGTGTACTCCTACTGGTGTTTATAGTTTAACTGAAGCATTTGGGGTTGCGGAAAATCCAGGCTCAGGGGTTCGTTATAAACAATTAGATGGTAGTGAATATTGGATAGATGATTCAAATTCACAATATTATAATACCATGGAATTTGGAGAGGCAAATGGTAGGTGGCAATCAGCAGAACATTTAATAGATTATAAAAATGCTTATAAGTATTCATTAGTTATAGATTATAATAGATGGCCTACAATACCTGGGAAAAGTTCAGCAATATTTTTACATGTGGACACAGGAATTCCTACATTGGGATGCGTGGCAGTAGCACAAGATAAAATGGTTAAAATATTAAATTGGATAAATCCTAGTAGTAATCCAAAAATAGTATTAGGATTTGACGATAATTATATTTCTAAATTTTAATTAAATAATATACTGCACTTTCAAAAGAAGTGTAGTTGAGACTTAAACAGTTAAATGATTATTAGATATATAATCATTTAGCTGTTAATTTTTTAATAGACTATTGACAAATTCTTTAGTTGTAACTATAATGATTACAACGGGAACAATTAAGAATGATAATAAGTAGTAGATTTTAGTTGAAATATTTTTAATATAAATGTAACTTTTTTAGTTGCACAAAATAGACAACTATTTTTTTAAAACAGTTGTAACCGTAACAGTTACAGTCAAAAACAAAATAAAAATTGAGAGGATGATTATTTATGAAAATAGCATTAATTGGAGCAAATGGAAATGTGGGAAAAGTTATATTGAAGGAAGCATTATTAAGAGGACATGAAGTTACAGGAATAGTTCGTAATATATCAAAAAATGAAGAAAAACAGGCTAATTTAAACCTTATTGAAGGGGATATATTTGATGAAGAAAATATATCAAAGGCTATTGAAGGAAATGATATAGTTATTAGTGCCTTTGGTCCAAAGCATGGAGAAGAAAAAACTTTAGTAGAGGCTACTAAAAGATTGATAGCTGCAGTAAAGGAAGCTGGTATACCTCGTATTTTATCAATGGGTGGAGCTGGAAGTCTTCTTGTAGAGGGTGATATAAAATTAGTTGAAACAAAGGGCTTTCCTGAATCTTGGAAACCAATTGCATTAGCTCATGGTGAGGCTTTAGATTATTATAAAAAAGATAAAAACATTAATTGGACAAATTTGAGTCCAGCGGCAATACTTGAATCCGGAAAAAGAACTGGAGTTTATAGAATTGGTGAAAATTATTTGATAACAGATGAAAAAGGTGAAAGTCATATTTCATTTGAAGACTTTGCTTTTGCAATGCTAGAGGAAGTTGAAAAACCTAAGTTCTCTGGAAAAAGATTTACAGTAGGATATTAATTTGAATTGGAGGAATAAAATATGAAAACAAAAATATATTATGTTATGGATACTATGTGTGGATGGTGTTATGGGTTTAGCGATGTTATAACTAAAATAGAAGAGAAGTACAAAGATATTTATGACTTTAGCATTTTACCAGGAGGCATGTGGGTAGGGGATAATTCTAAAACTATTGATGTGAGTTTAGGTGATTATATAAAAAGTCATAATATGAAAATAGAACAATTAACTGGTAAAAAATTTGGAGATGGATATAATAAAAATATATTAGCAAATACTAGTATAGTTTTAGACAGTTTTCCAGGCGCAAAAGCATTAGTTTTAATTCAAAGATTAAAAAAAGATGTAAGCTTTAGATTCCTTAAAAAGCTCCAAGAAGCCTTTTTTATAGAAGGAAAGGATACTAATAATTTAGAAACATATATTGAAATAGCTAAAAGCTTTGATATATCTAAAGAGGAATTTGAGAAAGAATTTCTATCAGAAGAATTAACAAAAGAGACTTTAAAATATTTTGATATGGTTGTAGATTTAGGGGCGCTAAGTTTTCCGACAGTTATTTTAGTTAATGGAGATAAAAAACAAATAATCTCACAGGGCTACAGCAAATTTGAAGATATAGATAAAATATTAGCTTCTTCAAATTTTAAAAACTAATAATTTACTTGTGAAAATAAATTAGTGGGATTAAGTATGATAAGCTTATGAAATAGAGCGTTAATAATTAATACAAGAACTTAAGAACTTGAAAAAAAATAATAGATCAAGGTGCGATGTATATTTTGTGCAAAGGCAAGAGATAGTCCATATATATATGGATTGGCTCTATGCAATATAGCTAAAAATAGACGAGCAAATTGGTCTATTATTTTTTAAAAAGTACCTTAAATATAGATCTGTAATAAGGTAAGATAGAAACAGCTTGACTTTTAATAAAAAAATTTATACAATAAATTGAAATCGTTTTCTAAAATGAGAAAATTCGGAGGTGAAAATATGGATAATATGTATGAGAAAGTTTTAGAATCAACAAGATATATAAAAAGTAAAATTGATTTAATGCCTAAGATAGGTGTTGTTTTAGGTTCAGGATTAGGAGATCTAGTGGATTCTATAGAAAATAAAGAATATATTAATTATGAAGATATACCTAATTTCCCAAGATCAACAGTTAAAGGTCATAATGGAAGATTGGTATTTGGGAAAATAAAAGATACATATGTGTTAGCAATGCAAGGAAGATTTCATTATTTTGAAGGATATACAATGAAAGAAGTTGCATATCCAATATATGTTATGAAGCAATTAGGAATTGAAAAAGTTATAATAACTAATGCTTGCGGTGGCATAAATACAAGCTTTAAGCCTGGTACTTTGATGATTATTAATGATTTTATTAATTTAGTTTCAGATAATCCATTAATTGGTATAAATGATGAAAGATTTGGGACAAGGTTTCCTGATATGTCTGAACCTTTCAAGCTTGAATTAATAGACAAAGCAAAGAAAATAGCAGATGAAATAGGTGTTGAATATAAAGAGGGTGTTTATGCAGGGGTTATGGGACCTTATTATGAAACAGCAGCAGAAATAAGATCAATTAGAAATCAAGGGGGAGATGCTGTTGGAATGTCAACAGTTCCTGAAACAATAGCTGCTAATTATTTAGGAATAGATGTACTGGGGATATCTTGTATCACAAATATGGCTACAGGGATACAAAAGCAAAAACATTCACACGAGAATGTAATAGAAATAGCTCAAAAGGCATCAATAGATTTTTTTAGATGGATAGCTAAGGTAATTGAAGCTATGGATGAAATAAAAAGATAGCTTCCTAAGTATTGATTTATTACAAATATGAGATTTTTATTTGTTTAATAGTTTGTGTAAACTATTAAGCAAGTTTGAATCTCTTTTTCTATGGGTTTTTATAAATATTAGTTGGTTGAAAAAAACAAATATTGACATCGAAATACTAGTGTACTATAATAATGGTACACTAGTGATCAAGATGGGAGGTACCGTAGGTGATTAAATTTAATGAAAGTACACCAATTTATATGCAAATGATACAAAAAATTAAAGCTGATATAGTAGCAGGTAAGCTTAAAGGCGGTGAAAAAATGCTTTCTGTAAGGGAGTTTTCTGAAAGCTTTAAGGTTAATCCTAATACAGTGCAGAGGGTTTTTCAGGAATTAGAACGAGAGGGGATAACTTACTCACAAAGAGGCATTGGAACATTTATTGTTGACAGTGATGAGCTTTTGAATCAATTAAAAAATACTCAAGCACAAAAATATGCTAAAAGATTTGTAGATGAAATGACAGAGCTTGGAATGAGCAAAGAAGAAATTTCTAAATATTTAATAAAGGTATTGGGGGAATAAAAAAATGAAAATTCTTGAGGCTAAATTAATTAGCAAAAAATATTTAAAAAAGAAAGCTTTAGATGGAGTAGACTTAACAATTGAAAAAGGCAAAATTATTGGGATATTAGGACCAAATGGAAGTGGTAAAACAACTTTTTTAAAATTAATTGCAGGTTTAATAAGACCTTCTGAAGGTGAAATTAAAATTTGTGATAATGAGATAGGGTATAAAACAAAGGAACTAGTTGCATATTTACCAGATAGTGATTTTTTATATCCATGGATGAAAATTAGTGAAGCAAAAAAAGTTTATTCTACATTTTTTAAGGATTTTAACAGCGATAAATTTAATGAGTTACTAGGTTTTATGAAATTAGAAAGTAATATGTCAGTAAAAGGTCTATCAAAGGGCATGAAGGAAAAGTTAGCACTAGCATTGACATTAGCTAGAGAAGCAAAGCTAATAATTCTTGATGAACCATTAAATGGTGTGGACCCAATAGCTAGGGAACAAATTCTACAGGCTATATTAAAGGGATTTAGTTTTGAAAGTTCTATGATAATAACTAGTCATCTTATTAACGAAGTGGAAAGTCTATTAGATGAAGTTTATTTTTTGAAAGAAGGTAAAATTATGCTTTCTGGAAATGCAGAAGATTTGAGAAGTGAAAAAAATATGACTATTGATGAGATTTATAGGGAGGTTTTTGCATGTTAGCTGATTTATTAAAATATGAACTTACGAAAAAATGGAGAAGTATGAGATATATAGTATTAGCTTATGGACTTATAGAAATTATTTTACTGTGTACTTTGAAAATAGCTTCTTCAAAAAGTGATATGACTCATTTATTTACTGCGAGTGAGAATAAAATGGGGAATTTAGGGTTTATGTTTATTACAGGTATGATTTTTTACTTTATATTTATTTTAATATTGACAATAATGCCTTTTATAGAAGCAATTATAAAATACGAAAAAGACTTAGCTGGAAAACAGTCTCCACTTGAACTTATGATTCCGGCAGAATCTTGGAAGAAAATTCTATCAAAATTAATAACAGCGGTATGTGGAACTATTATTTGCGGAATAATTGCAATTGCATCTGTTATAATATTTTTCCTAGTTATGAGTAATTTTGAGGAAAATATAGTAGATTTAATTCTTCGTGGTTTGAGTACGGGAGTAAATTTCTCAACTGGCATTATTTTTATAATAATTAGTGGTTTCTTTGAGTATATTTCAATATTCACATTATTTTTCTTCTGTATAGCTATTTCAAAATGGATTACGCATAAGAAAAAAACATCAGATATAATAAGTGTTTTTGTGCTTGCAGGAGCTATAGCTGTAATTTATTTTTTACAAATACAGGTAGATAAATTACCTATTGCAACTTTCACTTTATACGGAATAAATACTAATTTAAGTGCAATAATATTAGATATATTAATTTTTATAATATTATTTATAGGTACATCATTTATTATGGAAAGAAAAATTGAAAATTAAATAATTTATAAAATTGAATTGTTATTTTTTCATATAAGTAAAGTTTAACCAAATTTAATTATTTGGCTAAACTTTATTTTTTTAGTTAAAATAATACTATTAAAAACAGAGTTGTTAATAATATAATATAGATATATATTTTGAGAAAGTATTAAAGGATCTTAAAAAAGGAGTGAAATAATATATGTTTGATATAGCTTTACTAGGGACCGGTGGTGGCATGCCAATGCCAAATAGGTATCTTTCTGCATCTTTAATAAATTATAGAGGACGAAAAATACTAATAGATTGTGGCGAAGGAACTCAGGTATCAATGAGAATTTTGGGTTGGGGGTTTAAATCTATTGATATTATATGTATTACTCATGGGCATGGAGATCATATTGTAGGGTTACCAGGATTATTAGCTACAATAGGGAATAGTGGCAGAACAGAACCATTAACAATAGTTGGACCAGAGGGTATAGAAGAAATCGTTAATGGGTTAAGAGTTATTGCTAAGTATCTACCTTATGAAGTCAATATAATAGAAAATCCTAAAAAGGTTAATCTTAAAGTTAATAAGGATAATATGGTTGTTGTAGAGGATAATAATATTTCAGATATTATAATAAACACTATGGAAGTTGATCATTCTGCAAATTGTTTAGCATATAAATTTTCGGTACAAAGGCAAGCAAAATTCAATATAGAAAAAGCAAAAGAAAATAATGTGCCTAAGAATTTATGGAATTTGCTTCAAAAGGGAGAAACCTTAGAAGTAGATGGAAAAGTTTATACAACTAATATGGTTTTAGGTGATAACAGAAAAGGAATTAAACTTAGTTATGTAACAGATACAAGACCAATAGAAGATATAAAGGAATTTATAAAAGATAGTGATTTATTTATTTGTGAAGGAACTTACGGCGATGATGGAGATATAGATAAGGCAATAAAAAATAAACATATGACATTTAGGGAAGCAGCTACATTAGCAAGGGAAGGTAAAGTAAAAGAACTTTTATTAACACATTTTAGCCCAGCAATGATAGAACCAGAAAGCTTTGCAAATAATGCGACGTCAGAATTTAATAATTCTACTATAGGATATGATAGATTAGTTAAAGAATTAAATTTCATAGATGACTAAAAGAAATAATTGTAAATGAGTTTGTTTCGATACCTATGCTACATGTATTGTTTAGTTTTCCTAATTTGGGTATAATAATAACATAAGAGTTTAAGAATCTGAAAAAATAGATTAGCATATATGGAGTGATGAAAATGTTCAAGGAAGAGTATTCATCACAATTTGATAAAGAAGAAGTTCATTGGATAAAGACAGAATTTCCATTCTGGAAAAAGCTTATGACAGCTAATTAGAAGGTCTATGGATTTATCATTTAGAAGTTTATTTAATAGTTTCCAATCATTAGTTGAAGATTATATTTCTATTGTATTAAAAACTGTAAGCGTAGATGTGAGAAAGGTATATTTTAGACAATCCTTAGATATATGCGTAGATAATAATTTTCTATCAAAAGAATTTATAGAAAAATTTAAGCCTTCTATAAAATTGAGAAATGATATTGCACATGGTTATGATATACCAACAACAGATGCTTTAATTGATTTCTATAAGGAAAATAGAGAAGTGTATAATAAGTTTATTATTGATATAAATGAATTTAAAAATAATTTGGATCAACAGGAGTTATTTTAATAAGAATGTAAAATAACTACTCCATATAAAAAATATATATGTCTTAATAAATTTCAAATAAAAAACAAGCATTATAATTATGCCTGTTTTTTTTTATTTGAAATAACTGTAATTTTAGATGCTTATTGCTATTAAAACAGAGCATTTTTAAAAAGAACCAGAAGTCCTCCACCCCCACAGGAACCAGAATCACCGCCAGAGGTAAAACCACCGCTATTCTCAAAAGAATCATCAGTAGTATCATCTATTTTTTCGGCACTACCAGAAGAAGAAAAAATAACCAATGTTTTACAATAGATGAAAACAACTTGACTTTCAATAAGAAAATTTATATAAGGAATCAATAAATAATAAGTAAAGTTGTACATACTAGCCTTAAGGAACACCTAAACAATAATTTCCATATATTATAATAAATAAAATTATTTTATAGTTAGTTCTAAATAAATAACTATAACAAAGTTGATTTTCAAAGAATAATTACGATGTAGTTATTGTTTAAACAATAACTATGGAAGAGTTACTGTTTAAAAACAAACTTATATTTTTCTGAATTTAGTACAAATTATCTTTAAGTGACTATAATATTTCTAAGTTGGAGGAGTTTATGAATTATATAACAATAGTATTTGATATAAAAAAATCTAGAGAATTAGTTAATAGAAATGAAGTTCAAAAAATATTAATACAAACATTAAAAAAATGTAATGAAGATTTTAAAGAAATAATAGAATCGCCTTTTTTAATAATTATTGGAGATGAATGGCAAGGATTGTTGAAAGAAGATAGCGATTATAATAAAATTATAGATTTCTTTAAGGTTTCACTATCTCCTGATGTTGAATTTTATACTGGCGTTGGAATTGGTGATATAACAATACACAATTTTGAGTTAACAGTTAATCAATTAGATGGTCCATCTTTTCATCTTGCTAGGGATGCAATAAATTATGCTAAAGAAAATAACTATTCACTAGTAGTATTATCTAAGGAATACCCAAATAAATAACAAGCCAATATATATGGTACCTTTACTTGTTATTTTTAAAAATGCCTAAATAATTAAAAAAATAAGCTTCTAATAATTATACCCAATAATAGGGCAGGTATAAAACTTAGAAATGTTCCTATTATAAAATACTCTGCAAAGCTATCATTAGATAATTTTTTAAAACGAGCTACTGACTTTATGGTTAATATAAAACCTATCATCATTGGGTAATTTATAACAATACTAACTAAAATAAAAGTTCTCTCTAGCAAACCAATTATGAAACCACCATTTGGGGCTCCCGCATCCTCTTCTAAAGTATCCTTATTAATAACTTTATTATTTTGTGACCAATTTCGTATTTTAAAATCTGTTTTATTATTATTTGAACTTAGATGATGCATTAATATTTTTATAAATATTCCAACTCCCCAAGTAGCAATGGATATATTTATAAATACAATTAAGAGCTTTTCATTTAATGAAAACCCATTTGGATATATTAAAATCTTTTCTCTTAGCATATTAATAAGATTAATATTGTTACAAATTGAAAGAATGAGTAATATAAAAATTAAATGTAATAATTGATCTAGCCAAAATACCCATATGTTTTCAATTAACTTAATGTCTTTTAGATATAATAAAGATTTTAGTTCATCAACTATAAAATGAGATATTGATATTAATAGAACTTGGAATAGGGGAACATACACTGCTTGTCCATTTATTAAGTTTATCATAGCTGAAACTATGTAAATTCCAATTAAATGGATTGTGGAATGTATAACGTTGCCTACTATTGATCTTTTTTTTATACTAAGGCTATATAAACTTTTATATAGCCTTTCTTTTATTCTTAAGGAAGTTTTTTCTTTAAGTTTATTATCTATATATGATTTTGATTTTGGAAACCTCATTTTCAATATGAATTCATTTTGAAAAACAAAGTCGAATAGTATATGACTTAATATAACTATAAAAAATAAACTAATATCCACAATACTCTCCCCCTAGTGTATATGCATATATATCTAGTAACTTTGATATAACTTTTTTATTGTAAATAGTTAAGAAATAATTTGATGCACTTAATTTGTTTGAAATACCAGATTTTGTGTAGTTAGGATATTCTTTTTCGATGTTACTATATGAACCTAATTCTTCATATAAAGAAATTATATCTATTTGTTTATCAGTAAATTTATTTTCTATCATTTCATTATTTTGCATAATATTATTAATAATATCTATAAGTCCTAAAGATATATTATCATCTTCTGTACTGGTAACAGCACATTCAAGAAGGGTATCAGATTCATTAACTAGTAATTGATTATTGTGGTTTCTAGTCATATCAATATGATTTCCTTTTAAAACTAACTTGCAATCCTTTGTATGGATTACTTCGTTATAAAATCTATTGCTTTTTTTAGCTATATTTATTGCTTCTCTAGCATAAATAAAAGCATCTCCATCCATTTCTCTAGTGTCGTTTGATTCATTAGTACTTATAGTTCCAATACCAATTCCACAATAACAATCTAATTTACTTAAATGTAAAAATAATTTAATTTCAGTAAAAATATTATAACTTTCTTTAACATCTCGTATAACAATTTGCCATTCATCACCTAAGATAAATGTGATTGGAGAGACTAAAAGATTATCATATTTATTATTTAATTTTAAGAAATACTCTTTAATCTTACATTGGATTTCTATTCTGTTTTCTATTTTTCTAGATTTTACTAAATCTATATTTATTACGCTATAAATATTCACTGTTTTCCCTCCATGGATATTAGAAATCATTTAAATAGTATTTATTTTTAGATAGATTAAACATTAATTGTTAATTATTTCTTATATTTTAACACAAATATTATATAAATATAAGAAAGAAGATAGGTTTAAAATGGAAATATAATAATAATACCGCCTTTTTAATTATTACCTAAATTAAAAGTGCTATTCAGTATTTGATAAAAAGCATTGAATAATATTTAATACAAATAATTTTATAGTATTTTTTAGGAAATATAACATAAAATTAAATGAAAGCAATATAAAGGGAATTGGAAAATGAGACAAGGTAAAATAATATGCCCTAATTATTTAGATGAAAATTCACCAGACTTTTTAGTAGAGTATAGAGGTCCATTTAAGGAAGAAATAGATAAGGTTGATTATGCTTGTGGAGATATTATAACTGATACCCTTGGAGTGATATCAGTACCTTATGAATATTTAGATATATTAAGGAGAGATGTGCCGTCTATTATATTTATAGAAAGTAGAAGTATGTATGTTCTGCAAGATGTTATTGTAAATTATGTGGATAAAATAAATGAAATTAAACTAAATCCTTATTTAGGGCTTAATGGTAGAGGAGTTCTTGTAGGAATGGTTGATTCGGGAATAGATTATCTGAATAATGAATTTATAAGAGAAGATGGAACATCAAGAATACTTAATATATGGGATCAATCAGCGCCTATAAATTATAGTAATACTAAAGTATACACTGGAGATACTTATGATAATGATAAAATTAATGAAGCTATTAATGCTTCTAAAAGAGGGGAAGATCCTTATGCAATAGTGCCTACAAGAGATGAATTTGATCATGGTACAAGGATGGCAGGGATTATAGGGGGAAGAGGATATACTGAAGGTGTTGGAGGGGTAGCATCTGATTGTGACTTTGTAATTGTTAAATTGGATGAATCACTTAATTATAAGAGACTACTTAGAGAAAATGGAATATTAAATGTACCAGCATATAATAATGTAGAGGTTTTAGCTGGAATTGAGTATTTAAGGCGTTATGCAGAAAACGCTAAGAAACCTATGGTTATATATCTAGGAGTAGGCACCACAAGTGGAAGTCGCTCTGGAGACAATATTATATCTACATATATAAATGTTATTGCAGCAGAGAGAGGGCTTGCAATAGTAGCTGGAGTTGGGAATGAAGGTGCTGCAGAGGGCCATGCATCGGGGACCATTAAGGATGTAGATGATGTGGCATTAATTGAATTATCAATTCCTAGAGTGCTTAAAGAATTATCTTTTGATGTATGGATTAGGAAACCAGATATAATGTCAATTAATATAAGTACTCCTTATGGAGAAATGTCTGGGTTTATCGATGCGAAAATTAAAAGAGTTGGAACTATAAAATTTGTGTTAACAAATAGTTCTGTGAATATTAGTTATAATGTTCCTGAAGAGTACACTGGTGATGAAGTTATTGGATTAACCTTTAAAGATATGAAGCCAGGAATATGGAGGCTAGAGTTGAAAGGTAAATATATAGTAAAGGGAAGATATGACATGTGGCTACCTCCTAAAGCAACATTACCAGAAGGTACAAGGTTTCTTGCTTCAGATCCATTTATAACATTAACAGTACCAAGTACTGCAAAAAAAGTTGTAACTGTAGCCTATTATAACAGTGAAACAGAATCATTAGTAGCATCATCAGGTAAGGGATTTAATTCAAATGGTTTAATTAATCCAGATATAATTACAGCTGGTATTGATGTTTTGACTACATCTAATACAGGAGTTGTTACAAAAACATCTGGAAGTTCGGTTGGAGCAGCTATTGTAGCAGGATGTTGCGCTTTAATACTTCAATGGGGAATAGTTGATAAAAATGATACAACAATATATTCTGCAAAAATAAGGAGCTATCTTGTATATGGTGCAGATAGAACTAGGCCGGATAAGTATCCTAATAGATATTCCGGGTATGGAGCTTTAGACATATTAAAAACATTTAATGTTATGGGTGGTATTTATACACGTTATAGAAGTTCAGAGTTTATTGAGTATTATGTAGGAAATCTATATGTGAAAATTCCAAGTGATGTAGAAGAGAGGTATAGAATAGATGAATAGTGAAAAATATCGTAATACACCAGAATATATTTTTAACAATCCTGAATATAGAGATTATCTTATTAAATATATAGGTAATCCAACAGGTTATTCAAATAGTGTTGCCGGGGTTTTCGTAACTCCCCTAGACAATAACTATGCAATATTATCAATAAGAATTGATTTGCAAAGTGATATATCAGATTACTCAATATTAAGTAATTATAAAAATGAACAAGGGGAAACTTTAGAGTCAAATATTCTATATATTAAATATCCTGAATTTTATAAACTTCAAGAGATTTCACCTATTGATGCAGCAGAGGTTAGAGTTGTACAAACAGATACTCCATTAAATGTAACTGGAAAAAAAGTTGTAGTAGGAATAATTGATACCGGAATAGATTATCTAAGTAATGAATTCATGACTTTAAGTGGTGAAACTCGAATAAATTTCATTTGGGATCAGACTATAGCAAATGAAAATAATTTACCACTAGATGTTCCATATGGTACTGAATATGATAGCAAAAAAATAAATAATGCAATACAGTTATTTAGAGAAGGTAAGGATCCATACACTATTGTTCCAAGTATAGATAAAATAGGTCATGGAACAAATATGGCAGGCATAATTGCTGCAACTGGTGTAAATCCAGAACTTAAAGGGGTAGCACCAGATTGTGAATTGTGTATTATTAAAATTGCAGAATCTATCACCTACGAAAAAAATTTAAATATACAAATACCTATATTTAATATAACTACAATAGTTGCAGCAATTATTAGGTTATATAATTATTCAATTAAATCTTTAAAGCCAATGGTTATATATTTACCTTTAGGCACTAATTCTGGAAATCATAGAGGCAATGGATTAATTAATGAAATTATTCAAAAGGTATCAAATAGTAGGGGGATTATAGTAGTTACAGGTTCGGGTAACGAAGGGGCAGAAGGTGGCCATGCTTCGGGATTTATTCCAGATGTAGGGGGAACAGAGACTATTGATCTTAATGTATCTGATGAACAAAAGTCTTTAATAGTAGAAATATGGTCAGATTTACCTAATATTATGACTTTAAATATTATTTCACCATCAGGTGAGGATACTGGAATAATACCTGTACTAATAAACAGTACAGAAAAGTTTAACTTTATTTTTGAAAAAGTATCTATACAGGTAAGTTATTTAATTCCAGAACAAATAACGGGAGATGAATTAATATTAATATACTTTAGTAATTTGCAACCTGGTTCATGGAAATTAAGGCTAACGGCAAATGCAGTTACAGATGGGGCGTTTAACGCATGGATACCAGTTCAGGGAATATCAGTTGGAGATACTAGATTTATACAAGCAGACCCTTTTGGTACTTTTACCACTCCTGGAGATTCACCAAGTGCAATGACTGTTGCTGCCTATAATCAAAATAACAATAATACAATAAATTATTCGGGAATGGCATTTAAAAATGATTTAAGTGATGCAATATATTTAGCAGCTGGAGGCGTAAATGCAAAAACAGTTGCACCAAGTAATAAAATAGAAATTGTAAATGGAACTAGTGTATCAGCAGCGGTAGCAAGTGGGGTATGCGCTTTAATATTTCAATGGGGAATGACTGATGGAAATTATCCGAATATGTATGCTCAAAGTCTTATTACTTATATGATAAGGGGAACAGTAAAAAGAAGAGGGGATATATATCCAAATTATCAATGGGGGTTTGGAATTTTAAATGCATTTGAAATTTTTCGAAATATGCCTTAGATGAAGATGGTATAAATTAAATATTATAAAAATAAATTGGAGCAATATTAAAGGGAGTAAAATATGGAACAGTATAAAATAGTATGCCCTAATTACTTAGATGAAAATTCACCAGACTTTTTAGTGGAGTATAGAGGTCCATTTAAGGAAGAAATAGATAAGGTTACTTATGCTTGTGGAGATATTATAACTGATACCCTTGGAGTGATATCAGTACCTTATGAATATTTAGATATATTAAGGAAAGATGTGCCGTCTATTGTATTTGTAGAAAATAGAAGTATATATGTTCTGCAAGATGTTATTGTAAATTATGTGGATAATATAAATGAAATTAAACTAAACCCTTATTTAGGTCTTAATGGCAGGGGTGTTCTTGTAGGGATGGTTGATTCGGGAATAGATTATCTGAATAATGAATTTATAAGAGAAGATGGAACATCAAGAATACTTAATATATGGGATCAAACAGCGCCTATAAATTATAGTAATAAGAAAGTATATATTGGTGATACTTATGATAACGATAAAATTAATGAAGCTATTAATGCATCTAAAAGAGGTGAAGATCCTTATGCGATAGTGCCTACAAAAGATGAAATTGATCATGGGACAAAGATGGCTGGAATTATAGGAGGAAGAGGATATAATGAAGATATTAGAGGGGTAGCATCTGATTCTGATTTTGTAATTGTTAAGTTGCTTGAATCACTTAATTATAAGAGGATGCTTAGAGAAAATGGAATATTAAATGTACCAGGATATAATAATGTAGAGGTTTTAGCTGGAATTGAGTATTTAAGGCGTTATGCAGAAAACGCTAAGAAACCTATGGTTGTATATATAGGAGTAGGAACCACCAGTGGAAGTCATTCGGGAAATAATATTATGTCTAGATATATAAATGCTATTGCAGCAGAGCGAGGGCTTGCAATAGTAGCTGGAGTGGGAAATGAAGGTGATTCAGAGGGGCATGCATCGGGGACTATTAAGGCTGTAGATGATGTGGCATTAATTGAATTATCAATTCCTAGAGTGCTTAAAGAATTATCTTTTGAGGTATGGATTAGGAAACCAGATATAATGTCAATTAATATAAGTACGCCTTATGGAGAAATGTCTGGGTTTATTGATGCAAAAATTAAAAGAGTTGGAACTATAAAATTTGTGTTAACAAATAGTTCTGTGAATATTAGGTATAATGTTCCTGAAGAGTACACTGGTGATGAAGTTATTGGATTAACATTTAAAGATATGAAGCCAGGAATATGGAGGCTAGAGTTGAAAGGCGAAGATATAGTAAAGGGTAGATATGATATGTGGCTGCCTCCTAAAGCAACATTACCAGAAGGTACAAGGTTTCTTGCTTCAGATCCATTTATAACATTAACAGTACCAAGTACTGCAAAAAAAGTTATAACTGTAGCCTATTATAATAGTCAAACAAAATCCTTAGTAGCATCATCCGGTAAGGGATTTAATTCAAATGGGTTAATTAATCCAGATATAATGACAGCCGGTATTGATGTTTTGACTACATCTAATGGAGGAGCTGTTACAAAAACATCTGGAAGTTCGGTTGCTACAGCTATTGTAGCGGGATGTTGCTCTTTAATACTTCAATGGGGAATAGTTGATAAAAATGATACAACAATGTATTCTGCAAAAATATTGAGTTATCTTATATATGGTGCGGATAGAACTATGATGGATGAGTATCCAAATAGATATTCAGGATATGGAGTTTTAGATATATTAAAGACATTTAATGTTATGGGTGGTATTTATAGAAGTTATAGAAATTCAGAGTTTATTGAGTATTATGTAGGAAATCTATATGTGAAAATTCCAAGTGATAAAGAAGAGGGGTATAAAATAAATGAATAGTAAAAAATATCGTAGTACTCCAGAATATATATTTAATAATCCTAAATACAGAGATTATCTTATTAAATATATAGGTGATCCAACAGGTTACTCAAATAGTGTTGACGGGGTTTTTGTAACTCCCCTAGACAATAACTATGCAATATTATCAATAAGAATTGATTTGCAAAATGATATATTCGATTATTCAATATTAAGTAAGTATAAAAATGAACAAGGGGAAACTTTGATGTCAAATATTCTATATATTAAATATCCTGAATTTTATAAACTTCAAGATATTTCACCTATTGATGCTGCTGAAGTTAGAGTTGTACAAACAGATACTCCGTTAAATGTAACTGGAAAAAAAGTTGTAGTAGGAATAATTGATACCGGAATAGATTATCTAAGTGATGAATTCATGACTTTAAGTGGTGAAACTCGAATAAATTTCATTTGGGATCAAACTATAGCAAATGAAAATAATTTACCACTGGAGGTTCCATATGGTACTGAATATGATAGCGAAAAAATAAATAATGCAATACAGTTATTTAGAGCAGGTAAGGATCCATACACTATTGTTCCAAGTGTAGATAAAATAGGTCATGGAACAAATATGGCAGGCATAATTGCTGCAACTGGTGTAAATCCAGAACTTAAAGGGGTAGCGCCAGATTGTGAATTGTGTATTATTAAACTTGCAGAAGCTATCACCTACAAAAGCGATTTTAATATAGAAATACCTATATTTAATATAACTACAATAGTTGCAGCAATTATTAGGTTATATAATTATTCAATTAAATCTTTAAAGCCAATGGTTATATATTTACCTTTAGGTACCAATTCGGGGAATCATAGAGGAAATGGATTGATTAATGAAATTATTCAAAAGGTATCAAATAGTATGGGGATTATAGTAGTTACAGGTTCAGGTAACGAAGGGGCAGAAGGTGGCCATGCTTCGGGATTTATTCCAGATGTAGGGGGAACAGAGACTATTGATCTTAATGTATCTAATGAACAAAAGGCTTTAATAGTAGAAATATGGGCAGATTTACCTAATATTATGACTTTAAATATTATTTCACCATCAGGCGAAGACACTGGAATAATACCTGTACTAATAAACAGTACAGAAAAGTTCAGCTTTATTTTTGAAAAGGTATCTATACAGGTAAGTTATTTAATCCCAGAACAAATAACGGGAGATGAATTAATATTAATATATTTTAGTAATTTACAACCTGGTTCATGGAAATTAAGGTTAACGGCAAATGCGGTTACAAATGGGGCATTTAATTCTTGGATACCAGTTAAAGGAATATCGGTTGGAGATACTAAATTTATACAATCAGACCCTTTTGGGACTTTTACAATTCCTGGAGATTCACCAAGTGTAATGACAGCTGCGGGCTATAATCAAAATAATAATAACACAATAAATTATTCGGGAATGGCATTTAAAAATGATTTGAATAATTCAATATATGTAGCAGCAGGGGCAGTAAATGCAAAAACAGTTGGGCCAGGTAATAGAATTGATATTGTAAATGGAACTAGTGTATCAGCAGCAGTAACAGGTGGGGTATGCGCTTTAATATTTCAATGGGGAATGACTGATGGAAATTATCCAAATATGTACTCTCAAAGTCTTATTACTTATGTTATAAGAGGAACAACAAAAAGAAGAGGTGATATATACCCCAATCCTCAATGGGGGTATGGAATTTTAAATGTCTTTGGAATTTTTAAGAATATGCCTTAGAGGAATATGTAGGTAAAAAAATAACAAGTTAGATTCTGATCTATTTTGAACTAGGTTTAATCATCATAATCTTTGTATAGGATCACTATGCAAAGGTTGTGATTATCATCCTATTTAAAAATATCTACAGAATTTTTGACTTGTTATTTTTTGTTACTTAAGAACTATAAAAATTGAAAAATATGTAATGATAGAGTATATTAATATTAGGATAAAATATATAAATAAAGGAGTTTAAAATGAATAATTTAAAAGTAAAATCAAAAATTATGTTTTTCTCAATTACAATGTTATTACTTATTACCATAATTAGTGGTGTAGGATATGCTTATCTTTCAAAGGCAAATAAAGATATAACAATAATGTACAATGAACGACTATTAAGCGTACAATACTTAAATGATAACAGGAACCAATCTAGGGCTATTGAAGCGGATACCTATTACATACTAGTACATTCAGAAAATAAAGATAAACAAAATGAAAAATTCAAAGACATAGAAGTCAGAGAAGAAAAATTCAACACAAACTGGGAAAGTTACAAACAAAGCGATATTGATCAATATGAAAAAGAAAGAATTTCTATTATGGAAAGCAACCTTGAAAATTTGAGAAAATCAAGATCAGTAACTACTAAACTTGCAATGGAGGGAAAGAAACAGGAAGCTTTGAATGAAGAATTAAAATCTGTTGAATATGAAGAAGCATTCCAAACAAGTTTAAAGGAAATAGCAGAACATAACGTGAAATTAGCTAGTGATTTAAATGAACAAAACAATAAAGATTTTAAGGTTTCAATAAATGTACTTGCGTCAATATTTTTATTTGCATTAGGCGTTGGTATAGTATTAACATTTATAATTTCAAAAAGTATTGCAAATCCATTATCTTTAGCTGTAAATCATTTAAAACTTATAGCTACTGGTGATTTTACAAGAGATGTTCCAGAAGAGACTAAGAAAAGAAAAGATGAAATGGGAGATATAGCAAATGCTGTGGACATTATGCAAAGTTCATTAAAACTTTTAATTAGAAATGTAAGTGAAGAAGCTAATATTATTAAAGCTGTAGTACTTAATGTTTCTGGAAATGTAAAAATTTTAAATGAAAATATAGAAGAAGTATCTGCAACTACAGAGGAATTATCGGCAGGAATGGAAGAAACAGCAGCATCTACAGAAGAGATGAATGCAACAGCCGATGAAATAGAAATAGCAGTTCAATCTATAGCAAAAAAAGCACAAGGCGGATCTATACAAGCTCAAGAAATAAATAAAAGAGCAATAGATACTAAAGATAATGTTACAAAATCAAAAGATAGAGCACTTGAAATATTTATAAAAACTAAAGATAAATTAGAGATAGCCATGGAAAATTCTAAAGTAGTGTCACAAATTAATGTATTGTCTGAAGCTATAATGCAAATATCAGCACAAACTAATCTTTTAGCGTTAAATGCAGCTATTGAGGCAGCAAGAGCTGGGGAAGCTGGGCGTGGATTTGCAGTTGTTGCAGATGAAATAAGAAAACTTGCAGAAGATTCAAAGAATACCGTAATTGAAATACAAAATATAACTAAAAAAGTAACTGAATCAGTATCTGATTTATCATTTAGTTCTAATGAATTATTAAATTTTGTGGAAGAAGATGTACAAAATGATTATAATACAATATTAAATGTAGCAGATGAATATAGCAATGATGCAGAGTTTGTAAAAAATCTTGTATTAGATTTTAGCTCAACTTCTAAAGAGCTTTTAGCTTCACTTCAAGATGTGATAAAGATTATAGAACAGGTAGCGCAAGCTTCAACTGAAGGGGCAGAAGGGACAAACAATATTGCAGAAAAGGTATCTGATGTAACTGAAAGATCTAATGGAATTATTGAGGATGTAAAAAAATCTACAGAAAGTGTAGAGAAATTAAATGAAGAAATATCTCAATTTAAGATTTAGGTGTTTAAAAAATAACAAATCACAGTTATAAATAGACAAGCATGTTTAACATGATTGCAGTTATTTCAGTAATAGCCTATAGTTGGGCGTAAAGCATAGCTGACCTAAGACTGAATTTTAGTCTTAGGTCAGCTATAGTTTATATATATTGGTAATGTAAATAATATATTATACTGGTATCCCAAAGACAGTTTGTTTTCCGCTTTCAATTAGATAACGTATATGGCATTCCTCATAAATTTCATTATTAGATTTAAGCCACCAATAATCTTCTAGGCTCATACCTTTATTTGCTTTGCAAATTTCCCAGGCATCATAGAATGGGAGTTCCATAATATTTAATATATGATCAACAGCATCACGATCTGGAGGCATAACTCTATCTTCTATCCACCACAATATATTTTCATTACATGGTTTATAATCTAATGATAGATTAGTATAATCATAAAGTATTGGAGGAAGATACTTTATATTTTTTATTTCTTTATTAAGTTGGAAAGAAAACTTATCTAGTTTATTATTATAGCTAATAATTCCAACTTCAATATCTTTATACATTAGAGTATAATTTTCTAACATAATCTAGCCTCTCTTTCAATAAATTACACATTGCAATATAACGTTCTTTTCCTAAATAACATTCATATTCGTTTATAATATTTATAAACTCTTCATTTGTAGCATATAAGTTTATTTTAGGAAGATTATTTATAAGTTTTATTTGAGAAATATGTTTTTGTGAAAATGGTTTGCTCTTATCGAAACGCTTATTTAAATAAGGTTTTTTATTTATATTCATTAAGTCATCGGATGTTAAGTCAGAATAGAGGCTAAGTCCATTATATTTATTTCAAAGTCTAACCATATTAATAAGTCTTAATTAATATTATAGTATATTTGCTTATACATAGTAAATATATATAGTTGAAGAAATATCTCAGTTTTAAATTTAATATTAAAAATGTTTTTCCCCAAGGGCTTCTATTTCTTTTAGTACAATAGCATATTCTTTTCCTTTTGGAGTTAAAAAATCTTTTAGTACCTTCTAAAAGATGGCAAAGAATAACAGCTTTCCATTTACCTCTAATAATTTCAAAAGCCCAATCTAATTTGCAAACATAGTTTTTTCCATCTCTTTCAATTAATAGGTATCACCTCTAATAATATTAATTTAATACATATATACATTGTAATACAGTTTATTAATAAAGGTAATAGTAATGTTTGTTAACGAAAAAAATATATAGTTAATAAAAAGTTCAATTATTTTAGAAAAATGATTATATAGCTATAGTGTCCCCATAGAACGCCATATAAGAAAGAAGACTAGATATTATAAAAACTTGAAATTTTAGAAAATACAGAGTAAAATTAAGTCGAATAAAGTTATAATAAAACAAATTAAACTGCAAATATTTACAAATAGGTTGGGGATTTATTTATAAATACAAAAAATATAACAAATAAAAACCATGATGAAAGTCTAAATCTCCTTGTGAAGTTACAGCATCGAAGATGATGATTTAAACTTCGATAATTAGTAAATAGGGGGCAATACAGATGAAGGTGCTAATAGTAGAAGATGATAAAACACAAAGGAAAAGTTTAAAGAAGATGCTACAGCAAATAGGTGAAGATATAAATATATATGAAGCTGAAGATAAAGCTGAAGCTTTAGAAATTACAAGTAAGAATAATATAGATATATTTTATATCGATATATATCTGAAAAATTCTTCAGGATTAGATTTTGCAATGGAGCTTAGAAAAATACCTGAATATGAATTTAGTTTTATTATCTTCTTAACAACTCATGTTGAATATATAACTCAAGCATTTAAACAAGTTCATTGTTATGACTATATCATAAAGCCATATGACGCTACTGAGGTAGTAGATATGACAAAACGCTTTATGTTATATGGTAATAACATAAAGGATACTCCAGAAGATAAGAGACATATTGTACTTGAAATTAGTAAAGGTATTAATGTGAAAATATACGTTGATGAAATAATTTTTATAGAAGTGAATCTTCGAAATTGTATGATACATACAATAAATGGTGTTTATAAAGCTAATAGGTTAGCACTGGAGAAGATTCTTAAACTTATAAATTGTAGCAATATAATTCAGTGCCATAAATCATTTGCTACGAATATTAAGCATATAAAAAAAATAGAGAGTGTAGATAGTAAATTAAGTGAAATTTACTTTGAAAATTATGATAAAAATGCTCTTTTAGGTTACAAATTTAAAAATATAATAATGGAACAATTTCAGTAATTATATCAAATTAAATTTGTTATGAAAAGGAGATTATAAAATGTTAGAGATAATACAAAAATTTGTAGTTAATTCTATTGAGTTGACTGTTCTTATGATATTATGGTCAAAGTTTTCTTTAAAATATGAAAATAATTGGTTTAAAAATTTATTTATAATTTTAATAGACTCAAGCATAATTATTGTAACAACTAACACAAATTCATACTTAAATATAATTATTAGCTATTTAAGTGTAATATTTTTAGTTAAATTTATTTATAGGAGATTGTTTATCAGAACCATATTGGAATTTATTGTAGTTTTCTTTATAAATATAGTGTTACAATCAATTATTATGGCTTTTGTAAATTTAATTGGATTTACATATTCCGATAATTTCATATGGAATAGTTCTCTTCTTTTATTTGAATTATCTTTTATTATTGTTATATTAAAATACACTTTTAGTAAAAAAGTAAGGATTCTTTTTGAGTTAGAGTCTAAGATATTATATTATTTTGTAATTAATTTAGGTTTATATATATTGTTTTCAAAGTTTATATGGGAATATAATAAAAACATAATATTGAATAATTTGATAGCATATATTTTAATTATATTAATGCTGTTATCATTAAATATATTTTTATATTATTATATATTTAAAATAAGTGAAGATAAAAAGGTTGCAGAATTGCAAAATAAGTACAATCCTATATTAATTGATATAGTAGAAGAGACAAGACGGAAACAGCATGATTTTAAAAATTATGTAAATACCATAAATGCAATAGTAGAAATAGCAAGTGAAAAAGAACTTAAGCATGAATTAAAGAAGTATATTACATCCTCAAAATATTTAAATAAGAGTATAGAAGACATAATGTATATCGATAATATTGTGATTAAAGCTATAATATACAATAAATTATGTGAAGCTGATAGATTAAATATAAAATTATTAGTTAATGTTAAAAATGATTCGTTAGAAAATAGTTTGAAAGATTATGAAATTTCTGATATACTAAATAATCTTTTGGATAATGCTTTTGAAGCGGTTATAGATAGAACAAATGATAAGGTGGTTATATTAAATATAGGTATAGAAGGACGTAATAATATTATAGAGGTTAAAAATAGTGGAATAACAATAAATTTAGATAATATAAAAACCATATTTGAAAGAGGATTTTCTACTAAAAAAGGGAAAAATAGAGGCTATGGACTTTACAATATAAAAAAAATAGCTGAAAAGAACGGCGGTAATGTTCAGCTATTTTTTGAGGATAATTATACTGTTTTTAAAATGTTATTTAAGTAAACTTTTAGGTGGTGTAGGTTCTCCAAGAAAAGCAAGGCAAGATGAATAACTTATGATTCCAGCAACAGCTATTAAGCTTGTACCTAGTATATTTATTATTGATTTTGATTTAATCTTATTTTTCATAATTAGTCTCCTTTCTAGTTAGTAAGAATTGACTTACCTCTAATATAATTGTTAGAAATCCACAGTTTAAATAAGTTGATGAATCTATATAGAGTAATAGAATACTAAGCCAAAATATAGTTGCGAAGATGGAGATTAATTTCATAATCCATCTTCTTTTTTTATTTTTAATTGGCCTTTTTTTGTTGAAAAATGGTGCATAAATTGCAACTATAAGTATACTCAATGCTGAGATTGTATAATAAAACATAATATTAAATACAGGTAGCATTGGACCTATTAATGACGTTATTAAAAATAGTATTGTTGAATATAACAAACATTTTAGTGTAGTGTTGCAATGATATCCACCAACAAAGGTTCTAAGTGTGAATAAAATAATCATTGAAAATAAAAGATAATTTGTTTTTCCCAGTATTAAAAATAAACTAATTAGAACTGTTGTTTTGAATGTTTCACCTATAACTGCCTGTAATGCATAGTTTATTTTTTCTAAGTCGTCATCGGTTTTAATATTGCTATTTTCTTTTATATATAGTGTCATTTTACTAGATAAGATACATATCATTTTAATCACCTTTGGTAGTAATGGAAAAGTGTGGATTTACGCTTTTGAGTACTACCTCCTTATAAGAATAACATTTATAAAAATAGCATAAAAGATAAAATATGTAAACAAGTATGTCGTGAAAAGCAAAAAAACAGTCATAAACGGAATATTATATCACATATATGATTTAAAGAGATTTTATTAGATGGTAACTGGGTTTTTACACATATCTCGGTGTCCTTGGACTAGTTACTAAAAAGTGCGTACTTGTTCATAAATTTCACTTGTTATATATTATGAGTACAGCAAATAAATAAAAATTTTAAATAGATAAAACTAGAGGAGATGTTCTTGTGAAAACACTTTGGGATAAAACAAATATAGGAAATATGGAATTGAAAAATAGATTTTTTAGAGGAGCTTTGTGGGAAGACTTAGCAGATGAAAAAGGTCATATGACACCAGAATTATCTTATATATATGAAGAATTAGCAAAAGGTGGAGTGGGTACAATAATAACTGGATATTCATTTGTAACTAGAGATGAACAACCAAACCCTGGTATGATGATTCATTTATAGACGAATATAAAGAATTTACAGATAAAATCCATTCACTTGGAGCTAATATAATAATGCAAATAGTTTATGGTGGATTCATGACAACTTTTAATGTAGGGGAAAGAACTATATGGGGACCCTCAACTATGCAAAATGAAGTTACAGGAACATGGGCAAAAGAAATAACTAAAGATGAAATAAAATATTTAGTTAATGCATATGCACAAGCAGCGCTTAGAATTAAGAAATCAGGGTTTAATGGAGTAGAAATACATGGAGGGCATGGATATTTATTAAGCCAATTTTTATCTCCATACTACAATAAAAGACGGGATGAATATGGTGGAAACATAGGAAATCGAGGGAGAATTATATTTGAAATATATGAAGCTATTAGAGAAAAGGTAGGTAAAAGTTTTCCTATACTTATAAAATTAAACTCTGCTGACTATGTAAAAGAAGGTGGGTTAACTCAAGAGGATAGTTTATATGTTGCTAAAAAACTAGCAGATTTAGGTATTAGTGCAATAGAAGTAACAGGTGGAAATGAATCAATAAAAGAAGTTGCAGATAATAACTTAGGTGCAGCAAGAACTAAGGTTGTTATATCAAGAGATAGGGAGTCATATTTTAAAGATTACGCCAGTAAATTATCGAGTATGGTAGATATCCCTATAATATTAATACGTGGAAATAGACATTTAGATGTTATGGAGGATATATTAAAGAACACAAAAATACAATACTTTACTTTATCAAGACCGCTAACTGCAGAACCAGATTTAATTAATAAGTGGTGCAGTGGAGATAGAAAAAAGGTTAAGTGCGTATCATGCAATAAGTGTTATTCTACTCCGGGGAAGAGATGTATATTTAGTTTTTCCTAAAACAACAAAAACCTTATATTTTTTAATATTATATAAAAATGTTGAAAAATGTAGAATATTAATGTAAAATACGAATAAAGATTAAGAAAAACTCGTATAAAGTTGGTGATATGGACCAGAAGTTTCTACCTGCTAACCGTAAATAAGCAGACTACGAGGTATTGCATAATAAGGTAATATTCGTATATTTAAACTTATAGGTATATTTCTATTATTTAAAAGGCAGCACCTCAATATTAAATTTGAGGTGTTTTTTTATGTTTATTATTTAAAATATGGAGGGAAACAATTATGAATACAGAGAAAAAATCAGATGGAATTAAATTAATATATGGAGTTAATGATAATCCATCCTTATCTAAAAAAATATTATTTGGAATCCAACATATATTTGCAGCTTTTGGGGGGATAATTGTTGTACCATTAGTTATTTCAAGTGCTTTGGGATTTGATGCTAAAACAACTACAGCATTAATAAGTGCATCAATTTTAGCAGCAGGTATTGCTACAATAATACAAGCAAAAGGCATTGGGCCTGCAGGTTCAAAAGTAGCTTGTATTATGGGAACGGATTTTACATTTGTATCACCATCTATAGCGGTTGGCTCAGCACTGGGGTTACCTGGGATTATTGGAGCAACAATTCTAGGCGCTATTTTTGAAGTAGTTCTTAGTTATTTTATAAAACCATTAATGAAGTTATTTCCACCAATAGTTACAGGGACAGTTGTATGCTTAATAGGATTAACATTATTGCCAGTATCTATAGATTGGGCTGCAGGTGGAGTTGGATCTGCAGATTATGGTAGTTTAAAGAATATATCAATTGCAATGCTTGTACTTATGGGTACATTATTATTAAATTGTTATGGAAAAGGTATGTTAAGTAGCGCATCTATATTAATAGGAATGGTAGTTGGATACGTAGTTTGTATTCCTTTAGGACTAGTAGATTTTACAGCTATAAAAGAAGCAAACTGGATATCTATTCCTAAAATATTTGAATATGGAGTAACTTTTGATTTAAAAGCACTTATAGCATTTATACCAGCTTATTTTGTTACAGCTATAGAAACAGTAGGATGTTTAAAAGCAGTTGGAGAGGTTTCGGAAGTTGAAATGGATGAGAAACGTATTGGAGCTGGGGTTTTAGCAGATGGTGTTGGAAGTATGATTGGAGGCTTGGTTGGTGCATTCCCAAATACAACATTTAGCCAAAACGTTGGGCTAATTCCTTTAACAAAGATAGCAAGTCGCTACGTGGCAGTAATGGCAGGGATTATATTAATAGCTTTAGGATTTTTACCTAAGCTTGCGGCTTTAGTTAGCAGTATGCCACAGCCAGTACTAGGTGGAGTTGGAATAGTCATGTTTGGGACTGTTGCAGCTGCAGGAATTAAAACATTAAGCAAAGTAACATTAAATGAACGTAATTTATTAATAATAGCTACATCTGTTGGTTTAGGTCTTGGAGTTACATTTAGACCAGAGGTTATTTCACAATTACCAGAAGGATTAAAGATGATTTTTGCATCAGGAATATCAACAGGGACAATTGTAGCATTAATATTAAATTTAGTACTAAAAGAAGATAAAGAAGAAATTATAGAAGAAAGTTGTGAGTCTATATAAACAGAATCAATGGAAAATATAATAAATAGAAAATAGGACAGTAAATATTTTAATAGATGTTTACTGTCCTATATTTTTAAAAAAGTATCTTAATTATATATATTGAAAAGTCTAATAGGGTATATTGAAAATTAGAAGGTGTGTGTTGAAAAATGTAATAGGCTATGTTGAAAATTAAAAGTGTGTATGTTAAAAACGCTAATAGAGTGTGTTGAAAAGTTTAAGGATAATAATACAACTTAATAATATAATTAATAATTTAATATATATAAATATATATAGTCCTGCAGACAGAATAAATCCACTTAAAAAGATAAATTTGTAAAAAAGATAAAATAATTTAAAAATAATTTTCAAAAAGTTAAACTACTGCATATTTTATAGTGAGAGATAAAATAATACATAAAAATAAATTGCAGGAGTGGTTTTAATGAAAAAAGAATTTAAAGGAATATGGATTCCAAGTGAATTATGGTTAAATAAGGATTTAGGTGTTATGGAAAAAATATTTTTAGTTGAAATAACATCACTAGATAGAGAAAAAGGTTGTTATGCAAGTAATGGATATTTTAGTGAGTTCTTTAGTTTAAGCAAAACTAGATGTTCAGCTATAATTAGAACTTTAAGAGATAAGGGGTATATCACCATAAAACTTATGTATGAAGAAGGAAAAAAGTTTGTAAAAAGTAGAATTATAAAGGTTATTAAAAATATAAAGTCAACTAAGGAAGAAGTTATGGGCAGTGAAGATCCAGAGGAAGAAAATATAGAAATTGTAAATCATGAATTAGAAAAAGAAAATCAATATAATAAAGATGATTACTTTGAGGATAACTATGAAAAACTTCAGAAAGTTGAGTTGAGTAAAGGTGATGAAAATTTGCCTAAGGATAGCGTAGAAAAAATAGAATATGATGAAAAGAATGATTATAAAAATCCTATATATAGTGAAGTAATTGAATATTTAAATGATAAATGTGAAAAAAATTATAAATATAATACAGAAACAACTCGAAAGTTAATAAAAGATAGATTAACTGAAGGCTTTTGCATAGAAGATTTTCTTAAGGTAATTAATAAAAAAAATGAAGAATGGTCAAATTCACCTATGGAAAAATATTTAAGACCAGGAACACTGTTTGGAGAAAAATTCGAAAGATACTTAACAGAGGCTGAAATGAATTTAAAACCAAGTTCATTTAATAATAATTTCTATTTAAATGGGGGACAAGCTTATGATAATGGATATAATAACTTTGAAAATAATAGAAGCTATAATAAAAAAACAGACTTTGGAGAAAAAGAAAGAGTAATATGCGGTGACTATACACCTCTTACAGAGGACGAAATAAAATGGGCAGAGGAAAACTTGTTTTAGTAATATAAGCATAGCTAGATTGTGTTTTTTAATATATAACTGAAATGAAAATATTGAGAGTCTCAAATAGCATGAAGAATGACTAAAGCAACTTTGTGATTATTTGAATATACATGTTTTGGATAAAATAACTAAAGGTGGTATAATTAAAAATATAAAGGTGGGATTAAATATATGAAAAGAAGTAAGACTATAATTTTAATAGTTACCATATTGGTCGGAATAATAGCAGGTGTATTTGTATATTACTTAGAAACTAAAGGTTTAGTAACTTTAAAGTTCAGGGGAATAGAGTTTATTGACTGGATCTTCATAATTACCAGTATAGCAATGACAATTATAGGTATAATTGACTATATATTAATTAAGAGATATAAAAATAAATTTGGAAAGTTAAAATACATCCTTATAAGAGAAAATAGAAAAAAAACAAGTTTATGGATTAAGATTTTTAATAGCTATATTTATATTTGAACTTATTATTATACTTTTTTCTGATGAATTTAAATTTATGTATATTGCACTATTATTTGTAATTGGAAGTCAAATAATTATGTTTAGTATTCATAATAATGAAAAGGAAGGAATTAATGAAAATTGCATATATTCTTGGGGCGACGCAATCAAATGGGACAAAGTAAAATCATATAATATTAATGAAAATATATTGTGTTTAGAGCTTGAAAAGAAGATGTTTGGAAAAATTGAAACATATAAAATGCCATTTAAGTTAGATATGGAAAATAAGGATGATATAGTTAAATTGATAGATATGAAGATTAACTAGGAATTGATGAAGACTATATTTAATAAATATAGTGTAAGACAATAAATATATTAATGTATGTTTATTATTTTGGATCAAAAGATAAATGGTTATTAAAAATACCAGATAGAAATAATTTATTATAGTTGTTAAAAAATAGAAAATTAATGGGTGACCCTTATACTTTTTCAAATAAGGCATAATGTAACGGATATAGTATTTCTTAAACTATGAATTATAACAATTACCCAAAATGAAGAAATAAGAAATGGAATGGACACTAAATCTATTACAGAAATATTAGAGGTAAATATTGAGTTAGTAGATGAAGTTATTAATGAATAATATTAATTAAGTTATTTTGGATATGGGTATTTTTGTTGATGAACATAACACATCTCCAGACATAATAGCAGGTGGTGATTTTTGGCTTTATGTGGATTGGTTAAGATTAGGATTCACTTCCGTTATATGTGTTTTATCCGGCATAAGTCTATTTAGTGATAATAAGTAATAGACGAACAACTCACATTGTGTAACAAATATTATCTATATAATAGGAGGTATGTATATTGGAATCAATTAGCTATAGGGAATTAAAAAAATCCGAAATAAGAATAACATTATTTGCGAATTTTAATCGTTATCAAGACGTGAAAAAATGTTGGCGTAATGAAAATGGCGAATGGATATTAAAAGATATTGCTTTTACTGAACAGTGGGGTTCAGATGAATATAAATGCCTGATTAAATGTCTGAAAAACACTATAAAAACAGGTGGCGTAGTAGTTGGTGCGTTTAATAACAATGAACTTGTAGGATTTGCATCTGTCGAAAGTCAGTTTTTTGGTTCGCAAAAGGAATATTTACAACTTTCAAGCATTCATATATCTTATGAAAACCGTAGCAAGGGGATAGGGAAAAAAATATTTTCTCTTGTATGCAAAAAGGCAGAATATATGGGTGCTCAAAGCCTATATATATCTGCTCATTCATCTCAAGAGTCACAGGCTTTTTATAAAGCGATGAACTGTATTGAAGCTGTAGAATATAATACTAAATTAGTTGATGAAGAGCCATGCGACTGTCAGCTGGAGTATAGATTATTAAAAATTATCTAATGAACTTAATTCTTGTTAATGGCGGAATATGAAGTAATGAAAAGTGGAGCATATGAAATATAATGAAAGTAAACCAAGTTTGGCTAGCAGAATGAATTACCTTGTAAGAAGTGGGAAACGCCTATATTAGCAGCTAAGGATAACATATTGCTAAGGATAAGTTATTATCTAAATATGGGAAGATTGAATCTAAAGCAGAAGCTCAAATAGTAATAACAGAAAAAGCTTTAATGATATAGTAAGTGTTCATGGGTAATAGGTAGGGGTTTTTACTATAGTATTTAAATAACAGTTTGTAGAAATCGTGAAATAGATAATAAAATATATTATTGGAGGTACATTTATATGTATGAATAGAAATTTATAAGATTAGAATTAAGGGGATTAATTGAGTCAAAGCCAAAGCAAGACTATCATGCTATAGTGGAAGAACATGCAAAAGAAGGCTGGAGATTGGTACAAGTATTAGCACCACCGACAGGGGCTTACGGTACTGCTACTCATTTTGAATTAATATTTGAGAAACAAATTTAATACAAAATCTTATTATATTATGAATGATTAAAAATAAATAACAGATTGAATATATTGATTGGAGGGATAAACATATGGATATTATTTTTGATTTAGGAAAAGCAAATGATATTGATGAATTAGAACAGTTGTATAACGATTTGAATGACCATTTGGCAAAAGGAGTAAACTATCCTGGATGGATGAAGGATATATATCCTGTTAGGCAAAACGCAATTGATGGAGTTAAACAGGGTAATCTCTATGTATCAAAACATAATGGGAAAATCATTGGTTCTGTTATTTTAAGTCACAAACCTGAACCTGCATATTATAAGGCTAAATGGAAATTTGAATCTGACTATTCAGATGTTTTTGTTGTATATACATTTGTAGTGAATTCCAAATTTTTAAAATGTGGTGTAGGGAAAGCATTAATGGACTTTGCTATTGAACACAGTATTAAGTCACAAGCTAAATCAATTAGGTTGGATGTTTACGAAGGTAATATGCCTGCCATTAGGCTGTATGAAAAATGTGGTTTTAAATATATTGATACAGTTGACTTGGGACTTGGAAACTACGGGTTGAACTGGTTTAGACTATATGAAAAAGTGCTATGAGATAATTACCAATATTATGAATTGTTATAGTGAATAAAGAAAAAGTAAAGATATAATTTAGGGGGATAATTATGATGGAATTACGAAAAATCACAGATGATAATTTGGATGAATGTATTAAATTAGAACCAAAAGAAGAACAAAAAAGTTATGTTGGAAGTAATATATCCAGTCTTGCAGAGGCGTATGTTGCTTTAACGAATAATGAGTGCATTCCTATGCCTTATGCCATTTATGCCAATGATATCATGGTAGGTTTTATAATGTTATCATATAATGAAGCAGAAGAGACTGCTGATGATGAAAATGCTTATTGGGTGTGGAGATTAATGATTGACAAAGGATATCAGGGCAAAGGTTATGGTAAGGAAGCTATGGTAGGGGCACTTAAACTTATTAGGACATTACCGTATGGAAAATCTTCAGTAGTTTTCATTTCTTATGAACCAGAGAATGTGGTAGCAAAGACACTTTACGCATCTTGTGGGTTTGTGGAAACAGGTAAGATTGAAAATGGTGAATTAGTAGCAAAACTGGTTTTGTAGAATCAATAATTATAAATAATAATTCGGAAAGGCGAACGAAAAGTTATTTGAAGTTTTGCGGGAGGTTAAGAATGAAAAGACCTATAGTAAGTGCAGTTGCTTCTGTATCAGGTGGGGAAAAACAACTGTGATAAATGAGTTAAACCAAGTTCAGATTTTATTATAGACGGCAGTTTAAGTATTGATAAAATTACCTCTAAAATTATCGAAAAAATATTAAAAGTTAATTAGGGTTACTAAAGAATCCAATTCTCAAATTTAATATATTAAATAAATACAAAATATAGTTGTTAAGGTGGAGGGTTTATGAAATATATAATGACTGATAATCCCAAAGAGGAATATATTAGCGTAATTCTAAACAATTTGATAAAATATAATCTTGATTATATAGAATTAAGAGAAGTTAAGCCAATCGCTATTTTTGTTAATGATGAAAATGACAATAAAATAGGCGGAATTTCAGCAGAAACTCATGGTAATTGGCTAGAGGTATCATTTTTATGGGTTGATGAGAAATTAAGAGGCCAGAAAATAGGTTCAAAGTTGTTAAAGGATGTTGAAGTAGAAGCTATAAAAAGAGGCTGTAAATACTCATTTCTTGATACTTTTAGTTTTCAGGCCAAGGATTTTTATGTGAAGTTAGGCTACAAAGAAGTTTTTACATTAGAAGACTATCCACTAACTAGTAAACGTCATTATTTTGTAAAACAATTGAAGGAAAATAAGTAAGTCACTAAATGATTAAATTGTTTAGATGTTAAAATAAATTTTTGCCTAAAAGTTATTTGGTCTTTTTGTAGTATTAATGAACACAAATAGATAACAGATTGAAATATCACATTATTTAGAGGTGAATTTGCGGTATTTTTTTGTTGCAATTCAAGGAGAGCATGTAGGAAGTGCGAATTAGATAATTAAATGTGATATTTATAAAATATGTAATAAATAATTTGTAATAGTATACTATAAAATTAAAAAGTAATATAAATGCAAAAAGTTTAGAGCGTGGAAACATTAAATTTGTGAGATAAGGAGAATATAGATGTTAGAAAAAAAGAAGTACGCAAATGGTAAAGACGTTTATACATATGATGAAAATAAACTTACATACTATTATAAGAATGGGAAAATAAAAGCAGAAGGCCCTTTTGAAAACAATCAAATGGAAGGTAAATGGATATTCTATAGGGAATCTGGACAACTATGGCAAATAGGAAATTTTCAAAATAGCAAAAAACACGGTAGATGGATAAGATTTAATAAAGAGAATCAAGAGGAATATAATGAGGAATTCATGGCTGGGAAACTAATTAAAGCAAAATAGTACTCAATGTTTTCAACATCCAGGGGCAATTGCCTGCTTGAGCTTGCAAGGAGGAGAGGGAATTATAGTTGTACTATAATTATAAAGAGTAAATCTTAGGAGCTATAAAAAAATCAAGAATACTGGGCTGTTATTTATTTGGAGATGCTCTAATTAGAAAGTAATCAACAGGCGGATTAGTTTATTTAATTGGGTATATATTAATATTTTTAGGACAAAGTTTCACTGTATCATTACTTGTTGGAGATTATATATCAGTTGCTTTATTATTTATAGGAATACTTTCTAGACCTGTAGCAGCAATAATTATTTTTGAATTCTTATGTGATTCGTTATATAAAATATTAAAAGCAGTTGATAAATATAATGACTATAAAGAAGAATAAGATTAGGATGCTACTAATTAATAAGATTGAGAATATTCATTTTAATGGTATTAAAACCATTAAAATAGATATTCTCTTTTTTATTATTATTCTTAAAAAATATGACAACCTTTTGACAAATACAAGTTGTCAGTGTATAGTTGAAAGAGTAAATCAACCTAGGAATGAATAACAACTTAACACTGAGCCAAGTAATTATAGTTTAAAATATAGTCTTGGTGTATGTTCTAGTAATATTAGTAAGTAGTCAATAGGTATTACAAAATGATTATAGTAATACTTTTATTGAACTAAAGAATCATAAAATATTTTATTTTAGGACTTTAATGAAAAATTGAATTTTTTTGCAAAGTTTAGCACAATATAAGGATGAGATATTTATTTAAGATATAAAATTATAATTAATACGTAGATTAAAGAGGTGGATTAATGTTAAAGATTGAGGTTAAAGGGTTAACAAAAATTTTTGGTAAGAACCCTAAACAAGGTTTGAAGCTTTTACAAGAAGGAAAAACGAAAGAGGAAATTTTAAAAGAGACAGGCATGACTATAGGGGTGAATCAAGCATCCTTTGAAGTACATTCTGGAGAGATTTTTGTAATTATGGGATTGTCAGGAAGTGGAAAGTCCACTCTTGTAAGATTAATAAATCGCCTGATCGAGCCAAATGCAGGTAGTGTATTAGTAGATGGTGACGATTTAGCAAAAATGGATAAAAATAAATTAAGAGAAACTAGAAGAAAAAAAGTAAGCATGGTTTTTCAAGGATTTGGATTGTTTCCTCATAGGACTGTTTGGGAAAATGCAGGATTCGGATTAGAAATACAAGGAATGGATAAAAAAGAAATTAAAGAAAAATCCATTGAATCATTAAAATTGGTAGGGCTTGCAGGATATGAAGAACAATATCCTAGTCAATTATCAGGTGGAATGAAGCAAAGAGTAGGGCTTGCAAGGGCTCTAGCTAATGATCCGGATATTTTATTGATGGATGAAGCGTTTTCAGCACTGGATCCATTAATTCGTAAAGAAATGCAGGATGAGCTTATAGATTTACAATCATCTATGCATAAAACAATTATATTTATTACACATGACTTAGATGAAGCACTTAAAATTGGAGATAGAATTGCAATTATGAAAGATGGATTAATTGTACAGGTTGGAACTCCAGAGGAAATCATGACAAATCCTGCGGATGAATATGTTAGAAAGTTCGTTGAAGATGTAGATAGGTCTAAAGTTTTTTCAGCACAAAATGTTATGAAACGTCCAGAAACCATCGATATAGAAAAGCATGGTCCAAGGGTTGCACTGCAACGTATGAAGCAAGCTGGAATTTCAAGTATTTATGTTATTAATAAAAATAAAGAGTTTTTAGGCGTTGTAACTGCAGATGCAGCGGTAGACGCAATAAAGACTGGAAATAAAAATATTTATGATGCTATGATTACAGATGTTCCCGTGGTTGCTCCAGATTTATCATTAAATGATTTATTTGAGGTAATACATGATTCACCTGTACCAGTAGCTGTTGTTGAAGATAAAATATTAAAAGGAATTGTTGTTAGAGGTGCAGTATTAGCAGCTCTTGCAGGAAATGAGGTGAATGTAGATGTTAGAAATACCAATGATACCAATAGCTAAATGGGCTGATATGATTGTAGAATGGTTAAGAGAGAATGCACAGTGGTTTTTTGAACCAATTAAGAATTTACTTGACGGGATTGTAACTGGGTTAAGTGACGCATTGATATCTATACCTCCAATACTTTTCATTATAATTATCGTACTATTAACTATATTCATAAATAAGAAAAAATTGGGGTTACCCATATTTTCATTAGTAGGACTACTGTTAATAGAAAATCTTGGATATTGGAAAGCGACAATGCTTACTCTTTCATTGATTTTAACAGCTAGTTCAATATCAATTTTAATAGGAGTTCCTCTTGGGATTTGGATGTCAAAAAACAAGACGGTGCAAAGTATAGTAACACCTATATTAGATTTTATGCAGACTATGCCGGCCTTTGTCTATTTGATACCCGCAGTTTCTTTCTTTGGGATAGGAATGGTACCTGGAATTATTGCATCTGTTATATTTGCAATGCCTCCAGTTGTAAGGTTAACTAATCTTGGTATTCGTGGAGTTTCTACAGAACTAATTGAGGCTGCAAATGCCTTTGGATCAACTCCAACTCAAAAACTATTCAAGGTTCAACTTCCACTAGCAAAAAATACAATTATGGCAGGTGTTAACCAAACAATTATGTTATCACTATCTATGGTTGTTATAGCTTCTATGATTGGGGCAGAAGGCTTAGGAGTTGAAGTTTTTAGAGCAGTTACAAGAAATGAAGCCGGACAAGGATTTGCTTCAGGATTGGCTATTGTTATATTAGCTATGATATTAGATCGTATTACTCAATCAATAAATACAAAAAAAGATTTTTAAGATTTTAATAAGGCGATTGAAAAAATAATAGACTAGCAAATTGGTTATTGTTTTTTCAAAGTATCTAAATAAATAGATATATAAGGAGGAATAAATTTATGATTAAAAAAAATTGGAAAATAATCAGTGTAGTAGCAATTAGTATAGTAGCATTAACTTTTGTAGGTTGCAGTAATAGTAAAAGTAGTGAAGAAAAAAAAGGTGCTGATGCAACTTATGGTGAAAAAGTAAAGTATAAAATCACAGGTATAGATGCTGGGGCTGGTGTAGTGCAAGCTGCTGAAAAAGCAGTTAAAGACTATAAGTTAGATTATACTGTACAAACTAGCTCAGGAGGTGCTATGACACAAGCACTTGCAGATGCAATTAAAAATAAGGAACCAATTATAATTACTGGGTGGTCACCTCATTGGATGTTTAGTAAATATGATTTGAAATATTTAGATGACCCTAAGGGATCTTTTGGTGGTAATGAACATATAAATACCATTGCACGTAACGGATTAAAAGAAGATATGCCTAATGCTCATAAAATTTTAGACCAATTTTTATGGACGGCTGATGATATGGAAGCTGTTATGCTTAAAGTTAACGAAGGTGAAAATGTAAAGGAAGTTGCAAGACAATGGATCACTGACAATACAGATAAAGTAAGCAAATGGACAGAAGGCGCAAAAAAAGTAGATGGTGAAGAAATCAAACTTGCGTATGTTGCTTGGGATACAGAAATTGCATCTACTAATATAATTGGATTAGCATTAGAAGATATGGGATATAAGGTTACACTTACACAAGTAGATGCAGGACCTATGTGGGCCGCAGTAGCTAGCGGAGATGTAGATGCTATTGTTGCAGCTTGGCTACCAGGAACTCATGCAAAATATATATCAGACTATGAAGGTAAAGTTGAAGATCTAGGACCAAACCTAGAGGGAGCTAAAATAGGTTTAGTTGTTCCTTCTTATATGGATATTAATTCTATAGAAGATTTAGTTAAATAGATTATTAAGTGAAGGGGCTGTTGCAAAACTAAATAAATTAGTTTTGCAACAGCCCCTTCGTATTAGATTATAAATTCACTTACTATACTGTTTAGTGTTGTAGCTAATTCTGCTTGTGCATCAGCAACTTGAGAAACTTCGTCAGCGCTGATCTTTGTATCATTTACAGTAATCGCAATTTCTGAAGCACCTGATGCTACTTCTTCAACTACGGCTGAAACTGATTCTAGTGATTTTATTAATTGTTCTACAGAACCTGTTACATCTCCAATATTTGTTGAAAAATCATTTATTAATCCTGATACGTTATTTGCATCTTCTAAATAAAGTTCAGATCTCTTTATCATTTGGTCATAATCTAAAGTAACTTTCTTATCGATAAACTCTAATATTCCAGTTGCGTCCTGTGACATATTTCCGAAGGCATTTTTAACTTGTCCAACTATTTTTTGAATATTAGTTACAGTTGCAGTTGATTGAGAAGCTAATTTAGCAACTTCGTCTGCAACAACTGCAAAGCCTCTGCCGTGTTCGCCAGCTCTTGCAGCTTCTATAGCTGCATTTAAGGAAAGCAGATTTGTTTGAGCTGCAATCTGTCCTATAATTTCTGCCATACTATTTATTTCTTCTACTATTTTACCTTCTTCAATAGATTTTAAAATAGCAGTTTCTTTTTCACGATACATATCTAATGCGACTTTCTTTGAATCTTCTGATTCTGATTTCATATTTAATGCTCTACTCTTAATTTCAATAGCAGAATTATTACCATCAGCAGCTTTCAAATTAAGCTTAGTTATAGCACTTGTTATTAAATCACTGAAGGAAGTCATTTCTTGAGCAGAAGCGCTAGTTTCTTCCATAGCGGCTGCTATCTCTTGAGTTCCACCATTAATAGTATTTATTTGTCTATTAATTTCTGATATTACAGCTGCTAGTTCTTCGCCACTTGCACTAACATTTTCACTGTTTAATGAAATTTTTTCAACTATAGTATTTAAATTTAGACTCATATCATTTATTGCTTCAGCAATTTGTCCTATTTCATCCTCAGATTTAACTTCTACTTTAAATGTTAAATCTCCTTGAGCAACCCTTCTAATAGCACCTAATAATTTAGGAATATCTTTTAATATTTTTTTAGTAACAAAATATATCGCTGCAATTAAAAATAACAAACCAATTATATAAGTAGCTGCTAAAATAGTATTAAATTTCACAAGTGGTTTCTCTACTTCTGATTTTAAAATAACTGTACCAACAGACCAATTGTTAGCTTTAATAGGAGCATAGGCTGCATATCTTTCTTCATCATCTAGAATATAAGTACCAACACCATTTTCTCCTTGAACCATTTTTTTACCTACTTCACCTGCATCACCTGCATATTCAGTAAATTTTTCTTTTAAAACTTTATTTTCATCTTTATGATACATAAATGTTCCAGTGGTATCTAAAAGGAATGTATATCCACTTTCTCCAACTTTATATTTATTCATGATCTCAGGTAATTTGTCAATTAAGTAGTCTACACCTACAGCCCCTACAGATTTTCCATCTGTATCTAAAATAGGATATGCCATAGTGATAACCATTTTTTTTGTTAATTCATCTACATAAGGTGGAGAATAATATAACCCGCCAACTTTTAATGTATCTAAGTACCATTGTCTCTTAGTAATATCCCATGTAGCAGGACTATCTTTTCCATCATCTACAAATAGGTAACTTGATTTTTCTAATGCTACATAAACAGCTGAAGCATTTTTATCAGTTGCTTTTATATTTTGCAAGCTTTTAAGAACAGTAGCATAGTTTGGATTTGTTTTGACATCAGCCTTTGACTTAACTTCATTTGCTAGAGTACTAATGGAATCATTAGTAGCCATTTGTGTAACTAATGTTCCGCCTTGTTCAAAGAAACTATTAACATCTTTAGATATAATGGTTGCATTATCAGTTAAAGATGTATTAATATTTTCAATTAAAACATTCTTATTGTAAGAGTTAATTACAATTCCAGTAACGACAAAGACTAATACAGTTACAATAGTAAGAATAGATAATAGCTTTAATGTAATACTTTTATTAATTTTTTTAAACAATTTACAACACCCCTAATCTTTTGTTTTATTTATATTATTATTATCGAGTTTAAAAATAATATATTAACTAGTAAATATTAGAAAATTCTGATTTCATCACATAAAAAATCATATAAGTTAACATTATATCTTCCAGAGTTAGAAAAACTGAATGATAAATTATTACAGGAGTTGTAGTATGTTTGGATTATTAGATATAGATATAAAGAATATATATAAGGCACTCGAAAAGTTTAAAGAAATAGAAAAAGCAATATTAATTATTATTTTAACTTTTCCTTTGCAATTTCTACTTCAAATCCATCTACAAAGTTTTTTACATCCTTTAACTTAGTATCTTCTGGAACAGAATTAGGTATATCTAATTCTTTATATAATTCATTTAATTCAATTTTAGTTCCAATGGATACTTCTTTTATAGTCATATAGCCCTTAATATCGTCAATATTAATTTTAGACTCTGCAGTTATTTTCTCGGGTAAAAATTTAGAAATTCCAGTAATTTTACTTGCAACTATCACTGTGAAAAACAATCCGACTGCAAGTGCAAATATAGTTGCGGTTTTCCATGTAAAATATAGAGTTAAAAGAAGGATAACATATTTCAAATATCTCATAGGCTTGTCTATTTTTTTGGCATAATAAATTTTTTGTTCATAATTTTCTCTGAGGTCCTTATTCTGGTAATTATCAGGGACTTATAAAATATATTTTTTAAAATAGTAGAACAAGCTGGGGAAAATAGAATATAATTATATAGAAATCTCTTTGCGCTGCATATAAATCTACAGTACAAACTGATCAGGCCAAGAATTAATATGGGTTAATAAAATAATGTTATATGTAGGTAAACTATTATTTAGATTATGCTACAAAAGTTATTTTAAATCATTAAGTTAATTCAAGGAGCCGGGCCAATAGGCAACAGGATTATTACAATACCTGTGGGACAGTAAAATGTTCTACGGGTATTTTTTATTTGCCCTAGAACATTAAGTTATCTTAAAAATGCAGAAGAAACTAGATGTTTTTGGGTATATATTGAATATAAACTATATTTGTAACAACTTAAAAAAGTTGTTACAAACTTTTTAATTATTGGGATATTATAGCTACAGGATATTAAAGTTCTTTTGAGCATCTTAAAAAATATAAGAATACCAACTTGTTATTTAGAGGTGACTATTTAAGATAATTAACTGAAACAAAGAAAAAAATGCATTGCCATAGAGCTATCAAAATAATAAATTTTTGCTAAAAGTCAAAAATTAAAATGGAGGTAACTTTTTATGACAGAACAAAAAAAAGTTAATGAATTGAAAGGTCTTACAAATGAAGAGGCAATTAAATTACAAGAAATGTTTGGAAAAAACCAATTAGTTGCTGAGAAAAAGGAATGCTTTTTTCACAAAATCTTAGAGGTATTAGAGGAACCCATGTTTTTACTATTATTAGTAGCAGCAATAATTTACTTTATACTTGGTGAACCTAAAGATGGAGCAATAATGCTAGTATTTGTTATTGGAATAATTAGCATTGATGTTATTCAAGAATGGAAAACTGATAAAACCTTAAAATCTCTGAAAAATCTATCAGCTCCACAGGTTAATGTAATTAGAAATGGAGTAGAGAATATAATTAATAGTGAAGATTTAGTACCTGGTGATTTAATGATAATTAATGAAGGTGTAAAAATTCCAGCTGATGGTACAGTTGTTAAGTTAAATGACCTTTGTGTAGATGAATCTTCTCTTACTGGTGAAGCTTTAGAGGTTTGGAAAGTTTTAGAGGATACACAAGAGGGTGAAAATCAGGATTATTGGAAAAAGAACTATTGCTATGCGGGAACTTTAGTTACTCAAGGTAGCGGAATAATTTTAGTTGATAAAATTGGATCAGAAACTGAATATGGTAAAATAGGTGTAAACATTGTAGGGGCTCCAAATGAGCAAACACCACTTCAAAAGCAAACAGGTAAGCTTGTTAAAATTTGCGCTGGTATTGCAGCAGTACTTTTTGCTTTAGTTAGTGGAATAACTTATTTAAATCTATCTGACCATATTTTTAAAGATAGAATTATAGAAAGTATTCTTTCAGGAATAACACTTGCAATGGCAATGATACCAGAAGAATTTCCTGTTATTTTAACAGTATTTCTTTCAATGGGAGCATGGAGGCTTGCTAAGAAAAAATCACTTGTTCGTAAACTTCCATCTGTTGAAACATTAGGGGCAATATCTGTTCTTTGTGTAGATAAAACAGGAACTATTACAATGAATAAAATGACTGTAACTGAAACTTTAGCATTTGCTAAAAAAGATTTAGAGGAAATAAATAACAAAAATAAATTAGAATATTCCCAGTCTACAAAAACAAATAATGATAGCAAAAATAATATAGATAATAATAATGGCTTACAAATATTAAAGTCTTTGGAAAAATCAAAAGATAATAAAAGACTATTAGAAATTATGGGAATGGCTTGTGAAACTGAGGCTTATGACCCTATGGAAAAAGCTATGGTGAATCATTGCAAAGAAAATAATATTTGCAAAGATCATTTATTTGGTGGAGAACTTATTTCTGAGTATTCTTTTACTAATGAAAGTAAAATGATGGGACATGTTTGGAGAAGAGAAGAGGGTATTGTTATTGCTTCAAAAGGATCTCCAGAGAAAATTTTAGAAATTTCTGATTTAACTAGTGGAGAACGTGAATTTGTAGAAAAAAGCATATATGAAATGTCTTCTAGAGGACTTAGAGTTATTGCAGTTGGAGAAATGAAAGTAGATAATGAAGAAAATGTTCCAAGCACTTTAGAAGAATGTAAACTTCAGTTTCTTGGGTTAATAGGACTTGAAGATCCCGCTCGAGATTCAATTAAGGAAGATATAAAAGCTTGCATAAAAGCTGGTGTAAGAGTAGTTATGATAACTGGGGATAATGGTATAACAGCAAGTGCAATAGCTAAAAAGGTTGGAATACCACATGGTGATCACATTATTACCGGTGATGATTTAAATAAAATGAGTGATGAAGAGCTTAGAGAAAAAGTTAAAGATGTTAGTATTTTCTCAAGAGTTGTACCAGAGCATAAAATGCGTATAGTAAAGGCGTTTAAAGAAAATGGAGAAATTGTTGCAATGACAGGTGATGGGGTAAATGATGCTCCAGCATTAAAATATGCAGATATTGGAATAGCTATGGGGAAAAGAGGTTCAGAAGTTTCAAGAGAAGCTGCTGATTTAATACTTTTAGATGATAATTTTAGTACTATAGTGCATACAGTTGAAGATGGAAGAAGAATTTATGACAATATAAGAAAAGCAGTAGGATATGTATTTGTAATTCATATTCCAATAGCATTTGCCTCATTACTTGCTCCCTTCCTTGGAATAGGGGCATCTTCATTATTACTATTACCAGTACATGTTGTGCTTTTAGAGCTTGTAATAGATCCTACATGTTCAATTATTCTTGAAAGGCAATTAGCTGAAAAAGATATTATGAACAGGAAGCCACGTAATCCAAAAGAAAGTATATTAACAGCTAAAACATTAACAAAAAGCTTAATTCAAGGTTTGGTATTATTTGCAGCATCATTTGGAACTTACTATTTATATCTAAAAAATAATCCAGATAGTGCAAGTGTTGCAAGAACAATGGGACTTGCCATTATTATGATTTCAAATGTTTTACTAGTTCAAGTAAATAGTTCAAATACTGAATATGCATATAAAACTTTCAAAAATATGATAAAAGATAAAGTTATGTGGGCAGCAAATACAGCAACAATAGCAGGTTTACTTGTAATAGTATACACACCACTTTCAAAGTTTTTATACTTATCACCATTAAGTATAAAACAACTATTAACAGTAATAGGAACATCAATAGTTGCTGTTATGTGGTATGAAATTGTAAAACTAGTTAAGAATATACAAACTCAAAAATAAATGTAAGAGTTAAAAACAAGATAATTACAGGGGGAGTATTCTATATAGAGAAATAGAGGTTTAACGATAGCACGAAACGTGCTATCGTTAAAAGTAGTATGAAGGTACATAAGGCATCAGTACACGACCTTCTGAAGCAGTCTTTTTCTCGCGTATAAGTTTAAAAATCTTGGAGGTCCTTATTCTGGAAACTCTATTTTCAGAATTTACTAACTGGATTACTAGCAATAAAATTATTTTTAAGGATGTTTATATATATTTAATATTCGCTTTAATTTATACCTTGATTATGTCATTTACAATGATTGGATTTGGATTGATATTTATAAAAAATCCACCAAAAGAAATAAATTCAACTTTGGGATATAGAACGAAAATGTCATCTAAAAATAAGGATACATGGAGTTTTGCACACAAGTATGCGGGAAAAGTCTGGTTGTTAAGTGGGGGCGTTAATGCAATTTTATTCATTATTGTATTAAATATTTTTAAAGATTCAGGTGTTTTTGAAAGCATTGTAAATACAATTACCTCTATTCAAATTGCTATATTACTATTAGTTATTCCTTTTACGGAAATAGCTTTAAAAAAAACATTTAATAAAGATGGAAAAAGGAAAATTCAAGGTTTTCCAGTAAAGAATTTAATAATGTGATATTTACAAAATATGTTATAATTAATAATAATATTAAATTGAGAGTTAGTTTTTAATATTGCAAAGATATGTGAAGTACCTAGATTAAGAAGGCGGTCGCTAAATAGGGATTTAGCTAGAAGTTTATAAAGAATTATTTGTAAAGATACTTGATAATTAAGCACGGCGAAACACTTGAAAATTTAACATAAGGTTAATGAGGGAGAGAATTATGAGTAATAAGAGTCAATGGAATAAAGACACACCAGAGGAGCTAAGGACTAGAATAATTGTAGGAACAATTATAGGGATAGTTATTGTACTTATGGGGATTGGTTACTACTTTTATGCAATTAACTACACAAGTAGGGGGAGAATTAATGATTTTCTAAATAAAAGAGAGGGGAAAACACTAAATAGTAAATTTAGTGAAAAAATAAAATGCGCAAACCTTTCAACTGATTATACTGTTGAACAAACTTTAAAAGACATTGAGACTTTAGAGTTAAACACAATTAACCTACCAATTGTTATAAACATAGATGATCTAGATTCAAGCAATGTAAGTATTTATGATAATAGTCTTCAAAGAGCAAAATTACTTTTAGATAAAATTAAGGGAAAGAAAATAAATGTTATATTAGAGCCATATCCTTGGATTGCAAATGGGAGTAAGTATGAAACAGAGTTTAATCCTACTAATAAGGAGCAATTTTTTTCTAACTGGGAGAATAAGGTTTTAAAACCTATAATAGATGAAATAGCAATTCCATATAGAGTAGATGCATTGAATATTGCTGCAGGGTTTAATAAATTAGAGAATATGGAAGATGAATTTTGTAATATGATTGACTTTGCAAGACAGTATTACAAGGGATTAGTTACTTATAGGACTAGCTTTTGGACAACTGCTAATTGGAAAGATGAAGTAACTAAAAAACAAGTTGATGAACTTAATAAAAAGTATGAAAACAAGTTAAATAATAAAATATTTTCAAAGGTGGACTTTATATCAATTGCATCATATTTTGAGTTAACTGATAATGATCTAAATACCGTGGAAAACTTAGTTAAGGCTTTAACTTCTTCTCAAAGATATCTTAGGGAGCAAGAAATTAAGCAACAAGTTGAAAACTTCTATGATAAGTGGAACAAGCCAATTTTCTTTGGAGAATTAGGGTTTCCAAGAACAACTAAAGCATCAGTAGAACCATGGAATCCATACCTTTCAAAAGACATAAGTGGGCAAGAACAAGCTAATTGTTTTAAAGCGTATAAGCAAGTGTATGAAGAAGAGCAATGGTTTTTAGGATTTTCATATTTTGCAGTTGGAAACAAGGATGGGGATAAAATGTATTATCCAAGTGAAAAAACTGTAGAAGTTATGAAGAGTTGGTTTGACGCTAATTAGAAGGAGCGTTAGTTGGCTATTTACTTTGGGAATATGGTCATGGAATTATAGAAGAAAAGGTAAGAAAGCAATGAAAAACAACTAAATTATGCTGCTTATCACAAATACCGTATTATTAAGAAGATGATTGGAATTTATTGTTAAAAATGTTTTAGAATATTTATATATACATATCTAGTATATAATTAAAGCATATAATAAAAAATTAATAAGAGGTTATAGTATAAGTAGAGGATTATTAGATACTATTAAGTAAGATGTATGAAGAACAGCTAGGTGAAGGTGAAGATTATTTAAAAATAAAAAGAACTGTATGTATAAATATTTTGAATTTTAAATATCTAAAAACTACAAAATTTCATACAGGATATAGATTGAAAGAAATGGAAACGCATGAAGAGTTAACAGATATTATTGAAATGAATTTTATTGAAGTACCAAAACTTGAAGAAAATAGTGGTGAAAAAGATCTGTTAGTTGCATGGACAGAATTTTTAAAAAATCCTGAAAGTGAAAAAGTTAGACATTTAGAGATGGATATTGAAGAAATAAGAAGTGCAAAAGATGAATTAATAAGAATGAGCAATGATGAAAAAGAAAGAGAAATTTATGAAATGAGGTCAAAAATACTAAAGGACAAAGTAAGTGCTCTTAATAGCGCTGAAAGAACTGGAGAAATGAATAAGTCTAAATTAGGAATAAGAAACATGCTTGCAAAAGGAATGGATACAAAATCTATTACAGAAATATTAGAGATAAGCGTTGAGTTAGTAGAAGAAGTTATTAATGAATAATAATATAAAAAAATTTTCCATATGGGCTTAGAAGTAATTAACTTCTAGGTCTTTTTGAATGAATATTTCCAACGTGACGTGGTGTTTGTCATACCTGAGTTTGCGAAGGTTAAAATTTACAAATCTAAACAATTACGTTTTAAGGGGAGAATGATATGTTAGATTCATTAATTAAGTCGTTGTTTATAGTAGTACCAATGTTATTAAGTATGGAAGTTTCTTATCTAGAAAGTTCTAAAGGTAGATTACATTATTATGGGCAGGGATCCATGCAATAAAATTAGCTAATGAAGAGGAGGTAGAAGCAATTAATAAGGCTAATAATAATATTGTTTAATAAATAGTAATTTGTAAGGAGTGATAAGTGTGATATTAACTATTTAAGATAAATATCAAAAGGAATTAATAGTAAGAGGAATATTATCTAAGCTACCAGATTGGTTTGGATTGACTGAGATTATAGAGGAATATGTTAAATGTAGCAAAGAAATGCCTTTATGGGCTGATATAGAAGATAAACAAGTAAGAGGATTTATTACATTAAAAGAAACAAGCCCATTTACTGTTGAACTTTATGTTATGGGTGTATTGAAGGAGTTTCATAGAAATAAAATAGGTAATGATTTATTTAAAACTTGTTATGAGTATTCTAAAGATCAAGGTTATTTATATATGCAAGTTAAAACAGTGAAGAAGGCTGTTATGAGGAGTATGATAGAACAATTGCCTTCTATAAGAATCTTGGATTTAAAGAACTTGAATGTTTTCCTATACTTTGGGATGAATGGAATCCTTGTCAGATTTACATTATATCTCCTAAATAAATTCTAAAAAGTAAATTAGATTGATAAATACATTTATCACAGAAAAAGATACTATAAAAACTAAAAAATTTATAGTACAAAGTAATATACAGTATAACTATACTATGATTAAAGATTTTAAGACAAGACAAGAGATATATGTATAAGTTTTATTTAATTCACATTTTTACTGGAATTATATTCTATAAATTAGGTATAATATAAACTAATAAGCAATTGTATCAATAAGATAATGAATTTTTTATTGAATTAATATATAAATTTATGGAGGTGAATTATATGGGTGAAAATAAGGATAAAAACAAAAACGACTATTATTTCCCCATTTGTACAGGAGTAGGTCTTACGTTTGGCGTAATATTTGATCAGTTAGCGATAGGATTGTGTTTAGGCGTTGCAATTGGTCTTGCTTTAGATAATAAAAAGAAACAATAAATTAAACTTGTTTCTTAGATTTTATTTTTAATATATTATTAATGGGTAATATTATTTGAAAATTTGATAATGAGGTATAGGTATGATATAAAAATAATAGAAAGAGGTGAACTTGATGAGCAGATTCTACTCCTACTTTTAATATAAAAAATGTAAGGAGAATAGTATGATTAAAAAATTTGATTTAAGTAAATTAGAGGAAGTAATGGGCATCTGGCTTGAGACTAACATAGATGCTCACAATTTTATACCGAAAGAATACTGGACTGAAAATTTTGATATGGTTAAAGAAATATTACCATCAGCTGAGATTTATATATATGAGGAAAGTAACATTATAAAAGGATTTATAGGCGTTGTAGAACAAAATTATATAGCTGGGCTTTTTGTGAAAAAAGAATATCAAAGAGAAGGTATAGGGGAAAAATTGATAAAATATTGTAAATTAGAGTATCCATGCCTTATATTAGATGTCTTTATGAAAAATAAAAAGGCAGTGGATTTTTATCATAAGAATGATTTTATAGTTCAGGAAGAACGTATTCATGATGATACAAAAGAGCTAGAATACACTATGTCTTTTGATAAGAAATAATTTGTTTTCAGAATTTGCTAATAATACCTAAAAGTTTTAATATAATTTTATAAAATATTTAATTCTAGATTAGATTATTTTATAGTTGTCCTAAGTGGGATATAATAATAGATAATTAATAGAATAGATTAATGAAGAGGAGTTATAGAATAGGAGGGATATATTATGTTAATATTCGCTTTAATTTATACGCTTATTATGTCGTTTACAATGATTGGATTTGGACTAATATTTATAAAAAATCCACCAAAAGAAATAAATTCAACTTTTGGATATAGAACAAAAATGTCATCTAAAAATAATGACACATGGAGTTTTGCACACAGGTACGCTGGAAAAGTTTGGTTGTTAAGCGGGGGCGGTAATGCAATTTTATTCATTATTGTATTAAATATTTTTAAAAATTCAAGTGTTTTTGAAAGCATTGTAAATACAATTACCTCTATTCAAATTGGTATATTACTATTAGTTATTCCTTTTACGGAAATAGCTTTAAAAAAAACATTTGATAAAGATGGAAAAAGGAAATTTTAAGATTTTCCAGTAAATAAATCAATTAATAGGGGGGCTTAATATGGATATAATTAAGACCAATAGGTTAGTTTTTAGACAATTTACACAAGCAGATATTGATAATTTATTTCTTCTTTTAAGTGACCCAATTGTAATGAAGTATTGTTCAGGTACTATAAATATGATAGGTACACAAAAATGGTTAGACATAGCTATTGAATCTTATGAAAAATATGGTTATGACTATTGGGCGGTGTATGAAAGGGATACAGATACTTTTTTAGGACAAATAGGGATATTAAATCAAGAAATTGATGGTACCCAGGAAGATTGCTTGGCATTCATGATAGGACAGAAATATTGGAATAAAGGATACGTGACAGAAGGGGCTATTGCTTGTATTAATTATGCTTTTAAATATTTAAAACTTGAAAAATTAATTGCTACAGTTGAGCAAGAAAACTTACAATCAATATGCGTATTGAGGAAAATTGGAATGAAGTATATTCGTGAGGCAAATTATGGGGATGAAAAGGTACACGTTTATTCAATCAACAAAAGCGCGTGTCATGTATAACTAGAATTTGAAAATAATAACTATTTTAAATAAAACAGTAATAGAGGTTATAGAATATGAAAAGTATTAATGTACATTTGAAAATTGCAACGGTATCTTTTCTTGCTATTGTTCTAGCTGGACTTGTATGGCTTGGAATAACATTTGTAAGTAGAAAATTTGGAATTAAATTGTTTGAAAATAATGTAATAAGTACTATGGGCTTAGCGAGTTGCATTTTGGTATGTCAGTATTTTGTTATTAAAAAATATAATAATGGTAGATTTAGCTTTGATTTTATTGGATTAGCATTTAAACAAAATAGTTTTAAATTACTTTTTATAGGTATTGGAGTAGGAACACTAATGTATTTCTCTTGGGCCTTAATTTTGATTGTAATGAAAATTGTAAAATTTAAAGGCATAGGTTCTACCTTTTGCCCTGTATATAATGTTACTATAGGCATTATTAGCGCTTTGGTAATGAGTATTTTTGCTAGTTTTTCTGAAGAAATATTATGTAGAGGGATTATTTTAAATCAGTTAATGCAATTTAAGGGGAAAATCTTTGCTCTTATAATAAGTTCTTTAATATTTACAATGTGTCATACCCAGTATTATCATGATTTTAGTGCTTTATTATCCGTGTTTGCTATGGTAATTCTATTTGGGTATGTCTATGTAATAACGGGATCATTATATCTATCTATAGGGTTACATTTTGCTGTAGATTTCTTTCAATTAATATCAGGTGTTTCTAATAATTTTTTACTGTTTGATATTAAAGTGAGTGACTCGCAATTAAGTATATATTTATCAGATGCACAACTTTTTGTAATATTAATACTCATTTTAGTTTTGGTATTAATGGATATTAAAAAAATAGGTTTCAATAGTAAGATTTAATAAATTATTGAGCGATTATTCATTTAGAGATGACTGGAATATGCGAAGATGATATATAATAATTTATTGCAGCTAGTGTGATGAGCATAAAAACATCACGAGAAAGCACCTAGAATTGATATGCTCCCTTTATAGTAGACAGTTGAAATAATAAAAACTGTTTATATAGAGGGAGCATTTTATTATGGAAAGAAAAACTAAAATATTGTCAGAAATTAAGATAGAGGTTGTTAAAGAGTATTTATCAGGAAAAATAAGTGTACGGCAAATAGCTTATCAACTACAAGTTTCTAGCTTCTCGGTTGAGGAATCGGTATCTGTCAACTCACTTGACAGATACCGGTATTGTTTCTTATATATTAAGTCACCCTAACAATAATCCATTGGTATTCGATACATTGGATAAAGCTATCGCTACGAACCCAACTGCAAAACCTATTTTTCATAGTGATCGTGGTTATCAATATACAAATAGAACGTTCAAAAGTAAATTAGATAAAATAGAAGCAACACAGAGCATGTCTAGAGTTAGCAGCTGCATTGATAATGGACCTATGGAAGGTTTTTGGGGGATACTTAAAGTTGAAATGTATTATCTAAGAAAATTTGATACGTATGAGGAACTTGAACAAGCCATTGACGAATATATAGATTTTTATAACACACAAAGATTACAGAAAAAGTTAAAAAGTATGACTCCAATAGAATATCGAAGTCATACTTTAACAGCGTAATTTTTATTATTTACCCTGTCTACTTGACAGGGGGCAGTTCAAATGAATAGGCTATATATATTGGTAATTTCCACTATTGTATATAATATGCTAAAATAAAGTAAATATTGAAATTATTAAAACAAGGGAATTAGAGATGTAGTAAATTCATTAACAAGCATATTTAAATGAATCAATAGATACTTTAGAAAAATGCAATGCTTGGACTGAATAAGATAATTAAAGATAAATTTAATGTGGTTAAAGAAGAGAAATAGATTGGGGTACAAGCAATTACACTAGATATAGAGAGGAGATAGTTGATGTTTAATATAATGATAGTGGAAGATAATAATCAATTACAAAATGAAATAGCTAATATTTTAGTGCATAATGGATATAGTGTTATAAAGAGTAATAAATTTAATGAAATACCTAAAGTGGTTAAGGATAAAAATCCTGATTTAATATTATTAGATATTAATTTGCCAGAAGTTGATGGGTTTAGTATATGTACTGAAATACGTAGTTTTTCTAAGGTGCCTATTATATTTGTTACAAGTAGAAGTACAAATATTGATGAATTAATGAGTATAACCTTAGGTGGGGATGATTTTATTACTAAACCATATAATACTCAAATTCTTTTGGCAAGAATAAATTCACTTTTGAAAAGAGCATATCCAAATGTAACATCAATGGATGTTATAGAGCATAATGGAATTAGTCTAAATATGTTAACAAGTAAAATAAAATATGAAAATAATGAAATAGAACTTACTAAAAATGAAGCGAAAATACTTAGGTATTTATTGATTAATAAAGGGAAAATAGTTTCACGCGTAGATATTATGGAGTATTTATGGGATAGTTCATTATTTGTAAATGATAATACTTTAACTGTAAATATGACAAGAGTAAAGAATAAGTGTGAAGAAATTGGCGTAAAAGATTTTATAAAAACTAAAAGAGGACAGGGTTATATAGTATGAGGTTAGGTGAATATTTAAAAGGAAAACGTAGTGATATTTTAGTAAATATTATAGGGTTAATTACTTTAATCATATTTCTTTTTAGTGTAGGAAATACATTTGATGCTATAGTAACTGTTTTAATAACTTGGATTACTGTAGTTGTATTATTTTTTATTTATGAATATAGACAGAGGAAATTATATTTCAAGGAGCTTGAAGAAAGTATAGATAAGCTAGATAAGAAATATCTTATTTGTGGAGTTATAGATTATCCGAGGTATATTGATTCAGTTCCATATTATATAATGATGAAAAAAGCTAGTAAATCTATGATAGAAGAAATAACTAGAGTGAAGAATCAACGTAAAGATTATAAAGAATATATTGAGCAGTGGATTCATGAAGTTAAAACTCCAATTGCTGCCATTAAGATAATAGAGGAAAATAATAAATCAGATGTATCAAGAGTAGTATTAGGGGAGCTTGGAAAAATAGATGGTTTTGTTGAACAAACACTATTTTATGCTAGAAGTGAAGAGGTTGAAAAAGACTACTTAATAAAAGAGATTTCTTTGGAGCAATGTGTTAATGAGGTTATTATAAAAAATAAGCAGTTATTTATTTCTAATAATATAAATATAGAGTTATATGAATTAGATAAGAATATTTATTCTGATAGCAAATGGGTAGAGTTTATAGTTAATCAGGTAGTTATTAATTCTATAAAATATAGAATTAAGGATAATCCAGAGGTTAGAATATATACTTTAGATATTAAAAATGGTATTCAACTTATTATTGAGGACAATGGTATAGGAATAGATGATAGTGAGATAAATCGTGTGTTTGAAAAAGGATTTACAGGTAATAATGGTAGGTTAAATCAGAAATCTACAGGAATAGGATTATATCTATGTAAAAAATTATGTGATAAATTAGGGATAGGAATAGCTATAGAATCTCATAAAAACATATATACCAAAGTAATAATCACTTTTCCTAAGGGAAGTTTTTGCAGAGTAGGGGGCTGATAAGGCTCTTTTTTGCTGTAAAGAATATGATTACTATAGTGACAAAGTTGTAACTTAAAAGTAATATTAAATCGAATTAGATAGATAGTTTCGGGTGTAGAATATTATTGAGGTGAGGGAAATGGAAAAAATATTAAGTATAAAGAATATAGAGAAGTATTATGGAAACAAAGGGAATATGGTAAAGGCAATTGATGATATTAGTTTTGATGTTTTTAAAGGTGAGTTTGTAGGGGTAATGGGTCCGTCTGGTTCAGGAAAAACAACATTGTTAAATAATATATCTACAATAGATGAGGTTAGTGCAGGACATATTTATATTAACGAAAAAGACTTAACTGAAATTACTCCAAAAGAAATTGCTAAGTTTAGAAGAGAAAATTTAGGGTTTATATTTCAGGATTTTAATTTGTTAGATACATTAACTATTCATGAAAATATAGCTTTAGCATTGACAATTAATAGAACTAAAAAAAATGAAATAGATAGTAGAGTAGCCGATGTAGCTAGAGAACTTGGTATAGAAGATATACTTTCAAAGTATCCTTATGAAGTTTCAGGAGGGCAAAAGCAAAGATGTGCTTGTGCAAGAGCTTTAATAACAAATCCTAAACTTATTTTAGCAGATGAACCAACAGGAGCTTTAGATTCTAGGTCTGCTCAAATGTTAATAGAAATGATTTCACAATTAAATAAGGAATTAGAAGCAACAATTTTAATGGTAACTCATGATTCATTTACGGCAAGTTATTGTGACAGAATTTTATTTATTAATGATGGTAAGATTTTTACTGAGCTCGTAAAGGGGAAAAATACTCGTAAACAATTCTTCAATCAAATCTTAGATGTAGTTGCACTACTAGGAGGCGATGTTAGAAATGTACGCTAAACTGGCAATTAATAATGCAAAACGTTCAATTAAAGATTATTTAATATATATTGTTACATTAACAATATGCGTAAGTTTATTTTATGGATTTAGTTCATTATCAAGTTCGAATTATACACTTGTAACTGAGGATATGTTTAACTTTGACATTTTAAAAGAAATGCTTAAATACTCAACTTATGGAGTAACGGCATTGCTAGTATTACTTGTTGGATATGTGAATAAATATATGATGAAGAGGCGTCAAAAGGAGTTTGCAACATATATATTACTTGGGACAGAACAAAGAAGTGTAGCATTAATGTTTTTTGTTGAAACTCTAATAATAGGAGTAATTTCAATTGTAGCAGGTATTTTAATTGGAACTTTATTTTCTCAAGTTGTAACAGCTCTAATACTTATGACAGCAGGTCAGGAAATAATATTTTCATTTAAAATATATACAGATACTATATTAATCACTTTTGCATTTTTTATAACTATATTCTGTATAATTGGATTTTTCAATATAGGATATTTAAATAAAATTAAGTTAATTAATATGTTAAATAGTGAAAAGAAAACAGAGTTTCAATTTAAAAGAAGTAAGGTTGTATATATAACAGTATTTTTAATGTCTATAGCTTCTTATAGTACTTGTGGGGTCTACGCATACAAGATTTTATATAGTTCAGGTAAGGATGTTATTTTGGCAGAACAAAAAATGATGTTTGCCCTTATAGCATTAGTAGCTTTTATAGTAGGAACATATGCACTATTTTATTCAGCTTCATATATAGCCATTGTTATTAAAAATAAATGGACAGGTTTTAAGTATGAATACACTAATCTATTTTTAATTGGGGCTATTGTTTCTAAAATAAAAACAGTGCCTATATTAATGGCTACAATTTCATTAACATTATTAGGATCAGCTTTATGCTTCACTATAACTTTACTAATGTCACAATGGAGCTTAGGCTATTTAGAGTATAGAATTCCATTTGATGTAAATATATCAAATCAAAATATAAGTATAACTGATATTAATGATATGCCTAATATTAATTATGATGAAATTGTTGAATATATGGATATTAATAATCATCCTTTAAAAAATTATTGTCAGGTTGAAACTTATTTTATAGAAGAAAAAGATTTTTATATAAAAGATAAAATAAAGATGCCCATACTTGCAATTGGATTAAGTGACTTCAATACTTTGAGAAAAACATTAGGTTATGAGGAAGTTACCTTAAAAGAAAATGAGTTTACAATGCAATGGGATAAAAAGGTAGATGAAAGTGAAATTAAAGAGTATATAAATAATAATTCCATTATTAATGTTAATGGAGAAGAGTTTAAAGTTAGTTCTAATTCACATTATATAGACAGCTTGGGAGAAAATATTTATAATTTTTGGACAGATACATTAATAGTTTTACCAGATGAAGTGTGTGAAGAACTAATGATAGCTAGTACTCAATTTTACGGAAATATTAAAGCAAAAATGAATTATGAAGAAGCATTGAAAATAGAAGAGTTTGCGTCAACTTGGTTTAGGGAAAAGCATATTGATTTGTATAATAAATATGAAGAAAGTGAAGAAGAAAATTATAGTTTTACTGATCCTGCTAAGATTAGAATGAAGGTAGCTGAAACTAGTGTAGTAATAACTATGAGCTTGTTTATGAGGATACTTGGAATATACTTGGGAGCAGTTTTACTAATGATTAGTTTAACAGTTTTAGCACTTCAACAATTATCAGATTCTATTGATCATAAACAAAGGTTTAAAACTCTAAAGAAACTTGGTATAGAGAAAAAAGAAATTAATAAATTAATATTAAAACAAATAGGTTGTTATTTTGTAATACCTATATTTATAGCAATAATTGGGTTATTAATATTCTTATATAATTATTCAGTAATATTTAGGGAGCAAATAAATTTATATATAGGAAATAGCGCATTTATATTGAATATGATTATTGGGATATCACTAATTATAATTATTTATTCATGTTATTTTATGGCTACTTATTATACATTTAAAAGAAATATTGAATAAAATTAGATAGGGATTATTAACGTAAACAAGATGCAGAGCTTGAAAAAAAGTATGAAGAATATAGCAAATTGACAGTTGACTTAAAGAATAAAAAAAATTTGCAGGTTATCTATTGGAATTTATAGTGAATAGAGTATTATATAATTATACTAACTTATATAGTTAAACTAAAGTGATTATGAAGTTGTTACTATTAATGAAAAAGTTTCATATAAGGAGGATTTATAATATGGATATTATAATCGAAACTAAAAATCTTACTAAGAGTTATGGGAATTCAAGGGGGATAATTGATGTCAATTTAACTGTGGAGCAGGGCGAAATATTTGGGTTTATTGGACCTAATGGAGCAGGTAAATCTACCACCATTAGAACACTACTTTCATTAATAAACAAAACAAGTGGTGAAGCTAAAATTTTTGGACTTGACTGTGAAAAAGACAAAGTGCAAATTCTTAAGGAAGTTGGATATTTACCATCAGAAGTATTTTACTATGACAATATGAAAGCTAAGGATTTACTAAATTATTCTGCTAGCTTTTATGGTAAAGATTGCTCTTCAAGAATAGAGGAATTATCAGAAGCTCTTGAGTTAGATTTAAATAAGAAGATTGAAGATATGAGCTTAGGTAATAAGAAGAAAGTAGGAATTGTACAAGGGTTATTACATTCACCTAAATTAATAATACTAGATGAACCTACATCAGGTTTAGATCCTTTAATGCAAAAAAAATTCTTTGAAATTATAAAGAAAGAAAATGAGAGAGGAGCTACAGTGTTATTCTCATCACATATATTAAGTGAAGTTCAAAAGATTTGTGACAGAGTAGCTATTATAAAAGACGGAAGGATTATAAAAACTGAAAAAATAAGTGATTTAAAGCAAAGTGCATATAAAAAAGTAACTTTTAATATAACTGATGAAGCACCTAAGGAGTTAAATATATCTGGATCTAAAAACGTTGAAATTAATGGTCAAAATATTGCATTCCTTTATAAAGGTAATATTAACTCACTATTAGATGAAATAGGAAAATTTCAATTAACAAACATAGATATAACTGAGCCTTCACTAGAGGAAATATTTATGCATTATTATGAAGCATAAGGGGGGACAAGACGTTGAATATATTTAAATTTGAATTAAAGTCAGCCTTGAAAAATTCACTTATCTGGCTAGTAGTTTTGCTCACATTAAATTTAGTATTTATGAAAGCTATGTATCCGCTTTATATTGATGCAGCAAAAGATATAGAGGAAGTAGTAGCTAATTTTCCACCAGAATTTACTGCAGCTTTTGGATTTAATATAAAAGAAATATTTCAATATGGAGGATTTTACTCCTTCTGTTCTAATTATATAGTTTTATGTGGAGCAATAATGGCAGTATATTTAGGTGTATCAACTTTTGCCAGAGAGAAAAAAGTTAAGACTATGGATTTTCTTTTTACAAAACCAATATCTAGAGAAAAAATATTTTCATGTAAATTATTAGCTAATATTTCTATTATTGTAATTACTAATATTGTTTTTATTACCTTAGCTTATTTTATATATGAAAGCAGTGGAGATACTACTACAACAATTGAAAAAACCTTATTAGCTACAAGTGGTTTGTTTTTTACACAATTAGTATTTTTAGCCTTGGGAATTATATTTGCAATATTTGCAAAGAAAGTAAGAAGTATAGCTGGTATAGCGATAGCCTTTGGTTTTGGTGGCTTTATAATATCTGCAGTAGCTAACATTATAGATGAAGAAATATTAAATTATATAGCACCAATGAAATATTTTGCTCCAAATTCTGTTTTTAGTAATGGAGCTTTTGAGATGAAATATGTTATTACAGCAATAGTTATAATAGTTGTTTGTATAGGGACTTCCTTTATTAAATATAAAAACAGTGATATACAAGCTGTCTAGGAGGTGAAGGTAATGAATATATTAAAAAAGGAATTGAAAATAGGATTAAAACCTTTTATATTTTGGTCAATAGGCCTATTTTTTCTAGTATTTGCTGGAGTAGTAAAATTTACTGGGATAAGTGGAGTGGAAGGCGCATCAGTTAAGGAACTATTTGATAAGTTTCCTAAGATAATTCTTGCTCTTTTTGGTATGGCAGGGTTAGATGCTACAGCTATAGATGGTTATTATGGTATTTTAGCATTTTATGCATTGATATGTGGGATGATATATGGTGTATCTCTTGGAACTAACATTATTAATAGAGAAGTAGTTGATAAAACTTTTGAATTTATTTTTACAAAGCCAAGAAAAAGAAGTTATATAGTAAATATGAAGTTTATAAGTGCTACTATATATTTAGCAGCTTTTAGTCTTTTAAATTATATCTTTTCTATAGTGGCTATAAGAACTTTAGATTTAGAAAAAAACATAGATAAGGAGATATTGTTATTTTCTTTAGCTATATTTATCATTAGTATGTTGTATTGTGTTATAGGTATATTTATTGCAACTGTAATTAAAAATTATGAAAAGGGGAACTTATACGGGAACTTATTTTTCTTTGTAACATTCATATTAAGTATAATATATGATGTCGTAGAAAATGGAAGCATAATTAGGATATTTACACCATTTAAATATTTATTGCCTACAGATATTGTTAATGGAAAGTTTGAAATATTACCTCTTATTGCATCTATAGTTATAATTATAGCTTTATATATAGTTTCACTTAAAATTTTTGAAAGAAAAGAATTTAGTAACTAAAGAGTATATAGAAAAATATAAAATGGAGTAGATAAAAATAAGAAGTGAAGATTACTGAATAAATAATCTTCACTTCTTATTTTTTGTTGATTCATCCAAGGAAAGGTTATAGTAATAGTAATTATATAAGATAATTACTATGAAAAGTAATCTAGATATAAATAATTCACAAGCAAGAATATTATTTGTATTAAGCAAATTTAAAGAATTAAATATAAATAAATTAGTACAGGAATTATCATTAAGTAAATCAACTCTTACTAGTATGTTAGATAGATTAGAGAAATTAGGATATCTTAAAAAGAAATCAAATCATTTAGATAAAAGAGAAACCATAATAAATATAACTGAAGATGGAGAGAAAATTGCAGAAACATATAATTCTATTGTAGATGAAATGTCACTAGTGTATATATGCCAAGTATCAGCTCAAACAAAACTTCTATTAGATAAATTATATCCTTTAACTGAAATTAATAAATCAAGTCATAAACCTAGATTTGGCAAGAAAAAATTAATAATGGGATACACACAAGCAGCATCATTTCCCTTTTTATTCAGAAGCTACTTTAAATATACTGCAAAACACTTAAAAGGCATGGGATTAGAGCATTATAAAACGCTTGTTGCTAGAAAAATGTTCAATAGAAATTCTGCTAAAATGGATAAAATATTTTGAAAAAAGCTTATACTATAGGAGTTTCTATATCAAAATAAAGATATAATATTGACATAATCACTACTGACTGATACTAAGCCATGAAGAAATATATGGTTACGAGATTTACTAAGAGACTGAATCCTCTTGGATTTTCGGATGTTGTAGACGGGACAGTTATACCATTTTGGTGCGACTTGAGAAAAATAAATTGGTGGAAATTATGAAAAAGCCATCGGATATGGGACCACCCCGAAAGTTTTTTGCACTTAATGACTCTGGACGTGAAGAGTTAAGGAAGTTCTTGGAGAAATGGGGATTCGTTTTGACGAAAATCAATGCTATAGTCATATATCATATGCAATGCATCAACCATTAAGATTACTGATAAAGGATACATCGCTATTAACAGAAGAGGAAAGTGTATATGCAAAACATCTATGGACACATACGGACTTTATATTATTTAATAAGATAGATAAGAGTCCTATCATAGTAGTAGAAGTTGATAGATATGGTTATCATGAAAATAATGAAAAGCAACTTAGAAGAGATAGATTGAAGGATAGTATTTTAGAAAAGTATAATATACCAATGCTTAGAATAAAAACTACAGGTAGCGATGAATATAACTTGTTAGTTAATAAATTAGAGAAAGTATTAGCGTAAGTTCAATATATGATAGAAGATAGTAATTAAATTTATTTATAAAAAAATGGTCTTGGCAGGTGTTTTATTGCTTGTAGCTGGAAATATTTAAAATCTGAGGGGGTCTTTGCCCAGAATAAGTTTACGAAGGATTGAGGGGCTTGCTTTCGCACAGCCTGCTGGGGGTGTTTTTGAGTTGTCAGCTTGTCTGACGCGAAATTGCTAACCGATCCTTATTCTGGAAATTTTATTTTTAGAATTTGATGTGATTTAAAGAAAAATTTGGTATAATTAACATATTAATTCGTAGAAGGTGAATATATGGGAGATAATGAAGAAATATTACCGAACATAAGTCCAAAAAAAATAGATATAGGAAGTAAAATAGATAATTATAAAGTAATAGTAGATTACTTAACGAAAAGAAAATTTATGGCGAGTGAATTAGGAGGAATAGCAGCAACAAGAGGATTTATATATCAATATAGAGCATTAATACATTACTGTTTAGAATGTGTAGAATCAGGAGAGTTTATTGGTGTAGTAAGTGAATTAGGAGATGATATTACTTTAATTAGTGAAAAAAATATCAAGTTCATACAGGTGAAAAGTGGAAAAGAAGGACCTTATAGCAAAAACTTAACTCCTGGAATTTTATATAAAAGAGAAAAAGGGTTAGATAGTTGGGTTGAAAAATTATTTGAACAATATGATAAGTTCTATAAAAAAACTAATAATGAAGACATTGATGTAGAATTTGTTATTTCATATAATTGTAATCTAGGTGATGATATGCAAAAGATGATAACAGATGAAGGTAAATTAATAAGAGATGAAAATGGAGAGTTAGTAAGTAAGTCAAAAGAATTAAGAGATAAATTAAATACAGTTTATGAAAAGATAATTGATAAAAAAATAGTTAAGATCCATTTTGAAGAAAGCTTTTGTAATAAATTAGACTGGTACATAGAGAGATTTTCAATTGATTGGTTAGGACATACGGATTATTTAGATAGGAATATATATAGTAAAATTGAGAAAATATATAATGTTAAGTCTTTAAATGTAAAAAAAGTATATATTTGACAATCTGTTAATTGAAATGATATTAAAAACGAGTAGTGATAATTTACATGAGATTGAAGATATAAATGAATTTATATTCAATATAGATGATATTGATAGTAGTATTAAAGCATTAATTGAGTTAGGAAAATGTAATGAAATTGAAAGAATTAAATCCAGTAGCTTAAAATCTATGTTTGATGATATATTTAGTAAAATAAGCAATAAGATAATATTAGATAAATATAACAAAAATACAGAGAAGTTATTATTAGATAATTTGAAATGGTTAGTATTAGAAATTGAAAATGCAAGGGTAAATGAGGATCCGTTTATATATCAACGATTCATAAATAGAATATTTGATTTAAACAATTCAAGTATTATATTTACTGAAAATAATGAAATGAAAAGTAATATATTAAATACAATAGCAAATATAATATATACATTATCAATATATACAGATAATGTATTAGATTTAAAAAAAAATATAAATCTATTTATTAATTCTTGTTTAAAGGGTGATGAAAAAATTTATATGATGTTCTATAATGGAAAGAATCAAAAGCAAGTATCTCAAGCTAAACAAGATGTTATATTTTCACTAGAAGTAAATGAATATTTTTCAAAAACAAGAAATTATGTACAGTGCATTTTAATAGACGTAGATGAGGTAGACTTCTTTGAAGAATTTGAATCGATAACAATAATACCTAAAAATAAAGAGAGAATTAATTCTAAAATGAAAAAAATAAACTTTATTAAATCGGATGAGATAATAAAAATATTTAACGGTATAAAATATAAAGAAATTAACATAGTAGATAATAAAAATAAAGTAATGACTTTGTGGGAAGCTAAAATGGAGGTTTAATATGAATAGAAGATTAGTGCTTAAGGCTTTGATAGAAAAAGGATTTAATTTATCAAATGATAGATTTTATACAGAAAAATATTTTGAAATTAATGAACAAGATAATATTAATAAATTAAAAGAAGTGAATGATAGTTACGGGTTCAATATATTTACTAACAAGGGTCGCGTTCTAATCGTGAAAACTTATGTTGTTTTGAAAGAAGCATATTTACAATATAAAGAAGATCAAAAGGTTATATACAGTATGCTACATAATATAAAGAATAAGTATAAGAAAAATATATATTTAATTATTAATATAGATGATAAATATAAGAATACAGAATGTATTCTTAGATCGCTAATTGAAAAAGATGAATTAGTTTGCAAAAAATATGTAGTTTATGATGAAAATGATTTTAATAAAATATCTTTTTTATCAGAAGAGTTAGATTGCATAGGAGTAGGTATAGAACAAAATAAAGATATTGAAAGTGAATTTTTAAACTTGGTGAATAAACACTGTAAAAAAGATGTAACAAAGAAAATCATTGAGAAATATTTAATAGAGTTAAGTACTGAACAGGAGGGGGAATAGTTTGAAAATAAAGTACCTGGAACTTGAGAATTTTAGAATATATAAAGGGTCTGTAAAGTTTGATTTTAATAATAAAAAATTAATTATACTTTGTGGACCAAATGGCAATGGTAAGAGTACTATATATGATTCTATAGAGTGGTGCTTAACTGGGAAAATTGAAAGATACACATCTTCAAAGGAGAAGAATTTCAATTATATAGTTAATAATGATTTATATGAAGATAAAAACTATTGTACAAGCGTAAAAATAGTTTTTGATGATAATCAATTCATAAATAGATATGAAACAGATAGCCCTAAACTTCATAAAAAAAAATATGATAAAGGTGTTGTAATTAACAACAAAGAAAGTCGTATAACAGTAGGCAATGAGGAGATATACGCTATATTATCAGGTGATAAGGAGATGCTAGGATTTTCAAAGTATTTGAGAACATTAAAAAAAACTATTATATTATCTCAAGATGAAATATCAAAGTTTGTGTTATCTGATAATCCAGAGAAAAGAATGACTGTATTTCAAGATATAATGGGATTAGATACATATGGAGAGAAGTTAAAAAAATATCTTGAGAAGTATAAAAAAGAAATTTCTCCATTATTGAAAAATTCTGAAAAATCATTAGATACATTAAAAAATTCTTTAAATCAGTCACTAAACAATCAAGAAAAAAACTTATTGATATTAGAAAATAAAAATCAAATTATAAAAAACAACTGTGAGATAAGTGAAGAAAATTTAATAAATGAATATAATACTTTTTTTAATAATAATGAAGAATTTTCTGGTAAAACTTCAAGTATTGATAATATTCAAAAAGAAATATTATCAGTGGAGGTAGATAAGTTAAAAAAAGAAAATGAAAAGGTAAAGTTGGATTATGAAAATGTACATTTGTTTATAATCGAAAATATACATGAAAATATAAAAGAATTAATTGATATGGAAAATAGGGTTATTAGAAAAAAAATTTTTGAGAGTAATATTATTAATGATGCAAATAATAAAATAATTAATATAAATAAAAGTATAAAAAGTAATAGTTGTAATTTAATAAAATATAATGAAATTATTAAACTGAAAAAAAATATAGAATACCTTGAAAAGGAAATCGATAAGGATTTAAATAGTATTATTAAAATTGATAAACTAGCTTATGATAATATCGGAATAAAACTGATAAAATTCAATCAAGAATTACAATTTGCAAAGGATAAAAAAAATGAACTTGAAGAAAAAAATAAATACATTAAAAATGAAAAAGAAATAGAAATATACAAAATGAGATGGGAGCAATTAATTAAAAAACTTAAAGCAGAAGAAGCTTTGCAAAATCATTTTGTGGAAATATTAAAAAATTCAAATAATAAATTATCTAAAACAAATGTTAGTATAAATGATATAAATGAGAAATTTATAGAAAAAATATTTGAGTTACAGAATTATTTGATTGAAGAAAAAAAGAGCAAATGTGTTATTTGTGGTACCGAGTATAATGAATCAATTAAATTTAAAAATAAAATAATAGAATCACAAAATAAATTTAAAGAAAATTTTAGTAAAGAAGAAAATTTTAGAATAAATTTAGTGAATGAAATTAAAAAAATTGAAAAAGAAGAAATAGACTCACAAAATATTATTAAATCAATAAATGGAGAATTATTAAACCAAAAGGAAAATATCAATAGGTTAAATAATCAAAATACTTTAATATTAGCAAAATTAAATGAAAAAAGTTTTGATAAAGATTTAGAAAAAATTGAGTATGATATTGAGGCTATAAATAATAAAATTAATGAAATATTAAAATATGCTTTGACAAAAACTAATTTTGATATTTTACAAGAAAGAATTTTAAAAAATAAAAATGAAATAGAAGATAAAAAGCTGAGTATCAAGCTAACATATGAATCAATTGGATATAAAGATAATATAGTTGAACCTGTTAAAAAATTAGAAAATGAAAATAATAAATATTTAAATGAAGTAAATGAATGTAATAGAGTGATAACACAAAGTTTAGAGGGATTAGGCAAATTAAACGAAGAAAAAGCAAACATAGAATTAAAGTTAAATGAATTAAAAAATAGAGCAGAAAATATAGAAATAATAAATGAAAATAAAATAGATTTGCATAGTTTACTATTAGCATTAAAAGAAAAAAATAATAATAATAAAGATAAGATTAAATTTATGAACACATTAATGGTTAATATTGATGTATATTTATCAAATAAAATAATAAAAGAAATAAAAGAACAGATTCAAGTAACATATGAAAAAATTAATTTGTATAGAAGTGAAATTGAAGAAGTAGAAAAAGAATGTTTATATTATAAATTACAATATAGTGGTATAAATGAATTGAATGAAAAATTACCTAGTATTCTAAATGATTTAATGCTGATAAATTTAAAAAAATATAATGAGTTAATAAACAAATTCTTTTTTCAAATTTCTCCTTTTATGGGATCTAGTTATATAAATATAATTCCTAAAGATAAAAACTTATACTTAATATTATCAGAAAATAATAATTATGACGAATTAATAGGAACAAGCGAAAATGAATTAATAGAGCATGCAAATGCTAGCTTAAATTTAAGTTCTGCTCAAGTTAATGTTCTTGCTTTAAGTATATTTTTGTCATTAAATAGAACGGGAAATTTGAAAAAATTAAATATTGTTGCAATTGATGATCCAATTCAAAATATGGATGACATGAATATATATTCATTTATAGATATTTTAACAACGATGTCTAATGAAAATCAAATGATAATTAGTACACATAATAATGAATTTGCAGAATTACTTTTATATAAGAGCCAATTAGAAGACAGTGAAATAGAGTTTATTAAATATATTGGATATGATAAAAATAAAGTTTATATAGAAGGAGATAATGAGATAGATAAGTTGTTATAAAGTAAATAAATTTTAATAGACAGTTAAATAAAGAATGAGTGTAAGCGGTAAATAACTAATCACATTGATAGTTATTTACCGCTTTTTCAATCTTTTTTATTTAAAGACCTAACTGTGTGTTTTCTAAAAATTTTCACCAACCAGCTATCTTGGTGTCCCCCATAATATTACTATAATTATACATTTAAACTATTTACATTATTATGTATTTGTAGTATAATTTATTAACCGTTATGAATTGACGCTGTTAGGGTCGGCGTGTGGAAAGGGTATGCTACTCCTAAAAGTAATTAGTGCACTTATGGTGCTTTTGTTGGTAAAATTCTTAGTATTAAAAATTCAAACGGGGGTGTTTAATATAAATAAAACAAATATAAAAATTGTGTTGTTTGCTTGTGTTTCTGAAACTTTTTATGCTATTGGTTGTAGTGGAGTAGCAAATACCCTACCAGCGTGAGTTCATAACTTATCAACAAGGAAGATTATCACCCCTTCACCTCACAAATTCAAGGCTGCTTAAACCAGCCTTTTTTTATTTGGATTACGAAGTGAATTACTTTTAAATAATGGCATTAAATATAACTAATATATGGTTAGGAAGTAAATGATAAATATAATTATTAGAAAAAAAGAATTTAAAAAGTGTGTAATTATGAAGAATAAAGATTGTTTAATAGATGAAGTGAAATATGAAAAGAAGAATAATATAGAAAAATCGCTTCGAATGATAATAAAAGAAAATATCAGGAAAGATACAAGCTTAATTTCACTTGATAAAATTATAGATATTAAACTTAATTCTGATTATAAATTAGTAAATAAAAATAGGGATATAGTAATTGATGTTTTAAGTGAAAAAGGAATAGAATATATAAATTATAATGGTGAATTTCTTATAAATATGTATAAGAATAAATCAATGGACGAGGCTTTAATAATCCTTGAAAAGAAAAATATTAAAAAACTAAAAATGAAAATTTCCATAATAATAATAGCAATGTTAATAACGTTATTTATGATGGTAACATCACATGGTATTAGATCTCAAGGTTGGGTTATAATACTGATAATTGAAGGGCTATTTTTAAGTTTTGATTTATTGGAATATTATAGAATAAATGTTTCTTAATATGTATAATGAAAGATGAATGAATCATTTAAAATACCTAAGGAAGCTGTCCAATTAATAGAGTGTTAATTAATGGTAATATATCACAATGTGAAATACTTTTATTAGAGGTGATGTTATGGTTTATAAGGATGAAATTATTAAAATTATATCAAAGTATGAATTGTCCTCTAGACAGAGGACAATTAGAAGTAAAAGATTTCTTAACAATTCATTTCGAGAGTTACATTGAGGATATTAAGTTAGCATTAAATTCTAATGATGATAAAAAATTTGAAGGAGTTTACTTAAGCTTAGAAAAAGAATTATCGGTAATTAAAGATTTATGCAATGATATTATTGGGATTTTTGAGTCATATGATTCAGCAAAAATGTTAGATGTCTATACAAAATTTGAGAGTATGATGAATAAAATAGAAAAATATCTAAACATAAAAAGCTTAAGTAAAGCACAAGAAAATACCATAAGATATAATCTTTATAGAATTAGACTAGGTAGCGAAAAATATGATAAGAAAGGATTATTTCATATACCAATGGATAAGCGATATTTAATGAAATCCTATAGATATAGTATACCAGGCTATCCATGTTTATATATTTCATCACAGAAAGAACTATGTTGGTTTGAATGTGGTATGCCAAAAGAATTTAGTTGGAGTGAATTTAGTACTAAAAAAACCACAGAAACTGAAGCTGTTAACGATGTGAAAATAATATGTTTCTCTGATAGACAGTGGGATTTTGCGAGTCGGATGCAGATTCACTATAGTAATTATCAAGGAAATCAAGAGGTTATAAGTAGGTTAGATGAGGAAATTATAAAATATTTAGTTGTATATCCGTTAAGGGCTGCATGTTCTATAAAAGTTTTAAATAGGGATGCTCAGTATATAGAGGAGTATTTTTTACCACAGCAGTTAATGCTTTGGTTGAGAAATAGTAATGGGTATAGTGGCTTTATGTACACATCATCTTCATCTAATGATAATGCACAGGGATGGCAGGGGCATAATTTTGTTTTTCCGGCAAAAGAAATAAAAGAAAAATACTGCGAAAGGCTAATGGGGTTATTTGATCAAACAGAACCAGTTTTGGTCGATAAAAAAAGTAAAATAGATGATGATATTAAAATACTTGAAGAATTTATAGAAAATATTAGTATTCAGAAAGCTATATATACCATAACGCCCATTAATAAGATAATATCTATTTGCGAAAAATTTTAAATAATACTAATGGAACTGAAATCATCTGATAGGGTCATATTTATTTATGAGATGTTTAAGGAATTACATAAGCATGCAACGGATTTTATTAATAACTATAAATTTGAATCAATGTGTAAGGATAAATTTGAAATAGATCAGTATATACAGTTTTATAATGTTAGTTTAGATGAATTGAAAGATCAAGTTGATCGTATAATAAATCAATTTGAGAATGATGTTGTGTATAAAAAATTAAGTGCGTATAGTTCTCTTGAACATTTATATTATAGGAACTAGTTTAAACTAGAAATAGATTAATACCGTATTATTCAAATGAATATACGATTTTTAGTGGACAAAAGCATCAAGGGTAAGGTTCGTTAATTTTAAAATAATATTATTATTCATAGATTAGAATATACAACTTATAATAGCTATTTTACTCGCAAGAGGTTTCTAATTGAGTATAATATACACATTTTGTCCATAATTATAGAAAAGTCTATATTTATGGAGGAATTAAAATGGATACATTCGGTGAAAGATTTAAAAGCATACGTTTATCTAAAGACCTAACTCAAGAGCAATTAATAAATGAGTTTAACGCCAAATATGGTTATGCATTCACAAAAGGAACTATTAGCCAATATGAAAATAATAGAAGAACACCTGGAATGATTGTAATTAAGCAATTTGTTGATTATTTTAATGTTTCTATAGATTATTTATTGGCAAATGATCTACATGTTATAAAGGATATTGGGCAAAAGTATCCTTTGTATAATGATGATAAATCTATAGATATTAAAGAAATATTTAACTTAATAAAAAGTTTATCAGAAGAAGGAACTATTGATCTTGAAGAGAAGGTTATAAATGAAGAGCAAAGAAAAATTCTACTGAATGGACTTGATGTTATTCTTGGATTAATTGAGAAAGAAATAAATTAGGGAAAAGTTAATAATTTAATTGTAGTTAGTAATTGTTAAATTATTATATTAAGCCTTAAAGTAAATATAATTGTTGAAGAGGTTATATATTTCAGATAACCTCTTATTTGCATATTAAGAATTATTAATTTAGAAGTTGTTTTCTAAATGTTTTATTAAATTAGGAAGATTTCCAAAATGGTCATATACCCAATGTGGACTAGGTAAGTTGTTTTTATTTGAGAGTTCTTTATTATTAGGCCAACGATTATGTAAGTTTTCAAATTCTAAAATTGAGTTAAGTCTAAGGTTTATTCCGTTGTTTTTAGCATATGTTTTGAGTGCTAAAAAATTAATTCCAAGAGCATTAAGACAGCCTTCGATACCGCCCCAATATTTATAATAAACTTTTTCAGTATAAGTAGTGTTAGGTGGAACAAGCTCTTTAGTTGAAGGTAATCGTCCTAATTTATAAATGAAAGTCAAAAGGTCAGTAATTGCAATATCTTCATTAAACTTCATATTTGATTCTGTATTTATTGGTAATTTAGCTTTTCTTAGAGCATTATTAAATGTTCCAAATAAAGTTGTTACAGTTGTAGAAGAAGGATAAGCTGGGTTTCCTAAAAAATCTCTTGTATAGGGGCTACGTCCATTAATTTTATGAAACTCTTGAAGCTTTTGTATTACATAATCTTGCCTATGTTTTTTATAGGTATCATCAAAATCTTTATAAATTGAATATAGATTTTTTATTTGATTACATAATTCTTTATTACCTAAAACAGAAAGTCGTTCAATTATTTCATCTGCAAAAACATATTTTAGGTTTGGTAAATATAAACCAGTTTTATTATTTTTCTTTAAGCACCAATATTCCACAGAGGCACCTTGGTTTACTGATTTATAATATTGTTTCACCTTATGTTTATGACAGTAATTAGAAGTAGCTGCATCTATTACTTTATGTTTACTTGGTACATAAATATCGGGTTTAAAATCTAAACCAAAGCCACAATATTGAAATAAGCATTCACCTTCTAAAATAGAAGCAGATTTTTCAACTAGATATTGCCATGCAGACCAAAGGTCTTTTGAATCTAAAGGGGTAACTCCTGCAAGAAGCAAGATATCATTCCAAGATGATAGTTTATTTTCTTTTTTATAATATTTAAAATGCCTATAGTAGGTTTTAGTATGAGGGTATCTACTATTACAATTTTCGAAATCGGCAGTAGTTGGAGGTCGTTTAAATTCATTACTAAAATCTCTAATATGTTGTAATAACTCTTCATCGGTAATTGTTGAAAATTCCTTAGTTGTATAAGGCATCATTACTCGACCTTCGGCAGTAGCTTTACGTTCTTTATATTGTCTGTTAAGAACTTTGTTACATTCCTTACAATATTTTTGATGACCATCTTTAGAAGATATATTTTTGTTAAACATAATCATTTCTTTAGTATCTTTACAATATTTACATTGCTTATAATCCATAGTAAAATCAATCCTTTGTTATTAATACTTCAAGTTTAGTATTAGTAAAATTGTAATTTAATATGCAAATAGATTAACTTATAAACAAAAGTTTGTTAATTTGTATATATAATAAGAGGAAAAACACAATATTAATAATAAATTAGTATAACTTTAATATTGTGATGATTTACATTATAATTAATATACAGAAAATAATTACCATAAGTTTTTAAAATAATGATAAAATAAAGTTATTAAATAAAAAAAGATATTTTAATATACAAAAGGGTGTAAGGGAGTAAACATGAGTAGTGAAATAACGAAAGTAGATTTATTAGATTTTGAAGAAACATTCATAGGTGAAGAGCAACTAGAACATAAGGGAATAGAACAGAAGAAGATAGAAGATAAGGAATATCTTATAAAGAATAGGTTTATTACTAATTCTGAAAATAGTAACCTACTAGATGAAATTAAGATATGTTTGAGGGAATGTAAGAAATTTTATTTTAGTGTAGCATTTGTTAATTTTAGCGGATTACAACTTTTGCTTGATACTTTTAAGGAACTTGAAGACACCAGGGTTAAAGGTAATATATTAACTTCAACATATCTTAATTTCACTGAACCAAAGGCATTAGATAGAATTAGAAAATTTGAAAACATTGATTTAAAGGTTTTTGTTGCAACTAAGGAACTTGGATTCCATTCTAAAGCTTACATATTTGAAAATAAAGATAATTATAAGATTATTATTGGATCATCTAACATAACTCAAAGGGCTCTAAAGAGTAATATTGAGTGGAACATTATGGTTATAGCTAAAGATGAAAATAAATTTGTTAAAGATGTACTTAAAGAATATTTAAATCTATGGGAGTCTACAGATATTATAGATGATGAATTTTTAGCAAAATACGAGGAACTTATTAAGGCTGCTAAATCACATGAAAAGCAAAAGGCTATTCAGTTTATGGATTATGAAAAAATTAGGCCGAATTCTATGCAAAAGAGGGCTATTCAAAACTTAAAAAGACTCAGAGAAGCAGGGGAAGAGAAGGCTTTAGTAATAGCATCAACAGGAACTGGAAAAACATATATGTCAGCATTTGATGTTGCAGAATGTATGCCTGATAGAATGTTATTTCTAGTTCACCGTGAAGAAATATTAAGAAGTGCAGAAGCTACATTTAAAAAACTAGTTAAAAATAAGAATAAATCAACAGGTCTTTTAACTGGAACATCAAAGGATATAAATGTAGATTATTTATTTTCAACAGTACAATCAATGAATAATAATATTGAAAGATTTAAAAAAGAGGAATTTGATTATATTATTGTAGATGAGGCACATCACTCAAGTAGTCCAACTTATAAAAGGGTTATGGAATATTTTAAACCTAAGTTTTTACTAGGTATGACAGCTACACCAGAAAGATGTGATGGCGAAAATATATTTGATTTATTTGATAATAATGTAGTACTAGAAGTTAGACTTCATGAGGCTTTAAAAGAAGAATTAGTTATACCATTCCATTACTTTGGAATAACAGATATAGAAGGAATCGATTTAAGTGATGTAAAGATAGATGATTTATCAGAAATAGCTAAACGGTTAAAGGTAAATGAAAGAGTAGATTTTGTAATAGAAAAAATGAACTTTTATGGATTCGATGGTGATAAAAGAAGATGTATTGGATTCTGCATAAACATAGAACATGCAGAGTTTATGAGTGAACAGTTTAATGCGAGAGGCATAAATAGTATATGTTTAACTGGTAATGATTCAGTAAAAGAAAGAGTGAAATATATAAAGAAACTTGAATGTGATGAGGATGAGTTAGAAGTTATATTTACTGTGGATATATTTAATGAAGGAGTGGATATACCTTCAGTAAATACAGTTTTAATGTTAAGACCAACTAATTCTCCAATAGTATTTATACAACAGTTAGGTAGAGGGCTTAGAAAACATGAAAGCAAAGAATTTTTAACGGTTCTTGATTTTATAGGTAATCATAATAAAGCCTTTTTAATTGCAATAGCATTAAATGGAGCAAGATATTATGATAAGGATTCACTAAAAGTTGCAGTTTCAAAGCAATTTGGAAATGTACCAGGTTGTACAAATATTCAAATGGATAGAATAGCTCAAGAAAGAATATTAGAACAGTTAAATAATGAGAATTTTAATACTATGGCATACTTAAAAGAAGAATATAATGAATTTAAAATATTAAATAGTGGAAGAATTCCATATAGGTTAATGGATTATATAAGGTTTGATGGTTCTCCAGATCCAATTAAATTTATAGATAAGGAAAAGACATATCTAGCATTTGTAGCAAAGCTTGAAAAAGATGATAGACTTAAGAAATTACTTGAGAATAAAGATTTTGAAAAAATACTTAAAGAGTTATCAAGTAAGTTACCTATAAAAAGGATATATGAGTATTGTATAATAAAATATTTAATTTCACATGAATCAATAAATTTAGAACAGGCTAAAAATGAAATTCATAAGTATATGGAAAGTGTTAATGAAGAAAGTATTGAGCATAGTTTTAGATATCTAAATCAAAATTATTATGATGTAGGACAAACGGAACGAACAGTAAAATGTGTTGAACTTAAAGAAAATATGTTATATAGAACTAATGAATTCACTCAAATTATATTTAATAAGGACTATAGAACATATATTGAAGATGTTTTAAATTATGGTATTGTTAGATATGAAAAAGAATTTAATAATGAAAACTACGGAGTTCCATTCTTTAAACTATATGAGCAATATCAAATGATTGATACAGCTTTGTTATCAAATTATGAAAAAATACACAGCTCATTTAGAGGAAGTGGATTATTAACAAAGGATAAGGAATTCTTTCTATTTATAGACCTTCATAAAGGTGAAGATGTTAAAGAAAGTGTAAATTATAAAGATGAGTTGATATCAAGTGAATATTTTCAATGGCAGACTCCAAATTCAACATCACCTGATTCAGAGAGAGGTAAAAATATTATATTTAATAAAGATAGAGATATTAATCTTCATTTATTTATAAGAAAATACAAAGAAATAGATAATAAAACTCAACCTTATATATATATTGGGAAAGGTGATGTTATTAGTTATGAAGGTGAAAAACCAATAACAGTTAAAATGAAGTTGGAACACGAGGTTCCATCAAGTTTATATACCGAGTTCACAGAAAAAGTATAAATTATAATAAAAGACTAAGGAGAAAAATATGATAAAAGTTGTAGCAGGGATTTTACAAAAAGATGATAAAATATTAATTGCCAGGAAAGCACCAGGAAAATCTTTAGAAGGATATTTTGAATTTCCAGGTGGAAAAATTGAAGCAGGTGAAACACCAGAGGAAAGTTTAGTTCGTGAATTAATGGAAGAGATGAGCATTAAGGTGAAAGTTAATAAATATGTTGGTGAAAGTATTTATGATTATGGAAATATAATTATTTCACTTAAAGGTTACACAGCGGAAATTTTAGAAGGTGAAATAACTTTAACAGATCATGATATGTATAAGTGGGTTACTTTATCTGAAATTAATGATTATAAGCTTGCACCTGCTGATATTCCATTAGTTGAAGAATTAGTTAAGTTGCAGAGCAAAGGATAAGGAATTGTTTTTTGTTAGTAGAATTTAAAAGAGTATTTAAATTTAAGGATATATTGTATTTTAATATTAAAATACATAGATTGGTAGTGCTATTAATAGTACTGCCAATTTGATTATAATCCTAATATTTTATGGTTTTTTAGATCTTCTAAGTTGAGCTCTTCTATTATGTGAACTAGCACTTGGAGATACAATAGTATCTAAACTTAGCAATGGTAGCTATCGGATAAGAGTATAGAAGTAGTTAATAGTATAAGAATAAATAAAAAGAGCTAATTAAAGAATATAGTATAGAGGAAATAAGTATAAATATAATAACGGTGCTATAATAAATGTAGGAGATGAAAAGGTTTTCTTGGATAAGCTAGAACAGCAACTAGAAAATTTGTTGAAAATCAATAATTATATAGGAGGCTAAATTTAATGTGGGTTAGAGTGCAAAATAAAGAGATTTTAATAGATGCAAAATTTATTTTTATAAACAGAGGTATAACTAAGAAATCAAAGGGTATTATTAGAGCGTCTGCTATAAATTCAGTAGAGGAAACTATTATAGGTCAGTATGAGAGTATGGAAGAAGCCAAAATAGTATTTGAAGATATACAAAGTAATATAGCTGACGGTAAGAGGTTATATATAATGCCATAAAAAACTAAGGAGAAACATATGATAGAAGTTGTAGCTGGAATAGATAATATTTATTCCAGCTATTTTTATCTTTATATTTAATATAGGATTATGATAACAGACATATAGAAAATTATGTTAAAATATAGAGAGTGATTTAAAAGGTATGGGGGAAGATTTATGCATGAATTTGAGTTTATTAAAAATAAGACTATAGGTATAGTATATGATATTACAATTGGATTTTTATCTGTTGTTGCAGTGTTTGTTGTTATATTGCAGTTTAATGGTAATTTAAATGATTATCAAATGAAAATTTTAAGTTATTTCGATAATACAGTGTATATAATGTTTTTATTGGATGGTATGGCTAAATGTTTTTTAGCTAATGATTTTGAGAAATTTATTATGAGTAATAAAATAGATTATTTAGCACTAATTCCATTTCAATTTCTAGTAGCTGGAAATTTGGGAAGTATATTTAAGCTTTTAAGAGTAGTAACATATTTTCTAAGAATAATCGATAATATGAAGGTCTTTCTATTTACAACTGGTTTTTTTCAAATTATTATTGGAACTGGAGTAATAACATTTTTTGGCTCTTTAGCATTATATTTTTTTGAAAAGAGTGGAGAAACGATATCTACATATGGCGATGCTCTGTGGCTTAGTTTGGTAACGTTAACTACAGTTGGTTACGGGGATATTAGTCCTAAAACAACAGCCGGAAGAGTAGTTGCAATTATATTAATGTTAACGGGTATAGGATTTTTATCAATGCTTACATCAACTATTTCTTCTTATTTAATTTCAATGAGGGATAATAGACAATCTATATATATAAAAGAAGAAGATAAGGTGTTTATTGAAATTACAGATTTATCAGAAGATAAAAAGGACAAACTAATGAGTTATTATAAATTTCTAAAAGAAAATTAATCATACATGGGATGCTAAGTGATGAAAAAGCAATAATAATTATAATGAACGTGCTTTTTAGCCACTTTTACTTAAGACATTGTAAAAATCAAAGATACCAGTCTATTATTTATTTTATGATGCCTAAATAAAACAATAAAGGAAGTACTTTTGTACTTCCTTTATTTATATAAAAAATAAGTTCCATAATTAATCTTGACGAATTAAATATTCATTACCATCTTGGTCATTAAATTTAAACATACTTCCATAAGGCATTTTCATTAGTTCCCCTACTTCAACATTATTTTCTTTTAATTCATCATAGGTTTTATCAATGTCATTTGTACTAAGTATTATAGATGGATGACCTAAATTTATTTTTGGATTTTGAGCTGCCATCATATTTTTGTCATACAAAACAAATGTAGTAAATTCATTTTCACTAGGAGCTACTTCTAACCATTTCATAGCTGGCCCCATTTGTTGTTCAAACTTAACTACAAAGTTTAATTTTTCAACCCAAAACTTTTTAGCTTCATCTTGGTTATTAACATATAAAGTTATTTTACCTATATTGTTTATCAATTTAATCACTCCTTTTTTAAAATGTATATTTATTATGTATATATTATTCTGGATTTGTCAATACGTTGAGTAGGTTATGTTTAAAATACAAATGTAAAAATAACACATAGGGTTGTAAAGATTGAAGGAGCAAATGATATTTCATATGTAACTAAGGGCGATAATAACTCTGTAGAAGATCCATATAAAGTTAGTGACTCTTTTTTTTATTTAGTGTAACAAGAATAATATGTATAAAGTATATTGTTATATATCAATATAATTGGAGTTAATATGAAATCTGTAGTAAGAAAATTAAAAAAGAGAATGCGTAGACAATCACCACCGCCAATGCCTAAAATTGTTGAAGTAGATTATAAATGGGCAAGCCCACTAAGTTATACGCTGAAACCTACTATGATAGTATACCATCATACAGCAGAGGATAATCTGACGCCTCAAAGGATAGATGAACTTCATAAGGCAAGAGGATGGTCAGGTATAGGGTATCATTTCTACATTAGAAAAGATGGCACAATTTATAGAGGAAGACCAGAAAATGCAATAGGAGCTCATGCACCTAGCGTTAATTCTAAAGCATTAGGTATTGCTTTAGAAGGGAACTTCAATGAGGAATTTGTCACTAAAGAGCAAGAAGATAGCCTAATTGCATTATCTAAATATTTAGTAAATAAATATAATATAAAGGATATAAAACGACATAAGGATGTAACTAACACCGAGTGTCCTGGAAAAAACTTTCCTTTTAAAGAAATCAAAGCTGAATTAAAACTATAAACTTGTACAAGAGAGGTCAATCCATTACAAAAGAAGGTTGTCTAGTAAATTAGACAACCTTCTTTTGTTTTCCACAATAATAAATTCTAAATGAAAGTTATTATTATTATATATTATAGTAAAGTAGGTTTGTTAGATTCTAATTTATCAAGTTTTTTGTTATTCAGATACATATAAAATGATGCACCAAAAATTATAATATAACCAATAAAACTTAAATAATCAGGCAAAACCCCAAATAGTATAACACTGATTATTGCAGAGAAAATTATATTTGAATAGTCAAATATAGATATTTCTTTTGCAGCTGCATACTTATATGCAATAGTTATACCAAATTGACCTACACTTGCAAATACACCTGCTAGAACTAGATATAATAATTGGACTTTCGTCATAGCTGTGTATGAGGCTAACATGAATGGAAAGATTACAATAGTAGAAAATAGTGAAAAATAAAATACTATTGTATAATGCTTTTCTTTCCCCCCTAAACTTCTAAGGCAAGTGTAAGCAGCTGCTGCAGAAATAGCACCTATAACACCGGCTAAAGATGGCATAATTTCTAAGTTAAAGGATGGTTTTATTATAAATAATGTTCCTAAAAAAGCTATTATTATTGCTATAATTTGTTTGAAGTTTATCTTTTCACTTAAAAACAAGGCAGAAAATATTATTACAAAAAATGGACTTAATTTATTTAACATATTTGCATCTGATAAGACTAGCCTATCTATTGAATAAAAGTTCAAAACAATACCTATTGTGCCAAAGGTTGATCTTAATATTAACAACTTTTGATTTTCTTTTTTTCCAAAGAAGCTTTCTTTATGTTTTATTATAAAAATCAATGCAACTAGGCAAGAAACTAAATTTCTAAAGAATGTCTTTTGGAAGGTTGGTAAATCCCCAGAAAGCTTAATAAAAGCGGACATCATTGCAAAACCAAAGGCTGAAATTATAATGAAATATATTCCTTTATTTCTATTACTTAAATTATTAAATTTATTATTACTCATTCTACACCACCTTATAACTATATATACATATTGAATTAATTATAGCATAATCAACTTTATTATTCTCTATTCTTATTTTATCATTATATACGGTAATAATCCGTTGATGTTTGTAAACCACTGAAAATAAAGGGTTGATAAATTTATGTTAAATATTTGAAATTTATATTAGTATTCTATATAATTCAATAAGGACATACCTGTAGAATATGATTAAATATTAAGTGTAAAATTTGAAGGAGTGATAGGGGATGGATAGGCATTTTACAGTTTCCATATTTATAGTATATAAAGATAAAGTATTATTACATTTGCATAAAAAGGCTAAAAAAATACTTCCTTTAGGTGGGCATATCGAATTGAATGAATTGCCAGAAGAGGCATGTATTCGTGAAGCACAAGAAGAATCAGGATTAAAAATAAATCTATATAATCCAATAAATAACCAACTTAAGAATTCATGCGAATTGGTAGGAGAAAAATTGTTAATAAATCCTATGTACACAATTTTCGGTGAAATAAATCCAGAACATTATCATATAGACTTTGTTTATTATGCAACTGCAAAATCTTTTGATACAATACCAGGAGATGGGGAATCTAATTTGCTCAAATGGTATAATAAAGAAGATTTGAAAAACGCATATGACGTTCAGCATAACATTTTGACAATGGCTAATGAATCGTTAGAATTATTAGCAGAAAGATAGATTTGTTCGTAAATTATTACATGATTTTCGTATATAGAGAATGAATTAATAAAAATAAGTAGCAGAAGTTATTATATTATAACTCCTGCTATTTTATTTGCTATTATATTAAGTTTTTAGCCTATAAGTAATATCTATTTAGTGATTTTTTTAGTATTAAAATAGAATGCGGATATACGGACTACTATTGCAATAATTATACTAATAGCTAAGAATAAGTAACCAATGGGTACTAAAAAAAATGGTTCTACAAGAGTGCCGTCTGCAGCTACCTCAGATCCTATAATTGAAAATGTTATAAAACAACCCACGCCTATAATAAATGGTATTAATGCTAAAATATATTTTTTCATGTTAACCTCCTTAAAAATGTGTTCTATAGTAGTTAAGTGATCGCTTAGTTAACTACTAAATATATGATAACATATATTTTATTGTTTATCAATAAAATATTTATATAAAATAATAACAATATGCCTTAATTCAATATTATAAAAATATGGAAATTATGTCTGCGTTCTTAATTTTGATATTGGCTGCTATTTATAAATTTTTGGGAATATATTTTTGAATGCTGAAAAATTAGTAGAATTAACAGGGATGTTGATGGAATAATTCGCTATATAACATTTAGTGGGTAAAAAGTCAATATTATTATCGTAAAAGGTGCATTTTTAGGCATAAAAAGAATATTGAAGGAAAAATGAAAATTATTTCCGTTTAATGCATGATTTTGTATGTTTAGAGGAAAAGCTATTTCTTTAATTTGACTATTATGAGAATATGTAATTGTAAGTAGCTGAATAATTAGGTTAAATGTGTAATGAATGGGAAGGAGAAAAAATAATATGATGACATTAGAATTAGATTCAAAAGAGGTTGATTTAGAACAAAAGGATTCTTTGAAAAAATATTTTGGACATGGTATATACCTTTATATCGATGGTAAAAGATATATAGATTGTGCATCAGGTACTTTTAATTTAGCACTTGGCTATTCTGCTGAAGAAGTTATTGAAGCTGTAGATAAGCAATTACATAGATGTGCACATCTTTCATCTGCTTTTACTCAAGAAAAATCAAAAGAAATTTTTGAATTATTAAGGGAGTTTCTACCAGAGCAAATTAATGACTTTTGGTTTAGAGATATAATTGGTTCTACAGCAAATGAATGTGCCATTAGAATTGCACAAAAAGCAACCGGGAAATCAGATATTATGTCTTTATTTCTTTCACATCATGGACAAAGCGCTTTAACTACAGAAATATCTGGAAATGCTTTCCGTAGAAAAAGCTTTTCATTCGCTCAAGTGAATAGTATAAAGATACCTGCTCCTGATTGTTTTAATTGTTTTTATTCACAATCAAAAGAAGACTGTGATTTTTTATGTGCAAGTAGAATGGAAGAATTTATTGATTGTGCATCAAGTGGTCAGGTAGCTGCATTTATTATAGAACCAATACTAGGGAATGGAGGTAACATAGTTCCAGATCCTAGATATTTTAAGAAAATAAGAGAAATCTGTGATAAGCATGGTATTTTGATTATTGCAGATGAAGTTCAAACTTGTTTTGGAAGAACTGGATCTTTTTTTGCTACTAATGGTTTTGCAAAAGACCTAAGACCAGATATTATAACCTTTGCAAAAGGAGCAGGTGGAATTGGTATTCCTGTTGCTGGTGTGTTAATGAGAAAAGAACTTAATATTTTAGAATCATGGGAACATTCAACAACATCAGGAGCAAATCCATTAGCACTTGCTGCAATTGAGGCAACAATTAAGTATATAAAAAAATATAATATTTTAGACAATGTTAATAAACAATCACAATTATTAGAAGATGGTTTAAAAAATCTTGCAAAAAAATATCCCTTTATCTTTAATGTTAAAGGAATGGGATTAATGTTTGCATTTGATTTTGCAAATAGAAAAAATGTAGATTTATTTATGGAGGTTGCAAAGGAACAAGGCTTGATTCTTAGAGCCAGCCGTTATAGCTTTGGCCTTTCAATAAAGGTTAGACCACCATTAATAGTAACTGAAAATGAAATATATAAAATTTTGGAAAAACTTGAATCGTCATTGATTCAATTTTGTGAGGAGAAAGAAAAATGCGAGCTTTAAAATATAATGGTACATGGGATGTTTCACTTGAACAAGTAGAGGATCTTCATGTTATTAATCCAAATGATGTCGTAATTGATATTAAATATTGTGGAATATGTGGTACTGATGTAGGTATAATTTCAGGGGCTTATCCTGTAGCAGTAAAAGGTGTTACTCTTGGACATGAAGCAGCTGGTATTATAGCTGAAATTGGAAAAGATGTAACAAACGTAAAAGTAGGTGACAGAGTAGCAATAAATCCAACTTATTACTGTGGTAAATGTCGTATGTGTGAAACTTTGAGAATAAATCATTGTGAGAATAAGATTGGTACAGAAAGTGGTGTAAGTTATGATGGTACTTATGCAGATCATTATCGTACTACATCAGATTTCGTATATAAAATTCCAGATAATGTGTCTATGAAAGCTATAACTTTAACAGAACCATTAAGTTGTGTAATTACAGGAGTACGTAAAATCCAACCTTCATCAATGAGTTTATATACCTTTGTTTTTGGTGCTGGAACAATGGGAATTCTTTATACATGGGCTTTATCTTTAAAAGGTCTTGTTCCAGTAGTTATTGAAACATCAAAAGCACGACTTGAATATGCAAAAAATTGTCTTCCAGAAGGAGTAAAGATATATAGTTCACTTGAAGAAGCAAGAATAAATTATTTTAAGGATGAAAAAGCTCCATTAGATATTGTAGTAGATACTACATCTGGATTATTAGAAACACTATATCCTCAAATGTCTTGTGATGGAATCTATATGAGCATTGGTTTAAAAGATAAATATACTAAGATAAATGTTAGAGAATTAGCAGATAAAAGTTTGTCAATAATTGGATCAATAGATTCTTTACATGGTTCATTTTTAGAAGCATTCCATCTTATTACAAAGAATGTCATTCCTGCTGAAAAGTTAGTAAGTCATGTAATTCCACTAGAAAATTATAAAGAAGCATTTTCAATTTTAGGTTGTGATATTGATTCAAAATCTATGGCTGAACCTAAAGAAAAAAATGCAAAAATTATAATAGAGTGTTAATAGAGAGGAGTAATTATGATAAAGGGAATAATATTTGACATAGATGGGATAATTATTGACAGTGAACCCTTGCATATGAAAGCTTTAAATGAATCAATAAAAAGACAATTAACTAACTGTATAGATGTTGAAGAAGATAAGTTAATAGGACTAACTCTTGATGAAACTATTGGAAAATTTGGTATATCAGATAATAAACATGAAGAAATAAAAGATTCTACTATAAGGTATTATATAGAGAATTTGAGTACAGAGTTAATTAGACAAGATATGAAAAATTTATGGATGGCATTAATTAAAAAAGATATCAAATTTGGTTGTGTATCTACGGCTGAGATGAAGATTTGTGAGGCAAATATTAACCTTCTAGGATTAAATGATAAAATAAAGGTACCTATTGTTGCTTTAGAAAGTGTAGAAAAATCTAAACCTCATCCATTACCATATCTGACAATGCTAGATATGCTTAATTTAAATGCAGATGAAGTTATAGTTTTAGAAGATTCTGATATAGGCATAAGTGCTGCTGTATCAGCGGGAATTAGTAACGTTTATGCGTGGCCTCATAAGTTATCGTCTTCTCAAAAATATAATCAAGCTAAAAAGGTTATTGCTAATTTACATGATGTAGAATTTTTTGAAAATATAATGGACTGAAAATTTGTGTATGTGTAATTTTTTATAAAATTCGGCGTGTTTCAAATTGACCTTACACTTTTTTGAACCTCTATTAGGATTGTATTAATGTTATAATTAAGAAGAGATGTATTATTATAGAGGAGTGAGGTATGGTTTATGGAAAGTTTATATTCTTTAATAAATGATAAAATAAAAGAAAATAATAAGGTGCTAATTGGTATTAGTGGTATTAGTCTAAGTGGTAAAACTACTTTTGCTAATAAGCTAAAGGGATTATATCAATCTAATTATAGTGTTTATGTAATTTCTTTAGATGAAAATCAAGATGTATTAAATGAGTCTGTTGATAATATTAATCCATCTAAGTATTATTATGAAAATGCCTACGATTTTGGCACAATAAAAAATGAAATTGAAGAAGCTTTTAAAAATAACGATGTAGTTATAGTCGAGGGATTATTAATATTTAAGAACACTGTAAATATTAATTTTGACGTAAAAGTATGGTTGGATTGTACTTTTACATCATCAATAGAAAGAAGTAGTGAAGATAAAAAAGAACTATATGAAGACTATTTCATGTGGCTTCAAAGACAACATTTTTCCATAGATAATCCAAAGGGTAAGGCAGATATAATAATAAAAAATGATAAAGTATTAGAAAATGAAGCAGAAGTTTTAGTTGATTTCATAAATAACCCTTCATCAGTAAATAAGATGAAATGGTTATATGAACCAACAACATGGGAAGTAAGAAAAAATGGGATTTATGTAGAATCTGATAAAATAACTGATTTTTGGCAAAGAACTCATTATGGTTTCAGAAATGATAATGCTCACATGTTGTATATGGAAACTGAAAAGGACTTTACTATGACAACAAAGATTAAGTTTAATCCAGTTAATCAATTTGACCAATGTGGATTAGTAGTAAGAATAGATGAGGATAATTGGTTAAAAACTTCTATAGAATATGAACGAGGTAATCCACCAAAGTTAGGCGCCGTTGTAACTAATTTAGGATATTCAGATTGGTCTACTGAAGAATTAGATAAACAAGTAGATGAAGCTGAATTTAGAATTAGTCGAGAGGGAAAAGATTATAAAATAGAGGTTAATGTTCTAAATAGAGGATGGAAACAACTAAGAATTTGCCATCTTCATAGCTCGAAAAAAATCGTTAAGTGTGGAATATACTGTTGTAGTCCTATTGATAATGGCTATAAAGTGTTGTTTACAGATATAAAGGTAAAAGAGGAGTATTTCTAAATACAGTTTAATTTTCAGTAAGGGAGGGATTTAACTGTTGCAATAAATCTACAATACTTATAGATTTTTATAGTTTATTGGCAATGGTGAAACAATATGAAGTTTACTTATAAGCATACATTATACGCAAGTTATTTAGGTTATATTACGCAAGCAATTATAAATAATTTAGCACCTTTGCTTTTTTTAACTTTTCAAAAAGAATTTAATATTTCATTAGAAAGCATTGGTATATTAATAGCTCTTAATTTTGGTATTCAAATTATAACAGATATATTGGCTGCAAAATTTATTGATAAAATTGGTTATAGGATATCCATAGTGGGAGCACATATTCTATGCCTGATAGGTTTGGTGTCAATGGGGATTTTACCATATTTATTTACAAATGCATATGTAGGACTAGTTATTGCAATTAGCATTAATGCAGTTGGAGGTGGACTTATAGAAGTATTAATAAGTCCAATTGTACAAGCACTTCCAGGTGATGAGAAGGAGTCTGCTATGAATATGCTCCACTCTTTTTATTGTTGGGGACACGTTATAGTTGTTTTACTAACAACTATTTATTTTAATGTGGCCGGAACTGAAAACTGGATATATTTACCTATGATATGGGGTATTGTACCATTGTTTAATATGGTTCTATTTTTAAAGGTACCCCTTCGGATCCTGGTAGAGGAGGAGGTAAGAATTCCATTCAAAAAATTATTTGCAGCTCAAATTTTTTGGATGTTTATAATTCTTATGATATGCGCAGGAGCATCTGAACAAGCTATGGCTCAATGGGCATCTTTGTTTGCTGAGTCGGGTCTTGGAGTATCTAAATCAATGGGGAATTTGTTAGGAACTTGTGCATTTGCAATTCTAATGGGGACGGCAAGAGTTTTCTATGGAATAAAGGGTTCAAAAATTAATATGAAAAAGGCATTAGTATTTAGTAGTATACTGTGTGTTCTAAGTTATCTATTAGCAGTGTTTTCAACAATTCCACTGGTATCACTTATTGGGTGTGCATTGTGTGGATTATCAGTAGGCATCATGTGGCCAGGAGTATTTAGTTTAAGTGCAAAGTACTATCCCAAAGGAGGGACAGTAATGTTTGCAGTTTTAGCTTTGGCTGGCGATGTTGGGTGCTCAGCTGGACCAGGTCTTGTTGGATTTGTATCCAATAGTGTTGAAAAAGGTAAGATGATATTTTCTAACTCTTGGTTTTACAGTACAAACATTACAGAAATAGGTTTAAAAACAGGATTACTGTTTGTTATTATATTTCCTGTAATTATGTTATTTAGCATTATATCGCTAAATAAAAAAAATGTGCAAATTAGTGATAGTATACCCGATATTGAAAAGAATTTATCTAATTAATAACTTGCTAGAATGAAGAGAAATCTATTAATTTAGGTTTCTCTTTTTTATTTATTCTCTTAAATAATTTGATTTTTGCACGAATCCCTGACTTACTCCTTGTTAACATAATTGTAAAAAATTACACCCCAGGGGTGATAAATGTTGGAAGGAATATAGCTGAGGAATCTGTTATAAAATCACCGATTCTAGTAAATATTCCTGCTGGATTATCGCCTGTTATATATATACCCATAACAGGGAATTGCATAACTGTTTTTGAGCCAAGGGTTGAGTGCCTTTCAATTTGAAGTGGTGCAATGTTAACTCTTTCTTGGAAAATAACATCACTTATATCTTCTGGCATATTTTCGTAGCTCATAGTTATTCCACCACCTTCTCTTGATAAATAGGGTTTCACTAAAAAGTCTGTTGATATATTATTATTTGGAACTAAACAGGTGTAGGGAATATATTTTTTAATAAAATCTTCTTCTTTATCGCTATAGAAGCCTTTCCCGATAAGTTCATAAATAACAGCTAAGTATGCTTTAGATTGTATTATTAATGTAGAGGTTGGATTTATAACAGAAGTACCTTTATTTAATATAGGAATAATGTTACATAAATCATCATCATAAGCAATCCAATCTAAGGGGAAATATCTATACATAGCATCAATAGGCATATTATAAAGATATAATTTATCATCTCTAATTTCTAAATCGTAGATGTTTCCAATAATTAAATTATATTTTCCTTCTTCTTTTAAAATATCATGTAAAACAGAAGTGTTAAACAAATCCTCATAGAAGTTAGTAGATACAAAGGCTATATTCTTAATTTTATTAGTTTTAATTTTAGTGTTTTCGGTACTAATGCTTTCGGTAGCTATGTTTTCAACAGTATTACTATCAAAGTTTATATTAATCATGGTTTTATTATTCTCAATATCTTTAAGTATTTTCTTAAATACATTTTTAACATTATCTTTTAGCTTATCATTAGGGTTAGTATAATTAAGATTCAGCTCTTCTTTAATAATATTTGTAATTCCAATACTTTCTACAATTCCAGCTGGAGTTTCTGAATTAAATTCTAATATTTTTAAATCTCCATTATTATCTAAAACAAAATCTATTCGACCTAATGCACATAAGGAATCTGTATCAGAACTTAGAATAACTTCTTTTAAATTTTCTGGTAAAGATAATAAATCAGAAAACATAGGGAAGTTGCATTTTATAAGTTCATTAGTTTTCTTTAAGATATTACAAAATTTAATACTAGCAGAATTCATTTCATCATAAAGCTTTTCGGTAATTAAAAATCTATCAGTTGATAAAAATTCATCTACATTAGTGTAAGGTCCAGTAAAGTTATATTCAAATAAAGATCTCTCAACAATTTTATCCCATGTCTCTTTTCTTGGTTTAAAATAGGTGGAATCTATTGATATAGGAAGATCTTTAACTCCTAAAGGACACATCCAAGAGCTGCTATCATCTGTAAGAAAATTCTCGCTCCATCTTATACAAATACCTATAAGTTTTTCTTTTGTAATATAAGTACCAAAATTTCCATAAGACAGCACTGGTAAGTTCATATTATGATTTCCAGGACGATAGGTATATTCTTGTTTTATATCTATTACATCTTGAATAATATGAATTTTATCAGAATTTAAAACTAATTGAACTTGAGCGTCCCAGTTAGCGTCTGTATAAAGTTTTCCTATATAAACTTCGCCACTATATCGGCCAAGAGAAGATTTAATAACATATTTATCTTTATTTTTTATAACTTCAGAAATTTTATCTTTATTAAATATAGTTGTGTAGGGAATACAAGCTTTTATATCTTTCTTTTCAGAACTAGAAAGTAGGGGAGAGTTAGATAGTGTTAACTCCCAAAGGTAAGCGAAGAAAGTTTTAGCTTGAATAGCAACAACTCTAGGATCGTTAAGTATTGTTACGTTACCTTTATTAAAAGCTTCTAATATATCAGCAAAATTATCAATTTCATAAAGATATTCAGCAGGGAATAGTTTTAAAATCACATTAATTTTAATTTCTTCAAAAGCATAAACATTATCATTTTTAACAGATAAATTTTTAGGCCCAACTTGATGAATAGTAATATTAGTATCCTTTAAAATATCTTTTATATATGTAGCTAAATGAAATTCATCATAGTGACAGGGATCTATAAGTATTCCAACACTAATATTTGATTGATCATATAAATCATTACATATGGACACAAGAGAAGTAATAAAATTTTCTTTGAAATCACTATTTATATTTTTTTCAAAGTCAAAGGACCCAGCTAGTGATATTTCTTTTTGTGCACAGGGTTTATCGTAATTAAATTCAGCAAAATAAACTTCTCCTTTTGTAGTTCTAAAGGTATCAAACCTTGTCCAAAGCATTGGAGCTACAGGGCAAGTTAAGTTAAAAATATCCTCTTTAAATGGGAAATCATCTATATAGGAAAGGAGCTTTTTATGATTTGTATTTAATTCATTTAATACTCGAATAGATATTTTATTAATTGATTCTGAGTAGTAAACCATTTTTTCATAGCAGTTTGTATCTATGAAAAATGGTATTTGACTATGGATATAATTTTCATAGGGACTACTAATCATATAATTATTAAATAAAACATCTTCAGTAAATAGTTTTTGATTTTTCATATTTAAATCCTTTCTATAATAAGTTTAGATATATTTAAAGCATCATAAAATAAGTAACAAGACAAATACTATTAAAAATTTTTATATTTAGCTAGAAGAACTTCCACCTTTAGAACTAGAGTAACCTGATTTGCCTTTAGATGGAGTTGATGAACCTTTGTTAGTTGAATCACCACTTTTTATAGATGAATCGCTATTAGATTTATTACTATCATTTGTAACTCCACTTTTTCCACCATAATTACGACCACCAAAGAAAAAGAAACCGCCTCCACGGTGATTGTTATTATTATTATTATTATTGTTGTTATTATTGTTGGTTTCCTCTTCTTCTTCAGGAGAAAGAGGCTGAGTAGGAGCTTTTTTACTACAACCGCTTAGAGCTGAAGTAGCCATTGCTGTTGCGACAGCAAGAGATAATGCCTTCTTTTTATTAATGTTAAGTAGTTTTTTAAAATTATTCATAGTTACCCCCAATTTATTATTTCAACAGTTAAGTCCTTATTTAATGTATCAATATAAGCTCTTATATCTTCTTTAAGAGTATATTTTGTGTAAATAGTTAAATTGTTATACCCAAGTTCTTTTAAAGTCTTAGCATAAGGTAAGTCTTCAGCCGAAAATTCATATTGATTATTAAGTTTCTTTTTATATAAATCTTCTGGGAAATCCATATAACGTTCATAATCTAAAAGTAATACATAACCAGGAGGTTTAATATTATGTAGATTTTCACCAAATAATATTAATCTTTCAATAGAATCTGTATTTCCTATTAAACCATAAGGGTGAAAAAGGAAATTGAAATTAATTATAGGTTTTATATTAAATTTATTATTAAGTAAATAAGCAATTTCAAGAGATTCACTCATATTAGTATCTATAATAATAAATGTCTTTTTAAAATCATTTTTAGTTATTTGGGCTAATTTCTCTTTATATAAATTATAAAGAGTAGGTTCGTCTAATAAGTAGTTAAGCTTAAAATCAGAATATGTTTGAAGTGATACAAAAGGTCCACTTCGCATAAAGGGTTCAAAGGGGCCAAGGCCTGCTTTCCAAGCTCTATATATTTCTTTAAAGTTCTTTTCTCTTAAATTCATTTTTACACCTAGCTTTCATAAGTAACAGCAAAAATTTTGGATAATGAAATAATTTGCTTAAAACCATCGGTGGTATTAAAAGTAATATGTGCATCACTACATTCATCTTCTTGAAGTTCACCAGTAAAGGTTGCTTCAGGTGTTGAGATTGACCAGGATTGCATATTTTCAAAAATATTTATTTCTCTTGGATAGGTTATGTATCCATAAGGTAGTTTGTATACAATAGCAAATAGTTTATCAAATGAAAGTATTTGCTTATAAGTTTTATAATTCTCTGAAGTTTCAATTGTAATAAGTCCATGGCTATTTACATTAAGTATTCCATCCATAGATTCAAAAGGTTCATCTTTTTGCCATTCTAAATAATCTTTATAAAGATATATATTCAAGTTATAATCCTCCATTTTAAAAAAAAATTTAGGCATCTTAAAAAACAACTAGTAAGTATGCTAATATAGTTCGCACCATAACTGTTGTTTTTTTAGATGCCTTAGGTAGTATTATATTAAAAAAACTTATTCAGTAGTAAGTTGTTATTTAAATTAATAGAGTTATCTAACAACTTGAGAAACTATAATTGCTAGGCCAATAAGTATACCTGCTGAAAATATGGCTACAGCTATATTTCCTTTTTCTAATTCTTTATTAAAATCTGCAGGTATTAATGCATCAAATATTTTATATCCTAATACTAAAATTAAAATTCCAACTAATCCAAATGCAAAGCTAAGTCCTAAATTCATTAATATATCCATGTAAATTCACCTCCTCAATATATTTACTTAGGGGTCATAAAAGAAATAAATAGTTATTTCTTTTATGATCCCTTACTAGACATTTCTAAATAAAAGACTGTTTAATAGTATAGTCTAATTTTTATAATCATTGTAATATGTCTTATAATTATTTTACTACAAATTTAACACTTTTGGGAAAAATATATTAAACAAAAAAATATTTTAATAATATGGAAGAAATGTTTAGTGAAATTTGTGAAAAAATAATTTGTATACAATCGTAATATAGTTAAAATAAGAAAAAAATGTTATAATTTATAATGAAAAGTTATGAATTAAAAAATTGAAACAATGCAACTATATAGAAAGTCTTTGATTAAGGGAGATTGATAATCTTTGATAGGTAGTATTTTAAAAAACATAGGGCAATTTGTTTTAGGAATTTTATTATTATCATTAATAGTCTTTTATATCTCTAGATTAGCGCCAGGAGATCCATTAGTATCTTACTATGGTAATGCTGTAGAGAAAATGAGCGTAGAAGAAAGAGATAATGCAATTGAAAGGTTAGGCCTTGATGAACCTATTTATATTCAATATAAAAAATGGTTAAGAGCTACATGCAAAGGTGAATTTGGAATTTCATTTAAGTATAAGCAAGAGGTAAAGGTAGTTATAGGAGAAGTATATATAAATACAATAATTTTAGGTGGACTAGCTTATTTTATAACATTTACAGGAGCTTTGTTTTTAGGAATATTTTGTGCTCTTAATGAGGATAAATTAGTTGATAAAATAATATGTGGGTTAGGAAACATATCAAGCTGCATTCCAGCATTTTGGGCATCCTTAATATTTATATTAATTTTTAGTGTTAATTTGAGAATATTACCAACTAGTGGTGCTTATTCTGTAGGGCAAGAAGATAACTTAATTAATAGAGCTTGCCATTTAATATTACCTTTAGTAGTTCTTGTGTTAAGCCACTTGTGGTATTACACATATATGATAAGAAATAAATTATTAGAAGAAATAAGGGAAGATTATGTTTTGCTAGCAAAAGTAAAGGGTTTAAGTAATAGAAAAATTGTTTATAAGCATTGTTTAAGAAATATAATGCCAGCATTTATAAGTATTATGGCGATTTCAATTCCTCATATATTAGCTGAAACTTATGTGGTTGAAAAGGTTTTTTCATATCCAGGACTTGGAACGCTTTCTTTTGAAAGTGCAAAATATCATGATTACAATATGTTGTTAGTACTTTGTTTGCTAACAGGAACAATAGTATTATTTACTAATATGATTGCAGAATTAATAAGTACAAGCATAGATCCAAGAATGAAATATGAGAGGTGGGAAGACCTTGAATCGTAAGATAAGTGATTTTGAGATAGTTACAGATAAAGAAATGTTCAAAGAAGAAAATACAAAAAAAAAGAAAAAATATTTTTCCTGGGAAATTAAAAAGACTCCATATATTTCTCTAGGTTTATTAATTCTAATAATAGGAGGATGTATTCTTTCGCCTCTAATAATGACCCATAATCCAAGGTATATGGATTTAACAAATTCTAATATTCCTCCAAACAGTTTTTTTTATTTTGGAACTGATTCAATGGGAAGAGATATATTTTCAATGATATGGGATGGTGGGAAAATATCATTATTCATAGGAGTATTTGCAACTATAATTTCTACATTTATTGGAGTAGTTTATGGAAGCATAAGTGGAACTGCATCACAGTTTATAGATAGTTTAATGATGAGAGCTACTGAAATAATTATTAGTATTCCATCAATTTTAATAATTATATTTATCCAAGCAATTTTAGGAAATGCTAGTCCAGTTTCTATTGCTATAGTTATTGGAATAACTAGTTGGATGAACATAGCAAAAATAGTTAGAAGTGAAGTTCGGCAAATACGAAATAGTGAATATATATTAGCAGCAAAATTAATGGGTGGTAAGTTTTTTTATATATTAAAAAATCATTTGCTCCCTAATTTTATATCATCAATAATGTTTATGGTTGTTTGTAATATTGGATCATCAATTATAAAAGAATCAACTTTAAGCTTTTTAGGAATAGGACTTCCAATAGAAGTTATATCCTGGGGAAGTATGCTTTCTTTATCTGAAGGTGCCTTACTTTCAAACTCATGGTGGGTAATTTTAATTCCAGGAATATTCTTAGTTATAACATTAGTTTCTATAACTAATATAGGAAATTATATAAGAAAAAAAATAAATAAAAAATCTAGTAATCTCTAAAAATAGATAGTGAAAAATTCTTAAGGGTTTTGGTTCAATAGAAAAAAGGATAAGAATATTAACTAGTTATTTATTTGGAGATAAATTATAAGGAGGATAATATGAAATTAAAAAAACTAAAAGCTGTAGCATTACTATTAGGTGTAAGCTTAATTGTAGGATGTGGCACAAAAGAAAAGTCAAAAGAAAATTTGGGGCAAGATGAAAAAATACTTGTTTATGGGAGTAATGATTATACAAGTATAAACCCCGCTATATATGAGCATGGGGAAATAAATTCTCTTATATTCACAGGGTTAACTGCACATGATAAGGAAAATAAAATAGTTCCGGCACTGGCAGAAAGTTGGGACTTTGATAAAGAGACTAATATTTATACATTTAACTTAAGAGATGATGTTAAATGGCATGATAGTGAAAAATTTAAAGCTGAAGATGTTAAATTCACCCTTGAAACAATAATGAATCCAGATAATGCTTCTGAAATAGCTTCAAATTATGAGGATATTACATCTATTGAAGTTGTTGATGACACAACTATAAAAATAGCTTTAAAAGCTCCGAATGTAGCTATGTTAGATTATTTAACAGTAGGTATTTTGCCAAAACATTTATTAGAGAATAAAGATATAATAACTGATGAATTTAATAAAAAACCAATAGGTACTGGACCATTTAAGTTAGAAAAATGGGACACTGGGCAAAGTATAACATTAGTTAAGAACCCAGATTATTTTAAAAAAGATCCATCTATTGATAAGGTTATTTTCAAAATAGTTAATGATTCAAAGGCTAAAGTAATACAGTTAAAATCAGGAGAATTAGATTTAGCTCAAGTTACTCCAAAGGATATTGCTACATTTGAAAAAGATAATGATTTTAATGTAAATATAATGAATACAGCAGATTATAGAGGGATAATGTATAACTTTAATGCTCCACTTTTTAAAGAAAATAGGGAACTTTCAAATGCTTTAAGTTATGCAATAGATAGGCAAGCTATTGTTGATAGTGTTTTATTAGGTCATGGGAAAGTTGCATATTCTCCACTTCAAATGGGAGCCTATAATAATTCGGATATAGAAAAGTTTGATTATAATAAAGAAAAAGCCAAGTCAGAGTTAGAAAAATCTGGTTGGAAAATTGGTGCTGATGGCATATATGAGAAAAATAAAACAAAATTAAGTTTTGAAATTACTTGTAGTGAAGGTGACCAAGTAAGAGTTGATATGGCAAGTGTTGCAGCTCAACAATTAAAAGAAATAGGTGTCGATGCTAAAGTTGTTGTTAAGGCTAAAATAGATTGGGAAAATCAAGATAGTAACTTAATTGGATGGGGAAGTCCATTTGATCCAGATGATCATACTTATAAAGTATTTGGTAGCATGCAAGGTTCAAATTTTAACGCTTATTCAAATAGTAATGTAGATGAATTGCTTAAAGGCGCTAGAGAAACTGATGTAGATGAAGATAGGGTTAAGTATTATAAAAAGTTCCAAGAAGAAATGGTTAAGGACATGCCATACACATTCTTTGCTTATATAGATGCTATTTATGTAGGAAAATCTACAGTGAAAGGAATAACTCCTGAAACAGTTTTGGGACATCATGGAGTAGGAATATTCTGGAATGTAGAAGATTGGGAAATTGAATAGGATGTGATTAATATAAATAGTTTGCTTGAAATTAAGGATTTAGTTGTGAATTTTAAAACAGAAGATGGAGAAATACAATCAGTAAGAAAAGTTTCTTTAGATTTGAAAAAAGGAGAAACGTTGGCAATAGTTGGAGAATCGGGATGCGGCAAAACCGTTCTTTGCAGAAGTATAATGAGGATATTACCAAGTAGTGCTTATATAAAAAGTGGTGAAATATTATTAGATAATGATGATATAAGTAAATGCTCTCAAAAGAAGATGGAAAAGATAAGAGGTCATTATATATCTATGATATTTCAAAACCCAATGACAGCCTTGAACCCTACTATTTCTGTAGGCAAGCAAATTGTAGAAGCAATTAGAACACATGAGAAAATTAGTAAAGCAGATAAAAAGAAAAAGGCTATAGAGTTTATGGAACTTGTGGGAATAGAAGATGCAGAGATTAGATTTAAGCAATATCCACATCAATTTTCAGGGGGAATGAGACAACGTATTGTAATTGCTATTGCCTTAGCTTGTAAACCTAAAATATTAATCGCAGATGAACCAACCACTGCCTTAGATGTTACTGTTCAATCGCAAATATTAGATTTATTAAAAGATATTCAAAAGAAAACCGGAGTATCTATTATATTTATAACTCATGATTTAGGGGTAGTTGCTAAAATTGCAGATAGAATTGCTATTATGTATGCTGGAAAAATAGTGGAGATAGGGAGATCGGAAGAAATATTTTTCAATGGAAAAAATCCTTATACAAAAGCACTTATAGCATCACTTCCTTCTTTAGATAAAGAAAAGGAGTTTTTATATAGCATTCCAGGTATGCCACCAAATCTTTTAAATCCTCCAAAGGGAGATGCTTTTGCAATTAGAAATGAAAGTCCTTTGAAAATAGATTTTAAAGAGGAGCCACCCATGTTTAAAATAAGTGAAACTCATAGCGCTGCAACCTGGCTCTTGCATCCTAAAGCATTGGAATTAAGAATTAAGTAAGGTCTAAATAATAGAAAAGTAAGTAATTTGTGAATAAATAAGAGCTGATGAAGTGAAGTTAGTTAGTGGCGAGATATTGGATATACCTTAGAAGAAGGAGAAATTATTGATAATGGATAAAGAGAAAATATTAGAGGTTAAAAACTTGAAACAGTATTTCCATTTAGATAAAAATCACATAATAAAGGCTGTTGATGATATTTCTTTTGAAATATATAAGGGAGAAATATTTGGGTTAGTTGGAGAATCAGGAGCCGGAAAATCTACAGTAGGAAGATCTATAATAAAAATAAATAAATCAACTGCTGGTGAAATAATATATAAAGGAAAAAATATAGCTAATAATTTGGTGTACAAGAAAGAAAAAAAATCTATAAATAAAACAATGCAATTTATTTTCCAAGATTCAACTTCAGCTCTAAATGAGCGTATGACCATAGGAGAGATAATTGGAGAACCTCTTAAAATTCAAGGATTATATAAAAATAAAGAAGAAAAAATGAATAAGGTTTATGAAATGCTTGAATTAGTAGGGCTAGATAAAAGCTATGCTAGCAAATATCCTAGTGAATTTTCGGGAGGGCAAAGGCAAAGAGTAGGAATAGCTAGAGCTCTTTCTATGAATCCAGATTTTATTATAGCAGATGAGCCAATAGCTTCTTTAGATGTATCAATGCAAGCACAAATTGTTAATTTGTTTAAGAAACTAAAAAAGGAAAAAGAGTTAACCTGTCTTTTTATTACTCATGATTTATCTATGGTTAGGTATATAAGTGATAGAATAGGTGTTATGTATAGGGGGAAGTTAGTTGAGCTTGCAGAGGCTAAAGAGTTATACGAAATGCCCCTGCATCCATACACAAAATCATTACTTCAATCAATTCCAATTGCAAATCCAAAATATAAAAATATTAGAAGTAAATGTTTATATAGTTACAAAGATCATGATTATTCAAAAGAAAGTCCTAAATGGGTGGAAATAAATAAGGCACATTTTGTTTATGCATCATCATCAGAAGTAGCGAGTTATAGAAATAGAATAAATAATAAAGAATAAGTATTTAATACCCCTCATATATTACTAATAAGGAATCTCCAAATAAATAACAAGCCAAAGATTCTTAGGATTTTTGACTTGTTATTTCTTTTTAGATTCCTAATAAAAATAATATATGAGGGGTTATTATGGGCAAAAATAAAAATATTAGCTCTAAAGAATCAAATAATTGTGAAAGAAACTGTAAATTACAAGTTGATAAAAAAGAGAAGGCAATTAAAATTGCTATGAGAGCTATTGATGATGTTAAACTAGGAAAAAATGAAAAGATAAATGCCATATGGTTAGAAATTTCAGGTTGTTTTGGACAAGTAATTTCATTATTAGATGCAGAAGATCCAGATGTAATTTATTTGCTTAGAAAATTTGTTAATATGACATTCTTTGGTAGCATAAGTGGAGATGAGGGTGAAGTTGCTTATGAGAGAATATTAGAAACTTTAAACACCGATTATATTTTTATAGTAAGTGGAGCAGTTCCCTTAAAAGATAATGGATTATATACAACAGTAGCTACTTATAAAGGACAGAAAATAACTGCAATGGAGGCGGTACAGACTATTGCTAAAAATGCAAAGCATATTATTTCTGTTGGAACTTGTTCTTGTTTTGGAGGACCAACTGCAGCTAGCCCTAATTTATCAGATGCAGTTAGTGTTTCACAATTTTTAGGTAGAGATGATGTTATTAAAATACCAGGATGTCCCGCAAATTCAGTTTGGATAATGGGAACGCTAGGATATATTGCTTCTTATGGAGCGCCAGAGTTAGACTCTGAAGGAAGACCAAAGGCCTATTATGGAGATCTAATTCATGATAATTGCCCAAGGAGAAGATTTTTTGATGCAGGAATATTCGCAAAGAAATTTGGAGAAAAAGAATGTATGTTTAAGCTTGGGTGCAGAGGGCCAAGGACTTATGCTTATTGTCCTATAAGTAGATGGAACGGTACGGATAATTGGCCAATTGGAGACAATACAAATTGTATAGGTTGCGCAGGTTCTGAATTTCCAGATGGCACATCACCATTTGTGGATTATGGAGGGCTTTAGTTATGACCAAAATAATAATTGATCCAATAACAAGAATAAGCGGACTTTTAAATATTGAAGTTGAAGTTATAAATAATAAAATAGTGGATGCAAAAAGTAGCGGTAGTCAGTTTAGAGGTTTTGAAAAAATGTTTCAAGGCAGAGATCCACTAGATATTATAAGACTTGCTCCAAGAGTATGTGGTATTTGTTCAACTCATCATACAATAGCAGCTGTTTTAGCATTAGAAAATGCTATGAATATTACACCAGATTATAACGGGAAGGTTGTTCGGGACATTGCTAATGGTTTTGAATTTATACAAAATTATTTAAGGCATATATATTTTTTTGTATTTCCTGATTATGTGGACATAATTAATATAAATCCACTATATAAAACAGCAAGTAAAAAGGAAGCTGATTATAGATTATCAAAAGCAGATACAGATAAAATAAATGAAGATTATTTAGGAGCTATAAAGTATAGTAGGCAAGCTCATAGTGCTATAGCAGAAATTGCAGGGAAAGTACCTCATACCCATGGAATATTTATTGGGGGTACAACTACTAATATTGATGTACAACAAATAGAAAGCATTAAATATAGTATTAATGTAATAAAAGCTTTCGTTGAAGATAAATTAATACCAGATGTAGATCTTATATCAAAAGTATATAAAGATTATTTCAAGAAAGGTGTTGGATACAAAAACCTAATGAGCTTTGGATTATACAATGATTATGAATCGCCAATTAAATACTCAGAGCCAGGAGTAATGTTAAATGGAACTAGGGAAGAATTTGATGTTAATAATATTACAGAAAATGTTGCGAGAAGTTGGCTAGAGACTACAAATAAAAATGGAAATATTTACACCCCAGGGGTAGATGAAACTGTTACCCCCAATCCATATAAGCCTGGTGGTTATAGCTGGGTTAATGCGCGATATGCTATGGAAGTTGGAGCAATAGCTAGAATGACCTTAAGTGGAAATTATAAAGGTGGAATATCTGCAATGGATAGAATTGTAGCTAAATCACTAGAAGCTAAGAAAATTTGTGAAATAATAGAATCATTAATTGGGAAGCTTAAACTTGGCCCTGCATATCAAGAGCGATGGCAAGTTCCAGATAAAGCAAAAGGAATTGGATTAATTGAGGCAGAGAGAGGGTCTCTTGGTCATTGGGTTTCTATAGATAAAAAACTTGTAGCTAATTACACATTAATTCCACCATCATCATGGAATTTATCACCATCAGATAGTGAAGGGATAAGGGGACCTGTTGAAGAAGCTTTAATGGAAACTGAAATTGCAAGCATTAAACATCCAGTTGAAATAGGAAGAATAGTGAGAAGCTTTGATCCTTGTTTAAATTGTGCAGCTCATATAACTAGCGATAGATATGAGCCTATGACTATAGATATAGTATGATAAAAGTTTTTGGGGTAGGAAATATAATGCTTTGCGATGATGGAATAGGTGTGAAAGTTGCTGAATATATAAAAAAAGAATTAGAATCAAATGAGAATATAGAATTAAATAAAAACAAAGAGTTAAGCAAAAATATAGAAGTGATAATTGGAGAAACTGATTTTATGTATTGTCTAGATTGCATAAACAAGGATGATTTTGTAGTTATTATAGATGGGACATACTTTGATTTTAAACCAGGGTATATATCAAAATTATCATTTGAGGAATGTGATAATTTAATTGTAGAAAGTAGAGATCCTCATGGCGATAGTCTACTTAAGGTTTTACGTAGAGAATATAGAGAAATTAATGGGTATTTAATTGGAATAGAAATAGATAAAGTAGATTATTCATTAGACTTATCGCCTAAGTTAAATAAAGAATTTAATAGTATATGCAATAGGGTTTTAGATAAAATAAAAACTCTAATATGCCTAAGTGAAGTTCAAATAAATAGGAAGTCAGTAGTCTAGTCTATTTTGCACCTTGCCTTGTTATTTTTTTAAAATGCCTAAAATGAAAATGAGGGAGATGATAAAGTGCATGAGTTATCAATCATTAGTAGTGTTATTAATATGGTTGAGGAAAATTGCAGGGATAACAATATAAGTAAGGTAGAAAAAATTGTTTTAAAAATGGGTGAATTTTCTTATATAAATAATTCAGCTCTCATTTTTGCCTTTGAAAGCTTAAGTAAAGATGGTATATGTGAAGGTGCGACTCTAGATATAGAAAAGGTTATTGCAATGGCTTATTGCAAAAATTGTAATAAGGAGTTTCACCTTGAGTTTAGTAAAAAGGAATGTCCTATATGTAATAGTTACAGTATGGATATTACAAATGGATATGAGATGTTATTATATAGAATCGAAGGAGAGTAGGGTTTTATGATTTTTTTAGAAGATATTTTAAAGGAAAGAATATAAAATGATTAGGAAATATATTGTAGTAAAAGGTATAGTTCAAGGGGTTGGATTTAGACCTTTTATATACAAAATTGCATTAAATAATAAACTAAATGGCTGGGTAAAAAATAGTTGTGAGGGTGTTTATATAGATATAGAGGGACATTCTAATGATATTTCTAATTTCATAATAGATTTAAAGAGCAAAGAACCTATACTAAGTAAAGTTGAGGATATAACAATAATTGAAAAAGATCTAAAGGGATATAAAGATTTTAAAATACTAATAAGTGATATTAGTAGAAAAGATAGAAAATATCAATACAAAGATGAAAATGAATTAGAAGAATGTAGTAAGGGAATATCAACAATAATATCTCCAGATATAGCAACTTGTGAAGATTGTAGAAATGAGGTTTTAGATAAAAGCAATTTTCGTAGGGGAGGGTATTCCTTTACTAATTGTATAAACTGTGGACCTAGATTTACTATAATAAAAAAATTACCTTATGATAGATTTCAAACTACAATGAATGAATTTAATATGTGTAGCCAATGCATAAGTGAATATGAAAATCCTTTAAATAGGAGGTTTCATGCAGAACCAACATGTTGTAATAGATGTGGTCCAAAGTTAACCGTTTTAGATAATAGGGGAAATATCATAGATTGCATAGATGAACTTAAAAAAATACGAGACTATTTAAAGGAAGGAAAAATAATTGCTGTTAAGGGATTAGGGGGATTTAATTTAATTTGTAATGGAAAAGATAAAGAGGCAATAGATTTACTTAGAAAAAGAAAAAGACGAAAGACTAAGCCTTTAGCATTGATGATGAGAGACATAGATATAATCTTGAAATATTGCAATATAAACAGTAAAGAAAATGAAATCTTAATAGGAAATAAGAAACCTATAGTTCTTTTAGAAAAGAAAGATAATCAATTAGAAAACAACAAAACAATAAATAATGAAGATATAAATCAAACTTTAGGAAAAATAGTGAATAATAAATTATTAAATTACAAACTTCCAAATAATATATCCTTTAATAGTAGTAAATTTGGGGTAGTGCTACCCTACACACCACTACATTATTTATTGTTTGATGAAGAATTAGAAGTATTAGTTTTTACAAGTGCAAACATTAGTGGAGCTCCTATGATTTATAAAAATGAGGAAGCTTTAAGTGAGCTTAAAGCTATTGCAGATTATTTCTTGATTCATAATAGAGATATAAATATGCCTATTGATGATTCTGTGGTTAATGTAATCTTAAATGAGGAAAGAGTTATAAGAGGTGGCAGAGGATATGCTCCAATATCAAGGAAATATATTGTTAATGATGGAATATTAGCACTAGGATCTCAGTTTAAAAATACGTTATCAATAAGTAGTAATAAATATATTTTTACAAGTCCTTATATTGGAGAAATGGACAATTTGGAGACTTTTAGTAATTTTAAAAATAACATGAATTATATAAAAAATATCTATAACATTAATATTAAAACAGTATGTTATGACATGCATCCAAATTATTGGAGTAGTGAGTTTGTTAAAAATTATAAATGCGAAAAAATAGGAGTATATCATCATCATGCACACATAGTAAGCTGTATGGTTGATAATAATATTACTTCAAGAGTTATAGGATTAGCCTTTGACGGTACAGGCTATGGTGAGGATGGACAAATTTGGGGAAGTGAGTTTTTAATATGTGATTTTAAAAGATTTAAAAGAGTTGGACATTTAAGTTATATGGATATGCCAACTGGAGATGGAGCAGTTATGTATCCTTGGAAAATGGGAGCAAGCCTTATATACAAGGCTCTTAAAAAAAATCTAAACAAAGAAATGCCTAATATAATTAAGTTTTTACCAAGCCAGTTTAGTTATAAAAATATTAATTTAATAATTAAGATTATATATAATAAAATTAATACTCCCTTAACTAGTAGTATGGGGAGATTATTTGATGGTGTAGCAAGTTTGCTAGGTTTTAATAGTAAAATATCCTATGAGGGGGAAGCTGCAATTTATCTTCAAGATTTAGCAGAGTATTTTATTAAGGAAAGGAATAATAATATTTATAAAGAGTTTTATAGCTATAATATAAAATTAAATAAGGATATAAATATTATAGATACAAATAAAATAATAAAAAATATTTTAGAGGATTTAAAAAATCAAGTTAATAAAGGTGAAATTGCTATTAGATTTCATAATACTATAGTAGAAATTTCCTCTAATATTTGTATAAGTTTAAGAGATAGATATGGAATAAATGAGGTTGCTTTAAGTGGTGGAGTTTTTCAAAATGAAATATTATTAGAAAAATTATATATTAAGCTTAAGGAAAATGATTTTAATGTCCTTACTCATAAAAATATTCCATGTAACGATAGTGGAATATCTATAGGACAATTGGTTATAGCAAATGAGCAGGGAAATTAAAAAAAAAGAAGGGAGCAGCAATATGTGTGTAGCTATTCCAGGCAAGATTATTGAAATATATGAAAGAGAATCTTTAGTAGAGTTTGGGAAAATAAGAAAAATTATAAATACATCTTTAGTTGAAGATTTGAAAATTGGAGATTATGTTTTAGTACATGTGGGATGTGCTATTGATAAAATGGAAGAGGAAGAAGCAAGAGAAACTTTAGAGGTATTTAAAACACTAGGAATGTTAGAATAGATGTCTTTTACAAGAATAACAGAAGTTATATGGGGTATATAAAAAGTTGAACATGTTAGGCACAATCAAATAAATTGTTTGTAACTACTATTTTAGATATGTAAAAGGGGAATTATGAATTTAATAAATGAGTTTAATAGTGTGGATTTATCCATTAAATTACTTGAAGAAATAAAAAAAAGAGCAACTAAAGAAGTAAGGATTATGGAAGTTTGTGGCACGCATACTAGAAGTATATATAAATATGGAATAGATAAGTTGTTGCCTTCAAATGTAAAGATGTTATCGGGCCCTGGATGTCCTGTATGTGTTACTTCTCAAAGTTATATAGATAGTGCAATAGAGATAAGTAAAAAGAAAAATGTTATAATTACAACCTTTGGAGATATGATGAGAGTACCAGGAAGTTTAAGTTCATTAAGGGCTGAGAAGGCAAAAGGGAGTGATATTAGAGTAATATATTCTCCTTTAGATTCCTTAGAAATAGCTAAAAATAATAAGGGTAATGAAGTTGTATTTTTAGCAATTGGATTTGAAACAACCGCACCTGTAATAGCATTAACTTTGAAAATGGCTAAGTTGGAGAAAATAGATAATTTTACTATGATACATTCAATAAAAACTATGCCAAATACTATGAAGACTTTAGTTTTAAATGAGGTCGTTAATATAGACGGGTTTATAGCTCCAGGACATGTAGCAACAATAATAGGAGAAGAAGTATTTAATAAGTTAGCCAAGGAAAGTGGAACGCCTATGAGTATATGTGGGTTTAAAAGTACAGAAATATTAGCTGGAATACTTTCTATAATAAATATGGTAAATAATAATGAAGTTAGATGTGAAAATCTATATAAGGGGTTTGTTAAAAAAGAAGGGAATATTATTGCTAAAAAACTTATGAATGAAGTATTTGTACCTTCAGATAGCTTATGGAGAGGTATTGGAAATTTAGAGGGTACAGGATATATATTTAAAGAAGAATACGAAATATTTGATGCGAAATTAAAATTCTCATTAAATATAAAAGAAGATATTATTAATAATGGATGTATTTGCGGTGATATATTAAAAGGTAAGAAAAGCCCAAGAGAGTGCAAATTATTTGGAAAGCATTGTAATCCCAATAACCCTATAGGACCATGTATGGTTTCTCAGGAGGGGACATGCGGTATAGTTTATAATGCATCGTATTAGCTAGAAATACTGGGAATGCTAGAAACACTGCGATGGTTGGCAGGATTTTATAGATTGGCACAATCGGGATCAATGTAATAAGTATAATGAATTGGAATGATATAAGATAAATTGGGAAAGGTGTAATTAATTACACTCCAGGGGTGATTAAAGGGGATGGGTAAAAGTGGATATAATAACAATGGCACATGGTAGCGGTGGAGAAGAGAGTTATAAATTAATAGAAGAAGTATTTTATAATAATTTTAATAATGAAGAGTTGTTACAACAAAATGATTCAACTATAGTAGATGAAATTAAAGGAAAAATAGCAATTACCACAGATAGTTTTGTAATAGATCCTATATTTTTCCCTGGTGGAGATATAGGGAAACTTAGCGTATGTGGAACTATAAATGATTTAGCAGTAAGTGGAGCAAAGCCTTTATATATAACAGCTGCATTTATTATAGAAGAAGGATTTCAAATTGAAAGTTTAAAGAAAATTGTTAAATCTATGGCAGATACAGCAAAAGAAGCAGGGGTAAAAATAGTAGCAGGAGATACTAAAGTTGTTGAAAAAGGAAGAGGAGATAAAATATATATAAATACAACTGGTATAGGCGAATTTACTAAGGAGAGATATGAATTAAACATGAAAAACATAAGAATAGGAGATAAAATAATATTAAGTGGCACAATGGGAGACCATGGCATGTGTATTATGAATGAAAGAGAAAAATTAGATATTGAAAGTAGCATAAAAAGTGATTGTGCAACTTTAAATACATTAACAGCAGATATAATGAGTGTAAGTAAAGAAATAAAAATAATGAGAGATCCAACTAGAGGGGGAGTTGCAGGTACGTTAAACGAACTTGTAAATAGTGGTGGGAAAAGTATGATGATTTATGAAAAAGACTTACCTATAAATGAAGAAGTTACAAGCTTTTGTGAAATTCTAGGCATAGACCCTCTTTATGTAGCAAATGAAGGAAAATTAATTTGCATAGTTAGTAGTTGTGATGCTGAAAAAATAATAAATGTTATAAGGTCACATTCATTAGGGATGGATGCTGAAATAATAGGAGAAGTTGTGACAGGTCAAAGAAAGGCACTATATATAAAAACGGAACTTGGAGCAATGAAAATATTACCAATGCCACAAGGCGAGTTATTACCTAGAATATGTTAGGTAAATTTAGTGAAAAAATAGATAATATAATTTATTTTACATGCTTGGAATTGTAAAACAAATAAACACAATGATTATATGGCCTAAATTATTTAGAGTTAATACTAAAGTAGTATCTTAAAAGAATTAGTAATATACACAATATTATTAGAGGAAAATAATTCGAAAAATTAGGCAGAGTGTTGTATCAAATACCATAGTGAGTAAATAAACTATAGTAAGAACAATTTAATAGGAGAAATATAAATGTTAAATATGCTTTTAAATAATTTATTAGGTGGCGGTGGTATGGGGAAAATGCAAGGCAATGGAGGGATGGGAGGAAATCCCTTATTAAATATGTTAATGGGTAATATGAACATGGGTGGACAAGGAAATGGAATGGCAAATAACCCACTTAGTATGTTAATGGGCGGTATGAATGGTAATAGGGGAAATAACATGAATAATCAAGGTGGAAATCAAAATAATGGTAACCAAAATAATGGTATGAATCAGATGTTGAGTATGTTAATGGGCGGAAATAATCCTATGAATGGTGGAAATCAAAATAGCAACCAAAATATTAATAAAGGGAATAATCAAAATTCAATGAAAAACAATCCTTTAAGTATGCTTTTGAATAACACCAATAGCACCGATGGAAATAATGGAGCCAATGGGAGTAATGGAAATAGTGGAAATGCTGGAAATAGTGCAAGTAATGGAGGTAACGGAAGTAACGCAAATGGTGGGAATAATGGAAGTAACGGAAATAATGGAATTGATATAAATCAGCTTTTGAGTATGTTTATGGGGGGGAATAATCAAAACAATCCCATGATGGATGAAAATCAAAATGGAATGGAAAATAATCCATTGAGTATGCTTATGAATAGTATGAATAATGGTAATATGAATAATAATTCGGATACAAATGATAATTCTGAGATGACAAATAGAAATAATAATATGCATAAAAGTCGTAGGCATCATAAAAGTAGTAGGAGACACAGATAATGTATATTTGAAGAGCTTGTTTTAATAATGAAAATAAAATTAAATAACTCTCGAAAATAAGCATTAACTGATATTGGTTAATGCTTATTTAAATTTTGGAAATTCCTTATATAAATGGCCATATTTTTTATATTTATATATCTTAATGATTGTAAGAGTAAAGAAAAGTAAAGTGTTTAAAGATAAAAGTATAAGTGTAAGTTTATCAATTGATTTATAAAATGAATGTATTGTAGATATTAGAGAGATAATAAATGTAATAGAAGTTAGTATTGTTTCATGTTTAGCTTTCATAAAATGCTCCTTTTAAAAAAAATATACTTATCAGAGTAGCCTCTGATTATACCTATAATAACCATGTAATGTAAGTATATCATATGTTATAGATAAGTATAGCGGCTACGATAAAGTTGTTTAATATATATCACAAATGGGACAATATGCAGTTATAAATCTTTCTTTAAAATCAGCAAAACAACCAAAATTTGAATTAGCTTATGAATGTTTGTTAAATGAAATAATTAAGGCCTTTAAAAGACATGACTATGTTTTGCAAAGTGATAAATTATCTTGTGAAAAAGATGATTATATAAATATTATAAAAAAAGCAAATTTTGGAACTGTTGTGACATCTATAAAATTTTTAACAGAATGTCTACAAAAATATCATAATAAAAAAGTTGTTATTTTAATAGAAGAAGGTTTTTCTAGGAAAAAGAAAAGGGACCTTCTTCTTTTTGTTATATTCATATTCACATCGGATTACCTGAAGTATATTCATAGTTTAATTTGTACAAACATTCTTAATTAAGATTAAGTAATTTGCTTTAATTTGTATATTTTGAGTTGAAATAAAGTGCCATATAACACTATAACAACTAGAGCAATTAGAAAAAAGGCATTCATTTTAATTTTGTAATGTTTTACCCTGTTATAATTCTTTATTGCAAAACATTTTTCAAAATTAATTTAATGTATCTTTATATGTTAATATACCATTAAATATAGCTTCAGCAGAAAGGGATTGACCATTTTCAGAAGTTAGGAAATATTCATCGGACAAGTTACTTAGAAAGCCAAGCTCTATAAGTACGGATGGAACGTCATTATTATTTAATACAGCTAAAGGTTCGTCTTCAGAATAATATTTAGTTCCTCTATCTGATGTATATTCCAAATTACTTAACTCATTTTGTATTAGTGTGGCAAATAAGTTGCTTTCATCGTCAGCGTTATTATACCAAGTTTCTATTCCTTTATAAGAATGGGATTCATCAGAACTATTACAATGTATAGAAATAAATAAATCAGCACCGCTATCCTTAGAAATATTAACTCTTTCATATAAATTTTCTGTAGAATTATCAGACCAAAACAATGTATCCGTGGTTCTTGTATATACTACATCAATACCCTGAGATTCTAATAATTCACCTAATTTAATAGTTATAGATAGAACAATATCTTTTTCAGCAGAATCATTTAAGCCTATAGTGCCAAAATCCCAATCACCATGACCAGCATCTATACAAATAGTAAAAACATCTGCACTATCTACAGGAACATTTTTGCTAGAAGTAGGTATAAATCTATTCTTAGATGTTATATTAGCAAGTCCTATTTTAAAACTTAATATCTTTTTAAAACCAATTCTAATTGATAGAATAGATATTAAAGAGAAAGTAATTAAATTTATTATCTTTTTACGGTGCCTTAATTTTTTTCTTTTTATATGGATATTTATGTCTCTATTACTCATAGTATGTACCTCATCCCCTTATTATAAATGAAAGTAAAGAATGCATTAGTTCTATAGGTTTATTAGAAGTTCTTAACTTTAAAATAAGCTTAAGGTGTTAATGTGGAGAGTAGGTGAAGATAGTATGTTTTCTTTGCGAAATTTAAAAAAATATAAGAAATGTGGATGTATGTTACACAAAATCCAACAAAAATTATAAAAAGTATTTATAAAATGTATATTTTACAGTGATTATAGTGTTATAATCAATAAACAGGAAAGTTATAGAGCATTTAAATGAAAATAATCACATTGAATATAATTGGTTATTAATTTAAAATAGTATGGTACAAAATAAACTAGCATAGTGACTAGTTATTTTTTTTGAAAATACCTAGTGAGATAATATAACTTTAAGAATATATAAGAGAAGGTGATATGATGACAGATAATAGATTTTTACCAATAAGTAAAGAAGATATGATTGATAGAGAATGGGATCAATGTGATTTTGTTCTAGTTACAGGAGATGCATACATTGACCATCATAGTTTTGGTACAGCAATTATTTCAAGAGTACTAGAAAATGCAGGTTATAAGGTTGGTATAATAGCTCAACCAGATTGGCATAGTACAGAGGATTTTATGAAACTTGGAAGACCAAGACTTGGATTTTTAGTTAATGCAGGAAATATGGATTCTATGGTTAACCATTATAGTGTAGGTAAAAGACAAAGAGATAAGGATCTTTATACACCAGGTGGAAAAATGGGAGCAAGACCAGATAGAGCTACAATTGTTTATTGTAATAAAATAAGAGAAGCTTATAAAAATGTTAACATAGTAATAGGTGGTATTGAAGCTAGTTTAAGAAGATATGCTCATTATGATTATTGGGGTGACAATGTACGTAATTCTATACTTGTAGATACCGGTGCAGATTTACTTATATATGGAATGAGTGAAAAGCAAATTGTTGAAGTTGCAAATTCATTAAATGAAGGATTTGAAGCAAAATACATAAGACACGTTAATGGAACAACTTACATAATAGACGAATTAGATGAAATTTATGGAGACTATATAGTAATGCCTTCATGCAAAGAAGTTGCTACTGATAAAGTTAAATATAATCAAGCTTTTAAAATACAAAATGAAGAGCAAGACCCAGTAAGAGGAAAGGTTTTAGTTCAACAACATGGTAGTAAATATGTTGTTTCAAACACTCCGGAAATGCCTCTTACAAGAGAAGAATTAGATGAAGTATATGGGCTTCCATACACTAAAGAATATCATCCTATATATGAAGATCAAGGTGGAATTGCAGCTTTAGAAGAAGTTAAATTTAGTGTGGTAAGTTCAAGAGGATGTTTTGGAGATTGTGCATTTTGTGCAATTACTTTCCATCAAGGAAGAGCAGTTCAAAGCAGAAGTGAAGAATCTATATTAGAAGAAGTAGTAGAAATTACTAATCTTAAAGATTTTAAGGGATACATACATGATGTAGGTGGTCCTACTGCAAACTTTAGAAAACCAGCTTGTTCAAGACAACTTACAATAGGTGCATGTAAACATAAAGAGTGTTTAACTCCAAAACCATGTAATAATTTAGTTGTTGATCATAGCGAGTTCCTTGGAATTCTTAGAAAAATAAGAAAAGTACCTAAGGTTAAGAAAGCTTTTGTTCGTTCAGGACTTAGATATGATTATATAATGGCAGATAAGGATGATACATTCTTTAAGGAACTTGTAGAGCATCATGTAAGTGGACAATTAAAAGTTGCTCCAGAACATGTAGCTGTTAATTCACTTAAATATATGGGTAAACCATCAGGTGATACTTATGATAGATTTAGAGAAAAATTCTTTAAAATAAATCAAAAATTAGGTAAAGAACAGTATATAATACCATACCTAATGTCAAGTCATCCAGGTACTGGTTTAAAAGAAGCTATAGAACTTGCAGAATATTTAAGAGATACAAAATATCAACCAGAACAAGTTCAAGATTTCTATCCAACACCAGGTACTTTATCAACAGCAATGTTTTATACAGGTGTAGATCCAATTAGTGGAGATGAAGTATATGTTGCAAGAACTAAAGAAGAAAAAGCTATGCAAAGAGCACTTCTTCAGTTTAAAAATCCTAAAAACTATAATTTAGTTCATGATGCATTAATGCAAGAAGATAGAGAAGACCTAATAGGAAACGGACCTAAATGCTTAATACAATCAAAAGAAACTAGATACCTTGCAAGTAACAGAAAATATTCTGGAACAGGATACCAAGGTAAGAATAAAAATAATAGAAATAAAACTACCGCTGATAAAGATAAAAAAACATATGAAAAGCCACAAGGTAAAATGAAAAGTGGAGAATCAAAAGGTAAAGCTGGAAACAACGAAAAACCAGCGGCAAGAGCAGCTAGAGGGAAAAATGGAGAAATGAGATCAACTGATACTAGAGTAAGTGCACCTAAGAAAACTAGAGGACCAGCTAGAAGTAGATTAAAGAAATAATTTAAAATTTCCAATAATTAGTACTTAGCCGCTAGATAGGTATTTAAAAGGTAGAATTCTTTGTGCAAAGCAGGGAGTTCTACCTTTTTTTACTTTGTTCTATTATTCCTTAATCATTCATTGAATTTTTTCTTATTCTAAAAAAGTAACTAATAACTCTATAATATAAAAACAAGTAAACCAACAGCATAAAAATAGGAATAATAATATAGACATCAGCATCTGAATTAATATCGCTTTGTATAATCTTAATACTCATTAGTATAAATGGAATCAAAAATGCACTATAGCGAATAAAGAATTTTCTAGCAAGGTTATACTTAATATCGTAGTCAGTATAAATATTAGGCTTTTCTTCATTAGAATTATATTCTTTTGCCCAAATATATCTAGTAGTAAGAGTATCATCAAAGGAATAAACCAGTTTCCAATTATCATCTCTATAAAGTTCATAGTAGCCAGCCGTAGTTTCACTATGACAATCGGTGCAATATCTAATATGTTTTGGGGTACCTTTAACAAAAGTAAAAATACAACCAAGGAAACCAACTTTCACAAGATTATAGCCTTTAAGTTCCATTTTCTCAAGGTAATCTTCAATTAAGTCCGGTGAATAACACCATCCAAATTTTAATCTCCTAATTTTCTTCATTTTTAAAACACCCCTCATACTTAATAGCATTATTGTTTAATTCTTTAATTCTTTCAATTTCTTTTAGTAATAGGGCTTTACCTATAGTAGTTATTTCATATATTGTTTTTCTATCCTCATCAGCGTAAATAGTTATTATATTAGCTTTATGCATCTTAGATAAAGTTCCATAAACAGTACCAGAACCTAGTCTAATTCTGCCTTCAGTAATTTTATCAACATGGACTATAATTCCATAGCCATGTCTAGGCTCTGTTAAGGAAAGTAGTATATAATAAGCAGTTTCACTCATAGGGAGAAAGGCTTTTAGTATTTTTTCCAAGGATAAGGTCACCTCCTATGTCACGTTATGACATATCATATGTTGACTATATCACAACGTGACTTAGTATTCAACAGTTATTTCAATAGGTTTGATCCAAATAATATTATTTGTTTTAGGATGCCTTAATGAATTAAGCAAAGAAATTGGTGATAAGCAAATATTTGAAAAATTAGCGAAGATGCTGTTGTATATTATTGGAGTAGAAGAACTGTTCAAAAATACAGACATAGTGGTACAATATAATTTTAGTAGGCAGAGTTGAATTTTTTAATTATAGGGAATATAATATTAGCTATACTATATTCATGTTGATCTATTACATTTTCAATTTCCTTTAAAATTTAGCCTATATAAATAAGCCTATTTATAGTTTTTCTCCTAACTTCTAAATCTAAGTAAATATATATAATAAAGGGGTATAATATCTTGAAAAATTATAGTGAATTTATAAAAGTAATTGATTGTATAAAAGATAGTTTGACATCTTGTGAACTATCTTTCATAAGGCACTCTTTAGTTTATGGGAGTGTATCTAAAATGGTTATACATGAGGAAAGTGATATAGATTTATTGCTTTTAGGAGATGAACCAAAATCTATAAAATTAATATCTATGATTGGAGATTCATTAGATAATAATAATAAATCATCTATACTAATAGATTTCAAATACTACAGTATGAAAGAGTTTCTAGAACTCAAGAATAGTAATCTATTATTGAAATCCATAGAAAAGGATTGTAAGGAATTGGAGGAGTTAAGAAATGAATTATTACGATTTTGCTAAAAAGAATTTAAAGTCAGCAGAGACTATGAATAAATATACAGATGAATATGATGTTATAGTAGTAGACTGTCAACAATATCTAGAGAAATCATTAAAATATTTATTGGAACTAAAGTGTGGAGAGTTAACTAGAGTACATAAGTTAACGGTAATAACTAGTAAATTAAATATAGAAGAATTAAGTAAACATGAGGATATTTTCAGAAAAATACAGGATTATTATTTTGATAAAAGATATCCTGGAGATAATTATTTAGAAACATCTAAAGATGAATGCGCAGAAGTATTTAAATTCACAATAAGCTTAAAACCATTGATAGAAGAGCTAATATTAAAATATACCATAGAGGAAATATCTAAAGATAATAGTGGGATTTTTGACAAATTGATAAAATAAAAGAATGAAAAAATCTAAGAATCTTTGGTCTGTTATTTATTTTACGATGCCTAAGATAATGGGGAGATGAAAAAACCTGAAAAATGAAAACTTAAGTTTAAATAAGATAATTGATTTAAAAAAATGGCAGAAATTACAGGATTCTATTGCATTAGTTACTAAGACTGCAATAATTACAGTTGATTATAAAGGGAATCCAGTTACTGAACATAGTTCTTGTCATAGATTTTGTGAAGAAGTAAGAGCAGATTCAGATATGGTAAAATATTGCGAAAAGTGTGATTCAAGAGGTGGGTTAGAAGCTATACGATTAAATGAACCATATATATATTTATGCCACTATAATATAGTAGACGTCGCTATACCTATAATTATTGATGATAAATATATTGGAGCAATTATGGCAGGTCAAGTAAAGTTATCAGATCCTAATGAAACTAAAATACTAGAGCAAATAGTAACAACGTCAAATAAAGATTTGGCTAATAAGAAATTAGAGGATTTAAAAGGGTATTATGAACAATTACCACTATTATCCTATGAAAAAGTTAAAGAACTTGCAAATATGTTAAGTTATTTATGCAATTATTTAGTTGAAGAATCAATAGAGAAAAATTTAATTTTACAAATGTATGAAAAGTCACTGAAAAGTGAAGTGGATTCTAATGCATTGATAGGGTATCCAGTAAAAAATATTGAAAATGTAAAAAAACAAATATCAAATGCTATAATAGACTCTTATATTATAGAAAAATCATGTGATGAGGGTAGAGAAGTTTTGGTAAGTACAACTTTAAAACCAGCTATAGATTATATTTATAATAATAAAAGTGAAAATATTTCAGCAGAAAATATGGCTAATATTTGTCATGTTAGTCAAGGTTATTTTAGTAGGTTGTTTAAAAAAGAAACTGGAGAAAATTTTTCGATTTATTTGGCAAAATTAAAAATTGAATGGGCTAAGAATCTGTTAGAAGAAACAGATATGCATGTTAATGAAGTTAGCCAAGAACTTGGATTTAGTGAATCAGGATATTTTATAAAAATATTTAAAAAGTATGAAGGGGTTACACCATCTATTTATAGAAAGTATTTTAAGAAAATTTAGGCAATAATCAGGTATCTAAATAGAAAGTCATAATGCTAAGAAGTTGTCTCTTTAAGTGATGAAAAATCATTTGAAGAGACAATTTTTTTATTATTTATATTAAAAAAAGATATATTAGGGAAATATAGTTTAAAAACGAAATAATCTGAAAAGTATAAAAATTACGATAATATAGTTTTATGTCAAAATATTACGGTCTGAAATCATAATATTTTGACATATTAGTCCAATGCGTAAAAATGAAAACGATATTATAATAAAGACAAGTTAAAAAACAAAAAAGTCAAAAGTAATAAATTTAAATAATACATAGAGGAGAGATTAATATGAGAAAAGCATTTATTTGCCCAACTAAATATGTTCAAGGTGAGGATGAATTATTAAATCTAGGTTATTTTGTGAAAACATTTGGAAAGTCAGGACTATTAATTGCCCACAAAGATGATGTGGCACGTATTAAAGAAAAATTAGATATAACTTCTGAAAAATTTGGAATTACTTTTGTAGAAAGTGGATTTAAAGGTGAGTGTTCAAGACAAGAGGTGGAGAGATTACAACAAATTGCTAAAGAAAATAAATGTGATTGTATAATTGGGCTTGGTGGCGGTAAAGCAATTGATACTGCTAAATGTGTTGCAGAAGGTGATGCACTAATTATTGTTCCAACTATCGCAGCTACAGATGCACCAACAAGTCATTCAGCAGTTTTATATACACCAGAAGGAGCATTTGATGATTATGCTTATTTCAAACAAAGCCCTAGTGTAGTACTTGTTGATACAACAGTTATTGCAAAAGCACCTACTCGTTTCTTAGTTTCGGGAATGGGAGATGCATTATCAACATACTTTGAAGCAAGAGCAACATCAAATTCATATTCAAATGTAAATGCAGGTTTACCTTGTGGAGTTCGCGAAGGGGTATGTGGATCAGCTATAGGAACTAACACAGCACTTGCACTTGCTAAGTTATGTTATGAAACTTTAATGATGGATGGAGTAAAAGCAAAAGCAGCTTCAGATTGCAATTTAGTAACACCAGCTTTAGAAAATATTATAGAAGCAAATATTCTTTTATCAGGACTTGGATTTGAAAGTGGTGGACTAGCAGGAGCACATGCAATTCATGATGGGTTAACTATTTTAGAAGGTACACATAAATATTTCCATGGTGAAAAAGTTGCATTTGGAACAATAGCACAATTAGTATTAGAAAATTCAAAAACAGAAGAAATAAATGAAGTATTAGATTTCTGCTTAGAAGTTGGACTTCCTGTTTGTTTAGAAGATATAGGAGTAGATAGTATTACTGATGCAGAACTTATGGAAGTTGCAGAAAAAGCATGTATAAAAGAAGAATCAATACATTCTATGCCATTCCCTATAACAGCACAGGCTGTTGCAGCAGCAATTATTACTGCAGATAAAATAGGAAAAAATCATAAGATAAAAAGAGCTATAACTAATTAAAGTTATCCAGATGCAAGAGCAAATGGAGTAGATATAATATTAACAGAAATTTCAAAAGCAATAAAATAGTATATTAAAATAAATGCATGCAGTGTAATAATCTGTATGCATTTTTGATTTTAAAGATTATATTTATTTTGTAAAATAGCCTTTTAAATATGATATTTTATACAGTAAAAGGATTCTTAACTTTTTATGTTGAAATGCATTAGAGGCATTTATATATTAGGTTGTTTAAAATATGGGAATTGGATATAATATTAATAAAGAGATGGAAAGATGGTGAATATATGAATAAAAGGTTTAACACTACAGGTACATGCATACCAAAGAAACATTATATGGTTAATATAGAGAATAAACTTAAGGCAATTGAAAAATTAGTACATCAAGGTGATTACTTTATTATAAATAGACCTAGGCAATATGGAAAAACTACAACTATGTATTTATTAACTCAAAGATTACACAATGAATATTTGGTAATAAAAACAAGCTTTGAAGGTATAGGAGATGTAATATTTAGTAGTGAGGAAAATTTTTGCAGAGATATACTGGATATATTTGCAGATAGTTTAGAGTTTGTAAATGAAGAAAAAAGTGAAGAATTAAGAGCATTAGGTACTAATCTAAAAAGTCTAAAAGAGGTTTCAAGGGCTATTACTAAGTTTGTAAAAAATAGTGACAAAGAAGTTATACTTTTAATTGATGAAGTTGATAAATCAAGTAATAATCAATTGTTTTTAAGCTTTTTAGGCATGCTTAGAAATAAATTTTTATTAAGCCAGGAAAATATAGATGCTACATTTAAAAGTGTTATATTAGCTGGTGTACATGATATAAAAAACTTGAAACTTAAAATAATAGGAAATGATGAGAAAAAGATGAATAGTCCATGGAATATTGCGATTGATTTTAATATAGATATGAGTTTTAATCCTTATGAGATAAAAACTATGTTAGAGGAATATTGTAGTTTAAATAAATTAGATATGGATACAGCTAAATTAAGTGAAAATTTATATTACTATACTAATGGATATCCATTTTTAGTAAGTAGATTATGTAAGATAATAGATGAAGATATATTGAAAAATAAAATACCTTGGGAGTTAAATCATATAATTAAAGCTATTAAGTTAATATTAAAAGAAAATAGTACTTTGTTTGATGATTTAATTAAAAATTTAGAAAATAATATGGAGCTTAACAATTATGTATTTGATATAGTTTTTAATGGGGAAAATAAAGTATTTAATATACATAATCCTCTAATTAACAGAGGTACTTTATATGGAATATTTAAAGAAGAAGATGGAATAGTTAAAATTAGTAATAAGATATTTGAACAAGTAATATACAATTACTTCATTTCAAAATTAGAAAATAATACAAGTAATATAAAGAATTATAATTTTAGAGATAATTTCATAAATAATGATGGTAGCTTGGATATGGAAAAAATATTATTTAAGTATCAACAGTTTATAAAAGAGCAATACTCTCATAAAGATGCAAAGTTTATTGAAAGAGAAGGGAGACTATTATTTTTAGCCTTCATAAAACCTATAATAAACGGTGTTGGTTTTGATTTTAAAGAAGTTCAAATAGCTGAAGAAAAAAGACTAGATGTTGTTATAACTTATAATAATTTTAAATATGTAATAGAGCTCAAAGTTTGGTATGGACAGCAGTATCATGAAAAAGGATTAATACAACTAGCAGATTATATAGATAATCAAGATTTAGATAAAGGGTACTTAATAGTTTATAATTTTAATAAGAGTAAAGAATATAATCAAGAATATATAAAATCTAAGGATAAAGGTATATTTGTTATCTACGTTTAGGCATTTAATTTTAATTATGAAAGGTGGACCAAAATGGATTATAAAGCAATATACGAGAAAATTAAAGATTTAATACCAATGGATAAAGTAGATGCATTATATTTATTTGGTTCTTATGCTGATGGCACATATGGAGAAGATAGCGATATTGATATTGGGATTTTTAGTGAAAATTTAAGTTATATAGAGTTGGTAGATTTAGAAGATAAAATAAGTGAAAGACTTCAAAAAGAAGTAGATCTTGTTTGTCCAGAAAAGACAGATACAATAATTCTTAGAGAAATACTTCAAGGAAAAAGCTTAATGGAAACTAGTGAAAGATTTGACGAATGGTTTGAAAGATTTGACCAGTGGTTAGTCTCTGAATGGTGGTTTATACAAATGTGTATAGATGAAAGGTGTGGATTAAATGAATAGGTTAAATATAGAGAGACTAAAATTTATAAGTAATAACTTAAAAGAAATTATTGGAGATTTAGATGAAATTGTAACTATTTATGATAATCAAAACTTAATTATACAAAAGCATTTAGAACAAAGTTTTAGGACAGGGTTTCTTCAATATAAAGAATTACTTGGGAGCTATATGAGTCAATGTCTTAAAACTATTTCTATAAGTGTTAGTAAACTTACATATGTTGATTCTATTGAGTTATGTATAAAAGAAGGTTTTTTACCAAAAGAGGAAATTATATTATATAAAACTTTAAGTAAGTTTAGAAATGATACATCTCATGTATATAAGAAACTACCATTTAAGATACTTCTTCAATTTTATATAGAAAATAGAGAGTTTCTAATAGGTGTAGGTGGGAATATTGATAAAGTAATAAAAAAAATACAATAGTTTGTGCGGAAAAATATAAAATTTTATAACTAATATAATAAAGTAGCCTATTTTAGGTTGCTTTTATTTTTTTGTAAATTATTAAGTTAGAAAAAATAAATACTGATACTAAACTTCATATTTTTGTAAGATTTTTGCTAACTGATTTGTAAGATAAAAATTATATTATAAAGACAAGTGATTATGGTAAAGAAGAATACATAACTAGAGAGAATAGTTTAGTTATGTATTTATACATCACAACTATTTTTAATAGAAAATTATAAAAGGAGAAAATATTAATGGAAAAATTCAGCAAGTATTTGAATTGGTCTTTAAGAATCTTATTTTTTATTGTAATTATTGGAAGTATTGTAGCATTTGGAGTTATTACGTATTTAAATTGGGGTGAAAATAATTCAATAATATCAATTGGATTTTATATAAATGCAATCATATTAATTTTTAGCATTTACTATACATTAAAAAATAAATATAAAAAATCTTTAATCATCATTAGTATAATGATGATTGCTTTAGCCTTAAGGCTATTATGGTTTTATAGTATAGATAGTATTCCTGTAGGAGATTTTAATAGGATGTTTATATGTGCAGGAGAGTTTTTAGATGGTGCTACATACATGTTTGAGGGTACAGCTTATTTTGCAAGGTTCCCACATATGAGTATAACAGTTTTATATTTTGCTTTAATTAGGGATGTTTTTCGAAATTCACTGGAAGCTATAAGGTTTATAAATATTATATTTTCAATGTTTAATGTAATAATATTATTTTTTATATCTAAAGAAATTTTTAATGATGAAGAGAAAAGTATATGGGTGTTATTTATAAGTGCAATATATCCGCCTATGATTATTTATAATAATGTGTATTGTTCTGAAAATATGGCTATTCCATTATTGTTATTAAGTATATTAATGTTTTTAAAATCTTTTAATAATAATAATAGGTCGAAAAACAAATTATTATTTATTTTAGCATCTGGGGTAAGTTTAAGTGCTACACAGATTTTCAGACCTATTGGCTATGTAATTATAATTGCTTATATAATGTATGTTTTTATATATTTTAGAGAGAAAATCAGAATCAAAATAATTATGAATGTATTATTAATAGTATCATTTGCAATACCACTAGCTATTGTCAGTTATACATTAATAGGATTAAACATAACTGAAAATCATCTTTGGAGGGGTGCAGAGCCGCCAAGTGTATCTATGCTAAAAGGTAGTAACATTAAATCAGTTGGAAGATGGAATCAAGAAGATTCGGAAGTTTTTGATAAATATAATGGCGATTATGAAAAGGTAGATATAGCAGCAAAAGAAATTATAAAGGAAAGATTAATTGAAACTCCTAAAATAGATTTGTTGAAATTTTACACTTTTAAATATGGTAGACAATGGAGTATAGGAGATTTTGGTGGAGCATTTTGGGCAGAAAATGGACTGGATGAGGCTTATAATAAAGAAGAATATTTAAATATGATTGGTAAAAATGAAGGTAGGATGTTAATACGGTTAAGTGTAGAAGGCGGAGGTTATATACAAATTTCTTATTTAATAATTTTAGTTCTTTCATATATAGGTTTATATAAAAATAAAAAAGATAGAAATTATAAAATAGATCTTTTATATATTATATTTGGAGGAGTATCTCTTCAATGTTTAATAACAGAATCTCAAGATAGATATGCATATCCATTTGCTTGGATTTTTATAATATTAGCAATGACAGCTTTTAATAGAAGTAAGGCATCTCTAAATATTAATATGAATGGAGAAGAAAATGAAAGACTTTAAATATATAATAAAATTGTTAAGACCTAAGCAATGGATTAAAAATTTCTTTGTTTTTGGAGCAGTAATTTTTTCAAATAATATTATTAATTTTGGAGTAGCAAAAAGTAATATTCTTACGTTTATAGCTTTTTGCTTAATATCATCTACTGTTTATATACTTAATGATATTGTAGATGTAGAAAGGGATAGAAAACATCCTAAGAAGTGTGAAAGACCTATTGCTAGTGGTAAGGTTAGCGTAACTAAAGCTATAATAATAGGAATTATATTAGCTATATTATCATTATTTATAGCAATTAATTTAAAAAAATTAATATTTATTATTATAATTTTATATCTGGTTAATAATATAATTTATTCGTTTAAGATTAAAAATATAATTTTATTAGATGTATTTTGTATATCAATTGGATTTATTTTAAGATTATTAGCAGGGGGAATCGCTACAGGCGTTGAAACTTCTAAGTGGATAATTTTATGCACATTATTTTTATCATTATTTTTAGGGTTTGGCAAAAGAAGAAATGAAGTAATTATTTTAGGGGAAGGGGCAAATGAACATAGAAAAAATTTATCTCAATATACTGTAGAGTTATTAAATCAACTTATAAATATATCTTTAACATGTACAATTATGTCTTATGCTATTTATTCTATATTAGGATCAGTATCAGAAAATTTTATATGGACAAGTATCTTTGTTATTTTTGGAGTTTTAAGATACTATTACTTAATGTATTCTAAAGGTGAAGGTGGAAGTCCAACAGAGTTAGTATTAAAGGATAAGCAACTTGGGGGCTGTATAATGTTTTGGGTTTGTACTTGTATAGTTATTTTAAATATATATTAGGGGGTGAAACAATGAAAAGTACTTTTGCAATTTTTGATGTAGATTATACAATTATAAAGGGTGATTCAATGTTTTTAATGCTGATATTTGGAATTAAAAAAAGACCATTAATCATATTTTATACTCCTATAATTTTAGTTAAGATAGTGTTGGCTTTATTAGGAATTATAGATATAAGAGTAGCAAAAGAAGCTATCTATATTCCACTAAAATTTTTAACAGAGAAAGAGCTAGAGGGATTTTATAATGAAGTATTATTAAATAACCTTAATATTGAAGTTATGAAACGTCTAAAACAACATAAAGAAGAAGGACATCATATTTTATTAGCATCAGCTTCACCAGAAGCATATTTAAGTTGGTTCAAAAAAAACAATTATATTGATGGAATAATAGGCACAAAGATTAAAAAAATAGATGATAAGTATATTAATGAAATCGAAGGTGAAAATTGCAAAGGCGGTGAAAAACTTAAAAGGATAAATCAATATTTAGAGGAAAGAAATTTGGAAATAGATTTTGAAAACTCTTTTGCATACTCAGATTCTTTAGGTGATAAGCCTATGTTGTCATTGGTTAAGAATAGATATAAAGTTAGTAAAACACAAGGAATAATAGGGGAATTTATATGGTGATAAAAATTAGAACTGGTATGATATTAATGTTAATATCAGCATTTTTAACTGCTACAGGTCAATTAATGTGGAAAATAGGTATATAATAATATTAAATTTATTTGTTTGGATCTTATGCATATGGAACTCCGAATGTTGAAAGTGATTTAGATATATGTATAATAACTGATGACAAAAGTAAGAGAAAGCTAGAAATAATTAAAACAATAAGAAAAGCAATGGCCAAAGTGGCAACTATGCCTATTGATATATTAGTTTATTATAGTGATGAATTTAGTGAAAGAGCAAAAAGAAACTACACTATGGAAAACGAAATTTTACTTCAAGGAGTTAAAATTTATGGGGAAGGAAGAGTTATATTTAGAATGGTTTGAATTTGCAAAGAGAGATTTGAAATCAGCTAAATTTTTAATTAATTAACAAGTATAATAAAGTAGCCTATTTTAGGTTGCTTTTATTTTTTTGCAAATTATTAAGTTAGGGAAAAATAAATTTCTAATATTAAACTTCATAGTTTTGTAAGATTTTTGCTAACTGATTTGTAAGATAAAATTTATATTATAAAGACAAGTAATGAGAGAAGAGATTATTATAGTGTATAATTAAGGAATAAAAATAGTGTTATGGGGAAAATAACAATTTTAACAAGTGATTAGGGGGACAAAATGAGTAACGTTTTAGTTGTAGATGATGATAGGGAAATAGTTGATGCTATAGAAATATATTTAAAAAATGAAGGTGTAAATATCTTTAAAGCTTATGATGGATTGGAAGCTTTAGACATTCTGCTATCCAAAGATATTCATCTTATTATTATGGATATAATGATGCCAAAGCTAGATGGATTAAAGGCAACTATAAAAATAAGGGAAGAAAAAAATATTCCTATAATATTAATATCCGCAAGATCAGAGGATTCTGATAAAGTAATTGGGTTAAATTTAGGGGCAGATGATTATATAACGAAACCTTTTAATCCGCTAGAACTTATTGCAAGAGTGAAATCACAACTTAGAAGATATATAACCTTAGGTAATTATAATAATGAAACTGAAGATATATTAAAATGTGGAGGACTTGAGCTTAATTTGCAAACTAAAGTAGTTTTAGTTGATGGTGAAGACGTTAAAATGACAGCTAAAGAAATTAAAATACTTCAATTACTTTTATCAAACCAAGGAAGAGTTTTTCCAACAGATGAAATATACGAAAGAGTTTGGGATGATCCATGTTTTAATGCAGATAACGTTATAGCAGTTCATATAAGAAGAATAAGAGAAAAGATAGAAATAAATACTAAAGATCCAAAGTATTTAAAGGTGGTGTGGGGACTTGGATATAAAATTGAAAAACAATAAAAATTGCAAAATAATACTATTTTTCACAATTATAGTTTCAATAGCATTAATGTTATTACCGCTACGTTGGGAAAATATGTGGTTATACAGTGGGCATAACAAGGAATTCTATAAAAGTGAAGAATTTAATAATTATATAAATGAGAAGTTTAATAAAATCTATTCAGAGGTAGATACAGATTATATATATAGTGATCAAATGGAAGAATTGGGCGATTTATATGCAGAAAAAAATATAGAATATATGTCAGTTAATAATGAAACAAAAGAAATATATACAAATACAAAATATGATAATATTGATGATTTTAAAAAAGAGAAAAAAGGATATGCAGAAATTGAAGGAGAGAGATATAAATTCAATTTAAAGATAGGTGATGAAAATTTTGTTTATGAGAATAAAAAGAATGAGGATTGGATATTAACTATAGATAGAAAAATTAAAGGAAGAAGAATAGTAGATAGAAAAAGGACTGAGGTTAAAGGTAATGATATAAGCACTTATATTGTATTTCCAGAAAATCCAGGAGAGTATGACTATTTAACCAGCATTTACTCAAAGAATATGGTTGGCTATAATATGAAAATATTTATGATTATTATTGGAGCAGTTGGGTTAGTGATGTTTATTTTTACGAGATTTATTTATAAGAAAAGAGGTTATACTGGAATTAATGAAGAAAATAAAATATACAAGCATTACACTAGAATACCACTAGAATTAAAGCTGGTATTTGTTACTATATTAATATTTACAGATAATATAATTAGACTTTATGTCTACACAGATATAAAGTGGGGATGTGAAGATAGGGTATTTGTAGTACCGTTTGCAATGATAAGTAGTATAATGCTCAAAACTATATATATAACTATGATATATATGCTTATCCAAAATAAAAAAGATAAGATTATGATTAAGAATAGTTTTATGTGTAAAATATTAAAATATGGAACAATATATATAAAAAGAATTATTATAGCTACTAAGCAAATAGGCTTAGTTAGAAAAATAGTAATAATCTTTATAATTATTATACTGATAAATATGGGAATATTTATTTTTGATACAGTATTAAATCCATATAGAAATCCTTCTAGGTTGGGCATATTTGTAGGGGTTACTAGCTATATATTATTTACATTATATATAGTAGGTAAATTAGGATATTTAAATGATATTATGGAAGGTGTTAATAAGATAAAGGATGGAGACCTAAATTATAAAATAGAAGTAAAAGGTAATGATGAATTCACAGTTTTAGCAGAAAATATAAATGATATTGGAAGTGGGCTAGAGAATTCTATTGAAGAAAGGCTTAAAAGCGAAAGAATGAAAAGTGAGCTTATAACAAATGTTTCTCATGATTTAAAAACACCTTTAACATCTATATTAAATTATGTGGATTTGCTTAAAAAAGAAGATGTTATGCCAGAGCATTTAAATGATTATATTGAAATTTTAGATCAAAAATCAAAGAGATTAAAAGTTCTTATAGAAGATTTATTTGAAGCAGCTAAGGCTACAAGCGGAACTGTAGAATTAAATATAGAAAAAATCCAACTAAATCAACTTTTAACTCAAAGCATTGCAGAAATGGAAGGAAAGGTAACAGAAGCTAATTTAGATATGAAAGTTAATTTTCCTGAAAATAAAATTTATATAAATGCAGACGGTAAAAAATTGTTTAGAGTTTTTGAAAATCTAATTTCTAATATAGTTAAGTATTCATTAAAGGGTACAAGAGTTTATATAGATCTTTATACTAATGAGGAATATGCATATGTAACTTTTAAAAATATATCAGCATATGAATTAAGCTTTGAGGTTGGTGAAATTACAGAAAGATTTAAAAGAGGCGATGATTCAAGAAGCGAAGAAGGCTCAGGTCTTGGACTTTCAATAGCAAAAGGTTTAGTAGAAATCCAAGGTGGAGAATTTGTTATCCAAACTGATGGGGATTTATTTAAGGCTATAGTTAAATTAGGATTAAGTAAAGATTAGAGAATTAATTAACGAACAGGCGAAGATATATTAGACTGTGACCTTTGAGATAAGTCAGCATAATGCTGGCTTTTTTCTTTTAAATAAATTTAGAAGGGGACTCCGTAGATATTCTACTTATTGATAATTATTATCACATGTGATAACATTGAGACTAAACATGATTTAGGAAACTGAAAAATGATAACTATTAATTGACCGAAGAGGAGACAGCGATATGAATGACATAAATAAGTTTCAATCAGGGATTTTATTACTATTAATATTTATAAGTGTATTACTTGGACAAGTTAGTATAATTGGATTAGCAGCTGGATATGTTATAATTCCAGCTTTAATAATAATGTTATTTTTATTGTTTATTCAAATCCCTATAAGTGATATAGGGAAATCTATTAAAAATATTAAATTTACAGCAATAACAGTAGTAATTAATTTTATATGGACACCAATATTAGTATTTTTACTTGGAAGGGTATTTTTAAGTAATGATCCAGATTTATTAATTGGATTTGTTATGCTAATGGTTACCCCATGTACAGATTGGTATTTAATATTTATAGCCAGAGCAAAAGGAAATAGGGCACTTGGAGCGTCACTTCTACCATTAAACTTTATTTTGCAAATAATATTACTTCCTTTATACATACTAATAATAGGAGGAACTAGTGTTAAGTTAGATGTAGTGAATTTACTTACTAGTACTATTGTAAGTTTATTAATACCCTTAGTTTTAGCTTCAATATATAGAAAAATAATATTATCTAAAAAGGGTGAAAACTATTTTGAAAAAGTTATTTCGAAAAAAGCATGTAAGTTTCAAGGCTGGTTTTTGAATTTAGCAATAGCCACAATGTTTGCATCCCAAGGTAGATTACTTATAACAAATCCACAAGTATTATTTAAATTATTAATACCTATTTTACTATTCTTTATAATAAATTTAATTATAGGACAATGGATAGGTAAACTATTTAAATTACAATATGAAGATAAAGTAGTTTTAAAATTAACTACACTTGCAAGAAATTCACCCATTGCACTTGCAATAGCAGTGTTATCATTTCCAGATAAACCAATAATAGCATTAGCATTAGTAATTGGACCATTAATAGAGCTACCAGTGCTCTTAATAATATCAAGTATATTATTAAAAGGGAGAAAAATTGCTAAAGTAATATAGTTATTTTAAAAATTCAATCATTAAAATTACATTTTTAGAGTATAAATTTAAGAATGTAAAATTTTGATGGGGGAATTTATTGTGGCTGTATCCAAAGTAGACACAAAGTTTATTGGAAGAAAAGAAATTCAAATTTCAGATATTGAAACAAAGGAATGTAACTTTTATTCAATTAAAACTGTATCTGAAATTAAAGAAACTGTAAATCATCATATACTTTTAGTTGATGTATCGGGAAGTATGTGTTGCGAAATTGAAGAACTTAAGGTTAGGCTTAAATCAACATTAGATGCTTTAAGAAAAAGCGGGAATAACTATGTTTCAGTAATACTTTATTCTGGACATGAAGAAACTTTTAGAATTATTAATGCAGTTAAATGTGATTTAATATCTTTTAGAATGGCTCAGGTATATGAAACTTTAGAGGAAGAAGTGTATGCAAGAGGAATTACGGTAATGTCTAGGCCTTTAGAAGAATCTATAGAAATTGTAAAAACATTAGCAGGTGTATGTGATAAGCACCATATAGTTTTATTTACAGATGGATATTTAGTGCCTAGTAAATGGAATTGCATAGTTGAAGAAGAAAAATGTTTTGCAATTGCAGATATATGTAATGAGAAAGGAATATTCTTAGATGCAATTGGGTTTGGGCAATATTATGATAGAGAATTTCTTTTAGAGCTTGTAAGGAGAGGAAATACAGGAAGGTTTATTCATATTGATGAAATTATTGATTATTATAAAACTATTGTAACTATGGCGCAAGAAGTAAACAATAAAGAATTAATAGATTTTAGCATTACAAATAATGATTATTTTATTATTAATGAAAGTACTAGAAAGAATAAGCCTGAGATTATAAAAGTATTGAAAAATAATGGAGAAAATATAATTGTAGTTTTTAATGAAGAAATTATTATTAATGATAAAAAAATAAAGGCTACAAAAAAAGAAATGCCCGAAGAGGCTTTAGAGGACTTCTTTTATGGATTGGCTTTATATCATGTTATTAATGAGGATATAGAAAGCGGAGAAGTTGCAATAGCACAAACACAGGATATAGGGGCTTATGCTTCTTTAGCAAACTGCTATTCCTTCTTAGAGAAGGGAAAGATAATTAATTTATTAAATAAACTAATTGAAAGTAAGGATAAAAGATTTAAAAAAGGTAAAGTAAATATAAAAGTTCAATCACTAGAAGAGTAACCTTTATGCCTTTTAGAAGTATTAAAGGAAATACTTGAGGATGAGGAGTCGAAACTTCTTTGGGATTATAAATATAAATATAAAAGAATAGGGGTAAAGAGTAAAAGTATAGAAGATGAGTATAAATTTATTTATCCAAAGGAGGGATATGGGAAAATAATAAATCTTTCAATAGGATCTAAAAAATTAAATATTGGAGTTAAAGTTGAAATAAAAGGAGAAGTACAAAATACTACTAATAAGTTAAAGCTAGATGCGGTAGTGTATAGAGATTATAGTCTTATTGTTAATGGTAATATAAACACAACACAACTATGGTGTGAATTATCTAAAGAATTAAAAACTAAGCTTAGAAAAGAAAAAATAATTAAAAAGACAATAAAATCAGAACACCGTGAAATTTCTATTTTAGATTTAACTAAGCTTAAGGCAACAAATAAAAGATTATTAAAATCATTAAACAAAAATGATTTAGCTAAAGCTATCTATGACATAGAAGTTTTAGAATGCAAGCAATGGGCTGTGAAAAAGCAAATAGATGAATTGTTTAAAATTGGGAATGCTGAAAAAATAGATTTAGTAGATATGTCAAAAGAAGAAATTCAAATTAGAAAAATGTTTAGAGTAGATAAAAAGGGAACTTATATACCTCTCAAAGTATTACATGAAGAAACTGCTGCCTGTGAAATATACACTGCAAAAGTTTTAGAGTGGAAAATAGAAAAATTCCCTAAAAAGAAAGAACAAGAAAATGCATTGGCAAAGTATAAAGAATTACTTAAACAGGAATCTAGAGATCCTTATGAAGTTTTAAGACATGAATTATATATTGTTAAAAGAGAACTTAATAAAAAAAGGGATCTTGTTAATTTAGTTAGGTTATCAAGTGGGTTAATAGGTAAATCGATATTTTTATGGGAAGAAGAATTTGAAAAACCTAAAAAGGAAAATGATAAAAATTTAAATATTAACATGATAGTATCAGAAAAAATGAATGTAAGTATAAAAAATATAGATGGAATTAAAATAAGACAAGATAAATATAACATGTTAACTAAATGCACATAAAAAATAGATTGGTAAATTGGTTTGTTATTTTTTGAAAATACCTTATAATAGGTTTTACAAAGGTAAAAATAGAAGTACAATATAATTATAGTATAAAGAGTACGGAAATTTGAAAAAATAATTAAATATATTGATATGAAGGTGAACAAATGGAAGAGTATTTAGAAGTGCTACAAAAATGTAGTATTTTCAAAGGCATGGAAAATGAATATATAAAAAACATACTTAAAGAGAAAAACTATAAAATAGTTAATTATAATAAAGGTGATATTATAGCTATAGAGGATAGTGAATGTGAATATATAGGTATAGTTTTAAGTGGTAGTGTAGAAATTGAAAATATATATGAAAGTGGAAGAAGTTTAACAATTCAAAGGTTTATAGAAGGTAGTACATTTGGAGAAGCGATAGTTTTTTCAACAAGAAAAACCTATCCAGCTACAGTAATGGCATCAGTTAAAAGTAATATAATGTTTATACCAAATAATACCATTGTTGAATTGTGCTCTAGTGATAAAAATTTTCTTTGGAACTTTATGTCCTTACTAAGTGAAAAAGTTCTAATGATTAATAACAAGATGAAGATAATATCTCTTTCTAGTATAAGACAAAAACTTGCGAAATTTATTTTAGAACAGGTTAATATTCAAAAAAGTGAAAAAATAAAACTTAATGTAAACAAAAAAGAATTAGCAGAATATCTAGGCATTCAAAGACCATCGTTATCAAGGGAACTTATAAGGATGCAGGAAGATGGCATTTTAGAATCTAATAAAAACGAAATTAATGTTTTAGATATGAACGCCCTTAAAGAAATAATGTGCAAATAAAATATATATTTTAAAATCCGTAACATATGTTACGGATTTATTTCGTATATGGAACTATAATGAGTATATGAAATAGACCTAAAACATATTAAAAAGTAAAAACATTATTACTTTAATAGTAATAAATAAATATATCAATGGAGGTTTCTATTATGGATAAAAAGATGTTTTGTTTTCAGTGTCAAGAAGCAGCGGGATGTACAGGTTGCACAATAAAGGGTGTTTGTGGTAAAACACCAGAACTTGCAGGGTTACAAGATTTATTAATATACACAACTAAAGGATTATCAGAAGTAGCAGTAGAAGCAAGAGCAGAAGGAATAAAAGTTTCAGAAGAAGTAAATCATTTAGTTACAATGAATCTTTTCAAAACAATAACAAATGCAAACTTTGATAATGAGGTATTTTATAATAGTATAAGAAATACTTTAAAAGTTAAAAATGAATTATTAGCTAAAGTAACTAATAAAGATAATATTAGAGCAGGGCTATGGAGTGGCGTAACTAATGAAGAATTTGAAGTTAAGGCTAAACTAGTAGGTGTACTAGCTACTGAAAATGAAGACATTAGAAGTTTAAGAGAACTTGTTATTTACGGATTAAAAGGATTATCAGCATATTTGAAACATGCAAATGTACTTGGTCATGATTGCGAAGATATATCAATATTTATGCAAAGAGCATTAGCAAAAACAACAGACAACAATGTTACTGTTGATGAATATGTAGCATTAACTTTAGAAACTGGTAAATTTGGTGTTGATGGAATGGCTTTATTAGATACAGCTAACACTAAGACTTATGGTCACCCAGAAGCTACAAAAGTAAATATAGGAGTTAAATCAAAGCCTGGTATATTAGTTTCAGGACATGATTTAAAAGATTTAGAACAGTTATTAGAACAAACAAAAGATACAGGAGTAGATGTGTATACTCATTCAGAAATGTTACCAGCACATTACTACCCAGAATTTAAAAAATATTCAAACTTAGTAGGAAACTATGGTAATGCATGGTGGAAACAAAAAGAAGAATTTGAAAGCTTTAATGGACCAATACTTATGACTACTAACTGTATAGTTCCACCAAAAGATTCATATAAAGATAAAATATTCACTACGGGAGCTTCAGGTTATGAAGGCTGCGCTCATATAAATGCGGATGAAAATGGTAAAAAAGATTTTAGCAAAATTATAGAATTAGCTAAAAAATGCATGCCACCAGTAGAAATAGAAACAGGAGAAATACTTGGAGGTTTTGCACATAACCAAGTTATAGCTTTAGCAGATAAGGTTGTTGATGCTGTTAAAACAGGAGCAATTAAGAAGTTCTTTGTTATGGCAGGTTGTGATGGTAGAGCTAAATCAAGAAACTACTACACAGATTTTGCAGAGGCGCTTCCGCAAGATGCAGTTATATTAACAGCAGGATGTGCAAAATATAAATATAACAAATTAAACTTAGGCGATATTGGCGGAATTCCAAGAGTTTTAGATGCAGGACAATGTAATGATTCATATTCATTAGTATTAATAGCTTTAAAATTAAAGGAAGTATTTGAATTACAAGATATAAATGAACTTCCAATAGCTTATAACATTGCATGGTACGAACAAAAAGCTGTAATAGTATTATTATCATTATTACACCTTGGAGTGAAGAATATTCACTTAGGACCAACACTTCCAGCATTCCTATCACCAAATGTAACAAATGTATTAGTTGAAAACTTTGGTATAGGTGGAATAACAAATGTAGAAGATGACATGAAAATGTTCATGGATCTATAAAATATAATTAATAAGATTAGAATATATATTTCTAGAAAATAGGATTTAAAATAACTTTAACATCGGGCAACCTTTGTTAAAGTTATTTTTATATTTATTTTCAAATAGATACTTTGTTAATGAAACTTATAAGTTTAACTTGAATATATATATAAATATTGGTATTATTAGATAGTTAATTAAATAGATACTCATTTGTATAGGGGAGTAGTTAGCTTTGAATAGTTATTAAGTCAACATAATGGATGTAAATCCTGGCTTAATATTAAATAACGAGACTTATACGTAGTTTTGCGCTACGTATAAGTCTCTTTTATTTTGCAAACTATATATGTATTTTCCAATACAAGGCTCTAGTCCATCTACGAAAAACCTCCATACTTTAGTGTGGAGTAGTTTAGTTGGAGATGCTTTAGTTTTAAATTATTAAAAGAAAAAAGGAGATCTAAAATGGGATTATTATCAATATTTATGACAGCAATAGGACTATCAATGGATGCAGTTGCGGTTTCAATTGCAAAGGGAATGACAGTAAAGAAAAATTTACTTAGAAATGCTATAAAAATAGCTTTGTTCTTTGGAGTATTTCAGGGGGTAATGCCATTAATAGGGTGGTTTGCAGGGAGATATTTTGAAAACTATATTAAATCATTTGATCATTGGATTGCATTTATATTATTAAGCGTAATTGGTGGAAAAATGATATATGAATCACTTAAAGGGAATAAGGAACGAAAAGAAAATAAACAAGATGAAGTACGAGAAATAGATAAGATAGAAAAAGAAGATAAAATAATTGAAATACAAGAAGAAGTTAGTTTAGATAGAGATATTTGCGATAAACAATGTGAAATTAAAAGTGAAGAACTAAGCCATAAAAGTTTAACAATACTAGCAATTGCAACAAGCATAGATGCATTAGCTGTAGGAGTAAGTTTTGCATTTTTAGAGGTTAGCATAATTCCAGCAGCAACTATAATAGGATTAACAACATTTATACTATGTATAGCAGCAGTACTTATAGGTAAAAAATTAGGATGTATTCTTCAGAAATATGCAGAAATTATTGGTGGGGTAATATTAATAATTATCGGAATTAATATATTAATTGAGCATTTATTTATGAGTTAAATAATTAGTAAAAGACAAAGTAATTAAAGTAATGGATTGGAACCAGAAATAGATATAACCTTCACAGTATAGAAATATATTGTGAAGGTTATATTATTATTAAGATAGAATGTTCAAGAATTAATTGGGTTAATATGAAAAAAATGTTATAATAAAAAGATGGAAAATAAGAGATATATCTAAAGAATAAAATTGGAGGATGCAATCATATGAGAAATAAGAATAATAGAGCAATTTATTTTGATGAGTATATTGAAATTAATGGTATATTACAGTATCTTTATCACTGTGGAACAAATGAGGAAAATCCTGTAATGTTATTTTTACATGGGGGTCCTGGATCTGTGGAATCCTTGTTTGCTCATGCTTTTCAGGAGAAATGGGAAGAAATTTATACAGTGGTTCACTGGGACCAAAGAGGGGCTGGAAAAACTCTTTCTAAAAACCAAAGGGAGGAGCATTATCCAACAAGTGATTCTATTATGGAAGATACTTATGAGATTGTTCAATATTTAAAGAAAAGATATAAGAAAGAAAAAATTGTGATATTTGGTCATTCTTTTGGTAGCCTTTTAGGTAGCTTGTTCACTTTAAAATATCCAAATGAAGTAGAATATTATATTGGTGTTGGGCAAGTAGTTAATATGTTAGAAAATGAAAGAGTCGGCTATGAAAAAATTAAGGAAGTAATTATAGAAAGTAATAATAAAAGTGATTTAAAGAAGCTTGAAGCAATTGGAGACTATCCGGGTGAAAATTTTGATTGTAATTTTCTGAAAAGTATTAAAAAATTAAGACATCTTCAGGAAAAGTATAAGTTAGCAGTTGCGCCTACATTAGGTTTAATTTTACTTGCATTTAAAAGTCCAATATTTAAACTAAGTGATATTATGGCACTTAGAAATGGTATGAAATCAAATAAAAATTTATTTAATTACTTATGTAAATTTGATCTTTACGCATACCCAAGCAATTATGATGTGCCTATGTATTATATTTTAGGCGGTGATGATTGGCAAACACCGTACGTTTTAGCTGAAAAATACTATGAAATTGTTAAGGCTCCTAATAAGAAGTTCTTTAAAATTCCTAATGCAGGACATTTGACAATGATAGACCAACCTGAGCTGTTTTTTGATGTCATGAAGGAAATTAGATATACAAATTAAAGTGTATTAAAAATATTTGTTTTTAATACACTGAGTATAGAAGCAATTAACAGTGTGTCAAAGATAGAATGTATACCAACAATTAAATAAATAACTTTCTTAAATAATGGAGAAGAAAATATAGGGGGATTTATAATAAGTGGTGAAAAATCTGTTGGAACAATAGATGGAGACTACACAATAAGTAGAATAAATGAAAATGGAAAGATAAGAATAAAATGTGACTATTAATTCTAGATAGAAAATAAGAAAAGTGTAGTAGCTAAATTATGAAATCCACGACAGTAGAAATGTCGTGGATTTTTTTATGCTGAAAATTAATAACTTAATATTTTTAAACCCTAAGTATAAAAAAAATCAACCTTTCGGTTGATTTCAAATATGAATGTAAAATATATAATGATATTACAGGAGTTGATGTTAGATGAATAATATTATTGAAGTAAGGAATTTAGAAAAAAGCTATAAAGACAATAAGGTGATTAAAGGTATAACATTTGAAGTTGAGAGAGGTGAAATACTTTGTTTCTTAGGACCAAATGGTGCAGGTAAAAGTACTACTATAAATGTTCTTATAGGTGCACTTGGTTATGACAAAGGGGATATATATTATAAAAATAGAAAAATAGTTAATGATGATATGGAATTTAAAAAATGTCTTGGAATAGTACCACAGGATATTTCATTGTATGAGGACATTTCAGCTGAGAAAAATATCAGGTTTTTTGCATCACTTTATGGACTAAAGGGGAAGGAACTTGATGTTAAAACAGAGGAGGCTCTAGAGTTTGCAGGTCTTACAGATAGAAAATTTGACAAGGTAAAAACATTCTCAGGGGGAATGAAGAGGAGACTAAATATTGCCTGCGCAATAGCTCATAACCCTGAGGTGCTTATAATGGATGAACCAACTGTAGGCATAGATCCTCAATCTAGAAATCATATATTAAGTTGCGTTAAAAAGATGAGAGATAAGGGAATTACTATTATTTATACAACTCATTATATGGAAGAGGTCGAAGAAATATCAACAAGAATAATAGTAATGGATAAGGGCGAAATAATAGCAGAGGGGACAAAGGAAAAACTTAAGGAAGAAGTAGTTAAATACAAAAAGCTTATTATAGATGCAGATAATTTAGAAAATGTTGACCTAGAAGAGTTTTATAATATTGAAGGTGTAAAAAAAATTAGAATAAATGATGATAAAATCGAAATTGAAACTATAACTGGAATAGAAAATTTAGATAAGATAATTATTAAATTAGTTAATATGGGCGTTGCAATTAGAAACTTAACATGCAAAACAGCCAGTTTAGAAAATGTATTTTTGAGCCTAACAGGCAAGACTTTAAGAGATTAGAGGTGAAGTTAATGTATAAGTTTTTACAGATATTAAAAAGAGACTTTCTGAACCTAGTACTAAATCCTATGTGGAGTTTTTTCAGTATTGCATTCCCATTTCTCCTTGTACTAATTCTTGGGTTTTTAAATAGTGGTGCATATGGAAGTGAAGTTACTTCATATGATTATTACGGTATAACTATAATGATATATATGATTTTTATGTCATCTTGTTTATCTGCAAACAGTTTTATGGAGGAGCGTATAAAAAAAGGTAATATGAGACTTATATATGCGCCTTTACCTAAAAGTTATATTTATATTTCAAAAATAGTAGCGGCATTTAGTTATTCAGCTATTTGTGACCTATTACTAATATTAACATTAAAGGTAGTTTTGAATATTAATTTTGGTGGAAATAACATTATTTATATTATACTATTATTAATAATTTTTCAAATTTTAGCATCGATACTTGGAGTACTGCTTTGTATAATATTTAAAAGTGAAAACACTGCAAATCAGGTTCTAAATATTTTTATAAATGTATTTGCAATTTTAGGTGGATTATTCTTTAGAGTTGATTCTTTAGGAAGCGTAGTAGAAAAAACAAGTTATATATCACCTATAAAATGGATTGTTAGCAGTGTTTTTAGAGTAATCTATGATAGGGATTTTACTTATTATATACCTACAATAAGCTTTCTAATATTTTTATGCGTACTAGGTTTAATTATGTGCAAAAGGCTGTATAAAGGAGAGGACTATATATGCTAGTATTTATTAAAAACCATTTTTATAGAATGATAAGTAAGAAAAATTATATTATTATTTCTTTAGTAATGACAATAGTAGCAACATCCTTAGCGGTGTTATTAACCAAAAAAATGGAGGTGAAAGGAACACTTGCTGTGGTGACTTCAAGTAGTAATGAGAATCTAAAATCTAATTATGTAAAATTTTTATATATGCAAAAAGAACCAAATGAGTCAGATTTAGTGACTGGAAAGTACGATGGAGTAATAATAGATAAAGGTAATGGAAATTATGAAGTTAATACTATAAAAGGTGATGACTTTAAAAAATTAATAGAGGAAGTTATAAAGGATCCAGAAGGGTTTAAACCAGAAATTAAAAATATAAGAGGCATAGGTACTAATATTTTAGGGTTTCTAGAAATATTTATATTGATGCAAACAGTTACGTATATGTTTTTACTTGCAGAGGATAGAGAGCAAAAGCAAATAGAAAGAATTGCAACTTCACCAATTTCTATATTTAAATATATGCTTTCTTATTTCATATCAATATTTTTATTAGTATTAGTGCCAACATTTTTTGTTATTGTAATAGTTAAATATATATTTGGAATTAGTATAGGGTTTAGTCTAATGCAATATGTTGGATTACTTAGTTTAATTTCATCACTAGGTATTTCTTTTGCAATGCTTTTAAATTCATTATTAAAGGTTGGGGATACCGCTAATATGTTAGGGTCTTCAATTGTTACTTTAACAACTATTTTATCAGGAAGTTTTTATTCATTTGAAGGTGGTAATAAAATACTTGAAAGTGCATTATGTATATTGCCACAAAAAGATTTTTTAAGTTTCGTGCAGGGTTTAGAAAGAGGTACAAAAATATCTTCAATGATTCCACAATTAGCTTATATATTAATTTTAATATTGGCATTTTATATAATATCTTCTATAAAAATAAAAAAATATTACATTCTTGCAAAGAAATAATGTAAAATATTCACAAGGGTGATGATATGATATTAATGTCAACAAAATTGAAAATGCCACAACCAAGAAATAGTTATATAGTTAGAGAAGAGCTTTTTTCAAAACTAGAGAAAATAGATGAATATAAAGTTACGTTAGTTAAAGGTGGAGCAGGTGCTGGGAAAACTACATTAATTACTACCTTTGTTAAGGAAAATAAAATATTAAATTTAAAGTGGATATCTATTGATGAGAGTTGTAATAATGTATTTATATTTTGGAATTATTTTATTGAAGCAGTAGGAGAATATCTAGGAAATGCAAAACAGGATTTTCTATCAATGCAGGATTCTAATTTTCAAAAGGAGAACATGGAAAAGATTATTACACTTTTAATTAATAATCTAGATGAGAATGAAGATATATATATAGTTTTCGATGATTTTTACTATATTACTGAAGAATTTTTACTTCATACCATAGATTTTTTCATAAAGAATACTTCACATAATATTCATATAATTATTATTACTAGACATGAGCCAACCTTATATTTAGGGGCTTTAAATATGGAAGGAAACCTTCTTATAATAGACGATAATGATTTTAAACTTTCTTTAAAAGATGGATTTAAATTTTTAAGACAAACGCTGAAGTTAAACCAAAGTGAAGAAAATTTAAAATTAATAAATGAAGTTTCAGAAGGTTGGATTGGAGGTATGCAACTTATTGCTGCAGCTGTAGGGTGTAAGAATAAAAGTGAAATAATAAATTTAAATCTTAACAATAGGATGCTAGGTGAATATTTAACAAAGGAAATTTATGAGTTTCTAAATGAAGAAGAAAAGGGATTTCTGGTTGTTACATCTATTCTATCATATTTTAATGAAGAAATTTGTAGTAAACTACTAGAAAATATTAAATATAAGAAAATGATAGAAGGGCTTATTGAGAAAAATATTTTAATAATATGTATAGATGAGGAAAACGGTATTTATAGATATCATAATATTTTAAAGGAATATTTAATAGGTAAATTTAAAGAACTTAAAAAGGAAGATCAGTGGGATTTACATTTTAATGCAGCAAAAATATTAGAAGAACTTGGTGATTACAATGAATCTTTAGAACAATTAATTGTATCTAAAGGATATAATGAGGCAATGGAATTAATAATAGATGAATCTAATAATGTATCAATATTTTCATATATTGATAGGATTCCAATAAGGTTTATTATAAAAAATCCTAATTTTGCATATCAAAGTTTTTTTTATTATTATGTCAATATGGAATTTGAGAAGTGCATGGAACTATATAATCTTATTAAAGAGTATATAGATAAGGATATTCTTTATTCAGCATTTAAATTTTCAAATATGTTTATAGAGGATACATTTAATATTAATTATATTAATGTAATGACAAGCTCTGAAATTGATAGTCTTCTATTAAAAGACATAACAAAGTCTATTATATTAATTAAAGATTCTACTTATTTATATGTACAAAGTAAGTATAGGGATGCTTTGGAATATATAGATAAAGCGATAGGTTATGCTAAAAATAAGGAAAAATTCTATTTGGAATTTTTCGCCTTAAGTAATAAAACTCAAATACTTGAGGATCTAGGCGAATTCAATAAATGTGAAGAGATTTATAAAGAAATGGAAAAAATCAAAGGTTTAAGTAGAAAGCTCTTTATATTATCAGCAAGTTTTGATATAGGTATCACGGGTATTCACTTAAAGCGAATGGATGTAAAATCTGCAGAAAAATCTTTAAAAAATGTTGAAGAGTGTATTTCGAAAGATGTTCTTCCATTAAATAGGGCATACAAGTATAACTTAGCAGAATATAAATTTATAATTGGAGAAGTTAAAAATGCAGTTAATTTAGTTAATGAAATCATTAATGATGAAAATCAAAATAATCTAGTGTATTTAGCAAGATTATTAAAATATTATTTTAAGGAAAATAAATACTCGGGTAAATATATTTTAGAATTTATGACTAGTTATGAAAGCTTAGTACAAGAAAATAGGACATTAGAAAGCAAATTTGTTTATGCTAATATATTAGGAAGCAAAGATGATTTTGAAGAAGCGATTATTATGGCTGATGAAATTCTAACCTGTTCCCGTAAAAACAATATAAAACTAAAAATTGTAGAGGTAGTACTTTTTAAAATTAGAATGTTGTTTATTATGAAGGGAAACAGTAGAGAAATAATAAATCTATTTAAGGAAGCGATATTTTATAGTTACGAAGATAAAATACTTCAACCTTTTTATGTTGAAAGTGATATTGTAGCTAAGGTAATAAAGGATTCCAATAGTGAGATATATAGTTGTTTGAGTTCAAGTGAAAAAATATATTATAAGGAAATAATGAAGTTATGTAATATCAATTCAAAATCTGTATTAAGCCAAAGGGAAATTGAGGTGTTAAACGAAATAGCAATAGGGTCTTCGAATAAGGAAATTGCAGAAGTACTGTGTATTTCATTAGCAACAGTTAAATCACATATTATTAATATATATAGTAAGCTTCACGTCAATAATAGAATATCAGCAATTGAGGTTGCTAAAGATAATGACTATATATGAATTCAATTATAGTTAAAAATAAGAATGTTGCCAAGGCTCGAAAGAGATTTTGGGGTACTGTTGAGAAATTTGATTATATGGTTATACAAAGTAATGTAAGCAAGGGGGTATATATTGTGGATAAGGTTAGAGAATATTATGATAGTAATGCAGAAATGGAATGGGAAAGGCTTAATAATCCATATAGTATTGTTGAATATAAAAGTACATTATTTTTAATAGATAAGTATTTTAGTAATGATGGAAGCGTTATTGATATTGGTTCAGGACCAGGTAGATATTCAATAGAACTTTTAAAAAGAGGATATGAAGTAGATCTTTTAGAGATATCGCAAGAAGAGTTAAACATTGCTAAAAATGAAATTGAAAAATTAGGATTAAAGGCAAATAATTATTACTGTAGAAGTGCAATAGAACTAGAATGTTTTGAAGCTGAATCGTATGATAATATATTAGTAATGGGACCTATGTATCATCTTCATATTAAAGAAGAGAGGCAAAGAGTTTTAAAAGAAGTATATAGAATTTTAAAGAAAGATGCAGTAGCGATAATATCATATATAAATACCTGGGGAGCGATTAAAGCAGCAGTAACTGAGTTTCCACTTGAGTTTGATAATAAAAATAAATTTAAAAGATATATGAATGGAGATTTAAGTTTTTCAGAAGAAGAAAGCTTTACAAAAACTTATTTTACAACAGCAGAAAAAGCTTTACAGGAAGTAGAAGAGGTAGGATTTGAAATAGTATCATATGCTGGTGCAGAAGGATTTCTTAGTGGAATTTCTACAGATATTAAAAAACTTGCAAATAGTAACAAAGAAATATATGAAAATTTTATCAACGCAGCAGTAGAAACATGTGAACTAAAACAATATAGAGATGCTACGGAACATATTAATATTGTAGTTAGAAAGTAGAATGAGTTTAACTATGTAGAATAAGTAACTACATGGTTTCTTCTATATGTATTTCTAAATACATTGATTCAAAGAGAGAATTAAATGTGAAAATAAATGGGGTATTTACAAAAAAATGATTTCATCCTAATATTTAGGATGAAATTAGATAAACTTTTGTATGATTAGTACGAAAGTATTAATAGAGTATTAGTAAATATGATATGTAATGGGAAATATACTCTTTTGCTAGTATTAAAAGAGGGGGATAAATATGAATATATCTATTAATAATAGACAAGGTTTTAACACTTTAATAAACAATAAAAGTAATGAAAAAGAGGTTATAGATAAATCTATAAAAGTTGAAGATATTAAAGGAAATAAAAATTCTACTTTAAAGAAATTAGAGGAGTGGAAAGAAGATCTTATTATACAAAAAGGAAAGTTGCAAGAAGAAAAAGAAATGGATGCAGAACTTAAAAAGAATAAAATGAAACAAATTAATGAGGAAATAAATCAAGTACAGAAACAAATTCAGGAAATTGAATTGATTGAAAAAGAAAGAGAGATAAGAGAACGTAATGAGAAGCGTGAGGGAAAAAAACAAGAGAGCGATATTAATAAAGATGAAGTAAGAGATGGAATAATAATAGCTAGTAGCTTAAATAAGTTAATTGATGCAAATAATAATTTAAAAAACTCAAGAAATCTTAGGATAACTAAAACGAATATGGAAATGGAGCTAGGATACTTAAAGAAAGGCAATAGCGACAGCAATTTTGTGGCTAAACAAAAAGAAAAGTTAACAACTGGAATAGGTAATCTAGAGTTTAAGGCAAAAATGAAAGTAGCTGAATCAATTAGAAATGTAAATAAAAATGAATATAAAGCAGAGAATACTATTAAAAAAGAAACATTAATAAATGGAGATGATTCAGAATCAAAGAGATCAAATGAAAATAAAGTTAATAATAAAGTTAATAATAATAAAGAGAAAGATCAAAATGAAGACGGTATTAAGAAAAATGAGGAAAATGCAGAAATTCTAAATAAACAAGTCTAGTTTAGAAACTAATATAACTATTAGAGTTACAGCTGTATCCATTTAAAGAATAATTCAACATATCTTAATCCATCTGATCCAGATAGTTGCAAAAATAATATTGTTAATAATTTTATTTATTTTACAATGCCTAAAATAATTCACTTATCAGCAATAGTAAAGAATTATACTAAATAACAAAGGAAAAAATTATAATTAAAAGGAAGAAAATAATATGATGAATTTTAATTTTCAAAATTATACAAAACTTATATTTGGTAAGGATAAAGAGTTAACAGTTGGTAAAGAGGCTAAGAAGTTTTCTAGTAAAATACTTATTCATTATGGTGGAGGAAATATAAAGGCTAGTGGATTATATGAAAAAAAGTTGCATCTTTAAAAGATGCTAATGTAGAATTTATAGAGCCATCAAGGGTTAAACATAATCCAAGGTTATCACTTGTAAAAGAATCAATAGATATGGTTCTATATAGTTTAAGTTAGATAAATCTCTGTTAAATATTAGTTAACACTATATTTAACAGAGATTTTCTTATTGATTAATGTAATTTAATTCAACATTGATGTTTCAGGAATAATAAAATAAATAACAGACCAAAAATCAAGAATAATGGTGTTATTTCTAAGAAGAAGATCAGATACACAAAGTTTTTTACAGACAAGTACCATTGCTACATTTATTATCATCTTCCACATCTACGTTATCTTCTGATGATAGATCCATTTCAGAATAAACTTTTTCTAAAAAATCTAAGAAAACCGTACTTGGTTGAGCTCCAGATACTACATATTTATTATTGAAAACAAAAAATGGAACTGATGTTACTCCAAGATCTGCAGCTTTTTCTCGTTCTGCTTTTACATCATCTTTATAGCTATTTCCTTCTAACATAGAAATTACATCAGTTTTGTTAATTCCAACCTCTAAAGAAATATCACCTAGAACATTTATATCACCAATATCTAATGAATCAACGAAATAAGCTTTTAGCAATCTTTCAACTATTACATCTTCTTTATCTATAGATTTTGCATATTTAGCAAGTCTATGAGCATCAGCAGTATTATTTGGAATTAGATTTTCGAAGTTGTAATTTAAGCCAACTTCCTTAGCTTGAGTAACTATACCATCATTCATTTCTTTTGATTTTTCGTAAGTAATGCCATATTTTTTAGCAATGATACTATTAATATCAGCATTTTCTGTTTTTCTTGCATAAGGGTTAAGCTGAAAACTACTATATGAAATTTCTACATCATCTTTCCCTTTAAATTTATCTAAGGCACCTTCAAAATTTCTTTTTCCTATATAACAAAATGGGCATGCATAATCTGACCAAATTTCAACTTTCATAAATAAACCCTCCTTAATAATTATTATTAAATAACTATATATATCATTGCTTCTATAGATAATAGCATAAATTTTTGGATAGTACAAATTTGGTGGAAAAGTACTGAATTAAAGGACGTTATAATTTCTATAGCAAAGCAAGAATTTGCTAATAATATACTCTAGTAGCGTAAAATTATAATTTTTAATAAGTTACTAAAAAACATTGAAGTTAGTATATAAAAGTATTATAATTTAATTAAGCAAATGCTTAACTAGATGAGGCGATGTTATGGAAGAAGCAATAAAAATTTTAAAAGCATTAGGTGATGAGACTAGAATTGAAATTTTACGTCTTATATCAGAGAAAACCATGTCTGCCAAGGGAATAGCAAGTCACCTTAAAATAACAGAGGCAGCGGTATCACAGCAAATAAAGATTCTTAAAGAATCTGAATTAATTATTGGATATAAAATTGGTTATCATATTATCTATGATCTAAATGAAAAAAAATTAAAACATTCCATAAAGTTCATAGAAAATATTATAGATAATGATAAAACTAATATAAATGTACCTAGTGCTCTTAGATGTACTAAGAGCTGTAAGCATTTAAAGTGTGTTAATAATAATAAATTTAAGGAGGAATCTATAATGAAAGTTTGTTTTCCAGTAAAATCTAATGAAGGAATTAAAAGTGTACCATATGGTCACTTTGGAACAGCTCCACTATTTGTAGTATGTAATTTAGAAAATGATGAGGTAACTACAGTTGGAAATGGTGACTTAGGACATGAACATGGTAGTTGTAATCCTATTAAAGCATTATCAGGAGAAGCTGTTGATGCTGTAGTTGTTGGGGGCATTGGAGCTGGAGCAATTAATAAATTAAATTCAATGGGAATTAAAGTATATAAAGCTAGTGAGGGAAATATAGAAGAAAATTTAGTTTCGTTTAAAAATAATGAACTAAAGGAATTTCCAAGTAATCATTTATGTAGTCATGATGGATGTTCTCATTAGTAGCAAGATAATCACTATGTGAATATCTTGGTTTCTAGAAAACTAACAACCCAGTAATTATAAAATTACTGGGTTGTTTAATTTTGGGGTTATATAATTTAAATAGTATTTCATTATTTTTTTTATTCTAATTCTTTAAGCATATCCAAATAAATAATAAGAATACTGACTTGTTATTTATTTGGATACCCCTTAGATATAAACGTCTTCATTTATAATGTTAACCCATTATTTATTTACAGAGTTGTTTTGAATATTAGCTTTTTAGACTATAGAAAAATAGTAACTAAATAATGAGAAAATATAAAAAAAGTGGTATAATTAGGTTATTATTATAAGGAATATTGGAGGAAAAATAATGAAGCTGTCAAAAAAAGTAACCTTGATTTTTTTAATATCAACTATTTTTAGCTTAGGATTTTATAAAATTATGGCATATATAATGATTGATAAAATGTATAGTGGAGAAAATGAGAGAATAAGTGGAATTGCAGGTGGAGTAGTAACACGATTTAAGAGTGAAACAAATACCATTAAGGTGAAAGGCTTAGACTATGCAACATTAATAAAAGCTTCAAATAATATAAATAAAGACTTTGGAATAAATGATGGAGATTATAGAGTTGGACTGCAAGAAAAAATGGAAGAGGATAATATCGAATATAAAATAATGCTAAAAGAAGATCTTTCATTAGATAATATATATTTACATAGTGAAAATGATAAAGATGTGGTAAATAAATTAATTTCGGATGTAAAGGGAAATTATAATGGTGGCATGGAACCTTTTAATGATATTATTACAGCAAATGAAAAGTTCTACATTGTAGCGGTTTCACCAATTTTAAAGGATGGTGATAGTGAGGTAGGTAGAGGATATTTTCTGCTTGCAGAATGTATAGATGAAGGTTTAGCCCAGAAAATTGCAAAAGTATTAAGCAGAAATGTAAGCCTTGTTTATGAGTTAGAAAAACCATCAATTGCAAAGATGGGAACAACTGATAATAAGGAGACTATTATAAATGAAACTGATAAGGTAGAGGTTTTATCTTATTACAAAATAACATCAGTTACAGGTGAAGAATGTTATTTAAAGCTAAAAGAGAGCCTTCTTGTAAGGATAAGTGCTACTAAAACTATAAATAGATTTACAATATTAGTGAGTATTGTATTTTTAATTATAAATATATTGATATTTATAGCTATTAAAAATGTGGTTGTTAAAAGAATAGTATTTATTAATGATGAAATAAAAAAGGTTGCAAGAAATAAACAAAAAAATATAATAACTAATAAATTAAGAGGAAGAGATGAGATTAACGACTTAGCCAAGGATATTAGTGATATGGTTATATTTTTAGATAAGTCAATAGATAAGATGTCTTACTTAGCAAATTATGATACTGTTACAAATCTACAAAATAGATATAGCATATGTAATTTTATGAATACCCTTATTAAAGAAAAAAAAGACTATACCATATACTATATAGATTTAGATAACTTTAAAAGTATAAATGATAATTTAGGACATACTATTGGGGATAATGTTCTTTGCGGGGTTGCAAAGACTCTTTTGTCACTTGAAGAGGCTGAAGTAAAGGTTGGAAGGGTTGGTGGAGATGAGTTTATAATTATAAGAGAAGGGACAAGAAGTGATGAGGAAAGAATAGAGTTTGGAAATTATTTTCTGAAAGTTTTAAGACAAACATTTAAATATAAAAGTTATACTTATCATTTAAGTGGAAGTATTGGGATAAGCGCTTATCCAAAACATGGGGAAAATATTGAAACACTTTTAAAATATGCAGATATTGCTATGTATAGAAGTAAGAAGAGTTTTAATAACAAGGTTCAGATAATTTCAGAGGATATGATAGATGAAATTGAGGTTGAGGGAATGTTAAGTGATGCATTAAGTAGAAATGAGTTTATTGTTTATTATCAACCAATTTTAAAGTTAGGTTTAAATAAAATTGTTGGTGCTGAGGCATTAGTAAGATGGAATAGGTCTGGAGAAATAATACCACCTTCTAAGTTTATAGACATTGCAAAAAGAAGTGGAGAAATAGCTAATATTGATGCTATAGTTTTAAAAGAAGGGATAAGAGTAGCTAAAGAGTTTAGGGATAAAGGATATAAAGAATTCCAAATTTCTGTTAATATATGTTTTATGTTATTAAAAAATGATAGCTTTGTTATTGATTTAAAGGAAATGTTAGAGGAAATAGATTTAGAGCCTAATGCTCTTAAAATTGAGATTACAGAGGATGAAATATTAGATGATCCAAAGTATATAATAGGTATATTAAATGAAATTAAAAAAATAGGGGTACAAGTTAGTCTAGATGATTTTGGATCAGGTTATTCATCTTTTAATCACATAAAAATACTTCCTATTGATACTATAAAAATAGATAAAACTTTATTATTGGAGGTAGATGGGGATGATAAAAGTAAATCTATTATTGAAAGTATAATAAATCTTTCCCATTCATTAGGATTAGATGTTATATGCGAAGGTGTAGAGGAAGAAAATCAGTTAAGGCTATTAGAAAGCATAAATTGTGATAAGATACAAGGTTATTACATAAGTGCACCTGTTAATGAGGAAAAATTTAAGAAATTATTAGATAATTATTCTTTTATATGATTATATTAAAAGTGCCTCTTAGGTCAATTAAGATTGACCTAAGAGGCATTTTAAATTAATTGAGCTCATATATATCTGAAAATTCAGCAGAAATTTTTGAAGTATTGGGAACGTAGGTATTACAAATTATTTTATCATAAGGCTCCATAGATTTTACATTTGGTAGTAAAATAATAAATTCACTACCTCGCATTCTAGTACTATTTAGATAAACTCGTCCATTATGTAATTCAACTATTGATTTAACTAATGATAAACCAATGCCACTACCTTCTTTCTTTCTATTTAATGCATTATCTACTTGAATAAATTTATCAAATATTTGATCTCTCATTGAAGGGGGTATTCCAATACCATCATCATTTACTTTTATGCACACATTTGTATCTTTTAATGAGATAATAACATTTATATTGCCACCATTATTTGTGAATTTAATTGCATTAGATAATAGGTTTAACATTATTCTTTCTATAGCATAAGGGTCACATTTTATTTCTAATTGTTCTATTTCAGTATCAAATATAATATTCAATTTTTTTATTTCAATATAAGGTAATGTTGATAATGTAATATCTTCTATTAATTTTACAATATCATAGTTAACAAAAGTAAGATTAAAACTACCAGAATCTATTTTAGTAGTATCTATAAGGTTATCTATTAATTTTAAAATTCTTAAACAATTATGAGTTACACTTTTTTCATGTTTTCCATAATAGCCTTTAAATTTATCATCGTTTGTATCTTTAAACATATTTAAAAGCTGTATAGAGGAATAAATTATATTAATAGGAGTTTTAAGCTCATGGGAAAGATTTGCAAAAAATTGATTTTTGGTTTCTTCATTTTCTTTAAAGTCTTCATACTCCTTATAAACTTTAGTATAATTATCTAATAAGTTAACATGTTGAATAGTGCTTCTAATTTTATCAACCTTTTCCATGTTAATAAATGCTTCTTTGTAATTATTTAAAGCTGCATAATCTTTAGCGATTTTTTGATGGGCATATATAACATATTTTGACTCATACATAGAGGAAAACTCAAGTGCGAGTTTATGATACTCAAGAGCGTTTAAATAATCTTCAAATTCATAATAAATATCTCCAAATAAACAGTTTATTGTATAATCAGCATGACTAAATCTATATGAAGTTTTATAAACTGTATAAATTTCGTTTGATTTAGTAATCCAATTAAGTAATGTGTCAATAGATTGATTATTTAATAAAAGACCTAGTCTACATTTTATTATTAGTAACTGAGAGATAAATTGTAATCTATCTAGTTGTGGAAGTAATATTAAATTTTCTTGGATAAAGTCTATGCCTTTACCAATATAATCAATATTTGATTCAGTAGTAATATATAAATTAAGTAATTCTAAAGTGAATACACATTTCATTGTAATAGGTGGCACAGCTACAGTATCAGAAAGCAAATTTTCTAAGATTTTACAACCTTCGTTATTTCTATTTAAATCAATATATCCAGTAGCTATAAAATAATTAATCATAATTTTTAAAGTAACTAAATTGTATTTATTAGCTAAAAATAAAGCTTTTTTATATAGTTCAATAGCATAATAATTATCTTTAAGGTAAATAGCGTAAACTGAGCCTAAAATCATATAGGTTTGGGCAGAAAACTCATTTTCATAAAGTGTAAGCAAATTTAAAGTTTTTGCTATAAAACCAAAAACTTTACTTGTGCAAATACCTAGCCTTAAATTATGCAAAATTGTATAGATATATAGTTTACTTAAATCACAGTAGTTATTGTTAGAGGTGAAAATTTTTTCAGCTTTATTAAAACAATAAACATATTCATCTAAGTCGCTTAATATAAAATATAATTTAGATGCATAAAGATAACATTTACCTATGTAAGTCTCATTATTGGTAATAATACTATAGTATAAACACAAGTTAAAGTGATGCAATGATTTATCATTATTTCGTAAATTATCATCACATAGTGCAATTAGATAATGAATATACATTAACTCTTCTAAGGAAGAGGTATTTTCTTCATCTATAAGGTTTTCATATTTTGTAACAGTTGTAGTTAAAAAATTCATGTCCAAAGTAAGACTGTAAGAATACTCTAATGAACTAATTAAATTTTTCAATGTATTTATCATAAATATCACCTTTTATTTTTCATACTTTTTATATAATTGTAACATAAAATGCCAATAAAACACAAATTTTTCTAAAAAAGGATTGAATGTTAAATAAGTGTGAATTATCAACACTTTATTGTATGAATTTTACTCGGATAACTTAGACTTATATTCTATAGGCATTATATAGTTTATGGGACTACAAGTTTTCAATAAATAGGAACATTTGAAACTCCTATGAATATTATAAAACTATATAAATTATTAGGAGATTTTAAATGAATGGTTATGAATTAATTATGACAATTCAACGAAAAATGAAAGATCCGGAATTCGCTAATAGATTTAATAATCTTACAGAAGAATTTAATAATGTACCAGGAATGCAACAGGAAATAATGAGAATAGTACAAATACAAGATGAACATAGTAGACAAAAGGCTATGGAGAAACTACCATCTAAAGTTAAAAAATTAGCTAAGGAAATGCTTAGTCTTATAAATGATTAAGGCATTTAAAAAAAATAGCAAGTCAAGCTGCGATATATATTGGCTTGTTATTTTTTGAATATGACTAAAACTTATATTAGTTAGTTTTGTAATGTGCATTAGGTCAAATAAATCTTAGGACTTTTAGGAGTTCTAAGATTTATTTATTTACTACTATATAAGTAATATTCAAAAAAAAATAAATAGTTGAATAATAAAGTCTTTTTAGTTAAAGATTATAATAGGTCTTTTTATTTAGGAATTTAAAAGAAAACAAGGCAAGGTCAAATGTATATTTTGTTTTCATATGAATTATAAATATTAGATCATATTTGAAAAAAAGGGACGAATTTTATGGCAAAGCTAAAATGGAATTTAATTTTAAGTAAGAAAAGAATTAAAGATTATAAAGGTTCAAAAAAGAGTAGCGATATTAGAGATGAATTTGAAAATGATTATGACAGAATTTTATTTAGTGCTTCATTTAGGCGACTTCAAGATAAAGCACAGGTATTCCCCCTAGAAAAGCTAGATTTTGTTAGAACTAGGTTAACACATTCTTTAGAAGTTTCGTCTATTGCAAAGTCATTAGGAAGAAGTATAGGCAATAGTTTAATTGAAAAAACAAAAAATGATTCTGATAAAGTTACAATGGAAGATGTAGATGATATGTGTAACATACTTTCTTGTGCAGGGCTTATTCACGATTTAGGAAATCCACCTTTTGGGCATTTTGGAGAAACTGCTATAAGAGAATGGTTTGAAGATAAATTAAATGAAAATAAAAATGGAACATATACATTTAAATTTAATAATTATGAATTTACCTTAGATGAGCAGGAAGCAAGAGATATTTTGAATTTTGAAGGGAATGCTCAAGGTCTTAGAATATTAACTAAACTTCATTTTGTAATTGATAGATATGGAATGAATCTAACAATGGGAGTATTAAGCTCTATTATAAAATATCCTGTTTCTTCTTTAGAAATAAAGAAGGAAAATGTTTATAGTAAAAAGCTAGGTTTTTATAAAGCAGAAGAAAAAGCTTTTAGGGAAATAGTTGAAGCCACAGGCTTATATAATTGTAGAAATCCATTAGTATTTATATTAGAAGCTGCAGATGATATTGCTTATTTGTTAGGAGATTTAGAAGATGCTTTTAATAAGGGAATAATATCTCATGATATATTTAAATTAAGGTATGAAGAATTTCTTCAAGAAGAAGGTTATGAAGAAAAAACATTAGAAGAAAGTTTATCATTTTACCTTTCGAAAAATTATGATATAGCAAAAGAAGAGTATGGATATGAAGACCCTGGAGAATATGCCTTGAAATCTTTTATTATTAAATTGAATAAACATTTAAGAAGTTTTGTGGTAGAAGAGTTTTTAGCTTCATATGAATTAATCATGAATGGAGAATATAACGGGGAACTTATAGGAAATTCTAAAGGAAATAAAATTTCTATATTCTTAAGGAGTATATCTAATGAATATGTATATAATGATGATAAAATAGTATCAAATGAAATAGTAGGTTACAATATGATCCATAGTTTAATGAATACTTTTATTCCAGTAGCACTAAATGAAAATGTTAAGTTATATAAAGGCTATGATGGAAAAGTATACTCACTTATTTCTAAAAATTATAGGTTTATATGTGAACATAGTATAGAACAAGATAATTGTTCTAAGGAATATTGTAGGCTTTTATTAATAACAGATTTTATATGCGGAATGACAGATTCTTATGCTGCTTATATATATCAAGAATTAATGGGGATAAAAGTATAAAAGATATAAAAAAATAGACAAGAAAATTACTATAAGGCGGAGCTAAAAATAAATAATAAGTCAAAAATCCTAAGAATATTTGACTTGTTATTTGTTTAACTATTCCTAAATTATAGTGCTTTTCTTGCGTATAATATATATTTTGATCTGTTGATAGGATTAACACCTACAAAGTCTTTACTACTACCAAGCTCTATAGGACAAGGAGAATAACCACTAAATTTAGTGCTCATAACACCACGGCCAGAGGATAGAATTCCAAGGTTAATAGGATAATTTAAAGATGTTGAAACAGGTACGCTGCCAACTACAGTAAATATACCATTAATAATAGTTGGAGAATCAAATGCTCCTCTCATTGTAACTATATCATTTAAAACTTTGCTGCTAAACATTTCAGGAACTGAAATTTTAAAATCTATTAAAGGTTCTAGAAGTGTCATACCAAGTTGAGAGAACCCTCTCATAAGGGCTATAGCAGTAGCTGTTGTGAAGTCACCAGAGCGAGAATGCATTACATGATCTTCACCATCAACTAAGGTTATTTTTAAATCAGTAACATTCCATCCATATAAGCCTTGTTTTAATAATCTATCTAAATTACTTTCAATTTCACGTCGATACCTTTGTTTTATATATTCAGTTCTAACTTCACTTTCAAATATTATACCACTGCCAAGGGGAAGAGGTTCTATTAAGAAGGTAACAACTGCCCAGCATGGCTTAGGCATTGTATAGTATTCCTCGCAATAGCCTTTAATAGAAGGGGTTTCTTTGTATATAACAGAAGCTTCACTAAAACTAGCTTCTAAATTAAACCGTTCTTTTAATATGGTTTGGATAATTTCAATTTGAATAGCTCCAGTAATTTGGATATTTATTTCACTTTTATCTTTAATCCATTCCATATTTAAAAGAGGATCTTCAGATTGGAGAATTGTTAAGGCTTCAACTAAAGGAATATAGTCGCTAGCAATATTAGTATAAACTTTTAAAGTAAGAACTGGGTTTGCGATACTTGGCAATTTAGGGATGAAATCCTTAATGCCTAAAATATCACCAATATTACTATTAAGACCAGAAATCATAATTAATTCACCACTAGAGCCTTCTTTAATATCACAATCTTTATGATTAATTATTTTTCTCATTAAAGTTACCTTTTCTTTAATATCAGTTCTTATATTTAAAACACTATCTCTAGCTTTTAATTTTCCACTAAAGATTTTTATATGAGAAATTTTCCCGAAAGTTTTATGGTGGGATATTTTATAAACTAAAGCAGAAAATTCTTCGTTGTCTAAATTTTTAGGGGCTGGAATATAGTCAATAAGCCCGTCTAATAATTCTTCAATACCTACACCATCAATTGCAATACCAAAAAGAACAGGATAAATTTTTGCAGCTTTTGCTTGAATAATTATTTCGGATTTAACTTTATATAAAGTTAAAGTTTCATCATAAAATTCATCTAAAATACTTTCATTTTCTTCCCCTAAGAGAACTACTATATCTTCTATAATAGAAGAGTAGTTTACATCATTAATAGAAGATATAGTAGAAAATAAATCTTTCCTGTTAAATCCATTATCTAAAGTTTCTATTATTTGAAGTGGGATAAACCTACTAGTAAGTAGCTTTTTTATATCGTTCAAAACATTTTTAGGATCTGAACCAATTCTATCAAGTTTATTTATAAAAAATATAGTAGGTGTGTTCATTTCTTTTAATGTATTAAAATATATTTCTGTTTGAGGTTGCACACTTTCTACAGAAGAAATTACAACAACAGAACCATCTAATATACCAAGACTTCTTTCAACTTCACCAATAAAATCTATGTGACCTGGAGTATCTATTAAGTAGATATGAGTATCTTTATATTTAAAATCTATTTCAGAGGATTTAACAGATATTCCACGTTGCTTTTCTATATCCATAGAATCAGTATGAGTTGTACCTTTATCTACACTGCCAAGTGTTCTACTAGAACCACTTTTGTAAAGTAGTTGCTCAGTAACCGTAGTTTTACCAGCGTCAACATGAGCAACTATCCCAATATTTCTTATATTATCTTTAAACATAAAATTCTCCTCATAAGTTGAATAATAAAGTCTTTTTATCTTAATAATATAATAGCATGTTTAATTTTATCTTTCAAAGAATTATGATTTAAAGAAATGGATTAACTTGAATAGCCGTTTTATAAGTAGTAAAGTATATCATAAACAAAGTGAATAAAAATTTCACTTTAATAGTATATTATAAATATTAAATGTTTTTTAATATTTAACATGAATACAGGATTAAATTTTATATTATAATAAAATAGAGAAAGTAAAAAGAAATTATATTTTAAAAAATTAAAATGGTGGAGGGAAGTATGAAAAAAATATTAAAGTGGATAGGAATAGTGCTTTTAATAATTATCCTGCTCTTAGGTGGGTATATATATTCTATAAGAGGAAGGCTAAGCCTTTATAAAAGCATTGGAGAAAAATATATGGAGATAGCTAAAAATCCTCCAGTTATTAATAGTATTGAAGAGTTAAGTACTATGGAGTCTATGGATTATAAGGATGTAGAATATAATAATATTAATGGTATTGTACAAACTTTAGATATATATGGCCCTAAAAAAGATATAAAAGGAGGCTCACCAGTAATTTTATATGTTCATGGGGGAAGCTGGGCTTATGGAGACAAGAGCATACCAGATGTTATTTCTCCAGTATTAGATTCTTTTAGAGATGAGGGATTTACTATAATAAGTACATCCTATGAGTTGATGAGTGGTGAAGAAATATTTGGAAAACAAATTAGTGACGTTAAAGATACGATAAGATGGATTCACAAAAATAAAGAGAATTATGGATTTAATACAAAGGAAATTGGTGTTATAGGAACATCATCAGGAGCTCATTTGGCATTAATGGCTACATATACTGACGATGGTGAATTTAAAGGTGATGAGGATTTAGCAGGTTTTTCATCTAAAGTAAAGTATGTAGTTGACTTCTTTGGACCTACAGATTTGAATACATTAGATTTAAGTGCTGGAGGTGGGGATATTAATGAAGCAATAAAATCTGCAGAGGAAGAAAATAAAAAGGAAGAAGTGCTTAATACCTATAGTCCTATAAATTATGTGGGGAAAAATATGCCTAAAACCCTAATAATACATAGTAAGGCAGATAAAATAGTATCATATAATAATTCAGTAATATTGTATGATAAATTACAAAATACAGGTAATAAGGTAGATATGCTTACATTAGAAACAAGTAATCATGATTTGTCTGGAGTAAAAGATGAAGAAGGTTTAGAAATAGCTATGAAAATGTTGAAGTTTATAGTTAGAAATTCACCTTTATAAATAGTACAGACATTTAAGAAATAGAGCTTTTAAAGTGGGAAAGTGAAAGAAAATAAACTGGAATATGGGAAGTTATTTTTGAAAATAACTTATACACAAAAACACCCTATAAATAAGCTTTTTTAATTGCCTATTTATAGGGTGCTTTTTTTATAGAATTTTATGCATCAATAGCTTGATCTTCGTCAGGATTTGCAAATCCGAAAATAGATCTTCTTTTGTAAATAAATAATCCTAGTAAGCCAGGTAATATTAAACTCATTAATAAGCCTATTAATGATAATATGCTAAATCCACCCACAATAACACTGTAGATTGACCTAAGTAGTATAGCTATGAAGCATGAGTACACACCAACTTTTTTCTTGAATAATATTAATATTAAAGATATGAATATTATTATTGAGAAAACAAGAGAAATTGAGAAGTTTAATGTTGTTGCTTGAGCTAATGCAGTATCAGCTGCTGATTTAAAAAAAGTACTTCCTGATTGTGCAACAGCCTTTTGCCCTTCAATTAGTACTTGTCTCTTTTCTTCTAGATGTAATAAATTGTCAATAAGTGAATATATTCCACCTACAGAAAGTATAATATAAATAATTGAGCATGTAAGTATTCCGCCGCCTAATTTCTTTTCTTTCATTATTTTTCCTCCTTTTAAATAAATTACAAAATATTGTATAGTTAATAATTTATCATAGTTTTTACCATAAATCAATAAAAAAATTAATTCAAATTATTAGCTAATAAACCTATATTTCTGCATATATTTAAATATGGGGGTGAGTATTATGGAAAATAAGGATTTTAAAAGTGTTAAAGGTATGTTTTTTAGTGTTAGAAAAATAATAGCATTAGGAGTTACGGGTGTGTTTTGTTATTTAAGCATTAGTGGTAAAATAACTAGCACTGAATTTATACCGATTTTTAGTATGATAATAGGTTATTATTTTGGAAAATCGACAGCTTTAGATGGTCCAAAGAATATTAATCAAAGTGATGAAGAAAATTCTAACATATAAAATTAGCAGCGGATTTCTAAAAAAATAACAAGTCGATGTGCAAAATAGACTAGCATATTGGCTTGTTATTTTTAAAAAGGGAAGAGCACTCTATAAATACAGTATTATTTCTAGTAAAATATATAGGTATATAGTAAACTGTTAGAGATTAGGGAACTGAAAGAAAATAGACTAGAATCCTATTAGGTATTTAAAAAAATTCCCTTTATTAGGCTAAGATACATATATGGAGGATTTATTTATGAATATACAAAGTTTTTTAAAATTAGTAGAAATACAAACGAAGGTAGCAAGTGTTATTCCTTTTATGATTGGGACAAGTTATGCAATATTTAAATTTGATAATTTTAACATTAAAAATGCATTTCTAATGTTTTTAGCAACGATATTTTTTGATATGACAACAACAGCAATAAATAATTATATGGATTATAAAAAAGCTATAAAAAAAGATGGTTATGGATATGAGACGCATAATGCTGTAGTTAGTTATAATATTAATCCTAAGACTGTGAGAGTAACAATATATATAATGTTAGTTATTGCAGCAGTACTTGGAATAGTGTTAGTTGAGAATACGGATATTGTTGTACTAGCATTAGGAATGGTTAGTTTTACTATAGGAATACTTTATTCTTTTGGACCAATTCCAATATCAAGAACTCCATTTGGAGAAATATTATCAGGTCTTACAATGGGCTTTATAATAACATTCATATCAGTTTACATACATATATTTGATTTTAATATAATAAAAATAACCTTATCATTATCTTCAAATTTATTAGGGTTAAGTTTAAATATTAATGAATTAGTATCAATATTCATAGTAAGCATACCCGCTATTGTAGGCATATCTAATATAATGTTAGCAAATAATATCTGCGATATAGAGGAAGATATTGAAAATAAAAGATATACATTACCTATATATATTGGTAAAGAAAACTCACTTAAGATATTTAAAGCATTATATTATATGGGATTTATTTCTATAATAATAGGAGTAGTATTTAGAATTTCACCTTCGATATCATTAGTTACACTTATAGCATTAAAGCCAATAAATAATAATATTAAGGAATTTATGAAATTGCAAACAAAAAAAGATACATTTATTCTTGCAGTCAAAAACTTTGTAGCAATGAATGGTATATATATAGTAACAATTATAGTTGGAATATTTTTAGACTGAAAATAAATAATAGAAATTTTAAGAACATTATTAATGTAATTGAGATACATTAAGATTAGATTAGTCAATAAGTAAAGTTGATACTGTAAATATATATAAGGAATATTCAAAAAAATAATAAGCCAATATACATTTCATCTTGATATATTATTTTTTTGAAATGCCTAATGTGGGGGGGGAAGTATGAATAAAATTAAAAAAGGTATATACATATCTATTGGATTAATTTGTGTTGCAATAGGAGCGGTTGGTGTGGTTTTGCCGGTGCTACCTACAACACCTTTTCTACTTTTAGCATCAGCTTGTTTTGTTAAAGGATCTGATAAATTTGATAGATGGTTTAAGGGAACAAAGTTATATAAAAATAATTTAGAAACATTTGTAAACAATAGAAGTATGAAGATGAAAACTAAGGTAAGCATCCTTTTGTTTGCAGATGTAATGATAGCATTTCCATTAGTAATATTAGATAGTTTAATTATGAAGGGAATATTGATTTTACTTATGCTATTTAAATATTATTATTTTATGTTCAAAATAAAAACAATTAAGATAGCTGGTGCGAAATAGAATAGACTATTGTAATGGACTGGGATTTTTTAGGGATATAACATGTAAATGGAAGCAAATATTTAAAGTTAAAGGTTAATAATCTGAAAAATCTAAATTTTTAATAAATTTTTTATTTTTTTGCAGATTTTTAGACTTATTTCTGATATAATCACCGATGTTATCGAAAAAAATGAGGATGACGGAGGGGTTTTTATGGAAAAATCAACAATGCCTACTTTATTTAAAAGAATTACTTTTTATTTAATTGGAATATGTGCCATTGGCTTTGGGGTCGCAGCTATTATTAATGCGCAACAAGGTGCAGGAGCTTTTGATGCATTCATTGTTGGGGTAGCTTCAAAGACTGGATTAACAATTGGTGTTTCAATGAATATAGTTGCTGTGACTTTTTTACTTGTTGCAGCTGTAATTGAAAAAAAATTCCAAGGTTTCTTTCATTAATAACATCTGTGTTAGTTGGAATAATTATTGATTTTTGCATGTTAGTTATTTTTAAAGATATTTCGATTAATAACCAGTTTTGGCAATGGGTTCTTTTAATTAGTAGTACTGTTGTATTATCTGCTGGGATTTCATTTGCTATTAGTTCTACAATGCCACTTAGTCCAGCTGATGTTCCAGTTATCATAATGAATCAGAAATTTGGAATTAAATTGGTAACATCTAAGTTGATTTTTGATGGAATAATGCTAATTTTAGCTATATTACTTGGAGGGCCGGTGGGTATTGGAACTATTATAGTTACTCTAGGTACTGGACCACTTATTCAAATTTTAACGCCTTACACTAAACAATGGATGGATAATAATTAAAATTATTTTAAATAGCTCAAAGCTAATTGCTTTTGAGCTATTTTTCTTGTATGCTAGGATTACTGCTAGAAATTTATTATTTACTTAATTAAGTTATTGACTAGTGATAAAGTCACGTATAGAATTATAAAGATAGATAATTTTTCAAATTATTAAAAAGTCGGGCACTTAAAATTGATAATAAATATTGGGGGATAAATATTGAAGAGTAATAATGTTAAGAAAGTAAAGTTCTGTATATTCATATTGTTAATGGTTATAGGGATAAGCATAGTACTTATCAATTGGAAATTTATATCTAATCTAAAAATAGAAAATATAGTTAAATTTATAAAAGAAAAAAGATACATATCAGTAATACTATACTTAGGTATATATATTATAAAACCATTATTGTTAATTATTCCTACTAGTATGTTGGCATTAGTAGGTGGTGGATTATTTGGCCCTATTAAAGGCTTTATTTTTACAATGACTGGGTTTTGGATAGCAGGAACAATAGCATTTTACTTGGCAAGGTCTTTAGGTAGAGAATTTGTTGCTGGAATATTAAAAAGGAAATTTAATAAGCTAGAGAGTATAATGCAAAAAAGTGGGTTTAAATACTTATTTATATTAAGGTTACCACCAATTATTCCGTACGATCCATTAAGCTATATAAGTGGACTAACTAATATATCATATAAAGATTTCATATTAGCTTCGTTAATAGGGGTTATTCCAGAAACTATATGCTATTCTATAATAGGCACGAGCTTTAAAAGTCCTTTAAGTCCACAATTTATAATACCTGTTATAGTATTGGTTTTATCGACATTATCTGCTAAATATTTAATTGGTAGAGGGAAAAAAGAATAGAATAATAATATATTTAAAATAGAAATAATATTAAGTAGAAAAGATGTCTTAAAAAGTCGTATAGTGTACGACTTTTTTTATTGGGTAAATATATTATAATTTTATTAGAACAGGGAAGATTTAAAAAATATAGAAAAAATATAGAAAATAATAGAAAAATAATGTATAATAATGTAATGGATTAGTAAAGAAAGAAATTAAAAAGATGAATCGGAGAGATAAAATGGTAGAAACTATAATTATAGCTTTAATAGTCGCTAAATTTAAGGATTATAAAATAAAGCCTTTATTTAAAACCTGGGCAATTTATCCTGTAATATTTATGGAGTTAGTATCTTTAGTTATACAAATATGTATATTTAATGAATATTATGAAGTAATAAAATATGCAGGAATATTAAAGACTATATATTTATGTTCCTATTTACCATTAATATTTAAATATGAACAATACATAAGTGCAATAGTGGGATCTATAGTTATGGTTGTAGGAGGATTATTAAATAATCTTGCAATGTATGTAAATAATGGGATGATGCCAGTATTTCCTAAATTATCATATGTAACTGGATACGCAACTGTGGAATCGTTTAATAAAGTAAATGATATTCATATTTTAGGCAATTCAGAAACAAAGCTAAAATTTTTAACTGACATCTTTGATATAGGTTATAGTATTTTAAGTTTAGGAGATGTATTTATAAGGTTTTATGTTTTTATAATAATATTTAAATCAGTAAAACATATAAATAAAACAATCTATATAAATAGTGAAAAAATACAGAAAATTTAAATATACAAATTCATTAAATAGTAATGAATGATAAAACCTAGAACAAAAGGAGATAGTAAATGTTGAGATTAGAACCAATAGAACTTTTTTTAAGAGCAATACCAGAAAGTTTTTTAGCTATATTAGCTGTATATATATTTTCAAATACTCCTATAAATAAGAAAAAATATATAATAACAAGCTTAATAGGTTCTTGTGTTTTTTTTGGAGTTAGAATGTTACCTATAGATTATGGAGTTCATACTATTTTAGCTATAGGGATAATAATAATTATATCTGTATTAATTAATAAAATAGATATAATAAAGGCTATAAAAGCAGAGTTTATTTATTCAATATTTCAATTTATAGCAGAAGGGTTAAATATTTTTATAATACAAAATATTCTTAAAGCTGATATGAATAAAGTGTTCTCTAATGCAGTTTTAAAAACAGTTTATGGATTACCTTCATTAGCTATTTTGGGATTTATAATATTTTTATATTATATTATTACATTAAAAAAGGATGAATTAATTAATGTTTAATGCAGATATGTTATCAAAAAAGGTTGCTTTTAAAATAGCTAATGAACTTAAGTTAGATAATGATAATAAGGAAGTAATTTCTTATGGTATTTTTGCCATTATTCAAATGTTTTATAACTTATTATTAGTTATATTATTTGCAGCAGTATTTAATGTTGTAATAGAAGCGCTTATAGCGTCATTTACAATAGCTATTTTAAGGAAATCATCAGGAGGCGCACATGCAAGTTCAGCTAAAATATGTGTAGTCGTAGGAACTTTTATAACTGTAACTATTGGATTAGTTGCTAAAATAAATATAAATATAAATAGTATAATGATAATAGGGGTTATAACTTTTATATGGGCCTATTATATTATTTTTAAATTAGCACCAGTAGATAGTGCTGCTAAACCTATAAGAACAGAGAAAAAGAAAAAAAGGTTAAAGAGGAGTTCTATATTTATACTAAGCATATATCTAATAATTGTAGGTGTTAGTATTATGTTATATTTATACACAAAGATAGATAGGTTACTTATTTATTCTATTTGTATCTTAGGTGGAGTTATATGGCAGGTACTAAGTCTTACAAAAATTGGACATGAAATAGTTAAAATAATAGATGCTTTTTTAAATAAAATAATACCTATGGGAATTAAGGGGGAAAAGAAAAATGCGAAAAATGAATAATAAAATTTTAATGGCAGTTGCAGCAGTTGCAACTATATTTGCGTCAACAGTAGCAACATCAGCATGCTCTTGGGTTTTTTATCAGCCAGAAGAACCTAAATGTTTAAGAGACGAATAAAAATAAAGATCGGGAAACCGATCTTTATTTATAAAGTTAAGAGGTAATTAATATGAATAAAATAGAAAATAATAAACGAAAACAAATAAATAATATAGTTTCTGTTGTAAAGTTATCATCATTAATGTTTACAACAATAATATTTTTTCAATATTTTTTTGGGAAAAATATATTTGCACAAGAGTCTATATATAAGAATTATGGAATGAATGTAGTTGCTATGGGAGCTTTTTTATTATTCCTTGTATATTTTATATGGTCATGTTCATTTAATAAAAAAATAAGCGAACAGAACATAAAATATGAACACTTTATAGAAAATACATTTTTTATATTAGTATTTATAATAGCTATTATGATTTCAGGGGCACATCTTAGTGAATCAAAATATATATTTATATTTATTATAACAACTTCAACAATACAATCAGGTATGAAGAAAGGTGTAACTATTGCATGTATATCTTCATTAATAATTTTAGCAATTGATCTTATTTATGCACCTAATTTAGTTGTAAATCAATATTTCCAAAATGATTTAATTTTATCAGGAGTTTTTCTTCTTACAGCATGGCCATTAGGATTTTATGTTAAAGTAGAAGGTGAGCATATTAAAAAACTTGAGGGATTAGCTAATGAGGATGGTCTTACGGGAGTGTATAATCATAGGTATTTCCAAGATGCATTAAAAACGAAAATAGAAATGTCAAATAGGTTGTCTCAGCCTATTTCAATGATATTTATAGATATAGATTATTTTAAGCATTACAATGACCTCTATGGACATCAAAAAGGTGATGAGGTTTTAAAAAGTATAGGGAAAATACTTCGGGAGAATATTAGAAAAGAGGATATAGTAGCTAGGTATGGTGGCGAAGAATTTGCAGTTCTTCTTCCTAATATAAAAGAAAATGAGGCTATTATAATTGCAGATAATATTAGAGGAATTATTGAATCAACTAAGTTCTATGGTGAAGAAAACCAACCTAAAGGAAAGTTAACAGTTTCTATGGGAGTTTCTGTTTACCCAGATAAGTGTAAAACAGAAATAGAACTTATAAAAAGTGCAGATGATGCATTATATAGAGCTAAGTTCTTTAATAAAAACAGAGTTGAAACATATACATCTATTTTAGATGGATTGAAAAATGATATAGATGATAAGGATGTAGAATTAGTGGCATCAATAAAAACATTAATTAGTGTAATTAATGCTAAAGATAAATATACATATGCTCACTCTGAACGATTAGTTTTTTATAGTAGACTATTAGCACATAAGCTTAACTTGAGTAAAATTGATACAGATACATTAGTTTATGGAGCTTATATGCATGATATAGGTAAGATTAATATTTCCAAGGAAATATTAATTAAGAAAATGCCATTAACAAAGGAAGAGTGGGAATTATTAAAAGAGCATCCTCAAAATGGTATAGATATTATAAAACCTGTACAATCACTAGAAAAAATAGTTCCGTTAATACTTCATCATCATGAAAACTATAATGGAACAGGTTATCCAAATAAGTTAAAAGGTGAAGATATACCCTATCTTGCAAGAGTATTAACTGTAGTTGATAGTTTTGATGCGATGACATCGAATAGACCTTATAACAAAAGAAAGACTTATGAAGAAGCTGTGGAAGAGCTAATTAAATTTAGTGGAGCTCAGTTTGATCCTAAAATAGTTAAGACATTTATTCAGGTAATAGAAGAAAATAAAGATAGCTTAGATAGCTTAGATTAGTATTAAATATTTAAGCTTTTGAGTGAATATTAATTTGCATATGGATGAAAATATATTGAAATAAAGACTTGCATACATTAATAGATAATTGTATGCTATAGTAATGTATGTTATTGAAATATAAGTAGAAGTGTTATGGAGAGTTATATGGATAATGATGAAAAAAATACAAATAATATTAATATGATAGTTAAGAGGGTAATAAGTGAAATAAATATAGGAAAAAGTAATATATTTAAAATTGTAGATAACGTAAGTGATGAGTTTCAAGTAAAAAATGAAGAGCTTCAAGAGGTTAAAAGAGAAATAGAAGAAGTAATTGGAAAAGTTGATAAATTACAAGTATTAGATAAAAATATGAGGTTAACTTTAGCAGAGGTATCTAAAATTAGTGGAGAAAAAGCAGAAAAGATAATGAAAAAGGCTTATGAAGAGGCTATAGAAATTAGAGTTGAATATATTACTAAGCAAAATGAAGAAAAGAATTTAAAAAGAAGACGAAATTCATTAGAGAAAACTTTGAAAAATTATTTAAAAAATATAGAAGAGGCGGATAATACCGTAAATCAAATAAATATAGCATTAGGGTATTTAGAAGGTGATATGGCAAATGTTGAAGAAGATTCACAAATGCTTATAGGTATTAAAATATTAGAAAGTCAAGAACGTGAAAGAAAAAGAATTGCAAGAGAAATTCATGATGGGCCAGCTCAATATATAGCTAATACTATGATGAGAATAGATTTTTGCAAAATGGTTGTACAAAAAGACTTGAATAAAGGACTTAAGGAATTAGATGATTTGAAAAATAATGTAAGAAAAGCTCTTAAAGAAGTTAGGGGAATACTTTTCGATTTAAGACCATTATCATTAGAAGAGAGAGGATTAAACGAAGCAATAAAAGATATGGTAAATGAAATTTCAATAGAAAGTAATATATGTGTTAATGTAACTTTAAATGCTATGAATTATGAAATAGAGCATATAATAGAAATAGCCGTTTATAGGATAATACAAGAAATTTTAAATAACATAAAGAAACATTCTAAGGCTAATGAAGTATCAGTAAGAATTGAATGTGGAAAGGAATATATATCCTTCATGGTAAAAGATGATGGAATAGGATTTGATTTAAAAGAAACTATGGCAAAGAATAAAGAAAAGGGAACATCCTATGGATTAATTGGAATATTTGATAGAGTTACTCAACTTCAAGGGCATATAGATATAAAATCTGCGCATAACAGAGGAACAATATATAAGATAAAATTACCAATAAATAGAGAGGTATATAAAAATGAGCGAAAATAAGATAAAATTAATTATTGTAGATGATCATGATTTAATTAGAGAGGGTTTAAATAGAATATTAAGTTTTGAAGATGATTTAGTTATATTAGGAGAAGGTAAAAATGGTAAGGAAGGATTAGAACTTATAAAAACTTTAACACCAGAGATTGTACTTTTAGATATTAATATGCCTGAAATGAATGGAATTGAAACACTTAAGAAGATAAAAGAATATTCTAAAGATATAAAAGTGGTTATGCTCACTGTTGAAAATGATAGAAGAACTATTAATGAAGCTATAGATATAGGTGCTGATGCCTATGTCCTTAAAGAATCAGCAGGAAGCGAAATAACGAATGCTATTAGACTTGTACATAGTGGAGAAAAGTATATTGATAAGGCTTTAGTTAAAATAATTTTTTCGGATATTAAGAACAACTTTAATAAAGAAAAAAGCATATTAGATAGTTTGACGGATAGAGAATTAAATATCCTATTTGAAATATCTACAGGTCTTAGAAATAAAGAAATAGCAGAAAAATTATTCTTATCGGAGAAAACAATAAAAAATTACGTGACAAATGTATTTAGAAAAATATCTGTTGAAGATAGGGTGCAAGCTACCATATTTGCTATAAATAATAATATAGAAGAATATTATTATTCTAAAATAAATAAAGATACAAGTAGATATTTTAAGATAAATAACAGGTTAGATTAAGAAACCTTAAAAAATGTATACTTCAATATTACTCATGACTAAACAGAGAAACGTGTTTAGTCTATAGCTGTTTTAAAAAACTTATAATTTTAATATCCCTTAAGGAAACAAAGTTAAGATAATAAAATAAATTTCAGAAAATTGGTTACACTATAAAATACAACTTATAAAAAAATGAATTAGGCATTTAAAAAAATAACAAGTTAAGATGCGATGTATATTAGTTTGTTATTTTTTTAGATGCCTTAATTGAATAGATCATATTAACTTTAATAAATATAAAGGATTGGAAGATAAGAATGAATAATTTTAGGATAGAAGAAAATTTAAATAGAGTTCGTTTAGTCTTTAAAACTATTAAATATAATATTATAGTCGACAGGGATATGAAAGCGAAACATATTAAATATGGAAAAGATATAAAGCAATATTATAGGTTGTATAATGAAAAAAATAATGACAAGCCTGTAATATTTTTCATACATGGTGGAGGTTGGTGGCATGGAAGCCCCAAAATGTGTACTTGCATAGGAAAGTACTTTGCAAAATTAGGATATACAGTAGTTTTGCCAGCATATAGATTAACACCGTTGCATAAGTATCCGAGTCAAATAGAGGATATATATTCTGCATTTTCAAGCTATTCTAAAAGAAATATGCATTATAGGGATAGAAAATTTATAATAATGGGATTTTCTGCTGGGGGAGAGCTTGCAGCAAATCTTATATTTAATAGAAAAATGCAAGAAAAATATAAAATAAATAGCTCTATTTTAAAAGGGTTAATTACATTTTCAGGAGTATTAAACTTCGAAAAATGTACTTCAAAGCATTCTAAAAGACTTATAAAAAATTACTTAGGTGAAAATACTAATATAAATAATGCAAATCCAATAAATTTAATTAGTAAAGATACGAAGGTTCCAGTTTTATGCATTCATGGGGATCGAGACCCACTTATTAATAAAGAAAATTCTAGTAGCTTTATAAATAAAATTAATAGTATGAATAAACTAGCAATGTTAGAAATTGTTAAAGGTAAGCATCACTCAGATATTAATGAATTAATTATAGGTAAGGGAGAACAAATGTCTAAAATAGTATTGGAGTTCATAAATACATTGTAAAAAAATAGAATTACTGTAGATCGTAGGGGGATAGTAATGAGAGAAAATAAAGAGAGAAACTACTTAATAGATAATTTAAAGGTATTACTAATGTTGATGGTTGTGTTTGGACATGTAATAGAATATTATATAAAATCCAGTGATTTACTTAGGGGAATATACATTTTTATATATTTGTTTCATATGCCACTGTTTGTTTTTATATCTGGATATTTTTCCAAAAATGTAGAAAAATGCAGGGTTGGGCTTTTAAAAAGTCTATTAATACCATATGTTTTCTTTAATATAGTATGGTATGTAATAGCATCTATATGGACTGGAGAATTTATATTTTCTTTATTTAATCCTGGATGGACCCTTTGGTACTTAATTAGCTTATTTATATGGAGATTATTAATTAAATATTTAAGTAAAATTAAATACATAATTGCAATGAGCATATTAGGGGCGCTTACAATAAGTATTATACCAAATAGTTATTCATTAGGATTTATGTTAAGAACAGTTACGTTTTTACCATTTTTTTTAATAGGATATTTTACTAAAGAAAGAACCATAAATAATATAAAGTCAATTAATAAAGGATTTTCTTTTGGAATAATAGTTTTGTTTGTGGGTGTATCATATTTTATAACTATAAATAATCTTTTGAATTATAAGTTTTTTTATAACTCACAATCATATTATGATACTGGGTTATCAACGCTAGAAGGAATGATATTTAGAGGATTATTATACATAGCAACAATTGTTTTAGGTATATGTATTATAAATATAACACCTAAATCTAAATTATTATTTACTGGCATAGCTAAATCAACTATGAATATCTATGTATTCCATATATATTTAGTTATTTTATTATATGGTGCTATACCAAAATGGAATATGGGAGTTATAAGAAATATACTCTTATTAACTAGTCCATTATTAATAATGTATATACTATCAAAAAAACCAATAAATACAATGTATATTAAAATATTTAATCCAATAAACAATATAGTTTATCCAAAAACCGTAGGAATATTAAAAAAAGTTAAAAGGTTATTAGGAATTTTAAACGACAACAATTAAAGGAGTAATGTATATTTTGCATATATATTAATTAGATAGTAGAATATATTAAAATAGTATTTGAGAAAACGAAAGTTAAGTTTAATAATTATAAACTTAACTCTTTTTGCGTTATAAACATTAAAATAAATAGGCTAGAACACTGATTTGCTATTTATTTCAATGTCCTTTAGACACTTGAAAAATTACATAGATACTTTACAAAAATAACTGAAACATATATACTAGTGTATATACAGTAAAGGTGTAATCTTTTAAAAATGATTAAGAAAAATTAAAAAAGTAAGGGGGCTTTAAAATGAACAGTAATAAAAAAGTTAGGCAAATGGTTTTTGCAGCACTTTTAACTGCATTTGCAATAATAATACCAATACAATTTGGATTTTTAAAAATAATAATACCACCATTTACAGCAACTATTGCGTCACATGTGCCTATGTTTATAGCAATGTTAATATCACCAATGGTTGCAGTAGTTGTAGGTATAGGATCAACACTTGGATTTTCTCTTACAGGGTTACCGCTTCCAGTAGTATTTAGAGCATCAACACATATTGTGGTTGGACTAATTGGAGCTATAATAGTGCTTAAGAATAGAAACTTTAAAATGGCAATTATAATAACAGGACCTATTCATGGTATATTGGAAGCTTTAGTAATAATACCATTTGTACCAGTAGGTGATTATAAAATTTTAATAATAACATGCATAGGAGCTATTGCTCATCATTATGTTGATGGTACAATTGCTTATGCATTGGCAAAAGCAATTGCAAAATCAAGAAGAAAAAATATATATACAGCATTTAATGATAGTAAAAGTGCATAATTTTAGTTGCTCATTTTATTAAATAATTTGACAAAAATGAGAACAAGTTGTAAAATATAATAAAATTATATGAAGAAATATTTAATGGGATAAAAAAAGTAATAATAGGCAAACTTATAGAGAATATATGGATTATGCAAATAGCGTATTAGCTTATTATTTTGAAGATGACTTATGAATGAAACTTTTGAGTAATTAAGTAAGTAGGGCATATGCTAAGAAGGGTGAAACTGCGAAAAAATTTTCGTGCCTTTGTAGTATGCCTTTTTTTGTACAAAAAAGAATAGGAGTGGATAAAATGAAAGCAATATTAACTGTAATTGGAAAAGATAAGGTAGGAATAATAGCAGGTATAAGTACGCAGCTACAAAAATTAGATATTAACATTGTAGATGTTAATCAAACTATTATGGAAGAATATTTTACAATGATAATGATGTTAAATTTAGAAAAAGTTAATACAAGCTTTGAAGAAGCTAAAACTTCATTAATTTCAAAAGGTGATGAATTAGGGGTAGATGTTAAGATTCAAAGAGCAGAAATATTTAATGTAATGCACACACTTTAATTGGAGGTTAAATAATGAATACTAATAATGTATTAGAAACAATAAAGATGATAGAAGAAGAAAACTTAGATATAAGAACAATTACAATGGGAATATCTTTATTAGATTGTATAGATCCAGATGGTGATAAAGCTAGGACTAAAATATATAATAAAATAACTACTTGTGCTAAGGATTTAGTTAAGGTTGGACATGAAATAGAAAATGAGTTTGGTATTCCAATAATAAATAAAAGAGTTTCAGTAACGCCAATTTCAATAATAGCAGGGGCTACAGATGAAGAAAATTATGTTAAATTTGCACAAACCTTAGACCGAGCAGCCATAGATCTTGGAATTGATTTTATTGGAGGTTTTTCAGCTCTTGTACATAAAGGCTACACAAAGGGAGATAAAATATTAATCAAATCTATTCCAGAAGCGCTTGCAAAAACAAGTAAAGTTTGTTCATCTGTGAATGTTGCTTCAAGTAAATGTGGTATAAACATGGATGCAGTAAGGGAAATGGGTTATATAATTAAAGAAACAGCAGAATTAACTAAAGATACTAAAGGATTTGGTTGTGCAAAGCTAGTTGTATTTGCAAATGCAGTTGAAGATAATCCATTTATGGCAGGGGCTTTTCATGGAGTAGGTGAAGCTGAAAAAGTTATAAATGTAGGAGTAAGTGGACCTGGAGTTGTTAAAGTGGCATTAGAAAAAGTAAGAGGCGAATCCTTTGATGTTGTTTGTGAAACAATTAAGAAAACAGCTTTTAAAATCACAAGGATTGGTCAATTAGTTGCAGAAGAGGCATCAAGAAGATTAAATGTGCCGTTTGGTATTATAGATTTATCATTAGCACCAACTCCAGCAGTTGGAGATTCAGTTGCACATATATTAGAAGAAATGGGTCTTGAAGTTGTAGGAACTCATGGAACAACTGCAGCACTTGCAATGTTAAATGATGCGGTTAAAAAAGGCGGAGTTATGGCATGTGGTCATGTTGGAGGGTTAAGCGGAGCGTTTATACCAGTTTCAGAAGATGCAGGAATGATAGCTGCAGTAGTTAATGGATCATTAAACCTTGAAAAACTTGAAGCTATGACAGCTGTTTGTTCGGTAGGACTTGATATGATAGCAGTACCTGGGGATACACCAGCTGAAACAATTGCCGCAATTATAGCAGATGAAGCTGCAATTGGAGTAATAAATAATAAAACTACAGCAGTTAGGATAATACCAGCACCTGGTTGCGAAGTTGGAGATATGGTTGAACTTGGAGGGCTCCTTGGAACAGCTCCAGTAATGAAAGTTAATAAATTTTCTTCAGCTTTATTTATACAAAGGGGTGGAAGAATACCTGCACCTATACATTCATTTAAAAATTAAGATATCTAAAAGAATATAAGGTAACATATATAGTTTGTGAAACACGAGGCGATGGAACCCCCATATAGTTATACTATATGGGGGTTTTGCTCGGGTCGCATGGATGAAAATTGATTAGTTATTGGATTGTTATTTCTAAAAAAATAGTCTAAATAGAGATATAGTTCTTAATATTCTCTAAAACACAATCATCACCAACATAAACTAAAATATCATTTTCTTTTATTGTAAAGTATGGTCCAGGAGATAAGAATAAATCACCATCTCTTTTTATTGCAATTATTGTAGCTTTAGTGTTTTGCCAAAAATTAAGTTCACCGATACTTTTATTAACAGCTACACTACCATCTTCTACAATACTTTCAAAAGGAATAATTGAACCAACATTTCTAAGCTGTGTAGCAAATTCAATTATAGAGTTAATATTTTTCTCAAGTTGATTATCAATAGATTTTTTTTGTTTAATAAGATTAAAGGTTTCATTATTAAGTGAAAAAAAATCTGATTTAGTTTTAAATATATTTAAAAACTCTTTAGCTTTAAGCTTGCTATTAATTATAATACCACTTTTTTCATTAACAATAACAACATCGTTATCTTTAAGAAGAGATAAGGATCTTCTAATAGTCTCATGAGAAACGTTATATATCCCTACTAGAGTTGTTCTGCCAGAAATTTTACTTCCTTCAATAAACTCATTATTTGTTATTCTATGAGCTATATCTACTGCAATTTTTATGTAATTAGGTGTTTTTGTTTGTTTAGTCATAATAAAATCCCCTTCCTTTACTAAAAGATTTTAACATTTTACATATTAAAAGTAAAAGGAATTATAAATAATAATAAAGAAATTACAAATTATTCATATGATAATCTAAATGGCATTGATATTACTTGTGTAGTAGCCTATAATTAATATATTAGTTTAGCATATTAAAATAAATTTTCAGAAAATATTATTTGATATGCCTTACATTGGAGAGGTGAAAATGAGCGAGTCATTAGAACTAGAAAGAGGAATATTTAAAGAAAAAAAAGCACAGATAATTAATGAATTAGAGGGAAAGAAACAAAACGAAGATAATATTGGGAATAAACTTAAAAATTTAATAAAAGAATCCAAGGGCGATTATAGTGAAGAAATGGAAACTACACAGAGGGTACACTCTGTATTAAGAAAAGAAATAGAAAATTATGAAGAGGCCTTAAGTTCTCCTTATTTTGGGAAAGTAGAGTTTAGAGAGCATAGAGGAGAAGAGGAAAGCATCTATATTGGAAAACAAGGAGTAAGCTCAACTGTTGATGGTGAAGAGGTAATAGTAGACTGGAGAGCACCAGTTTCAGATCTTTACTATAGTGGAACAGGCGGCGAGGCTTATTATAAAGCACCTGCTGGAATAATAGAAGGAAAACTTTCTTTGAAAAGAAAATTCTTGTTTAAAGAAGATGATATAGAAGCGATATATGATGAAGGAATAAATGAAATAATAATTAATCAAGAGGAAGGAACTGATTTAGTTGATGAGTTCTTAAAAATAAATCTTGAAGAAAGTAGAGGGAAAAAGCTTAAAGAAGTTGTTGCTACAATTCAAAAGGAGCAAAATGATATAATTAGATGGCCCAAAAACCTTCCTATTATAGTTCAAGGGTCAGCAGGATCTGGTAAAACAACAATAGCATTACATAGACTTGCATATTTGCTTTATAGATATTCAGATACAATAGAAGGAAAGGATATTTTAGTTTTAGCACCAAATAAACTTTTTTTAGATTACATATCAGAAATCCTACCAAACCTTGGAGTAGATGAAGTTACACAAACAACATTCCAAGAATTGGTTATGAAAAGGTTGAAATTAAAAGGTAAGCTTAAAACTAAGGATGAAAAAATAAAGGAAATAATAGAGATTAAAGATGAAAAAACTAAAAAGCTTATTACAAATTCATCTAAAGTTAAAGGAACTTTATTATTTAAAACATTCATAGATAGATATATAGCCTTACTTGAAAGTAATTCTTTAGATATAAAAGATATAGAAATAAGAGGATATGTGTTATTTACAAGAAAAGAAATAATGAGATTATATTTAAAGGACTTAAAAAATTATCCAATAAATAAAAGAAAAGATGAAATTAAAAGATATCTAAATTTAAAAATAAAAGAAAAAGTAGAGAGTCTTCTTGTTCATATAGATAGGAAATGGGCTACGGAAATAAGAGAAGTAAAAGATGAAATGGAAGATGGAGAAGAGAGAAGGAAAAAATTAAGAGAAGTATATGGTGAAAGAGACGAAATAAAAGAACATATAAGAGTAAACAGTAAAAAGAAAATGACAGAGTACTTTAAAAATTGGAGAGGAATAACTTCTAAAGATTTATATATAAATCTTTTTAAAGAGGATGTAATATTTGAAATAGCAACAGCAAATAAAATTCCGGAAACTTTAGCTGATTTCATGAAAAAAGAAGTAATAGAAAATGCTGAAAATGGAATAATAGATGAAGATGATTTAGCTTTACTTTTATATATAAATTTACTTTTAGAAGGTGTAGATGAAAAAGATAAATTTAAACATATTGTTGTAGATGAGGTTCAAGATTATAATCCTCTTCAAATTTCTTTAATAAATAATCTTACAAATGGGAATTCTTTAACCTTAGTAGGAGATTTAGCACAAGGAATTTATTATTATAAAGGAATTAAAACTTGGGAAGATATAACTGAAGGGGTGTTTAATGGAAATGCTACATATATCCAATTAACACAAAGTTATAGATCAACAGTAGAAGTTATAGACTTTGCAAACGGGGCATTAGAAGCACAAGAGCTTGGGCTAAAGCCGGCTAAACCTGTATTAAGGCATGGAGAATCTCCGAAGATTGTTAAATGCTTAGATAAAAAGGAAAGCATTATAGAAATAAATAATATAATAAATGAAATAAAAGCAAAAGATAAAAATAGTATAGCCATAATTACTAAGAGCTTAGATGAGGCAAGAGATTTAGAAAAATTAATAAAGAAATCTTGTGAACATAAGGTTTCTTTAATTAAAGGGACAGAAAAGAATTCAAATAGTGAAATAGTAATAATCCCCTCTTACCTAACAAAAGGATTAGAATTTGATGGAACTATTATATATAACCCAAGCACGGAAAATTACGGAGACAATATTCTAGATAAAAGGCTTTTATATGTAGCACTTACTAGAGCATTACATTATGAATATATTATAGCTATAGATGAAATCACTGATATGATAAAATATGAAGTATAGTTAAGGCATATTCAAAAAAATAACAAGCCAATATCATAGTACATTGACTTGTTGTTTTTAAAAAATCACTAATGTAAATAAAATGGAGGTAATTTAAAATGGGAGCAGAAAAGTTAAAAGATAATATTTATTGGGTGGGAGTTAAAAACCCAGAACTTAGGGTTTTTGATATCATAATGGAAACTAAAAAGGGAACAACTTATAATTCATATGTTATAAATGATGAAAAGGTTGCTGTTTTAGATGCTGTTAAAGATGGATATTATGATGAATTTAAAGAAAATTTAATCAGTGTTATTGGAGAAAAAAAAGTTGATTATGTAATAGTACATCATACTGAACTAGATCATACTGGGTCATTAATAAAATTAATTGAAGATTATCCAGATATGAAAGTGGTTGGTTCAAGGAGTACATTAATAAATCTAAAAAATATATTAAATAGAGAGTTTAATGGAGTAGAAGCTAAAGAAGAAATATGCTTAGGTGAATTAACTCTTAAATTTATAATAGCTCCAAATTTACATTGGCCAGATACAATGTTTACATATGTAGAAGATAAGAACTTCTTATTTACATGTGACTTTACAGGGTGTCATTATTCACCAAAAGGCAAAATAACAGATAACTTTGGTGAAGAATATTTTGTAGAAATGAAATATTACTTCGATTGTATAATGGGTCCATTTAAAAAATTTGTTAATATGGGATTAAATAAAATAAAAGATTTAGAAATAGATTTTATTGCACCAAGTCATGGACCAGTTCATGTAGCAAATATTGAAGGTGTTTTAAACAAGTATGAAACTTGGGCAAAAGAAGAACCTGTAGATCTTAAAAAGGTAGAAATATTTTATATAACAGCTTATGGAAATACAGAACGTATAGCTAATTTCATGAAAGAAAAATTAGAAGCAAAGGGATTTAAAGCTGATGTAACTGAAATTACATCAATTACACTTGAAGAGTGCAAAAAAAGAATTGAATCTGCAAAAGGATTTATGGTAGGGTCACCAACTATAAATCAAGATGCAGTCAAACCTGCATGGGATTTATTATCAGTAGTGTGCCCTATAACAAATAGGGGGAAAGCAGCTTTAGCATTTGGTTCTTTTGGATGGAGTGGAGAAGGTGTTCCAATGTTAACAGCTAGAATAAAATCATTAAAGCTTAAAACTGTAGATCCAGGGTTGAAATTCTGTTTTGTACCTTCAGAAGAAGATTATAAAAATGCAGAAGAAGCAGTCAATAATTTTATAGAACTAATGTAATCAGTCATCTGAAAGAAAACAGACTAGAATATGATTTGTTATTTTTTGAAGCTCTATAAAATAAACTCAGTGATGATAAGTAATCACTGAGTTTATTTTTATTATATTATTTTTAAGTTATTTTTAAAATAAATCTAACTAGAACGGAGAGTTATTTACTATAAATATTAATAGAATAATCTAATGTAATAACTAAGTTACAGTTATTATATGAATTTGAATGTTTATCAAAATCATTAACTTTCATAAGCTCTTTGCTTGTTTCATAAGTGAAATTAGTAATATCTAGTTCAGGATTTTCAAGTAAGTAGCATTCGTTTTCTAGTAAATAACCAATATTTAAATATTTGGATATAGTAAAAGGAATATAAATTATATTATCTTTATAGCTAGAATTTATCATGCATTTAGATGAGGGATTAGGTTCTAAAGTATAAAAAGTAGTTTTTAAATATCCTTCAAAGTAAAATAGTGCACTAGATGCGCCCATAAAGTTATCAGCTAATAAATAATTATTAGTTATAACTATTTTATTTAAATTGATAACTACATTGTTTATTGGATATGAGAATTTTAAGGAACCCGTAAATATATCTATTACATGACAGCTACCTATTAAAAGAGGTACTCTACAGAGGTTTAATGGAACTTTAGGTAACTGTATTGGCAAATCATTTTTACAGGATATATTTTTTAATTTAGATACTTTAAGTATATCAGATTTTTTAAGCTGTTTAATAGAAGAAGTTATTTGCTTTTTCTTCTTATGATTATGTGTATCGATAGAATTATATAAATCGCCATGACTATTAGTTGAAGTAGTGGTATGTTTATCTAAATCACGCTGACTATTAGTTGAAGTAGTGGTATGTTTATCTAAATCACGCTGACTATTAGTTGAAGGAGGAGTATATTTATCTAAATTACTCTGACTATTAGTTGAAGTGGTAGTATGTTTATCTAAATAGCGATGACTATTAGTTGAAGTATTAGTATGTTTATCTAAATCACGCTGACTATTAGTTGGAGTAGTAGTATGTTTATCTAAATCACGTTGACTATTAGTTGGAGTAGTAGTATGTTTATCTAAATCACGTTGACTATTAGTTGGAATAGTAGTATGTTTATCTAAATCACGTTGACTATTAGTTGGAATAGTAGTATGTTTATCTAAATTACGTTGACTATTAGTTGGAGTAGTAGTATGTTTATCTAAATCACGTTGACTATTAGTTGGAGTAGTAGTGTGTTTATCTAAATCACGTTTACTATTAGTTGGAATAGTAGTATGTTTATCTAAATTACGTTGACTATTAGTTGGAGTAGTAATATGTTTATCGAAATCGCTCTGACTATTAGTTGAGGGAGCCATGTTTTTATCGAAATCGTTCTGATTATTAGTTAAAGTAGCAGTAGAGTTATAAAGGTAGCGTTTATTAGTAGCGGCAGCATTAGTATAATTATTTTTATCGTTGCTCAAAGTAGTAGGAACATTATAAAAATGGATAGGGACTTTAGTCAAATCTGTATTTGAATCTAGGGAAGTATTAATATTTTTAATATACCTTGATAAATTATTATTACAATGATAACAATTTATATGTTTAGGATTTAACCTACTATCATATTTTAGAGTAGGTTTGGTTAAGAACAAATTATTATTATTATTATTATTGTGTTGTTGATAATTTGAACTACATAAATCAATTATAATAGAAAAAAATAGAGATTTTTGGTAGTCTGAATTGCTAAGTGTATATAAAAATAAAAAGGTTGCTAACTGTGATAAATAATTCAATGTATTTCCTGCTTTTAATAATTACTATACTATAATAATATAAAAAACACAGAGTTATTGTGACTCTGTGTTTTTGTATATTTAAATAAAATAAAATATTTTAAAAAATAAATATTAGTTTAGCTTAAAAATCTTCTTTAAGCTTTAATAAGCCCTCAGACATTTCTTCTTCTTGAGTATTATCAACAGAAGCATTAGGGATGGTATCTACTCCTTCTGTTTTGGAATAGTTACCAGTTGTACATGGACGTGGACATGGACATGGACGTGGGCTTGGACAATAAATTGGGCAATGTTTATATTTATATATTGAGAAACAAAGCTTTAATACAAATTTTTCAGTGAAAGTATCGAATAGTCCATCTGGGCATTCATGTCTATTAAGAGCAAGTTCGCAAATGGAATATCCTTCTAATTCAGCAAATGCAGGTTTGTTTAAAGGCGTAAATTGATTATGAACTTTTGCACAATCAGCGTCTCCCATTATTCCTTTATCACAAACATTATCACCCATTGTGTTTTCAAGGAATACTTTTTCAGATTCTTCTTTCTCGTGTAAATGTCCAAGATCTAAGTGATGCAATGGAGTTGAGAAACAAAAAGGAACAATTACTTCTATATCTCTAACTTCATTTCTAACAACGGGACAACATACAGTAGTCCCTGGAGTTATAGGGGTTGTATACATAATATTTTTTTTAACAAAACCCTCAACTATTAATTGCTTGCATACAACTTTAGCTTGAGTAACAATAACTTTTCTTTGAATTTTTTTTATTTCAGAAAATCTTTCGTCACATGGAAATTTTACATCATCAATAATCACTCCGCCAACATGGACAAAACCAACTCTAACAGGAAGTTTTGCTTTTGGTGGATGAGAAGGCCAAGCAAAGCCAGTATCATTACAATTTTTAGTAGCTATTTTTATAGTTTCATCATTACAATTAATATCAGAACATGGATCACAATTCATAAAAATCACCTCATAAATTTTTTTTAGTTGCTTTTAATATATAATAGTGCAATATATGACTATATGTTACAAATTTCTTACTATATATTAATTAAGGTAATTATTAATCTACTAAAAGGATAGAAAATTTACTAAAGTTAAATGTATAGTTATATATTGTAGTAAACTCTGTTTTTTATAAGTACTATAATAATATAAAAAACACAGAGTTATTTTAACTCTGTGTTTTTATATATTTAAATGAAATAAGGCATTTTCAAAAAAAAACTAGCAATATATATCGAACCTTAGATTGCTATTTTTTTGATGATTAATACTATTTAGATATTTAAATAGAAAAATAAATATTAGTTTAATCTAAAAATCTTCTTTAAGCTTTAATAAGCCTTCAGACATTTCTTCTTCTTGAGTACTATCAATAGAATCAATAGGATCAGTATCTACTCCGTCTGTTGTTAAATAGATATCCTTTGAACCTGGGCAGTAAACTGGACAATGCTTATATTTATATATTGAGAAGCAAAGCTTTAATACAAATTTTTCAGTGAAAGTATCGAATAGTCCATCTGGGCAGCCATGTCTATTAAGAGCAAGTTCGCAAATAGAATATCCTTCTAATTCAGCAAATGCAGGTTTGTTTAAAGGCGTAAATTGATTATGAACTTTTGCACAATCAGCGTCTCCCATTATTCCTTTATCACAAACATTATCACCCATTGTGTTTTCAAGGAATACTTTTTCAGATTCTTCTTTCTCGTGTAAATGTCCAAGATCTAAGTGATGCAATGGAGTTGAGAAACAAAAAGGAACAATTACTTCTATATCTCTAACTTCATTTCTAACAACGGGACAACATACAGTAGTCCCTGGAGTTATAGGGGTTGTATACATAATATTTTTTTTAACAAAACCCTCAACTATTAATTGCTTGCATACAACTTTAGCTTGAGTAACAATAACTTTTCTTTGGATTTTTTTTATTTCAGAAAATCTTTCGTCACATGGAAATCTTACGTCATCAATAATCACTCCGCCAACATGGGCAAAACCAACTCTAACAGGAAGTTTTGCTTTTAGTGGATGAGAAGGCCAAGAAAAACCAGTATCATTACAATTTTTGGTAGTTATTTTTATAGTTTCATCATTACAATTAATATCAGAACATGGATTACAATTATTATTCATAAAAATCACCTCATAATTTTTTTTAGTTACTTTTAAGATATAATACTGCAATATATAACTAGATGTTACAAATTTCTTGATATATTAATTGAGGTGATTATTAATCTTCTAAAAGGATAGAGAATTTACTAAAATTAAATGTATAATTAGCAAATGGTAATAAACTTTTTTTTTATAAGTACTATAATAATATAAAAAACACAGAGTTATTGTAACTCTGTGTTTTTATACATTTAAATGAAATAAGGCATTTTCAAAAAATAACTAGCCAATATACATCGAACCTTAGACTGCTACTTTTTCTGATGACTAATACTATTTAAATATTTAAATTGAAAAGTAAATAGTAGTTTAATCTAAAAGTCTTCTTTAAGCTTTAATAAGCCTTCAGACATTTCTTCTTCTTGAGTATTATCAATAGAATCAGTATCTACTCCGTCTGTTGTTAAATAGAGATCCTTTGAACCTGGGCAGTAAACTGGACAATGTTTATATTTATATATTGAGAAGCAAAGCTTTAATACAAATTTTTCAGTGAAAGTATCGAATAATCCATCTGGGCATCCATGTCTATTAAGAGCAAGTTCGCAAATAGAATATCCTTCTAATTCAGCAAATGCAGGTTTGTTTAAAGGTGTAAATTGATTATGAACTTTTGCACAATCAGCATCTCCCATTATTCCTTTATCACAAACATTATCACCCATTGTGTTTTCAAGGAATACTTTTTCGGATTCTTCTTTCTCGTGTAAATGTCCAAGATCTAAGTGATGCAATGGAGTTGAGAAACAGAAAGGAACAATTAATTCTATATCTCTAACTTCATTTCTAACAACGGGACAACATACAGTAGTCCCTGGAGTTATAGGGGTTGTATACATAATATTCTTTTGTATAAAGCCTTCAACTACTAATTGCTTGCATACAATTTTAGCTTGAGTGACAACAACTTTTCTTTGGATTTTCTTTATTTCAGAAAATCTTTCGTTATTTGGAAATGTTACGTTATCAATAATTACATCACTAACATGAGCAAAACCAACTCTAACAGGAAGTTTTGCTTTTAGTGGATGAGAAGGCCAAGAAAAACCAGTGTCATTACAATTTTTAACAGTTGTTTTTATGGTTTCATCATTACAATTAATATCAGAACATGGATTACAATTATTTTTCATAAAAATCACCTCATAATTTTTTTTAGTTACTTTTAATATATAATACTGCAATATATAACCAGATGTTACAAATTTCTTGATATATTAATTCAGGTGATTATTAATCTTCTAAAAGGATAGAGAATTTACTAAAGTTAAAGGTCTAATTAGAGAATTCCGGTAAGTAATTTACGGTGCCAGAAATATTTTGTAAAGAATTTTCTCTAAGTTCTAAAACCATGTAAGATTCATCTGAAACTTCGAAAGGAGATTTTATATTGAAGCTACTAGCCTTTTTGAAATCAAATTTTAAGTAGTAATCACTATGACCAAGGACTACTACAAATTTATAACCAAGGGCCTTAGCTAGGAGTAAGCCTTGATGGATTAATGCAGTACCTACACCTTGGTTTTGATAACTTGGCTTTACTGATAATGGCGCAATGGCAAGTCCACCTAGGTAATCAATATCGCCTTTAACTATTATTTCACTAAAAAGTATATGACCTGCAATTTCATCAATATCTTCCGCAATTAATGAAAGTTCATTTATATGTCTTGGATTTTTTCGGATTTTTTCAACTAATTCTTTTTCAAAATTATTATTGAATGCTTCTTCTATAAGTAAATTAATTTCATTAAAATCATTCGAATTTTCTCGTCTTAGTATCATAAAATATCACCAATCCTTTTTCTATATTACATAATAATAGCTAAAAAAAATAATAAGTACAATATTTTTGTTTAAAAAAAATTAATTATGGAAAAATATACTATAAGGGATAAAAATAAATTTTTTATATAAATTATTAATGTTTTCACTAGAAAAAGGTAGTGAAAATGGTTGGAAAAGATATATAATATAAAAATATAATTATATATATAATAAAAGGAGAATCTTAAATGAGTTATATTTTACTAATAATTGGATTTGTGCTTCTTATTAAAGGGGCAGACATATTTGTAGATGGAGCATCTGAGATAGCTAAAAAGTTTAAAATACCAGAGATAATAGTTGGACTTACCATAGTATCTATAGGAACTAGTGCGCCAGAACTTGCGGTTAGTATAATTTCATCTTTAAAAGGCTCTAATGAAATAACAATGGGAAATATAATAGGATCAAATATATTTAATACACTTATGGTTTTAGGTATAACATCAATAATAATGCCTATAGTAATAAAGAAGTCTAGTATAAGTAAAGATTTTATTATAACTGTAATAGTAGCAGTATTATTATTGGTACTTACTTTTGGAGACCTACTTTGGGGTGGAACTTCACAAATAAGTACATTAAATGGTATTGTATTATTAATTCTTTGTATAGGGTATTTATTATTATTATTATTAGATACAAAGAAAAGTAATTCACTCGTTGAAAATATAGAAAGTGAAGAACCTCAAGAAGAAATAAAAATATTAACTTGTATAATAAAGATTTTGATTGGAGTTGCAGGAGTTGTTAGTGGTGGAGAAATGGTAGTAAATGCTGCTACAAATATAGCTACAACATTTGGAATGAGTCAAAAGCTTATTGGATTAACAATTATAGCTGTTGGAACATCATTACCAGAACTGGTTACATCGATTATAGCTGCAATTAAAGGAAAAAATGATATAGCTCTTGGAAATGTATTTGGATCAAATATATTTAACATGCTCTTAATACTTGGAACAGCAGCAAGTATTAATCCAATACCAGTATTGCCACAACTTGGAATAGATCTCATATTTCTAATAGTTGTCACATTAATACTCGGAGGGTTTATGTTTGTTGGGAAAAAGGGTAATAGTAAATTAAGCAGAAAAGAAGGGCTAATTTTAGTTTTAATGTATGTAGTATATATTATTTATATAGTAATTAGAAATTAATAAATAAACACATATAGTTTATATTTATTGCTAATTATAAACTCAGATGGTAATATTGATATAGAAAAAGAGTTTTAAGTAATAAATAGTATAAAATAAGAATAGTATTTAAGGATGACAAATATGAAAAATAAAATAAAATTTGATATAGGATATGAGCGATACAATGAGTTTAACCTAGTTATAATTATGCTTGCAACTATGGTTATTTTTTTGCCTATAATAGCTTATTTAATTAGACTCATAATACCTAATATGATTAGATGTTTTTATTATGAATTTACTTCTAACCCGTGTCCATTTTGTGGAGTAACAAGTGATATAAGAAATATAATTAAGGGAAACATATTTGCGCCTAAGTATAATATGATTTCTATGCCTGTTCTAATATGTTCAGTTTTAGAAATAATAGGTAGGGTTAGTCTAATATGTAACAAAAGTAAGCTTAAATACATAGACTTAAGAGTGAATGTTTTCAGAGTAGATTTTATATATCATGGCATTATATTTATGCTAATACTTATTTATATTTTAGCTTTTTTTATGTTTCATTTAAGAAGATTTTAATTACTTAAAATTACTTTGAAAAATATTAAAATAGAGGGGATGTTTTTAATATGGATATTGCAGCATTGGTTTTGGGAATAGTTGGAATGCTTTTTAGCTTTTTCTGCGGGTTTATAACTATGATAACGGCACCAATAGGATTAACACTTGGAATTATTGATTTAGTTAAAAAGAAAAAAGAAAATATGACAAACAATGGTATGGCTATATCAGGGATAATACTTTGTAGTTTATCTTTAGTTATAGCTGTTATAATGTTTTTTGTATTGGCTTCTGTATTTAGTAGTTTATCTTATTAGAGACATTTAAAAGAGGGGCTGGTAACATTAACTATGTTACCAGCCCCTCTTTATTAGTAATTATTTTCTGAAGATAAATATGATTTAGAATACCATGAAAACCTTTAAATACAATAAATTCTAATTAATAAAAATTATTACAAAGTATTTCATTTTGAACAAAAGTATCATATAATTATATAAAATTAAGGCATCTGAAAAAACAGTTAGTGAAATAACAGTTATGGTTCAAAATACATTAGCTTAATAACTAGTTATTTTTGATTAATAACTAGTTATTTTTGAATATGCCAAAAACTACATGGAGGAAATTATGATAACTTTTTTAAAAAATGAAGCAGATAGATGTTTAATGTGCAAAAATCCAAGGTGTAAACAGCATTGTCCAATAAGCACACCTATACCAGAAGTAATTGCATTATATAAAGAGGGCAAAATAAAGGAAGCTGGAGAAATGCTTTTTAAAAATAATCCTTTATCCTTAATATGTTCAATAGTATGCCCTCACGAAGAGCAATGCAAGGGGAATTGTATTAGAGGAATAAAAGGTGAACCGGTACATTTCTATGAAATAGAAAAGGAAATATCTACTGAATTTCTAGAAAAAGCAGAAATAATAGTTGAAAATAAATTAAAAGATAGAATAGCCATAATTGGTGGAGGCCCTGCAGGAATTACAATTGCATTTGTACTTGCAACTAAAGGATATAAAGTAACTATATTTGATAGTCATGAAAAAATAGGTGGAGTTTTAAGATATGGTATTCCAGAATTTAGACTTCCAAGAACTATTATAGATGAACTTGAAAATAAGCTTATTCAAGTAGGTGTTAAGATAAGACCAAATACTTTAATAGGACCGGTTGTTACCTTAGATAAATTATTTAAAGATGGTTATAGTGCAGCGTTTATAGGTACAGGAGTTTGGAACCCAAGAACTTTAGATATAAAGGGAGAAACTTTAGGTAATTCGCATTATGCAATAGATTATTTGAAATCTCCAAGTGTATATAGATTAGGTACTAAAGTTTGTGTTATTGGAGCGGGAAATGTTGCTATGGATGCAGCTAGAACGGCAAAGCAAAATGGAGCAAAAGAAGTCTATGTATTATATAGAAAAGGCGTTGAAGATATGCCGGCAACAAAAGTAGAAATAGAAGAAGCTAAGGCTGATGGAATTGAGTTTAAATTATATAAGGCTCCTCTTGAAATTACTGAAGAGGGAGTTAGATATATAGAAACTAAAAAAGTAGTTTTAGAAGATGGAAGGGTTGATTTAGTTTCAATAGAAGGTTCAGAAAATATATTTGAATGTGATTCTGTAATTATAGCTATTAGTCAATTACCTAAAAACAATATAGTAAATAACACTAAGGGGCTTGAAACTAATAAATCGGGATTGTTACTTGCAGATCATACGGGGCATACAACTAGAAATGGTGTTTTTGCATCTGGAGATGTAGTAACTGGAGCTAAAACTGTTGTTCAAGCTGTTGCAGATGCAAAAAATGTAGCAGAGGCTATAGATGAATATTGCAATAAACTTAGGGCACTTTAAAAAAATAACTAAGAAATTTTAATAGATGTTTTTTATTGGAAAATTATATATTAATTACAATGAATTTTAAAATGAAATTAGAGCAAAATAGAATTATTAAGGAAGAGCAAGAAAATAACTAGCAGATAAGCTGGTAGATTTCTTGTTACATTCTTTAAATAATAAGGAGGTGTAGGTAATATGAGTAATGCTGAAGAAAAAACATCTTATAAAAATAATAAACATAGCGATGAATCTCGTTGTGGACACAAACATTCAAAGGATGAAAGTTCTTCACATCAAGGCTCTCAACATGGTGATGAAAAAACAGCAACAAACAATGAATGGACTTCAACTAATTTAAAATAACCATGAATATTACAATATGAATTAAGCATCAAAATCATAATGTAAAACTAAAATAACTAAAATCAAATTAGTAATGTGAAAAGTGGATTCAATAATATGAATCCACTTTTTTATGTTTTATATAAAATATTAATAATATATCTCAAAACATAAATATTAAATTTAAATTAGTAAGGAATATTTTATTTATTATCTTTAAAAGTAGTTAAAAAATTATTAAGTATTTTAGCTGTTAATCCCCAAATGACATAATCATTATAAATGTAAAATTGAGTTGGATAAGGAGAGGTCTTAAATTTGTAATTAGGGTCTTGAATTAAATCAAAAGGAAAATCAGCACATCTATTAATACCGATAGTATTAATGTATTCTAAAGGAGCATATTTCAACAAAAAGTCTACGGGAACTAAAAATATATGATCAACCTCATCTTTGTTAATATGTAAATCTTCTATATTTTTTAACCAGCCAACATAAGGATTAATTATAAAATTAAATGGAGATACAAATAAATCTAAAGGTGATATTATTTCTATATCATTATTATTTATTCCGAGTTCCTCACAAGTTTCACGAATAGCTGCATCATAGGTAGATTCATTATTTTCAATCCCTCCACCTGGAAAACAAATTTCTCCAGGTTGTGCTCTTAGAGTTTTAGCTCTTACCTCAAAAAGTATATGTGTCTTATTATCCTTTTCTACTAAAGGTATTAAAATAGAATATTTCTTCATATTTTCAGCTCCATTAATATATGGAGTAAAGTTTTTAAACGCCTTATATAAATTTTCTTTCATAAAATCACCTCATAAAAGTTTATAAATTAATAATATCAAAATATACTACATTATAAAACCTAAATAAGTTGATTTGATATTAAAAATAAAAATATGTATATAATTTCAAAAAAGTGTCTAGAATAATAATGTAGGTAGTTAGTATAGGACAGCATACTATTTTGACTGACTATAAGGCGTTATAACGTAAGTTATAACGCCTTTAATTTTAGGAAATTTTTTAAAAAGTAATATAATATGAAAGCTTATTCCTCTTTTATTGAAGTAGCATAGAATATAGTAAATACAGAATAAAGGAGGGGGACATACTGTGAGATTATTTCAAGTTAGTTTAATGATAACAATAGGAGTTCTTATGGCTATAATAGATGTTACTCCATATTTAAGAACTCAAAAAGCTATAAAAAAAGCAAAAGAAGTAAAAGATACTCTTAAAAGTGATTTTAAATAAAATATAAATAGTTTTTTTTATAATGTCATGCTATAATGCAATTAGAAGTAATAAAAAAATCAATATTTATGGAGGAATTAAATTGGATAATATTCGTGAATTTAAACCAAAGAAGAGTTCATTTGTTAAATATTTAAAATTTTTAATTGGGGCATATGCATTAGGTGGAGTTATTTTATTTTTAGGTGGTAACCTAATATTAGATGTTACATTAAGCATATTTTATGTGATAGGTATATTTGTGGTGGTAAGTATTGCATATTCATTGATGACATTTGATAAAAAATATGGAATGGCAGGAATTATAGCTGTAGTTATATATTTTGCATTGATAATTGTCTCTAGTCCAATTATAAATTATAAAGCACATAGAGGCTTGATTGGTGAAGTAAAAGAAGTTGATTTTACAAGTCAGATAGAATATATTGATCTTAAGCAATTACCAACTATAGATAAAGATGTTGCTTATAAATTAGCAGATAAAAAACTTGGAGAAATCTCAAGTTTAGGTAGTCAAGTTACTATTGGTGATTTAAATTTACAAAGTGTTAATGGACAACTATACTATGTTGCTCCACTTGAACATTCATCATTATTCAAATGGTTAACTAATAATGATGGTACTCCAGGGTACATAAAAGTTAGTGCCACAAACCAAAGTGATGTTCAATTAATTACAGAAATAGAAGGAAAAGAATTAAAAATAAAATATCTAAAATCAGCATATTTATTAGATGATCTAAATAGAGCAGCTTATTTTAGGGATATGAAAGCAGGACACACTGATTATACCTTTGAATTAGATGACTCAGGAAATCCATATTGGACTATTACTAGATATGATAATGCGGTTGGAATAGCTGAAGCAAAAGCAATAGGAACATTAGTTATAAATTCTCAAACAGGAGAATCACAAGTTTATGATATTGAAAATACTCCAAAGTGGGTAGATAGAATACAACCAGATAAGTATATTAAGGGTTATGTAGATAAATGGGGAAAATTAGTTCATGGTATATTTAATTTTAACGATAAAGATAAATTAAAGAGTACAGAGGGAATGAATTTAATATTTAATAAAGATATTTGTTATTATTATACAGGAGTAACTTCAGTTGGTAATGATGAAGGATTAGTAGGATTTACATTAACAAATACAAGAACAGGAGAAACTACTTTATATAAAACAGCAGGAGCAACTGAAACTGCAAGTATGCAATCTGCTGAAGGTAAGGTACAACAATTTGGATATAAAGCAACATTCCCATATTTAATTAATATTCAAAATGAACCAACTTACTTTATAACATTAAAAGATTCAAATGGACTTGTAAAACAATATGCAATGGTAAATGTTAAAAATTATAATATAGTAGGTGTTGGAGATTCTCTTCAAGGCACATTAAACAAATATTTAGAAGGTTTAACAAATACTAATATATCTTTAGAAGGTTCAAGTAGTGAAGAAACTCTTGAGAGTGAAGTTGAAAGAATAGGGCTTGTTGTTAAAGATGGAACAAGTATATATGATATAAAATTAAAAGGAAATGATCATATTTTTTCAATTTCAACAGAAACATCAAGAGAAGTAGCATTAACTTCCCTTGGAGATAAGGTTAAGGTTAAGTATATAAAAGTTGGAGAGGGTAGATTTGTTTTAACAAACTCCTTTGAAAATATAACAATAAAATTAGTAGAAAAATCAGAAACTGAAAAAACAGATACTCCAGTAGTGCCTGAAGTACCGATAAAAACAGGATCATAATAAAATGATAAAAAAGAAACTCGAAAAATTTCGGGTTTCTTTTTTATTAGAACTAAAAAAATAACCAGTCAAAGGCTTAAAGGTATCATATAACTATACAATGTGTATGGAGGTATTTCTAGGTACATTATCCCAAATCCACTTAGCGTTTTCTTTAGCGAGCCTTACGCAACCATCAGAGATAGCCATGCCAAGTCTACCATCTTTTATAGATCCATCTAAATTATAAATAATTGAATGGAATAAGTAATTGTTTTTTATTTGGCTATAGTACCAACATTTATAACCTCTATTAACTCCAAAATAAAGACCTTTAATGCCTAATTTAAAGTCGCCTTTAATAGTAGGGGTAGATGCCTTTCCAATACTACATAGGTAACTGCGCGAAAGCTTCCACTTATTATTAGAGCCTTCAAAAATATTTGTCTTAAAATTTTTAGTATCAACGTAAATAAAATAGTAGGTATCACTAGTAAAGTTATTACTATTGACAAGATTTGTAATAGTGGTTAAATAATCCTTATCAACTTTATACTCCCTAAGGATAGTATTTAATTTATAGTTAATATTTCTATAAAAATTTTTAAAGTAATGAGTTAAGTAATTAGCCATAAAAACACTCCTAAAAACTTATATATATATAATATTATAATCAATGATTAAGAAAGTGTGAGTTTGTCCATAATTTAAAAAAAGGGAGGTTTTAAATTATGGTTAAAATTTATATTGATGGTGGATGTAAAAGAAAAGGTATGTTTTCAGGAGTATATTGCAATTATAAAGATATTAATATTAATTATTCCAAAAGAGTAGGACAAGGGTTAAAGAAAAATTCCCAGGAATTAGCGTTATGTCATGCTATTGAAATTATTAAAAGACTTGGAATAAATGAAGAAATAAAAATTTATTCATCTAATAATAAATTATCAGAAATATTAACAAGAAAAATAATTACTGATAAAGATATTAAAAAATTTCCAATGATTAATGAAATAAATAGATTTATGCAAAGTAATAACATTGAGTTAGAGTTTATATCAAAAAGAAAAAATAAATGTAGAAATTTAATAAAGGAAGCAGGTAAAGGTATATTCTATAATGAAGTAGGTATAGTAAATCTACAGGATTTAGAAACTAAAAAAGGAAAATTAATGAAGGTTATATTTAATGGCCCAAGTAATGGAATTATTAATTATGAAGAAGTTATAGCGTAAGTTATTAAGGCGTTTTTAAAGAATATTATGTTCCAGTAGATAAGTATAGGGCGGATATAATTTTAGAAAATGAAAAAATAACTATATATGTAAGTAATAAGGCGTCATAAAATAAATAAAAATAGGGAATCTAACAAAAGGTTCCCTATTTTTCATATGTTTTAATTTAATAAAGTGTAACTTTATTAAATTATATTTGGTTTATAAAAGATTATAATAGTCTAAATACCTACGGTCAAAATCTTCAGGCTTCATATCATTAGTTAGGCTATGTGGTTTTTGTGGCGTATTGCCCCAAAGGTTTTCTATTTTAGTTTTAATTGGTGCAAGTGTTTTAACTTCTAAGGTTACTTTTCTATTAAAGATTACCTCATTAGTATTTTCACTTATTATTTTTTTTCTTACTTGAATTAGATCTTCTAAGCTATGCATTAATATATAAGCTTTTTTTCTGCCTAGATTTACATTTCTTGATTCATCTTTATCTAAACTAAGCATGAATACTATTCCAGTGAAATGTTCAAAGACATCTTTTTCCTTTTGCAACTCTTCTTTAAAAAAATCAGTTATATCTGGTATATTTGCTTCTATCATATTTTCTTTAGCTTGTATTTTGTACTCTAATGCCTTATGAACTACACAAGCACTTTTGTGATTAAATAATATATTACTCATTTAGTAACTCCTCTTTATATGAAATATTAATGATTAGAAATTTTTTTGTTTTTAAATATTATTATATTAATTAAGTTCTATTATCCCAATGTAAGGAGTTGAGTATAGCATAAGTTTTTCCTAGTTTCAAATAAACTTAGGTGATAGTTATATAAGTAATTCACAAAAAATGAAGTAATATTAAATTCTCTTTAACTATACAATAAGACTTATTTGTTGCTTATTTAAAAATAACTTAACGCTAAGAAAGCGTAATTTCATTTAAATTATTTGATGGTGTATTACATGAACCATTAGTGCATAAATAATAAGTGGTTTTATCATTTTTCATAGTATAGTTTTTAGTAAATGGAATTAGGTTTTCTAGTTCTTTTTCATTTTCTTTAGTTTTAACTACAATTGTTAAATTAGGTGTGAATTTATTTTTCAAAGTGATTTTAAGGTCTTCTAATTCGCTATTATCGTTGGCAACTACTACTAATTCTTTTGAAGGATAAAGCATTTCCATTAAAGCTATAACATAAAAACTATAACCAATAGGCATTTCTTTAACTGTTCCATAGAAAGCAGTAAGCTGTTTAAAGGCGTATTCTTCTAAATTTTTATCGGCCGTTAATTTGTATAGCTTAACTAAGTTAAAACTTGCAACAGAGTTTCCTGAAGGCAATGCACCATCATAAATATCCTTAGGGTTAGCAATTAAAGTTTTAGAATCCCTACCATTTAAGAAGAAACCATGATTTTTTGTATCCCAAAATAAATCAATCATAGCTTTATTAAGTTTTAAAGCTTCTTTTAAATATTTAACATCAAAAGTAGAATTGTAAAGTTCCGTTAATGACCAAACTAGGTATGCATAATCATCTAAATAGCCTAAGTATTTAGAATTACCATCCCTAAAGCGGGCAAGTAATCTACCATTATCATTAGTTAATTTTTCTTTAATAAAGTTTAAAGCTTTTTTTGCAGCGTGAAGATATTTTTCATCTCCTAAAACTTTATATCCTTTTGCAAGAGCTGTAATCATTAAAGCATTCCAAGATGTTAGTATTTTATCATCCTTATGAAGTTTAGTTCTTAAATTTCTATATTCAAAGACTTTATATCTAAGAGACTTTATTTTTTCATCTTCTTTATTATAAGCATAGTTATCTATTAAGTTTAAAATGTTTGAACCTTCAAAATTACCTTCTGGAGTAACCCCATAGTAATTATTAAAGTAAGCTCCATCTTCATCACCAAGAAGTACTAGGATTTCAGCTGGGTTAAATACATAAAATTTACCTTCAATTCCATCACTATCAGCATCTTCAGCAGAATAAAAACCACCTTCCTCACTTGCCATTTGAGTTAGAATATATTCAAATGTATTTACACATATGGTTTTGTATAAAGGGTTTTTAGTTTGCTCATATGTTTCTAAATAGGTTATTAATAAAAGTGCATTATCATATAACATTTTTTCGAAGTGGGGAATAAGCCATGCTTCATCTGTAGCATATCTAGAAAAACCATATCCTATATGGTCATAAATACCACCTTTAAACATTGAATTAAGAGTTTTCTCCACCATTTCTAAAGGATTTATCATATTTTCATTAATACCAAATCTTAATAAAAACATTAATTTATGAGCAGATGGGAACTTTGGAACATCTCCAAAACCACCATTAGTTGAATCAAACATTTGGCTAGATAATAAGAATGTATCTTTAACAGGTGTTTTTGTTAATTCTTCACTAGAATTTTCTGGAGAAAAATCATCTTTTATAGACTCTAGTATTCTATTTCCAGATTGAATAATTTCATCCTTAGAAGTATACCATTTGCTACCTATGGATTTAAGGATTTGAAGCAAACCGGGTTTTCCATATTTATTATCCTTTGGAAAATAAGTTCCTGCATAAAATGGTATTTGATCAGGGGTCATAAGTATTGTTAAAGGCCATCCGCCCTGTCCTGTAAGACGCTGGCAAACTGTCATATATATACTGTCTATATCAGGGCGTTCTTCTCTATCAACCTTAATAGCTATGAAATTATTATTCATTAGATCAGCGACTTCAATATCTTCAAAGCTTTCATGAGCCATAACGTGGCACCAATGACAAGTGCTATATCCAATGCTTAAAAAGATAGGCTTGTTTTCTGCCTTAGCTTTTTCAAAAGCCTCACCTGACCAACTAAACCAGTTAATTGGATTATAAGCATGTTGAAGAAGATAAGGTGATTTTTCTTTAATTAAATGATTTGTTTTTTTATTCAAATTCGAACACCTCCTAAGTATTATTCTGCCTAAATTTATAATTATTATAACTTATAAAAGTATGTTGCAGATAAAAATTAAGTGATATTTAATTATTTTTACTATTTGTTGGGTAACATAAATACAAGTTTATAAATAATAAATTTTATTAATTACAACTTATATATACATAAAGGTTAAGGTGGATTTTTATTTATCATAATTCAAGTAATGTTAATAATCAAATTTTTATATAGGAGGAAAAATTTTTATGGACAAAAAAAGACTTATAGCTTTAGTTGCAGTAGTTACTACTATGTTTGCTGGGTTTGGAAATACGGCAGAATCTCAAACCATAATAAAAGGAGATGTTAAAGTTGGTATGGTTACAGATTCAAATAATATTGATGATAAATCATTTAATCAAGGTACTTGGGAAGGTATAGAAAGAGCAGCAAAAGATTTCAATTTAGATAGTAAATATTTAAAATCACTTAGCGAAACAGAAGATGAATATACTAAAGCAATTGATAGATTAGTTGATTTGGGATTTAACTTTATAGTAACTCCAGGATTTGCATTTCGGACTACTATATTCAAAGCTCAAGAAAAATATAAAGACATAAAATTTGTTTTATTAGATGGATCTCCTGTTGAGGGTGGAATAGCTGGTGAAAAAGTAAAAGTTGGAGATAACACAGTTTCGATATTATTCGCAGAACATGAAGCTGGTTTTATAGCCGGGGTAGCAACAGCTCTTAAAATGAAAGATGGCAATGTAGGGTTTATTGGAGGAATGGAAACACCACCAGTACAAAGATTTAATTGGGGATTCCAACAAGGTATAAAATATGCAAATTCTAACTTAGGAACTAACATAGAATTAAAATCAGAAAATATTATATACCAAGGTTCATTTACTAATGTTGCTGAAGCTCAACAATTAGCTGCTGAAATGTATGATAGAGGAGCTAAAGCTATATTCTGTGCTGCTGGCAACTTATGTAATGGCGCTATAAATGAAGCTAAAGAAAGAGCTAGTTTAGGTAAAGAAGCTTGGATAGTTGGTGCTGATAAAGATCAATATGATAGTGGCATATATAAAGGTAAGCAATCGGTTGTTATAACTTCAGCCATTAAGAACCTAGACAGTGTAACTTATAATATGATTAAAGATGCTACTGAAGAAAAATTTCAAGGTGGAAAAATTTTAATTTATGATGTTAAAAATGATGGTGTAGGTATACCAAAAAAAAATCCAAACCTAACCGAAGATACAATGAAAAAAGTTGATGAGATATATGGAAAAATTAAATCGGGTGATATAAAAGTATCAGCAGAAAAAGGCGACTTAATAAAATAATAAAGACTTGATTGGATCCAAGTCTTAAAAATTGTTGTAAATAATGGATATTTAATTATTAAGCAACTTATTTTTTTAAAATGACTAAAGAGGTGTATAATAGTATAGACTCTGTACAAGAGAGGAGACCGGTTTATGGGAAGAGGTAAAAAACAAGTAGTAGAGGATAATATTGATAAAAGAGAATCAGGATATTATTCAACACCGAGGTTTGTAGCAGATTATGTCTCCAAAAGAATGCTAGAAATTAATCCTTCTGGTAAAAAAGTTTTAGATCCATGTTGTGGCAAAGAAGAACTTCTTAACATATTTTTAAAAGAGAATATGCTAATAGACGGATTTGATATAAATACATATAGCCATAATTATAAATGTAATTTTAAAGAAAAAGATTTTTTAAGATTTTATGGAGATAGGAAAAATAAAAAATTAAATAATATGCAGCTAAAATATGATTACTTTATTGCAAATCCTCCATATAATTGTCATGAAGTAGAATTAATAAAGGGCAACAAGACGGATCTTAAAAAGATTTTTAGTGATGTAGGAATTTATAATACATATAGCATGTTTATTTCAGCTATAATTGATTTAGCAAAACCTAATGCAATTATTGGATTAATTACACATGATTCATTTTTCACGGCAAAATATCATGAATCATTAAGAAGAAAAATAGTTAAAGAATGTGCAATTCATGAAATAACAATGTGTCCAACAGATTTATTTAAGGAGCAAGGGGCCGATGTAAGAACTAGTATAATAATTTTACAAAAGGGAATAAAAAATCAAAAATATATTAGAGTAAATAATAGAGTAACATCTACAAAAGAATTTAGAGAACTTATAGAAGGTGGAAGTGGTAGTGAAAATATAACTAGCCTTAAAAATATACTATTAGATACGCCTTATGATAATCTTGAATTTATTATAGACTGTAATGAAGAAATTAAAAAAATATTTAAAATGGAGAGAATTTCAAATGAATTCAAATGTGTAACAGGAATATCAACTGGAAATGATAAAAAGTATTTATCAACTGAAAAAATAGAACCATATATAATACCTTACTATAAAAATCCTGGAAACAATAGATTTTATACAAATAATTACATATACATACATAAGAGTTTTTTGGAAATACAAAAAGATATTAAAAATTTTATGGTTAGAAATAAAGAATTATTATTTTTACCTGGAATAACATGTTCATCAGTAGGCGTGAATTTTACTGCAGCTAAACTTCCAAAAGGTAGTGCTTTTGGAGTTAATCCTAACATTATATGTAAAGAAGAAGATTCATGGTGGCTGATGGCTTACTTAAATTCATCGCTAGTTACATATTTAGTAAGAGGAATATTATTAAGAAGTAATATGATTACATCGGGATATGTTTCAAGAATTCCCTTGATAAAATTTACAAAGCTAGAGAAAGAGGAACTTAGTAAGTTGTCTAAAGAAGCATATACACAGGCTAAGGAAGGCGAAGATATAAGTAATTCATTAATTAATATTAATTCAATAGTATATAAAGCTTGTAAATTATCAGAAGAAACTATAAGAAAAGTAAGTGAATTTGAAAAAAAGATAGTTAAGAAAGTTTAAAAATAAAAGGTTGAAAAATATTAGGTAGCTAAAAGTGAGAAGATTTTCAGCTACCATAGGTATATAAATTTTATAAAATTCTCATAAATGCTAAAACTATTAGCAATACTCCAGAAAGCCAAGAAAGATTAAAATTCATTTTTTCAACGAATTTTCTGCCTATAAATACACCTAGTAAGATTGAAATAATACCTGTAATCAAACAAAAAAATATAACCTGTATAAGATTAATAGTTATTAAACTACTTCCAAAACCAACGGCTAAACTATCTAATGAAAGTGCAAGGGATAAATAAAATGCTTCTTTAGGACTAAGAGTTTTTGAATTATCAAAGTCGGCTTTTATTTCATCTGCATAAACTTCCATTACAAATTTAAAGTCAAATAACTTGAAAGTTAAGGGTTTATGTGAATTTGAACGTTTTAGTATATAACCTTTAAATATACATTCAAATAATCTATAAATACCAAGCCAAAGCAAAATTGTAAAACTAAAAATCACAGCTATATTTCCAGGAATAAAATCTTTTATTATTGATCCAATAGCTAATGAAAAGCCTAAAACCAAAGCGGAAACTATATCGATAATTAAAGCCGATTTTAAAGGAATTTTAATTTTATTAGTTCCATATGCAATACTAGCTACGAAAGAATCTAGTGATATGGATAACACTAATAATAGTGATGCAAACATAAAAACACCTCGAAAATTATTGTAATTAATAATAATTTATGAAAATAATAGGACTTTAGTGACAAAAAATGTGTTATAATATCATTTGCAAACTATATTTTATAAAATATAGGGATGGCTTAATAAAAATAATAAGTTTATAAATTTACATTTAGGCATTTAAAAAAATAAGCCAAGGTGCCTTAAATTAAAATGTGAAACGAATGGGAAGAGTTAAAAAATATGAGTAGATGGGGAAAATCTATTAAGTCAATGAAAATAGTTTTGATATTAGTTATTATGATTGTAATTGGAAATGATTTATTTCTTATAGTGAAAATAAACTTAACAGAAAGTAAAGTTGCTAAGTCTTATTTTTCAAATAATTACTTTATAGAAGCAAGCAATGAAGAAATGAAAATAGAAAATTTTAAAGAATATATGCTAATGGAAGGCTGGAGCTTTTCAGAAAATTATTATGGAACAATAATTTTTAGAAAAGGAAATTTACAAAAAGAGATACCAGTATATAGACTAATAAAAATTTAGGTATCTTAAAGAAAATAATAATACAAGGTGTGATATATATTTTGTGGCTTCTATGAATGAAGTATAATACAAAATAGATTAGCATAGTGGATTGTTATTTTTTTTTATCGAAAATTGAAGGAAAAAATATAAAAATTTGTAGCAAAAATATATTTTAATATATAGAATAATAAAGTATAATTCTATATATTAAAGAAATAAAACCTCTAAGGCTAGACATAACTAGGTTTTGGAGGTTTTGTTATTTGCTTAAATAGCAA
>NZ_FNJM01000001.1:329373-1030256 GCF_900104115.1 Clostridium gasigenes
AAAAATACTTGAATCTTACTAACATCACATGAATAGATAATTAAGACTGATATAGTTATTTTAAGTTGAAACGAAGATAATAATAAAGTATAATTCTATATATTAAAGAAATAAAACCTCTAAGGCTAGACATAACTAGGTTTTGGAGGTTTTGTTATTTGCTTAAATAGCAAAAGGCACAAAAAAGGCACAAAAATATAATAAAAAATATAATAAGAAATTTTATTTGGCACAAATAGCTATAAGTTTCTTAGCAACATCAAACATTTCATCGGTAACATGGGAATAAATACGCATAGTTTGCTCTACGTCATGCCCTAATAGCTTCGCAGTAGTTTTAAAGTCTAAACCGTTAGCTATTAAGTTTGTAGCGTATGTGTGGCGTAATTCGTGTGCTGTGATGTTAAAGTTCTTTTTTAAACTTGCATCTAAACCATTATTAAGACTAGCGGTGTTATTGGTACTAATAATTCTTCTATTAATATTTATTGGTGAATTAGATTTAATTAACTCTAATTCATTTAATATGCTTGGAGAAACAGGAACAGTTCTAAAAGAATTAGTAGATTTTAAAGTTCCGAATCCATATTCACCAGTTTCTTTTAATAATTTCCATTGCTTGTTAACTGATATATAACCCTTATCAAAATCTATATCATTCCAGGTTAGTCCGGAAATTTCCCCCATTCTTAAACCAGCTTTAGAAGCAATTAAAATAGAAATATAATAATTTAAGCTATATGATTCTCTAGACTTATAAAATTGTATAAGCTTTTTAAGTTCTTTAGAATTAAGCGCTTTTTTTTCAGAGTTGGATTTATCTTTAGGAATAGTAACCCCTTTTAATAATGGTAATTTTAAATTATAGTTTATTCCAACCCATTTTATAAAAGAATTAAAAACAGTGTGCGAAATCTTTATAGTTGAAATAGATAGTTTATTCTTAACCATTTCATTTACACATTTTTGAACATCGATAAGACTTAAATCTGTAATTTTATTATTGTCTAATGAAGAATAGTTAGCAAGACGTTGTTTATAAGTATTGTATGTAGCAGGTTCTCTATGCAATTGGATATGGGCTAAATATTCACTCTTTAACTCATATACAGTATATAAATCAAAGTCAGTATTAAATGATTGATTTGATTTTAATTCATCAATAATTTTATCAGCAGCTAATTTTGCTAAAGATTTCTTTTTACCACATTGTTTAGTTTTTTGTTTCCATTTACCATCTTTATCTTTAAATCTAACAATAGTTTGTATCCCGCCATTCTTTTCTCTATAGGTAACACTATATTGAATAAGATCACTCCCTTTAAATTATTAATGTTTCTGATTATCTAAATTACTTAATCTTCTACTAAATGAAATAATGTTATTTTCATTTTCTAAAGTTTTTATATTTAGATTATTAATAGAAATTCTTAAGTTCTTCAATTCATCTTCAACTCTTGTAATAGATTCTGTATTTTGTACATATCCATCAAATAAAGCGTGGATACTAGGTTTAATATCATTTTCTATAACCAAGTTAGTTTTTTTTACTTCGACTTTAACATCTTGAATTTCAGTTTCAAGACTATCTAAACGAGTAGTAACTTTTTCAAAACCTCCTTGCATTTCACTATACATTTTAGTCATTAATTCAAATAAATCTTTTTCCATATAAATCAATCCTTTCTTATTTACTATATTTTATCATTAAATATATCATCAAAATTTTTAAAGTATTCTTCAATATTTAATATATCCTCATAAGTAACAACTTTTGAATTATCTCTTACACTATTAATATTATATTTTCTATGGACATCATAATACATTTTTTCAACTTCTTTATTCTCAAATTTCAAAATTATCACCTCTTACTAATCATTAGTTAATACATTTTTAATATACCCAAGTAAGGCTCAAAATAAATTATATAGTTATCAATTTCACAGCTAAGACCATATTTAGATTTATAATAATTCAAAGCTTCTTCTAAAAAAATCTCTGTAATATTTAAAAATTCAGACATTTCAAACCGATCTCTTGATCCGTGTTCAAAAGCTTTTATTATATCCATAATGCCAACAAGTTCTCTATAGCTCCATTGCCTTGCGATAATTTCTTGTTTAACATTATCAATCTTCTTTTGATTAGTAATATTACCATGTGTTTTATGAAAATGACCTAACTCTTCAGCTAGCACACAATATTTTTCGTTTTGATTTATTCTACTATTAATAATTAACATATTATCTATGCATTTACCACATGCCTTATCAGTGCCGAGGTCTACCTCTAAAACAACGGCTCCTTGATTAGTTGCCACAGCTATTAACGTCTCATATTTTGTCATAAGTTCCCCATCCAGTATATATTTATAATTTCTTCAAGGCCTCAATTATTCTTTCATCCATTAAAGTTTTTTCATCATGTGTTAAAGTATCATCGTGTGCTGCAACTGTTATTGGAGCATCAAAAAGATAAGGTGCAGGTTCTTCAGCTATCATTTTAGATGCACATATTTCATCTTGTGTATATTTAATTATTTCAGTTAGTTCAGAAACTCTTTTAATAGCTTCATCTTTTCCAGTGTCATTTAATTGTTTGAATACATTTATAAGCCTTATTTCTTTTATACAAAGAGAAGTATCTATCGAAATTTGTTCCGTTGATTTTTCCATTTGTACATCTAGTCCCATTAACCAAGGTTCATTTACGTTTAAAGCTTTTGCGATTTTATAAATATTTCTTTGTTTAGGCTCATAAGCACCTGAAAGATAAGTACTTATAGAGGATTTTCCGATTCCGGTCTTTTCTACTAAATCTGATTGTTTCATACCCCTTATGCCTAAAGCTTCTTTTATTCTATCAGCTATAGTTTTCAAATTATCACCACCATTTCTTTAATAATATAACATTAATGTTCAGAAAAAACAACGAAATGAAAAAGGAAAGTTCAGAAAGTGAAATAAAGTGATTGACTAAGAAAAAAAATAGTGATACGATAAGTTCAGAAACACAAACAAGGAGGTGATAAAATTGGCTTTTGATTACAGAAGTTTAAGAGGGAAGATTAAAGAATTATATGGAACACAAGATAAATTTGCGAAGGCTCTAGGGATAGGAAGAGTATCGTTAAGTCAACGATTAAACAATATCTTAGAGTTCTCTCAAGAGGAAATACAAAGATCGTGTGAATTGCTAAAGTTCCCTAAAGATGAAATACCAAAATATTTTTTTAATATGAAAGTTCATAAAGACGAACGAAATAACGTTCATTAAAAATATGAAAGGAGATTATAAGTATGGAAGAATCAGAAGCAAGAAAAATTTTAGAAGAGCAATTTAAATTATTAGCTGAAATTAATAAAGGGTGTGAGCCTGAATTAATAAATAAAAATATAGGATCTATGTTTAGTATTTATAGTTTTTTATATCCTAAAAAATTATTTTAAGAATTTTTAAGTAGTTCTTTATAGATGTTGTTATAAAGAGTTGAAGCAATTTCAGAATCATGTTCGGCGTGTTCTAGTGGTGTAGTTCCGCCATAGTCTGAAAAGTCATATTTAAAATTATCTAATAATTTTAAAGTTAACTCTAATGCAATGTCTTCTTTAGTCATGATATCACCCACTTTCATAATGAGGTGATTCAGGCTCACGGTAATATCTTACTATAGAGATATTACAAAGTATACCAAAAAAAGACAAGAAAGGAGATTAGAAGTATGGAAGATAAAAAAGAAACTGCTACTGAAGTACTAGTTCAAGAGCAGTTAGATGTTAAAGAAAAAATATATAAAATTACAAATCTTATTGAAGGACTATCTCTTTATGAATGGGATAAATTGAAAAATTGCATTGATAGAGAATTTAAAAGTCAAGCAAATAAAACAACGTTCAAAAATGGAGATAGATTCAAAGAAATATTAAATTTAGATATTATTCAGTAACAACTTGTATAAATGATGGATGAATACGATAGTTTTTATTTTGATATGAAACATTAACATAATCATATTTAAACATATCTTGAATTTCTTCATCAATATAAGTTGAAGGCTTACGTTGATGTAATAAACCTTCATCCGTAATATCAACCCAAGTAAATTTGCATAAATACGTTTCATAAAAGCACCTCCTTTGATAGTGAATAATGATATTTTACAACAAGGGAATTGCAAAGTATACCAAGAAATGACAAGAAAGGAGTTGAAGAGAAATGAAAACAGTATTAACTCAAGCAGAGCTGTCAGAGCGTTGGGGAGTAACTATTAAAACGATAACAGAATGGAGAGGTTCAGGAGTTATTCAAACAATCAGGGGTATTCCAAAACCAATGTTTTCATTAGAATATATACAAAATATGGAGGGAGTAACAATAGAAAAATTCTCTCCGCTAGAACGTAAAAGAATGGAAATGGAGTTAGAAAAGCTTAAACACCAAAATGAAGAATTGAAAAAAATATTAGGAAATGTATTAAGTGAAAGTTCGAAAATAATTGGATTTTAAGATTTTTCAGACAAGAATAATGTTATAAATTTACAAGCTTAAAAATACTAAGAAAGGAGCGTAAGAAATGGGTACAAAGATTTGTTTATCAGCAGGTGGAATAAATTTAAGAGATGTCACATTATCGCATAAAAGGTATAAGAGTATAAATGTTATTACTGTTATCATGTATGACCATTGTATAACAATAATAGATTTAGATAAAAAAAGGCTTAAATTTGATAAAATACATTCAATTGAAAAAGAAAATTGGTATGAGATAGTAGGAAAGGATGAATAATTATGTCTAAAATTAATTTTGATAAATTAAGTTATAGAGAGATAGAACAAAGATATATAGATAATAATATTCAAGGGCAGTATAGATTTAGAAATGCCGAAGAAGTAAAAGATGTATTTGGCTGGGATTTTAGAAGCATTAGAGGTATGAAGGAATTATCCGAGGCTGATGAAGAATTAGCAGAAAAATTAATATGTAACTATCTAAATGGTTGGGGATTAGGACAAAGGCATGAGCAAAGGCCAATGAGCATAAAAAAAGAATCTAAGTGGTTCAAAGTTACGTTTAAAGATAATGGATATTCTTATTTATACTTTAATGGATCAATAGGATAATGCTTACCCTTATAAGTTACGATGAAAGGAGATTAGCTATGCATAGTCTAAATATTATTACAAAAGAAAATAAATCTGAAATTAAGTTAGATGAATTTATTATAGAGAATGTAATGTCATATGAGGTTGTAAGCTCAGCTAATGGATTAGCAGAGCTTACACTAAAGTTAAAAGTGGGTAGTGTTAAAACTGAGATTTAATTAATTCAGTAATAACATTAGTAGCAATTTCTTTAACTGTAGTTAAAGATGATGAACCTATGTTTTTAGCAATAGATTTAGTTTTATTCCAATTGGAATCGGAACGAATATCAGCAAGGAATTGATGTCCATATGGAGATAAGTCTAATATAGTACAACTACCATTTAAGTACCAAGATACTTTAGTTATAAGACCAGAGAGTTCGCATTGCTTAATATGATAAAGGATTTCAGAATCAGAATATTTAGTTAATAAGTCATAAGAAGATTCTCCAACATCATAGGACATATATGTTGAAAAATCAGTATTATCCTCAACAGTTAACAAAATATCTCTTATACAATCAAGATTTAATTTCATTAAAAAGCACCTTCTTTCATCAAGATTTTACCATAAATAATAGAAGTGGACAAACTAGCTCCTAGAAGGCTAGATATTTTTTAACCTAAGTTGCGAAAAATGCTGTAAAAAATGAATTACTATATTCAAGATTGAATATAGTGGGAGGATTAATGGTAATGAAAGAATTAATGAAAGAATTAAATAGCAGGGTTACATTAAATAATTTATGTAATCCAGAAATTTTAGAACTTAGTAGAAGATTGGATAAGAAAGTGGTTGAAGAACAAATGAAAATAGTTAAAGAAGTAAATAAAATTTGGGGATAATATTAGACATAGTTAACAAGGTTGTGCCAAGAGTTCAAGAAAGAGAAGAACGTGAGGGTGGAAGTTTAAAAGCTATTATAGAAGAAGAATTACGAAAAGAAGTTGGACAAACTATATCAAAAAAGCGATAAGAAAAATCGCTTATTATTTTTACTTTTTTTAGGTATCGAAAGAGCCTTGGGGTACTTGTAATAGGTATTAACAACTCAAGCATTTATAAATAATAAGAATAAAACTATAGGGAATACAGGAGATGGATAGATATGTTATATAGACAGAAGATATGGAAGCAATCAAAGAAGAATACAACACTAAAAGAAATATTAGAAAATCTAGACATAAAAGTATACCCTATAGATTTAAGAGAAAAGAATAAAAGTAGAAAGAACAAAAAGAAAGAAAGTGCTCCTAAGCAAAAAAACTTAAATGATAAAAGAGCTAGAGAATATTTAAGAAGATTAATAAACTGTAATTTTGATAATTCAGATTTAGTATTACATTTGACATATAGACAGGGTGAAGAACCAAAAGACTATGATGATGCTAAAAAAGATATTGCTAATTTAATAGCTAGAATTAATAGATATAGAAAAAAGATAGGATTAGGAAATTTAAAATATATAGCAGTAATAGAAGGTGGAAATGGAACAGGGAAAAAAATTCATCATCATTTAGTGATAGATGGTCAATTAGATAGAGATACTTTAGAAAAGTTTTGGAAAAAAGGTTATGCGAATTCAGATAGATTACAGGGAAATGAAACTGGATTTGGAGATTTAGCAAATTATATAAGTAAAGACCCTAAAGGCAATAAAAGATGGACCCAATCAGTAGGATTAGCTAAGCCAGAAATAAGTGTTAATGATAATAAGTTTTCAGGAAGAAAAATGTATAACATGCTAACTAATCATCCAAGCAGAGAAGAGTTAGAAAAAATGTATCCAGGATATACTCTAACAAATTATAAGATAGTTTTAAATGAAGAAAACTGTGGAGTGTATATGGATATAAGCATGAGGCGGATTATAAAAAATAAACATTGGAAGAAAGAATAAGTAAATCAAAATATCCACAAGTGTAATTTAAATAAACTACAAAGGGGAGTGGTCCGAATGAAAGAAGAATATATAAAACATTTAACAACAATAGATATAAGTGGGTTATGTTTCAGGGTTCTAATGTTATTAGTTATTGGGAACTATACTCAAAGTGCTATAGCGAATCTATTAAATAAAGATAGGCAAGTAATAAATAAAAAAATTAATGAACTAGAGAAGAGTGGATTAATAGAGCTAGTTAAAATACAAGGGACTAATAAGTTTTATAGAGCAATAGTAGATATTAAAAGATTAAAGGTAAATATACCAGGTCAAATAAAAATGATGTAAAGAGGTGTTAGAATGGTTAATTTAAAAGGCATAAGTACAAAGGAATTAATAGGGGCACTTATGATAAGGGAAGATGTTAGAAGTATGGAAATAAATACAGATGAAGTATATAGAATATCAGCAGTTGGAAATGATGGTGGTAAAGATAGATATATGAAAGGCAGAGGAAAAGTAAAGATTTTAGAAATAAAAAATTATTAGAATATGAATAGGGAGGCTAGTAAGTAAATGAATGAAAAAGAATTTATATTAATGACTTCAAGTAAAGATTATGTTGGTGAATATATAAGGTTTTATAGAGAGAGAGCAGACTTAACTCAGAAGAAATTAGCAAAATTAATTAAAAAGACAGCAAATTCTATTTGTGATTATGAAACGAATAAAAGAGTACCAAGCGAAGAAACATTTATAAAGATTTATGAAGCAATAAATAAAATATATTAATACTTTGAAAATTGGAAAAGATGAAGGTCCAGCTGTAATACTAGAAAAAAATATTTAGGAGGAGTTATGGAAGTTAGAAGAAAAAGGAAAGCAATAGCTACAGATGAAGATATTAAGAAAATGATTGAACTTAGAAAAAAAGGAAGAACTTATGAATTTATAGGAAAAAAAGTAGGATTACATTATACAACGGTACAAAAGTATGTAAAAGATGTATCGTTAGAAAATAGGGAAGTTGGTAAACCTAAATATGGGCTAGTGGTAAAGCTATTAGGAGAAGGAAAAACAATTGGAGAAGCTGCAGATATAGCGAATACATCTAAAGATTATATAAGAAAAATAAATAGGACTAAGGATGTAGAGAAGATCAAGAGGGGAAAAGAGGAAATGAAAAAAGAAAAAACTGATAGACAAAAACAAATAGAAGAGATAAATAAAGAAATAAAAAGGCAAAAAGAAAGTAAAGAAGAGGAATGGCAAGAGCACCTAAAAAGGGAAAAAGAATATTACAAAGAGACATATAGTTATGTGGTAGTTAATAAATAATTTGTTGAAATTACGAATGAAATGAGGTGAGTAGAGTTGTTAAAGTTGAATAGTATTCATTTAGGTGATTGCCTAGAAGTTATGAATGAAATAAAAGATAAATCAATGGATATGATTTTATGTGATTTACCATATGGAACAACAAGATGTAAGTGGGATAGCGTAATAGATTTAAACAGTTTATGGGAGCAATACTATAGAATAATAAAGGATAATGGAGCTATAGTATTATTTGCTCAAACTCCATTTGATAAAGTGCTAGGAGCTAGTAACTTAGATATGCTTAAGTATGAATGGATTTGGGAAAAAACTCAAGCAACAGGGCATTTGAATGCTAAGAAAATGCCAATGAAAGCACATGAAAATATACTAGTTTTCTATAAAAAGCTTCCGGTATATAATCCGCAAAAAACTATTGGACATGCACCAGTAAACACATATACAAAATATATTGCAACTCAAAATAATACAGATATATATGGAGCCTTGTCTAAGGAAATATCAGGTGGAGGAAGTACAGATAGATATCCTAGAAGTGTTCAAATATTTAGTTCTGATAAGCAAAAGGAACATTTTCATTCTACACAGAAACCAGTAAGATTATTAGAATTTTTGATAAAAACATACACCAACGAGGGAGCAATAGTTTTAGATAACTGTATTGGTTCAGGATCTACTGCAGTAGCAGCGATAAATACAAATAGAAACTTTATTGGAATAGAAAAAGATTATGAAATATATAGAACTGCAATAGAAAGAGTTAAATTTAAAGATGTAATTTAGTTCTCAATGATAAAAGAGTAGGAACTGATTATATTGAGTATCAAAAAAATATTAAAAGGAGGGGTCAATATGCCTAAACGATTAGATATAGGAATAGTGGTAGGTGACCAATGCAATCAAGAGGAGATATTAAACTTACTTAATACAGTTAGTAATAGTGGATATTTTGTCATAAGGGCAAAACTTGAAAATGAACTAAATTATAGTGATAGCGAAGGATTTACAAAGGTTAATAGGAATAAAGAGCCTGATGAAACAACTACCCAAATAAGGCTTAAAAATAAAAAAACTGGTAAGTATTTCTTTAAAACACTTACTCAAAAGGAATTAGATATAATTACAAATATGTTCGGAAAAATCCAATGGAGTTAATTCACAATTCTTTAAGTGCTACCGTCACCAATGTCGGTAGCAGAATGGTGAAATAGATGGAGGTAATCTAAATGGTTGATAGGTATATAAATAAAGCTTTGAAAGCAGAGCATATTATAAGTATTCCAATAGAGCGTTTTAAGATAGCGGAATTAGAAGAGCTATCTAATAAGGCTAAAAAGAATAATATAGTAATTACGCTAAAAGCAGAGTATAGCAATATATATCAAGGTGTATTAGTTAATTTAATAAAAAGAGATATTATCAATGATGAATTTATTAAGTGGATGTAGTTCACAATACTTAGAATAAGTGAAGAGGAGGAAGAATTAATGAAGTTTATAAATGCAGGATTAGAAAATAGTATTGATAGTGAAAAAATAGTTGCAATAACAAATTCAACAAGTAGTCCTTCAAAAAGAACTATAAAAAATGCAAGCGAAATGAAATTATTAATAGATCTTACGGCTGGGAAGAAAACTGGTGCAATGGTAATTATGGAAAGTGGACATGTTATTTTATCAATTGTTAAACCCGAAACTTTAAAAAAAAGATGTGGTGAATAGGTTGAAATGGAGAAAATGAGCAAAAAACGTAAAAACTAAATAAAAATGGGATATAATCAAGGTAGAAGTACTCCGATTAAACTGTGATCAAGGGAGATTAGGTTTAAGCGAGGGTGCTTTTTATTTTAAAATATATTATTATAAATACATAAATGAATCGGCAATAATAATAAAACTTCATAGAAATGGCAGATTATAAAATTAAGAAATGTTGGGTTCGTCCACCCTGGCGGTTTGGGTTAACTATAAAGAATTTTAAAAAGTAGAGGTGGAAGAGGATATGAAGTTGAATAATAAAAAGGATAAGATAGAAGAATTATATTTAAATGGATTTAATGCAAGTCAAATAACAAATATTTTAAATTCTAAATTAGAAGATAAGAAAATTAAAAGAGAAACTATTCAAAAACATATTCAGAGAAACCTACTTAATAAGAGAATGCAGCATAATATTAAAGTGTTAGAAAAGAAAGAAGCAATTAAAGCTGTTAACTATGAATCTACAAGATGTATGAGTGATAAATCATTTATAAGTAAAAACAAGTCTATATATAGAACTAAGCCGAATGGAGATATAGTAATAGATAAAGAAGTAGCACCAGTAGTTACTTGGGATACTCCAAAAACTTTGTTAAACCAAAAAGACTTAACACTTAAGAAGGTATTAAATAAAATTTAATATATGCCCTTGGAAGGGATTGCAAGGGAAAACACTCATTGATTATGTGCTATTAATCAATGAGTGTTTTTTAGTATAACAAAAGAAATTAATGATAGAGCTAGGCAGGTGAGGTAATTGGCTGAAGAGAATAAAAAGAAAGTTAGGAAGAGGAGAAAAAGAAAGAAAAAAGAAGAAAATAAAATAAAGAAAAAGAAGGTAGCAGCTAATCCTATACCGGAAAAGCAATATTATAGATTTAAAGATAGATTAATAGAACTAAGTAAGGAAAATAAAGAAAGAAACTTGATGATTTTTCAAATAGGAATAGCGACAGGGTATAGAACTGGGGATATTGTAGATTTAACAGTGGCAGAGATATTAGATGCAATAGAAGATAAACAGTTCATAATACAAGAAAAGAAACAGTTTAAGGCTTGGAAAACTTATCAAAGGAAAAAGAAAGATAGTGATCCCGATAGAAAATGCCCAAAACCTATGGATAAATCAATAGAAGATAATTTAATAGATTTATTAGAAGTTTATATAGAAGATAAAAAAAGAAGTGAATATGCATTTCTATCAAATAAGTGTAAGAATAAACATATATCATCTAAATCATACAGTGAAATATTATCTAAAGTTGGATTAAGCTTAAAATTAGAAAATATAAGCGGGCATAGTATGAGAAAGACATATGCTCACAGGCTATATGATGATAATAGAGATTTAGAATTTGTAAGGAAGAATCTAAACCATAGAAGCATAGTAACTACTCAATTTTACTTAGGGTTAGAAAGTGAAGCTAAAAAAGAAGCTGCAAAGATAGCAAGTAGAAAACTTTAAGGTTTAAGGTGGAATAGGCCAAAATGGCACCCATACCGATTAGAAATAGAAATAGAAAATTACTTCTAATATATACACTTAAAAAAGTATATAAGTAATTCTTATAGTAATAGCCTATTAAGAAAAACCGAATCAAAGCATTGAAACTTAAAGGCTAGAGGTAGTTATTAAGAGAAGTAAAGAATTTGATTAAATTAGAGAAATTGAAAAACAATGCAAAAGAGGGGACATACAACTCAAATACCCTTTATATGTGGTTGAGTTATCAAGGATACAAGGATTTTATCAATTTTGAATGTAGTTAATGAAATCTTGCAAAAAAAGACCGTAATCATAAGTTTGGACTATTGACTATGATTTTGATATGTAGTAAAATAAGGATTCAAAGCGTAATCAAAAATCATAGTCAAAAGGAGAACGACAAAATGGGGAAAATATATGGATATTGTAGAGTATCAACTCGAAAACAATTAGATGGGTATGGGTTAGACGTTCAGGAAAAAGAAATAAGTGAAAAATATGAAAGTGCTGAATTATATCCTGAACAATTTACAGGAGCAACAACAGAAAGACCAATATTTGATGAAGTAGTAAAAAAGTTAAAATATGGAGATACATTAGTAGTAACAAAATTAGATAGGTTAGCAAGAAATACTGTAGAGGGAATTGAAATAGTTCAAGAGCTATTCAAAAAAGGTGTATCAGTTCATGTTCTTAATGTTGGGTTATTAGAAAACACTAGCATGGGAAAGTTTTTCTTAACTACATTGTTTGCAGTTGCAGAAATGGAAAGAAACACTATTTTAGAAAGGACACAAGCTGGAAGAGAAATAGCAAGAACAAAAGCTGGATATAAAGAAGGTAGACCTAAAAAATATACTTTAGAGCAAATGGATCATGCGGTAGGATTATTAGAAAAGAATAGTTATACCCAAGTTGAGAAAATGACACAAATATCAAAAGCAACTTTAGTAAGAGAAATTAGAAATAGAAAAGCTAGTGTTTGACATTAGCTTTTTTATTTTGGGAAAAAAGAGGTGAAGTATAAATGGCAAGAAAAAGAAATCCTAATAGAGATAAGGCATTTGAACTATATAAGAGCAAAGAAGGAGATATAACACCAAAGGCTATAGCAGAAAATTTAAAAGAAAGTGCAGCTAATATAAGAACTTGGAAGAGTCAAGATAAATGGAATGAACAGTTAGGAATAAAAAAAAATGAAAGAGGTGCACCAAAGAATAATAAAAATGCAATTGGAAATAGTGGAGGAGCTCCAGGAGGAAATCTTAATGCCTTTAAACATGGAAACAGAATACCTGAGGAGAGATTTGCATCCAAGAAATTCTTATCAAAGTATTTACCAAGGGTAACAGAAAAAATAATGGATGAAATTGTGGAAAGTGGTATGAGCTCATTGGATATACTGTGGACTAATATACAGATTCAGTTTACAGCAATAATTAGAAGTCAAAAGATTATGCATGTTAAAACTCATAATGATATTAGTAAAGAAGTTAAGAAAAAGAAATCATATGTTGATGCAAAAATGGAGAGTGAAGATATAGAATATGAAATACAATTTGCTTGGGATAAACAAGAGAGGTTCTTAGTAGCTCAATCAAAAAGTGTACAAACATTAATGAATATGATTAGAACCTATGAGGAATTACTTCACAAGAATTGGGATAGTGCAACAGAAGCGCAAAAGCTAAGAGTAGATAAGTTAAAAGGTGAAGTAGATAAGTTAACTAAGAAAGATGATACAGGTCCGATAAAAATAGAGTTTATAAAGGCTAGTAATAATAATGAGTAAAGTAGAGGAGTCAATAACATTTGCACTAAATGATCACTTCTATGATTTTATAGACGAGTGGAATCAGAAGTATTATTTTGTAGTTGGAGGATATGGAAGTTCAAAGAGTTATCACGTTGCAGTTAAAGTTATAAAGAAACTATTAGAAGAAAAAAGAACAGCATTAGTTGTAAGAGAAGTATTTGATACTTTAAGAGATTCATGTTACTCATTACTTGAAGAGGTTGCATTAGCACTAGGATTAGATGAAAGTATAATTAAGTTTACTGAATCACCTATGAGAGTAAGGTTTGCTAATGGGTCAAAGATAATATTTAAAGGTATGGATAAACCAGCTAAGTTAAAGTCATTAAACGGAGTATCTATTGTTTGGATAGAAGAATGTAGTGAAGTTAAGTATGCAGGGTTTAAGGAACTTACAGGAAGACTAAGACATCCAAAGTTAAGTAATCATATTATTTTATCAACTAATCCAGTTAGTAAAAGTAATTGGTGTTATAAACATTTCTTTGAAGATAAGAAAAAGAATATTCATATACTAAACGATGAAGAGCTATATAAAAAAAGGAAAATAGTAAAAGGAAAAACATATTATCATCATTCAGTAGTTGATGATAATTATTTTGTACCTGCTGAATATGTTGAAACATTAGATGAATTAAAACAACATGATCCGGATTTGTGGAGGATAGCTAGAAAAGGAAAATTCGGAATAAATGGATTATTAGTATTCCCACAATTTGAAGTAGCAGCTAAAGAAGATGTTATGAAAGCCATTAAAGATATAAAGAATCCATTACTTAGAAATGGTATGGATTTTGGATTTGTAACTTCTTATAATGCAGTAGTTAGATTAGCAGTGGATCATGATGAAAAAATTCTATATATATATTGGGAATATTATAGTAAGAATAAAACAGATCCAGAGATTGCAAAAGATATTGAAGAGTTTAAGGAAAGTAGAGAATTAATAAAAGCAGATTGTGCAGAACCTAAGGCGATTAAATATTATAAGCAAGAAGGGTTCAGAATGAGAAGTTGTAAAAAATTTGCAGGTTCTAGGTCTATGTACACTAAAAAGGTGAAGAGGTTTAAAAAGATAATATGTTCAGATAGTTGTATAAGTACAATGGAGGAACTAAAAGAGTTAACTTTTAAAATAGATCCTAAAACTGGAGACCCAATAGAAGATGAATTTAATATAGATCCTCATACACTAAGTGCTATTTGGTATGCACTAGATGATTATGAAGTATCAGATATAAAAGGTAGTGGACTTAAAACATTTTAGCAATATTTTGAATAGTGTAATGATTATTAGTTTTGACTATGTTATAAGTGTTGAATTTACTAGGTTAAAATATCGTAATCAAAAACTATAATATATGACTATACAGTGAGGTGTTAAGGTGGGAATTAAAGATATATGGAATAAAGTAAGAAAGGGAGTGAAGTCAGGAATGTTAGCGATACAAGATAATAGCTTAAATGATAGGAAGATAACAACATTAATTAAAGAATTCAATAATTCGGATAAGAAAAGGTGGATGTTGGTAGGGGATAAATATTATAAGGTTGATAATGATATTTTCTCAAGAAAAATAACTAAAAGAGTTAAAGGTGCTGAAATAGAAGAAACATACAAGGCTAATAATAAGCTAGCACATTCTAAATATAAAAATATGGTTGATGAAAAAGTAGCATATTTACTTACTAGGGATTATAGTCTTAAATGTGATGATGAAAATTACTTAAATAATATCAAGGAGATATTAGGAAAGAAATTTCAATATAAAATTACAGGGCTAGGTTATGAATGTAGTAATAAAGGAATAGCATGGCTACAAGCTTATATAGATGAAAAAGGGAAATTTAACACAATGATTATACCAAGTGAGCAATGTATTCCAATATGGAAAGACAATAGTCACATGGAATTAGATAGTATGATTAGAGTATATGAAACAGTTGCTTGGGAGTATGATAGAAGAAAGACTATAACAAATGTTGAGGTATGGACAGAGGATGGAGTAAATTATTATAAGCTAGATAATAATTCTTTAATTCCATATATGGAGAAGAATTATGATAACAATGGGCCAATAGCACATTATAAGAAAGGTGATGAATGGTTTGCCTGGGGAAAGGTCCCGTTCGTACAATTCAAAAATAATAGAATAGAGTTACCAGATATTAAGTTTGTTAAATCTTTGCTTGACGCATATGACTTGAGTAGAAGTGAAGCAGCTAATTATGTAGAAGAGGTTAAGAATTTAATTTATATTCTAAAGGGATACGGTGGAGAAGATATAAATGAGTTCATGAAAAATTTAAATGAAAATAGAGCTATACTAATAGATGATATAGAAGATGGTGGAGTAGATACATTAACTCCACAGATGGATATTACTGCATTAAAGGAACATTATGAACAACTTAAGAGAGATTTGGTAGAAGATGGACAAAGCGTAAATAAAGATTTAGATAAGTTTGGATCATCACCTTCAGGAGTTGCACTTAAGTTTATGTATAGTGGATTAGATTTAAAATGTAATTCATTAGAGGTTGAATTTAAAATGAGTATAGAAAGTCTTTTATATTTTATAAATATATATCTGTCAGAAACTAGTAAAGGCAATTATAAAGATATTGATGTGGAAGTAATATTTAATAGAGATATGCAGATTAATGAAACTGAAGTAATCACTAACTGTAATAACAGTAAAGGAACTATAAGTGATAAAACTATTATAGGGAATCATCCGTGGGTTAAAAACATTGAGGACGAGAAAAAAGCATTAGAAGAACAAACTAAGGCTAATCTACCATTCCAGGATAAAATACCACTAGTAGGTGATGGGGCAAATGAAGAGTAGTGAGTATTGGGAACAAAGAATAGCTAATGGAACTTGGAAAACATATAATGACTTAGAGCAAAAGAATAAAGCATTGTTAGAAATGTACCAGGAAGCTAGTCTTAATATATCAGAGGAATTATATAAGGTTGCAGAGAAATTAAAAACATCAACACCTATGTTAAGTGATATGCATAAGTTTGCAAGACTTACTGATTTACAAAGTAATATGGAGAATGTTATTAGAGAACTTGGGGAATCAGTAGAGAAGTTTGGAAAAGATAATATGCAACAAGGGTTTAGAGAAACTTATTCCAGTGTTATGGTTGAACTAGGTAAAACAGAGTTTGCTAAGGTCCCAAAGAAGGTAATGGAAGAAATGATGGATAGACCATGGCTTGGAAGTAGTTTTTCAGAAAGACTATGGAAGAATACACAAGTGTTAGCTACTAATCTTAATGATATTATTACAAATGGTATTACACAAGGAAAGACAATAACAGAAATGGCTATACAGTTAAATAACAGGATGAATAGTGGATTTAATGTATCTCATAGGCTTATAAGAACTGAAACAATGCATTATTTAAATGAGAGTGCATTTAAAGGATATAAAGATGGTGGATGTGAAGAGGTTGAGGTATGGGCTGCACAAGATGAAAGAACTTGTGAAGTGTGTGGAGCAAAGCATGGGAAAGTATATAAAATAAAAGATAGACCTACATTACCATTACATGCAAATTGCAGATGCACCTATTTACCAGTTGTTGACTTATCTGATAAAAAAGGTGATAATAAGATTAAAGATGCTAAGAACTTTGATGAATTAGAAATTAGCTTGAAAAATATATTAGAAATTAAGATAACTAATGATGTTAAGTCATTAGACTTTGAAGCAGTGAAAGAAACTTGTGTGAGTATGCAGGATGTATTTAATGAATTTCCACAAATTAAGGGGTTTGTAAGTGAGTTATATACTTCTAAAAGTGGGATGATGTCTTGCAGTCCTATTAATACTGCATTGGATATGACTAAAATATCATTTAATCCAGCCTATTATAAAGAACAGAATAAAATCAAAAATATATATTTAAAAGATGTAGCTAGTGGATTCCATCCAAAAGGGACAACATATGAAATAAGTGGAGTTCATGAATTAGGTCATGCTGTAGAAGCATATCTAATTAAAGGCAAAGGTTTAGACTTTGATAGTCAAAAAATAGAGTATTGGAATGGATGCACTATAGCTAAAACTATTGTTTCAGATGCTTGTAAAAATGTTAAGAAGTTACCAGAAGGAAAAGGAATTAAGAATGCAGAATTAAAAAATAATATTTCAGGGTATGCTTTATCGGATGCATCAGAATGTATGGCAGAAGCGTTTTCAGATTACTTTGGTAACGGAGATAAAGCTTCAATATTGAGTAAAGAAATTATTAAAATAGTAAAGGTGATGATGGCATGATAGAAAGACCGATATTTTGGGATTATATAACTACAAATGATGATGGTGAATTAGATGGTATAAGAAAAGATGCTCCAGAAGATATGAAAAAGGCTTATGATAAATATTTAAAAGATAAAGAGGAAAAGAAGAAAGAATTAGTTAAGATTTAAGCACTTGCAATTGTAGGTGCTTTTGTCATACCTGCTAAGGCAGCTATGATGTTGAAATATTAATTTGTTTCGTGTTGAGCAACGCGAAATAGTGGATTTTAATAATAAAGTTTAGTTTTAGTAAACCAAAAGCTATGAATTTATTAAAATCCATAGCTTACAAATGGCTTAAACCCTTACTTTTTCAGTTCGTCGTTAAAAGACTCATTTAGCGAATATATTAAATATAAATGCTTTATGTACGCAAAAAAAGGATATATAATCAGTTTGGAGAATTATATAGTTTGAGAGGTGATATAATGAATGAATTAATTGCTTGGTTTTCAAATAGTTCAATAGGTATTTATATTATAGCTGCTATAGTTAGCGTAATATGTTCATTACTAGTTAACAATAAAAAAGAAAAAGAAAATAGATGGGTCGAAAGTATAGTTTACATAGGTATATTAATTTTAGTAACTATGACTATACGAATTTTTTCCAATGTAATAGTAATTGAAGCTCCAAAAATTTCTGAAGCTAGTTCAATATCTAATATAATTGCAGTGTCTGCAATATTTTTCACTGTATTAGTAGTTACAGTAAACTTATTTCAATTTTTGAAAACTAAAGAAGTAGAGAATTTAATGTCTAAAGTAAAAGACAAGTTAAGTAACTTAAATAACAAAATAGGTATAATTGATACTGATACTTTAAATATAAAAGAAGAATTAAAGGAAATATCTGAAATGAAAAAGGATATGAATGATATAAAAAATTGTTCTTTATTTTATATTAATATGCTAAAAGCAGAAGAGGAATATAGGCTAGGGATAGCTAATAATAATTATAATGATTCCTTAATTATAATATATTACCAAAAATGTCTAACTGTATTAGCAGAAAATAAATTTGGAAAAGTTTTGAATATTGAACAAGAAGATATTAGTAGGGTGTATGTTAAACTAGCGGTGGCATATTATAGGTCTAATAATACAATAAACTTTGAAAAATATATGCTTAAGTCTTTAAATTATAAAGACTTAGACAACGATGAGATAGAGAAAAGAATGTTTTTAGTTGATATATATACGTCACAAGGGAAGTTCGAAGAAGCTTTTAAATATATGCAAGATATAGTAAGTAAATACAATCAATATGGAATAAATAAAATTAATGAAAAAATTAATAGTTACAAGATTGCAACTAATCCTAATATTGCAACGTGCAGTTTAGATAGATTATTGAAAGAAATATATTATAAAGAAAAAGTTCAAACATTACTTTCACAATTTGGGAAAGTATATACTATAGAACATGATTACTTTGATTGGAATTTAAGTAATGGTAAAAAAATCAAAGCTTTAGGTTTTAAAAGTATCGAAAATAAAAGTTGAATTTAGTGTGATATTTCTTAATGTTAGGAGGTAAAATGAATATAATATGCAAAGAATGTAATAAAGAATTTGAACCTAAACAAGATATGTTAAAAGAAAAATATCTAGGAGCAATGATAACAGAAACATATTTTGAATGTCCTAACTGTAATAAGAAATATTTAGTATGTATTAATACTCCAAAGGCAAGAAAGCTTATGTTAGATATTAAGAACTATATAACTCTAGGAGAGAATATAAAAGCTGATAAATTAAGAAAAATTCTAAAAATTGAAATGGATAAATCAAATGGGAAAAGCACTTAGGTAACTAGGTGCTTTTTATTATGCCTTTTTAGTGGTTATTACAGGCGTAAAAGAATAAATGCCACAACTACATTACAAGAGCTACACTTGTAAAAAGCGTAAATGGAGGAATGGAAATGGAAGAGTTATTAAAAGCACAGGGTCTTACAGAAGAGCAAATTAAAGCAGTGATGGCAGGAATGGTAACTAATAAGATTTATACTACTAGTTTAGAAAATGCAGATGAAAGGTATAACAAGCTTAAAGGGCAGAAAGAAGATACAGAAGGGCAACTTAATACGGCTAATACAACTATTACTGATTTGAAGAAGAATAACAAGGACAATGAGATATTACAAGCAACTATAAAAACTCGTGAGGGAACGATAGCAACACTTAAAACTGATAGTGATGCTAAGATAAAGAATCTAACTATTAATACAGCAATAGACAAGGTATTAGCTACAAATAAAGCTAAGCATAGTGATTTACTTGCTAGTAAATTTGATAGAGAAAAGCTTATTGTTGCAGAGGATGGAAAGATCACTGGGTTAGATGAACAATTTAAGGGAATTAAAGAAACTTATAAGGATTTATTTGAGGAAACCATAGCAGGCAAAACACCGGCTAATAATGGAGGAGCACAAGTTAATAACACTTATGAAACTTTAATGAACAATTCAGACACTATGACAGCAGAAGAGGTAGCAGCACAATTTATGGCCATGAAAAAATAATGATGAAAGAAGGAATGTAAAATGACAGTAGCAAATTTTAAGAAAACATTATGGGAAGGTGCTTTACTTGCAAACTTCCACTCAGTATCAATTGCAGATGCAATATCAACTAAACCAGCTAAGATTGATGGAAATAAAATAATATTCAATAGAGTTGGATCAGGATCAGTGAAAGATTATATAGGAACAGTTTCATGGGATGAAATTGACACAACTCCAGTGGAAATGACTTTTGATAAAGAGAAGTATTTTGCATTTAGTTTACATGATGTTGATAGAGTTCAATTAGCAGGAGATGTAATGGCAGCAACTACAGAAGAACATTCAGCAGTTTTAGCAGAAACATATGATAGAGATGTATTATTAACATTAGCAACAGGGGTTAAATCAGTGAATGTATTAGGTTCTAAATCAAATAAATTTAAAGTTTCATCAACTAATGTTTATGACTATATTGTCGACCTTGGAACAATTTTAGGGAAGAATAAGACACCTAAGACAGATAGATTTGTAACAGTAGATTCAGCGATACTAGGATTGTTAGCAAAAGATAGAAGATTTACATCGAATCCTAATGTATTAGTAAATGGTATAGTTGAAGGTCAAGTAATAAATGGTATGCAAGTAATATCTACTGAAGAGAAACCAGTAGATCAAATCATCGCACATCATAAGTCGGCTATAGGCGCTGCAAAACAATTAGATGAAATGGAAGCAATGAGACTTCAAAGTTCTTTTGCAGATGGTATTAGAGGATTATGTAAGTATGGTGCTAAAGTATTAAGAGAAGATGCTATTGCAGTATTACATCATACAGTAGTAGCTACAGGAGATATTGCACCAACAAGAGTAGAAGTAACTAATACTGTAACAACTAAACCAGAACCAGTAGTTGTTACACCTTAAATAGTATAGTAAGAAAGGTGCTCACAATGAGCACTTTTTATATTAGGATGTGATTGTGTGAAAAATATTATATTAGAATCAGTAAGATTAAGACCAGGCTTAAATGAAATGGATGAAAAATTATTATTAGATCTAATAGAAGATGCAATTATAGAAGTTCAAGATTATACAAACACTGAAGAGGGTTCAATACCACCAAAGGGATGTATTAGTATAATAAAAGATATAGTTGTTATTAAAGCTAATAAATTAGGGTCAGAAGCTTTATCAAGTGAAAGTTATAGTGGTGTTAGTCAAAGTTTTCTAGATGATCTACCTAAAGATATTTTAAGAAAGTTAAAAAGGTTTAGAAAATTACCGAGGTGATAGTGTGGGTATAAATTCTGAAATGAAAAAAGTTAAATTACAAGTTAAATATATTGAAGAAAGTCCAAGTGGAGCAGAGAGAAATGAGTGGAAAGATGTTAAAGAAATATTAGTTGCTATATATAAAACTAATGATACTTTAAACACTCAAAGTATTAGATATAATGCTAGTAGTCATACAGGGCTTACATTTAGCAAAGATATTAAGGAAGGTATAAATAGGTTAGTTGAAAATAATGTTGTATATGAGGTTACTAGTGCTAATCCTAAGGGGAGATTAAACTCTTTATTACTAAAGGTGGTTGATACAAATGTCTAATAATCAAGACTTTGTAAGAAGTATAGAAAAGGCAACTCTTAAGATTATACAAGATGTAGCAAGAAATATGAATAAGGCTTGTTTAGTTGTTGAGCGAGATGCAAAAATTGGGTGTCCAATAGATCAAGGGCCACTTAGAGCGAGTATTACGCATAATGTTGACATAACAGCTAATCAAATAGTAGGGACTGTATTTAGTAGTTCTGAAATAGCCCCTTATGTGCACCAAGGGACTGGAATATATGCTATTGGTGGTAATGGTAGAAAGACACCATGGAAATATGAAGTAAAGGTTGGTAAGTATAAAGGGTGGCACATAACAGAAGGGCAAAAACCTCAACCTTTTTTAGATAAAGCAAAATTAAAAAACAAAGATAAAATATCCAGGATATTGGCAGGTGTTTAGATGTTAGAAATAGCAATTAAAAATATATTGAAAGAAATAACAGGCTTAAAGGTTACACCTGTATTTGGTATAGGAAAGCCACCATATATAACATACTCAATAACACCTATCAACGGTGGGGTAATTAAAGAAAGCCAAGTTGAAGTTAAAATTATAGATTATGATTTTGACAATGCTTTAGATCTAAGAGAAAAGATATTAAAAAAATTAGATATGAAAAATAAAGAACCTTCAATAGTGGACCACAACATAGTATTAAGAAGTGGTTTAGCTGGTGGAGGTTCTTTGTATAATGATTCAATTCAGATGTGGGAAGTGTCCTGCATCTTTATTACTAAATGGAGGGATAAAGAATGTCATTAAAAGATGAAATACTTTTAGGTGCTGGAGAAGTATATATGTATGAATTTTCAGCGGAGGCTATACCAGAACATGCTGAGGTTGAAAAAGAAGACCATAACGTTGGGCATTGCTCAGGTGGATTCTCTATTGATTATAAGCCAGAAAAATATGAGGTTAAAAATCAATATGGAAATACAGTTAAGAGTTTTATAACAAAAGAAGAAATAACAACTAAGACTGGTATTTTAAGTTGGGATTTAGAAAGGTTAGCTTTATTATCTACAGCGAAAATTAAAGAAGATACTGAAAAGAAAGTTAGAAAACTTACTTTTGGTGGTGGAGGACCTTTAAAAACTGTTCTTATAAGATTTGTACACACTAAAGAAAGTGGTAAAAAAATAAGATTCACAATGATTGGGCAAGGTGGAAATGGATTTGCTTTAGAATTTGCTGATAAGGAAGTTACAGTAGATGCAGAAATAACAGCTATTGAATATATCAAAAACTTTTTAGCAGAGTTTGAAGAGGAATTAGAAGACGAGGTTAAAGCACCAGTAGAAGTCGCTAAAGCAGTAATATAATTAAAAGTACAATAAGTTGAAAGCTTTAAAACTGCAGAAAAGGAAATAAAAGAGAGCGTGATTAGCACTCTCTCTTTAAATTTAAGGAGGAATTCATGATGATAGATTTAGATAAATATTTAAAACAAAGTGTAGATATAAAAATTAATGGTGAAATAGTAGAGGTATTGCAACCAACTGCAAGGTTAACTAAAGAAATATCAAAACTTGAGCAAAAGGTTACAGAAGAAAATTATTTAGATACAAGGGGTAAAACAGCTCATATTATACTGAATAATAATGCATCTAATAGGATATTTACGATGGAAGAAGTAGATGAAATTCCATTCAAACTACAAGATATAATAATTAAAGAAATAACTAGCCTTGTATATAAGGCTGATAATGACCCAAACTAAAAATCCCTATACCGGATGGAGATATAGGGAGAGCAATAGCCAATAAATATATTACATCGGAAAAATGGGAAGAGGCTTATGTATCATGTACAAGTGAAATAAGAAGAATTTCCATTTATACAGGTATGAATTTTAATGATGTTTTAAACCTTCCATATTCTTTATATTTACTATACAGAAAAGAGAGTTGGGTAGATAGTTGGAATAGGACTGAAGAGGGGCGGGAGTTCCTTAAAACTCTATGGAGATTAAATCAAACTAAAGCAGATCTAAAAGCTATTAGAGAACATCAAAATAAGGGGGTGAAATAATTGGGGTTAAGCGGTATTGCATTAGCTCCTTTAATGGTTGATATAAAGGCAGATGTAGCAGGGTTTAAAAACGATATGTCTAAAGCATCAACTGCTGGTGTTGTAGAAGCTAAAAAGATTAGTAAAGAACTTGCTAATGTAACTAAAGTTGGAGAAAATCTATCTAAAGTTGGAGGGAACCTTACAAAGTTTGTATCAGTACCTATCGCTGGGCTAGGATTAGCGGTGGGCAAAATGGCAGTAGATTTTGAAAGTGACTTTGCTAAAGTTTCAACCTTGTTGGATAGTAGTAAAGGGGATTTTAATACTTATAAGAAAGATATATTAAAAGCAAGTAGTGACAGTAAAGTAGCAGTCGGTGAATTTAGTGATGCTGTATACGAATCTATATCAGCGGGTGTGGATCAATCTAGAGCTGTAGGATTTACTACAGAGGCTATGAAACTTGCTAAAGGTGGGTTTACCACAGGTGCTAAAGCAGTAGATGTTATGACTACTGCAATAAATGGATATAAACTTAAAACAGAGGATGCTACAAGAATAGCAGATTTATTAACCACTACTCAAAACTTAGGAAAAACTACAGTAGATGAATTAGCATCTAGTATGGGTTCGGTTATTCCAATTGCTAGTGCTGCTAATTATGGTATAGAAGAACTAAGCGCAGCTTATGCACTTATGACTAAGAATGGTATAGCTACAAGTGAAGCTGGGACTTATGTGAAATCTATGCTAGGAGAATTAACCACAGCTGGTAGTAAATCAGATAAAGTTTTAAGAGACTTATCAGGAAAGGGATTTGCAGATTTAAAGAAAGAAGGTACCTCTACAACAGAGATATTAGCTAAGTTAACAAAACATGCAGAAGAGAATGGGATGTCTTTGAAAGATATGTTTGGTAGTACAGAAGCTGGTAGTGCTGCAATGGTACTTGCTAGTGGGGCAGGGGCTGAATATGATGAGATGCTAAAGGCTATGGGTATAAGTGCAGGTGCAACACAAGCTGCATTTGAGAAGATTGATGCATCACCAGCAGAACAAATGAAGGGTGCTATAAATAAAATGAAAAATGCTGGAATAGAGCTAGGAATAGCGTTGGTACCAGCATTCACTAAAATAGCAGAGGTAATAAGTGGACTTGCAGAAAAGTTTAGTGGATTATCTTCAGAGCAACAAGAAAACATGCTTAAGTGGGGTGCAATAGCACTTGTAGTAGGACCAGTATTGAAAATGGTTGGTGGAGGAATACAAACTTTTGCAAGTTTTAAATCTATTTTAGGTGGAACAACAAAAGCTTTAGGGTTATTTGAAACAGGCACAGCAGTAGCGGGTGCAGCAACAACTACACTTACAACAACTGCAGGTGCAGCAGCAGGAGCAACAGGGATTGGTGGATTGTTAGTGGAACTTGGAGGTATGGCAGTTGTGGCGGCACCTTTTGTTGCGGGGGCAGTGGTAATTGGTGCGGCTGCATATGGAATTCATAAAACAATGTCTGAGGATGTTATTCCAACAGTGGATCTATTTGCAGATAAAGTAGAGTATACAACTGCTATTGTGGGTAATGGTTATTCCTCTATGGCAACAACAACTCAAGTAGAAACAACTAAAATAAGCGAAGCAACTCAAACGGCTGTACAAGCTTATGTAGATATGGATGATAATGTTACTAAAGCTTTATATAGTCAAAAAATTAACCAAGAAGTGGTAACAACCGAAATGGCAACGAGTATGATAGGTCAATTTAATGCTATGGGTGAAACGATAAAGACTTCCCAAGCAACTAAGTTTACTGAAATGAATACGGATTTAACTAACTTTTTTGTGGAAAATAGTAGTTTAACTGAAATAAGAGAAGCACAGGTTTTAGCAAAAACACAAGAAAGTCACAATGCGCAACAAGCAACAGTTGATGCCTCTATGAAAAGAATAACTGAAATATATACTACAGCTAAAAATGAGAATAGGCAGTTAAAAGAAAGTGAGCTAACTGAAATTGGATCATTACAAGAACAAATGAAAAATAATGCAGTAAGCACATTGAGTCAAACCGAACAGGAAGCCGCAGTAATAAAACAAAGAATGAAAGATTATCAAGGTAGATTAAGTGCAGAAATGGCATCAGAGATGATAACAAAAGCAAATGAGGCAAGAGATGGTGAAATCAGTGCAGCTAATGAGAAATATGATGGCATTGTAAAACAAGCTTCAAGATTAAAAGAAGCAGGATATATTACTGACACTGAATATGATGACATGATAACAAAGGCTAAGGAGACTAAGGAAGAACAAATAACTAAAGCTGGTGAAGCTTGTGAGGGTGTTAGAAAAGAGATTGAAAATGCAACCCCAGGTATATCAAGGGAAGTAGACCTTCAAACAGGAGAAATAAAAAATGGGTATGACAGAGCTTGGGATTCTATAAAGGGATTTTTCGACTGGTTATTTACTAGTAATGCAGAAGCCTCTAGTAATGCAGAGAAGGTGGGGACAGAAGCAGGGAATGGATATGATGGATATCATTATAATGGTTTGAATTATGTTCCGTTTGATGGGTATGTAGCAAGATTGCATAAAGGGGAAAGAGTTCTAACTGCTAATGAGAATAAAGAGGTTAACCAAGGAAGTGGTATTGAAAGTAGTGATGTAAATGTAATTAATAATTTTTATGGAAAGGTAGAAAGTCCATATGAGGTTGCTAAAGCTAGCAAAAAAGCTATGAAAGATTTAAGATTTGCATAGGGGGACTATATGATAATAGATATTATAAATAAAAGAACTAATAAGCAAGTTACATTAGAATCCTATGTATATGAAAGTGGAGTTCTAATAACTAGTTTTTCCCAGGGGAATATACCTGCTACATTTAATAAAGTTAAAGGGGTGAATCAATATGGTTCATCTCTTTTATCATCATCACTAGAAGAAAGAAATATTGAGATACAAGCTATTATCCTTGGGAATGATAGAATGGAAGTTCAATCGTTACAAAGAAATATAGATGATGTATTAAATCCATTGGATGAATTGATTATTAAGTGTACAGATAAAAGTATAAATAAAGAGATAACCGGTAATTTAGATGGGACTCCTATTTATTCTGAAGACTACAAAACTAATAATGATTATAGTCTTTCATTTAAGGCTTCATTCGAGTGTTTCAATCCATTTTGGAGAGATCAGAACGAAACGGCTTATAATATTGAAACTTGGGAAGATGGTGTTGAATTTGAATTAGAGCTTAATTCTTTAGGTATAGAGTTTGCTAGAAGAGGGATAAATGAAATAGAAATTATTAATTATGGAAATATAGAAGCACCACTTGAAATTTTCTTTAAAGGGCCAGCATTAAATCCTACTATTATATTAAAGGATAAGTTTATAAAGATTAATAAGATAATTGCGGATAATGAAACTCTTTATATTAGAACAGCTTTTGGAAATAAAGCAGTAGAAGTTATAAGAGAAGATGGTAGATACCAAGCTTATCATTATATAGATGTAGATAGCAGTTTCTTTGATTTAGATGCAGGAAGAAACTTAATAAGCTATTCAACAGAAGGCGATTATCTACCACAAAGTGTCGTGATTAAATATAAATGCCATTATTTTGGATTATAAAAAGGGAGTGCAGTTATGTCAGAGTTTGGAGGCTTTTTTAATAGCGTAAATGGAGATAGGAAATATAAATCAGAGGATTTTGCAAATTATTTTAAAACATTTATAGGAAATGGGATTAATCCATCTAAAGATTCGTTAAGAGTTATAAAGAAGAGTAATAATCAAGTAGGTATTATGGTAGGAAGTGCTTGCATTAATGGTTATTTATATTTAAATTCAACAGAACTTACAAAGTCTATATCTATTAATGTAACAAGGATAGACAGAGTAGTAATTGGATTAGATATAATTAACAGAACTTTAAGTGTATATGTACTTCAAGGAACGGTATCGGCTCCACCGGTTTTAACTAGAAATAATTCTAAGTATGAATTATCGTTAGCTAAGATAAAAATACAAGGTTCAACTGTAAATATTGAAGATGAGAGAGGTCAAAAAGAAATATGTGGATACATGGATTTCTTAGGGAAAGATGATCTGCAAAATATGTGGGATTTATTTAATTCACAGTGGGCAGAGTACAAGGAATTATGGCAGGATTGGTTTGTAAATATGCAAGGGAAAAGTATTAGAGGAATTTATATACAAAATACGAGACCGGCAGGTAGTAAGGTGGGAGATATATGGATAGAAGTACCTTAAAGATATTAAATAGTGATTTTACATTTTTAGGAGATATAGAAGATTATATCTCTTTTTATTTTGTAAGAAACTTCTTTCAAGCAAAGGAATTTCAACTTGTTGCTCCTATAAAGTACACATATCTTCTAAGTGAAGGCAATTATATTTATTTGAGTAAATATAAATCTATGATAATAGAAGAAATAGAAATTAATGAAGAAAAGGGGCAGATAATAGCAAAAGGTAGAGATATAAAAAGCATATTAGAAAGAAGAGTAACAGTTCCACCTATAGGACTTTCTTATGATGAATTTAAAGGCTCAGCAGAAGAGGTTATAAAGCACTATATACAGGTTAATTGTATAACCCCAGTAGATAAGAATAGAAAAATATCGAATTTAGTAATAGCTCCTAATAAAAATAGAGGTAGAAATGTAAAATGGCAAAGTAGATACAAAAACCTAATTTCAGAAATTGAGGGTATATCAAAAAATGCTGGATTAGGTTGGTTTGTATATTTAGATCAGAAGGAAAAGAAATTTATATTTGATGTTGAAGTTGGGATAAATAGAACTGAAAGTCAAGATGTGAATTCTAGAATTATATTTTCAAGTAACTTCGATAATGTGTCTAAAGCTATTCATAAAAGTAGTTCATTACTATATAAAAATATAGGGTATGTAGGCGGACGTGGAGAAGGTGTTGAACGAGAAATAATAGAAGTAAGAAAAAAGGATGCAAGTGAATTAGATAGAAGAGAGATATTTATAGATGCTAGAGATATAGCAGAAAGTGATAAGTTAGAGGATAGAGGGTTAACTAAGCTAAGTGAGTTAGATTATGTTTTCAATACAGAATCTACAGTTTTAAATAATAATTTAGTATATGAAAAGGATTGGAATTTAGGAGATTTAGTGACTATAAAAAATAACTTTGGAGTTAATAATTTAAGAGTAACGGAAGTTCGGGAAATATATGAAAGCAAGTTAACTATAGAAGTTGTTGTAGGAACTATAGAAGGGTCTGTATTAGAACAAATTAACAGCGATGTTTCGGGTTTATCAAACGAGAATAATACAGTGCAAAAGATATGGAAACCTACTATTTCCTCTAATGGAGAGATAAGCTGGGAAATTAATAATTCTTTACAAAATCCAAGTATTCAAAATATAAAAGGACCAAAAGGTGATATAGGAGCAACGGGATCTCAAGGGTTACAAGGATTAAGAGGAGAAATAGGGTTAACAGGAGTTCAAGGTTCAAAAGGGGACACCGGATTAAAAGGAGCAACTGGAGAAAAGGGAGTTCAAGGAAATCAGGGAATAAAAGGTGTCAATGGCGATAAAGGAGATGTAGGAGCACAAGGGATTCAAGGAGCAGTAGGAAGTACACAAAGTTATATTGTTTTTCATCAACATTTTATAGCTATGGCTGGGCAGACATTGTTTGAATGGAATGATGGATATACTTATCCTCTCAATGTTAATGCTATAGCCATCTATCTAAATGGAGTTAGATTGTCAAATAGAATTATAAATCAATTTAGAGGAAATGGAATTCAGTTTAAAACTCCTTTAACCTTAGGCGATAAAGTTTTTATTGAGGCATTTCAGATGGTTGTAGATTTACAAGGACCTAAGGGAGATATTGGCGCAAATGGAATACCAGGATTAGTTGGTCAACAAGGAATCAAGGGCGATAAAGGGGATATTGGTATTGTCGGGGATCGAGGTATTCAAGGAGCTAAAGGAGATAAGGGAGATATAGGATTAACCGGAACACCAGGTTTAAAAGGTGAGAAAGGAGATAAGGGAGCAACTGGACAGCAAGGTTTAAAAGGAGATACTGGTACTCAGGGACTTAAAGGGGATATCGGAGTTATAGGCGTAACTGGACCACAAGGCTTTAAAGGAGACACTGGAGCAAAAGGGGCAAGTGGGGCAAATGGATTACAAGGGCCTAAAGGTGATACTGGAGTTCAAGGAATAGCAGGAAAAGATGGAGCTGCAGGAATAGCAGGAAAAGATGGTACACAGATAATAACCTCAGCGAGTAGACCTATTGGACAATTAGTGGGTAGGATATGGGTTAAATTAATTTAAAAAAGGAGTGATTAGTATGGCAATTAAAAATGCTATATATCAAGTAGATAATGGCGCAGATTTTGATGAAATACATTTTAAGACAAAAGCCGAGCAGGTATTTTGTAAAGATGGAAAAACAGTTGAAGAATCACTTAGAAGAACTAGACAGGTAAAGGTTATACTTGTTAGTCGAAGTACAAATATAAATGGACTTCAAATTGTAGAATTAGGATTTAGGCCTAAATTTATAAGGATATTAGCTCAGTTGGCAGGAACAAATTTAAAAAATTATACTAGCGATGGGAGCTATGATGGTAAGGATAGTTTATGCTTATTTAAATATGGGAGTGATGCAATCGCACCTACATTTTCTAAAAATCAAATAATTTGTTTGCACAGTGGAAACACCTATAATTTTGCAACTATTTCAAGTGTAAGTGAAACAGGTTTCTCTTTAGAGTGGACAGGTACTGGAACATTGCCTGGTGGAGTAGAAATACAAATGAAAGTAGAAGCTTTTTAAAAAAATGGAGGTTAAAAAATGAAGTATTGTGTAGTTAAAAATACAACTACTATAGTAGATGGTTCTGAAAATAGCGAAAAGGTTATGTATGAAAATGCTGAAAATGCAGGATATGATAATAAAAAAGTTGAAATATTAACTCAAGAAGAGTATGAAACGAGACTAATTAAAATAAAAATACCAATTTCTAGTCCGAGTATAGAGGAAAGAATTGTAGCATTAGAAAACTTATTAATGAAGGTTTTATAAAATGTATAATTTAAAAAAATATGTGGATTATGCGAAAAGAAGATGAGGTTATTTGAAAGGTATAGTTAATAAAAAGCAAATAACACAAGAAGAATTTGAAAGTATAATAGGGTCAGAACAAGTAACTGGATTATTATTGACCGATAATATCAGACATGCTACAATAAAAATGTAATTTTTTTTGGAGGGGGTGTTGAATTGAAAGGTAAAATACGTTATTTTGACGGACTTAGAGGATTAGCTGCATTAGTAGTAGTGATTCAGCATTATATATTAGCATTTTATCCAGCAATATTTTCTAGAAGTGATGAATTAAGACATACTGGGTATGCTTTAGAAACAACTTTAGCAAGTACTCCTTTTAATATATTTTTCAATGGAAACTTCGCAGTATGTATATTTTTTGTTTTGAGTGGATACGTTTTAACAAATAAATTTTTTGTCACAAAGGATTCGGAATACATTACGGCTGGAGCGTGTAAGAGGTATATAAGGTTAATGATTCCAGTTTTGGTTATAGTGTCTATTGCTTATGTTTTTATGAAATTATCTATTTTTAATAATATTGAAGTTTCAAAAATAACACTATCATCAAATTGGTTAGCTACAACTTATGACTTTGAACCAAGCCTAATGGGTATGTTAAAACAAGGAACATATGGAGTTTTTGTAGCATCAGATTTTTCATATAATACAAGTTTGTGGACTATGGGATATGAATTTTTAGGATCGTTTTTGGTGTTTAGCTTAGCAAGTATATTTGGTAAATCTAAAAAAAGGTATATTTTTTATACTATAATCGCAATATACTTCGCGAAAACTTATTACCTTGCATTTATATTAGGTATGATGTTAAGTGATTGTTATAATAGCAATTATGAAATTATGAGGAAGTTAAAGGGACGGGCTACTTGTAGTATATGCTTAGTATTAGGATTGTTTTTAGGATCATATCCGTTAGTACCAACAGATAATACAATTTATAAATATATCAGTATAGAAACTTTTAATCCAGGTGTTTTTTATCGTACATTAGGAGCAGTTTTATTAATGATAGCAATTATGAATTCAAAATTATTGATTTCATTTTTTTCTAGTAAGGTATTGAATTATTTAGGAGAGATATCATTCTCAATGTATCTAATTCACCTAATTATAATATGCTCTTTCTCAGGAACTTTATTTACTAGTGCATTACCGTATTTTGGATATAACAAAGCGTTTATTTTAACATTTGTACTATCTATGATATTAATATTTATAATATCATACTATTATTGTAAGTATATAGATGATACAGCGGTAAAAATATCATCATATGTATATAAAAAAATGTTTTCAAATACTTCAAGTGTGAATGTAATAAATGATAAAGAGATAAATAAGGAAATAGCAATTGACTCAAAGTGAGAATTGGATTAAAAGATAAAAATTATTAAATATAAAAGTAGAGAGAGCAGAGAAATCTGTTCTCTTTTTATGTTGAAAAATAATAAAGAAAGAAGGTATTAAAAATGGAAATGGAATTTTTATTAAAATTAAAAGAACAAATAACACTGGAAACTATCTATTATATATTCACAATTCTTGTGGCTACAGACATAATTACTGGAGTAATTAAGGCTTGGAAAAAAGGTGGCTTTAAGAGTAGATCACTACGGGATGGTATGTTTGGAAGTTTAGCAGAATTAATCTTATTAATTCTTTGCATATTAGCATCTAAACTAGTACCAATAACTAGTTTTATAGTATTTGTGGTACTTTTAGTAATGATATTTAAAGAGCTCTCTAGCATAGTAGAAAACTTAGTAGAGTGCGGGGCTAAATTACCAACATGGCTTACAAAGGGGTTAAAGGTATATACAGATAAATTAGATAATTTAGATATTAAAGAATAGTTAATCTAGGAGCAGTAGAAATACTGTTCTTTTATTTTTTTAAAAAATATGAGGAGGAAAATATTATGATAATAGCAAACAGACAAGGGCATACAAAAGCAAGTCCTGGAGCAAGTGATGTGCTAAATGAAATAATAGAAAATGAACCTTTATTAAAAGAAGTTAATAGGTTATTAATAGAAAAAGGACACAAAATAGTTTCTTGCTATCCTGGTGATGGGATAGGGGGGGAAGAATGGAATATAGGAGTAGCTAAGGCTAATAGTAGTGGTGCATATTTATTCTTTAGTATCCATTTCAACTCTACTAGAGGTGCATATGGCTGTGAAATACTAACATCATCTATGGATAGGACTATTTTACCTTATGCAAACAAAATACTTTCTAATTTGCAAAGTTTAGGTTTTACAAATAGGGGTATAAAGATTAGGGATGATTTGGCTGAAACGGTCGGAATTGATTTTCCTACCATGATCATAGAGGTGTGCTTCATCCACGAAAAGGATGCAGAAATTTATAAAAGAGTTGGAATGAATAGAGTTGCAAGAGCAATAGCAAATGGTATAGATAATTCAATTTCATTAACAGAAAATAATACAAAAATAGAGGAGGAAATTAAAGTGGAAAATATAGTAGTATTCGGAAATGACATAGACAAAAGAGGTGCAGAGTATTTAGCAGATAAATTACAATGTGCTACAATTTCAAAAAATACACCTTATGACTTTTCAAGAATAAAAAATGTATATTGCATAGGCGGAAAGCAAGGAGAATTTACAGGATATTGTACTAAATTCATAAGTGGGGCAAGTAGATACGATACTTGCCAAGCTGTATTAAATTTCATTAAAACAATATAATTCAAGGGCTAGAAAGTAGAGAGAAATCTTTATTTTCTAGCCTTTTTTGTTTTATATGGAATTAACTATCGGTTAAGTCTTCTACTTTTTTGAGTTATATAGTAATATAATGGTACAAGGTAAAAAAAGGGAGGGGTAAAAACATGAATTTATTTTTGGCGAGAGTAGTATTTGTAGTATTTGCAATTTTATTAATAGTGAGTTTTATTTCTATATTTAATAAGAAATTTAGAAATAAAAAGATTTATATAGCTTTACCAATACTATTATTAACACTAATAGTAGCTTATAATATTGATACAAGAATTCCGAATAAAGAATTAAAGGTTGAGTATTCTTCAATTGGTGAATTATTTAAAGATAAAGGGGATTCAATGAAGAGTTGGGTACCAGAAGATTGCAAAGGATTAGTTAAATTATATAGTGAGGGACAAGTATTAAATCCATATGATAGCACTAATTTTGTAGGTGATTATGAAAGTTTTAGCGATGAGTGCAAGGATATAGTTAAAGATGTATATGCATCGGAAAAGAAAAAGCAAGATGAAAGAATTGAAAAATACAAAGAAGAGGAACTTAAAAAGACAGAAGAATTTAATGCACAATATCCTAATGTTACATATGTAGATGTGAAGGATGTTAATCAAGCAATAGAGAAGGCTAAGAATTTAGTAACTTCACAAATTAATAATAATATTCAAATAAAAGATAATTTTAAAATAATAGATGCATCATATAACAAGATGACAATAGAGGTTTTTGACACAGAGTTTACAAATGGTGCTGCTGTTGCAGTTCAAAATATTATATTTACTGCATATCAAGATGCAGGGTTATCAAGAGATAGTAGTTCTCCTAAAGAAATAACTGCAATAATAAAATGCGGAGAAGGAATTAGGGAAGCAAGTTGGGAATTGGGTAAAGCACCAGTAAGAAAAGAATAGGTAGGTTGGGAATGCAATTATACTAATATAAATAAGGTACTATTAAATATAGTAAAAAATGCTAATAAGTAAAAAATACTTATTAGCATTTTTAATTTTAGAAAGTTCTAAAGATGAGCATATTGAATAAAAATATAATATAGAAATAAAAAAAGGAAAATGTAATAGTCTACTGTGCAAATGTGTATAGACAAACTATACTAAAAATAGTTTTTAAAGGCACAAAAAAGGCACAAAAAAATATAATATAGAGTTATAATAAGTATTGTGAAAAATACTTGAATCTTACTAACATCACATGAATAGATAATTAAGACTGATATAGTTATTTTAAGTTGAAACGAAGATAATAATAAAGTATAATTACAATAAAATATTTTAAAGAGGTTTAAAGAGGAGATAATTATTATGGATGAAACAAATGTAGAAATAGAAGAAGAAAGAGTTATAAGAACATTCTTAGATGAAGATGGAAATAAGGTGCAATTTGAAGCAATAGCTGAAATATATTTAGAAAAGCAGGGATATCTTTTATTAGCACCAATGAATGATGAAGAATCAGAAGATGTTTTTGTTTTTAGAATGGATGAAATAGATGGAAAAGAAGAACTAAATATTGTAGAAGATGATAAAGAATTTATAGCTGTAAAAAAAGAATATAAAAAATTATTATATTAAGGGGTGTAAAAATATGAAAAGTACAGAAATATTAAGCATATTAGAAAAAAATGGTTTATCAGAAATTGAAGAATTAAAAAATGAAGAGGATCATGTATTAGTAAAGTTCTATTTTGATTTTGATAATGTAGTTTTAAATGCGGCAAAAGCCTATTCAAATGAAGAAAGTGATTATGAATTTGAAAGTAAAGAATGGTTCTCGGAGTATTTTATACCATATCTTTATGATTATGCAAACGATGAAGTATTAGAAATAGTAGAAGAAATAGTAGAAGAAATAGATATTGAAGGGGAACTTATGGCATTCCAAATAGATAATAAAAATTCTAATTTTGTTCAATTTATGGCATTATTTACAGAAAGAGAGAATACGTTAACAATAGAGGAAGCGGTAAAGGATTTCATTTAATATATATAGTTAAGTTTTGAATTAAAAAATATACTTGAAATATTAATAATATATGCTATAATAAAGTCATACTAAATCCTAGGATGTGCGCTAAGCTTGAGATGTTCAACCTACATTAATTATTCGGGATTTGCGATAGCTTTTAAATATGCCGGGCTTCAGAAATTCGCTTTTTAGCGGCAGAAGATGGCAGACGTAAAGTGAGCTTAACCCACCTGCGAGACGCAGGTATGAATATCTAAGCCACCGGCATTTCGGGAATAGCATATGCATTTAGCACCTCATTTTATATGGGGTGTTTTTTTATATTTTTGAATATAAAAAATAACCTAGGATAAAATAAAACCTTGCAAGTTTTAAATTTCATAAGTTATTTTTAATTATAAACAATTTATTAAATATTAAAATATATCTAAGCAATTTTTTTCAACCTTTTTAAGTCTTTGGATATAGTTAGGCAATTAGGGGTTGATTCATTTTTAATATGGTTAATGTAAAGTATTTTTTGACGTGTATAAACTAGCCTGTCTAAGTTTTGTGAAAGATAAAGTATAAGTCTATTTCGTGGAGAAAAAAATTTTAAAAGAAAATTTAAAAGCTTTTTTCTTATTATTATATCTTTTTCAAGAGAACGGTTAATCATTAATATCACCTCTTTAAATATTACAAAATATTATTGTTTGTAACATAATTATATCAAATAGGATAAAAATGTAAAACAAAACCGTTTTACAAATAGCTACAAAAAAATGCAAATAGTTACAAATGGTATCCTGTAAATAAAAAATAAATAAAAAAGTCCTTGTCGATAAAAAACTAACTTACCACAAATGTTAAATAAAATGGAATTTAAGTAACAAAATGTAAAAAATATAAAATGTCGAATTTTTATAAGTTGATATTAAAGTAAATAGAAGGTAAAATATATACATAGATAATAAATAAACAAAAGGAAAAAAAGGAGAAAATGATATGGATTACAAAGATACTAAAATAGATGATATAATAAAGATGATAAATGAGTTATATAAGAAGTCAAAAGAAGAAGGGTTAAGTGAAGAAGAAAAAGTAGAACAAGAAAACCTAAGAAGAGTATATATAGATAATATTAAGTCGAATTTTAAAGTTCAATTAGATGGAGTTAAGCCAAATAATCCGGTTAAACCATCTTTAAAAAAATAAAACTAATAATTAAAGGGTGATGATGAATGTCAGTTACAGTAGAAAAACTAATAAAAGACTTTGATCTAGAAGTTTTGGGATCAGGAGAAAAAGATAGTATGGTATCAGTAAATGATATTAATAGACCCGGGTTACAATTAGCAGGTTTTTACAACTATTTTTCTCCAGAAAGAATACAAGTTATAGGTAAGGCTGAGTGGAGCTTTTTAGATGATATGCAAATAGAACTAAGAAAAAAAAGAATTAATAAATATTTTAGCTTTAATTTAAAGTGTTTAATAATTACAAGAGGGTTAGAACCCCACGAGGAAGTTATGAAAGCAGCTAAAAAAAATAAAATATGGATATTAAGAAGTAAGCTTGTAACAACTAAATTTATGAGCAAACTTACAATATATCTTGCAGATAAGCTTGCACCAGAAACAAGGTTACACGGAGTATTAGTTGATGTTTATGGAATTGGAATTTTAATAACTGGTGAAAGTGGTATAGGTAAAAGTGAAACGGCTTTAGAACTTATAAAAAGAGGCCATAGACTTATAACGGATGATGCAGTAGATATTAGAGAAATTGATGGGGACTTAATAGGAACATCACCTAAGATAACTATAGGGATGTTAGAGGTTAGAGGAATAGGTATTATAGATGTATCATCGTTGTATGGGTTAAGTTCAATATTGCAATCAAAGGGTGTTACACTAATAATGCATTTTGAGCACTGGAAAGATGATGGAGATTATGATAGATTAGGGCTTGATAAAGAATATCAAGAAATACTAGGTGTTAAAGTTAGAAGATTAAGAATTCCAGTAAGACCAGGTAGGAATATAGCTGTGATAATAGAAGCGGCCGCAGTAAATTACAGATATTCATTAATGTCTGAAGTTACTCCTGTAGATATTATAGAAAGTAGAATGGGAAAACCTGATGAGGAATAAACTAACAAAATGACTAAATAATATTTAAATGTAGGAGGGTTAAATATGAGTGATAAAGATAAGAATGCTTGGTTAAAGTATGATAAGAGTGGAATAGAAGAAATATTTGATTTCTGTAATGGTTATAAAGAGTATACATCAGTATGTAAAACAGAAAGGGAATCAGTATTAACTGCTATAGATATGATTGAAGCTATGGGATATAGGGATTTAGATGAAATAATAGAAAATAGTGAAACTTTAAAACCAGGAGATAAAGTGTACTCAAATAATAAAGATAAAACATTAGTAGCATTTTTAATCGGGAAAAATCCTATTAAAGATGGTATGAGAATAATAGGATCACATGTAGATTCACCAAGATTGGATTTAAAGCAAAATCCATTATATGAAGATGGAGAACTAGCTTTAATGGAAACTCACTATTATGGTGGAATTAAAAAATATCAATGGGTTGCAACTCCTTTATCATTACACGGAGTTGTTATTAAGAAAGATGGAACTAAAATTGATGTTGTAATTGGTGAAGATGATAATGATCCTGTAATTGGAGTTTCAGACCTTTTAGTCCATTTAGCTGGAGAGCAACTACAAAAGAAAGCAAATGAAGTTATTGCAGGGGAAGATTTAAACATATTAGTTGGAAACATACCTGCTGTAGGTGAAGAAAAGGATGCTGTTAAAAAGAACATATTAAATCTTTTAAAAGAAAAGTATGATTTTGAAGAAGCAGATTTTATGTCAGCAGAAATAGAAGTAGTGCCAGCTGGTAAATCAAGAGATTATGGATTAGATAAGAGCATGATTATGGCTTATGGTCAAGATGATAGAGTTTGTGCTTACACATCTATAATGGCATTACTAGAATTAGACCAAGTAGAATATACTTCAGCAGTTTTACTAGTGGATAAAGAAGAAGTAGGAAGCCAAGGGGCAACTGGAATGCATTCAAGATTCTTTGAAAATATAGTAGCTGAACTTATGGATAGAGCAGGGGAATACTCTGAGCTTAATTTAAGACGTGGACTATCAAATTCAAAAATGTTATCAGCGGATGTATCAGTAGCTTATGATCCTAATTATCCAAATGTTTCAGAAAAAAGAAATACAGCATACTTTGGGAGAGGACTGGTATTTAGTAAATATACTGGGTCAAGAGGTAAAAGTGGTTGTAATGATGCCAATCCGGAATTTATGGCATGGCTTAGAGATGTAATGGATAGTGAGAATGTATCTTATCAAACTGCAGAACTTGGAAAAGTAGATCAAGGTGGTGGCGGTACTATAGCTTATATTTTAGCTCAGTACAATATGGAAGTTATAGATTGTGGAGTAGCACTTCATAATATGCATGCACCATGGGAAGTTGCAAGTAAAGTTGATATTTATGAAACAATGAAAGGCTACAGAGCCTTCTTAAAAGCAGAATAAAGTTTTAATAAAGGACATTTAAATGAATAGTAAGTCAGTAGGGTATTATATTTATTTAAATGTAGCTAATACAAAAAGACCCTTCTTTTTCACAGGATTTACATTGTATGAATATAATGTAGTATAAATGAAAAAAGGAGGGTCTTTTTATGAAGAGTTTTGACTGGTCAAGATTTAAAAATTATGGTCTGTGGGTTTCGATTATAGCCTTAATACCACTTTTATTAAATGCATGTGGAGTAGAGGTAGTAGCAGAGCAGTACCAATTAATAACAAACACTATTTTATCAACATTAGTAGCACTTGGGGTTGTAAGTAATCCAACAACATCTACAAAATGGTTTAATGATGATAAAAAAGAAGCGCAATTACCTGAAGAAAATAAATAGTTAAAATATTAGCCTGTAGCGCATTGCTACAGGCTTTAGATATTTTTAAAATACCTTCAGTATTTCTGATTTGTTATTTTGAAAATACTCTTGTATTATTTTTTTTGAATATGACTTAATTATTTAATACTAGTAACCCAATTAAGTAGTTCATCAATGGGAATAATAGGATTAATATATATTTCACCTATTACAGAATGTTTTGGATCATTTAAAACACCATGGCAATCAGAACCACAAGAAGTAAAAAGTTTCTTTGTTTTTACTATTTCTAAAAGATTATTTGTTTGTTCTTCAGTATTTTGGGCATAAAGTGCTTCAATACCATCAAAATCAAATTTTAACATTTCTTCAAGCGGAGTCTTCTTAATATATATAGGATGAGCTAAAAATGCAAAAGCATTAAATCTTTTAAGAATTTCAATTCCTTCTTCAGTCGACATTTTTGTGGAAGCTACATAAGCCCTGCAATCATTTCCTATAATATTATTAAATATGTAAGTTGTATCATAAGGGTAGCCAGCATAAATTATAGCTTTAGCTATGTGAGGTCTAGTAATTGTATCTGTACCTCCAGCTAGAACCTTGTTAATATCTAGAGTTATTTTAAAATATTTTTCTAGTTTTTCAACAATTTTATAGGCACGTTCAATTCTATGTTGCTTAATTTTATCAAGAATTTCTAATAACTCTGGGTTTTTATAATCATCACCTTTAAAAAAACCAAGAATATGAATAGATTCTCCATTGTGCTCAGTAGATAATTCGATTCCAGGAATTAATGTTATGCCAAGTTTTTTTGCCTCTTCGGAAGCTTCGAAAATCCCAGATACAGTATCGTGATCTGTTAGAGCGAGATATTTGACTCCATTTTCAAATCCTTGCTTAACTACATCCTTTGGTGAAAACTTCCCGTCAGAGCTTGTTGAATGGGTATGTAAGTCGTATATACTCATAATTAATAACACTCCTTTAAACTTATAGTTTTTTAAGACTAAAAGCTATGATATAATTTAAACATTATATTTATTTTAACATAAAAGATAAAATGTTTAAAATACTAATGGAGCTAAAAATATAGAAAGTTACTGAGGCTAGGGGGGATACTATGTTATTAATGATAGATAATTATGATTCATTTGTATTTAACTTGGTAAGATACATTGAGGAATTAGGCGAGGAAGTTTTGATATATAGAAATGATAAAATAACAATTGAGGAAATAGAAAAACTTGAAATAGATGGAATAATTATTTCGCCAGGACCAAAATCGCCAAATGAAGCTGGATTAAGTTTAGAAATAATAAATAGATTTAAAGGAAAGATACCAATATTAGGAATTTGTCTTGGACATCAGTGTATAGGACAATATTTCAAAGGGGAAATAGTAAGGGGGATAGAGCCTGTACATGGAAAGATAAGTTATGTAAGTCATAATAATAAGGGGATATTTGAAAATGTTAAAAATCCACTTAGAGTTACAAGATACCATTCTTTAATAGTTAAGAATGAAGATATTCCAAAAGAAATTGAAATTACTTGTAAAACAGAAAATGGTGTAATTATGGGGATTAAACATAAAGAGTATGAGATTTATGGGGTTCAGTTTCATCCTGAAGCAGAGATGACAGAAGAGGGCCATAAAATTTTAAATAATTTTATTCAAATAACTAAGAAAGATTCAAAAAAATAACTAGTCTGATTCTTTCAGTGACCTAAAAACTTTAAGAAAGGAAAACTGTAATATGAATTTCACTATAAAAGAAATAAATACAAGGTTAAATCCACTAGAGGTTTATAATATATTTAAAGAAGAAAAAGATACTATATTTTTAGATAGTTCAAAAGAAGATAAAAGGTTATCAAAATATTCATTTATAGGGGTAAACCCATTTTTGAAATTTTATTCTATGGGAAATAAAAGTTATATAAATAATGAAGCGGTTAATGGAGATCCTTTTAAAGTTTTAGAAGAACTTATAAAAAAATATAAGATTGAAATAGAAAGTGAATTACCCTTAGTGTCAGGTTGCATGGGGTATATAGGTTATGATACTGGCAGAATTCTAGAAAATTTACCGAATATATCAGGGGAAGATTTTCAAATTCCAGATATGAAATTTGTTTTTTATAATAACATTATTATATTTGATATTATTAATAATAAAGTTTTTATAACTGATTTAGGAATAGAAAATATTAGAATTAAAGAAATAGAAGGTAGAATTTTGGATGGAATTAATCTTATAGAAGAAGAAGTGAAAATTAGCAATAATAAATTCTACTCAAACTTCACAAAGGAAGAATATAAAAAGGCAGTTAAAGACTTAAAAGATTATATAGTTAATGGTGATGTTTATATTGCAAATATGACACAAAGATTTTATTGTAATAATAATGAGGATTCTTTTGAAATTTATAAAAAACTAAGAACTATAAATAAAGCACCTTTTTCAGCATTTATGAATTTTGAAGATTTTCAAATTATAAGTTCTTCTCCAGAAAGATTTATACAAGTAAAGGAAGGCTATGTAAGTACAAGACCAATAAAGGGAACAAGACCTAGAGGGCATAATGAAGAAACTGATAATAAGAATAAAGAAGAACTTTTAAATAGTGAAAAAGATAAAGCAGAACTTTTAATGATTGTAGATTTAGAAAGAAATGATTTAAGCAAAGTTTGCAATCCACATTCTGTAAAAGTTACTGAAATCTTTGCTCTAGAAGAATATGCAACAGTATTTCATCTAGTTTCAACAATAGAAGGAATATTAAAGAGAGATGTATCAACAGTTAAGTGCATTAAAGAATGTTTCCCAGGAGGCTCAATAACTGGTACACCTAAAATAAGAGCTATGGAAATAATAGAAGATCTTGAAATGCTTAAAAGAAATATTTATACAGGCTCAATTGGATATTTTGATTTTAGAGGAAATGCAGATTTTAATATAGTTATTAGAACAATAGTTAAAAAGGATAATAGGGCATACTTTGGAGTTGGAGGAGGAATAACCTATGATTCCATTGAAGAAGATGAGTATAATGAAACACTAGACAAGGCTAAAGCATTAATGAGGGTGTTATAATGAGAAATATATATTTCAATGAAGAAAATATAACTTTAGATGAAGGATTACTTTTTGGAAGAGGTGCCTTTGAGACTATTTTAGTTAAAGAAGAACCTATACTTTTTTCGCAGCATATTAAAAGACTTAATAATGCTATTGAAGTTTTGAAAATTGGAGAGAAAATAGAAGAAAAGGAATTGTTAAATAAAATAAAAGAGTATGAAATAAAAGATAAAGCAGTTAAAATTTTAGTAACACAAAGAAATATAATAATATTAGAAAGAGAAATTAATTATAAATGTGAGGATTATAAAAAAGGGTTTAAACTAAAATTGTCTAAAGTAATAAGAAATTCTACTTCATCACTAACTTATATTAAATCAATTAATTATATAGAAAATTTAATGGAAAACCAAAAAGCAAAAGAAGAAGGGTATAATGAAGTTATATTCTTAAACGAAAAAGGATTTGTAACAGAAGGTAGCACATCTAATATATTTATTATTAAAAAAGGAATTATATATACGCCTAAAGTAGAATGTGGACTTTTAAATGGAATTTTAAGAAGTTTTATTATAAATAATTTTATTGTAATAGAAAAAGAAATAACGCTAAAAGAATTGCTTGAAAGTGATGAAATATTTATTACTAATAGTTTAGTTGGAATAATGAAGGTAACTTCAATTAAAGAGAATAGTTACATAGAAAATAATATAACTAAAAAAATTATATCAAAATATAAAGAGTATATAGGGTAGATTTAATAAAATAACTAATCAAATTACGGGATGTTTTATTGAAAATTACTAGAAGAAAACGGAGGATGTAAAAATGGTAGATAAAGAAAAGATTAGACAAGGGGCAAAGTTAATATTAGAAGCAATAGGTGAAGATGTAAACAGAGAAGGGTTACTTGAAACACCAGATAGAATGGCAAGAATGTATGAAGAAATATTTTCAGGAATTGGACAAACGGCAGAAGAGGTTTTATCAAAAACTTTTGAAGTCGAAAATAATGATTTAGTTATAGAAAAAGATATAACGTTTTTCTCTATGTGTGAGCATCATTTAGTGCCTTTTTACGGGAAAGCACATATAGCATATATTCCAAATGGTAGAGTTGCAGGGCTTTCGAAGCTAGCTAGATGTGTTGAAATTTACGGGAAGAAGCCACAACTTCAAGAAAGATTAACAACTGAAATTGCAGATGCTGTTATGAAGTATTTAGATGCAGAAGGTGTTATGGTTATTATTGAAGCAGAGCATATGTGTATGACAATGAGAGGTGTTAAAAAGCCAGGAACAAAAACTGTAACAACTACATATAAAGGTGTGTTTAAAGAAAATGCAGATCTAAGACGTGAAGTAATTTCTTTAATTAAATAGGTGACACTTTGGAAAGAGTAAATAAAATTTTGTATAATAAGAAATATAAAGACCTTTTAAATAAACTTAATGAAATTGAAAAAGAAAGAGTTTTTTGCAAACATAATATGGAACATTTCTTAGATGTAGCAAGAATAGCTTATATAAAAGTTTTAGAGGAAGGTTTAAATTATAATAAAGAAGTGATATATGCTATAGCTTTATTACATGATATGGGAAGAGTTCTTCAATATGAAAATGGAACTCCTCATGAGATGGGATCTATAACTATAGCAAAAGATATTTTAGACGAAATAGATTTTTCTTTGGAAGAAAAGGAATTGATAATAGAATCTATTAAAGACCACAGGGGAGAAGGGTCTTCGCAACTTTCGAAAATAATATCTAAAAGTGATAAACTTTCAAGAAAATGTTTTATATGTGATTCACAAAAAGATTGTTATTGGGATAAAAGCAAAAAAAACATGGAGATTATAATTTAGGGAGATGAGTAGTTATTTATTTGGAGATAATTAAAAAAGAGTAGCATATTAATTAGTTATTTTAAAGAATTAAGTGACTAGTAAAATAGAGTCTTAGGAGGAAATATGAAAATAGGAAATAAGGAATTTAAAATAGGGGAAAGAACTTTTGTAATGGGAATTTTAAATGTAACTCCAGATTCATTTTCTGATGGAGGGGAATTTAATGAAATAGAATTAGCTGTAAATAGAGCTAAAAAAATGGTAGAAGAAGGCGTTGATATTATTGATATTGGTGGTGAATCTACAAGGCCAAATGCAGCATTTGTATCAGAAGAAGAGGAAATAAGACGAGTTGTTCCAATAATTAAAGCTATAAAAGAAGCTATGGATATAACTATTTCAATAGATACATATAAAAGCAAAACAGCAGAGGCTGCGATAAAAGCTGGAGCAGATATAATAAATGATGTATGGGGATTTAAAAAAGATAATAATATGGCGTGCATTGCAAATAAATACAAAGTTCCTTGTATATTAATGCATAACAGAATTAATAAGCCTTATAAAGATTTAATGAAAGATGTTATTTCAGACTTAGAAGAAAGTATAAAAATAGCCTTAGATGCAGGGGTGAAAAGAGAAAACATAATGTTAGATCCAGGTATAGGTTTCGTAAAAACCCATGAAGAAAACCTAATTGTTATGAATAATCTAGAAACTATTGTGAAAATGGGGTATCCTGTGCTACTAGGTACTTCAAGAAAATCTATGATTGGGCTCGCTTTAAATTTACCAGCAAATGAAAGGGTTGAAGGAACAGTTGCTACAACTGTAATGGGGATAATTAAGGGTTGTGATTTTATAAGAGTGCATGATGTTTTAGAAAATAAAAGAGCTTGTATAATGACAGATACAATATTAAGAGCAAAGTAGGGAGAAAGAGTTATGGATAAATTATATTTAGAAAATATAGAGATTTTTGCTTATCATGGAGTATTTCAAGAAGAAAAAACATTAGGGCAAAAATTTATAATAAGTTTAGAATTAACATTAGATATGAGAGAAGCTGCCATCACTGGAGATCTAACTAAATCAGTTCATTATGGAGAGCTTTGTCATAAAATAGAAGAAGAATTTAAAAAAGAAAGCTATGATTTAATAGAAACAGCAGTAGAAAAAATAGCTGAATATATACTTTTCAATTATGATATGGTTAAATGCGCTAAAGTGATGTTAAAGAAGCCTTGGGCACCAATAGGAAGACATTTAGATTATGCAGCAGTAGAAATTGAAAGAGCTTGGCATAAATGTTATATTTCAATAGGAAGCAACATTGGTGATAAAAATAGAAATATAGAAGAATCCATTAACAGAATTAGAAATATAAAAGAAATAAGAGTTTCAAAAGTTTCAACATTAATAGAAACAGCACCCTGGGGAATTGAAGATCAAGATGAATTTGTAAATGGAGCTATAGAGATATCAACAACACTATCACCTAAGGAACTTATGAGAACACTACTTAAAATAGAAGCGGAAATGAAAAGAGAAAGACTTTTAAGATGGGGACCTAGAATAATAGATTTAGATGTGGTTCTTTATGATGATTTAATTTCTAGTGATGAAGAAATAATATTACCTCATCCAAGAATGGAAGAAAGAATTTTTGTGCTTGAACCATTAAATGAAATAGCACCATACATGTTGCACCCAATAAAAAATAAAAGAGTATTTGAACTTTTAAGTGAACTTAAAGGTTAATAGTTATAAGGCAGAGGAACTTAGAAAAAATATAAATTGATAAAAATAAAAATAAATAGAGAGAAGTTGGTTACGTTAGGTGACTCAATTTTCAATAGCAATTTAATGCTAGAGGATAACTGAGGTACATAATTAGATCAAAGTCTCTCTATTTTTATTTGGATTTTTAACCCTCATAGCCTTGTGATATTTTAGTTATAAATTCGCAAAATTTATAAATGTTATAATAATCAGGAACATCTTCCATAGAAATTGTATCCTCTGGGAAGGTTCCATCCCATGGATATACAGATAGCTCTTTTTCATTATAGGCATTTATAACATATTTAGAATCTTTAAATTCAATTATTAATTTATATCGAGGCTCTAACTTAGAATCTATTTCAATATTGAAATTTGGGTCTTTCAAATTTTCTATAAATTCAAGAACAATACTATGCTCACGGGTGTTTACATTAAAATATTTATATACATTCATATCAAATATTTTTAATGTATAGGGTTCATCTTTAGATAATTTACTATAAATTTCCCCAGTATAAAAATGAGTATTTGGTTTGGTTTTTAGTGATATGTACTCAGGGTTTTGAGTTACTGTGCATCCAGGTATAATACAAATAATCATTAAAATTAAAATCAATTTTAAGTATCTCATAATAATCCTCCAATTATAAAAAAGTTCTTTATTAATTTATTCTAAGTAATATTTTTTTAGAACAAATTAAGAAATTAAGAATAAAATGTAATTATCAAGTGAATCTTAGTTTGCGGTGGAGTTTACTAAAGAATAATATATCCCTCTAGCTAAATATTAGAAGGATTTATAACTTGGAGTATAAATAATTTTTCTTGGAGGGGAACTTTTGAAGTTTGGAGTTGACGTAAACAACGAATACATGTGCAAAAGAGTGTTAGAAAAAATAAAAGACAGTGGTAATATAATTGTAGATTTAACAGTGGAAAAGTGGCAAAACAAAGGTCAGGAAGTATTTAAAAAAGTATTACTTGCAAATATCACTAATATTGGCTTTTATATTGGAATAGAATATAATAAAAATCATGAAGAATGTAAAATATTTTATAGCGATAATGAATACTCTAAAACTTGTAGCTTTAAAGTAAAGGAAAGTTTAAGTGGTGAAATTCAAAATATAACTTGCGAGGATGGGACTTATTTATATTTAATAAAGAATATGAATTCACCAGGAGTTTATATAAAAATTCCTTTAAAAGAAAATGATGAAGACAATATTAAAATAGTAGACAATATTATAAAACAAATAATAGATGATCTTAGCAAATAACTCCCTAAAATTATTAGGGAGTTATTTTTGATTTAGGGATATAAAAATAGACTAGCACATTGATTATTTACTTTTTGAAGTTTCAATATATAAGGAATCATAAAATAAATAAAAAATAAGTTATCTATCAATGTAATAATTTTATGATTTATTAAATAAAGATAATATAAGTTAGCAATTTAAGGAGTTCAAAAAATGCATATTATAGCAACGATAGGCCCTAAATCTATGGAGAGACATGTATTGAAAGAATTTATAGAAAGTGGCGCAGACATATTTAGATTAAATTGTTCTCATTTTAATGAGGATGAATTTAATAAGATAGTTAATTATGCAAGGGATATTAATAAAGATATAAATATAGTAGCAGATTTATGTGGGAAAAAAATTAGAATTTCAGAGGATCTTACTAAGGTTTATAAAATATTTGATGGAGAATATGTTTATTTTTGTGGAGAGGACTTTTATAGCATAATAGAAACAGAAAGTATGAATGATATGAAATTAATTCCGTTAACAGTAAAGGCAGAATCATTAATAAATAGTGATATAAAGAATATATCACTTAAAGATAATACAATGAATTTTGAAATAATAGAAAAGAAACAAGGTGTAATAAAAGCAAAAGTGATTAGTGGAGGTGTTATTCGAGGGGGAAAAGGATGTAATATTCCAGAACTAGATAAAAGTGATGTGTTCTTAACAAATAAAGATAAAGCTGATATAGATTGGGCTTTAAGTAAAGGTATAGATATTATTTGTCAATCATATGTGGATGATAAAAGTGATATTGATATAGTAAATAAATATATAAAGTCTAAGATTGGTAAGAGTAATAAATATAAAAAACCTAAAATATGGGCTAAGGTAGAAACTCAATTAGGAATGGAAAATTTAAATTCTATATCAAATAGAGTAGATGGAATAGTTATAGGTCGAGGTGATTTAGTGCCTGAATGTGGAATGCTAAATTCTATAGAATTACAAAATGAGGCTATAACTGATTTGGTGCATAAGGGGTCGCCGGTTATTATTGCAACTCATTTGTTAAATAGCATGAAAAATGGAGATAGACCAACACTGCCTGAAATAGAAAGTATCTATACATTTGTAAAATCAGGAGTTTCAGGGTTTATGCTAGCAGGAGAAACATCTATAGGAAGAACTCCAACAAAGACTATAAAATTTTTAAAGGAAGTGATTAGTAGGTATGAAAAAATAGAAGGGGAATAGCATAGAAAAAAATAATTAGTGTTACTATAAAGAAATATTCTAATAATACGATAGTATATGTATACCAAAAAGGATAAAGGGGAGAAAAATATGTATACTGTTTTACACGTAGAACAAAGTGAATTCTTCTTAAGAATAGGAAAAAATATAATCGAAGAAAAAAATTATAGATATATAGCTACTAATGATATTAATGAAGCTAGTAGTATATTAAGAAATAATAAAGTGGACCTTGTAATAACATGCTTATATCCAGAGGGTGGAAATATAGAAAATTTTATAAAAGAGGTAAATAGTAAATATGAAGTACCTATATTTGTAGTTACAAGTAATAATATAGATGCTCAAAAGAAAGATTTAATTAATTTAGGAGTAACTGAATATATTCTTAAAAATGATTTTGAAGATGAGATAGGAAAACATATAAATTATGTGTTTCAATATGATCAATATATGAATGACCTAAGAGAAGTAAAAATAGCTGTAGTAGAAGACAGTATGTTTGAAAGAGAAAGACAAAAAGAAATATTTGATAAACATGAGATTGAAAATGTAGATTTTTACGAATCTGGTAGAGAACTTGTAAATAGTGGGAGAGTATATAATATATATTTAATTGATATTATATTGAAAGATGAATTTGGAAAAGATCTAATAAGAAATTTAAGAATTAATAATATAGAAGCAATAATATTAGCAGTAACAGCACTAGATAATTCTAAGACATTAGCTAGTATTTTAGATGTTGGAGCAAATGATATTATAAGCAAGCCTATTAATGAAAATTTATTTATAGCAAAATTAAAATCAAACATTAGAGTATATACTTTAAATAAGAAAATACAGATGATGTTAGAGAAGTAGAACTATAATACAAATTATTATAATTTTTGTGACATAACTGACACAAAGTTAAGGTATTATATGATTGTTGAGAAATTTTACATTACAATCCTTCTTTTTAATATTATATAAAAGACATCTTCAAATTAGAAGATGTCTTTTTTATTTTCTTTAAGCTTTCTTAATGTATAAAAAAATACATGGGTATCATATTAGACGTAATCATAATTAGTGACTTAAATAATTGATATGATGATTATGGAGCGCTATAGGAAACGATATAGAGTCTTTCTAATATTATAGAATTAATCGAAAAGCAAATAAAAGCGAAAATTATTTTATAATATTTAAAATAATTATAAAAACGTTAAAAAAAAATACAAAGTAATGAAAAGAAGTATAATAACAAAAAGAAAAATAAAAAATATTATAAAACAACTTGCAATATGTCGAATAATAGTTTAATATAGTAATTGTAAGAAGTACATAGGTGTTAAACAGAGCACAGTTACAACTTGCAAGTTAGTAATAACTAACAATTAGTTTAGATAGAACCCCAAATAACTTTTGAAAATACATATTCCCCATAAGTATTTTCACACTCATACCCTTTTTTTTAACAGAGCGTACTTGGTACGCTCTGTTTTGTTATAAAGAAAAATAAATTATTTATATAATCTAATTAATAACAAATACTTAGTTAATAAGGATATAATTTAAGAAATTTAAAAAATGAAAAGTAAAGATGCAATTTATGAACAAAATAGACTAGTATATATATATAGTGATTTTTTGAAAAAAATATTATATATATTGATAAATGTATATGTAATGAAAATAAAATTGTTTAAATTAAAGAATAAACTTGAATATATATAGATGGTATTGTATATTTAATTAAAACACCTTTATCAAAGGAGGGAAAGTTACTATGAAATATGAAGATAATGCAAAAATATTTAAAGCTTTAAGTGATACAAATAGACTTCAAATAGTTCAATTATTATCTTGCGAAGAAAAATGTGGTTGTGAATTGTTAGAAAGCTTTAAGTTTACACAGCCAACATTATCTCATCACATGAAGGTTTTAATTGAAAGTGGCTTAGTGAACACTAGAAAAGAAGGTACTTGGAATCACTATAGCTTAAATAATATAAATGCAAATAGATTAGTATTATTTTTGATGAATATAGTAACTAATTAATTATGGAAAAAATAGATTTAACTAAAGGAAAGGTTTTAAAAGTTTTAACTGCATTGGCATTACCTATAATTGGAAGTTCAATTTTGCAATTTACTTATAATTTAGTAGATATGCTATGGGTTGGAAGACTTGGGAGTAATGCTGTTGCAAGCATTGGTTCATCAAGTTTTTTTATAGGGCTTGGTTATTCAATTAGTGCATTAGTGGTTACTGGAACAGGTATAAAAGTAGCTCATGCAATTGGAAAAAAGAATGAGGATGAGATAAAAGCATATATAAATGCAGGGTTAATTTTAAATACAGTAATAGCATTAATTTATGCCTTATCACTTATTCTTATTGGAAAGAATCTTATAGGAATTTTAAATTTAGATAATGCAATTGTAGAGAAGGATGCGTATTTATATTTGGCTGTTAGTGGACCTATGATGTTTTTTTCGTTTTTTAATATTTTATATATAAGAATATTGAATAGTTTTGGAAATAATAAAAGTGCTTTAAAAATAAGCGCAATTGGAATAATAATAAACATAATATTAGATCCTATATTTATTTATGGATTTAAATGGGGAGTTATTGGAGCTGCAGTTACAACTTTAATTTCTAATTTGTTTATGTTTATAATGTTTCATCTTAAATTTAATAATATGTTTAAAATTAATCTAAAAGATGGAATAGATTATAATAAAATTAAAGAAATTGCCAGGTTAGGATTACCAATGTCTTTTCAAAGGGTATTATTTACTTTAGTAAATATAGCGTTAGCAAGATTAATAGCAAAATTTGGAGCCGAAGCAATTGCAGCACAAAAAATAGGTTTGCAAATAGAATCAGTAGTTTATATGGTCATTGGTGGATTAAATGGAGCAATATCAAGCTTTGTAGGCCAAAATTTTGGGGCTAAAAAATATAAAAGAATTAATGAAGGATACAATACAGCCTTAGTTATTGGTATTATATATGCTTCAATTACAACTGTAATATTCATATTTACTCCAGAATTATTAGTTAAAATATTTATAAGAGAGGAATCTACAATAGTAATGGCTAGCAACTATTTAAGAATAATTGGAGTTTCTCAAATATTTTGCACAATAGAAATGATTTCAAATGGAATGTTTACGGGGCTTGGCATGCCAAAAATACCAGCAATTATAAGTATTGTATTCACATTGATTAGGATACCTTTAGCATTAGTTTTAACAAGGTATTTAGGCATAAGTGGAATATGGTGGAGTATATCAATTTCGAGCATATGTAAAGGAGTTTTAGTTTATTTAATTTATAAACTAAAAATTTGGAAGGATGATGAAAATGTTACATGTTCTTAAGACATTTAGAGAAAATAAAGAAATATTAAAAGGGACTTTTGGAGTAGAACGTGAAGGTTTAAGAGTAGATTTATGTGGAAACTTATCAGAGACTAAACATCCTAAACTATTTGGAGAGAAACTTTCTAATCCTTATATAACAACAGATTTTTCGGAAAGTCAGGTAGAGCTTATAACTCCTACTTTTAATAGTTTAGAGGAAGTTTATGATTTTTTAAATTCTCTTTATAATATTACAGCATTAGAGCTTGAAGATGAATATCTTTGGCCTCAATCAATGCCTTGTAATATACCAGATGATGAAAATATACCAATTGCAGATTTTTCAGGGGAAAAGGAAGGGGAAAAAGCCAGAGATTATAGAGAGAAACTTCACAAAAAATATGGTGGGAAAAAGCAATTAATATCAGGTATTCATTATAACTTTTCCTTTAATGAAAAAATAATAAGACATTTATATGACAGCGAAAATACTAATGAAAGTTATAAAGCGTTTAGAGATAATATTTATTTAAAGGTAGTAAGAAACTATCTTAGATATAGGTGGTTTCTTATTTATATTTTAGGTGGAACTGCTGTTATTCATGAAAGTTATGCAAAAGAATGTGTGAAAAAGTTACAAGAAATTTCAACAGGAAGCTTTACAAGTGAAGGTGCTTTATCCTATAGAAATAGTGAGTGTGGTTATAGAAATCATATAGATCTATTTCCAAACTACAGTACTGTTAATGAATATGTAAATAGTATAAAAACCTTTGTTAATGATGATGTAATAGAAAGTCATAAGGAGCTTTATAGCCAAATAAGATTAAAAGCTAGGGATAATAATGATTTTTTAAATTCCTTATCAAAAGATGGTATAGATTATTTAGAAATTAGAAGTACAGATATAAATCCTTTTGACAAGGCTGGCATAAGCCTTGAAGATTTAAAATTTATAAATATATTTACTATATTCTTATTAACAGAAGAAGAGAATAATTATAGCCCGTGGCAAGAAGAAGCACTATATAATCAAAATATCATAGCGAGATTTGGTCAGCAAAATGTAATGCTTAGAAATAATGGAGATCAAATTCTTAAAGAAAAATGGGCATTAAATATATTAAATAAAATTGAAGAAATAAATAAGGAATTAAACCTAGATCATGAAAATATTATTGGAAATGTTAAAGCTAGAGTTTTAGATCCAAGGTTAACATATGCTTATAGGATTTCTGAAATGGTTAAAGAAAATGGATATATAAATGGTCATTTAGAATTAGCTAAAAAGTATAAAAAGGAAGCTTATAAAGATAGGTTCAAATTATATGGCTATGAGGATTTGGAACTTTCTACACAAATTTTAATGAAGGAAGCTATTAAAAGAGGGATAAAGGTTGAGTTAATAGATAGAAGTGAAAATTTCATTTCTCTTTCTGCTAATAATAAAGTAGAGTATGTGAAAGAGGCAACAAAAACATCAAAGGATAACTATGTTAGTGTTTTAATGATGGAGAATAAAGTTGTTACAAAAAAAATTCTGAAAGAAAATAATATAAATGTACCTAGGGGAGAGGAGTATACTTCTTTTGAAGAAGGAAGAAGAAATGCTAGAGAATTTTCAGGTAAACCAATAGTTATTAAACCAAAATCAACAAATTTTGGAATCGGAATAAGTATTTTTTCAAAAGGAGCAGATGAAGAGGATATAATAGATGCTTTGAAAATAGCTTTTAAATATGATAATACAGTTTTAGTGGAAGAATTTATTAAGGGAAAAGAATATAGGTTTTTAGTTATAGGGGATGAAGTTGTTGGGATACTTCATAGAGTTCCAGCTAATGTACTGGGAAATGGAAAAAACACTATAGAAGAATTAGTTAAAATTAAAAATCAAAGCGTTCTTAGAGGAAAGGGTTATAAAACGCCATTAGAAAAAATAGATTTAGATGAAAATGCAAAACTTTTCTTAAAGCAAAAAGGTTTAAAATTCAATTATATTCCTAAGTTAAATGAAGTTGTATATTTAAGAGAAAACTCAAATATAAGCACTGGTGGAGATAGTATTGATTATACAGATGAAATACCTAAAAGGTTTTTTGATATTGCAATAGAAGCTGCAAAAGCCTTAAAAGTAAATATTTGTGGAGTTGATATGATTATTGAAGACTATAAAGAGGAAAATTCAAATTATGGAATAATTGAATTGAATTTTAATCCTGCAATACATATTCATTCTTATCCATACAAGGGAAAAGAACGAAATGTAGCAGAAGCTTTGCTAAAGGTATTGGAATTAATAAAGTAAATAAGATTTTTAAAAAAGGTACTTAGCAAAAATGCTAAGTACCTTTTTTACTGAAGTAATATAATGGAGAAAATACAACAATACTGATCTATTAGTTATTTACAGATACATTAATAAGGTGTGAGATAGTAAACTCATATTTTATTAATGTTGAAATTATTTTTTGAAAATATCTAAAATATAAGATTTAAATTCTTCGAAGGTTCCCTGAGCAATAGATGCACCTTTATTAATCTTTTGGCTGTTGAAGTTGTATTCCGCAGAACCATAATTTAATCTTGGGCTTAAAATAGTAATACTAGAATCTGTGATTCTATAGATTCCACTAGATTCCACAACTTCTTTGCAGAGCTCTATAAAACTTACACAAGTTTCAATATTTCCATTTGATGCTATGGTTAAAATAAAGTGGAAGAAATCAAATCCACCTCGAAGTCCTATCATTTCACCTTTGGAAAGGTAAAATACTTTTCCGGTAGTATAGAAATACTTCATTGGTCCGAAAGTGATAGTCTTATAATCATTGTTAATTTCTAACCCGTTGTCTTTATATCCTAGAATGCTTTTTTCAATACTTTCCCAACTTTTTGTTTCAGAAGTTGCAGAGGTAGTTGCAATTATTTGTTTGAATTGATAAACTGCATTGTCAAAATCTGTTCCTGTTTTTATAATTGATTCATTTAAGGTTAAATTGAATTCGCCATTTTCATATGTTAAAGCTATTTTATTATTCATATTAATCTCCTTTCACACTGATATAATAATAATTATTATATCATAATAAATTTTATTTATATAGTGAATATTGATTTGCTTTTATAATATTGAATAGTTATTTATTTTACGGTTCATTATATAAAAATGAATAAATAATCTATATAGAGGAACAATAATAACAAAAATAAATTATGTAAATATTATACAATGGAGGGATTTTAAAGCTATGTTAATTACAAAATGAAAAATAATATTTATGTAGAGACAGGAGATGGAGATCATGGTGAAATTTATAAAAGATTCTAGTTATAAAAATATACGAAAGAAATTTATTTTGCTTTATAGTTTAAACATATTCGATATTATATTTACATTGCTACTATTACAAACAGGCTTATTTAGGGAATTTAATGGGATTATGGCACAAGTGGTTGAAAACCCGATACTTTCTTTAGGTTTAAAGGTAGTATTGGTTGGAGCTTTCGTATTTATAATATGTAAACGAATGGTAAGTGCTACAGAAAAGCAGTTAAGGACATCTAATGTAATTATAAGTGGAGCAGTAGCTGTTTATGGAATAATAAATTTACTACATATCTCATATACCTTTATATACCTAAGTATATAAAGGTATAAAGAATATAGAAATAAATATTTAAACATAATTATATAGGGTTGTTAATGGATTGTGTTTTAGGATATACTTAGAGTGTATAAAATAAGGTGGATATTTAAAGCTTTATATTTATTAGGTAGAAGAGAAATTTTAATATATAAGAAACGAAGGAGAATTTAAAATGGATTTAAAGAAGGCATTAAATAGCGTAGGGAAAGGTAGTTTTATAAAATTTTATTATGAATATAAAGCATATGCAGATGCACCCAGTGAAGCGAAAAAACAAGAACTTGGAAAGAAACTATTAGAAAAGAATCCAAATGCTAAAGCAATAGAAGGGCAGTTTATTAGAATAGATTATGCAACTAGCATATTTAATAATAAAATGGAAAAAGAAGCTTTGACTCAAATTCTAGAATCAAATGTTTCAGATATAATTAAGGAAAGAACTAGAGAATTAAGAGGTAGAATATAAAAAAAATATATATTAGGTATAGTTGAAAAAAGATAAGAAAACTCACTTGTTATTTATTTGGATATGCCTTACATAAAATACGAGCAGATAACTCAAAATCATTGTAGTTATCTGCTTCTATTAAGTTAAAATTTATTTGCTTTGAAATTGAATAGTAAGATCTATTTTATAAGCCAGTACCTTGACCATGTCCAGCACCGCCATTACCTTTATGTTCTCCATTGCCAGCTTTTCCGTTAGAACCGAAACCGGCCCCCATACCTTTACCGATTTTTGATGTGCCTGTTCCGTCACATGTAGCTTGTTTCTCAATAATAGCAGCAATTATTTCATCTGCCTTATCTTGTGTGATTGTGCCAGCGGCTACCTGTGCGTTTAGTTTATCCTTTTTCATTTCAAGCTTTTCAGCTTTGAATTCTTCAAGTTTACCTGCCTCTTTTGCAATTGCACCATAATTCTTTCCTGTTTCTGATTTTTCAGCAGTAACGCTCTCGACTGTTTTTCCTGTAATTCCTGCAACTGCCTCAGCTGGAGTTTTGTAGTTTGAAGCCGCAAATGCGGTTACAGATGTTGTACCTATTGTAAATAGAATTGTTCCTAATGCTATAGCTTTTTTTAAATTTGTCATTTTAAATGACCTCCTTAATAATTTAATTTGATTTTGTTTTTTAGAATTTATTTTCTGGTATATTTATATAATAGCTTATGGTTATGGCGAAACTGTGTTTTAAGTTTTATGTTTTTATGACATTTTAGAATTGGAAAAACATAAATTTATCACATAAAAAAAGGTTATTTCATTTCAAATACAAAATGAAATAACCTGCTATATCACATCTGGAATATAAACATTGCACCATGGCCCTCATCACTTTGTGCAGTTAATTTTATCTTGTGTCTATCAGCTATTTGTTTTGCTATTGCAAGCCCAAGACCTGTACCTGTTTTATTTTGCTCTGAGCGAGATTTATAAAATCTATCAAAAATATAAGGCAAATCCTCATCGGGAATACCTATACCAAAGTCGCGAATAGAGATGGTTTTATTTTTAAAGAGAACTTCGACAGTAGCATTTTCAGGTGAAAACTTAATAGCATTATCAAGCACAATCATAAGCATTTGACGAAGCCTACCATAATCACCATTTATAATACAGCTTTCATTATCTTTATATACATTAATTTTTATGCCTTTGTTGTCTTTAATATGGGATGCACTTCTTATAGCATCATCTATGACATCGCAGATAGAAATTTCTTGCTTATCAATAACAAAGTCTGGATTTTGTAGCTTTGATAGATCAAGTAAATCACCTACAAGTCTCTGCAGAAATAGCGTTTCCTTTAGCATTTGATTATGATAGTTCTCTATTTGTATTGGATCGGTAACTATTTTTTCAACTAGTGCTTCAAGTGAACCTCTCATAACAGTAATTGGAGTTCTAAGCTCGTGAGATATATTAGATACAAAATCCTTTCGCATTTGTTCTAATCCTTCACTTTGGCGACTTGCCATGTCTAAACGGTTAGCTAAAATGTCCATTGTATCAGAAAGCTCTCCAATTTCATCATTTTGATTTATATTATTTTTTGCTGTATAGTCACCACTTGCAAGTTGCAATGCAGTGTTTTTCATTTTTCTAAGGGGTTTTGTAAAAGTAATAGAAAATCCGATAGATAATAAAAAGGCAAGGGTTAGGGAAACTAAAATACTAATTGATAGTACTGTAAATCCTTGAGATACAGCTGCATTTATACCATTCACAGGAGAATGAAGTAACACAACACCAATTATCTTATTGTTGCTATTTTTAATTGGGGTACCAACTGTTAATGTAAGCTCAGACAAAATATTACTAAACTCTTCGCTAAAAGCAGTCCGGTCTGAAAAAACCTCTTTAATAAGAGTATCTGCATTTTCTGGGAGATCAGAATAATTATATTTATTACTAATCATACCTTTTTTTGTGCCACCTGTAATAAGATTTAAGTCCTCATCCACAATCCAAACATCAGTTCCAGCAATGTCACCTATAAACCTCATATAGGCACCATAACCACCCATACTATTTCCTTTATCCATATATCCAGAGAGGGTGGTTGCTATAGATGTTGCACGAGTAGCTAATTCGTTCTTGTGTATTGCTATTGTATGATTTTTAAATAAAACCATAAAAATACTACCAATTATTATTGAAAAAACAAGTAGTGCAATTGCAAAATAACTACTTAATTTCAGTGCTATCTTATTCTTAAACATCTGATAATACCTCTAGTTTGTAGCCAACTCCCCATATTGTTTTTATATCCCAAGTTTTATGTTCAAATTCATCTAGCTTTGCACGAAGTCTTTTAATATGACTATCTACAGTTCGATTATCACCTAAATAATCATATCCCCATAGGCTACTTAGTAAATTATCACGTGAAAAAACTTTGTTTTTGTTTGTGGCAAGTGTCCATAAAATCTCAATTTCCTTTTTGGTTAAAGAAATATCTATATTATTAATTGATATGATGTAATCAGCAAGATTTATTTTTAAATTATCAAACTCAAAAGTTTGTAATGGTTTTTCATCATCACGGCTAATTCTACGTAAAATAGCCCTTACTCTTGCCATAACCTCACTAGGAGAAAATGGCTTTACAATATAATCATCAGCACCAATATCAAGACCCATAATTTTTTCGAAATCCTCACCTCTTGCAGTTACCATAATCACAGGAACGTTGGAGATTTTACGAATATCTCTACAAACATCAAAACCGTCTTTTTTTGGCATCATAACATCAAGTAAAACTACGTCAGGCTTTTCTTCTATAAATTTGGTGATAGCCTCTAAACCATCAAGAGCTATTATGGGGGCATATCCCTGACTTTTTGAATATTCTTCTAAAATAGATGTGATCTGTTTATTATCATCAGCTATTAGTATTTTTATCATAGTGGCACCTCCTTTTTGGAACTATTGTACCATGAATTTATGGCGAATTTATGTTTTAAGATGAATTTTTTTGAATCAATTTTAAATGGTCAAAAAAGTATGGAATATGTCGATTTAAAGTTAATATACTCGAAATATTTTTAAAAAATAGTGAATTGCAATTTACATAAGAGTAATAATATAATAGAATTAAATAAATCAATTGAAGTTTATGGTAATAATGATGGGGGTTGAGAAATTGAAAAAGAAATTATATTTGAAAGATGTTATTGATATAAATGCTTTTCAAAAAATACAAGATGATATATCAAATGCTACAGAAATGTCTATAATAACTGTTAACTATAAAGGTAAGCCTGAGACTAGGCATAGTAACTGTAGTGAGTTTTGTAAGATTATGAGGGCAAGTGATTTATATTCTAAGTTATGCGAAAGATGTGATTCACGTGGTGGGTTAGAAGCAGATAGACTAAAAAAGCCTTATATATATATATGTCATAAAGGTTTAATAGATTTTGCTACTCCTATTATTGTTGATGGACAGTATTTAGGTTCAGTAATGGCAGGTCAGGTATTGATGAGCAATGATACTATAGATTTAGAGAATATAGTACATGTGAAAAATGATTTTGATGATTTGGAAAAAAGTGAAAAGGAAAAATTATCAAATGCTTATAGCAAATTACCAGTAGTTAGTTTTGAAAAAATACAGTCAGTAGCACAAATGATGTTTCATATAAGCAATTATATTGTAGAAGAAGCTGTAGCTAAAATGGTTCAAATGGAACTTGATGAAAAAAAAGTAAAAATTGCAGAAGCACAGAAAGCACAGGCAGAACTAGAGAAAGAATATAAATCTTCTCAATTAAAAGCTTTGCAGTCACAGATAAATCCACATTTTCTATTTAATGTGTTGAATAGTATTTCATCACTTGCTATATTTGAGGAAGCTCCAAAAACCCAAGAGGTTATATATGATTTATCTAACATGTTAAGATACACTTTGAAAAGAGCTGATAAAATAGTTTCTTTAGAGGAGGAATTTGATTATATAACTTCATATTTAAATCTTCAAAAAGTCAGATTTTCAGATAGATTAAACTATGAGATTAACATAGATACCCAGTTTAAAAATATAAAAATACCCTTTATGGTTCTTCAAAATTTTGTGGAAAACTCTGTTATACACGGAATTGAGACTAAAGAAGAGGGCGGGTATATAAAGATTTATGTAGAGGATGAAGTTGAATCTGTAATAATATATATTGAAGATAACGGAATAGGTATAAATAAAGATCAACTTAATGAAATGCAAAAAGAGCTGCAGATAAAAAATGATAATAATTTAGATAAAATAGGTATAAATAATGCTAATAAAAGGATGGCTTATTATTATGGAGATAAATATAAAATAGATATAACTAGTAAAATAAGAGTTGGGACTTTAGTTAAAATAACTATTTTGAAATAAGGGTAGGTAGGAGTTGTGTAAATGTTTAAGATAATGATTGTAGATGATGAGATTTTGGAGAGGCAAGCTTTGAAAATGATTATAAATAATTCTGAATGTGGAAAAGTTGTAGCTGAAGCCTGTAATGGGAGGGAAGCTATAGAATTAGATAGAAAATTTAATCCGGATATTATAATTATGGATGTTAAAATGCCAGGAATAGATGGAATGAAAGCATCGGAAATAATAAAAGAACAAAATTCAAATAAAATTATAATAATGATTACAGCTTATGATGATTTTGAATTAGTACATAAAGCACTGGTCCTTGGAGTAGATGATTATATACTAAAACCAATAAAACCAAGTGAATTAATGAATGTTTTAAACAAATTCTTTGTTAATTTTAAAATTAACAAAGAATTTTGCGCAGAAAAACTAGTTAATGATGGTAAAGAAATACCTATTAAAGCAGCTATAGAATATATACATGATAATTTAACGGGAAATATAACTTTAGAGAAAACGGCTTCAATTTGTAATTTAAGTCCTTGTTATTTTAGTAAAGTCTTTAAGAAAGAAGTTGGAGTTACTTTTGTTTCATATGTTAATGATATTAAAATAAATAAGGCGAAAGAAATGTTGGAAAATAAGGATATACCAGTGCTTAACGTAGCTTTAGATTTGGGATTTGAGGATTGTGGATATTTTATAAGAGTATTTAAAAAATCTCAAGGAGTTACACCAAAGAAGTATAGGGAAGCATACAGAGAAGAAAATAGAGAAATATAAAGTGTAATAAGTTACTTTATTGACAATTTTCAGTTAATTGTTAATAAAAGTAGCTTATTTTTATGCTATAAATAGAAATAAAATAGGAGTTTTTTAATAATCAAACAAGAAAGTTCGATTATATTGATATAAAATAAACAATATAATGCAAGAACAACACAAGAATTTGTAATGGAATTTAGAAGGATCTATATTATAATTTAGATATTGATAAAAACATAACAAAAGTAAAAATATTTTTCAAAAGTTATGTAGAAAGTTATATTTAAAGTTATATTGAAAGGGAGGAAAAGTACGTGAAATCAAAAAGATTTGAAGCTTTAGCAAAACGTCCTGTAAATCAAGATGGGCTTATTGGAGAATGGCCAGAAGAGGGTTTAATCGCAATGAACAGTCCAAATGACCCTAAGCCTTCAATAAAAATTGAAAATGGAATAATAGTGGAGTTAGATAATAAAAAAAGAGACGAATTTGATATGATAGATACATTCATAGCTAATTATGCAATTAATATAGAAAAGGCAGAAGAGGCTATGAAGTTAGATTCAGTAGAAATAGCAAAAAAACTTGTAGATATAAATGTTAGTCGTGATGAAATAGTTGATATAACAACAGCTATAACACCAGCTAAAATAGTTGAGGTTGTATCACATATGAATGTTGTTGAAATGATGATGTCAATGCAAAAGGTGAGAGCTAGAAAAACACCTTCTAATCAATGTCATGTTACAAATTTAAAGGATAATCCAGTTCAAATTGCTGCAGATGCAGCAGAAGCTGGAATAAGAGGTTTCTCAGAACAAGAAACTACAGTGGCTATAGTTAGATATGCACCATTTAATGCATTAGCATTATTAGTAGGTTCACAAGTAGGTCGTGGAGGTATATTAACTCAATGTTCAGTTGAGGAGGCTACAGAACTTGACCTTGGTATGAGAGGACTTACAAGTTATGCAGAAACAGTTTCAGTATATGGAACAGAAGCCGTATTTACAGATGGAGATGATACTCCATGGTCAAAAGGGTTCTTAGCATCAGCTTATGCCTCAAGAGGTCTTAAAATGAGATTTACTTCAGGTACAGGTTCAGAAGCGTTAATGGGATATTCAGAAGGCAAGTCAATGCTTTACCTAGAAGCTAGATGCATATATATAACTAAAGGAGCTGGAGTTCAAGGACTTCAAAATGGCGCAGTTAGTTGTATAGGAATGACTGGAGCTGTTCCATCAGGAATAAGAGCAGTATTAGCAGAAAACTTAATAGCAGCAATGCTTGATATAGAAGTTGCATCAGGAAATGACCAAACATTCTCACATTCAGATATAAGAAGAACAGCAAGAACATTAATGCAAATGTTACCAGGAACAGATTTTATATTCTCAGGATATAGTGCAGTTCCAAATTACGATAACATGTTTGCAGGTTCAAACTTTGATGCAGAAGATTTTGATGATTATAACATTCTTCAAAGAGATTTAATGGTAGATGGTGGATTAAGACCAGTATCAGAAGAAGAAACAGTAGCAATTAGAAATAAGGCTGCAAAATCAATACAAGCAGTATTCAAAGCGCTTGGGTTACCAACTATAACTGATGAAGAAGTTGAAGCTGCAACTTACGCTCATGGAAGTAAAGATATGCCAGAAAGAAATATAGTTGAAGATTTAAAGGCAGCAGAAGAAATGCTTAAAAACAAAGTAACTGGATTAGATATAGTTAAAGCATTAAGCGTTAATGGATTTGATGATGTCGCAAATAACGTATTAAACATGCTTAAGCAAAGAGTAACTGGAGATTATCTGCAAACATCAGCTATATTAGATGATGAATTTAATGTAATAAGTGCAGTTAATGATAAAAATGATTATATGGGACCTGGAACAGGTTACAGAATGAGTGAAGAAAGATGGGAAGAAATAAAGAACATTCCTAATGTAATAAAACCAGAAGATATAAATTAAGGTCGGAGGTGAGCTATATGGAAAACACACCAAATCAATATGCTATAAAAGAGCTTGAGCTTACAGAGGTAGGCGAAGCAAAAATTGGAACAAAATCAGATGAAGTTGTTATAGGGTTAGCACCAGCTTTCCTTAAATTTCAAAATAAAACATTAGTAGGGTTATCACACAGTAAGATATTAACAGAGATAATAGCAGGAATAGAAGAAGAAGGTTTAAGTGCTCGTGTTGTTAGAGTAGTAAGAACATCAGATGTTTCATTTATATCAAATGATGCAGCGAAATTAAGTGGATCTGGAATAGGCATAGGGATTCAATCAAAAGGAACAACGGTTATTCACCAAAAGGATTTACTTCCTTTAAATAACTTAGAATTATTTCCCCAAGCACCACTTATAACACTAGATACTTATAGATTAATTGGAAAGAATGCAGCAAAATATGCTAAAAGAGAATCGCCAACACCGGTTCCAACAAAGAACGACCAAATGGTTAGACCTAAGTTTATGGCAATAGCTGCTTTATTCCACATAAAAGAAACTAAGCACGTAGTAGCTTATGCAAAACCTATAGAAATCGAAGTTAAATTTTAATTTATAAAGGAGAGTAATTTTTATGGAAAAAATAAAGATGAGTCCACAAGATTATCCATTAGCTACAAAAAGCCCTCAACATATAAAGACACCAACAGGGAAAAAGCTAGAAGATATAACTTTAGAAAATGTATTAAATGGAGAAATTAAGCCAGAAGATGTTAGAATATCACCTGAAACTTTAGAGATGCAAGCAGAGATTGCTGAAGGTATGAATAGAGATGCTATAGCTAGAAACTTTAGACGTGCTGCAGAACTTATAAATGTTCCAGATGATAGAATTCTTGAAATATATAATGCATTAAGACCATATCGTTCAACTAGAGAAGAACTTTTGTTAATAGCAAAAGAATTTGAAGAAGTTTACAACGCGAAAGTTAACGCAGATTTCATAAGAGAAGCTGTTGAGGTTTATGGAAAGAGAGAAAAATTAAGAAAAGAGTAGTTTAGATTTTAAGCTGTCTTAGGGAGGAAAACAAATGAAGATAATTGCAGGTGTAGACATTGGTAATGCTACAACGGAAGTAGCACTGGCAAAGGTTGAAAATGAAAAAATAGAGTTTCTTTCAAGTGGCATAGTTAAAACAACAGGAATAAAGGGCACGGAAGAAAACATAGAAGGAATATTTTCCTCTTTAAAACAGGCTTTAAATAAGGTAGATTTAAAATTGGAAGATTTAAACTTAGTAAGAATAAATGAAGCAGCGCCGGTTATAGGTGATGTTGCTATGGAAACTATTACTGAGACAATAATAACAGAATCTACAATGATTGGACATAATCCATCTACTCCAGGTGGCGTAGGTACTGGTATAGGAAAGACTATCTACATAGAAGATTTAGATAACTTAGATGTAGATAACCTTGAAGAAAATCAGTTTATTCCTTTAATTTTAAGTAGAGTTAGCTTCCTAGAGGCTGTAGCTAGAATTAATGCTGCAACTCAAAGAGGAATAAATATAACATCAGCAATAGTTCAAAGAGATGATGGGGTTTTAATTAATAATAGGTTAGAAAAGAAAATACCTATAGTTGATGAAGTAACCCTTTTAGAAAAAGTTCCAGTAGGAATGAGAGCAGCAGTAGAAGTTGCAGCCCAAGGTGATGTTGTTGAAACTTTATCAAATCCATATGGAATAGCAACAGTTTTTAATTTAACATCAGAAGAGACAAAAATGATAGTACCAATATCTAGAGCTTTAATAGGAAATAGATCTGCGGTGGTAATTAAAACTCCTAAAGGTGATGTTCAGGAGAAAAAAATACCAGTAGGTAAAATATATATAAACGGTTTGAAAAGAAAAGAAGTTGTAGATGTAGAATATGGTGCAGAAAAAATAATGGACGGTATTAATTTATGCGCTCCAATTGAAGATGTTAAGGGCGAAGCTGGCACTAATGCAGGTGGGATGTTAGAGAGAGTAAGACAAGTTATGGCAAATCTTACAAAACAAAAAATATCTGATATAACAATTCAAGATCTATTAGCAGTTGATACATCGATACCTCAAAAGGTAAAAGGTGGCGTTGCTGCAGAATTCTCAATGGAAAATGCAGTGGGAATAGCAGCAATGGTAAAAACTGATAAGCTTCAAATGCAGATGATAGCAGATAAATTAGAAATGCAATTAAATGTTCCAGTTGAAGTTGGTGGAGTCGAAGCTGATATGGCTATAAGAGGGGCATTAACAACACCGGGAAGTAGTACACCCCTTGCAATTTTAGATATGGGAGCTGGATCTACGGATGCATCTATAATAAATAAGCAAAGAGAAATTTCTTCAATTCATTTGGCAGGAGCAGGTAACATGGTAACTATGCTTATAAGGTCAGAACTAGGGTTAGAAGATTTTAATTTAGCTGAGGATATTAAAAAATATCCACTTGCAAAGGTAGAAAGCTTATTTCATATAAGACATGAAGATGGCAGTGTAGAATTTTTCGAAAAACAATTGGAGCCATCAGTATTTGCTAAGATTGTAATTATAAAAGATGGAATGCTTATTCCAATAGATGGACAAAATTCCTTGGAAAAAATCAGGAATATAAGAAGGGCTGCTAAGAAGAAGGTATTTGTAACTAACTGTCTAAGAGCATTAACAAGAGTATCACCTACAGGAAACATAAGAGATATTGAATTTGTTGTTTTAGTAGGAGGATCTTCCCTAGATTTCGAAGTCCCTCAATTAGTAACAGATGCTCTTGCTCAATATAGAGTAGTTGCAGGACGAGGAAACATAAGAAGCACAGAAGGGCCAAGAAATGCAGTAGCTACAGGTCTTGTACTAGCTTTAAATGGAAATGGAGTAGATAAGTAATGATAATGAGAAATTTAAAATACGACATGCCAAGTATATGTTTGTATTATTCTTCAAAATTAGAAGACTTAACTAGGATGAATGAAATTTTATGGGGAATAGAAGAAGAAGGAATACCTTGCCAGGTATTCTGCAAAGAAGATTCTCTAAGATCAGAAGAACTAAGTCATGTGGCTTCTCAAAATTCAAGACTATCAGTTGGAATTGGTATTGATGAAAATGTAAAAGTAACATTAACCTTAAATAAGCTAAACAAAGATGAACCATTGTTTGCGGCTAGTTTAGATGATGAAGAAAAAGTTCTAAGAGCTTTAGGTGCTAATGCAGGACGATTAGTCAAAGGAATTGCTTTTAAATAAAGTATAAGGAGTAGTTATATTATGAAAATTTACACTAAAACAGGTGATAAAGGAACTACTGCTTTATATGGAGGCAGTAGAGTAGACAAAGATAGTTTAAGAGTTGAGGCTTATGGAACTATAGATGAAGTTAATTCATTTATTGGTTTAGCTTATGTTGAAATTGAAGATAATGAAGAGAGAAAAGCACTTGAAGAAATACAAAGAAATTTATATATAGTAGGTGCACAGCTTGCTAGTGATGAAAAGGGAATTGAAAAATTAAAAGAAGTAATAACAGATGAAGATATAGAAAAATTGGAAGTTTTAATAGATAAATATATGGAGCTTGCAGGTCCTTTTAAAGGATTTGTTACCCCAGGAAAAAATAAACCATCTGCATTATTACATGTAGCAAGAACTGTTGCCAGAAGAGCTGAAAGAAGAATTGCTACTCTTTCTAAAGAAGAGGTTGTAGGTAATCAAGTTAAAATGTATATAAATCGTTTATCTGACTTTTTATACGCTATTGCAAGATATGAGGAAGAAAAAAATATTTAGGGGGATAAAATTATGAAGAAGTTAAATGAAATAAAACAATTAAGTTTAGAAATAGTTAAGGAAATGGCTAAAGCAGCTGAAAAAAAAGCAGCTAGCATAAATGTACCAGTAATTTTTGCAGCAGTAGATGCTGGAGCAAACTTAATGTTAATGCATAGAATGGAAGATGCTTTCATAACAAGCGTTGATATAGCAATAAACAAAGCTTATACAGCAGCATGTTTAAAGCAAGGAAGCCATGAAATAGCGGGATGCGTTCAACCAGGACAAAGCCTTTATGGGCTTCAACTTACAAATAATTGCAGAATAGTTCCATTTGGTGGAGGGCTACCAATAATAATTGATGGTCAAGTTGTAGGAGCAGTTGGAGTAAGTGGTGGAACTGTAGAAGAAGATATGAGCATAGCTCAAGCAGCAGTAGATGCTTTTAATAGGTAATAATTTAGATTTACATATTAGAAATTAAACAAATAAACAAAAAATAGGAGGAATTAACAATGAGAATGTATGATTATTTAGTACCAAGTGTTAACTTTATGGGCGCTGGATGCGTAAAATTAGTTGGAGAAAGATGTGAAATATTAGGTGGTAAAAAAGCTCTAATAGTAACAGATAAATTTTTAAGAAGTATGGAAGGCGGAGCAGTTGAATTAACTGTTAAGTCATTAACAGAATCAGGAATAGAAGTTGCATATTATGATGGAGTAGAACCAAATCCAAAAGATACTAATGTTGCTGATGGATTAAAAGTATACCAAACTGAAAATTGTGACATGATAGTTACAGTTGGAGGAGGGAGCTCACATGATTGTGGTAAAGGTATTGGTATTGCAGCAACTCATGAAGGAGATCTTTATGAATATGCTGGAATAGAAACTTTAACAGTTGCACTTCCACCAATAGTTGCAGTTAATACTACAGCTGGAACAGCAAGTGAAATTACAAGACATTGTGTTATAACTAACACTAAAACAAAAGTTAAATATGTTATAGTTAGCTGGAGAAACTTACCTTTAGTTTCATTCAACGATCCAATGTTAATGGTTAAAAAACCTGCTGGTTTAACAGCTGCTACAGGAATGGATGCTTTAACTCACGCTATTGAAGCATATGTATCAATAGATGCAAACCCTGTAACAGATGCCGCTGCTATTCAAGCTATAAAATTAATATCAAATAACTTAAGACAAGCTGTTGCTTTTGGTGAAAACTTAGTAGCAAGAGAAAATATGGCATATGGTTCATTCTTAGCAGGTATGGCATTCAACAATGCTAACTTAGGATATGTTCATGCTATGGCTCACCAATTAGGTGGATTATACGATATGCCTCATGGAGTAGCTAATGCTATGCTTCTTCCACATGTTGAGAGATATAACTTAATATCAAACCCTGCTAAATTTGCTGATATAGCTGAGTTCATGGGAGAAAACATAGCTGGGTTATCAGTTATGGAAGCTGCTGAAAAATCTATTGAGGCTATGTTTAAACTTTCAAAAGAAATCGGAATTCCTTCAAGCTTAAAAGAAATGGGAATTAAAGAAGAAGATTTCGCATACATGGCTAAAATGGCATTAAAAGATGGAAATTCTTTCAGTAATCCAAGAAAAGGAAATGAAAAAGAAATAATGCAAATATTCAAAGCTGCGTTCTAATATTAGGACTAGTTGGATAAATTAACATATTATAAAATATAGGAACTCCTTTGTTTTAAAGGGGTTCCTTACTTGAAACTAGGTATCTGAAAAAAATAATAAACTAGGGTGAAAAATAAACGTTGCACTTTGATTTATTATTTTTTCAGGTGCCTTATAAAATGAAGGATGGTAAAGACTTATGAGTATGACAACGATTTTAGCAGAATTATTTGGAACTTTAATATTAGTACTATTAGGCGATGCAGTAGTTGCAAACGTAATACTTAACAAAACTAAAGGGAATAGCTCAGGTTGGATAGTTATTGCATCAGGATGGGCATTTGCTGTAGCAGTTCCAGTTTACATGTTTGGAAGCGTTAGTGGAGCACACTTTAACCCAGCAGTTACATTGGCGCTTGCAGTTGTTGGAAAATTTCCATGGGCAAATGTACCAATGTATTTAGTAGCTCAATTTGTTGGAGCATTTTTAGGAGCCGGACTAGTTCTTATTTCTTATTATAATCATTTTGAAGAAACAGAAGACAAAGCTACAAAACTAGGTGTGTTTTGTACATCTCCAGAAATAAGGAATCCAAAATTCAATTTTGCAACTGAATTTATAGGGACTTTTATATTTGTTTTTGCAATGCTAGGAATAACTGCACATCCTTTTGTTGAGGGGGTTCAACCCTTCGTAATAGGTGTATTAGTATGGGCTATAGGATTATCTTTAGGTGGGCCTACAGGTTATGCTATTAACCCCGCAAGAGACCTTGGACCAAGACTTATGCATTATTTATTACCTGTACCAAATAAGGGTGGTTCAGATTGGGGTTACGCATGGATACCAGTAGTAGCGCCAATACTTGGAGCAATATTAGGGGCTTTACTATATGTAAGTATATTTTAATATTAGAAATTGTAGAATAAATAATAAGTCAAAGCGCCTTAGTCTTGTTTGTACTAGATAAGGATAATGACTTATTATCTATAATTAAGGAACAAGGTTTGGGAAGCTAGAAATAGTTATTCAAGCCTTGTTTTTTTTGATGTATTAATTTAAATGACTATTCTGGAAAATTTGAGGACAGTTATAATTGATACCATGTAAATGAAGGGAAATTTGAAAAAAGATAAATAACATTATATAAAGATATTGATAAAAAATAAAAAGCACTGATATTACAACTTGTATAAGTTAATAATATCAGTGCTTCTTATTTTGTTTGGTGCCGGCAGTGGGAATTGAACCCACACGGTTTCCCGCATGATTTTGAGTCATGTGCGTCTGCCAGTTCCGCCATGTCGGCATAACATGTTCCTGTGAATATATAATAACATATTTTAAGATTAATTTCAAGTGATAAAAAAATATCAATATAAAAGTAAAAAAAACATAATAAATTGTTGTTACAGTAGAAAAGTTCTGATATTATAAGAGTAGGGGCAATTTAACCCAGTGGGTTTAAATTTGGCCCAGTTATAATGTCTACATATCAAACTTTTAGTAGTTAAAGTAGACAAGCTTATAACTATTTCATAATTAGGGAGGATCAGTTTATGATGTATTCAAGAGAAGTTGAAGAAATGTGTGTTGTAGCTAAGGGACCTAACCATGGTTCAGCACCTATTCCTGTAGAAGGAAGATGGGTTCAATCTAAAGAAGTAACAGATATTTCAGGATTAACTCATGGTGTGGGTTGGTGTGCGCCACAACAAGGAGCATGTAAGCTTACTTTAAATGTTAAGGACGGAATAATAGAAGAGGCGTTAATAGAAACTATTGGATGTTCAGGAATGACTCATTCAGCAGCTATGGCTTCAGAAATATTACCAGGAAAAACTATACTAGAAGCATTAAACACAGATTTAGTTTGTGATGCAATAAACACAGCTATGAGAGAGTTATTCCTACAAATAGTATACGGAAGAACTCAAACTGCTTTCTCAGAAGATGGATTACCAATAGGAGCTGGACTTGAAGATTTAGGTAAAGGCCTAAGATCACAAGTTGGTACTATGTACGGAACAGTTGCTAAGGGACCAAGATACTTAGAAATGGCTGAAGGATATATTACAGAAACAGCTTTAGATGCTGATGGAGAAATCATTGGTTATAAATTTGTTCACTTAGGTAAGATGATGGAATTCGTTGCTAAGGGAATGGAAGCTAATGAAGCTTTAGTAAAGGCTACTGGCCAATACGGAAGATTCGATGAAGCAGTTAGAGTTATAGATCCAAGACACAACTAATATATTATAAGGAGGACTAGAAACATGGCATTATTTGAAAGTTATGAAAGAAGAATCAACCAAATCACTCCAGTATTACAACAATACGGAATGGAAACATTAGAAGATGCAAAGGCTGTATGTGACGAAAAGGGTATCGACGTTTACGAAATCGTTAAGTCAACTCAACCAATCGCATTTGAAAACGCTATGTGGGCTTACACTTTAGGTGCTGCTATTGCTATTAAGAAAGGTTGCGTAAAAGCTGCTGATGCTGCTGCTGCACTTGGAGAAGGATTACAAGCTTTCTGTATCCCAGGTTCAGTTGCTGATGATAGATTAGTAGGTATTGGACATGGTAACTTAGGAGCTATGCTTTTAAGAGAAGAAACTGAATGTTTCGCATTCTTAGCTGGTCACGAATCATTCGCGGCTGCTGAAGGTGCTATAAAAATAGCTGAAAAAGCTAATAAAGTAAGAAAATCTCCATTAAGAGTTATATTAAATGGTCTTGGAAAAGATGCTGCATTTATAATCTCAAGAATTAATGGATTCACTTATGTTGAAACTAAGTTTGATTACAACACTGGACATTTAAACATAGTAAGAGAAAAAGCTTACTCAAACGGACCAAGAGGAGCAGTTAAATGCTACGGATCTGACGACGTTAGAGAAGGTGTTGCTATAATGCATCATGAGGGCGTTGACGTATCAATCACTGGTAACTCAACAAACCCAACAAGATTCCAACATCCAGTTGCTGGAACTTACAAAAAAGAAATGGTTAATCTAGGAAAGAAATACTTCTCAGTTGCATCAGGTGGTGGAACAGGAAGAACTCTTCACCCAGATAACATGGGTTCAGGCCCTGCTTCATACGGTATGACAGATACAATGGGAAGAATGCATTCAGATGCACAATTCGCAGGATCATCATCAGTTCCAGCTCACGTTGAAATGATGGGTCTTATCGGAATGGGAAATAACCCAATGGTTGGTGCTACAGTTGCTGTTGCAGTTGCTATTGAAGAAGCTTGTAAATAATAATAAGTTAATTGTTACTTACAAATAAAGTTTTGAACTTTATAAAATAGTTTCGAAAGAACAATGCTCTGCATATGACTTTAACCGGTTATATGCAGGGCTTTCTTGTGTGTTAAAAGCGATGGAAGATAGCTGGAATAAGGATTGAGAGGTAGTGCTAAAGCACAGAATTAAAGGCGATATTTTTTCGAAACTTTTTTATGATTCCCCCTAATCGGTAACTCTGAAACCAACGGTTTCCCTGTGGATAACTCGGCAAAAACACCATATTATTTTTTCGATATTTTTTTATCACTGGAATTTAGAAAAGTGGGATTAGGCGTGTGGTGGTGGGAGGTTGATGGGGTGTGGTTTTTTGGAAACTTTTTTATGAGGGAACAATTGCTGTTACTTACAAATAAAGTTCCAAACTTTATAAAATAGTTTCGAAAGAATTATAATAATGTTTCGAAAAAACAAGGCTCTGTATATGACTTTAACCGGTTATGTGCAGGGCTTTTTATGATTAACCTATTCCTTAACTCTCAAACCAACGGTTTCTCCTGTAGATAACTCGGATAAAGGGTGGATTTCCTTAGGGGACTTTATTATGATACAAAGATTGGAAAGTGGTGAGAGTAGTGATGATCTTTATCACCAATCATAGATAGGAACGGAATAAATTGGGCTATCAAAGAACTGAATGGTAAGGGGATTAGGATGGGTTTTTATACGGTTTATCAGTATGCAGGATTTGTGGGAAACTAAGGATAAGGGAATTAGGAAGATGGTTGAGGAAATGATTAAACAACGAAAAAAAATATGAGTTAATATTATATTTAATAAAATTTTTATTAAATATAATATTAATGTAAAATGTGAAATTTAATGGTATTATTAATATGACAAAATTTAGTATCAAAGGGGGAATTATGTTGAAAATTAATAAATTATTTATTAAAGATTCAGCAATTCAAAATAAGGCAAGTGACGCTTTTTCGTATAAAGACTATGTAAATAATCTAAAAATGATTATTGAACATAATGAAGCACCATTTAACATTGCTATTATTGGAAAATGGGGTGTAGGAAAAAGTTCGATAATTAATATGTTAAAAGAAGAACTAAGTGGCAAATCAGAGTTTAAAATTCAAGAGATTAATGCTTGGAAATATGAAAATACTTCACTTAAAAAGGCTTTTTTAAAGGAATTATATAGAAATCTTAATGGCAAAGATGATATAGTTAAAGATTTTAAAGAAATGTTTAATACAAGTATTGATATAAAAGAAAAAGAAGAAACAACACGAGAGTTTATAAGTAAGAATGCAATTAAAACTTTTGTGTTCTTAGGATATTTTTTAATAGTAAGTATAATTTTATATGTAATGTTAATGTGTTTTGATTTAGTTAGTCTGTGGATTTCTTGCAATAATAATTTCGATGAAACATGGAGACAATACATAAATATTAATAATAAAATAAATGTATATGAAACAATTAAAACATTTAAAGATAAAATGTTTATACCTTTATTAGTGGTGGGTATAGGGCAAGTTTCTAAATTTATAAGTGCATATAAATCAAAAAAAATAGTGAAATATGAAATTACTTCTCCTATTGAAAGTACAGATGAATATGAAGATAAGTTTAACGAAACATTAGATAAGTATAACAAGCGTAACTCTAATTTTAAAAAATTAGTTATTGTCATAGATGATTTAGATAGACTGAGTGCTAAGAAGATAGTTGACGCACTTGATGCTATCAAAGCTTTTGTAGAAAGAAGAGAATGTATTTTTATTGTGCCATTTGATGATACTATATTAAGAGAAGCTATAAATTCTAAAAAGCTTAATGGTAGCAATTCATTTGATGGTGATTCATATTTAGATAAATTATTTCAATTTAAAATTATATTACCACCATTAATTGATATGGATATGCAGGAATATGCTTATAAACTTTGTAAAAATGAAATACCTGAAATATTCAAGGCATGTCCAAGCTTCAAAGGTATATTAGAGGAAGTTTTAATTCATCCATATGTTAATACGCCAAGACAAATAAAAAAGATAATAAATACTTTCGTGAGTAATTTACTAATTGCAAAAAGTAGAGAGAATAAAAAATTAGAGGAGGGGCTTATTACAGGGAAGACTGGATTAAAAGTATTAGCTAAAATATCAGTATTACAGACAGACTTTCCAGAGTTCTATAATTTTTTATTGAAGGATAGAGGGATAATGCAAAATGTCCTGGATACGTATTATTCTAATAAAGGCATAATTGAAAGTGATGAATTAGAAAACTATGGTATGCACAATAATGAATCTTTTAAAGCATTAGCAAGTTTTCTTATGAAAACAGAGTATATTAATGCGGATAATTTGGCCCCGTTTATTTATTTAGGTCAGGATTCATTAGGATTAAGTGCTGGTGATGAAAAACAAAGGTCAATAAGAAAAGATTTATTAAGTGGTAATGAGATGGATATAATTACTTACTCAATTAATAATAAGCTATCTTTAGTAGATAGTAATATTGTCATTCAAGGTATTAAAGAATCAAAAACCGTTGAGTTTCAACAAGCTTTAAAGGTGGCATTGCAATTATCAAAGTATATATCAGAGGAAGTAATTATGGAGTTTTCTAATTTGGTATCAAATAGGCTCAAATTAATTAATGAATACGGTATTGAATTTAGATACTGGCAAGTAGATTATGATAACTATTTAGCAATATATGAAAAAGCAACAGAAAAACAAGGGATAGAAAAGACATTGCTAACTGTATTAAGTAATGTATTAAGCAAAAATGATAATTGGAAACGAAAAAATGGAGAAGAGTATAATGAACAGTTATTTAACAAATTAATACAAGAGATATTAGAAAAAAGTTTAGAGAAAAATACAATACTAAGTGAAGAGGTAAGGGTGTATATTAAGGGATTCATTAATAACAAAGAATATCCGGTTAGTTATGTTATTAATATTTATAATAAGCATAGAGATTTAATTAAGGCGTATTTTAGCGATAATTTTTATAAAAAGTTATGTGAATACATAGCTTCTGCAGAAGATATTAATGATAGGGGAAGTGCTGACATGGCACTACAAGAAATTGCAGTTACAATTAGAGAAGAAGATATTGAAAAATTTTCGGCTCCATTACCAATGATTATATGCAATGAATCATACGCTATACAGGTGTGCGAATTACTTTTACCAGTAGCCGGAGATATTTCAAATAAAAATGGAACATACCTTGTAAATGAATTTATATCTTTAACATATTCAGGAAGAATAATGAAAGCTATAGCAAATATAATAATAGATTTAAATTGGAATATTGCAGATGTTGACAATAATAATTTAAATAATTTTATTATTAGATGCTTTGAATTAGAACACTTTGCAGAAGGAGAAAAATTACTAAATAATAAAATAGACTCAAGTAATTACAGATTAATAGATAAAGTTATAAATACTATAAGTGACAACTGTTTTGTTGATAGTAGTTATGATAATGTGTTAAATAACATTATGAATAATTTAACTGTTGAGCAATTGAAACACATTACTGATAAAATTCAAGCTAACTTAGCTATTGTAGGTGGTCCAGTAAATAGTGATTTATTTAACAGAAGTATAATAATAATTAAATTTTTATTGGAAAATAAATTAAGTCATAAATTACTCTCTGAAATAGTGGGAAATTCAATGGATTATTATAGTGCTAATTATAATTATCCACAAAGTTATCCGCAATGGGCAGAGTCATTTACAGAAGTAATAGGGTCAGTAAGAGATATTATCTCTATTCCAAAGTTAGAGGAATATGTAATGTTCTTAACAACATATGTAGTTTCGTATAATCCGAACATAATGATTAAAGGATTATATTATCTTGGACAAAAGACTCCTTTAAAATATGATAAGGAATCAATAAATAAAGTAATAGTGAATGCAAATACTTTTGAAACTAAGGTTATGGCGATTGATTATTTGAGAAATATGAAAAGAAGTATTAATAAAGAAAATGATAATTTAAAGGATTATTCAAATTTCCTTATTCAAAATATAGATTTAGATACCAATAATATATTGGATGATTTCAACAATATATTTGAATCAATAGATAATGATACTGTTTTTGAAATTGCTAAATATTTAAAGGATAAAGATACTTATAATAGAAGTTTTGCATTAAGTGTGATTGATAAATTTATAATTAAAGGCAATAAAGGATGTTGTATAAGGGAGTTGTTATTATTGGAGAATGATAATAATTCAATAATTTTCATAAAAGACTGGATAGAGTTCAAGAACACAGATAACTACGAAGAATTATTAATAAGTTTAATTAATAGAATTTCGGATGAAGATACAATTTTATATTTATTTAATTTACTTAAGTTAGTTAGTTATTATAAGGAGAGGTTTGATAAAAAATTAATTGCAAATATTATAAATCATATTTGGACCCAATTCGGGGATAATGAGATAATTAAAGTATCACAAATATTAGTAAATGAGTTTAGTGGCTTTAAGTTTAGTAATGGTAAAAGTGTATTAAATGAAAATATTGTAGAGGTATTTAAAAAATCTAATAACGAGGCTAAGAAAAGCGTATTGGAAATAGTAAAGCTTTTTGACTTTGCTAAGACGTTTAAGGACGCTCTTAAAACAACTGGTTTTTCTGAGGATGAAAGGGCGTTAATAAAAGAAATATTAAAATTTAGGTAAGCATTTCAATAGATGTGATTAGATTATTGCTACTATGTCACATTCAAAAAAAGTCCTGACAACATTAAAATAAAGTTTTGATTAAAAAGCTAATCGGCTCTCATACCTGATTAGCTTTTTATCTTCAATTATAAGCTCCAAATCCAAGATGAAAAGTCAGAAGAGAGGCTAGACCAAAACACACGAAAGAGATAGATTTAAGAAAAGATGTAAAGTAAGATAAATCAATGGTCAGTAAGATTTAAGGATGGAGTTATGATCCTATAATTAGAAAGCTGATAGGATATAAGAGTGTATGGGAAAATAGAATATTGATGGGAGTTCTGTGTGAAATAATGGGTAATAAAAATAGGAGAAAGAAATTAGGGTAAAGTATTAATGGAAAATGAATGGTGGCAGTGGATAAAAATGAACGAGTATTTTTAATTGGGACATACAAGGAAGAATATTTGTAATAATAAATAAATTTTAATATATATATAATTAAATTAACCAATGAAGTTAATTTAGTGTTAGTGCTGATTTTCCCATGCCTCTCTTTTAGTATAAGTTATGATATAATAAAGTTATTAGCAATATGGTGGATGTTATGAGGTTAGGTAATATGATGTAATAATAAAAATTAGAAGATTTACTTAAAAATATTATAATATATCTCAAAAATGGTAAGAAGATATTAGAGGTGTTAGTACGAAATTTTACATGGTAGATAATGAGAGATATGTAAGTGGGTGAATAAAATATGATTTTATATCATGCAACTAGTAAAGAAAATAAAGAGAAGATTTTAGAAGAATGGTTTAAAACATCTAAGGGCAGATGGAAAGAGAACCAATGGATTGGGAGATATTTTATAGATAATGTATTTGGAGAAGGAGTATACTTTGCTACTACAGAAAAAAATACCATAGATGATGGAGAAATAGTTATAAAATGTGAATTGAATAATGAATATATAGTAAAAAAATTTATTATCTCAAATGATGGAAATTCTTATAAGAAAATAGATGATATTAAATATACTAGCAAAAAGAATTGTTATAAAGCTATCAGTATTCATTTTAAAGATGGTAACTATACAGAAGTTGTAGTATATGAACCAAGTATAATAGAAATAGTAAGAGAGTAGTGGGAAATAGATGTCTAAAAATTCCTAGAATTATTTCAATTGAATAGAGACTATTAAATTATTAAAACATAATATTGCCAAAGAATATATTGATTTCCATGATAATTATATTCATAATAGAAAAGCGAAATCTTTTAATTATGAATATAATAGTGAAGTAGATTATGGAAGTAGAGTAATATTAATTAAAAATGATACTAAAGAAGACCTTGTTATTCTAGTTACAGAAGATAGGGAAGAATTGAGTTATATTGAGTTTAAATTATTAAATCGTAAGGTCGGAGAAAAAGTAATTATTAATAATGAAACATATTTTATTTTAAAATCAACTTAGAAAATTACAATTAAAGTGCAATTAAATTTAATTAGAGGTGAAACATATCTAGAATTAATTAAGATAGAAAAAATAATATATAAGGTGCAAAATGAATTTACAATACATTTTACACCAATAAACATATGTATTTAAGTACTTGTTGCAACTTTAGAATTCATATAGTATTCACTATAAAAGATTAATAATAACTTATATAGATAGAGTTAAATAATTTGAGTACAAAAATAAATTTTTTGTAATATAATACAATATATAGCAAACTGACTTTGTTTTAAATTTATAAATGCAAATTTTATTACAATAAAATACTACAATTAAGTACAACAATTTGTTAGGTTAAGTGTTGATGGTAAAGGAGTTAATAAAATAATATGAGGATTAAACTATGTAATGTAGATTTATTAAGGGAATATTTAAGTATATTGGCTATTATAGGCATACCATTTGGATTTTTTAGTAATTTATTAATTATAAATGATAATAATAGAAAGATATGGATTGGTTCCTTTATCATTATTATGATTATTTTGTATCTAATAGTATTTTATAAGGCGAATAAGATTTCAAAATTAAAATTTAATATAAATAATAATAGAATTAAAATATATTATGGTGATATTTTTAAAGAAAATGGATTGAAGGTTATTCCTTTCAATGAGTATTTTGATACACACGTTGATAATAATATAATAGCTAAAAATTCGTTAAATGGTAAATTCATCATAGAAAATAAATTAGATACAAGTATTTTAGATAATGAAATAGAGAGTAAGCTTAATTCAGAAAAATATGAATTAGTTAATAGAAATGTGGGAAAGAAGAAAAAGTATGAAATAGGAAATACTATTGAAGTTAATGGTGAATATGCACTAACAGCTTTTACAAAATTTGATGAGTATAATAGAGCATATTTAACTAAAGTAGATTATGTATCGTTTTTATTAAGGTTTTGGAAAAATATAGATAAAATCTACAATCAAAGAAATATTGTTATACCATTAATAGGCTCAGGAATATCAAGAGTTGAAGGTAATATGAAATTACAAGATTATTTAGAACAAATTTTAAATTCAATTAAACTATCAGGAATATCGATTCCTCACGATTGTGAAATTAAAATAGTTTTACATGAATCTGTGAGAAGTTATATTAATTTGTATAAAATAAAAACATTGTATAAAGGAGAGAGTTAGATGAGTTATAGGAATGGAGTATATGTAGCATTTAATGGATGTGGAACTGCAGTTCCAACAAAATCAGATATTGCTCATTATGATATGTTGAAAGTATGGAAAGCTAATGATGATATAGATTTTACATTTGTAGATAGTCATGAAAAAACAAAGTCTGTAAGGGATACCAGCGATAGAGAAAAAACGTTATATCCAAGACTACAAGAACGTTTTAGAAGTTCAAAAGTATTATTTTTGATTGTAACTGAAAATACAAAAAATAGTAGTTAGGTAGTTGAATTTGAAATTGAACAAGCTGTAAAAACTTATAAAATACCAATAATACTATGTTATACGGGTGAGGAAGTAATTAAAAAAACAGAAAAAAAACATAAAGATTTACTTCCGAAAATTTTAAGAAATAGAATGGAAGAAGGTAAGGTTAAGACTTTATTTATACCATTTAAATTGAAAGCAATAAAAAAAGCTATTGAAGATTTTAATGTACATACGCAAGAAAAGTATGAATATTCAGAATATATATGTGATACTAAAGAATCTTGGAACTAAAATTAAATTTTAAGGAGTATACTATGGAAAAAAGTCTAGATAGGGATTTTGTGTGGGAATATGATTATGGGAACAGAGGACAAGTAGTTGAATCATTGAAGATATTATTAGAAACTCAAAACTCAAGTTCATTACAAATGGTAACAATATATGTTAATAATGTGCCATATTGTTTAGAGTTTTATATTGTTATTAGTTATATGAATCCTAAAGATGGTGATATTAATTTCATGAAAGAAGTTATGACAAAAGCAGGGGCTATATATAGACCTAATATAACCAATATAAATTTAATAAGCGAATTTGGAAATAGAAGATTTAATAGTATAAATATAAATGCTGCGAATCAAGTAGATGGAATATTTGAACAGATGTTTGTCTATCCAGAGAAGGGGATACTTCAAAAAAAAGGATACCCAATAAGACCAATGATCGGTAAAGCATCAGTTTTTCTTAGTCATTCTTCAGAAAATAAAGATTATATTGAGGAATTAATTCCATATTTGAACGCCAGTAATTTGCCAGTTTGGTATTCAGAATTTTGTATTGATTATGGTGATTCAATAGTTAATGAAGTACAGAAAGGAATAAATTCATCCGCAACAGTAGTTTTTCTTATTACAAAAGAATTTTTAGAATCAAACTGGTGTAAAACTGAAATGGAAACATTTTTAACTAGATTAGCGTATAAAGATGATATTCTTATAATTTCATTAATAGATTCTAACATTGATGAAAAAAATATTCCTATATTTATTTCAAATAAGAAGTATTTAAGAATTAAATCCCCATATGATTATAAAAGCATTGCAAATAAAATTATGCCTACAATAAAAAATAAGTATTATAATTAAATAAGAAAAATTTTGCAATACTATGTTCCTTTATAACAAAGTTCTGAACATATATCTAATGTGAGGCCATTTAAAGCCAAGCGTTAGTATTGATAAGTTAGCCCTGTACTTAGGAATTTACCTAGGTATGGAGCTATTTTTATACCCGAAAACACCTAGGAAAGAATCGATTAAATCCACTTAACCCAAGTAAACTCAATTGTTAGAGGTAGGTATAAAATGCACACTATAGTGAACTATACACCCGTAAGTGGACACGAAACTAAAAAGTAGTGTAGATTAAATTAAGGGGGTTTTATTATGGGCAAAAAAAATAATGTTTATTCTATTGAATTTAAGATTAATGTAATTGAGACATATAATAATGGGGATGAGGGTGGCGTAAAAGCCCTTTCCAAAAAACTTGGTTTTAGGTCCCATAACATGTTAACTCAATGGTTAAAAAAGTACAATGAATTTGGAATAGCTGGACTTGAGGATAAAAGAGGTAAAACAGAGGTCGCCCAAAAAAATATTATGACTCTCCTGAAGAAGAAATATTAAAATTAAAAGCTGAAAATCAATATCTTAAAAGTCTCCTTGAAATAAATCAAGATAACGTAAAAAAAAGTAAATATAAAGTGAGTAAGAAACTGAGCAGTAGGGAAGCCTTAACTTTGCTTCTTCAAGTTGCTGAAATAAGCAGATTTGGATATTATCGATGGTTAAATAAGGGCATGATTGTATCAGAAAAATCAAAAAGATGATGAACAAGTTATTAAATGCATTGAAAAGCTCTATTTAGACACTATGCTAGATATGGCGTAGAGAGGGTTACACCCGAGCTTTTAGCTGACTATGGTCTTAATGTCAATCATAAGAAGGTTTACCGTTTGATGTCACAGAATGGTTATTTGGCTGTAATTAAGATAAAAAAGAGATATAAGAAACCTGGAGATCCACATTCTAAGAAAAATGTATTGGTTAGAAATTTTAGTGCAAGTTGTCCCTTTGACAAGATGGTAACTGATGTTACTGAGTATAAAATAGATGGGAAGAAGATATTATATCAGCAGTGAAGGACCTCTACACTGGAATGTTAGAATGATTTGCAATTAAAAACCATAAAACTAGGGAACTTAATCGAGAGTCTTTTAAAAACATCTTGAATAAATCCTTACCAGAAGGTACTATTATCTATTCGGATCAAGGAACTCTCTATAATAATGTTATGTTTCAGAATGAACTTAAAGATAAAAACTTCATCAAGAGCATGTCCAGGAAAGGAACCCCTATTGATAATGCTCCCATGGAAAGTTTTTTTTAATCTTATAAGAGCGAAGTGTTGTACAATCCTAACATTGGTATAGTAAGCAAAGCCGACATTATAAGATAAACATGGAAATATTATAATTACTACAATAATATAAAAATTCAGAAAAGATTAGGATATCTAACGCCTGCTGAATTCAAAAAGCATGAACTTGTCAGACTTAAAAAAGAGAAATAGTAATACAGAAATTATATTGCTATTTCGCTACAATTCATTTATTTGTCTGCTTTTTCGGGTATAGTTCACCTATCTCTCCTCTTTAAATTGGGACTAGTTCTTTAAGTATAGTAATGTCTTTTATTAGAATTATTTTATTTTCAAATATTTCAATTATATTTTGGCTTTGGAAATAAGATAATTTTCGACTGACAGTTTCCCTAGTTACTCCTATGAAATTTGCCATGTCCTCACGGGTTAAGGGAAGCGTAATCTCAATTCCTATATCTGTTTTAATACCAAAGGTACTAGAAAGATTTATAAGAAGTGAAGCAAGTCTCACGTCAACGTCTTTAGTTGTAAGTGTTTGAACTAAATTTTCCAGTGAGGCTATTCTGTCATGAGCATATTCTAAAATTTTTATGCTGATTTCAGGATTGGTTTTAATAAGTATATCAAAATCATCTTTATGTATAATACACATATTTGTGGATTCAAGAGCCGTTGCATTAAATTTAAAGATATCATTTTTTAGTAAGTTTAAATCACCTAAAAACTCTCCCTCTTTTAAGATATAAAGGATTTGCTCTTTACCATCTTTAGTATATGTATAAATTTTAATACTTCCATTGTTTATAATAAACAATTTATCAAATAGTTCTCTTTCAGAAAATATAATATCGCCTTTTTCAAAGGATTTCTTTGTAATTAAATTTATTACTTTATTAAGGTCATTATCTGGAAGAGACGCAAATAAAGAAATCCTCTTAGCGCAATATTTATGATTACAAGGACAGCAATTATTGCATAAGTTCATATTACACCTCCATAATTTTGTATAATAAAATTATACAATAATTATCGTGTGTTTTAAATCACATACTATAAGTTAAATATAATTATAATTAAAGTATAGATTAAAACAAAGTATTAATATTATTATAAATATTAATAAACACAGGAGGATAAATAATATGGCTAATATAGAGAATTTAGAAAGGCAACATGTAGAAATAAAGGATTTATTTTTAAAAATCAAGCAAGGTATTAACTCAAACGACATAAAAGTAAATTTAGATGTCTTAGTAAGAAATATAAATACACTTGCAGGTAAATTAAATATCCACATGAATTCAGAGGATAAATTTTTATATCCAACATTAATTGAAAGTAAAGATCAACAATTAAAAGAAATTGCTAAACAATACAGTGAGGAAATGGGTCATATTCATGTACAATTTAATAACTATAAAAATAAATTTAATACAAGGAGTAAAATTTTAAGTGATACAGACGAATTTTTAAAAGGAAGTAAGGAGATAATAAAATTATTGGAAAATCGAATTTCTAAAGAAGATATGTATTTATATCCTAAAATGAAATCTGTGTAATAGATAGATGAGATTATAGCTCATTAATACATAAAGTGTTTAATAAAGTAAAAATAAAAAGTTATAAGGAGTGGTTATTATGATTAATAATTTTAATATATCAGATAAAATAGGAGATATTGTTACTATTTTTCCAGGAGCAAGCAATTTATTCTTAGAGTATAGGATAGATTTTTGTTGTGGAGGAAATAGACCATTAACGGAAGCTATAAAAGAACAAAATATCGATGAAAATAAAATATTGACTTTGTTAAATCAGAAATATAAAGAATTTCAAGAGAAAAATGAAGAATTTACAGATTGGGCAAAGGAAAAACCAAGTAAGCTTATAGATTATATTGTAGGTACACACCATGCATATTTAAAAGAAGAACTACCTAAAATAAGTGAACTTATATTTAAAATATTAAAAGTACATGGTAAAAATCATGAAGAACTTTTTAAGATTCATAAACTATTTAACACTTTAAGAACAGAACTTGAGGCACATTTAATAAAAGAAGAAGAATTGATATTTCCAATTATAAAAGAATATGAAGTAGAAAAAAATAACCACAATAAACAAAAGGTGTTAAATCTTTTAAATGAGTTAGAAAAAGAACATACTGGGGCAGGAGATATAATTAAAGAACTAAGGGAAATAACACAGCATTATACTGCACCAAAGGGTGCTTGTAAAACTTTTGAATTAACCTATAAAAAATTAATGGAGTTGCAAGAAGATATATTTCAGCATATCCATCTTGAAAATAATATCTTATTCAAAAATATATAATAGTAGTGACATTTAAGATTAGTTATACAGTTACTTAGGGTGGAAAAGTAGAATGGGAACTAAGAACTCCTATTTAGTTAGAGATGGAAAAACTGTATTTATAGATACAGTAGGGCTAACATTTGCATATAAATAAGTTGATTTAAAACAGGAATACTTTCGGTTAAGTATTTCTGTTTTTCTTAGAATATACAGAATAAGGAGTACAGGATGGATAGATATAAAGATAACAGGGAGTTTTTAAAAGCAAATTTTCAAGTGTTAGATAAAATTCAAACGGATAGTCAGAGGGGCCTGCCATTCCCTCTATTTAAGAATTATATTGTTTAAATCTATTTACATAGGTATAATATTACTATAGAAAAAAGAAAAATAATTGATTTTAACATTAGGAGGAAAAATTATGATTAAATTTGAAGGAGACTTTGAAATTCTTGAAAAAGCAATGGTTATTCAAATAGTAAATGAAATAGGGGAAATAGATGAGGATATTGCTGTTGTAAATGATGTGCAATATATGTTTTCAAAAGAAGGAAAAGATATTGTGGTAAAGAAGATAAATAAAATATTATAGAAAATAAAGTTCTAAACATAAATGTAATATAAGACTTTAAAAAGTCTTTTTAAAGTCAAGCATTGCTTATTAGTAAGGTAGTCTCGTACTTAGGAAATAACCTAGGTACAAGGCTTTTTTTTATTTCACTAATAAATTATCTTTATCAGATAAATATTTTAATAAAAAAGAAAAAATCAAGCCGATATAAAATTATAATAATGTGATATAATAATTTAAAAGGAAATACGATTACATTAAATAAAATAGTTAATTAGGAGGAGAAGATTAAAATGATAAATTTCAATTTTGAAAACTATACAAAACTTATATTTGGTAAGGATAAAGAATTAACTGTTGGACAAGAGGTTAAGAAATTTTCAAACAAAATACTTATGCATTATGGTGGAGGAAGTATAAAAAATAGTGGGCTATATGAAAAAATAGTTGCTTCTTTAAAGGAAGCTAATGTAGAATTTATTGAGCTTTCAGGGGTTAAACCTAACCCTAGGTTATCATTAGTAAGAGAAGGAATTGAACTGGTAAGAGAAAATAAAATAGATTTTATTTTAGCAGTAGGTGGCGGAAGTGTAATAGATTCTGCAAAGGCTATATCTCTTGGAGCAAATTATGATGGAGATGTATGGGACTTATTTGAAAAAGGAAAAAACTTTGAAGGTTCATGTGTACCTTTAGGTGTAGTTTTAACTATACCAGCAGCTGGAAGTGAAACAAGTGGTGGAACTGTTATAACTAATGAAGATGGTGGATATAAAAGATCAACAGGACATAGAACTATGAGACCACAATTTGCAATAATGAACCCTGAATTAACATATACATTACCAGATTATCAAACAGCTTGTGGAGCTTGTGATATGTTTGCTCATATTTTAGAAAGATATTTTACAAATGTAGAAAATGTAGGCTTAACAGATAGACTTTGTGAAGGCGCTATGAAAAATATAATTGAAAATGCTAAGAAGGTATTAGAAAATGGAAATGATTATGCAGCAAGAGCTGAAATAATGTTATCGGGAACTATTGCTCATAATGATTCTTTAAGTATGGGTAGAATTGGAGATTGGGCAAGCCATGATATAGAACATGAGTTAAGTGGAATATATGATATAGCTCATGGTGCAGGCCTTGCTATAATATTCCCAGCTTGGATGAAATATGTTTATAAGCATGATATAAATAGATTTGCTCAATTTGCAAATAGAGTTTTTGATGTGGAAATAGATCTAAAAGATTTAGAAGGAACTGCATTAAAAGGAATAGAAGCTTTAAAGAATTTCTTTAAAGAAATAGGCTTACCAGTTACTTTAGAAGATGCTAATATTTCAGATGATAGATTAGAAGAAATGGCAGAAAAAAGAACTGAAAATGGTACAGTTGGAAACTTCGTTAAGTTAAACAAAGAAGATGTACTTAATATTTATAAAATAGCTATTAAATAATAAGGATACAGTACTATGAAACCCACCACAATACAGAAATGTATTGTGGTGGGTTTTTGTGGTTAAAATAAAATAAGAAACTTTTAAAAAATGACTCTAATCACATTTTTTTAATATCTTTAAAAGTATAATAAAATCATAAGTTAAAAGAGAATAAATAATAAAAAGTATTTAAAATAAATTTATAAAGCTATAGTGCTTATAAATTTTGATTATTAAGGAGGAAATTATAATATGTTTAATTATATAAAAGATGAAAATAGAGGTTTTAAAAATTTAATGAATGGAGAGTGGATTGATGGTATAAGCTCTAACCTTATAGATGTAAATTCACCACTAGATAATTCATTATTAGGTAGAGTTCCAGCTATGACAAAAGAAGATGTAGATTTAGTAATGAAAACTGCTAAAGACGCTCAAAAGAAGTGGAATAGCGTAACAATAAGTAAAAGAGCGGAAATATTATATAAGTCAGCAGAGCTTTTATTAGAAAATATAGATGAATTAGCAGAAGTTATGATGATGGAAATTGCGAAAGATAGGAAAAGTTGTAAATCAGAAATATCAAGAACAGCAGATTTTATAAAGTTTACAGCGGATACTGCTAAGAACTTAACTGGTGAAAGTATTCCGGGGGATAGCTTCCCAGGGTTTAAGAATAATAAAATATCAATTGTAAAAAGAGAACCAATAGGAGTTGTACTTGCTATATCTCCATTTAACTATCCTATAAATTTAGCGGCTTCTAAAATAGCACCAGCATTAATGGCAGGAAACTCAGTTGTGCTAAAACCTTCAACACAAGGAAGTTTAAGTGGATTACACTTAGCAAGAATTTTTCAACAAGCAGGAGTTCCAAGTGGGGTATTAAATACAATTACAGGAAGAAGTAGTGAAATTGGAGATTATATTACTACTCATAAAGGAATAAATTTTATAAACTTTACAGGTAGTACAGAAGTAGGAAAAAGAATTTCTAAAATTACTAGTATGGTGCCACTTTTAATGGAGTTAGGTGGTAAGGATGCGGCTATAGTTTTAGAGGATGCTGATTTAGAATTAACTGCAAATAATATTATAGCTGGGGCATATTCATATTCAGGACAAAGATGTACAGCTGTAAAGAGAGTTTTAGTAGTAGATAAATTGGCAGATGAATTAGTAAAGAAATTAAAAGAAAAAATAGAGAAGATTACTGTAGGAAATCCATTAGAGGCGGATGCAGATGTTGTACCACTTATTAGCTCTAAAGCAGCAGATTTTGTTTGTGAGTTAATAGAAGATGCAAGAGAAAAGGGAGCAGATTTAGTTATAGGAGGAAATAGAGAAGGTAACTTAATTTACCCAACACTTTTTGATAATGTAACTACAGATATGAGACTTGCATGGGAAGAACCTTTTGGACCAGTACTTCCAATTATAAGAGTTAAGGATATGGATGAAGCTATAGAAATAGCTAATAGATCAGAATATGGACTTCAAAGTTCAATATTTACAGAAAATATTGATAATGCATTTTATGTAGCAGATAAATTAGAGGTGGGAACAGTTCAAGTAAATAATAAAACTGAAAGAGGTCCAGATCATTTTCCATTCTTAGGAGTAAAATCATCAGGTATGGGAACTCAAGGAATAAGATATTCAATTGAATCTATGTCTAGACCTAAGGCTACTGTAATAAATTTAAGAGAAAGATAAATATTATAGCTTAAATGAATAGAAGATGAAGAACTCCCTTGCAGAGGATGTATAGTTATAAACTACTAATACATACTTTTATAAGGGGGTATTTTTATTTGTAATAAAATAATTTAAAATGAAAGAATTTTATTAGGAGAGCTAAATATCATTGAAATCATAAATAATGAGTTGTATTATTGAATGAAGAATATTAGTATTAAATATTAATACAGATTAATTTAAGGTATTTAAAAAAAGTGGACTAGTAAATTGGTCTATTATTTTTTGGCAAGAACCTAAAGTTGTGAAGATTCTAATTTAAGGAGGAAGATATTTTGGAAAATAATTATTGTGGTGAAAGATGTTCAACTAGATTATATGCTCAAGAAATACCAATATTTGATTCGCTTTCCTCTGATGAACTAAATAGAGTAGTAGAGATAAGTCAAGATATGTGTCTAAAAAAAGGAGAAACTTTATTTTTAGAAGGAGATTTAGTTTCTAAACTTTTTATAATAAGTGATGGTATAGTGAAAATAACTAAAAATACACGAGAAGGTAAAGAACAAATAATTAATGTATTAACGGTTGGAGACTTTTTTGGAGAAAGTAATATATTAGGTAATACAATTGAAAGTAATGTATCTGCAATAACTGTTAAAGATACTCAACTATGTACTATTTCCCGAAAAGATTTAGAAGGTATTTTATATGATAACCCATCAATATGTTTAAAACTTCTAGCTGAATTAAGTAAAAGGTTAGTAGAAGTAGAAAATCTAACTAAAAGTTTATCTAGTAATGATCCAGAAGCAAGAATTGGTTGTATGCTTTTAGAATTTGCAGATAAATATGGAAAAGGAAGCAATGGCAAAATAGAAATAGATTTACCGCTAAATAGAGAAGGAATGGCTAATTATTGTGGTATAGCAAGAGAAACATTAAGTAGAAAGCTAACATATTTAGAGAGAGAAGGAATATTAGAGATTATCGGAACAAAGAAGATTGTAATTAAAAATGTAGAATCATTAGAATTATTAATGATATAAGGGAGCTGTTTTAAATGGATAATTATAATTTTATAAATGACTTGTTTAATAAAATAAATGAAGAAAATAAAAATATATCACCAGCTAATATTATGTTAATTGGAAAAACTGGTGTTGGTAAAAGTACATTGATAAATAATATATTTAGGGAAAACTTAGCTGAAACTGGGATAGGGAAACCAGTTACAAAACATTTGAAGAAAATCACTAAGGAAGGAGTTCCTATAAACTTATATGATAGCAGGGGATTAGAATTAAACCCTCTAGTTCAGAAAAGTGTAAGGGATGATATTAATGCAGAAATAGATAGAATACATAAAAGTCGTGATATTAATTCTGAAAATCTAATACATATTGTATGGTACTGTATTAATGCAGCTTCAAATAGAATAGAGGAATTTGAAATTGAATGGATAAAGGAGTTATCCGGGAAAATACCAGTAATTATAGTATTAACTCAAAATTTTAGTGATAATGCAAAGGAATTAGAAAAATATATTGATAATATGAATTTAAATATAAGAGGCATACAAAGAATATTAGCTGAACCTATAAAATTTGGAACTATAGAATTACCAAGGAATGGACTAGAAGAGCTAGTAGAAAAGACTTATCAGGTTTTGCCACAAGGAATAAGACGAGCTTTTAATAATGCCCAGAAGGTAGATTTAAAAAAGAAAGTAGACGAAGCTACAAAATGGGCATTAGGATATATAGGTACTTCATTTGGTATAGGATTTTCACCTATTCCATTTTCAGATTCTGCTATATTAATTCCAGGACAGGTTGGAATGTTAGCACATATAACTACGATTTTTGGTGTTAAAGTGGATAAAGATTTGCTTGTAGCAGTATCATCAGGTGTTGGAGGAATTGCAGGGGCAACCATAGCGGGTAAGACTTTAGTTGCAAATATAATAAAGTTTATACCAGGAGCGGGTACAATAATTGGGGGAGTAATAAGTGGCGGTACAGCAAGTGTATTGACTACTGCATTGGCATTTTCATATATAGAAGTTATGAAAAGAGTAGCAGGAAATCAATATGAAGGCAAAGTGACAAAAAATGAAGAGATATCAGAAATGATGTATAATGAATTGAAAAAACATTTCAAAAATAGAAAATAAGACAGTAATAGTTTGATAGATATAAAATATTAAATTTGGAATAATACTATTTATTACAGTTTTTATTGAAATTGTATACAAATTTAGAGGGTGAATTTCAATCACCCTCTAATTTTGGGTATACTCTAATATCGAACAATGTAAGATTTCATCTGTTGAAATTAATGATGCAAATATTTCAGCATGGGCAACAACAATAACCGTTGAATAATTCGAATATTTTATTAATACTGAATTGATTCTTTTTTTTAGATTTTCTTTTGTTTCCCATGGTTTTACCTCTCCTTGTGGATATACTCCATTATGTAGCAGATAATCATGCCAAAGTTCAATTAATTGTCCTTTTGAATCATAATCAAATGTCAAATCTGATTGCCATTCTCGTAAGTCAAATTCTACAGATAGATCAATTCCAGTATTCTTTGATATAATTAATGCGGTTTGTAGTGCACGAGTATAAGGTGAACAAATTATAATATCCGATCCACAAATTCGTATATCTTTAGCTGCTCTATTGGCTTGGTTAATACCATTCTGAGTTAATGGTATTAAATCAATAGCTTGGCCTTTCAAATTATGCTTCTCTACAATATCCCAATCCTGTTCTCCATGCCTAATGAAGTAAAACTGTGTCAAGTTTAAAAACTCCTTTCATCGTATATTCTTTAGTCATTTGGGAATTGCATCCATTTCTTAATGACAACAATTAATTAGCTAATTGTTGTCATATTATATATAAATTATAACATTATTTTCAACAAAATCGATATTAATATACAAATATCATACTAAGCAATAATATAATCTAATAACTAAAATGAATCTAAGGTATGGTGTTATGAAAAGTTAAAGTAGGTATTATGAAAATAAATAGGGTATATTTTCATAATAAGAAGAGGGTATTATGAAAACAAGAAAGTAAATAATATAGCTTAATAATATATTTAAAAATATAGTTAAGAATATATTATGTATAGTAGGGTAATATTATTAGAAATAAAAACACAAATATTAATATTGATATTAATAAAAAAATATAATATTTTTCAAAAAGTTGTATTACTGCATATATTATAGTGAGAAGTTAAAATTATAAAAAAATGTAGGAGTGGATTTTATGAAAGCATCAGCATCAAAAGGTATTTGGATTCCAGAGGAATTATGGCAAAACGAAGATTTAACAGTTATGGAAAAGTTATTTGTAGTTAAAATAAATGCATTAGATGGAGAAGATGGCTGTTATGCTAGTAATAATTATTTTAGTGAGTATTTTAAATTAAGTAAATCTAGATGTTCAGTAATAATTAAAAGTTTGAAAGATAAGGGATACATAGTTATAAAATATTTTTATGAAGAAGGTAAAAAACTTATAGAACGTAGAGTTATAAAAATTAAAAAGGCTGTAAGTAAATTATTTAAAGAGGTTAAGGACAAGAGATTAAACATGCATGTTGAAAATGAAAGTGCTAAAGTGTCAGAGGCTGTAGGAGAATTAGAAGATGGTTATTTCGAAAATATTAAAAGTAAGAAAGAGAAAATGGACGTGTATAAAAATATAATGGATTATTTAAATATGAAGTGTAAAACAAATTATAAATATACAAATGAGGAAACACAGAATTTAATAAATGCTAGAATTAAAGAAGGGAATACTTTAGAGGATTTTATAAAGGTAATTGATAATAAATATAAACAGTGGGAAGATAGTGATATGAGGAGGTACCTAAGACCAGTAACTCTATTTTCAGAGAAGTTTGAAAGGTATTTAAATGAGGAAATAATAGAGAAAAAGAGTTTTGTCAGTGTGCTTAAAAATAAAAGTGGACAAGTTTATGATAATAATTTTAAACATAAAGAAAGTTATAAAGATTATGAAGAAGAAGGATGGGAAGGGGATGAACCTTTTTAGTTAGGTAGAGAACTGGTAATAATATTTAGTCGTTGATATAATTAATTTATATTTATTTAATAGATATATGAATAACAATATAGTAAACTTAAACAGTACAAAGTAAAATTGTGTTATTATTGAATAATTGGCATTAAGGCATTGTAAAATAAATTTTGGCCATAATAAATTGTATGGAGGAAAATTATGTTTTTAGATAAAGAAATAAAAGAAAAAATAGTAGAGTTTATAAAAACTGAGTTTAATGTAAAGTTCATATATTTATTTGGATCTTTTGCAAGAGGTGAAGGTAGGCTTGATAGTGACATAGATTTGGCTATTTATGGAGAAGAAATATTTGATCCATATGAATTATTTACAAAGGCAAATGAATTGGGATTTGTTGTGAAAAGAGATGTTCAATTAATAGATTTAAGAGATGTTAGTACAGTTTTTGGAGCACAAATAGTAGGAAATAATGAAGTTCTATTTTGTAATGATGAAAATTTTAGATTAGGATATAATATTAGGGCGTTTAAAGATTATGTTAAATTAAATGAAGAAAGACAAGTTGTAATAGATGCTATTAAAAGGGATGGAAGAATAAATGGTTAATGATGTTTTATATAATAAGATAAGTATAATTGAAAATTGTTTAATTAGAATAAAAGAAGTATATGATAATAATCCGAAAAATTTAGATGACTATACTAAGCAAGACTCTATAATTCTAAATATTCAAAGGGCTGTGGAAGCGTGTATTGATATATCTATGCACATAGTTTCTAAACAAAAACTTGGAATACCGCAAAGTAGTAGGGATGCATTCGAGGTTATGAACCATAATGGACTATTAAGCAACGAGTTGCTAAAAAATATTAAAGGTATGATAGGGTTTAGAAATATTGCAGTTCATAACTATCAAAAGTTAAATCTAGATATAATACAAAAGGTTATAGAAAATCATCTAGTAGATTTTGAAAAATTTATCACAGAGGTAAATAGATTTATATAAGGCATTTTCAAAATATTAAAAGGTACTGAATTTATTGGAGATGATAAATAGAAATGGGTTTATAAAATATATTAAATAAATCAAAAAATAGCTATAGCTTTTAAGTAAGTTATAGTTTTTTTGTTTGTATAAGAGATTAAAGAAAAAGATTATATGGATATATTTTAAAAAGAAGGAATTTAATATATAAATATGTAAAATAATGCGATATTATGATATAATTACAAAGTTGGGAGGATATTAAAAAAATGATTTGGATTTAAAAAATAATATATAAGGAGATAATAAAATGGATGAATTTACAAAGGTTAAAGCTAGAAAAATAGCGTTAATTGCTCATGATAATATGAAGTTAGATTTAATTAATTGGGCTTATAAAAATAAATGTATATTAGAAAATCATACTTTATGTGGTACTGAGAGTACTGCTATATTGCTTGAAGAGAAAATCGGGTTAGATGTAAAGAAATATGAAAGCGGAATGATGGGGGGGGATCAACAAATTAGTACATGTATAGTTAATGGAGAGGTTGATTTTATGATTTACTTTTGGGATCCATTAACATCACAGCCTCATGATTCGGATATAAAAGCACTACTTAGAATAGCTGTTTTATATAATATACCAGTAGCTATGAATAAATCTTCAGCAGATTGTATATTAAATTCTAATATTATTAAGGCATACTAGAAGTTTTCAAGGAGGTATTAAATGGAGTGGTTAAACACACATGTAATTTACGTAACAATAATATTGATCAATATAATAATAATATTATATTTGTTAATAGATAGAAAATCTATAGATGATCAAAAAGAAATCCTTAAAACTATAATAAATTCTTCACCAGATATTATTGGGTATAAGGATTCAAAAGGCAAATGGGTTGAAGTTAATAAAACTTTGGAAGATATTATTAATGCAAAAGAGCCTATTATAGGAAAGACTGATTTAGATTTAATGAAACTTATCCCAGATAAAGAAGATGAATTTTGTGTATGTTATGAGACAGATAAAAAAATTTGGGAAAATGGAAATATTAAAATAGTAGAGGAAATTTTTAAACTTAGGGATGGAACATATCAAACTTTTGATGTTATAAAGGTACCTTTATATAATATAGATGGAAGCAGAAAAGGAATAGGGGTAATAGGTAGAGATATAACATATAAGAAAAAATCAGAAGAAAATAAAAGAATTTTAAATGAGTTACAACACTATAATGAAATAAGAACAGAGTTTTTTGCAAATTTATCTCATGAACTAAGAACACCACTTACGTTAATTGTATCTGCTCTTAAATTAGTAGAAATATCAAATAATGATTACAATGAATTATCTAAAAATAAAATTAATAAATATATAAAAACAATAAGACAAAATAGTTTTAGGCTAATAAGGTTAATAAATAATTTAATTGATATAACTAAATCTGAAGATGGATATCTAGAGTTGCAGGTATGCGACCATAATATAGTAAGCATAGTAGAAGATATTACGCTATCAATTAAGGATTTTGCAGAAGAAAAAGAAATTAGCCTTATTTTTGATACTAATATAGAAGAAAAATACACTCTTTGTGATAATGATAAAATAGAGAGAATAATATTAAATTTAATGTCTAATGCAATTAAATTTACACCAAAGGGTGGAGAAATTAAGGTTGAAATTGTAGGGAAAAATAGTGGAATACAAATATCGGTAACAGATACAGGGATAGGAATTCCCTTGGAAAATCAAAAGGATGTATTTGAGAGATTTGTACAAGTTGACAAGTCTTTATCAAGAAGTAATGAAGGTAGTGGAATAGGATTGTCCCTTGTCAAATCTTTTGTAGAAATGCATAATGGGAAAATAATAATAGATAGTAGTTATATAGAAGGTACAAGGTTTGTAATAGACTTACCTTGCAACATTATTTGTGAGGAAGTAGAAAAAAAGTGCTTTAAATCAGAAGATTCTAGAATACAAATAATAAATATAGAATTCTCAGATGTATATTCATGAAAAAGTCATAAAATAAACTTCGAAAGAAATAAAAAAATCATAGTTATATAAGACTATGAATTTTTTTACTTTAATTATTTGGAAAAATTAACAATTTATCAATAAATACCGTTAAAAAATAACAAATGTATAAACTTATACAAAAATTACCTCTAATAAGAAAATACATATGTATAAAATAGGAATAATGATGTATAATAGTAAAATAATAGCTTTATATTATAAATGTAAAAAAAGGCAATAAGAGGGGGACGAATTTATGAAGAAAAAATTAATTTCAATACTAACTGTAGCATTAAGCTGTATGTTAGTACTTGGAGGCTGTGGTGGAAAGGGCAAAACCACAGAAACACCAAAAGACACTGGAAAATCTGGACCGGTTGAGGGCTATGTTAAGGCAGCCGATCCATCTAAAAATGTATCTCTTGCAAAAGATAGAAAGGATACTTTAGTAATTGGTATTGATGTACTAGATGGTGTGTTTAATCCACTTTATTCAGATTCAGCATATGATTCTTATATTATGGAAAGTATATTTACAGGTATGTTAGCAATTGATGAAAACGGATTGCCAACGGAAGCTTTAGCAGAAAGTTATAAAATATCAGAAGATGGGAAAACTTATTCGTTTAAATTAAGAGATGGGTTAAAGTTTGAGGATGGAACTCCTTTAACAACAGAAGATGTTGCGTTTACTTTTACAGCAGCCTGTGATAAAGAATATGATGGACCACAAGATTTCATAAATACAACAAAAATAAAAGGAGCTAAGGCTTATAAAGAAGGCACAGCTTCTACTATAGAAGGTATAAAAGTTATAGATCAAAAAAATATAGAATTTATAGTAGATGAAGCAAATGCTGATGCTATATTTGATTTTAAAACTGAAATACTTTCAAAAGCATATTATGGTAAAGAATATAAACAAGGAAATCTTAATTATATTAAGGGATTACATGCAAAACCTTTAGGCTGTGGAGCTTATAAATTTGTTGAAAATAAACCAGGTCAAGAAGTTGATTTAGTAGCTAATGAAAATTATTATTTAGGAAAAGCTAAAATTACTAACTTAATTTATAAAGTAACTTCAGAAACTACTAGAATTCAAATGTTACAAACTGGTGATATTGATATGGATATGGTTACTGTTAATGAAGATAATGTTGCTCAATTGCAAGGTGCTGGGTTCTTAGATCTTTGTATATTCCCAACTAATGGATATGGATATATTGGTTTAGATGTTAAAAATGAAAAATTTACTGATCCTAAAGTTAGGCAAGCTCTAACATATGGCTTAAATAGAGCAGAAGTTGTTGAAGCTGTTTATCCTGGTGGATATGCAGATGTTATAAATGAACCACAATCAACAAAATCATGGGCATATAGTAAAGGTAAAAATGATTATGCATATGATAAAGAAAAAGCTAGTAAGTTATTAGATGAAGCTGGTTGGAAAGTTGGATCTGATGGAATAAGAGAAAAGGATGGAAAGAAATTTGAAATTAAATTTACAGCTAGTACACCGAATGCTGTAAATGATGCTCTTATACCAGTTGCACAAGCTAACTACAAAGAACTTGGAATTAAATTTGAAGCAGAGCAAATGGATGGGGCTGCATTAAGAGAACAAGTGAAAAGTGGGAAATCAGAAATGTTCTTCATGGCTTGGGGCCTAACTCCACAAATAGATAATACAGGAATACTTGGAACAAGTGGAGCTCAAAATTACACTGGATATTCAAATTCTAAGCTTGATGAATTGTTCGTAAAGGGATTAAAAGAAACAGATATGGAAAAAAGAAAAGCTATATATGCAGAGGTTTATCAATTAATAAATGAAGATCTTCCGTATATATTCATGTATCAAAGAAGAGATATGTGGGCTGTTAATTCAAGAGTTAAAGGATTTGAAAATCAAATAACTCCGTATAAAAAGTTCACACAAAGTCTTTACAAGTTAACATTAGAATAATTTTAAAATTAATATGCTCAGCCTTAAGGCTGGGCATATTAAATAAAGGGAGGACAAAAGAATGTTTACCTATATTGGAAGAAGACTTCTTCAAATGATCCCTGTTTTACTTGGGGTTTCTATTATTATATTTGTTGTAATTTCTCTTGCGCCGGGGGATTATGTTGATGGTAAGGCGGGGTCAAATATGACTGAAGCTAAAAAAATAGAACTTAGAGAAAGTATGGGACTGGATAAGCCTGTACCACAACGATATATTAGTTGGCTTACAAAATCTTTTTCGGGAGATTTTGGATATTCATTAAAATTCCAACAACCAGTTATAAAGGTTATAGATACTTATGTTTGGAATTCATTTATATTAGCAATATCCGCATTTATAGCAAGTATAATAATAGCAGTGCCAATAGGAATAGTATCAGCTACAAAACAATATTCATTTGTTGATGGTTTTTTCACGGTTATAGCACTTATAGGAATATCTTTGCCAGCATTTTTCTTAGCACTTATGCTAATAAAAGTATTAGCCTTTGATTTACCTATATTCCCAGTTGGGGGAATGACAAAAACAGGTAGTTCGACTGTTGGAATTAAACATTTCTTTGATGTTATATATCATATGTTATTACCATTTATAGTTTTGACAGTAGTACAAGTTGGCTCTTTAATGAGATATACGAGAACAAGTATGCTTGAGGTTATAAGACAAGATTATATAAGAACAGCGAGGGCAAAGGGGTTAAAGGAATCTGTAGTAATTTATAAACATGCTTTAAGAAATGCTTTAATACCTATAGTTACAATACTTGGACTTTCACTTCCAGGGTTATTTGGTGGAGCAATGATTACAGAAACTATTTTTGCTTGGCCTGGAATTGGAAAAGTTGCTTTTGATTGCTTAAATGCTAGAGATTATCCATTTTTAATGGCTTTTAACATGCTTATGGCCATGCTTACCTTAGCGGGAAGTTTAATTGCAGATATTTCTTATGCTTTAGTTGATCCAAGAATAAGACTGAAGTAAGGGGGATATAAACATGGATATGAAAAAGAAAAAAAATAATGAAGTTGAAAAAATTAAAGTTGAGAAGGTACATTCTCCAGAAATGTTAGTTTTAATGAGAGTTAAAAAAAATAAACTAGCTATGGTTGGTTTTGGAATATTAATAATTATGATTTTATTTTGTGTTATTGGGCCAATATTTACACCTTATGAACAAGAAACAATGAGTTTTGCTATAAAAAAACAACCACCAAGCTTTGCGCATTGGTTTGGTACAGATCTTATAGGTAGAGATATTTTAACAAGGCTTATGTATGCAGGTAGAGTATCTTTATTAGTTGGGTTTGTAGCTGTAATTATTGAAATAGCTATAGGTGGAATACTAGGAGCGATTGCTGGGTATTATGGTGGAATTGTAGATAGCATAATAATGAGAATTGTTGACATATTTTTATGTATACCATTTTTACCAATACTTATTGTATTAGGAGCGACTTTATCTAATTTAGATGTAGATCCTGATAAAAGAATATTTTTTGTTATGTTTATTATAGGTATATTGTCTTGGCCAACAATAGCGAGATTAGTAAGAGGTCAAATATTATCACTTAGAGAACAGGAATTTATGCAAGCGGCAGAAGCTCTTGGGTTAACAGATTCTAGAAAAATATTCAAACATTTATTACCAAATGTTATACCTTCTATTATAGTTTCAGCAACACTTGGTATTGGTGGAGCAATAATGACTGAATCTGCATTAAGTTATCTTGGAATGGGAGTTGCACCTCCAAATGCTTCTTGGGGAAACATGATACAATCAGTAAATAATTTTGCTGATTTAATGGAAAGACCTTGGCTTTGGGTACCACCAGGTATTTGTATTTTCTTAACAGTTATGGCGATTAATCTGTTAGGTGATGGGCTAAGAGATGCTCTTGATCCAAAACTAAAGAAGTAGGGGGTTATAACATGAGTGATTTAATAGAATTTAAAAACTTAAAAACATATTTCTACACTGAAGGTGGCACAGTTAAAGCTGTGAATGATGTAAGTTTTAAAATAAAAAAAGGTGAAGTTGTATGTGTAGTTGGAGAATCTGGATGTGGGAAAAGTGTTACTGCAATGAGTCTTATGAGACTTGTAGCTTCTCCAGGGGAAATAGTAGAGGGTGAAATATTATATGAAAATAAAAATCTTTTAACTTTGTCAGATTCGGAAATGAGAGCAATTAGAGGAAATGATATCTCTATGATATTCCAAGAACCTATGACATCTTTAAATCCAGTTTTCACAGTAGGAAAACAAATTATGGAATCTATAATAGTGCATCAAAAATTAAAGAAAAAAGAAGCAAGAAAAGCAGCAATAGATATGATTTCATTAGTAGGAATAGCGGATGCAGAAACTATTGTAGATAGATATCCACATGAACTTAGTGGAGGAATGAAACAAAGAATAATGATAGCTATGGCATTATCTTGCAAGCCTAAAGTGTTAATAGCAGATGAGCCAACTACTGCATTAGATGTTACTATTCAAGCACAAATATTAGATCTTATGAGAGATATAAAAGAAAAGTTTAATACTTCAATAATGTTTATAACTCATGATCTTGGAGTTGTTGCAGAAATGGCAGATTATGTTGTTGTTATGTATGCAGGTAAGGTAATTGAAGAGGGACCGGTGAATGTTATTTTCAAAAATCCAATGCATCCATATACTATAGGGTTATTAAAATCTAAACCAATACTAAATAAAGTTCAAGAAAAATTATACTCAATACAAGGACAAGTACCTAGTCCTATTAATATGCCAGATAATTGCTACTTTAATGAAAGATGTGAATTTTGTTTTGATAAGTGCAAAAGTAGTATGCCAACATTGAAATTAGTAGAAGAGAATCACAAGGTTTCTTGTTTTAAATATAAGGAGGGGAAATAGTTAATGAGCGAAACTATATTAAAAGTAGAAGGACTTAAAAAATATTTTCCTATAAAGGGAGGAATTTTTCAAAGAACAATAGGAAATGTAAAGGCTGTTGATGGAGTATCTTTTGAAATTAACAAAGGAGAAACTTTAGGTATTGTTGGTGAATCTGGTTGTGGAAAAAGCACAACTGGAAGAACAATTTTAAGGCTGCTTGAAAAAACAGAGGGAAGCGTAATATATAAAGGTAGAGATCTTGATGAATTAAGTAAAAAAGAATTAAGACATTTAAGAACTGATATGCAGATAGTCTTTCAAGATCCATATTCATCACTTAACCCAAGGCTTACACTTGGAGAAAGTATTGGAGAAGCTGCAATACATCATGGTTTAGTTTCAAAAGGCGAATCACGGGATTTAGTTCTTGAAACTATGAGAATTTGTGGGTTATCAGATTATCAAATAGATAGATATCCTCATGAATTTTCAGGTGGACAAAGACAAAGAATTGGTATCGCAAGAGCACTTATTTTAAATCCAGGTTTTGTAGTGGCAGATGAACCTGTATCTGCGCTGGATGTATCTATACAAGCTCAAATAATAAATCTTTTATCTGATTTGCAGCAAAAAAAAGAACTTACTTATTTGTTTATATCACATGATTTAGGTGTAGTTGAACATTTAAGCACTAAGGTTGGAGTAATGTATTTAGGTTCTATGGTTGAACTAGCACCTAAAGGAGAAATATATAAAAATCCACTTCATCCTTATACTCAAGCATTGTTTTCAGCAATACCGGTACCAGATCCAACTTTTAAAAAGAGTAGAATTATATTAACAGGGGATATTCCAAGCCCTTCAAATCCTCCAAATGGATGTAAATTCCATACTAGATGCTCTTATGCAAAGGAAATTTGCAAAGAAGAGATTCCAGAATATAAATGTGTAGGTAGTGACCATTTTGTTGCTTGCCATTTAGTATAAAACATAGTTATCACAAAAGAATAACAAGTCAAGATGTTGTTTAATTTATACCTTGATTTGTTATTTATTTTACAAAGGTATTTAGATAATGTGATACATTGTACATAATTAAGGGAGAGGATATAATTGTTTAGGTTTGATGATAAAAAAGAAGAACTAAAAACAAGGCAAAGGGAATTAATGAGAAATGTTAAAATGGGTGAAAAACCTAAATTTAAAGATTTGTTATCTATAATGATTGCTCAGTACGTAATTATTTTACCGGTAGCGTTTATAGGAATTATAATATTCTTTTTAGTGATAAAAGGTATATTATATTTTTGGGGATCATAAGAAATAAAAAATAAAAGTAAAAAATATATTGCTTTATGTAAATAGAATGATATAATTAGGAAATAAGATAGTTGAGCAAAGGCGTTCAATAGTAACCTTTAATGGGTTCTGTTGCACGCCTTTTTACTATAAAATTTTAAGGGGGATTTATATTATGGCTAAGTATTCAAAGGAAGATATTATAAAATTAGTTGAGGAAAATGGAATTAAGTTTATTAGGCTTCAATTTACAGATATTTTTGGGGCATTAAAAAACATTGCAATAACAGATAAACAATTAGGAAAGGCATTGGATAATCAGTGTATGTTTGATGGATCTTCAATTGAAGGTTTTGCTAGAATTGAAGAATCAGACATGTATCTAAGACCAGATTTAAATAGCTTTGTAATTTTTCCATGGAGACCACAACAAGGAAAAGTTGCAAGATTAATATGTGATGTATATAGACCAGATGGAACTCCATTTGAAGGTGATCCAAGATATATATTGAAAAAAGCTTTAATAGAAGCAGAAAAATTAGGTTATACTATGAATGTAGGACCAGAATGTGAATTCTTCTTATTTAATACTGATGAAAATGGAGAACCAACAACTATAACAAATGATAATGCTGGATATTTTGATTTAAATCCAATAGATTTAGGAGAAAATGCAAGAAGAGATATGTCTCTTATTTTAGAGGAAATGGGATTTGAAATAGAAGCATCTCATCATGAAGTAGCACCAGGACAAAATGAAATAGATTTTAAATATGGGGATGCATTAACTACTGCAGACAATATAATGACTTTCAAATTAGTTGTTAAGACAGTAGCGCAAAGACATGGGTTACATGCAACATTTATGCCTAAACCTGTATTTGGAATAAACGGATCTGGTATGCATATAAATGTTTCATTAAACAAGGATGGGAAAAATGCTTTTGTTGATGTGGATGATGTAAATGGACTAAGTAAAATTGCTTATAATTTCATAGCTGGAATGATGAATAATATAAAAGGTATGTCAGCTATTACAAATCCATTAGTTAATTCATACAAGAGATTAGTACCTGGATATGAGGCACCTGTTTATATAGCTTGGTCTGGAAAAAATAGAAGTCCACTAGTTAGAGTGCCTGCTTCAAGAGGAGCTGGAACTAGAGTGGAACTAAGATGTCCAGATCCTAGTGCAAATCCTTATTTAGTATTAGCTTGTTTATTATCAGCAGGGCTAGAAGCTATAAAAAATAATTCAGTTCCACCAGCTAGTGTTGAAAAAAATATATTTGAAATGACTGAAGCAGAAAGAGAAGTAGATGGAATTGAAAGTTTGCCAGGAACTTTAGAAGAAGCAATTGCATATATGAGAGATAACAAGCTTGTACGTGAAACTTTAGGAGCGCATACTTTTGATAAATATGTAGACGCTAAACAGTCAGAATGGGATGATTATAAAACTAGAGTTCATGAGTGGGAAGTAGAAAAATATTTAAAACAATATTAAGTTTGATTGGATGGGGTTTATATGAGGGCTAATCAAGTTGTGATGGTAGCATTAAATAATTTAGAAAAAGCAGAAAAAATTAGAGATATGCTATGTACCGAAGGCTATGAGGTTGTAGCGGTATGTACATCAGGAAGTGAGTTAATAAGAAGAGCATTAATATATGATCAGTGTTTAATCTTAATAGGCTATAACTTAGTAGATATGAATATAAATGAAGTATATAATGCTTTATCAGAAACCTGTAGCTTCCTTGCACTTGTAAATGAACCATATAAATCTTTCGTACAAGAAAGTACAGATATGTTCTGTATAAGTAATCCAATAAACAAAGTAGTGCTTGGAAATGCAATAGATATGATATTTCAAGGTCAAAAGAAATTGCATAAACTTAAGGAAAAAGTTGAAAGTTTAGAATGTAAAATTGAGGAAAGAAAGAATATAGAAAAAGCAAAAGGAATCCTCATGGAGACAATGGGGTTATCGGAAAATGAAGCCTTTAAATATATTCAAAAAACCAGTATGATGACTGGTCGTAAAATGGATGAAGTAGCTAAGGAAATAATATAACATTAGTTATGATATAATATGAATTAAGATCAATAATACATGTTATTATTGATCTTAATTTATCTTAGGTATCTTCAAAAAAAATAAATAGTCAATATTAATAGGATATTTTTTTAGATATCCTATATTTTTAAAATACCCAAATAGGGAAGGGGGATATTATATGAAAAATAATGGGTTATATAACAGTTCTTTTGAGCATGATGCTTGCGGAATTGGAGCAATAGCAAATATTAAAGGAATAAAATCACATAAAGTAATAGAGGATTGTTTAAACATACTAGAAAATTTAGAACATAGAGGTGGTATGGGTGCCGAGGATAATATAGGAGATGGTGCAGGAATATTGTTTCAGATACCACATAGATTTTTTAAGGAAGAGGGACAGAAACTTGGTATAATTATTCCAGGTGAAGGAGAATATGCTGTTGGTATGTTCTTTTTATCTACTAAAAAAATAATTAGAGATGAGAGTAAAACCTTAGTTGAGGCTATTGTAAGAGAAGAAGGACTAGAATTATTAGCTTGGAGAAAAGTTCCTATAGACAAAAATAATTTAGGACAGGGTGCTATAGATGTTATGCCTTATTTCCTTCAACCAATTATAGGAAAACCAAGTAACGTTAATAAAGGTATTGATTTTGAAAGAAAATTATACTTGTTAAGAAGAAGAATAGAAAAGGCAGTAGATAAAAATTCTTATTTAAATAAGGATACTTTCTATATTGCATCTCTTTCCTCAAAAACTATAGTTTATAAAGGAATGCTATTATCTACTCAACTTAGGAGTTTTTATATAGATTTAAAAAGTGCTAAATTAGAATCAGCTATCGCTCTTGTGCATTCAAGATATAGTACAAATACTTTCCCAAGCTGGGAAAGAGCACATCCTAATAGATATATGATTCATAATGGAGAAATTAATACCTTAAGAGGTAATGTAAATAGAGTTTATTCAAGAGAAGCCGGGCTTGTTTCTGAAGTTTTAGGAGATGACCTTCAAAAAGTACTTCCAATTATAAATAAAGAAGGTTCAGATTCTGCAATTTTAGATAATACTTTAGAGTTTTTAACTATGAATGGTAGAGACTTAACTAGAGCAGTAATGATGTTGGTTCCAGAACCTTGGGTTAAATCTAAGTCAATGAAACCATCAAGAAAAGCATTTTATGAATATAATGCAACATTAATGGAACCTTGGGATGGACCATCTGCAATAGTATTTACTGACGGTGAAAAATTAGGCGCAGTACTGGATAGAAACGGGCTTAGACCAGCTAGATATTACGTTACAGAAGATGGACATTTGATTTTAGCATCAGAAGTTGGAGCTTTAGATATAAGAAATGAAGAAATAAAATATAAGGGAAGATTAACTCCAGGTAAAATGTTAATTGTTGATACTAAGACAGGTGAGTTAATTGATGATGAGGAATTAAAAGAAAAGTATGAGTCAGAAAATCCTTATAGTGAGTGGCTAGAAGATGGACTTGTAACTTTGGATAAACTTCCTTGTAATGAAGGTGAAGTATTATCATTAAATAAGGAAAATAGAAGTAGACTTGAAAGAGTATTTGGATATGGTTATGAAGATTTAAAAAACAATATATTGAAAATGGCAGAATCAGCAGAAGAGCCTTTAGTGGCGATGGGTATAGATTCTCCAATTGCAATTTTATCTAAAGATAGTCAACCTCTATTTAACTATTTTAAACAATTATTTGCACAAGTAACTAATCCACCAATAGATGCAATAAGAGAAGAAATAGTTACAGCTACAAATGTTTATTTAGGAACAGAAGGAAATATATTAAATGATTCAAAAACTAATTGTAATCAAATTAGATTGGACAATCCAATTATTTCTGATGAAGAATTAGCTAAAATAAAGGGAATAAAAAGAGATGGGTTTAAAGTTAAGGTATTAAAAACATTATTTAATAAAAATAATGGAAAAGATTCTTTAGAAAATTCATTAGAGAAATTATTTATTGAGGCAGATAAAGCCTATGAAGAAGGCTTTAATATATTTATTTTAAGTGATAGGGAAGTAGATGAAGAAAATTTACCAATTCCATCACTATTAGCCCTTGCAGGGTTACATCATCATTTAGTTAAAAAAGGTATGAGAACTAGAGTAGCAATTATAGTAGAAAGTGGAGAACCAAGAGAAATTCATCATTTTGCTACATTGCTAGGATATGGAGCCTGTGCAATTAATCCATATTTAGCATACTCAGCTATAGAGGAATTAATAGAAGTAGAATTATTAGATTTAGATTATAAACAGGGAGTTTATAATTTTAACAAAGCTATATTAAAGGGAATTGTTAAGATATTATCTAAAATGGGTATATCTACAGTTCAATCTTATCAAGGAGCTCAAATGTTTGAAGCTTTAGGAATAAGCACAGAGGTAATAGATAAATACTTTACTAATACTATTACCAGAATTGGAGGAATAGGTTTAAGTGAAATTCAAGATGAATGCTTGAAAAATCATAAAGAAGCCTTTAATAAGCATATTGTTAATTATGACTTTAGTTTAGATTCTCTTGGAACAGATAAAGTTAGAAGTGGAAAAGAAGAACATCTATATAATCCTTTAGTAATTCATAAGTTACAAGAAGCTACAAAAAATGGAGATTATAAGTTGTTTAAGGAATATACTGCTCTTTTAAATAGGGAAGAGAGTCATTTAAACTTAAGAGGGCTTATGGAATTCAACTATACTGATTATGCAGTTTCTTTAGATGAGGTTGAATCGGTTGAATCTATTGTTAAAAGATTTAAAACTGGAGCTATGTCTTATGGATCAATTTCAAAAGAGGCTCATGAAGCATTAGCAATAGCTATGAATAGAATTGGTGGAAAATCTAACACTGGTGAAGGTGGAGAAGATGCTCTTAGATGGATTGCTGATGAAAATGGTGATTTAAGAAGATCATCAATAAAACAAATAGCATCAGGTAGATTTGGAGTAACTTCAGAATATCTAGTTAATGCAGATGAACTTCAAATAAAAGTTGCTCAAGGGGCAAAACCAGGAGAAGGTGGGCAATTGCCTGCAAGTAAGGTATATCCATGGATTGCTAAAACAAGGAAATCAACGGCAGGGGTTGGGCTTATATCACCACCACCACATCATGATATTTATTCAATTGAAGATTTAGCGCAATTAATTTATGATCTTAAAAATGCTAATTTAAAGGCAAGAGTGTCTGTTAAACTAGTTTCAGAAACTGGAGTTGGAACAATTGCAGCGGGAGTTGCTAAGGGTGGAGCTGATGTAATTGTAATATCCGGGTATGATGGAGGAACAGGTGCAGCACCAAGAACTTCTGTTAAACATGCAGGAATTCCATGGGAAATTGGCCTTGCAGAAGCTCAACAAACATTAATTATGAATGGGCTAAGGGAAAGGGTTGTACTTGAAACAGATGGTAAACTTATGTCTGGACGGGATGTGGCTATAGCTACATTACTTGGAGCAGAGGAGTTTGCATTTGCAACAGCACCTTTAGTTGCATTAGGTTGTGTAATGATGAGAGTTTGTAATTTAGATACTTGTCCTGTAGGAATAGCTACTCAAAATTCAGAACTTAGAAAAAGATTTAAAGGGAAACCAGAATATGTTGTGAATTTCATGTACTTCGTTGCTGAAGAACTTAGAGAATACATGGCGAAACTTGGATTTAGGAATCTAGATGAAATGGTAGGTAGAATAGATAAACTGAAACAAAAGGAAGATTTATCAGGAAGCAAAATAAGCAAGGTTAATTTAAGTTCAATTTTTAATGAATCACAATTTGAAGGTAGTAAAGGCTTAAGGTTTAATAAAGAGAAAAAATATAATCATAAATTAGATGAAGTTATAGATAGTACTCTTTTCTTATCTAAAGCTAAAACTGCTTTAGATTCTGGAGAAAAAGTGAAGTTTGAAATAGATATAACAAATACAAATAGAACTCTTGGAACAATATTAGGCTCTGAAATAACAAGAATATATAAATCGAATGGTTTAGCAGAAGACACTATTAGAATTAAATGTAATGGTGCAGGTGGTCAAAGCTTTGGGGCGTTTATACCAAGTGGATTAACTCTGCAGGTTGAAGGTGATTCAAATGATTACTTAGGTAAAGGCCTATCAGGTGGAAAAATTATAGTTTATGTTCCAAGTAACTGTAACTTAGTTGCAGAGGAGAATATAATTATAGGAAATGTAGCTCTTTATGGAGCAACTTCAGGAAAAATATTGATAAATGGTATTGCAGGAGAAAGATTTGCTGTAAGAAACTCTGGAGCTATAGCTGTAGTTGAAGGGCTTGGAGATCATGGCCTTGAATATATGACTGGTGGAAAAATTGTTGTACTTGGAGAAGTTGGAGTAAACTTTGCAGCAGGTATGAGTGGTGGAATAGCTTATGTACTTGATGAATTTGATACATTTAAAAATAAGGTAAATGAAGAAATGGTATTTGTAGAAACATTAGAAGAAGATGACGTTAAGAGTCTTAAATGTTTAATTGAAGAGCATGTTAATGAAACAAAATCAGCAAAGGGAACTAGAATATTAGAAAACTTTGATGAGGTAGTACTAAGATTTAAGAAGGTTATTCCTAAAGATTATAAACGTATGATTAAAATACTTGAGCAAAAGCAAAAAGAAGGGTTAGAAGGCGACGTAGCATTACTTGCAGCATTTGTTGAAAAAACTAAAACTAATAAATAAGGAGGCGTTAATTCATGGGTAAAACAACAGGTTTTCTAGAGTTTGAAAGAAGAGAGGGTGAAAGCGAAAAACCTTTAGATAGATTAAAGCATTGGAATGAGTTTAATAGCCTTCTTTCAAAAGGTGAACAAGAAAATCAAGGGGCAAGATGTATGGATTGTGGAGTTCCATTTTGCCAATCAGGAATTATGATTAATGGAATGGCATCGGGATGTCCTATAAATAATTTAATTCCAGAATGGAATGATTTAATATATAGAGGTAAATGGAAACTCGCTTTAAGCAGATTACTTAAGACAAATAATTTTCCAGAGTTTACAGGTAGGGTTTGTCCTGCACCTTGTGAATCTGCCTGCACAGTAGGTATTAATGCCCCTTCGGTTACCATAAAAGAAAATGAGAAATCTATTATAGATAGAGGATTTGAAGAAGGATTAATAAAGGCAAATCCTCCAACTAATAGAACTGGGAAAAAAGTTGCGGTAATAGGATCGGGACCTTCAGGCCTTGCAGCAGCAGATAGTTTAAATAAAAATGGACATTTGGTAACTGTTTTTGAAAGAGATGATAGAATTGGTGGATTGTTAATGTATGGAATACCAAATATGAAACTTGATAAAAGAGTTATAGATAGAAGAGTTAACTTATTAAAAGAAGAAGGTATAGAATTTGCTATAAATACAAATGTAGGGAAGAACTATCCAGTAAGAAAAGTATTAACTGATTATGATGCAGTGGTTTTAGCTACAGGTTCTTCAAAACCAAGGGATTTAAAAGAAGAGGGAAGAGAAATAAAAGGAATCTATTATGCAGTAGATTTCTTAAAGGCTAATACTAAAAGCTTACTTGATTCAAATTTTCAAGATAAAAAATATATAGATGTAAAGGATAAAAAAGTAATTATAATTGGTGGTGGAGACACAGGTACAGATTGTGTTGCAACATCTCTAAGACATGGGGCTACATCAATAATGCAATTAGAAATAATGGATGAAATGCCAAATGAAAGAGCTTTAAATAACCCTTGGCCACAATGGGCAAGAATTTCTAAAACTGATTATGGACAAAAAGAATTTATTGAGTTAAATGGTGAAGATCCTAGAAAATACTGCAAAAGTGTAAAGAAATTTATAGGAGACTCAGAAGGGAATTTAAAGGCTGTAGTAACAGTGAATATGGAATGGAGAAGTGATGATACAGGTAGATTTACTTGCACAGAGGTAGAAGGATCGGAAAAAACAGTAGAAGCCGATATTGTATTACTAGCAATGGGATTTATAGGGACAGAAGATTATATAAAAGATGCTTTTGAAGTTCATTTAGATAATAGAGGAAATATTATTGGTGAATATGGTGATTTTAGAACTAATAGAGAAAAAATATTTACAGCTGGAGATGCAAGGCGTGGTCAATCATTAGTAGTTTGGGCAATTAATGAAGGTCGTGCAGTTGCAGATGTTGTTAATAATTATCTTGAAGAGAATAAGGAAGTGCCAAATAAATAATTAAAGGATTATAAAACAAAAAAAGTGGTGAAAGCCACTTTTTATTTCTAAAATAGTAAATCAGTAGTATAGATATAAGAAAAATGGTAAATTGAAAAGGCGAATGTTAATTTCAAATTTTTATAAAATTTCAGCTATGTAAAGGTTATTGCATAAGTTAAATGAAAAAAAATAAACAAATATTCGCTTTTGGGGTTGGAATTTATCTTTAAATGTTGTAATATAGTTCATGGAATTATAATTAAGGTATCTTAAAAAATGCCTAAAACAGGAAAGAGGTAAATAAATGAAAAAATCAGATAAGGCTAATAAAATTTTAGATAATTATTTTGGGTTAACAAAGAATGGCACAAATGTGAAAACAGAAATGCTTGCAGGGCTAACTACATTTATGACAATGGCATATATACTAATAGTTAACCCAGCGATATTATCAGCTGCTAGAATGGATAGTGGAGCGGTATTTACAGCAACAGCTATTTCAGCAGTAATTTCAACTCTTATAATGGGATTATATGCAAAATTACCATTTGCACAAGCTCCAGGAATGGGATTAAATGCATTTTTTGCATTTACCATAGTAGTTACAATGGGATATTCTTTTAAATTTGCATTAACAGCAGTATTTTTAGAGGGTATTATATTTATTTTATTAACTCTATTTAATATTCGTGAAGCAATTGTTGATTCAATCCCTTCAAATATTAAAAAAGCAATATCAGTTGGTATTGGTTTATTAATTGCTCTTATAGGGCTTGAAGGAGCAGGTGTAGTAGTACAAGGCAGTGGAACTCTATTAACCCTTGGAGATATAACTAAAGGGCCTGCGTTACTTGCTATAGTTGGTATAATAATTACTGGAATATTAATGGCTATGAATGTTAAAGGTGCATTATTCTTTGGAATGATAGCAACAGCAATTATTGGAATGCCAATGGGAATTACTCCTATGCCACAAAGACTTATGAGTATGCCACCATCAATAGATTCAGTATTTATGAAATTTGAATGGAATAATATTTTCTCTCTAGATATGCTTGTAGTATTATTTACATTACTATTTATGGATATGTTTGATACTATAGGAACTTTAGTTGGAGTTACTACAAAAGCAAAAATGCTTGATGAAAATGGGAAAGTTCCAAACATTAAAAAAGCATTACTTTCAGATGCAATTGGAACAACTGTTGGAGCATGTCTTGGCACAAGCACAGTAAGTACTTTTGTAGAAAGTGCAGCAGGAGTTGCAGAAGGTGGAAGAACAGGGTTAACAGCAGTTTCTACAGCTATAATGTTTGCACTTGCATTATTCTTTGCTCCAGTGTTTGGTATTATAACACCAGCAGTAACAGCTTCAGCCTTGGTTTTGGTTGGGTTATTTATGTTAGAACCAATTAAAGAAATAGATCTTACAGATTGGACAGAAGCGCTTCCAGCATTTTTAACAATAATAATGATGCCGCTGTCATATAGTATTTCAGATGGTATTGTATTTGGAGTTGTATCGTATATATTATTAAAATTATTTACTGGGAAAAGAAAAGACATAAGTATTACTACGGTAATACTAGGGCTTGTATTTATACTTAAATTTATTATTTAGATATTTATTAGAAATTAATAATAATAAAAAATAAAGGAATATATCGAAATTGATTTTAATATATCCAGAAATGAAAAGTGGATTCTTAGGAATCCACTTTTTGCGTATACTTTATTCCTTGGGGTGATATATGCTTTTTCTATTTAACGTGATAAAGCGGTAAATGTGAATATAATAACAATTTTCGGGACAATATAGCAATATGGTAGAGGTAAGTTAAAAAAAATTAATAATTAATAAAAAAAAAATAAAATAATTAAAAAAATGATAAATAAAGAATAGTCTGACAAAAATGGAAGTTGTCGAAAGGTAAAAAAATTGGTAAAATAAGAATAGAAATAATTTTATATTTATTTACGTAAAAGTAGACTATTAGGAGGAATTATATATGGATGATCAAGCAAAAAAAATTAGGTGGTACAACCTCGCCTTAATGGCCTTCGTATCAGTTTGGGGATTTGGTAATGTTGTTAACAACTTTGCAAATCAAGGGTTAACTGTAATTGTATCATGGGTATTAATTATTGCATTATATTTTGTTCCTTATGCATTAATGGTTGGTGAACTTGGATCAACTTTTAAAGATAGTAATGGTGGAGTAAGCTCATGGATAAGAGAAACTATGGGGCCTACACTTGCTTACTTTGCAGGATGGACTTATTGGGTAGTACATGTACCGTATTTAGCACAAAAACCTCAATCGGTTTTAATAGGAATAGGTTGGATTTTCAATCAAAATGGAAATTTAGTAAATGACATGAAACCACTTACAGCTCAGATGATAGCATTAGCTATATTCTTAGGATTCTTATGGATAGCTTCAAGAGGAGTAACTTCACTTAAGAAAATAGGAACAGTTGCAGGAATATCAGTATTTGTTATGTCTATGTTATACATTGTTTTAATGGTAACAGCTCCAGCAATAAGAGGAATAACTCCAGCAACAACTGATATTACATTTAAAACTATAATGCCAGAGTTTAACTTTGCATATTTTACAACACTTTCAATGCTAGTGTTTGCAGTTGGAGGATGTGAAAAAATTTCTCCTTATGTAAACAGTATGAATAAACCAAGTAAAGAATTCCCAAAGGGAATGATAGTTTTAGCAATAATGGTTGCGATTTCAGCATTACTTGGATCAGTAGCAATGGGAATGATGTTTGATGCAAACAATATACCAAAAGATTTAATGATGAATGGTCAATATTATGCATTCCAAACACTTGGAGAATATTATGGAGTAGGAAACTTCTTCTTAGTAATTTATGCATTATCTAACGTATTAGCTCAAGTTTCAGCATTAGTATTTTCAATAGATGCGCCTCTAAAGATTTTACTTGGAGATGCAGATAAAAACTTTATACCAGATGGATTAACTAAAGTAAATAAACATGGCGCTCATATTAATGGATATTTAATGACAGCAGTACTTGTTGGTATATTAATAATAGTTCCAGCACTTGGAATTGGTGATATGAATTCACTATTTAAGTGGTTATTAAAACTTAATTCAGTGGTAATGCCATTAAGATATCTTTGGGTGTTCTTAGCATTTGTAATGGTTAAGAAAGCCTCAGATAAATTCCACTCAGATTATAAATTCCTAAAGAATGATAAACTAGCGTTAGGAGTTGGAGTCTGGTGTTTCATATTTACAGCATTTGCTTGTATTATGGGTATGTTCCCAACTGGAATAGAAACATTTACTAAGGAATGGTGGTTCCAAATAACACTTAATGTTGGAACACCATTTGTATTAGTAGGACTTGGACTTATATTACCACAAATTGCAAAGGGTAATAAACAAGCTTAAGGCATCTTTTTGAAGATACCTAACATAATAAAAGAACTGTTTTTCTTAGGAAGAGCAGTTCTTTTATTATAAAATAACAAAGTTTAACCAAAGTTATTAATAAACTCTTAATAAAATATAGTTTATCACTTATTGCATTTTAAAAAATAATGTTGTATAATTGGGGAATAGAAACAAAGGTTCTTAAAACAATAAAATTAAAAAAATGAGTATAGGATGGGAGATTGACTATGAATAATACATTTAAAACAATTATATATATGATATTAGGATTTATGGTAGTGTCGTTAGTTGCAAGCTTATTTTTAAGCGCTTTACCTTGGATGTTATTAATAGGAGCAATACTTTTCGTGTATTTTAAAATTAAAGGGTATTTTATTCAAAAGAAAAGAGGATATTCAAGTAATAGCCATCAAAAAACATATGATTCAAATGATAAATCACAATATTCAACTGGAAATGTACAGGATGAAGATGAAATTTCAGATGTTATAGATGTTGATTATAAGGATGTAGAATAAAATATAACAATAAGACATTTGCATTTTAGAAGCAAATGTCTTATTTGCTTTTCTATATTAAATATTAAAAACTTAATTTTTTTTAAGAAGCTTAAAAATTCAGAATAACAATGTTTTTGAAGATAACTAATGTAATAAATCAATTTAAATGATGAGGTGATAATAATTATGAATTTTAGAAAATTAAAAATATTTTATGAAACTGCTTTATGTTTAAATATGACTAAGGTTGCTAGAGATATGTATATAAGTCAACCATCTATAAGCCAAAGTATTCATGAATTAGAAAATGAAGTTGGAGTAAAACTATTTGATAGAATAGGGAAAAAGTTATTTTTAACAGGTGAAGGAGAGTTGTTTTTAAATTATACAAGAAGAATACTTAATCTTTATGATGAAGGAATGAAAACATTAAATGATTATGCACATAATTCTAAAGGTAGAATTACAATAGGGGCTAGTACAACTATTGGAATTTATATTTTGCCAGATATTATAAAATCTTTTTCAGAGAAATATAAGGATATAGAAATATCTATAATAATAGAGAACACTACTAATATTAAAAACTTAATATTACAGAATAAAGTAGATTTTGCATATGTAGAAGGTGAAGTAAAATCAAGAGAAATAAATATAGAAAAAATTTGGGAAGATGAATTAGTATTTATCTGTGGAAATGATCATAAATGGAAAAATATTAACGTAATTAAAGCTGATGACTTAAGTGGTGAAAAGCTAATTATGAGGGAATATGGCAGTGGTAGCAGAGAAATAATAGAAAATTATTTGAAAAGCAAAGAAATTAATTATGATATATTTTTAGAACTTGGAAATACAGAAGCTATAAAGAAGACTGTAGAAGCTAACTTAGGAATAGGGTGTGTTTCTGAGAAATGTATAGAAGAAAAACTTAGATATGGGGATTTAAATTGTTTTAGGATAGAGGGGAGAAAAATAAAAAGAGAATTGCTCCTTATAACTCATAAGGATAAGTTTATTTCAAATAATATGAAAGAATTTATTGAATTTTCAAAATATAACTAATAAGGTACTTCAAAAAATAATAGCTCAGAATAATGAGCTATTATTTTTTATACATATAATTAAAAACCTATTGAACATATAAAAAAATGATATTTTACCTTTTAGCAATAAACAAATATAATTAAGTAAGAAAGTGAAAAAGTTCCTTTAGAGATTATATAAGATTTTAATAAAAGTAAAGAGAATACATATGGACGGTGATTATATGCAAACAAAAATACAAAAGATAGCTCCAGGATTATTTATTTGTTTAATAATTGGAATTATATCAGAAATATTAGGAAATCAGTTTTCGACTATTGGAGCAGCTACCTTTGCAATATTTATTGGAATATTAGCTGGAAACACTATTTTTCATAAAAAAGTATTTGACTTAGGTACTAAATTTGCAGAAAAAAATTTATTGAATTATTCAATTATTTTAATGGGGGCAAATTTAAATATAATGGAAATAGCAGCATTAGGATTAAATGGAGTAACCTTTATAGTTATTCAAATGACTTTAACAATATTAGTTGCATATTTCATAGGTAGGAAGCTTGGCTTTAACAAGAAGTTTTCGTTGCTAATGGCTTCAGGTAATGCAGTATGTGGTTCCTCAGCCATTGGAGCAACAGCTCCAGTTATAGAAGCAGATGAATCAGATAAAGTAATATCTATAACAATAGTAAATGTTGTAGGAACAATATTAATGGTATTATTACCTTTAATAACATCAGCACTTTATAATAACTCAGTTTTAGAAAGCTCAGCTATGATGGGTGGAGTTTTACAATCTGTTGGACAAGTTATTGGGTCAGCTAAATTCATAGGGGAAGATATAGTTAGGATGGCAACAGTATTTAAAATTATAAGAATTATACTTTTAGTTGCAGTTGTAATTATATTCTCTAAAATAGATGTTAATGAAGATGTGAAAAGTAAAAATAATAATAGTTCTAAAAATGAAAAAGAAGTTAGTGTTGGCATTCCATGGTATATAACTGGTTTTTTCATAGTTAGTATAATTTACACTTTAGGATTAGTTCCGGGAGTGTTATCATCCTTATTTAAATGGATAAGTGGGAACTTTGAAATTATAGCTCTAGCAGGGATAGGTATGAGAGTTAAGATAAAAGACTTAATAAACGAAGGTCCTATGGCTATGCTTTATGGGGGAATAGTAGCAGTTTGCCAAATAGTATTTGCAATAGTACTTATTAAAATATTAATATAGAAAAAATGTGTATAAGGCAATTTCAAAACAAGAACGTGAATGAAAATAAAATAAACTTGCAAAATAAAAGCTTAATCTTAAAAAAAGATTTAGCTTTTATTATCTTATTAAACCATAAAGTGTATAAAACGGGTTAAGTAATGGGGTATATAGGGCTGGATTAATAAAGATAATATATTTATTAAATTTAAAAATGAATAATATATAAAAAAATAATTCAAAAAGTTATTAAATAGAGAAAATTTTCAATATTTTAAATTGATATTAAATGGCTGATAAGTTATAATGTTGATAATAAATTAAAAAAACAATATTAGGGGGGCATAATTTTGAAAAAGATAAAAATGATTAATCCATTAGTTGAAATGGATGGAGATGAAATGACAAGAATACTATGGGGCATGATTAAGGATGAACTATTAAATCCGTTCATTGATTTGAGGACAGAGTATTATGATTTGGGGCTTGAATATAGAAATGAGACTAATGACAAAGTAACAGTAGAATCCGCAGAAGCAATTAAAAAATATGGGGTAGGAGTAAAGTGTGCAACTATAACTCCAAATGCAGACAGAATGAAAGAATATGATTTAAAAGAAATATGGAAAAGTCCTAATGGGACTATTCGAGCTATTTTAGATGGGACAGTGTTTAGAGCCCCAATTACTGTAGATTCAATTAAACCTTATGTTAGAAATTGGGAAAAACCCATAACAATTGCAAGACATGCTTATGGTGATATATATAAAGATGTAGAAATGAAAATTGAAGGCAAAGGAAAAGTAGAATTAGTTTTTACACCTGAAAATGGAGAAGAAAAAAGAGAACTAATCCATAACTTTACAGAAAGTGGTGTAGTTCTTGGTATGCATAACTTAAATAAATCTATTGAAAGTTTTGCAAGAAGTTGCTTTAACTTTGCATTAGATATAAAGCAAGATTTATGGTTTGCCACTAAGGATACTATTTCAAAAAAATATGATCACACATTTAAAGATATATTTAATGACATATATTTAGCAGAATATGATGAAAAATTTAAAAAGATGGGAATTGAATATTTTTATACATTAATAGATGATGCTGTAGCAAGAGTTATAAAATCAGAAGGTGGAATGATTTGGGCTTGTAAAAATTATGATGGAGATGTTATGAGCGATATGGTAGCAACCGCTTTTGGATCACTTGCGATGATGACATCAGTACTTGTTTCACCAGAAGGGAATTATGAGTACGAAGCAGCGCATGGAACAGTTCAAAGACATTATTATAATCATTTAAAAGGACAAGAAACTTCAACAAATTCAATTGCAACAATATTTGCTTGGTCTGGTGCTTTAAGAAAAAGAGGAGAACTTGATAATCTTAAAGAATTAGTTAACTTTGCAAATAAATTGGAAGAAGCATCTCTTCAAACTATTAATGAAGGTGTAATGACTAAGGATCTAGCATTAATATCATCACTTGAAAATAAAATTATAGCAAATAGTAGTGATTTTATTAAAGCTATAAGAGTTAGGTTAGAGAAGTTAGTATAAGGCAACTTCATATAATATAAAAAAATTTAAAATGAGATTATATTATATTAAAGGACTTTAAATCAAGGAATAGATAAAGTTGCCAGCATAAAAAACTAGTTTAAGCTAAAAATACTAAGGTAAGGGACTGAAGAAAAATAGATTAGTTATTTTTTAAAAATCCCTAAGTATTAAAGTTTAAAGGAGTGTTTTAAATGGCTGATAAGGATAAACATAAGAGAAATAAAAAAGTGGGACAAAAGACTAAGGCAGAACTTAGAAAAATGAAAGTAGAAACTGCTGATGAAGTTGGATATTCAAAAGAATCAACTAAGCTAGGTAAGGATAAACCAAGAAGTGAAGATGATAACCATAAAGTAACTAAAGCATAAAAATATTAATTAAGGTATTTAAACCTCACGACTATCCTAAGGGCAAAGACGTGGGGTTTTAAATTTGAAAATATATTAGGCATATTCAAAAAGATAACCTATTAATATTAGTATAGTTTATTATATTAGAGGTTTATATAGAAAATTTAGTTAAAATATGTAATAATCATAATAGGACATGCTAATTAAAATTTTATTTAGGGAGATGAAAGAAATGAGTAAGTTTAAAGAAACAAAAAGTTTTGATTATCCTATTGAAGATGTTTTTAAAGGTTTTATAAAAATTACAAAAAGAGAATTTCCAAAGTTTAATGAAAAAAATCCTATAGGGATTAAACATAGTAGAGTAGTTAAGGATAATGGTAATAGAAAATTAAAAATGTTAATGGAAATAACTAAATTTGAAAAAAACAAGGTTTATGAAATAACAAGTAAAATAAATAATGATAGATATATATCAAGATATACTTTTAATAAAGTAAATGAAGAAAAAACTACGGTTATGCTAGAAGAAGAACAGCATGTTAAAGATTTTATGTCAAAGATTGTAGTTATAATTCAAAGTTTTTTAGGAACAAATAAAATTAAGAAAAAAATAACTAGAATGTCAACTGGAGTTACAGAAGAAATAGAATTGATGAAAAGTAAGATGGAAAAAAATGCGAAGAAATATTAAGGAAGCTTTAAAAAATAACCACTTAGAATTTTTGATTGGTTATTTTTTTAGATCCCTAAGATGATTATAAGAATAAGAAAAAGCTAGGGAATTTATTAATTTCCTAGCTTTAGAGAGGTTTAATAATTTTTTAATGTATTAAAAAGCCCAGTTTCCATTTTTAAATATTGTTACAGAATCTTTATTTTTGGTAATACCTGTTATTTCTAAATCATCAGTACCTATCATAAAGTCCACATGAATTATAGAATTATTTACATTGTTTTTAGCTAATTCTTCATCAGTCATTTCAGTTCCGCCAGCTAAGCAACAAGGGTAAGCTTTTCCAAAAGCAAAATGACAAGCTGCATTTTCATCAAATAAGGTATTGTAGAATACTATACCTGAGTTTGAAATTGGAGAATCCATAGGCACTAATGCTACTTCACCAAGATATTTTGCACTTTCATCACTATCTAAAAGTTGTTTAAGTACATCGCCCCCTTCTTTAGCACTGAAATCTATAACTTTACCATCCTTAAAAGTAAGTGAAAAGTCATTAATTAAATTTCCACCATAACTTAAGGGTTTTGATGATACAACTCTTCCATTAACACCATCTCTTTTTGGCAGTGTAAATACTTCTTCTGTTGGCATATTTGCATTAAACTCTATGCCAGAAGTGCTTTTCTCACCTCCACCAAGCCATAAATGGCCTGTCGGTAATTCAACAGTTAAATTTGTGCCCTTATTGTTTTTGTAATGTAATGTTTCAAAAGAGTTTCTGTTTAAAAATGATATTTTTTGATTTAGATTTTTATTATGATTAACCCAAGCTTCAACAGGATCTTCGGTATCAACACGAACTACACTAAAAATAACACTCCAAAGCTTTTCCATAGCTTCTTCAATAGTTAACTCGGGGAAAATTTTCGATGCCCAAGCTTCTGAAGGAACTGAAAGTACACACCAACGAACTTTATTAGACATTGCCTTTTCATAATATTCTTTTAATGCTAATTGTTTCGCTTTTTGAGTGGCTGCAATTTTTTCAACTGGAACACCTTTAAAGGCATCTGGGTCAGATGAGGATATTGAAATAAAGTTTGCACCGTCTCTTGCATAGGAATTATAAGATTCAGAAACCCAATTAGGAACATCTGATAAAGTTTCGATTGAACTATTATTTAAAATTATTTTTTGCATTTTTTGATCATTGTAATGAACAACTACATTTTTAGCACCCTCTTTGTAAGCAGCTGTTGCAATGGCTCTTGCAAACTCAGAGCAGTCTATTGGAGAATTAATAACTAGAGTATCATGAGTTTGAATATTAACTCCCATTTTAACAGCTAATGTAGCATATTTTTTTAACATTTGATTTTCACTCATTTAGTTCACCTCTTATTTTTAGTCGCTTTCAAAAAAATAGATTAACTTAATAGTCTATTTTATAAAAAAGTGCCTTTTTTATATAGTATTAATTTTCTCACACTTAATAAAGTGTGTCTAGTAGATCTCAAACATTATTTTCCTTGTATATAGGTATTATTATTAATATAATAGTAATACTTACTTAGAAAGTTTCAAAAAATATCAGTCAGATTAGGCTTGTTATTTTTTGTAAGATACCTTAGAGAATAAGCCATATTAATATTAATACTTAAATTAATATGCAAAAACAAAAGATTAGGAAAGAGGTGTATTGCATGTTTAATTTATTAACTACATTAGTAGATAATAATAGAATATATGGAAAACAAGGAAAGTTAGCTTCCTATATACCATCACTTTTAGAGGCTGACCCAGAACATTTAGGAATATGTATTGTTGAACTAAATAGTGGAAGAGAGTTTCATGCAGGAGATTGTGATACAAAGTTTACTATACAAAGTATTTCAAAAGTAGTAAGTTTGATTTTAGCATTAAGTGATAATGGTAGAGAAAATGTATTTAAAAAAGTTAATGTGGAACCAACGGGGATGGGTTTTAACTCAATAATTAACCTTGAAGTTAGAAATAAAAAGATACCTTATAACCCGATGATAAATGCAGGTGCAATTGTAACTACTTCACTTATTTATGGACAAAGCAAAGAAGAAAAATTTGAAAGAATAATAGAATTTTTAAGAAGAGCTACAAATAATCAAAACATAAGTATAAATGAAGAAGTTTATGAATGTGAAAAAATTACTGGAGATCGAAATAGATCATTAGCATATTTTATGAAAAGTAATAAGGTTTTAGAGGGTAATGTTGAAGAAATTTTAGACCTTTACTTTAGACAATGTTCAATTGAAGTAACAGCTCGTGATTTAGCTAGATTTGGGGCTGTTCTTGCAAATGATGGGTTAGCTCCTTGGAACGGTCAAAGATTAATGTCTAGGGATGTTTGTAGAATAGCAAAAACTATTATGGTTACTTGTGGAATGTATGATGCCTCAGGAGAATTTGCAGTAAAAGTTGGAATACCAGCAAAATCTGGTGTTGGTGGAGGAATTTTAGCCACGGTACCTAGAAGTTATGGAATTGGAATATATGGACCCTCATTAGATAAAAAGGGCAATAGTATAGCGGGACTTAGACTTATTAAAGATTTATCAGATGAGTTAGATTTAAGTATATTTTAATACTAAAAAGTTAATATTTATTAATGTATATCAAGATAAATAGTAGTGTGGTAGTATTTATTTCATATAACTAAATGAATAATGATTTTTATAGTTATAAATAGTATAATTAAATTAAATACACTAAACATTGGAGGAAAAAATGGAAAGATTACTTATTTTAGATTCGAACAGTCTTTTAAATAGAGCTTTTTTTGCAATCCCACCACTTACAACAAGTGAAGGGGTAAATACAAATGCAGTTTATGGATTTTTCAATATGTTGTTTAAGATTAAGGAAGAATTAAAACCAGATTACATAGTTGCAACTTTTGATAGAAAGGCGCCAACATTTAGACATAAAGAATTTGACGAATATAAAGCTGGAAGAAAAAAAATGGCTCCAGAACTTGCGGAGCAATTTCCATTAGTTAAGGAGATACTTTCATTATTATCTATTACTATTCATGAAATAGATGGATTTGAGGCAGATGATATAATAGGTTCCCTTGCAAAGAATGCAGAGGAAAATGGAATAGAAGTATTTATAGTAACAGGAGATAAGGATGCTCTTCAATTAGCATCAGAAAATATAAATGTAGTTATAACTAAAAAAGGTGTAAGTGAAACAGCAATTTATGACTACAAAACTTTTGTAGAAGAGTTTGGAGTAACACCAAATCAATTTATTGATGTTAAAGGGTTAATGGGTGATAAATCTGATAATATACCAGGAGTTCCAGGAATAGGAGAAAAAACTGCCTTTAAGTTAATTCAAACTTATGGTTCTGTGGAAGAGGTATTAAATAATATAGATAATATTAGTGGTAAAAAACTTAAAGAGAATTTGGAAACTTATAGAGAACAAGCAATTTTCAGTAAAAAGTTAGCTACTATAATGACAGAGGTTCCTATAGATTTTGATTTTGATGAAATTAAAAGTCAACAAGAGTACAATAGGGAAAAACTTATAAAGTTATTATTTAAACTTCAATTAAAAACATTAATACCTAAATTACCAGAATCAAATAAAGAAGAAAAAGAAGAAGTTATTATAGATGTAAAAGAAGTTAACACGCTTCAAGAATTAAATGATGTAATAAATAATTTAAATGAAAGAAGTTACATTACTTATGAAATAAGTAATGCCTCTAAATACTCAGAAATAAACTTAGATAATATGATGATTTATGATGGCGAAATAGTTTCTTCAATTAATATGAAAGAAATAATTGAAGAAAATAAAGATGGAAGCATGCTAGCTTTAAAAAACTTTATGGAAAATGAAAAAATATTTAAAGTAATAAATGATGGTAAAAATTTAGTTACAGTATTAAATAAAATGGGAATAAGCATAAAAAGTTTTGATTTTGATACTGCAATTGCAGCTTATCTTATAGATTCTGCAAAATCAAGTTATCCAATAATAACTCTTGTAAATGAATATCTAGGAGAAGAAATTACAGGAGAAGGTATTTCTTTAAAGGGTAACATTGTAATTAAAATGAAGGACTTATATGAAGTTTTAAAGAATAGGATAAAAGATGAAGATATGGATGAGTTATATTACACAATTGAACATCCATTAATATTTGTTCTGTCATCTATGGAGACTTTAGGATTTAATATTAATAAAAATAAATTAGATGAATTATCTGTTATTTTTAAAGAAGAGATAAAGAGAACAGAAAAAGAAATTTTTGCATTATCAGAGGAAGAGTTTAATATAAGTTCACCAAAACAACTTGCAAAAATATTGTTTGAAAAGTTGGATTTACCTGTAATTAAAAAAACTAAAACTGGATATTCAACAAATGCAGAGGTTTTAGAAAAATTACAAGATAAACATGAAATAATTCCTAAAATAACTTATTATAGAACTATAACAAAATTAAACTCAACATATGTTGAAGGGTTAAAAAATGTAATTGATAAAGATGGATGTATACATTCAAGTTTTAATCAAACTGTAACAACTACAGGAAGATTATCAAGTACAGAACCAAACCTTCAAAATATTCCAATTAGACAAGAAATGGGAAGAGAAATTAGAAAAGTATTTATTCCTATGTCAGAGGGGGATATATTATTATCTTGTGATTATTCTCAAATAGAGCTTAGAGTTCTTGCTCATATGGCAGAAGAGACTAATATGATTGATGCTTTTAAACATCATACTGATATTCATACTAAAACTGCTTCAGAAGTGTTTAAAGTGCCTATAAATGAAGTTACATCAATAATGAGAAGCAGAGCAAAAGCTGTTAACTTTGGTATTGTTTATGGAATAAGCGATTTTAGTTTATCTCAAGATTTAAAAATAACTAAAAAAGAAGCTTCAGAATATATGGAAATATACTTTGAAAGATATCCGAAAATAAAAGGTTTCTTAGATACAGTAATGGAAGAGGCTAAAGATTTAGGTTATGTTTTAACACTTCTAAACAGAAGAAGATTTATTCCTGAAATAAAATCTTCAAATAGAATAGTTAAGGCTCTTGGAGAAAGGCTTGCAATGAATGCACCAATTCAAGGTAGTGCTGCAGATATAATTAAACTTGCTATGGTTAATGTGTATAACACATTAAATAGTAGAAACTTAAAAAGTACAATGATACTACAGGTTCATGATGAACTTATTTTAAATGTAAAAGCAGATGAACTTGAAGAAGTTAAAAAATTAGTTAAAGAGGAAATGGAAGCGGTACTAAAACTTTCAGTGCCGTTAGATGTAGATATGAATTTAGGAAAAACATGGTATGAAGCTAAATAAGGGGGCTTAATTAGATGATTAAAATAGGGTTAACTGGAGGAATTGGATCAGGTAAAAGTACAGTATCTAAAATATTAAAAGATAATGGGTTTTCTATTATAGATGCAGATATTATAGCAAAAGATGTGCTTTTAAATTTTCCTGAAATTCTTGAAAAAGTTAAAATTGAATTTGGTTCAGGATTTTTTGACTGGAGAGGGGACTTTAGACGTAAGGAATTTGGAAATCATATATTTAGATTCCCAAAGGAAAGAAAAAAATACGAAGCTATGATCATGCCCTATATAAAAAAAGAAATTTATGAGGCGTTAAATAAAGAAAAAAAATTAAAGAAGAAACTAGTTATCTTAGATGCACCAACATTAGTAGAAAATAATTTGCAAGATGAAATGGATTATATAATAGTTGTTTGGGTAGATAATAATACTCAAGTTCAAAGAATAAAGCTTAGAGATAGGCTTTCAAGAGATGAGGCAATAAATAGAATTAATTCTCAATTGTCATTAGATACTAAAAAATCATTTGCAGATATGATTATTGATAATAATAAAGAGTTGGTAGCAACAAAAGAACAAGTAGATGGCTTAGTAGATTTTTTAAAGAAAATTTGTTAGCAAGGAGACGTTATGAAGTTTAGACGAATTTTGATAATTTTAATAGCATTAGTTATAACTTATTTTTCATTAACATTTATAATGAAAGAATATGTTTTCCCTTATAAATACAGTGAATATGTAGAAAAATTTAGTGAAGAATATGACATAGATCCATTACTAGTATTATCGGTAATTAAAACAGAAAGTGATTTTAAAGAAGATGCTTTGTCTATTAGAGAGGCAAAAGGTCTTATGCAAATTATGGATAAAACGGGGGAGTGGGCAGGAAAAGAAATAGGAATGAATTATTTTCTTCCTAATATGCTATTTGATCCAAAGATTAATATAAGGATGGGTTGTTGGTATTTAGCAAATTTAGAAAGTGAATTTACAGATTTAGATTTAGTAATAGCAGCTTATAATGGCGGTAGTGGGCATGTGAAGGAGTGGCTGGAAAATAAAGAATATTCTAAGGATGGTAAAAAATTAGATTATATACCTTTTCCAGAAACTAAGAAGTATGTAGATAAGGTGAAAACTAATTATAGTATTTATAAATATCTATATAGTAAAGATTAGGCATGCAAAAAATAGACCTATATAATTTATTAGAAATATTATGAAAAATAAGTCCTGTGGCAATGGCCACAGGACTTATTTTTATAAGGCACTTTAAAGCTGTACCTTGATCTATTATTTTTGTTAAACATCTAAGTTTAATTTGAATATTGCTGTTACCCATTCATTTGTCTGATGGTTTTCTAGTAAAGTAAATCCATAATTTTTAATTTTTTCTTCCATGGAGTCATAGCTCCATGTTACAAGACCAGATACTAGTATTTTACCATTTGATGATAAATGAGATTTTATGAAGTCCATAAACATTATAGTTTCTTCACCGCCAATGTTTATGTATATCCAATCATATTCATCTTTAACAGTAACTTCGTTAGATAAAGCATCACCTACTAAAACTTCTATGTTGTATAACCCATTAAGAGAAGCATTTAACTCAACTTCATCTTTTACATCTCTAATATCTAATGCAGTAACACTAGATGCCCCTACAATAGCTGATGCTATTGATAAGATACCAGAGCCAGTCCCTATATCTAAAACAGTTTTATCATTTAAATTTAAGGTGTTAAGTAATACTTTAAGTATATCTTGAGTAGTTTCATGAAGTCCTGTACCAAAAGCCCCTTGAGGAATAAAACAAATTTTGTTCTTATTTGGGAAGTCTTCAGAAACACCTGCTAAAACCCAATTATCATCTATATGTACAGCTGGAAATTCATAAGTTGAATAATCATAATTTATTTCTTCAATGTTTACAATTTTACTATTAAGTAAAGTAGAAACTTGTGTTTTAAAACCTTCAAGATCCTTAGACTCTCCTTCAAAAGATACCTTAAAATCAATTATTTCATTTTCCTTTTCTAAATAACCATATCCGAAATCATCTGTTGTTATTTCAAGTGGAGTTTCATAAAAAGTATTGAAAATATCATTAATTTGTAGTAATTCTATTTTTTCATCTAATTCATTTGAATTAATTTTATAAGTTAGTACGTACATTTATATCCCCCTTATTAATGCATATAGGTAATATTTAATTTGCTATTATTCATTATAATACAAAAAAAAATTAAGTCAATGGACAACCCTGTTGTTAAGTTAAGGAAACTAAATTCTGGATTTTTTCTTCTTTGAAGGGAAAGATTTTTTACCAGATTTAACAGTTATATTTGAATTTTTAGGCTTTGTTTTTTTTGAATTTATAGTAGCCTGTTTGTTTATATTATTTGTAGAAGACTTTTCAGTTACATTTTTTATAAGTTTATCTTTGCTCAAAATAGATTTATCTTCTTTTAATTTAGGTTTTGCAACAGAGAAACCAAAGCTTCCAATAGCATTTTTACTCATTGGATAATATTCGCCATGACAATAGGTAATTAAATCACCTTTTTCAAAATGTAGTTTTCCCTTTTCGTCCATAAGATTTTCATTAATATGAGATCCTATAACTTCAGCTACAAACATATCATGAGTTCCAAGTGCAGTTATACTTTTAACTTTGCATTCTATTGCAACAGGACATTCATCTATATAAGCTGCATTTACATGAGTTCCTTCTTTCATGGTAAATCCCATTTCTTTAATTTTATCGAATTTTCTACCAGGTTTAACTCCGCAATAATCAACAGCCTTAACTATTTTTTGACAAGGCATATTTATTATAAATTCCATACTTTCTTTTATATATTCATAAGATAACCTCTCAGGTCTAATAGATATTGAAACCATAGGTGGTTTTGTACAAATAGTTCCCCCCCAGGCGATGGTAAAAACATTATCTTTTCCTTCTTTATTTCTTGAAGTAATTAAAACAACAGGTACTGGATTTAAAACCACACTACCTTTAAAATCAACTTTATTCATATTATTCTCCTTGCGAGTGAACTAAAATAAAATAACAAGTTAAATATTCTAAGAATATTTTGTGTTAAGTGAAGAACCATAACTCAAAACAAACCCAAATATTACTAGTTATTTTTAAAAGCTCCCTAAGTATATTTAATAAAAATTATATCATAATATGATTATTTTTGTTAGGTATGTTATTATAAATTATTAATTGAATTTTTTATGGAAATTATTGCTTTTTAGATATCTATTAAGTTTTAATATAAAAATACGAAAAATATTTATGAAAATATTATAAAAGGGGAGAAATGGTAATGTTAAATAAAGATGGTATTAAGATTAAAAAAGTTAAAAAATTAAAAACTAAGATTTTTTCATTAATGATTATTGTTACATTAATTCCGATTCTACTTATTTACTTTGGTTTATATGCAGTTTTTTCAAAACAAGTTAGTGATGAGTTTATAGTAGAAGGTGATAATTTATCATTAGTAGCTAGTGACAACATAAATAATAAATTGATGGGTATTGAAAGAACACTTAAGGCGTTAGACTCGTATACAACAATTGATAGTGCTAAAAAAAATATTACGAATTTAAAGGATAACAATAAAGATTTACTTAATGGTATATTTGTATCAAATGAAAATAAATTTATTGTGTACCCTGAGGATGATATAAGCAAAGATATAAATTTCACAGAACGTGACTGGTATGTTAATGCTGCTAAAGCTCCAGAATCTGTTTATATAAGTGAAGTATATAATGATGTTGTAACAAAAAAGCCAGTTTTAACTATGTCAAAAGCAGTTGTTAAAGATGGACAAGTTAAAGGTGTTGTTTCAGTAGATTTAGATTTAGCTTCTATTTCAGAAGAAATTTCTAAAATAACCTTTAAAAATGGTGGAGGAATAGTTTTATTAGATAAGAATTCGACTGTTATAAGCCATGTAAATAAGGAACTTATTGGTCAAAATTATAAAGATATAAGTTCTACTGGTTTAGAAAATGAAAATAAAGAAAATGGGTTAATGAAGTACTCTGTAGAAAATGAAAAACTTGTAACATATTATACAGATATTACAGAGTTGAAATTAAAAATATTAATTGAAAAAACTAATAAAGATTATAATGAAATATTAAATACAAATAGGTTAACATGCATTATAGCAAGTATTATAGCTCTTATAATAATTATTATACTTGTACAATTATTTTCTAAAGCTATAGATGTGGCAGTGAGGAAAATTAAAGAAGATACATTAAAAGCAGCTAAAGGTGATTTTACAGGAATGCTTGAGGTTAATACTGGTGATGAATTAGAAGAACTTGCGAGTAGTTTTAATGATATGAAAGAAAATGTAGCTGATTTAATAAATGATGCATACATATCAATTAGTGAGGTTAATTCTTCATCAACAAATTTAGCTACTATGAGCGAAGAAGTAGCAGCGTCTATGGGGCAGGTAGCATCTACAATAGAAGAAATTACAAAAGGAAGTATGCAATCGGCAAGTAGTCTAGAAAATTTATCAACAGATATGGATGAAGTTTCATCATCAATAGATAATATTAACAATGAAATACAACAAGTTAATAATGAAGGTGTAAAGACTAAAGGGTTAAGTGAAGATGGGGTTAAAATAATATCACTGGTTAAGGAAAAATCAAATCAAACTAAAATATCAACTAATAATGTAAATGAAGAAGTTTTACTAGTATCAGTAAGCGTTCAAAAAATAGCTAAAATGAATGAAACTATTGCTCAAATTACAGAACAAACTAATCTTTTAGCATTAAATGCAGCTATTGAAGCAGCCAGGGCTGGAGAGTCAGGAAGAGGTTTTGCAGTAGTAGCTGATGAAATAAGAAAACTTGCTGAAGAAACATCAAAGTCTGCAAAAGAAATTGATGGAGTTATAAAAGAGGTAATGGATAAGGTTATTATAGCTGTTGAAAGTGTTTCAGAAGCTACAGTATCTGTTATGGAGCAAGAAGAATCAGTTAATAAAGCTGAAGAAATATTTAAAGAAATTATTAGTTCTATATTAACAGTAAGCAATAAGGTCGAAAATATAACAATAGATATTAAGGCTCTTGATAAAGGCAAAGATAATATAATAGAACAAATACACAATTTATCTTCTATAGGTGAACAAACAGCAGCAGGATCAGAAGAAGTATCAGCATCTTGCGAAGAGGTTGCAACAGCTACAGATGAGATTGCATCAAGTTCTACATTGCTTAAACAATTAGCTGAACTTTTAGAAGAGAAAATTTTACAATTTAAATTTAAAAAATAGATAAAATTTAATTAAGAAATCTTCAAAAAATAAAAAGTGCCCTAGGGCACTTTTTATTTAATATCTATTTCTATTTCGCTTTCTCTTTCTCATATTAATTATTCGTGAAATAAGAAGGAGTAATACTGTTATAATTACTATAATAAGCAATATAGCTAAATAGAAAGTTAAGTTTGATTTTAGTAAGTCTGATGCAGAAACTTTTACAGTTCCTTTAACTTCTTCTGTGTGACCGATTGTTGTAAATGTTAATGGTACTTCTGTGCCACCAGTAACTTGCCAAGCGTTTTTATCTTCAGCTTTATAAGAAATATTAGCTGTTTTATCATTTAAATCATTCTTGTAATAATTTACATCTTGAGATAAAACTATTGGAGCAGTAATTTTTTTAGAAGGACCAAAGAATCTAAATAATTTATATTCTAAATCAACAGTTCCAACTTCCTCATTAGATTTTTTATATATTTCTTTTTGTGCGTCATAACCGTATTTAGCAATTGCAGAGGTATCATGAAATACATTCATACCATCAGCCCCATATTCTGATCCTAAAACAACAGTAACTAATTGTCTGCCATCTTGTTCATAGTATCCAACAAAGCAATGACCTGCTAGCTCTTCAGTTCCAGTTTTCCCACCTATATTACCATCTATACCAAGGTTTTTATTTCTAGTTTCAAGGGGTACTGGTGAACCTGTTATATTTATTGAAGCAGGAGTAGTTTTTGGTGCTAGTGTTTCTCTAACCCAATCATTTTTAAATGCTTCTTTTGCTATGACAGCTAAGTCATAAGCTGTTGTATAATTAGCATCTGTAACTTGTTTATTTGGATTTAAAGATTCTAATCCGTTTGGATTAATGAAATTAGTATCTTTTAGCCCAAGTTCTTTCACTCTTTCATTCATTAAAGATACGAAGCTTTCTACATTTCCAGATACTGAGTCTGCAATCATATAAGCAGTATCGTTTGCTGAGTATATAAGAAGTGCTTCCATAACATCATCAGCAGTTAATGTTTCTCCAATATTAATTTTTTTATATTTTGCAAGGTTTACACCACCATCTTGAGTTGCAGCAGATGCTGTAAATGGAATCTTATCTGTCTTTGCTTTGCTTTCTGCAAATAATAATCCTGTTAATAATTTTGTTGTACTTGCAAGAGAACTCTTCACATCTGCATTTTTAGAATAAATAACTTCGCCTGTTTCAAGGTCCATAGTTAGTGCCGACTGACCAGTTACATTTGGAGCGGGCACATTATTCGTTTCTGCAGTAACCTTATTAGCTAGTGGTGCTAATAAAGATATGGAAAGAGCTAGTGCTAATGATTTAAGTATGTTTGTTTTTTTCAAGTTCATCTCCCCATCTCTATATAAAATTTTACGCCCAAAGGGCATATGGTATGTTATAGTATAACACTTACTTTACATAATAACAATATTCATAAGAATCCTATTTTACTTGGTACAGAGCTGAAAGAATCTGACTAGTTATTTTTTGGAAATATATTATTTTATTTAAGCTGTAAAAGTGGATGAATTTACTATTATATTAAAAGAATTTAAGGGGCAGAATACTAGTATATAAGTAAAGGAAAATAATTACTTGAAAAGGGAGGTTTGAAAATGAAAAAAAACAAGGGATTTTTAGTTATCCTTACATTGGTTTTAATATTAAGTTGCATAATTTCTAAACCAAGTTATGGAGCAGAAATAGGAAAAGATAAAAAAACAGTTTATCTAACTTTTGATGATGGGGCATCTCCTGCATTAACAAATGAAATAATTAAAGTTCTTGAGAAAAATAATATAAAAGCTACTTTTTTTGTTGAAGGAAATAATGCGAGAACAAACAGCGGAGTAATAAAAAAAATAAATGAAAGTGGAATGAGTATAATACCACATATAGATACACATGAATATAATAAAATTTATTCTAGTGCTAATAGTTACTTTGATGATTTGAAAAACTGTGAAAATACTATTTTGAGTTTAACTGGAAAATCAAATTCAAAATTTATAAGAATTCCAGGTGGTTCAGATAATACAGTAGATAGTCCTAATGTGCTAGCTGAAATTAAAAGCAATATAATTAATAGTAATAAATATTATATAGATTGGACAGTAGATACACAAACTACACAAACAAATATAGATTTTATAGAATCTCATATTAGAGAGTGTGGAGGTTTATATAAAGTTGAAGTAGTATTAATGCATGATTTGCAAAATAAAGTAGCAACAGTTAAATCACTTCAAAATACTATAGATTTCTATAATGAAAAAGGATATGAGTTTAAAAATTTAGATAATATAGAAGAATGCGAAATTAATTATCTTAAAGATATAAGAGTTATTAATAAAAAGTAGAAATTATGGAACTTCAAAAAAATAACTAGTCAAGATGCATTATAAAAAACTCCTCCCTGTAATTTTTAATAAAAATTACAGGGAGGAGTTTTTTTATTTAAACGTCACTAAGATACATGAGTAGTCTCTATTTGTTTTTTGATATGCTTAGGAATCTCAAAGAAACAGACCAAAGTCGGACTACTTATTTTTTGAAGATCCATTAAGTCTATTAATCATAACTTCCTTAGCTTTTAACTCTAAAGTGTCATCTAAAGAAGCTAAAGTAACTTCACCATATTTCTTATCTAAAGCGATTTTCAAGAATCTGTCAGCAAGTTCTGGATTCTTTGCTAGTAGAGAACCGTGAAAATATGTGCAAAATGTATTTTTATAAACACAACCTTCGTATCCATCACTACCATTGTTTCCAAAACCATGCAGGCATTTACCAAAAGGCTTTAAGTCATTTATAAAGGTTTTACCAGAATGGTTCTCAAAACCTACATAGGTTTCATTAAACTCCTTGTTAAAGATAACAGTGTTACCTATAAAACGTGTATCTCCAGCTTCTGTATAAATATCTAAAATACTTAAACCTTCAATTTTTTCACCACTTGGTAATGTATAGTATTTACCAAGAAGTTGATAACCGCCACATATTGCAAGCAACATTTTACCTTCTTCAATATATTTTTCGAGTTCGTTTTTTTTATTTGTTTTTAAATCATCAGATACTATTGATTGCTCAAAGTCTTGACCACCACCAAAGAATACTATATCAGTTTCTTCTTTATTAAAGTTATCATTTAACGAAACATCAATTATATTAACTTTTATGCCTCTAGCCAAAGCTCTATGTTTAAGTATTAGTATATTACCAACATCACCATAAACATTAAGAAGATCAGGATATAGGTGACAAATATTTAATTCCATATTAAAACCTCCTTACCAAAGTTTTTTGATATAACCCTTTGAATAAAGGTGTTTTCTAAAGTTAATCATAGCAGTATAAGTTGCTAAAACATAAATTTTATCACTTTTACTAGTTTTGATTTTTTCAGTTAACTCTTCAAAGGTTTCTTCTAATATAAATAGATCAGGATTTAAACCTGCAACTTTTAATCTAACTGCCATATCATAACATCTCATTCCAGAGATAAGAACTTCATTAATATCTAAAGTATGAAGTTTTTCAAAATCAACATCCCATATCCATGATACATCACGGCCATCAGCATAATTATCGTTTAATAGGAATGCTGCTCCAAATGAATCTTTATTTAAACATAGAGTATCTAAAGCTTGATTATATCCAGCAGGATTTTTAACAAGAATAATCTTTACATCCTTACCATCAATATTTAAAATTTCTTGTCTACCAAAGCTTGAACTTTGATTTTCTAAAGATGATTTAATAACACTATCTTTAATTCCAAGTTCTTTTGTAATTGCATAGGCGTTTAATGCATTATATATGTTATAAACTCCTGATTGGCTTATTAAAATTTCTAAATCACCAAATTTTACAGTAGAACTTTCTGGTGTAAGATCTAAAATTTCATCTACGGAATATTTAAGTTCTGCTCTTTTATAACCACAGCCTGGACAATGAAAATCACCTAAATGATTATAAGTAATGTAGTTGTAGCTATATGGAGATTTACAGAACTTGCAAAATTTTGCGTCTGCATTAACTTCTATAGTTTTATTCTCATTTAATATTGCATTGAAGCCATAAAAAACAGTAGGGTTAGGTAATTTTAAATCACCAAGTAAAGATTCATCACCATTAAGCACAAGAGTAGAAGATGGAACTTTTGGTAGACCTTCTAAAATCTTAGTTAAAGTAGTATAAACTTCACCATATCTGTCAAGTTGATCACGGAATAGATTAGTTACTGTAATAACTTCTGGAGTTATGTGATCTGTAATATATTTTACATTAGCTTCGTCAACTTCAATAATTGCATAAGTATCTTTAACTTTATTAAAGAAACTATAATTATCTATGAAAGTTGTAACAATACCAGAATAAAGGTTAGCACCTGTATTATTTGTAATAACCTTGTGTCCATCCTCTTTTACTATGTTATAAATCATACTTGTAGTTGTAGTTTTACCATTAGTACCTGTAACTAAAACTACTTTATATCCTTTTGAGACCTTAGCTAATATGTTTTTATCTAGTTTTAATGCAACGTGGCCAGGAAAAGTTGTTCCACCTTTTAGCAAGGTTTTTGTTAGAAAAATTGTAAATTTTGAAACGATAATACTTAAAATTGATTTAATACTAATTGTCTTCACCACCTTAATAGTACTCAACATCTTTAGTTTATTATACAATGCCTAAGATGCCTTCCTAAATATTATCTACAATAATATTTAGTGTTAATCATTTATATAAAATAAAATATAAAATCTAATCAATAGTATATCATAAAGTTTAAAAGTAACCAATTAGCTAATAGTCAAATTTTATTCTTTCAGCTCCATAAATTGACAATGTAAAGCTTTAAGAGCATAATATTGATAATAATATTGATGAATGGAGATGAAGAAATTATGAAACAGTTTAGTTTTATAGATTCAGAAGGGTTAAATATTAGTTGTTATAAGTGGGTTCCAGATAACGAAGAGGTTAAGGGCGTAGTGCAAATTGCTCATGGAATGGCAGAAACAGTATTAAGGTATGATGAATTTGCAAAGAAGATATGCGATGCAGGATATATAGTTTATGCTCATGATCATAGAGGACATGGGGGAACAGCAATATCAAAGGAACTTTTAGGATACATAGCAGAGGTAGATGGGTTCAATTGGATGGTAAAGGATATTAAAGAATTGACAGATATAATAAAAAAAGAAAATCCAGGAAAAAGAGTAATATTATTTGGACATAGTATGGGATCTTTTCTAAGCCAAAGATATGCAGAACTTTATGGAAATGAAATAGATGCACTTATTCTTTCAGGAACTAATGGAAAACCAAAGAATTATACAAAGGTTGGTTTAACTGTTGCAAAAATAGAAATGCAAATAAGAGGAAGAAAAGCGAAAAGTACATTAATGGACAAACTTTCTTTTGGTGATTTTAATAGTAAGTTTAAAAATACAAGAACAGGTTTTGATTGGTTATGTTCAGTTGAAGAAGAAGTGGACAAGTATATAAAGAATGAATATTGTGGATTTATTTGCACTACATCTTTTTACTATGATTTAGTAAAGGGTCTTTGGAAAATTCATGAGGAAGAAAACTTGAAGGCAATACCAAAGGAACTTCCAATATATATATTTGCAGGAGATAAAGATCCAGTAGGATATGAAGGAAAAGGAATTGTGAACCTTTATGAAACCTATAAAAGCCTAAATATAAAAGATGTAGAATATAAATTATATAAAGACGGCAGACATGAAATGTTAAATGAACACAATAAACAGGTAGTTATGGATGATGTTATAAAATGGATAGATAAAAAAATTAAGTGGTAGTATTATCTTGTTTTAAGGATAATAGAAGCTGTTGCTGAGCTGCAATAATAAGCATTAAAGATCCTGTTCCTACAAGAAAATTTCCAAGAACATTTATTTCATTAGCATCTTTATCCTTAGAAAGTGAAATAGCTACTGCATTTGATAAAAGTAGTAAATCTTCTGGGCTTAAATTATCTAAACATATCATTAAATAATACACTCCTATTTAAGAAAGAATAATTGTTAAAAGTTCAATTAATATATAATATGATAAGTCTATAGAGATTATGAGTATTTATAATTTGCTACTTATTTATTAGAGGGAATTTAGTTAGCTAGTAAACTATTGCTATAAGAAAATAAATGGTATAATAATATGAAAATAAAATTGATAACATTTTAGTTAGGTAGCCGAAAGAAAATAATAAGTGAAATTTTGAAAATTAGTCATGAAAGTAAATATATTTTGTTAAGTAGAGAGGGAGAACCTATGAGAAGAGTAGAAAAAAAAGATTTTGAAGTTTTATTTAAATGGAGAAATGATGAGGATGTAATAAAGAATTCCAGAGAAGGTAAAGGTAAAAATTTAGAGGAATTTACTAAGTGGTTTGAAAGTGAAATGAATAATAAATTTTCTTATATGTTTATATTAGAAAATAAAAACGAATATATAGGACAAATAAACTTTGAAATAGTAAAAGGGGAAAGTGTTATAAATTACTCAGTGGACAAGAATTTTAGAAACAGGGGATTTGGAAAGGAACTAGTAAAACATATAGAAGAATTTATATATGATAATTTAGAAGAAGTTAAAAAAATAGCTGCATATATAAATACTAGCAATACTTCATCAATAAAAATTTTTGAAAGCTTAGGATATACTAGAGAAATAGATGGAAAATATTTCGTTAAACTAGTGAAATGATAGGTAGGTATTTATAAAAAAATATTTTGCAAATAAATTAATATTTTTTTGGTAAGATATTATCAAAAACAGGGAAAGATAAAGTATAAAACTAATGACAAAGTTAAATCTAAGTTAAATAAGTTGAAAAATAGTGAATAAATGTTAAATAGTGAGTATAATTAAATCTATTACATTTAGGTATGATAATTTATTTTAAAATATTATTTTGGAGTGATTCTATGAAGTTGGAATGGAAAATGAAAGAAAAAAAATTTAGTGAAGTACAAATACTAGCATTGGGATTTGTTGTATTAATTTTCACAGGAGGGCTAGTATTAACTTTACCTATATCATCTGCAAGTGGAGAATGGACAAATTTTTTAGATTCATTGTTTACGGCTACATCAGCATCTTGTGTTACGGGACTTGTAACGCTAGATACTGGAACCCATTGGAGTTTGTTTGGGCAAACTGTTATAATGCTTCTTATTGAAGTTGGTGGATTAGGGTTCATGTCGTTTGCAACATTTTTTGCTATTTTATTAGGTAAAAGAATTACTTTAAAAAATAGATTAATTATGCAAGAGGCTATGAATACTTTTAGTATTCAAGGACTTGTTAAAATGGTTAAATATGTTTTAATGTTTACATTTGCAATACAATTATTTGGAGCATTACTTTTATCAAGTCAGCTAATACCAGAGTTTGGATTTGCAAAAGGGCTGTTTTATAGTGTGTTTCATTCAATATCAACATTTTGTAATGCAGGTTTTGATTTGTTTGGTAATTTTACTAGCTTAACAGGCTATTATAATAATCCAGTAATTCTATTAACAATTGGTGCTTTAATAGTTATTGGAGGATTAGGATTTACTGTTTTAATTGAAATTTATAATTATAATGGTAAAAAGAAGTTCTCTATACATACTAAAGTAGTTTTATTAATGACTACAATATTAATTGTTGGCGGAGCAATTAGTATATTTTTATTAGAATATACTAATCCAGAAACGCTAGCACCAATGGGATTTAGAGATAAGGTTGTAAACTCAGTTCTTGCTTCAATAACTCCAAGAACTGCTGGGGTTAATAGTATATCAACTGATGGAATGACATTAGGCGGAAAATTTTTAACTATTCTACTTATGTTTATTGGAGGCTCTCCAGGATCAACTGCTGGGGGTTTAAAAACGTCAACATTTGGTATAATAATATTTACAGTTATTTCTGTTGTTAAAGGAAGAGAAGATACAGAAATTTTTGGAAGAAGATTTTCTAAAGAATTAGTATATAAAGCTTTTGCTCTATTATTTATAGGTATGACACTTGTAATGGCAGTAACTATGATGTTAACAATAACAGAACCAGGTGAATCATTTATTTCACTTTTATATGAGGCGACATCTGCTTTTGGAACTGTAGGATTAACAATGGGCGTAACTACAAGATTAAGTAGTGCAGGGAAATGCATAATAATTGTTATGATGTATTTAGGCAGAGTTGGACCACTTACAGTAGCGCTGGCTTTAACACATAAACATAAAAAATCTAGATATAAATATCCAGAAGGAAAAGTACTAATAGGTTAAAAATAGATAAGTGTTTTAAAAAAAATATCTTCAAAAACCGTACACTTAAAATTGTGTGCGGTTTTTTTTATAGTTTAGATAAAATAATAAAAAGGTATAAATGTATAATTTTACAATATGTGTGTAATGAAAAATTAAGTTTGTAGATAAAGAAATGGTTTTCATAATAAAAAAAGGATAAATAATTAATAATTATAAAAAAACCATTAGAAATAATAACCAAAGTTGTGTACAATTAAAGATAGATAAGCAAAATGCAACAAATTATAATTTAAAGAATATATATAGAAGTTATAATGAGTTTTTACAGAAGGAGTAAAAAAGAATGAAATTAATATTAAAATATTTAAAGAAATATAAATTGCTTGTTTTATTAAATGTAATATCAGTATTTGGATTTGCATTAGTTGAACTTGGAATACCAACTATAATGGCTAAGGTAATTGATATAGGAATAGTTAATCAGGATATATCCTATATAAAACGAAGTGGACTTATAATAGTAGTAATTTCTATAGTAGGAGTTATGGGAACCATATTACTTGGATATTGTTCTTCAAAGATTTCTAGTAGTATAACACGGGATATTAGAGATGATATATTTGAAAAAACACAAGAGTTTTCTCATAGTGAATATGATAAATTTGGAATATCATCAATGATTACTAGAACAACTAATGATGCTTTCCAATTATTACAGTTTACAAACACACTTCTAAGATTAGGATTACTTACACCAGTTATGTTTACTGTTAGTTTAGTAATGATTCTTATAACAAGTTTACCTCTATCTATAGTATTAGCGGTAACAATACCATTTATATTAATTGGGGTAGTAGTTATAGCTAAAATTTCTCATCCATTATCAGAAACACAACAAACAAGTTTAGATAGATTAAACAGAATATCAAGAGAAAATTTAACTGGTATAAGGGTAATTAGGGCCTTTGGAAATGATAATCATGAAAAAGAAAGATTTGCAGAAACTAATAATAATTATACAGATGTTTCTAAAAAGATACATAAACTTATGGCAGTTTCTCAACCAAGTTTCTTTTTCTTGTTAAATTTAGCAATTATAGCTATATTTTGGGTCTCAAGTAAAATGATAAATACAGGAAGTTTACAAGTTGGACAATTAGTTGCATTTATAGAATATTTATTTCATGCAATGTTTTCTATTATGTTGTTTTCAATGGTATTTATTATGTATCCAAAAGCACAGGTTTCAGCTAATAGAATTCAAGAATTGTTAGATGCTAATCCTCTTATTAAGAATCCTAAAAATGGTGTTAAAGATACAAAGATAAAAGGTGAAGTAGAATTTGAAAATGTTACATTTACTTATCCAGATGGGGAAGTACCTGTACTTAAAAATATATCCTTTAAAGCGAAAAAAGGAGAAACAATTGCATTTATAGGAAGTACTGGTAGTGGGAAAAGTACCCTTATTAATTTGATTCCAAGGTTTTATGATGTTACAGAAGGTAGTATCAAAATAGATAAAGTAGATGTTAGGGATTATGACTTGAAATCATTACGTAAAAAGATTGGATTTATACCTCAAAAAACATTGTTATTTGCAGGAAGTATAGGTAACAATATTAAGTTTGGGAAAAGAAGCGCAAGTAAAGAAGAAATGGAGCATTCCGCAAAGGTAGCGCAAGCTTATGACTTTATTACACATAAACCTAAAAGATTTGATGAATTAATAAGTGAAGGTGGAGCTAATGTATCGGGAGGTCAAAAGCAAAGACTTTCTATTGCAAGAGCATTAGTTAGAAGACCAGAAATATATATATTTGATGATAGTTTTTCGGCCTTAGATTTTAAAACAGATGCAACACTTCGCGCTAAGTTAAAAGAAGAAACATCAAATTCAGTAGTTTTAATAGTTGCTCAAAGAATAGGGTCTATTATGGATGCTGATAAAATTATAGTTTTAAATGAAGGTGAAGTAGTGGGAATAGGTATTCATAAGGAATTATTAAAAACTTGTGAAATATATCATGAAATTGCATCATCTCAACTTACAGAGGAGGAACTTGCACAATGAAAGAAATAAAAAAGACAATAAGAGATCTTGCTCCTTTTGTAAAACCTTATAAAGTACCATTTATGGTTGCTATTTTATTTGTAATAACAGCAGCTGTTTTTACGGCTATTGCACCAAGAACAGAAGGACTTATTATAACTCAACTTACAAAAGATGTACTTAATATTGGAAAAGGGATTGAAAACGCGTCTGTAAACTTTAGTTACATTATAAAAGTATTAATCTTATTATCAGGTGTATATATATTTAGTGCAACATCAACATATATAGCAAGTTTTTTATTAACTAATGCTATTCAAAACACCATGAGAGATTTAAGAAATGCTACTTCAGATAAAATCAGAAGACTTCCAATAAGTTATTTTGATAAAAATAGTTATGGAGATGTATTAAGTCGTATTACAAATGATGTAGATACAATTTCTAATGCGCTTCAACAAAGTTTTGTTCAAGTAGTAAACTCGGTGTTATCTGTAACACTAGCACTTACAATGATGTTTATAATTAATGTAAAAATGGCATTTTTAGCAATGCTTATAATACCAATAAGTTATTTTGTATCTAGATTTATAGTTGGTAAATCACAAAACTTATTTGAAAAACAACAAAAAGCTTTAGGGAAATTAAATGGTAAAGTTCAAGAAATGTACACTGGATTTAACGAAATAAAATTATATGGTAAACAAGAGGATTCTATAAGGGACTTTAAAGAAGTAAATGAAGAACTTCTTGAAAATGGGTTTAAAGCTCAATTTATATCAAGCATAATGTCACCACTAGTATCTCTTGTAAGTTATTTGGGAATTGCAGCAATTGGAGTTGTTGGAGCAATTAATGTTATTGCTGGAACAATTACAGTTGGTAATCTTCAAGCGTTTATACGTTATATATGGCAAATAAATCAACCTCTAAGTCAAGTAACTCAATTATCATCTGCAATACAATCAGCATTTGCAGCAGTTCACCGTGTATTTGAAATATTAGAGGAAGAAGAAGAAACACCAGATAAAGAAAATTCAATTAAACTAGAAAATCCAAAAGGAAATGTTACTTTTGAACATGTTAAGTTTGGATATGGAGAAGATAAAACTTTAATACATGATTTAAGTGCAGAAGTTAAAAGTGGACAGATGGTTGCAATAGTTGGGCCAACTGGAGCTGGCAAAACTACACTAATAAATCTATTAATGAGGTTTTATGATATTCAAGGTGGAGCTATAAAAATAGATGGAGTGGACACTAGAGATATGACTCGTGAGGGTTTACGATCAATCTTTGGAATGGTTCTTCAAGATACTTGGTTATATAATGGAACTATTCAAGATAATATAGAATACGGTAGATTTGGAGCAGCTAAAGAAGAAATAGTAGCAGCTGCAAAAGTTGCTAATGTTCATCACTTTATAAAAACACTTCCAGATGGATACAATATGTTCCTAAATGAAGAAGCTTCAAATATATCACAAGGAGAAAAACAACTGCTAACAATAGCAAGAGCTATAATATCCGATCCTGCAATACTAATACTAGATGAAGCAACAAGTTCAGTAGATACAAGACTTGAACTACTACTTCAAAAAGCTATGAAAAATATAATGAAAGGCAGAACAAGCTTCGTTATAGCACATAGACTTTCAACAATACGTAATGCAGATTTAATTCTAGTAATGGATGAAGGAAATATTATAGAACAAGGAAACCACGAAGAACTAATGAAAAAAGGTGGTTTCTACGAGAATCTATATAATAGCCAGTTTGGAGATAAAGAAGAAGACTAAGGCATCTCCAAATATATTTAGAAATAAGCCAATGATATAAAAATATCATTGGCTTATTTTATAATATTTTATATAAGGCATAGTAAAATAAATACAAAAGAACTTATAGATAATGATTTTGAGGAAGCATCAGATGTTTTTAAGCTTTATAGGAATGTTTAGAAATAAATATTTAGATAGAGAAATAGGTCGTGATTATACTTTTAAATCAGTTATATTAGTAGGAGTATATGATGTGAAAACATTGAAATTAAAGCTAAGACAATCACAAGAATCTAAATATAATTCACCGTGGAATATAGTTATTGATTTTAATGTTGATATGGGCTTTTCGGAAAAAGAAATTTCAACAATGTTAGATGAATATTCAAAAATCAGTAAGATTATATTAGAAGAAAAAAATACTTTGTTTGATTCATTAATAAAAAAACTAGAAAATTATGAAGAATTATATAAGTATATAGAAGATATATTAGGGAAAGGTAGATGTATCAAATAAGATATTTAAAGAATTAATATATAATTATATGGTATCAAAATTAGAAAATACCTATAGTAAAATGGACAGATATAATTTTAAAGATCAGTTTCTACAACCAAATGGAGGCTTAGATATCGAAAAGATACTTAAAAGGTTCCAACAATTTATGAAAGAACAATAATCATTAGATATTAATGATTTAGATAAGGGATATTTAATTGTATTTAATTTCAATAAGGGAAAAGAATTTAAAGAAGAAAGATTACAAGTTAAAGGTAAGGATATTTTTGAGATTTTTGTTTAAATGGATGTAAGATTTGTTAAAAAGAAAAATAATTGTTAAAAAAATAACCTTATCTATTGATAATTATTATTAACTAATATATAATTAAATCATAGTAAAAGGATAAGAATTAAATAAGAAATAAGATGCGTTTAGCAAATATTAAATTAAAACTAAAAGGGAGATGAAGGTAATGATAAAAACTAAAACAAATAAAATTTCTATAATTGGTGCAGGGTTTGTAGGATCTGCTACAGCTTTTGCTTTAATGCAAGATGGAATTGCTTCGGAAATTGTTATTGTTGATATAAATAAAGATAAGGCTGAAGGGGAAGCTATGGATTTAGCTCATGGAGCAGCCTTTGTGAAATCAGTTGATATTAAAGCTGGGGATTACGCAGATACTAAAGATTCGGATATTGTAATAATTACTGCAGGTATAGGTCAAAAACCAGGTGAAACAAGGTTAGATATTATAAATAAAAATCTAAAGGTATTTAAATCAATAGTACCTGAAGTTGTTAAATATAGCCCGAATTCTATATTGCTTGTAGTTTCTAACCCTGTAGATATTTTAACTTACATAACTTATAAATTATCGGGTTTCCCTAAGGAAAGAGTTATTGGATCAGGTACAGTATTAGACACTTCAAGATTAAAATATATGTTATCAGAGCATTTTGATATTGATGCTAGAAATGTACACACTTATATTATTGGTGAACATGGAGATTCCGAAATTACAGCATGGAGTTTAACTAATATTGCAGGTATGGATGCTGATAGTTATTGTCAAACTACTTGCACAAAATGTGATGGTAGCTTTAAAAAGCAAATACCAGAGCAAGTTAAAGATGCTGCTTATGACATAATTAATAGGAAGGGATATACAAATTATGCAATAGCATTAGCTGTTACAAGAATTACAGAAGCAATACTAAGAGATGAAAATTCAATTCTAACAGTTTCATCATTATTTAATGGACAATATGGTATTGAAGATTTATATCTTGCAATTCCTACTATAGTAAACAGAAGCGGTGCAAGAAGAATACTTGATGTTAAATTAGCTAAGGATGAAGAAGAAAAGCTAGTTGAGTCAGCTAAAATACTAAAAGAACATTTATCAAAATCAGAAATCAAATAGAAATCTAAAAACCTAGAAATAATTAAATTTCTAGGTTTTTGATAAATACAGGTAGTTATTTATCAACCTATAAACCAGTACAGAAGCTTTAGTACAGGTTCTTTAAAAGCAAAAACTACTTCTATGAATATTAAGAGTATAACTATAATTTCTAATTCAGTAGCTTTTTTTGAATGACTTAAGTTTGCAAAAACTTCAGTAGTGTTTAAAAGTGCACTAAATTTATCATTAAGATTTTCATATCTATCATTAAGCTCAAAAAGATCCGCAAGATCATCAAAAAGCATCTTTGCTTCTTCATTTTTCCAAGCTACAGCAGGTTTATCAAGTAGCATAATATAAGAAATTGTATTATTTTTAAGAGAAAGTATATGTCCTATTATAGTGGCAGCTTCTCTTTCTTTTATACTTAGCTTTCCCTTTTTTAAAGACTCAGTTACTTTTTCAACTTCATCAAAAATAACATCTATTCTTTTTTCTATGGTTTCAAGCGCTACAGATTTAGCTAAAACTAGGGCAGTAATATCTAAATGATAGACTTCTATATTCTTTAAAAATAAATCGTCATAGGTTAACTCCATTTTTTCTTCTTCGTGGTTTAATAATCTATATTCATCAATACAATTATACTTAATTTCATTATTAACATTTTTAAAGCTACCTTCTATAGCTTTGATAGTTTTTAAAAATGATTCTATTTCATCGTCACTATAATTAACAAAGACAGCAGAACCAAAATGATAGAGATAAATCACTTGGGTGTCATTGCTTTTTATTATTAAGGGTTCTTCCCATTTTATTTTTTTATTTATATTATAGTATTTTGATATAACACTTATATTAAATTCACCACAAACAGACATGGCTTTAAAGTTGAAATTACTCATAGTATATCACTCCTAATAATATCTAGTGTTGACTAAGGGACAGAGGTTTATTCGTCATATTTTATTCGTAAAGACCATATTGAAAGATAACAATTCAATATTGGATGAATATAAAATTATGGATTTAAGCATAATGAAAAAAACGGGGTAAATTACCCCGTCAAAAATTTTCTATAAATATTAATAGATAAATGTAGAGATATTTTAAAAAATAATAAGCTAATATACTAAACTTTTGCTTGAGGAGTGAAAATTCTTGTTGCTAATTCATCATCTAACATATAAAGAGCAGCAGGGTTTCCTTCAACTCTCCTAAGTTTCTTGATTAATGAATTAAAAGTATTTTCTTCTTCAACTTGCTCATCTATAAACCATTTTAATAGGCTAATAGTAGAATGTTCTCTTTCATCATTAGCTATATCAGCTAGGTTATAAATCTTTTTAGTTACTATTTGTTCATGCTCATAACCGGTTTGAAAAACATCTAATAGGTTTTCATATTTTATTTGTGGTTGAGGAATAGTTTCAAGTTTAACCTCACCATTTTTTTGGAATATATATTCATAAAATTTTAGGGCGTGGGAAAGTTCTTCTTGAGCTTGAACTCTAAAGAAGTTAGCAAAACCACTTAAGTCAATTGATTCTGTATAAGCAGCCATTGCTAAATAAGTATATGATGAGTAGAATTCAAAGTTAACTTGATCATTTAAAACTTTTAATAAATTTTCACTTAACATAAAGTTTTCCTCCTAAAAGTAAATTAAACTATTGTTAATAACTATTATAAAATTAATAGTTATATAATTTAAATTATTCTATAATAAGTATTAAACAAAAGTCTTTATATAAATATTATAATAGTTGTTATAAAAATAAGCAAATTATGAGAAAAAAATAAAATAAAATAACTATTCTTGAAAGGTATTAACAACTTAATTTTATTTTATAAGGACGTCTTGCTATATTAATAATAAACTAATATTAGAACATTATATATAAGGAAAAATATGATGTAATTATAAAATAATAACTAAACATATATTTACAAACAAGTAAAAAGTATATATACTTAGAAATAAATACAGATATTATATTAGTTTAATTAAAATTATTTTAATATGTGTATAAGGATAATTATAATATAAAAAGGAGGGAAGGTTACGTATTATAAAAATATTAAATATATTTATATAATCTAAGGGGGAAGTACTAGTGAAAAATAAAAAGACCAAACAAATAAGTTGGCTTTTAGTTTTGTCAATGACTTTTGTAAATGTTTTCTCAACAACTGTTCCAGTTTTTGCAGCAGAGGTTGAAGATGAGGTATTGTTATTTCAAGGTTTTGATGAATTACCTAATGTACCAGCTGGATGGACTTTGAATTTAGGTTTAACAGGAGATAAGCCTAGTGATAAGCCTTATAATTCTGTTACAGGAGGAAGTGAAAAAGCACCTTCATTAGCTATAAAGGGGACAAAAGCTAATGCAATCATTACTCCAACTATAAAAAATGAAGTTGATAGAAAAGCTTCATTTTGGGTAATGGGAAATCCTACAAACAATACGATACCTATGAGTTCAGTGTTGAAAATTCAGGGAATGACAGAGGGAATGACAGTAGAACAAGGAGAAGATTTAAAGGAAATAATTATTTCTAATAATACTCCACAAAAAATAGAAATAGCTTTCCCTAAAAAATATTCTAAAATGAAATTTTCTTACCAAAAAGTTGGTGGAAACATCGCACTTGATGACTTTAAAGTTGTAACAGCAAAAACATTTGAGGTTGTAGAAGTACAAGCAGTAAAATTAGATAAGACTATTGCAGCAATAGAAGCTGGTCAAGAGTCTTTAATTGGTCGTACGTTAGAGCCTGCCAATACTACTCAAACTTCATTGAAATGGACATCTTCAGACCAAACTGTATTAACTGTTGATAATGGAAAAATAAAGGGAATAAAACCAGGAGAAGCTACAGTTACAGTTGAGTCAATAGATAAGCCTACAGTTAAGGATGAAGTTAAGATTGTAGTTAATAAGGCTCAAGATAAAACAGGTCCAGAGGTTATTGAAAAAGTACCAACTGGAAGTTTGAAAAATATTAAGAGACCTGAAATTAGTGGAAAATTTATTGATGAATCAGGAATTGATTTGAAATCATTAAGTATATTCTTAAATGAAAAGGATATCACTAAGGATTGTACTGTAAATGAAGGTGGATTTAAGTTTTTACCTAAAGAAGACTTAAGTGATGCTAGCCATAAGGTAAGTATTAGGCTTGCAGATAAACTTGGAAATAAAACAGATGATAGTTGGAATTTTAGTTTAGGAATAGAAGGGAAAAATCTTTATTTTGGACAATTACATTCACATACAAACCTTTCAGATGGAACAGGAACAATAGATGAAGCCTATGAGTATGCAAAAAATAATGCTAAGGTAGATTTTTTAGCGGTAACTGATCATTCAAATTGGTTTGATAATGATGTAAAGGCAAATATAAACGATGGATCAGCAAGTGCTAAGTGGACTCAAGGTCAAGAAGCTGCAAAGGCACATACTGAAGATGGAAAATTCATAGGTATTTATGGCTATGAAATGACTTGGTCAAAATCTACTGGTGGATGGGGGCATATGAATACCTTCAATACAAAAGGTTTTGAAACAAGAACTAATAGTAAGATGGACTTAAAAACATATTACGATACTATAGGGAAGGTTCCAGAATCTATAAGCCAATTAAATCATCCTGGAAAAACATTTGGGGATTTTGGAGATTTTGCATTTTATTCAAAAGCAGCAGATAAGGTAGTAACGTTAATAGAAGTTGGTAATGGAGAGGGCCCTATTAGAGGTAGTGGATATTTTCCAAGTTTTGAATATTACACAAGAGCTTTAGATAAAGGCTGGCATGTAGCACCTACAAATAATCAAGATAACCATAAGGGTAGATGGGGAAATGCTAATTCAGCTAAGACTGTAATAGAAGCACCTTCATTAAATAGAGATGATTTATATCAATCAATGAGAGATATGAAGGTTTATGCTACAGAAGATGAAAATCTTAAGATTGATATGACAGTAAATGATAGTCCTATGGGAACTGTTTTAAAAGGAGCAACAAACTTAAACTTTAAAATAAATGCAAAGGATATTGAGGCTAATGATAAAATAGCTAAAATATCTATTATATCAAATGGTGGGGTTGTTGTTACTTCAAAGGAATTTGATACTTCAGATGCAACATGGAACTTTGACTTAAAACCTGAGAATTCTTATTACTATGTAAAGGTTGAAGAAAAGGATAAAGATATAGCTGTAACAGCACCAGTATGGACTGGAGAGAATACAGCAGTTGGGCTTACAACATTAGAGGCTGATTCAGAAAGATCAATATTAAATGAAGAGGTTCAATTAAAAGCATCATTATTTAATAATGATACTAAAGATTATAATGATGTTAAAGTAGAGTATTTCCTATCACAAAATGATAAGGAAGAAAAACTAGGAGACGTAGTTATTCCAAATTTAGGCGCAGGAAAAACTGAATTAGTTAACTACAAATGGACTCCAAACAAAACTGGTGATTATACTATCACAGCAAAAACATCTTTATTAGTAAATGGAGAAACTAAAAACTTTTTACTTAGCACTAAACATTCAGTAGTAAATAGTGCTGATCTTATTAAAGTAATGGTTGATGGTTCAAAACAAAATGACTATGTAGATGGAAAATATAAAAATATGATGACAGGATTTAAATCCATGATAGAAAAAAATGGTGGACAATATCTTTTAAATAAGGATGTAATAACAGAAAAAACATTAGAAAATATTAAGCTTTTTGTTATAACCGATCCACAAGGCACTGAATTTAAAGATAAAACAACAGGTAAAATAACTCTTTCACCACAAAAATATTCTGAAGATGAAATAAAAGCTATAAAGAATTTTGTTGATAAGGGCGGAAATCTACTTATATCTGGAAAAGCAGATTATGGTGATGGAATAGGAGAATATAGTAATGATAAACAATTAAATCCTATATTAGAAGCCGTAGGTGCAAATTTAAGAATGAATGATGATCAAGTTATAGATGAGGTTACTTTTAGTAATCAAACATTTAGATTAGCATTTACTAAGTTTAATCCAAGTAAATATGGAATAACAAAGGACATACCAGAAGCACAAAAGTATAGTTTTTATAGTGGGTGTTCTGTTATAACAAAGAAAGATGCAGATAAATCAAAGGTTGAATTTTTAGTATCTGGACATGATACTACTAAAAATTCAGATGCAGATAAGGCTGGAGATGCTGAAATCACTGAGCCAGGAAAAGTGAATGTTCTAGGAGCAGAAGAACTTGCAAATGGTTCTAGAATTATGGTTGCAGGATCATCATTTTTCTCAGACTATGAAGTAACTGGTGATGATGTTAATGCAAATGTTAAAATAGCTGAAAACTCATTAAAATGGTTAGCTCCACAAAAAAAGGCTGAAAAGATATCTATAAAACAATTTAGAGATATTGCAGATAAAGAAAAAGGCCAAAAGTACACTATAGAAGGAACTGTAACATCTCAATCAGAGGCTGTTGCACCAAAAAATTCTTTCTTTGAAGTAATATATATTCAAGACGAAACAGCAGGAATAACAGTGTTTGGAGTTTCTAAAACACCGTTACAAATTGGACAAAAAGTTAGAATTACTGGAATTACGGGATCTTATGAAAACGATTTACAAATAGCTATAGGTAATGAAACTGATGATTTAGAAATAATAGATAATGATATTAAACCAATAGATCCTAAGGTAATGACTACAAAGGATACTATGCTAAAGAGTAATGAAGGGTTATTAGTTAAAACTGTTGGTAAGGTAGAAAAAATTGTAGGTGATAGTCTATATATTAATGATGGTACAGGACTTGCAAGAGTACATCTTAATGGCTATATTTGGGATGGAAAAGATGAAAGTAAAAAGGGTAAATGGGATCAAAATATTAAGGTTGGTGACCAAGTTTCAGCCATTGGATTTGCAGCAGTAGATCCTGAAGGAAATAGAATAAGAGTTAGGAATTCTGGAGAAATAGTTAAGGAACAGGATACTAAACCAGTTGATCCGACTAAGCCAGTTGATCCAACTAAACCAGTTGATCCAACTAAGCCAGTTGAGCCAACTAAACCAGTTAATCCAACTAGACCAGTTAATCCAACTAGACCAGTTGAGCCAACTAAACCAGTTGACACAACTAAACAAGAATATAAAGAAACTGTAAGCAATGGAACTAAGACATTAGTAATAAGTAAAATAGATAAAAAAGATGCGGAAAATGTTATAGATTGTAAAGTAGACTCAAATACTGAAGAAGTAGTAGTTGTGATTGAAGATATACAAGCTATAAAAGAAGGAAAAGGATCTATACTAGTTAACATTGGAAATATAGAAATAAATCTTCCATTTGCAACTATTGATAAGGATTTATTAGTTCCAGGATCAAAAGTAATATTGAAAAATAAGGTTATAGATAATTCTGATATAGTTAAAAACTTAAAAGGCGTTAAAAAAGTATATAGCTTTGATCTTGTTATAAAAGATGGAGACAAAGAAACTGCTATTCATAACTTTAAAGATGGATTTGCAGAAATTACAATTGCATTAAGTGATGATGAATTAAAAGGATTAAATAAAGATAATCTTACAGTATTCTATTACAACGAAGAAACTAAGAAATTTGAAATTATGGAAACAAGAGTAGTTGGTAATAAAGTTATATTTAAAACAAATCACTTCTCACAATATGTAATAGCTGAAAAACAAGATGGTAACAGTTTATTACCTATGACAGGAGGAGTAAATACAACTAATATTATTTTATTAGCACTTGCACTTATTGGAATAGGAGCATTTGCTATTAGAAGAAAAAAAATTCAAGTATAAGGGCTCTGAAAGAAAATAACTAAAGTAAATAGAGCAGAAATTTCTGCTCTATTTTTCAAAAATTAAAAGGAGGAAACCATGAAAAACTTAAAGAACTATTTACCAATAATAGTTGTAACAATAGTCTCAGTAATAATTGTAGCTATATCAAGTTCTATATATGATGGTGGATTCTTAAATGATAAGATGAAAAAAAATGTTTCTTATGAAAAAGCTATTGTGAAAAGCATTCAATCTGAAAAAATGCAAAATGATACAAAGCTAGATTATATAGAGGTTGGTACACAAGATATTTCCTTGGAAATTCAAAGTGGAGAATATAAGGGACAAATATATAATGTGAGAAACTCTGTTAGTAGATTATATAATATGAAAGTAAAGAGCGGATCTGAAGTTGTGGTTACTGTAGCTAAGGAAGATGGACAAATTAAAGATATTTCATTGTATACCCATAAAAAAGACACAGTAATGATAACGTTAATAGTTATATTTGCAATTCTAATAGTAGTAATTGGAAAAATGAAGGGATTAAAGTCGTTAGTAGCATTAATATTTACCTTCATAAATATAATTTATCTTATGGTACCATTAATGTTTAGAGGGGTTAGTCCAATATTAGCAGCTATTTTAGTTTCATTAGTGATAACGATTGTTACATTGTATCTTTTGAATGGTAATAGCAAAAAGACATATGGAGCAATTGCTGGAACCATGATTGGTATAATAACAGCTGGGATAATTGCATATATAGCTGGTAACTTATCTAATTTATCAGGTATTAATATGGAAAATACTGAAAATATACTTTATGTAGCAGAAAATTCAGCGTTAAAAGTTAATGGACTTATGTTTGCTGGTATTTTAATTGCGTCACTTGGAGCTATTATGGATGTTGCCATATCTATAGCATCATCCCTTAGTGAAATATATGAAATAAATTCAAAGCTTACTGCTAAGGATTTATTTAAATCTGGCATGAATATAGGAAAAGATATGCTAGGAACCATGTCAAATACATTAATACTAGCCTTTGCAGGTGGAAGTTTAAGTCTTATTATACTTTTATCTTCTGCAAATATGAATTCACTTCAACTTTTAAATTTAGATGTATTATGTACTGAAGTAATACAAGGGATTAGTGGGAGTATTGGAATAGTTTTAACTGTGCCTTGTACAGCATACATATGTGCAAAACTATTTAAAATATCCTTAAAAAAATAATGAAAATAGAGGTAAAAGATAATAAAGTGATTTTTTCACCTTATTAAAATCTTGAACCTCTATTTTTATGTAGAAAAATAAATATATAAATATTTTTAATTTTATTTCATAGATAATTTGCTATAATTAAAAATGAATAAAATATAATAAGGAATGATTAAATGAGCTTAGAAAAGAAAATTACAAAATTAGTAGTAGGAATATTTATAGCAGTTGTGTTAGTTATAAGTGTTTTTTCACTAGCTGTTATAAATTCTAATTTGACAACTGCATTAAGTAAAAGGCTTACTGATACTGCTTTTGTTATAGCTGCAAATCCAATAATACAGGAAGAACTTTCAAAGGGAACAGATCCTACATATTTAAAAGTGCAAAACTTTGTAGAGAGAATGAGACTAAAGATAGATTTATTATTTATAAGTGTAATAGATATGAATAGCGTTAGATATTCTCATCCTATACCAGATAATATTGGAAGAAAATTTTTAGGTGGGGATGAAAAAAGAGTAATATCAACAGGAGAAGTTTATGTTACAGAGAGTCATGGACATTTAGGAAATTCTATAAGAGCGTTTGCACCAGTATATAAGGATGGGGTACAGGTTGGAGCCGTAGCTGTGGGCATATTAAAAAGAGATTTAAGAGAAGAAGTAAGAGAGTATTTCTTTGAATTAATACCTGTATTTTTAATAGCGTTACTTATTATAATATTTTTAGCAAAAAAGCTAGCGAAGAATATTAAAAATGATATTTATGGGTTGGAACCGGAAGATATAGCAATTCAGTTAAGAGAGAAAGAATCTATTATAAATAATATGGAAGAGGGCTTAATAGCAGTAAATAATTTAGGACAAGTAACTGTTATTAATAAAAAGGCTCTTAATATGCTAAGAATAAAAGATGAAAGGGATATAGATGAAAAAATAATTAGTTTATTAAATAAAGCAATTTATAGAAGAAGTAGAATATTTAATAAAGAAATAAGACTTAGTGAAGACATTATTATTATGGCTAATTTTTATAGTATAGTAGGAGAATATGGGACTGTAGTAGGAGCTATTGCCAGTCTTCAGGATTTTACTAAGGTACGTAACATGGCAGAGGAATTGACAGGGGTAAAAGAACTAACATGGAACTTAAGGGCTCAAAATCATGAATTTATGAATAAACTACATACTATTGCAGGGTTAATTCAATTAGAAGAAAATGATAAAGCAATAGAATACATATTTGCAACAACAGAAAAAAGAGGACTGATTACAGATAATTTAAGTAAAATAAAGGAACCATCAATTCAAGGATTATTATTTTCAAAATATAATAGAGCAGATGAAATGAAAATAAAATTTGAGATAGATGAGAAATCCTATTTAAATAACATAAATAATAATGTGAAAGTTCAAGAATTGCTAACGGTTATAGGCAATATTATAGAAAATTCAATTGAAGAACTAAGAGTACAAAATGATGGCTGGATATATTGTGGTATATTTGAGGAAGAGAAAATTAAAATAGTGGTTAAAAATAATGGTAGAAAAATAGATGAAGATACTAAGAAAAAAATATTTGAAAGAGGTTATAGTACAAAGGGTGAAGGTAGAGGTTTTGGATTATATAATATAAAAACTATCGTAAATAATTTAGGCGGAGAGATTAGATTAACTTCAGATGAAATAACAGTATGGGAAATTATAGTTTAAAGATAGTTAAGGGAGCTGAATGTATGATTAAAGTTATTATAGTAGAAGATGATCCTATGGTAAGAGAAATAAATATTAAGTTTTTAAGTAAGGTAGATGGATTTCAAGTTGTAGGAGAAGCTAGTAATATTGAAGGAGCCAAAAGTATTATTAATAATATAGAAGCAAACTTAATATTATTAGATGTTTTTTTGCCAGATGGAAAAGGTTTGGATTTGTTGAAATGGATTAGACTAAATGAAATACAAGTAGATACAATTTTAGTAACAGCAGATAAGGGAAGAACATCCGTTGATGAGGCCTTTAAATATGGAGCGGTAGATTATCTTATAAAACCATTTAAATATGAAAGATTTAAAGAAGCTTTATCAAAATATAGAGAAAGATTTAATAGATTTAAAAAACTAGATAGTCTAGATCAAGAAATTATAGATGAGTATATTTTTAAAACAGCCCCTGGTAATAAGTTGCAAAAACAGGATGAAGTAGAGATAAATAAGGGTTTGAATATAAAAACATATAATAAAATAGTACAGTTTATGAAAGGTAATAAAGAAGCAAAGTTAACAGCGGAGGAAATTGCAAATGGGAGCGGACTTGCAAGGGTAACAGCAAGAAGGTATTTAGAAAAAATGGGAGAAGAGGGAAAAGTAGATATTGTTCAAGAATACGGAAGAATAGGAAGACCCACTAATTTTTATATAATAAAATAAAAATAGATCAGAATTTTAGAGGCCACTGAAAAATTCTTGTTTTTCAGTGGCCTTGAATTTATTAGTTATTTTTTGAAGTCCTCCTTAGACCAAAAAGACCAAAATAAACAATAAGACCATAATATTGATTGTTTAAAAATTAACGAATATACTATGGTCATAAGCAACAGTATAAAAATTTGGTCTATATGGTCTAAGTCACTTTTGAAAAAATAATATACTGATTTACTAGTATATTATTGTTTTAGAGTGCCTAAAACAAATTAATAATATTAATTAGGAGGATACACTTATGAAAAAGAAAATTTTAGCGTTAGTAATGACAGTTGCAATACTTGTACCAACAGCATTAATTGGTTGTGGTAGCAAGACAGAAACTGCAGATATTGTAATTATAGGAGCAGGTGGTGCTGGTTTATCAGCAGCGGTTCAAGCAAAACAAGATGGATTAGAAAATGTTGTTCTTTTAGAAAAAATGCCGATGGTTGGTGGAAACACTAATAGAGCTACTGGTGGATTAAATGCAGCAGAAACTCCACAACAAAAGGCTAAGAATATAGAAGATTCAGTAGAAGTTATGATAGAAGATACTATGAAGGGTGGATATGAAAAAAATAACCCTGAATTAGTTAAAAAATTAGCTAATGAAGCTAAGGATTCTGTTAAGTGGTTAACAGATTTAGGCGCAGATTTATCAGATGTTGGTAAAATGGCAGGAGCTACAAATTACAGAACTCATAGACCTACAGGTGGAGCTGCAGTAGGAGCACATCTAGTTGATACTTTAAAGATAGCAGCAGAAAAAGAAAATGTAGATTTAAGATTATGGAATGATGCTAAGGAAATAGTTTTAGATAAAGAAGGAAATGTTTCAGGAATCAAAGTAACTAATAAAGATGGTAAAGAATACACTATAAAAACTAAAGCTGTAGTTTTAACAGCTGGTGGGTTCTCAGCTAATCAAGAAATGGTTGTTAAAAACAATCCAGAACTAAAAGGATTTGCAACAACTAACCATAATGGTGCCACTGGTGATGGTATTATTTTAGGAGAAAAAGCAGGTGCTTCACTAGTTGACATGGTAGAAATACAAACTCATCCAACTGTTGTACCAGAAAAGGCAGTAATGGTAACAGAAGCTGTAAGAGGTAACGGTGCAATACTTATAAATAAAGATAGTAAAAGATTCACAAGTGAATTATTAACAAGAGATGTTGTTTCAAAGGCTATATTAGAACAAAAAGATGGCGTAGCATATTTATTCTTTGATGATGGTTTAAGAAAAAGCTTAAAGGCTACAGAAGAATATTTTAATATGGGATTAGTTACAGAAGCAGATACAGTAGAAGAATTAGCAGAAAAATTATCATTAGATAAAGCTACAATGGCTGAAACAGTAAAAAAATATAATGATGCAGTAGTAGCTAAAAATGATTCGGAATTTAAAAGAGATGACCTTCCAAGACAATTAAACGAAGGTAAGGTTTATGCAATACTTGTAACACCAGCAGTTCATCACACAATGGGTGGATTAAAGATAAATACTAATGCAGAAGTATTAAACACAGAAAACAATGTAATTCCAGGATTATTTGCAGCAGGAGAAGTTACTGGAGGCGTACACGGTGGTAACAGATTAGGTGGAAATGCTTTAGCAGATATAGTTACATTTGGTAGAACAGCAGGAAAGAATGCAACAGAATTTGTAAAATAGTAACATTTAAATATTAGAATAGAGATAATATAACTAGGAGTGATTTAATATGAAGAAGATAACTACAATATTAGCAACTATAGCAATATCAGCATCTATGTTAGTTGGATGTGGTGGTGGAAAATATAATGATGGTACTTATACTGGAGAGGGACAAGGTGCTTCAGGGAAAATAAAAGTTGAAGTAACAGTTCAAAAGGGTAAAATAGCAGATATAAAATTAGTTGAACATAATGAAACTAAAACATTAGTTGATGGAGTTAAGGATAACGTAATTCCAGAAATAATAAAAAAACAATCAGTTGAAGGTGTAGAAGCTGTATCAGGAGCTACAAATTCATCAAAGGGAGTAATAGAAGCTGTTAATAAAGCAATAGAAACAGCAGTAAAATAGGGAAAAAAATTTACTATGCCTATAATGGATTTTAAAAAATCTGTTATAGGCATTTTTCATATTAATATTTAGTATATATATTAAATATATGATATAATATATATACTAAATATATAAAACAATGGGCAAATTTAGAGAAATCTAGAGGCGCAAAGCTAAAGGGGCTAAGGGATTTAAAACTATGCCAGCCAGTTGCTAAAGGACTTTTTGCAAGGACTTTATAATAGATATAAACCTATGTAAATATGTTTTTAGAATTACCCTTTATTTTTAATAAGGGGTAATTTTTTATTTTTATAAGAGATATATGAGCTCAGTCTTACTTTAGATAATAAATAACTAAAATAAATTATAAATTTTAAGGGGTATGGTATCTAATGAGTAATTTAAGGGGGAGAAAAAAATCAATAATAGTAATATCAATACTTATAATAGTAATATTAAAAGTATTAGTAGCTAGGAACTTTAAGGGTGAAGTAAATAGCGAAGTAATTAAAAATAACTTAAAAATAAGAATAAATGAATGTAAGTTTGTTTATGAGAATATGGAGGAAAGTGAAGAGAAATATAAAAAATTACTTGAAACAGAGGAAGAATCATTTAAAAAAGGTGTATATTCCTCAGCGTTAGTACAATTTTATATAATGAAAAATGATGATGAAAAAATCATTAAATATGGGAAGGAAGCAGTGGAAAACTATAATAAAGTTAAAGGGGGAGAATATTATTCAATTGAGGAGAAAGAAAATTTAGCATGGGCCCTGTTTAAAACAGGTAAATATTCAGAAAGTTTGCAAAAAACAAGTGAATTGATTCAAATAATTACTTCAAGTGGCAATGAAATTTTAACAACTGATGAACTTAAAGATACAGAAGCATTTGTATATTCAATGCTTTTATGTATATATTCGAAATTAGGAATATTTGATAAAGCAGAACTTTATTATAATAAGCTATGTGAAATAGAATTAACTCCTCAGTTACAAGCTTCAAAAGGCGATAAAATAGCTATGAGTAAAACTATATATGCAGAAGAAATTAGTGATTTAGATTTAATGAAAAAGTATGCAGAAGAATGTTATGAAATACGCTTAATGTATGATAAAGAAAAGGGAAATAAATCAGCAGATTCAGTAATTTTAAATTTAGCAATTGCTAATGTAAAGCTTGGTGAATTTGAAGTAGCTATTAAACAGATAAAAAAATCTGAAGAGTTTTTTATTAGTGTTGGTGATTCTGATGGAATAAGTAACACATATTTTGTTTATGCACAATATTATGCGAAAGTAAACCAAAATGAATTAGCAATAGAATATTATAAAAAAACAATTAACTTATATAATGAATTAGAAGATTATTATAACTTACAACTTAGTGTTTATGAATTTATAAAATTTTTAAAAGAGAATGATAAAAAAGAAGACATTAATAAATACTATGAGATTTTTTATGATATATCAAAGAAAATAAGTGAAAGTAAAGATATAAACGAATTATTATCACAAATTATTAATAAAAATTATGAGTTAAATAATAACGCATTAGAGCTTTTAGAGAATGAATCAAAATCAGATAAAAGGAATATAATTATAGGAGGTATAGTGATAATTGTACTTAGTGCAATGGTTATAAGAATGGATTTTCTAATTAAAAAGAAAGATGAAAGTGAAAAGATACTGGAAAAAGTAGCAAATACTGATTATTTAACTGAAATTAATACTAGAGCTTATGGAGAAAAACTTATTTTAGATGAAATAAATAAAAATAACAAATTTTCTATGGCTATAATAGATATAGATAACTTTAAAAATATAAATGATAGCTATGGGCACATTTTTGGAGATGTTATATTAAAAAAAATCGCAAAAAAACTAAAAGAAAGCATAGATAGTAAGGATATTATTGCTAGGTTTGGCGGAGAGGAATTTATAATAGCATTTGTAGGTAAAGATAAGGATGAAGCAAAAGAAATATTAGATGAAATAAGAATAGATGTTAATAATATAATCTTTGAACATAATGTGAAGGCTTCATTTAGTGCAGGTATTGAAGAATGGGATAAAACAAGTTTTGACTTAGTTATAAAAAAAGCAGATGAATTACTTTATAAAGCAAAAAGAGAAGGAAAAAATAAAGTTGTTAATAGATAATTATTTACTACATCTCTAAACAATAACAAGTTAGTATTCTTGTATTTACTAATATGCCTAATAAAATAAGAATTTAATGGAGGTATTTATGAAAATTACTATTGTATACGGAACAAACTATGGTACGTCTGAAAAGGTTGCTAATATTCTTAAAGATAAATTAAAGGGGCAAGTCACCCTTGTAAATATTAAAACCTCACCTAACGTAGATTTAAGTAAAATAGATAAGCTTATAATTGGAGGATCAATTAAAATTGGACAAATACCTAAAGAGTTGAAAAGATGGATAAACAATAATTTATCTGAAATTATAGCTAAAAAACCTTACTTATATATGTGTGCAGGAGAAGAAGATGAGGAAAAGTTAAAAGCAATATGGGAAATGAATTATCCGAAAAAAATATTAGAAAGTGCAGTATGTAAAACCTTTGTTGGAGGAGAGATGGACATTACTAAGTTAAATTTCTTTATGAAGACATTATTGAAAATAGTTAAAGGTAAATTAGAAAGTAGCTCTAATTTAAAAGATGATTCTATAGAAAATTTATCTAATTTAATAAACAGTAAATAGTATTTAGAGGGTCTTAGTCAGACGAAAAAAATAAGAAAAATAAGAATAGGTTTCATAATTAACGGATTAACTATATAATCTTATATATAAATAAAAAAGAGGTGTTTACAATAGTTAAACAATTAGTAACAAATGATATAAAAGAATATTTTTATAGTGTAAATTATCCAAGTTATGAAAAAGATTTATGTAATATAGAAATGAAATCTTTATTTAATAAAATCCCAGAAAATAAATATATTTTCTCGCATCATTATGTGGACCCATCAAGAAGTCCTTTTGTAAAAGAAAGTATATCAGTAATATATTCAGAAGATACATTAGAAGATATAGTGAAAAAAATTGTAGATAATAAATTAGCTTATGATGACTTTAAGGTGTGTTATATAAAAATTGAAGGTGGAGACATTGGATATAAGGAAAGGCTTAGGAGTGTACGAGAAATAGGATTAGTTGTTATAGGAGAATCAGAAATGTATAAGCCCAAAGTTACCCTTGGAGTAACTAATGTTGATGGCAAATGGATATTTGGAATATACGAAAAAAATAACTGTGAATGGTATAATCATGATAAAAAGCCTTATTCGTATTCTAATTCATTAACTTTAAGAATGTCTAGATCATTAGTTAACATAGCGGTAGGTAATGATTTAAACTGTAGCATAATTGATCCTTGTTGTGGAATTGGTACAGTTGTTATAGAAGCACTTTCAATGGGACTTAACATTAAAGGTTATGAAATTAATAAAAGTATTTCTAATAATGCTAAGAAAAATTTAGAGTTTCTAAATTTTGAAGAGGTTATAACAACAGGGGACATGCATACTATAGAAGAGAGATTTGATATAGCTATTGTAGATATTCCTTATGGCATATTTACACATACAACACTTAAAGATCAGACAGATATTATAAAAACTGCACGAAGAATTGCAGACAAGGTTATTATTGTTACATTTGAAGAAATGGATGATTTAATAATTTCATCTGGATTTAATATTGTTGATAAATGTACGTTAGCTAAGGGAACTTTTATAAGATACATAAATATATGTAATTAGAATAGTGCATTAAAAGTTATTATTACTTTTAATGCACTATTTTTTTATCTAGTATAAGTAGAATATTAAAAATTAAAGTTGAATTTAAGCTGGACTTAAGTTAAAATATCTAAAATGCAATTAAAAAATTACATTTTAGAGTATAGAGAGAGAGGTATGATAAAATGGAAGCGATAAAATGGTTTATTGATGTGTTTATGCATTTAGATATATATTTAGAGGGAATCATAAATACTTATGGAATGTTAACGTATGTATTGTTATTTCTAATAATATTCTGTGAAACAGGATTAGTAATTACTCCTATTTTACCAGGTGATTCTTTAATTTTTGCAGCAGCAGCATTTGCAGGTCTTGGAGTTTTAAACATATTTATCTTAATAGGAGTAGTTGTAGTAGCAGCTATATTAGGAGATGCAGTTAATTATCTTATAGGAAATAAATTGGGTGATAAACTTATAAATAATGGGAATAGATTTATTAAAAAATCATATATAGACAAAACACATTCTTTTTATGACAAGTACGGCGGTAAAACAATTATAATTGCAAGGTTTATTCCAATAGTGCGTACTTTTGCACCATTTGTTGCTGGCGTTACTAATATGAAATATAAGGAATTCTTATTATTTAACGCAATTGGTGGTGTGTTTTGGGGGTTATTAGTATCTGGAGTAGGATATTTCTTTGGAAATATTAAATTTGTACAAGAAAACTTTACAATAGTAGTATTGGGAATTATATTTGTATCTATTTTACCAGCTATAGTAGAAGTGGTTAAACATAAGATGTCTAAAAATACTGAAGTTTAAAATTTATATTAATAAGGCAAGAAAACCCCATGTACAAGTGAAGTACACGGGGTTTGTAATATTGATACTAATTTAAGGCATTTACAGAAAAATAAACCAATCCAATTCGACAGTCTATTTGCTGCCTTGATTAATTATTTTTCAAGTGCCTTAAATTAAAATAAACTGTTGACATTAACCCTACGTAAAGGGATATAGTTATATTATAAGGAGGTGACAGCGTGGAATATACGGTGCAAAAATTAGGAAAGTTAGCAGGTATTAGTACTAGAACCCTTAGGTATTACCATGAAATAGATATTCTAAGACCAGCAAGAATTAATTCATCAGGATATCGTATTTATGGTCAAGCAGAAGTTGATATGTTGCAGCAAATATTATTTTATAGAGAGCTTGGACTAGGATTAAATGATATAAAAAATATAATAAATGAACCGACCTTTGATGGAGGAAATGCATTAGTAGAACATCGCAGGAAGCTCCTAGAAAAAAGAGAACAATTAGATTTGTTAATAGCTAATGTTGATAAAACTATAGTTTCTCAAAGTGGAGGGATTAATATGAAAAATAAAGAAAAATTTGAGGGATTTAAAGAAAAAATGATTTCGGATAATGAAAAGAAATATGGGAGTGAAATACGTAGCAAATATGGTGATGATGCTGTAAATAAATCAAATCAAAAAATAAAAGGTATGACGCAAGAGCAACATGATGAAGTTACAAGACTTGAAGAGGAGATTACTTTAAATCTTAATGAAGCCTTTAAAACTGGAAATCCAGAGAGTGAAATTGCTCAGAGGGTAGCAGAGCTGCATAAAAAATGGTTGTGTTATTATTGGGGAACTTATAGCAAAGAAGCTCATGCAAATATTGCACAAATGTATGTATGTGATGAAAGATTTACAGCTTATTATGATAAAGAAAATCCAGGCGCAGCTGAATTTTTAAGAGATACAATTTTAATTTATACAGGAACGAATCAATCATAAATTAATCAAATAAAATAAGGAATATTTATTGTTCCATAAAGGATTGAATTTTTAACATGAGGATAAATAAACTTTTAAGTAATATGGGTTTTTGTTCAAGAAAAGAAGCTAGTAGATTTATTGAAGATAATAGAGTAATAGTAAATGGAGAACTTTGCATACAGGGGCAATGGGTAGAGGAAGATGATGTTGTTTTTATTGATAATGAACTTATTACTCCTAAGGAAAAAATTTATATTGCATTAAATAAACCCGTAGGGATTACTTGTACAGCAGAAAAGACAGTGCAAAATAACATAATTAGTTTTATGAATTATAAGGACTATATATTTCCTGTAGGCAGACTAGATAAAGAATCTCAAGGATTAATATTAATGACAAATGATGGAGACCTAGCAAATAAAATTTTAGAATCAGAAAATGAACATGAAAAAGAATATATAGTAACTGTTAATAAGCCTTTTGATGATGAATTTATAAAAGGAATGGCTGAGGGAGTAAACATTCTTGGAACTTTAACAAGAGTTTGCAAAGTTACTAGAGTTAATGAGGATACTTTTAAAATTATTTTAACGCAAGGACTTAATAAACAAATTCGTAGAATGAGTAAAGTTTTTGGATATACTGTTATAGGTCTTAAGCGTATTAGAATTATGAATATAAAAATTAATGGTATAGAAAATGGTAAGTGGAGAAATCTTACAGAGGAAGAAATATTAGAACTTAGAAAGTGTTAATACAAATCTTTCATTATCTTAAAGGACATGTATCTGTGAGTCAAGTAGCTATTTTTTTGAAGATTTTTTAATAGGAAATGAAAGTAGCATATCTGAAAAGGTTGAAAATAGAATATCATAAATATGGAATTAGATGAGTTATATATTTTTATAGACTTTTCGATACTGCTACTATGCAATTAAAATAAAAATATAGAAAATATAGAAAATATATTGACAAAATACAATAATATACAATATACTAAGATAGTAGTTTGAAATATAAAAATTACAAAAAATAGTAAGGAGGTAGGATTATGTTGGATTTAATGTTTGGAATTAAAAGAACAAACAATAAAAATAAAAAATTATATAATGTGAGAAATATTTATAGCCCTATCTCAATAGTAGAGTATAAAGCTAATTAGCTTTAGGTTTTATTATAATTTAGCTTTTGAAAAAACAAAGGTTATGGGCTATTGCTCATGACCTTTTATTATTTTATATTTTAAGATGTATATTAAGTGATTCTTGGCTTTAGATGAAATTTACTTGAAATGAAAATATACTCTTTAATATAGTTTAAGGTCATGGTGAATCCATGACCTTTTTTGATTCTAAGTAGAAAATAGGTTGTTTCAAAAAAATGACTTATAGAAGTAAACAGAATAAAGAGGGGGAAGAGCGTATGTTTAGAGTATTAAAATATGTCTTAAGACATAAGGTTAGTTTGATAATTGGAAGCTTATCTATGATATTAATAATTGGGATAGATTTATGTGTACCATATCTTCAAAAAATATTTTTAGATGAAGGTATTACAGGTGGAGATACCACTGTTATTATACCAATTATAGTAGCTTTTTTATTAATATCAATAGTGAAAGCTATACTTGGGTATTTAAAAGAGTATCTTTACGATATTACTAGTAGTGAAGTTCACGCTGAAATAAAGAAAGATATTTTTAATCATATTCAAGGGTTAGAATTTAAATATTTTGATGAAATGAATACTGGAGAGTTAATGACAAGAATTGGAGAAGATGCAGAAAATATATGGCAAACAATTGGATTTGGATTAAGGTTATTTGTAGAAAATATATTATATTTTGTTTTATCTACAATAATTCTTTTTTATCTTAATTGGAAATTAGCATTAGCTTGTGTTGTAATTATGATACCAATAGGATTTATTGCAATTAAACTTGAAAAAAAGTTTGGTGAGTGCTATGGGAAAATAAGTGATAAAACAGCAGAAATAAATACTACTGCACAAGAGAATATAGCAGGGGTTAGGCTAGTTAAAGCCTTTGCAAGAGAAAAACATGAAGTAACAAAGTTTTTGAAAATGAATAGATCCTATTATGATTTAAATATTCAACAAGCAAAGATCGTAGGAAAATATTTTCCACCTATAGAGTTTTTAACAAATATATCTCTTGTAATAATGATAATTTTAGGTGGGTATTTTGTAATAAATGAAGAAATTACATTAGGGGTGTTAGTGGCTTTTAGTGGATACATTTGGAACTTAATTTGGCCAATGAGGATGTTAGGATATTTAACAGATATTTTATCAAGAAACTCAGCATCAGCTAAAAAAATATTTGCCATAATAGATAGAGAATCAAAAGTTGTAAGTAAGAAATATGGATATGAGGCAAAAAGTATTAAAGGTGAAATAGAATTTAAAAATGTAACATTTAAATATAATGATATAGATGTTCTAAAAGATATAAATCTTATTGTACCTAGTGGAAGTACAGTGGCTATTATGGGTACAACGGGTTCTGGAAAATCTACTTTGATAAATTTGATTGGAAGGTATTATGATGTATACAAGGGTGAGGTTTTAGTTGATAAGGTAAATGTTAAAGATTATAACTTAAACATGCTAAGAAGCCATATGGCAATTGTTCCTCAAGATACATTTCTTTTCTCAGATTCTATAATAAATAATATTAAATTTAGTAGTGATAAAGCTAGTGAAGAAGATGTGATTAATATTTGCAGAGCAGCTTGTTGTTTAGATTTTATAGAAAATCTTGAAGAAGGTTTTAATTCAGAAATAGGAGAAAGAGGTCTTGGATTATCGGGAGGACAAAAACAAAGAATAGCTATTGCAAGAGCTTTGCTTAGAGATGCATCTTTGTTAATTTTAGATGATTCAACATCTGCATTAGATACAGAAACGGAACAAACTTTATTAACTAATTTAAATAATAGAGAAAAAACTTGTACAACATTTATTATAGCTCATAGAATTTCAGCAGTGAAAAATGCGGATATAATAATATATATTGAAGATGGACAAATAAAGGAAAAAGGAAATCATAAAGAGTTGCTTCAAAAAAAGGGAGCATATTATGATATATATTGTGAACAATTTAAGGATTTTGAGACAATTAAAAAAGAGGTGATATAATTGGGTAAAAATACAATGAATTCAGATGAAAAGATTACAAGAAGAGGCAAAGGCGAACTTATAAAAAGACTATTAGTATATCTTAAACCATATAAATGGAAATCGATAGTAGTAATATTTTTAATGTTATTTGTAATACTTTGCGGAGTAATAAACCCATATTTGTTAAAAATTGCTATAGATAGCAATGTAGCTAATAATGATATAAGAGGACTACTTAAAATTGGGTTCTTATTAGTAGTTATTAATTTAATATCTTGGGTAATTTCAAGAATAAGATGGAAAATGATATCTGAAATAACAAATAATATATTAGTTAATATAAGACATGAACTATATTCGCATATACAAAAACTCTCTTTTGATTTTTTTGATAATAGACCTGTAGGGAAAATATTAGCAAGGGTAGTTGGGGATGTTAATACTCTTAAGAACCTATTTGATCAAAGTATTCAATCTTTAATACCAGAATTATTAAATTTAGTTTTTGTAGCTATAGTAATGCTTATATTAAATGTGAAACTAGCACTTGCTTGTATAACATTACTTCCATTTTTAGCTTTGGCTATGTTTGTAATAGAAACATATTCAAGAAGAAGATGGGAAGTGTATAGAAACAAACGTTCAAATTTAAATGCATTTACTCATGAAGAATTCTCAGGGGTTAAAGTAGTTCAATCTTTTGCTAAAGAAGATTACACAGAAGAAAAATTTGCAGAATTAGTTAAAGATCAACAAAAATCATTTAATAGAGCTGTAAGACTTAATGATTTATTTTGGCCATTAGTTGAATTATCTTGGGGAATGGGAATTGTAATAGTCTTTGCAGTGGGATATAAATTAATTCTTAGTGGAGAAATACAAATAGGTACATTAATTGCATTTTCTATGTACACGGGAATGTTTTGGAGACCTATAATGAATTTATCTAACTTTTATAATACTTTAATAACAAACTTTTCAGCAGCAGATAGAATATTTGATATTTTAGATATAAATCCAGATATTGAGAATGTTGAAGGTGCAGAAAAGATGTCTGAAATTAAAGGGGATGTTGAATTTAAAAATGTAGCTTTTTCTTATAATAAGAATTCAGAAGTTTTAAGAAATATTAACTTTAAAGTTAGTTCAGGGGAAAAGATAGCCTTAGTAGGTAGTACAGGGGCTGGGAAGTCTACAATAGTTTCTTTATTAAGTAGATTTTATGATGTAACTTCTGGTGAAATTTTAGTAGATAATAAAAATATAAAAAATGTTAATTTAGAGTCTTATAGAAGCCAAATGGGAATAATGCTTCAAGATACATTTCTATTTTCATCAACTATTATGGAAAATATAAGATATGGAAGGCTTGATGCTACTGATGAAGAAGTTATTTTAGCGGCAAAAGCCGTGAATGCCCATGAGTTTATAAGTAAATTAGAAAATGGATATAACACTGAGGTTAATGAAAGAGGCTCAAGGTTATCATTAGGTCAAAGACAACTAGTTTCATTTGCTAGAGCACTTTTAGCTAACCCAAGAATATTAATACTTGATGAAGCAACTTCTAATATTGATACTCAAACTGAGAAATTAGTTCAAAGGGGAATAGAGAAATTACTACAAGGGAGAACCTCTTTTGTTATCGCTCATAGATTATCAACTATAAGAGATTGCGATAAAATAATGGTTGTAGAAGATGGTGAAATTGTAGAAGCTGGAAGCCATAATGAATTGTTAGAAAAGAAAGAACTATATTATAATCTTTATATGGCTCAATATAAATTTTTAAATGAAGGAGCTTAAAGTATAGTAAAATAAAGTTTGGCACTCATACTATTTAAATATGAGTGCTTTATTTTTTTAGTTGAGAATAATAAAACAATTGATACATATAATTAAACATAATAAAAAAAATGAAGACTAAGGAGAGATTTTATATGAGTATATATGTATTAATTGATTATGTTGAAGAATGTTTTAATAGAGGTGTTGAGCCAACATTTGAAGGATTACATAACTTTAAAAAAATAATTATTAATAAAGTATAAAAATAAATAGAGTTAAGTCACTTGAAAAAAATAACAAACTAGCAAGTTGATTTATTATTTTTTCCAATTGCCTAAAATAAAATACCTAAGCCTACTATATTTAATAGTAGGCTTAGGTATTTTTTTATGTTTTAAGATAGTAGTGCAAAATATTTCTATTATTTACAAGTAGAATTTAAGGTTATTATAAAGAAAATTAGAGAAAATAGTAATGTATATAAGATATATACGGAAATATATCAAAAAAACAAGCTATCATAATAGTTGTTTTTAAGAAGAATTAAAGAAAGGAGTATTAATAATATGGGAAAAAAACTTTTTGGCGTTTTACAAAGAATAGGTAAAGCTTTAATGTTACCAGTTGCATTATTACCAGCAGCAGGGCTATTACTTGGGATTGGTACAATGTTTCAAAATCCAGATTTTTTAGTAAGAGTTCCAGCATTGGGAGCAGATTGGTTTCAAACTGTAGCCACAATAATGGCACAATCAGGGGATGTTATTTTTGGTAATCTACCTCTGATTTTTGCAGTTGGCGTAGCTATTGGATTAAGTGATGGAGATGGAGTTGCGGGGCTTGCAGCAATAGTTGGGTTTCTAATTTTAAGTGTAACTATGGGTATAGCGGCAGGTGTTACTGCAGACGTAGTTAAAGGAAACCCAATGTATGCAATGGTACTTGGAATTCCAACACTGCAAACGGGGGTATTTGGTGGTATTATTATAGGTATTATTGCTTCGGCATTATATAAGAGGTTCTATACTATTGAATTACCGGCATTTTTAGGATTCTTTGCAGGTAAAAGATTTGTACCAATTGTAACAGCAGCATCAGCAGTTATATTGGGAGTGGCTATGACATTTATATGGCCACCAATTCAAAATGCATTGTTAGGTTTTTCAAGGAGTATGATAGATACAAATCAAACATTGGCAGCATTTATATTTGGATTAATTGAAAGAGCATTAATTCCATTTGGATTACATCATATTTGGTATAATCCATTCTGGTATCAATTTGGAGAATACACAAATAAGGCAGGACAATTAATTCTTGGAGATCAAAACATATTTATGGCTCAATTAAGGGATGGAGTACCATTTACAGCAGGTACATTTATGACAGGTAAATTCCCTTTTATGATGTTTGGGTTGCCAGCAGCAGCAGCAGCTATGTACAGTGAAGCGAAAACAGAAAATAAAAAAGTTGCAGCTGGAATATTATTCTCAGCAGCATTAACTTCGTTTCTAACAGGAATTACAGAACCGATAGAGTTTGCATTCCTATTTGTTGCACCTTTATTATTTGCAGTTCATTGTGTATTTGCAGGGCTATCATTTATGATAATGCAAATATTAAATGTAAAAATAGGGCTAACTTTCTCCGGAGGTATAATAGATTATGTTCTATTTGGAGTAATTCCAAATAGAACAAGATGGTGGCTTGTTATACCAGTAGGACTTGTATTTGCGGTACTTTATTATTTCGGATTTAGGTTCTTTATTAGGAAGTTCAATTTAGCAACTCCTGGTAGAGAAGATGTATTAGAAGATGATACTATTGAAGATACAATAAAAAATTCTTTAGCAGTTAATGTTCTTGCAGCTTTAGGGGGAAAAGAAAATATTAATAATTTAGACGCTTGCATTACCAGACTTAGAGTTATAGTAAATGATAAGGATAAAGTTAATAAAGATAGGCTTAAAAAACTTGGAGCTGCTGGAGTTATGGAAATTGGGAATAATATTCAAGCGATATTTGGTCCAAAATCAGATATTCTAAAGGGTCAAATTAAGGATGTTATGTCAGGAAAAACACCAGTTATTTTGGCAGAAGATATAGTAACATACAAAGAACAAGCAAATAAAGGACTTGAAAAAATTCCAAGTAATATAATAGCACCTTTAACAGGAAGAATAGTGAAACTAGAAGAAGTTCCAGATAAGGTGTTTGCAGAAAAAATCATGGGTGATGGTTTTGCTATTGAACCAAAAGATAACATAGTAGTGGCACCAGTAGATGGAGAGATAGCGATACTGTTTCCAACAAAACATGCAATTGGTATGGTAACAGCTGAAGGATTAGAACTATTAATTCATGTTGGTATAGATACAGTTAAATTAAATGGAGAAGGATTTAAGGCTTTTGTAAAACAAGGAGATAAAGTAAAAGCTGGAGATAAACTTTTGGAAGTTGATTTTAAGATGATTAAAGAAAAGGTGCCATCTATTATCACTCCAATAGTATTTTCAAATTTAAATGAAAATCAAGTTGTTCAGATAAATTTAGGAGATGTAAAAGCTGGAAAAGATGTGGCATGTATTCTAAGAACTAAAAAGTAGACTAGAGAGACAGGTTATTTTAGAAATTTAAAAAGAATAACAAGTAAATGATTAAATATATTAACATATTAGATTGATATTTTTTTTAATATACCTTATATAATTGAATAAGTAAGTAAGATAGAGTGCTAATTTTATAAATAGCACTCTATTTTTAATTATATATATATATAATTAAAAAAAATGTCGAAAATCTTCATTTTATATAGAAAATAAGGTAAAATATACAATGAGGGGGGAGTTATGGATACAGAATGCGATGGATATAAAATTCATTATCAAGAAAAATGTGAATTTATAAAAAGTATATTTGCCTGGAATTTATTTTTGATAGCTGTTATTATGCTTTTTATAAAAAAATGGGAATTATATAATATGATTCTACAAGTTATAAAGTTGTTAGTTGTTATAACTTTATTAATATTTATAACTCATAGCGATAATATAAATCCAAAACCTATACAAAAAATTGTTAAAATTAATATTATAATAATGATAAGTGTATTTGTGTTGCAACTTGTTCCCTTAGTGGATTTGAACTTAATAAACTATTTATTAAGTTTTTCAGCTGAAAATAATAATGTGGATCAGGGGAGTATTTATATATATATACTTTATTATATATTATCTAAATATAAATATAAAAATAGTAGATCAATTATAATTGAATATAAAATAATTCTAACTATTATAATATTGTTAAATTTATTAAGTAACTTTTGGTTTAAAAATAATATAACTATTTTAATAGTTTATAATGTTATTGTAGAAATAATGTTATTTATGGCCATGAAAAATACTTTTAAAGAGAAATTAATAATAAATAAAAAAATAAATATATTTAAAGTCAATATTATAGTTTGCTTTATTTGCGTTAATGCAATGAAGATATTAAAAGTTTTTAATTTTAATATACTATATTCATTTGTAGAGGCAATAAAATTTGCTGTATTCATAGTATTTATAACAGAAATAATAAATAATATAGCTAAAAATATGTATAGTTTTATTTTTAAAGATATACATAGTATAAATAAAAGATTAGAAGAAATTAATTATGAGATAATAATTAGAAATGAAGAATTAGAAAAATCTGAAATAGAGATGGAGAAAAAGCAAAAAAAATATAGAAATCTTTTAAATTCATTATCTAAAGCTATAATAATAGTAAGTACAGCGAATAATAGAATTATGTATTGTAATGCTGATTTTCAGAAGTTAATAGAGGTTAATAATATTAGAAAGATATTAAATAAAAAAATACAAAATGTTGTTAACCTATATTTTAATTATGAAGATTTAAATAATCTTAATAGAGAGGAGTTGTATTTTGGAAATACCATTTTAAATAGTGGAAAGCAATTAGAAATAAGATTAAGTAATTATAGTAAAAACAAAGAAGAGATTACAATGATTTTTGAAGATATAACGGAAAAAATAAAAATAGAAAAAATCAAAGATGAAATAGAAAGAAAAAAAATTAATGATAATATTAAAAAGAATTTTTTATCAAATGTATCTCATGATTTTAAAATACCAATAAATGTAATATATTCAGCTACACAATTAGAAAATTTACTAATTATAAATAATGATATTGAAGGTGTTAAAAAGTATAACTCAATATCAAAACAAAATTGTTTAACTCTAATAAAGTTAACTAACAATATAATAGATATAAGTAAAATAAGTTCTGAATATGTAAATCCAATACTGACATTAGGAAATATAGTAGAATTCATAGAGGATAGAGTAGCTTCATTAGTAGAATATGCAAAACTAAAAAAAATAAATATTATATTTGATACATATGAAGAGGAAGTATATATGAAATACGATGGAGAACTTATGGAAAGGATAATATTAAATTTAGTTTCAAATGCTATAAAATTCACTCCAGAGCAGGGATATATTAATATATCAGTAAATAATAATGAAAAAAATATATTTATAAGTGTAGAAGACACGGGTAGTGGAATGGATGAAAAGTTTGCAAAACAAGCATTTGATAAATATTCTATGAAACTACAAGCATCATATGCAAATGTGCAAGGGACGGGGGTTGGATTATATGTAGTATATAATTTAGTTAATTTACAAAAAGGAGAAATTTGGGTTGATAGTAAACTTGGAAAGGGAAGTAAATTTACTATGAAATTTTGTAAGGAGTAATTTTATGGAATTACATAAAAAAACTGTGAAAAGGGACAAGGTTTTAGATAAGGGGCTATTAAATAATTTATGGATACTTGTAATTATAATGTTATCGATTTTATATTTTAAAGGAGAATCAAAAAATGATTTTAGTACCTTAATAAAAATAATATGTGCTACATTGGCATTATTGATAAGTATAATAGTTTATTCTAAAATACCTAATATAAAAAATGATTTTGTTAAATATATAGGAATAGGCTTTTTATATTTAGGAATTATTAATTTTGTTGAGATATTTTTAAAGGCAACTAATGTATCATCCAGTCTACAATTAAAAGTAAGCATTACTATTAGTTGGTTTGAGTTTGTAATTATAATATATTCAGTAATATTATATAAAAAAAAATTGGGGTTTTTATTAAGCAATATTATTTTTTTAGGAAGTCTAATTATATTATTTATACTATCAGACGTTATAATAGAAAAGAAAATCATAGAATATTTAAGTAGTGAATATAGGTATGTAATAATTATATCGATTATATGTTTAACTATAGTTACTATAGGGTTAATATTAAGAGATAAAAATATAACATATAAGGAAGACAAGCGGTGGTTAGTTAAAATAACATTATTTATTCCCGTTTATAATATAAAAAAATGTTTAGGAATTGTTTTAGTTACAGATATAAGTTATCTACAAAGTATATGCAGAGTAATAATTTATTGGTTAGCATATAGATATGTAGAAAAAAAGTTGTTAAGTAATAGTTATAGAGAGACTTTAGATAAGCTTATAATTATTCAAAAAACTAGAAAATCTATGAATAATAGCTTAATGAAAAAAGAGAGACGGTTAAGAGAATCTAGAATGAATATTAAAAAGAGTGAACAAAGGTATGAAGAGATAATAGAAAGTATATCTGATGGAATATTAATTTTTGAAAATAATATTTTAATGTATATAAATGAAAATGGACGAGAATATGTATTTCATGAATTAACTGGAGAAGTTATAAAAAAAGAATTAAAATATATATTGAAATTATTAACAAATGTAGGAATAGAAGATCATAAAATAAATGAAGGATTTATTAAGGATTTTATTATTGCAAATAAAGAAAAAGAGGAAAATAATATTACTTTAACCTTGAAAAATACAAGTGATACAGGAAAGGTATTGCTAATTAGTAATATAACGGGATTAGATGAACTGCAACAACTTAGACAAAAGCGAGATAAAGCAAAGGATATGGAAACTATTAAAGATGAATTTTATTCTAATATATCTCATGAATTAAGAACTCCGATTAATGTTATTAATTCAGGGTTGCAATTAAATAATCTAATGCTTAATGATAATAAATTAGAGAAAATGATTCGAAATAATAATATTATTAGACGAAATTGCTTAAGGCTTATAAGGACTGCAAATAATTTTATAGATACTAATAGGATATCAGAAGGTTTTTTGGAACCTAATATAAAAGTATATAATATTGTTGGTATTGTTGAAGCGGTAGTTTTAGCCTGTAATAAATATATGATTTTAATGGATAATAAATTAGTATTTGATACGGATTTAGAAGAGATATACATAGCATGTGATAAGGAACATATTGAAAGAATAATGTTAAATATACTTTCAAATTCTTTAAAATATGGTAAAGTTGGCGGCAATATTGATGTTATAATCAAAAGTGGTAGGCGTGGAGTTAGAATTTTTGTTAGAAACGATGCACCACCAATTCCTGAAGAAAAAAAGAAAATTATTTTTGAAAAATTTACCAAGTTAGATAGTTCTTTAGCAAGACCATCAGAGGGAAGTGGACTTGGTTTATACCTTACTAAGAAACTAGTTGAATTAAATGAAGGAACTATACAAATGAATTCCAATGTTAAAAGTGGGAATATGTTTGATATAAGATTTCCTTTTAAATTTTCAGGAGAACCTTGGGAGGTTAAGTTAGATAACAATGAACAAAATTTACAAGAAAAAGTTAATATAGAATTCTCTGACATATATTTCAATTAGGAATAAGGGAGACAAATGAAAATAATAAGACAATATGCATACTCTGCAAAGTGTTAACATATATATGTGTTAAGGTATCTAAAAAACAATTAGTCTATGCCTATGTAAAGGTTATGGTGATAAGGCGTAAGCCAAAACAGACCAAAATCTGACTAGTTATTTTTAAAAAGATCCATTGTTGAGGTGAAGTATGAAAAAACAAAATAAAGATAAAGTAAAAATACCTAAAGTACCAAGGCCCCTTAAGAAAAAAAGAAAGTTTAATATATTTAAAGTAAATGGAGAATTTAAAATAATCCCTCTTTTAATAAATATTTTAATTCCTGTTTTAGGTGGATTTGTTGTAGGATATTTAAATAGGAATACAATAGATACATATGAAATGTTAAAAAAACCATTTTTTACTCCAACAGCAATAGTTTTTACCATAGTTTGGACAATGCTTTATATATTAATGGGAATTGCAGCTTATAGAATATTTATGAGAAACAAGCAAGGAGCAGATGATAAGGGGGGGTATTTCTTTTATTTACTACAGTTAATGATTAATTTTCTGTGGAGCTTTATATTTTTTACATTTAGGTTATATGGAATTTCATTTATAGTACTTATAATTTTACTTGTTCTCATATTAATAACTTTTATAAAGTTTATAAAAGTTGATAAAATAGCAGGACTTTTACTAATACCATATTTAATATGGGTAGCATATGCTGGAGTATTAAACTTTTTTATCTGGGTTCTTAATGAAATGTAAGAAAAAATATAGTATAATAAAGTAAGCCTTCTTTTTAGAAGGTTTATTTTATTGTTAAGAGCGAATGGGGGTAAGTGCTAATGAAAAAAGTTATAATCGCAGAAAAACCTTCTGTTGCCAAAAATATTGCAGATGCTTTTAAAATTAAGAATAGAAAAGATGGATATTTTGAAGGTGAAGAATATTTAATTACTTGGGCCTTTGGTCATTTATTACAATTATTTGATGCTAAAGATTATGATGAAAGTATGAAGGGGTGGAGAATGGATAAGTTTCCATTTATTCCTGAAGACTTTAAATATAAAATAAAGCAAGATAGTAGCAATAGAGCTACTGTAGATAAAGGTGCAGAAAAACAATTAAATATTATAAAAGGGTTAATTGATAGAAATGATGTAGATGGAATAATTTCTGCAACAGATTTTGACCGTGAAGGGCAAGTTATTTCAGATGAATTATTTATACATTATGAAGTGAAAAAACCTATATACAGAATACTTCTTAATGAGTGGACTGAAGATGAGGTTAAAAAGGGCATGGCAAATTTAAAGCCTAATAGTGAAATGCAACCACTTCAAGATGCCGGAATTGGAAGACAATTAGCAGATTGGATTATAGGGATTAATTTAACTTCTGTTGCCACATTAAGATATGGATTTGGAGATAATAAAATAATAAATATTGGAAGGGTTTTGCTTCCAACATTAAAAATTATTTATGATAGAGATAAAGAAATAGAAAATTTTGAAGCAACTACATATTATAAATTAGCAGTTAATTTTAAGTCTAAAAGTAATATAGAATTTGAAAGTTTATATTATGAAAAGAATAGTGAAAAATTTGATGAAAAAGAATATCTAACTTTAATTAGCAAGGAGCTAAAAGAAAAAAGCGGAGTAGTCATTGATAAAGAAATAGAAAAAAAGAGAGAATATCCATCAGCGCTATTTAACCTTTCAAATTTACAGGGTTACATAACAAGTAAATATAAAGGATGGACTTCAGATAAGGTTCTTAAAGTAGCACAAGTACTATATGAAAAGAAATTTATAACATATCCAAGAACTGCAAGTGTTGTTTTAGATGAGAGTTTAGAAGACAAAGCTAAAAAGGTTTTAAACACCTTAAAGAAGGGGTTACCTTATGAGGATCAAATTAAGTTTGTAAAAACCAAAAGAGTTTTTGATAGTTCTAAGGTTGAGAGTCATAGTGCTATTACGCCAACTTATGTTAAACCAAATAATTTAAGCAAAGAAGAAGATCAAGTATATACTGCTATTAAAAATAGATTTATAATGCAATTTATGCCTGTGGCAGAGTTTGAAGAAACTAAAATAGTATTAAAGGTTCATAATGAAAAAATACCAGGTGAATTTATAGCAAAAGGTAAGGTTCAGATAGTAGAGGGATGGAGAGTAGTTGAAAAAATAGAAACTAAAGATACTATATTACCTTTAGTAGAAAAAAATGAAAGCCTTTTAGTTACAAATAGTAAAGTAAACACAGTAACTAAGAAACCACCTAAAAATCATACTGAAAAAACATTGCTTAGAGTTATGGAAACCTGTGGTAAGAGTTTTAAGGATGGAGAAGATTCAGATTCAGAAGAAATGATGAATGCTATATTAAGTGGATTTAGTATAGGAACTCCAGCAACTAGAGCAGAAACAATAAAGAAACTTAATGATATAGGATATATAAACACAAAAGGGAAAAATTTAATTACTACAGAACTAGGTAGAACAATAGTAGAGATTTTTCCAGCAAAAGAACTTTTAGATTTAGAATATACAGGTAGACTTGAAAAGACATTATCTGATATAGAAAGAGGTAAGTTTAAGAAAGAAGATTTTATGAACTTAATATGTGAATTTACAAGAAGTTCTGTTGAAGCAATAAAAAATGATAATTCACTACTTCATAAATTTAAAGTAGAACTGCCAAAAGGTGCAGAAGAAATAGGGAAGTGTCCAATTTGCCAAAATTCTGTTATAGAAGGCGAAAAAAGTTTTGGATGCTCTAATTGGAAAAACGGATGTAAATATACCATTTGGAAAGATGATAAGTATATAACTTCATTTAATAAAACCGTAACCAAAGAAATGGTTGAGTTGCTTTTGAAAAATGGAAAAGTAGGATTTAGAAATTTAAAAAGTAAAAAGGGAAATACCTTTAGTGCATATTTTAGGTATGAGAAAAATGAAGAAAGTGGATATTTTAATTGGAAAATAGAATTTATACAGTAAAAAAACTTAGGTGCTTGAAAGAAAATATCTGAGTAAGGAATCTGAAAATAAATAAGACTAGAAGTTAGAAAAATCTAACTTCTAGTCTTATTTTTATTCTACACATTTAGTAGCTTCAACTGATTCTATATTTTCAGTAGAATTAGTAGTTTCAACTGATTGTGTTGTTTGAGCAGTTTCAACATATTGAACTGATCCTCCAAATAATTTAATTGGTTTTATTTGAATGTTAAATTCTCTTTCATAAACTCTAATTGCTGCAACTTCTTTGTTGTTTGCGATACAAACACAGCTTCCGAAGCCATAGCCTCTAGCACATCTTCCAGCTCTATGTAGATAATCATTTGCACTAACAGGGAAATCAAGATTAAATACATGAGTAATTCCTGGAATATCTAGACCTCTTGCTGATAAATCAGAAGAAACTAATATTTTAATTCTGCCGGATCTAAAGCTTTCAAGAGCTCTTTGTCTTTCTTCCTTTGAAACATGAGAAGAAATATTAAAAGCTGCTCTATCGTGATAATTTAATTTTTGTGTAACAATTTCTAATTCAGTACTGTTATTAACAAAAACAATTGATTTTTCTGCATTTGCAGCAGCTAGTAGCTTTCTAAGTGTATCAAACTTATCTCTTCTATCTGCAACAATATATGCATGATTAATGTTTGGGTTAAGTGATGCTGTGCCTTCAGCTTTAAAAACAGCAGGTTCCTTCATTAATAAAGTAGCTAGCTCTAAAGTCTTTTGGCTTACAGTTGCTGAAAATATCATTAATTGTCTATCTCTCATTGTAGTTTTTATTATATCTTGGATTACTTGAGAATTATTTTTATCAAGTAAATTATCAGCTTCATCTATAACAATAGTTTTAATAGTATGGGCTGTTATTTTTTTCTTTCGTATAAGATCTAAGACTCTACCTGGAGAACCAACAATTATATGAGGTTTAGTATCTCTAATTTTTTTAATTTGTTTATCGATATTTACATCACCAATAATACTTAATGTAGTAACTGGCATCCCTGAGTTTTCTGCAAGTAACTTAACTTCAGCTTCAATTTGCATAACAAGCTCATGAGTTGGAGCTAAAATTAATGCTTGCATTTCTCTTTTTTCTGTATTGACTTTTTCAAATATAGGTGTAAGAAAAGCTAGAGTTTTACCGCTACCTGTATGGGATTCTGCAATAACATCTCTATTTTCTAAAGCAGCTGGAATAGCTAAAGTTTGAATATCTGTTGGGATGGTTATTCCTTGCTTTTCTAATCCGTTTATTAAGTTTTGATTTAAATTTAAATCTTTAAATGAAGTATTCATATATTTCTCCTTTGTTTTGAATTATTATAATACTCATAGTATCTTTAATTATAACCTTAAAAACACCTTTTACGCTAGTTAAAATTTATTTTGCAAAAAAAGGTAAGATGTTCATAAGTTTAAAGCATAAAGGTGCTAAGAATACTGTTGTAAGACCTGCAATGCCAATTGAAAGTGAACTCATTGCACCTTCTGTTTCCCCAAGTTCTAGTGCTTTTGTTGTTCCAACTGCATGAGCGGCAGTACCTATTGAAATACCAACAGCTATTTTGTTTTTAATTTTAAATAGTTTGCAAATTGATGGTCCAACTACTGCACCTACAATACCTGAAATAATAATTGAAAGAACAGTTACAGGAACAAGTCCTCCTAGTTGATTTGTTATTTCTATTCCTATTGGAGTAGTGACGGATTTTGCAAGTAGAGATATTGTTAATATATTTTTAAGTCCGAAAATAAAGCAAAGAAATATTGCAGAGATAATTCCAACTAAGCTTCCTATTAAAACACCTATAATTATAGGTAAAAAATTTTCTTTTAAAAGGTTAATTTGTTTATAAAGTGGAACTGCAAGAATTACTGTAGCAGGTCCTAAAAACATATTAATAAATTTAGCACCACTATTATATTTATCAACATCTACGTTAAATATTACTAGGAAAGTAATTATCATTAAGATAGAAATTAACAATGGATTGAAAAGTGGGAATTTAGTTTTTTTAGAAATATATAAACCACATTCAAAAGCTAATAGGGAAATTACAATTCCGAAGAATAGGTTGTCTGTTAAAATATTCATTAATTATCACTTCTTCCTAATTTAGATTTATTACTACGGTTAACTAGGCATTGAACTATTAATCCTGTAACTGCAATTATAATTGATGTTGAAATAATACAAATAAGCAATATTTGTATTAAACTAGATTTAATAATATCAAAAGATGTTAAAAGACCAACTCCGGCTGGGATAAAGAAAAAAGCAAGGTGATCTAAAAAAAATGATGATATTGTTTCTATTTTTTCAAGTTTAATAATATTACTGCATAATAGTGTTAATAATATAATCATACCTATAATATTACCTGGAACAGGTAAACTTAAACCCTTTGAAATGATTTCTCCTATTAGATAAATAGACAGAATAATAAGTGCTTCTCTAAAAATTTTCATAAAAAATATCCTCCTTAGTATTATATACTAATTTAGCACTTTTTCTTTTAATAGTAAATGATAGATAAATAAATTATGTTAAGTAATCATTTACTATTTATTAAATATTAGAATTGCTTCAAAAAATGAATTTTTAATTAGATAAACATAGTGAAGTTAATAGAAAGTTTATAAAAACACGTACGTTAGATAAAAGTACGTGTTTTTTGCATACTTAAGAATGGACAACGTTTTATATAGCAAATTAGCTTAAATTTATAGTAGTGAGGAAATATCGATTTTTATAACATTTTAAGTAGTAAAAACATAGTATGAGTAATATAAACAATTTATTACACGAAAGTGGTAGGAGGAAAGTGTGAAAAAAAAATTAACTAAAATAACTGCAGTTATAGCGCTTATTGGAGTGTTAACTATGAGCTTTATATCCTGTACTAAAGATAAAAGTGGAGAATTAACGAAGGTTAAGTTAAATGAAGTTGTTCGTTCTGTATTTTATGCGCCAATGTATGCAGCAATAAATAAAGGCTTCTTTGAAGAAGAAGGACTAGAAATTTATCTTTCAACTGGACAGGGTGCTGATAAAACTATGCAACAAGTACTAAGTAAAAATGCAGATATTGGTTTTTGTGGACCAGAACAAGTAATCTATATAAATAATCAAGGTAGAGAAGATTATCCAGTTTTATTTGCAAAGTTAACTCAAAGAGATGGAGCATTTTTAGTTGGAAGAACTGAAGAATCGGATTTCAAATTTGAATCTTTAAAAGGTAAAGAACTAATTGGGGGAAGGCCTGGTGGGATGCCACAAATGTCTTTTGAATATGTATTAAAACAACATGGATTAAATCCCAAAACGGATGTTAACTTAGTTACTAATTTAGATTTTACAGCAACAGCAGGTGCTTTTAAAGCTGGAACTGGCGAATACGTTACTTTGTTTGAGCCTACAGCTTCAATGCTTGAAAAAGAGGGCACTGGTAAAATAGTAGCATCAATTGGAGATGAGGTAGGAGAACTTCCTTATACATGTTTCTTCTCAAGTAAATCTTACATGGATGAAAATCCACAAATAATTGAAAAATTCACAAAAGCTATTTATAAAGGGCAACAATGGGTTATTGAAAATAGCAACGAAGAAATTGCAGATGCAATAATAGAATATTTCCCGGGAACTGAAAAAGATATTATAGTAAAGGTTATTTCAAATTATAAAGAAATTAATGCATTAGCAACTGAGCCAAGAATTGAAGAAGAAAAAATTAGTAAGTTAATGGATATTATAGAAAGTTATGATGAAAAATTAATTCCAAAAAGACCATCCTTTGAAAAAATAGTTAATAATAGCTTTGCAGATAAAGCTACTAAAAATAAATAATATTAAATTAGGCATTTAAAAAATAATGAGTAAAAATACATGTATATTTTTGAAGGTGCCTTAAGGCTAAGCCTTTTCTACATTAGGGAGATGAAAGAAAATAGATAAGAATCTAATTAGTTGTTTTTTGAATCTCCCTTAGTTACATACAATATAGAAAGGTGGTGTAAAATTTGAGTTTAATAGAAATAGAAAATATTAATTTAATATATCATTCTCTCAAGGGAGAAACAGAAGCAATTAAAAATTTAAGCTTTTCCATTGAAAAAGGGGAATTTGTAAGTATTATAGGGCCATCAGGTTGTGGTAAATCTACTTTGTTAAACATTATAAGTGGTCTTTTAACTCCATCAAGTGGGAAAATAATTTATAATGATGAAAATGTAAAGAATAGATTAGATAAAATGGGATATATGTTTCAAAAGGATTATTTATTTGATTGGTTAACAGTTTGGCAGAATGTTCTACTAGGTCTTAAAATTAAAAAAGTATTAACTAGGGAAAATATAAAGAGGGCAGATGAACTATTAACTAATTATGACTTAGCTAAATTTAAAGGTCATAAGCCAGCAGAATTATCTGGTGGGATGCGGCAAAGAGTAGCTTTAATTAGAACTCTTGCTTTAAACCCAGAAGTATTACTTTTAGATGAGCCCTTTTCAGCTTTAGATTATCAAACTAGACTAAAAGTTTGCGATGAAGTAAGTGAAATTATTAAAAAGGAAGGTAAAACAGCAATAATGGTAACCCATGATTTAGGGGAAGCCATAGCAATATCTAGTAGAGTGATTTGTTTAACAAGTAGACCTGCTGAAATTAAAAAAGACATAGATATAAAATTCGAAAATATAAATGCAACTCCATTCGGAAAAAGGAAAGAGCCTGAGTTTAATAAGTACTTTAATGAACTATGGAAGGAGCTTGATAATTATAATGGGTAAAGAACAAGAAGCTTATATAAAAAGTGTTAAAAGAGAAAAAATAAAACTTACAGTTTTTAGAGTGACTATTTTAGCGGTGTTTATAATTTTATGGGAAGTTGCAGCAAGAACTTCTTTAATAGATCCATTCCTTACTTCAAGTCCTACAAGAATAGTTAATTCATTCATGAAGTTTGCACAAGAAGGAACTATAGTAAATCATATATTGGTTACTTGTTATGAAACTATAATCGGATTTACATTGGGAACAGTACTTGGAACAGGTATAGCTATAGTTTTATGGTCCTGTCCATTTACTGCAAAAGTATTAGATCCATATTTAGTTGTTTTAAATGCATTACCTAAAATAGCACTTGCTCCAATTGTTATATTTTGGGTGGGGAATGGAACAACTGCAATAATTGTTATTACATTACTAATTTCTATAGTAACAACAATTATAAGTATCCTTACTGGGTTTAATGAAGTGGATAAAGGCAAAATATTGTTAATGAAGACTTTTCAAGCAAAAAAATATCAAACATTAAAATATCTTGTAGTTCCAGCAACAATACCTGTTTTAATATCTGCACTTAAAATAAATGTAGGATTATCTTGGGTTGGAGTAATAATGGGGGAATTTTTAGTTGCAAGAGAAGGTCTTGGATTTTTAATTGTGTATGGAGGACAAATATCTCAATTAGATATGGTTATGATGAGTATAGTTATCTTATCTTTTATAGCATTTATTATGTATAAGTTAGTTGCAATATTAGAACAAAAGGTAGTAGACAAGAATTGATTTAGAATATTTACTAAAACCATTACAAAACTTATGTTATTTATAGTATAATACTGTATAAGTGGAAATTATACTAATAATATAGGGGAGTGATAGGTATGGGGAAAAAAATTGAGCTGAAGAAGTATCTAACTTTAGATTATATATTTGCAGCAATATGTATTATAGTTTTTGTAATTGAGCCAATTCTTGGTGGGATGTTTATGTGGGGGTATTGGATTTACTTAATGGTAGCACATCGTGATTTCTTATGTGGATTCATGGGTAACCTTGGAGTAAGTAATAATCATCCAAATAAAGCAGTAAGTTGGTACAAAACTGCAGCTAAAGTAACTAATTCAAAAGTGAAATATATAAGAAGTTATGTATATTGCGAAATTAAATATGGTTATGTTGAGGATGCAGATCGAGTTTTAAATAAAATTCTTAAAAGAAGAGAAAAATACAAACCATTTAATGGACAAGACTTAGTTGACATTCAAATGATTAAATCTTTGATTGAATGGAAAAAAGGTGACGTAACTAAAGCAATTGAAATTTTAGAAGTACCTTTTGAAAAAGATAAAAGTAATACTTTATATACAACAATAGCTTATATGAAGACTATTAAAGGAGATATAGCTGAAAGTTTAGAATTTTCAAAGGAAGCTTATGATAAATTTGAAGAGGATATTCTAGTAAAATCAATTTATGCTATAAATCTTTATAAAAATGGTCAAAAAGAAGATGCAGGAGCTATTTTTGAAGCTTTAGCTAAAGGTCTTTCTAATATTCCGGATACTTTATATTTCTATTCTTTACTGTTAATAGAAAGAGGAGAAAATGAAGAAGCGATTGTAATGCTAAAAAAAGCCATGAGACTACTAAAAACAACTATTATAACAATTGTAGAACCGGAAGATTACGTAGAACTTTTAAAAAAGTTAGAAAATCAAGAAGTTCAGGAAGCTATTCAATTACAAGCTTAATATGATATAAGGGAGCTTGGAAAAAATAACAAGTCAAGATGCGATGTATATTTTATACTACAATAGCAGATTGACTTGTTATTTTTTTGAGAATAAATAGTTTTAATTAAGCCGAGTTTTATGGGGTTATATTAATAAAAATAGTGTTAAATAGTATTTTTTAGTAAATAAGAAAGAAATCATAATTGTAAAAGTAAAATATATTTGATACAATAAATAATTATGTGAAAGTTTTAAGTAAAATCGAGTAGGGAGCTAAGGAGGTAGGTATGGATAAATTTAAATTAATTATTAAGAGAATAGGGAGTAAGGTAAAAGCATGCTATAATGTGGTTTGTAAGAAATTGCCATATATAGAACCGACTTTAATAATATTCGGATCTTTATTAGTAGTGTTAGTTATACTGGTATCAATTAAAGGTGCATTAAATGGAGATGTTACTACTATTGAAGCTAATCAAGCAGAAGTAGCATTTTATAATAATAATTATGAACAAGCTATAACAGAATATGAAAAGTTACAAGAGGGTGAAGAATGGCCATTTTGGCAGGTGAAGATTGCAGAAATACATTCGATTAAAGGTGAAATTGAAAAATCTAATGAATTATTAAGAAAGGCAACGCTTAAGAGAAATAAAATTTTATCAAGTAAGGATAGAAAAAAGTATGAAACTCAAGATAAAGAATTTATTAATTATGTAGTGTTTACATATTTTATGAATGAAGAATATGAACAAGCGTTAAGTCTTGGAGAACAATTTATAAAAGATAATGGAAAAGATAAGACATTAATGAGAACTATGTACACTGTTTATATGGTAGATGGACAAAAAGATAAAGCTAAAGAAATGATAGATAATTATGAAGTAGATAATGAATCTGCATATGACTTAGCTTTGATAGCTAAAATGAATATGTTAAGTGATAATTGGGATGATGGTTTTAAGTTATTAAATGAAGCTTTTAATAAAGATAAAAATGAAATAAAGGTCTTTGATGTTATAACTCAATTTGCAGCTTATGATAGGGATGGAATATTAACTAAGTTAACAGAACTAGTTAATGATAATCCAGAGGAACTAAGTTATAAAATGTGGTTAGCGAAGGTTTACTCAATGTTACCTGAAACTACAAATCTTGCAAATGATATTATAGAAGAAATTAAAAATGAAGATGTGGGAGAAATTCCACTTAAGGTTATGATGTCAACTGTATATAAAAATACGGGAAATGAATTAGAAGCAAATTCTATTTTAGAAAATATTATAAATAATGATAAAAATTCATATGCTAGTTACCATATTGCTGCATGGCAAAGTTTTGAATCTGAAAACTATGATAAAGCTTTTGAACTTTGTAAAAAGAGTATATTAGCCAATAAAGATTACCCTGATAATTATGGATTTCTAATGCCAAAAATAATGATGGCTAAAGAAAAAAATAAAACATCCGAAGGTTACTTTATAACAGCTCTTCAAAAAGAACCATTTAACTACAATATAATGATTAAAATTGCAGAATATTATGAGGGCAACTCTATAGATAATGAAAAATCCAGAAGATATTATAGGTTAGCAGCAGCAATGAATCCTAATGATTCTGAAATATATTATAATTTAGCAACATTAGATTTGTTAGATAAAAATATAGATAGTGCAATAAAATATTTAAATAAGGCAATAGAAATAAATGGAGCTGTTTCTAAATATCACAGAACACTTGGAACTATCTATCTAAACCAAGGGCAAAATGATAAGGCTATTGAAAGTATAAGAATTGCTTATGGGGAGGATAAAAGTGATGCATTAACTTTAAATAATGCAGGCTGTTATTATATTTCGATAGAAGGGGATATAGAAAGAGGTATGGATAATATCAAAGGTGCTTATGAGGGGATAAATAATAGTATGGATGAAGAAACAAAAAATACAATAATAAAAAATTATCATAAAGCAAAGACTTTATATGATGAATATAACATAGAAAATGAAGCGAAATTAATAGTTCCAGAGTTTTCATTTTTCGATTAGGCAACTGAAATAAAATAACAAGTCAAAAGAGACTAAAACATGACTTGTTATTTTTAGAAAGATATTTTATATTACTTAAGACTTCTATTATTTTAGAAGTCTAAAAAAGGGGAATAAATTTATGAGAAAAAAAGGTAAAGCTTTAAAAATCATTATATTATTAACAATATTAATAATAGCAGGGGTGTTTTTTATAAATAATAGAAATAAACCTAAACTGGAAATTAAAGTATGGAATAATATTTATAATGAGAATAATATCAATATGTATTATGGAGAAAAAAAAGATGCTAAAGTAAAGGCATTAGATAATGTTTATAAAGCAAATGAATTAGTATCAACTGAAGAAGGCGAAGTAAATAAAGTACTAAAGGTTATTGATATTGTAAATACCGTGGTAGAGTTTGATGATGTTTCAGATTCAAAGGGAATTAATGCTTTTGATATATTACAGGAAAAAGCTAAACTTAAGAAGGTATCACAAAGGGATATGGCAATAATAACTAGAGATTTACTTTTAACAATAGATATAAAATCTAGAGTTGGAAAATTTGAAAAAGTAAAGAAAGGCTCTGATGAAGAAGCAAGTTATTATGTGGTTGAATACTGGTCTAATGAAAATAGTAAATGGGTAATGATAGACTTTAGGAATAGAGGATATATAGAAAAGGACGGAATCCCATGTAGCTCTATAGAAGTAATGACAAAACTAGATAAAAGTATGCTATACAAAGGAAATACAAAGAGTAAAGAATATATAAAAGATTTAAAAAAGGTATTAGATACATATACTATAAATATAGATAACTCTATTGAAATGAAAAAAAGCAATAGCTATATTACATATATAAAAGATAAGGGAAATATAAATATAAAATTAAATAATAGCTATATTCCACCAACAATATTTACAGAAAATGAAGAACTGTTTAAAAAAGATCCGATGAATACTAAAATTGGAGTAGATGAAAAAACATATATTATTTTAATGAAAAAAGAAAATAATAAAGAAGATAGCGAAGTGAAATCTGAAAACTATATTGTTGGTGGGTTTAAAGATGGAAAGATAATGAATAAATACTATATAAGAGAAAATAATGGAGAATTTAAAGAAGTTGAAAAATACTATGAGCTACAATTAGTAAATGGAGCTAATATTATAGAACTATCAATAGATGGAGCAAATATAATAAGCTCTATTGAAATAGAGTATGTAGAAGAAAAAAGTAAATAATGGATGGACAGTATATAATATTAAATGTATAATTATATATGTTTTAAAAATACCTAATTAATTTGAAAGAGAGGTTTTTAATATATGGGATTAGATTTAATTTATATACTTAAAGCTATATTTATAGCTATAGTAGAAGGGTTAACAGAATTTGTACCTGTATCATCAACAGGACATATGATATTATTTGGAAGTTTAATAGGTTTTCATAATGGGGGGCCTGGGGCTCAAGAATTTGCATCTATGTTTGAAGTTGTTATACAATTAGGAGCAATTTTAGCAGTTGTAGTTTTATATTGGAAAAAGCTGAGTGGAGCTATATCTGAATTTTTCATTTTTATATTTACAGGCGGAAAAAAAGGACAAACGGGATTTAAATTTGGAATTAACGTAATAATAGCATCAATGCCAGCACTTATTATGGGATTATTATTTTATAAGTCTATAAAATCACTATTTAAACCTTCAGCGGTAGTTGTTGGGTTTATAGTTGGGGGTATATTATTATTAGTTATAGAAAATAGATTTAGAAATAAAACATCAAAAAGCGGTAAGAAACCGACAGTAGATGTTTTTGATCTAACTCCAATGCAATCTTTAAAAGTTGGATGTTTCCAAGTTTTGGCTATGTGGCCAGGGATGTCAAGAAGTGCTTCAACAATAATGGGAGGATGGATTTCAGGAATATCAACTCCAGTAGCAGCTGAGTTTTCATTTTTCCTAGCAATACCAGCTATGATAGGTTCGTCAGGTTTAGATTTATTTAAATTTGATTATTCAATTATGAACCCAACTTATGCAGTAGCATTAATTGCAGGTTTTGTAGTTGCATTTATAGTTTCACTTGTAGTTATGGAAATGTTCATAAGCTACTTACAGAAGAAGCCAATGAGAATATTTGCTATTTACAGGATTATTGCAGGTATAGTTTTATTAGGGTTATCACTAACCGGAATAGTAACACTTACAATGTAAGTTATTTTCAAATCACTAAATTATAAATAAGGTTTCGCATTTTATGCGAAACCTTATTTGCTATCTATTGGGCAAATTACCAAAAATTAAAAAAAGATAAATAAAAAGTGGAATCTACTTTTCACTTTTAAATCTTTATGATATCATATATTAGAAGAGTTAATCAAAATTTTTGAAAGCAATTGCATTAGGTTGTCGAAAAATATTATCTTTTAATAGAGAAAATAGACAGAAAATTTAAAAGATAAAATTAATTCGAAAAACTTTTATATTGGGTAAAGGGGGAATTCTGAAATGACACAAAAAATTAAAAAAATAGCCTTATTAACAGGTGGTGGTGACTGTCCAGGACTAAACGCAGTAATTAGAGCAATAACAAAAACAGCAATAGTAAATTATGGCATGGAAGTTATTGGTTATAAATTTGGTTATAGAGGATTATATAATAATGATTATGTTTCTCTAACTCTTGATAGCGTATCTGGAATACTTCATAGAGGTGGAACTATTTTATATAGTTCAAATAAAGATAATTTATTTGATTATCAAGTAGAAGAAAATGGAGTTAAGATTAAGAAAAATGTATCGGATATAGCAGTTGAAAATATGAAAAAAGAAGGCGTTGATGTTTTAATTGTCATAGGCGGAGATGGAACCTTAACTTCGGCTAGAGATTTTGCGCGAATGGGCGTTAAAGTTATAGGGGTCCCTAAAACAATTGATAATGATTTAGCTTCAACAGATGTAACATTTGGATTTAACACAGCAATTGATGTTGCAACAGAAGCTTTAGATAGACTGCATACTACAGCAGAATCACATCATAGAATTATGCTTTGTGAAGTTATGGGAAGAAATGCAGGTTGGATAGCTTTAGAATCAGGTATTGCAGGTGCAGCTAATGTTATTCTTTTACCTGAAATACCATATGATATAAATAAAATTGTAAAAAAAATTAAAGATAGAGAAGACAATGGCAGAGAATTTAGTATAATAGTTGTTTCTGAAGGAGCAAAACCTAAAAATGGGGAAGTTGTAGTTTCTAAAATTGTAGCTGATAGCCCAGATCCAATAAGACTTGGGGGAATAGGTAACAAGCTTGCAGATGACTTAGAAAAATTAATGCCAGAGAAAGAAGTAAGATGTACAGTGCTTGGTCATATCCAAAGAGGTGGAAACACTTCAACCTTTGATAGAATATTATCAACAAGATATGGGGTAGGTGCTGTAGAATTAATAAATGAAGGTAAGTTTGGACAAATGGTTTGTCTAAAGGGAAATGAACTTTCAAGCGATAGTTTAGAAAATGTTATAGGTCAAAAGTCTAAATTAGTTGATCCAGAAGGCGAGTTAGTTAAAATAGCTAAGAAAATAGGAATTTCATTTGCAGATTAATATAATAAATCAAAAGAGAATTACGTTAGTAGTTCTCTTTTTTTTAGGCGGTTGCAAAAAAAACAAGAAGAAAAGGTGATGTGAATGTTGATTTATTATTCTTTTAAGATAACCTAAGTAGAGTGTTAGAAATTATAAAATATAGATTTAAAGTATTAATAAAAAATTTTTGCTAATACTTCAAAATTTTCTGACAATATGATATAATTTAATTACAGAGAGAGTATGAGATAAAAATTGGAGGGTATTATTATGAAAGAAATAAAAAGATACTTAGAATCAAGAATAGGAACTTACGGATTTTTCTTTGAAGATTTAAAGAGTGGCTTTATTTATGGATATAATGAAAACGTTCAAATGGTAGCAGCAGGATGTATGAAATTACCTATATCTATTTCTTTAATAAAAGCTGTTGAAAAGGGCAAAGTAGATTTTATGGATAAAATTAAAATTAATGGGGAAGATAAAGTTTACGGAACAGGGATAATTCATGAGTTTAACGAAAGAGAATACACTGTATTTGAACTTTTAGTTGCCATGCTGATTCAAAGTGATAATACCGCTACAAATAAGATTATTGATATAGTTAGTATTAAGCAAATAAATGAAGATCTTAAGGAAATGGGACTTAGGAATACAATTTTAAATAGAAAAACAACTGATGAAAGAAACAATAATAGTGATATTGAAAATATAACTACAGCTAGTGATTTATCAAAAATATGGAGACATTTATATAAGGCTTCATATTTAAATAAAGAAAATAGTGAGATGTTAGTTGATATATTAACAAGACAACAAATTAAAAATAAATTAGCACTTTATATTCCAGATGATTTAAAGTATGAGATTTCAAGTAAAACAGGAGATAAAAAAGGAGTGGAAAATGATACTGCATTAATTAGGCTTTCTAAAGGCACATTTACCTTTAGTGTGTTATCAACTAATATACCAAATAGTGTGTATGGAACTGTTACGCTTGCCAAGTGCGGGAAAATGATGTGGGATAATATAATGAATAATTGGCATTAATTTACATTGACAATAAATGATAGAAATGTTATTCTTACAAAAATAGAATAGCCTTTAAGTTAATACGAGATATTAACAAGGAAGTTACATTAATGAGATACCGTTGTAATTATTATGCCTTCCTTTAAATAGGGAGGCATTTTTTTTATAAATAAAATTAAATCGGGATGTGACTTGTTATTTTTTAAAAGCCTTTATACCTTTAAAGTTAACACCGCGATGTTAAAAAGGAGAGATGAAAATGATAAATAAACATTTAATAGACCCAATGGATTTTTCAATTTATGAATTAGATGAAATATTTAAATTGGCGCAGGAAATAATTGCAGAGCCAAAAAGATTCTCGCATATGTGTGATGGGAAAATACTCGCAGCATTATTTTATGAGCCTAGCACAAGAACAAGATTTAGTTTTGAAGCAGCTATGATGAGACTTGGTGGAAATATTCTTGGCTTTTCAGAACCAAATTCAAGTTCAGCGTCAAAGGGAGAAACACTAGCAGACACAATTAAAATGGTATCAATATATGCAGATGTAATTGCAATGAGACATCCAAAAGAAGGATCAGCAAGAGTTGCTAGTAAATATTCATCAGTACCAGTTATAAATGCAGGAGATGGTGGACACCAACATCCAACTCAAACATTAACAGATCTATTAACTATAAAAATCTTAAAGAAAAAGCTAACTGGTCATACAATAGGTATTTGTGGAGATTTAAAATATGGTAGGACAGTACATTCCTTAATAAAAGCAATGTCAAGATATGAAAATATAAAATTCATATTAATATCACCAAAAGAATTAAAGATACCAGAGTATATTAAAGAAGAGATATTAAGTAAAAATAACATAGAGTTTAAAGAAGTTGAAAGGCTAGAAGAAGTTATAAGTGAGCTTGATATTTTGTATATGACAAGAATACAAAAAGAAAGGTTCTTTAATGAAGAAGAATACTTAAGACTTAAAGATAGTTATATATTAGACCTGGAAAAAATGAATGTGGCTAAAGACGATATGATAGTTATGCACCCACTTCCAAGAGTAAATGAAATAGCAATGGAAGTAGATTATGATAGTAGAGCAGCTTATTTTAAACAAGCAGAGTATGGAATGTATGTAAGAATGGCTTTAATAGTAAAACTTCTGGGGGTGATGTAATTGCTAGAAATAACAAGTATAAAAAATGGGTTGGTTATAGATCATATAGAAGCTGGAATGGGAGTTAAAATATTTAGATACTTAAATCTAGATAAAAGGTGTAACCAAGTTGCATTAATAATAAATGCAGAGAGTAAAAGACTTGGAAAAAAGGACATAATAAAAATAGAAGATTGCATGGATATAGATTATACAATACTTGGTCTTTTATCACCAAACATTACTATAAATGAAGTAAGAAATGAAAAAAGAACTAAAAAGATTAAACCTGAGTTGCCAAAGATAGTTGAAAATATTTTAAAATGTAATAATCCAAGATGTATTACAGGGGATGAAAAATATGTACCACATACATTTAAACTAGTTAATTGTGAAAAAGGTACTTATAGGTGTGAATATTGTGATCATATAATGAAATTATCAGAAGTCATAAGCTAAAGAGGTGTAAAAATGAATTTACTTATTAAAAATGCACAAATTGTAGATTGCATTCAAAATTTCCTTGGAGATATTTATATTGAAAATGGAATAATAAATCAAATAGGAAAATCATTATCTAAAGAAGGGGTAAAAGTTATAGATGCAAAAGGATTAACTTTAATGCCTTCATTTATAGACACACATGCTCACTTTAGAGAACCAGGCTTAACTCATAAGGAAGATATAGAAACAGCATCTAGAGCAGCTTTAAGAGGGGGATATACAGGGGCTTGTTTAATGGCAAATACAGTTCCTATATGTTCAAATAAAGAAGTTCTAGAAAATGTTAGAAATAGAGTGAAAGAATTGAACCTGATAGATGTACACCAATGCATATCTGTAACAAAAGGTTTTGAAGGAAGAGATTTAACACATTTAGATCAGTTTAAAGATGACAGAGGAATTAAAGCGATATCAGATGATGGTGTTGGAGTAATGGATTCTGGAATAATGTTTAAAGCAATGGAAAAGGCTAAGGAAAATAATTGGATAATAATGTCTCATGCAGAAGACCATAAATTTTCAAAAATAGATATGAGACTAGCAGAGAATATGATGACACTTAGAGACATAGCCTTAGCAAAGGAAACGGGGGCAAGGCTTCATATGTGCCATGTAAGCACAAAAGAAGCAATAGAATATATTACTGAAGCTAAAAAAGAATATGAGAATATTACTTGCGAAGTAACACCACATCATATTTACTTAACCACAAAGGAAAGTAATTATAGGGTGAATCCGCCTATAAGAGAAAGAGAAGATGTAGATTCAGTAATTAAAGCAATTAAACTTGGGTTTGTAGATTGTATTGGAACAGATCATGCACCACATACAGAGGAAGATAAGAAAAAGGGATCACCAGGAATGGTTGGACTTGAAACCGCGTTTCCTATTTGTTATACAGCATTAGTTAAATCAGGTGTAATAAATTTAAATAAATTAAGTGAAATAATGTCTGAAAAATCAGCTGATATACTAGGAATGAATAAAGGGAAAATCAGTATAGGAATGGATGGGGATTTGGTTCTATTAGATTTAGATAAAAAAATTAAGGTTAATTCATCAAAATTTCATTCCAAGGGAAAAAACACTCCTTTTGAAGGTATGGAATTTTATGGGGAAGTAGTTTCTACAATTAAGGGCGGAAGAATTTTATATAAAAGATAGGGGTGTTTATTATGAAAATAAATATAATGGATAAACTATTTAGTAGGGTAGAAGAAAGAGGGGTGGTATGTCTTGGTCTTGATACAGCACTTGAATACATACCAGCACATGTTTTTGAAGGAAGATGTGAAGAAGAAGCAATATTTCAATTTAATAAAGAAATTATAGATGCAACATTAGATGTAGTAGCTTGTTTCAAAGTTCAAATAGCCTATTATGAAGCGTTAGGATTAAAAGGACTTATGGCATATAGTAAAACTTTAGCTTACCTTAGAGAAAAGGACGCTATAATTGTAGCAGATATAAAAAGAGGAGATATTGCAGCAACTGCAACGCAATATGCAAAGGCTCACTTTGAAGGGGATTTTGAAGCAGATTTCATAACATTAAGCCCATATATGGGAATGGATAGTATAGAGCCCTACCTTCCTTATATGGAAACTGGCAGCAAAGGAGTTTTCTCGTTAGTTAGAACTTCAAATAAAGGTGCAGAAGATATAGAAAACTTGGACACAATAGATGGAAGAAAGGTTTATACAATAGTTGGGGATAAGCTTACAGAAATGAGTAAACATATGATTTCAGATTGTGGATATTCACCAATTGGTGGAGTTATAGGATGTACTCATGTTGAAGAAGGCAGAGAAATAAGAAAAAGATTTAATAATATGTTCTTCTTAATACCAGGATACGGAGCTCAAGGTGGAAAAGCTTGCGATGTAGCAATGTATTTAAATAATGGAAATGGTGGAGTAGTAAATTCTTCAAGAGGAATACTTCTAGCTTATAAAAAAGAAGGAAGAGATAAAGAATTTGCTCTTTGTGCAAGAGAAGAATCAATTATAATGAGAGATGAGATTAAATCAGAAGTTGAATCAATTTTAAGAAATAACTAGAAATTATTAGAATTGATGTGAAATTTTACACCCAAGGGGTGGTAAAAGGGGGAACTTATAATGATGAACTATAATAAGGCTAGAGTTATTTTAAATCAAGAAATATCAGATGGAATTTTCAAATTAGTAGTTGAAGATAAAAATGAAATTAAAGCAGGACAATTCTATATGTTAAAGATTAATGGATCAACACTTCTTCCAAGACCAATAAGCATATGCGAAAAAGGAATTGAAACAATAACATTCCTTTATGCAGTTGTTGGAAACGGAACTAGAGAATATGCAAAACTTGTAGAAGGTGACTATATTAATTTAATAGGTCCTCTTGGAAATGGATTTAATATAGAAGAAGATTTAGGGAAAGTTGCTTTAGTATGTGGTGGAATTGGTACAGCTCCAATGTTAGAGCTTGCTAAAAAATTAAGAGAGAAAGATAAGAATAGTAAAATAGATCTTTATGCAGGGTTTAGAGATAATATATACTTAATTGATGAAATAAAAGAATATGTAAATAAAGCTTATGTAAGCACGAACACAGGAAAGCATGGACATAAAGGTTTTGTGACAGACTTGTTAAAAGCAGAAGAATACGATACAATCCTTTGCTGTGGACCAGAAGTTATGATGAAGAAAGTAGCTGAAATATGCAAAGAGAAAAATGTTAAAGTATATGTTTCAATGGAAAAACATATGGCTTGTGGAGTTGGAGCTTGTTTAGTATGCACATGTAAAACAAAAGATGGTAATAAGAGAACTTGCAAAGATGGACCTGTATTTGATGGGGATTATGTAGAATTTTAGGTATATTAATTGAAATGACTAGTTAACATGTAGTTTATTTTGGGCTTTGGGTTGGTATTTTTCAAATGACTTAGGTACAGGAAAGAATCTACCTAGTTATTTTTTCAAACTACCTTAATAAATAGAAGGGGGGCAATTGTTGTGTTAAAAGTAAATATAAATGGCGTAGACTTCAAAAATCCGGTAATTGGAGCCTCGGGAACTTTTGGGTTTGGAGCCGAATATAATAAGTTTTATGATGTAGGAATACTTGGAGGAATATCATCAAAAGGGTTAACTTTAAATCAAAGGGATGGTAATGATGGGATAAGAGTTTATGAAACACCATCAGGAATGATGAATTCTGTTGGGCTGCAAAACCCAGGAATTGATGGGTTTATAAAAAATGAACTTCCTAATATGAGAAAGCTTGGAACTAATATAATTGCAAATGTTGGTGGCGGTTGCATTGAAGATTATATAACTGCAATAGAGAAGTTAAGAGGAACAGATATTGATATGATAGAACTTAATATATCATGTCCAAATGTAAAATCGGGTGGAATGGCATTTGGAATAAAAGGTAACGTAGCTTATGATATTGTAAAAGAAATTAAAGCTATGGCAGATAAACCTCTTATGGTTAAGCTTTCACCAAATGCTGAGGATATTGTAAATATGGCATTAATGTGTGAAAAAGCAGGAGCTGATTCCATTTCATTAATAAATACATTAAAAGGTTTTGCAATAGATCCATATAAAAGAAAGCCTATATTCAATAATATTTATGCAGGTCTATCAGGGCCGGCAGTTAAACCAATAGCTTTAAGAATGGTTCATGAAGTAGCAAAAGCTGTTAACATTCCAGTTATAGGGCTAGGTGGAATTTCAACTGGTATAGATGCTATAGAATTTATGATGGCTGGAGCTACTGCAGTGCAAATTGGAACAATAAATTTTTCGAATCCAATGGCAGGAAAAGAAATTATAGCAGAAATGGAAGCTTTCTGTAAATCGCAAGGAATTAAAAATATAAATGAAATAATTGGATGTGTTTAATAGTTATATTTAGGATTATATTAAAAGATAAAGATATTTAAAAAATAACTAGTCAAATATATTATATAGAATATATATATAAATAATTCGAATTTTAGGAGGATATTATTATGGTAGTTGAAATATTAAAAGAGGTGGAAGCATTACTTGAAGGTCACTTCTTATTATCATCAGGAAAACATTCAAATGGATATTGCCAATGTGCAAAGGTTCTACAACATCCAGATAAAGCTGAAAAAGTATTAAGGGTTGTTTGTGAAAAGTTAAAGGATATAGATTTTGATATAGTTGTTGGGCCAGCTATGGGTGGCGTTATAGTGGCTTATGAAGTTGGTAGACAACTTGGAAAACCTGCTATATTCACAGAAAGAGAAAATGGCGTTATGACATTAAGAAGAGGGTTTGAAATAAAACCAGGTCAAAGAGTCATAATAACAGAAGATGTTGTAACTACAGGAAAATCATTTAAAGAAGCTGCAAAGGTTATAGAAGATTTAGGTGGTATTGTAGTAGCTGTAGCATGTTTAGCAGATAGAACACCTGGTAATGTATGTGATTATCCAATGTATAGCTCAGTTAAATTAGAAATAGATACATATGATGCTGATAATTGTGCTTTATGCAAAGAAGGAACTCCATATATTAAACCTGGTAGTAGAAATATTAAATAAGTTAAATTTTAAATTACTTAATAAATAAAAGGTAAGTACATTTTATTATGTACTTACCTTTTATTTTAGGTATTTACTTTTAGCGAGATAGTACATATGGTAGAATAAAATATACATAATTTAAGTGTAAAATTAATATATGTACTATTTAATGGATTTTTTTAATTATATTAATTATATTAATTAAAAAGTGTTTTATAGTATTATAAGTTTAAAAGGTGGAGATTAAAATTAAATTTAAAAATTTAAAACTAAACAGTATTCGTAGTAAATTAGTTATTAGCTTGGTAGGAATTTGTGTGATTCCACTAATGATAACAGGATTTGGGTCATACACTCAGTCAAAATCAATTCTTAGCAAAAAATTGACTGTCACAAGTACACAAACACTTACGGAAATAAATAATGGATTATCTGATTATTTTAATGGATTTTCTAATATGATTTCAATAGCAGCAAATAATTATAATATCGTGAATGTTGATACAGATGATAATATCAAATATATACCTGAAGTATTGAAAGGCTCAAAAGAAAGTAACAAAGATATACTTGCTGTGTATTATGGAAGTGTTTCAGGTAAATATGCTAATTATCCTGTTGAAAAAATGCCTGACAATTTTAAAGCAAATACAAGGCCTTGGTATAAACAAGCTTTAGAGAATAAAGGTAAAGTTGTAATAACTGCTCCGTATAAAGATGTTATAACTGGAAATAATGTTGTTTCATTTATAAAAACGGTAGAAAAAAATGGACAAGTAGTTGGAGTTGTGGGAATGGATTGCACATTAACTACACTTGCAGAGCGAATATCTACAAAAAAGATAGGTAATACAGGATATGTGTTTATTTCTGATGTATCAGGTAATATTCTAGCTCACCCACAAGAGGAGCTTATTAATACAGATACAGCATCTAAATTATCTTTTTGGGATAAAGCAAAATCACAGGATAGTGGTTTTATTAATTATAATGATGATGGTGAGAAAAAGTTTGGAGTATATGAAACAAATGAATTAACAGGTTGGAAGTTAGTGGCCACATTAGATGAAAGTGAACTATCTAGTGATACAAAGTCTATATTGAAAACAACATTATTAATAATATTAATAATGGGATTAATTTCAGTAGCTTTATCATTGTTATTAAGTAAGGGAATAGCTCATAATATACAAAAATTAAAAGAAGTATTTAATAAGGCTTCAAATGGAGACTTAACGGTGTCTATAACCGCTTCAACAAAAGATGAATTTGAAGATTTAGCTATATCATTTAACTTAATGATAAAAAATATATCAGAGCTTATGCATAGTGTTACAAAGTCATCTAAAACGGTATTAGAAACATCGGAAAATCTTGCAAGTAGGTCACAGGAAGTAACAGCTTCTATAAATGAAGTTGCAAATGCAATAGAACAAGTTGCCATAGGTTCAACTGAGCAGGCTCAAAATGCTCAAAATGGTGCTTCTCAAATGGATGACTTATCAAACAGATTAGATAAAATTAGTATCAACTCTAATGAAATGGACAAAATTTCAAGCAATACTAAAGAATTAGGATCAAAAGGATTATCAATGATAAACACCTTAATTGAGAAATCAAATAAAACTAAGACAGCTACTACAGAAGTTAACGAGATAGTGCAAGATATGAATGAAAGCACTAAGCAAATAAATGAGATATCTGAAACAATAGCCAATATAACAGCGCAAACTAATCTTTTATCATTAAATGCAAGTATTGAATCTGCACGTGCAGGTGAAGCAGGTAGAGGATTTGCTGTAGTTGCAGAAGAGATAAGAAAACTTGCTGACCAATCAAAAATTTCAACAGAAGAAATAAAGATAATTATAGCAAGCATACAGAAAAAATCAGACTTAGCGGTAGAGGCTATTAGATCCACTGAGACTGTAGTGAATGAACAGGACTTAGCTGTAGGTCAAACTCAAGAGATATTTAGTGAGATTTTAAAAGCAATTGAAATAATGATTACTAAAGTTGATGAAGTAAAAATATCTATTATTGATATAAATGAGAAAAAACAATCTACAATATCAGAAATTGAAAATATTTCAGCTATATCTGAAGAAACAGCCGCCTCTTCAGAAGAAGTTAATGCTTCAACAGAAGAAATAACAGCTGCAATGGAAGAGTTTGCAAAAGATTCAAGTGAACTTCAAATATTAGCAGAGAAGTTAGGGACTGAAATAAATAAATTTAAAATTAATTAAGGCACTTGAAAATAAATAATAGACCAAAGATGCGACGAATATTTTGTGTAAGACAAGGAAGTAAATCCGCAGATACTGGGGCTATCTAAGGATTTAATGACGCAGTATTACACAAAATAGGCTAGCATACTGGTTTATTATTTATTTGATTGTGCCTAATATAGGAACAAGAAAGCAAATCCATTTCTTATTTTCCTTAAAAGAGACATCCTAGCAATAATATACTTATACATAATCATATTTAATTACTATAAGTAATTTTAGTAATATATCTTCAAAAAAATAATATTAATATATATTAAAAACTTTATATTAATGATAAAATATTGTAGTATAGTAAGTAGTACAAGTTAAATGATTATGAATATAAGATATTAATTTTATATTTAAATCAATAGGAGGAAAATAAATGAAGGGTAAAAAGAAAATTATAGCATTTACTTTGCTTATAATATCATTACTTATAGCTATAGGGTTTACTATAGTTTCGCTTTTGGACAATAAAGCAAAAGAAGTAAAGGTAGCAAAAAGATTTGTTGAGAAACTTCAAAAAATGGATATTATTGATACGAAATTAAATGTAGAAAAAATAGAATTTAAATCAGTGGATAAAGTAATAAATAAAAATTCTAAAACGCAATATATAGTAGTAGGAGAAAATTTAGGAATAAATTTAGATAGTAAATATGTTGTTACTGGATTTTCTGAAAAAGTGAAAGAAGATATATCTCCGGATTCAATTATTGATAAAGATAATGCGAAAATATTAGCTGAGGAATATGTTAGCAAAATTACTAATGAAAAATTTGAATTTAAGGAAGTAAGAGAAGTTAAAGAGGAAGAAAAAAAGTCTAATACATATACTATAGCTTTTTATAAATATGTTAAAGACTACCCATGTTATGATAACGAAATAGTAGTTAATATTAATAGAACTTCAGGTAAATTACAAAGTTATACAAATCAAAGTATTAATAAAGTTAAATATAATATTAAAAAAAATATTGATTTAGAAGAAGCTAAAAATATTTCAATAGAATATTTTAGTAAATTAAATATTAAATTGCAAATAGTTAAGGAACCATTACTTTCAGTTACATTAAGAGTAGATGGAGAATTTGAATTATCATATGTAGTAGATCTTAATGTTATAACTAATGATGGTAAAATAGACAAGTATAAGTTATTTATAAATGCAGAGTCAGGAGAAGTTGTTAATAGAACATCAGAGTTAATACAAGATTCAACAAGCAATTAAAAAAAGCGCCTAAGCGCTTTTTTTTGTTATATTTAATATTTATTCAAATACTTTATCTTGCCATTCTTCAACTTCTGGTCCAAGTTCTGGTATTGATGAAGCGTAGAATATAGGATCTTTTATACCAGATTTTTTTTGCTTATTATAGTCATTAAGAGCCTTGATGGCAATGTTACTAAGTAATACTATGGCTATTAAGTTTGTAATTGCCATAAGCCCCATAAATAAATCAGCTAGGTTCCAAACGATATCCACACTTGCAATTGAACCGAAAAATACCATAAGCCCTACAATAACTCTATAAATTTGCAAATAAATTTTCTTTTTAGTTATAAATTGGATATTACATTCTCCATAGTAGTAGTTACCAACTATTGAGCTAAAGGCAAATAGTAATATACATACGGATATAAATATTCCACCCCATGAACCAACTTGGGAACTTAAGGCTGCTTGAGTAAGTTCAATACCTTTAATTTTACCATCAAGAGGTACACCAGATAATATAATTATAAAAGCAGTACAACTACATATTATTAATGTATCTGTAAATACTCCAAGTGTTTGTATAAAACCTTGTTTAACAGGGTGAGATACTGTAGCTGTTGCTGCTGCATTTGGTGCAGAACCCATACCAGCTTCATTTGAGAATAGACCTCTCTTAATACCCTGCATTAAGGCTGCTCCCATACCACCACCAACTAATTGATTTATGCCAAAAGCATTTTCAAAAATCAATGCTATTACTCTAGGAATTTCAGTAAAGTTTTTAAATACTACAAATAGTGCTACTAAAATATATGCTATAGCCATTATTGGGACTAAAACACTAGAAACTTTAGCAATTCTATTAACTCCACCAAATATAATAAAAAGAGTAAGTGCAGTAATAATTAAACCAATTGAGGTTCTATTTATTCCAAAAGAATCATTAAATGCAAGTGTAATTGTATTTGCTTGAACTGAGTTAAATACAAGTCCAAATGATATTATAATAAGTACAGAGAATAAAACTCCCATCCATCTTTTCTTTAGCCCTTTTTCCATATAGTAAGCAGGACCACCTCTAAAAGAACCGTTATCCTTTACTTTATAGATTTGAGCTAAAGTAGATTCTATAAAACTTGATGCGGCTCCAATTAATGCAATTAACCACATCCAGAAAATTGCTCCAGGACCACCAATAGCAAGGGCGGTAGCAATACCAGCTAAATTACCAGTCCCAACTCTAGAAGCTGTACTAATACAAAAGGCTTCGAAAGATGATATAGAATTTTTATCGGTATCTTTACCTCCTGCATCACCTAATAATCTAAACATCTCTTTAATGTTTCTAAATTGTACAAATTTAGTTCTAAAGGTAAAGTAAATACCTGTTGTTATTAGCATACCTATTAATATATAAGTCCATATAAAATTATTTGCTTCCATAATTAATTTGTTTAAAAAATCCATTATTATCCTCCTTGTTCTTCTTAAGTAAATTATTTCATAATTATACTTTGTATAGTTTACAATAATCATATAATATTTGCAAGTAAAAAAAAACTAGTTTCATATTTTGAAGTTGTCACTTGCTGAATAACTAGTGATAGTATGAAACTAGCTTATATTAAAAGTTGATATATGAATTTTATTATAAGTATTTATGCAATAATAAAGAAGGTAAGAAAAAAATAGAAGCCAAAAGTGAAGTGTAAATTCACTTTTGGCTTCTAAGGGAGTTTCAAAAAATGCTAGGCAGATTATGGTCTGTTTTATTTCAGCAACTTAAGGTGCTAACTACCAGTTACTGTTATAATTTTTTGTTTAGTAATTGTTTTATTCTTACTATCTGTAACAGAGTAGTTAACTTTGTATGAGCCAGGGGCGGTTGTATCAACAGTTCCGCTTATAGTAATCTTACTTGTTAAATCTCCATCTTCTTTATCAGTTGCAGTTACTCCAACTATTGGATCAAAAGTTTCTCCAACTTTAATTGATCTATCAGCAATACCATTAAGTTCTGGCGCTGAGTTCCCATTAGATTGATCAGGTTTTGGAACATCTGGCTTGGGAGCTTCAGGTTTTGGAGCTTCTGATTTTGGAGCTTCTGATTTTGAATCATCCCTTTGTGTTGGAAGAGTGTATTTATAATCAGAAGCGGCTGAACTAGCATTTGGCTTCCTTATAAATACTCTGTCTTCTATAAGCCACTTTGGAGTATTGTCACTAGCAAGTTTATTGTTGCTTTTATTAACCTTAGCAGTAACATGAATATCACATACTGCAGTTGGTTCAGTTCCAGCTATAAACATTTCAGTGGTTACTCTTCCTCTAGGGTCATGGCTACAAAGATTAGTAGGTTTCTTTCCAGAATCTTTACATACACTTGCAGTAACTATTCCATCTGGTTTTTCTATTTCAGTTACTTCAAGGCCCTCATGGGCTGGAGCCATAATTTGGGCCCATAGCTTACCTGCGGCACTACTATAACCATTCATTTTATATTTATTATCATATCCTACCCATACAGAAGCTGAGTAATAAGGGGTTAGCCCTGAGAACCACCAATCTGTAGTAGAATCAGATGTTCCAGTTTTACCTGAAATAGGCATAGTATTGCTAAATTTAGCAAAGCGTCCATCAGCTTTATCAACTGGTCCTTTTAAAATATCATACATTATATATGCTGCTTGTGGAGAAAATACAGGGATTTGTTCTGAGTTACTTTCAAGTAAAACCTTACCTGTAGAATCTTCTACTTTTGTATAGAATACTGGTTCACTACGATTACCGTTATTTCCAAAGGTTCCAAAAGCAGAGGCTAAGATAAGTGGATTTCCACCATCTAAATCATCAGCTGCATTGTTCTGTTCTCCAAGGGCTAAGGCAGCAATTGAACTAGCAGAGGCTGCATTATATTTTATCCCAAGTTTTTCACCATAGGCAAGGCCCGTTTTTAAACCAATAGTATGTTCTGTAATAACAGAAGCAATATTTTTAGACCAAGTTATAGCATCACGAGAGGAAATAAAACCGTCTAATTTATAATCATAATTATGAGGATCCCATCCTGGCTGATATTGGTTAGCAATAGATGTAGGCAAAGGTGAATCATCTATTGGGGTAGCTGCTGTCATTATTTTAGTGTCGATAGCAGGGCCATAAACAGTTAAAGGCTTAGTGTTAGAAGCTATTGGTCTAAGTGCATCACTAGCTCTGTTTAAAGAGTGCGCTGGCTGAGTGCCTCTGCCACCAATTAATGCTTTAACATAACCAGTTCTATAATCCATAACAACAGCGGATGATTGAAGAAGTGGAACGCCATTTGCATCAAATGCATCAACACCACCATTATCATTATTTGCAATGTTTGATCTTTCGTTTAAAATATTTTGAGTGCTATCTTGTAGTTTTTTATCCATAGTTGTATGGATTTTCAAACCACCGTTTAGCATAAGTTTTGAGACTTCATCGTCAGTATATTTATATTTTTGTTTCAAATCTTTTTTGACTTGTTCAACTGCAGGTAAAACAAACCATTCATATTTTAATCTATAATCTACTACAGTTTGTGAGAAAACAAATTTATTTTCATTAACCTCTGCATAAGCAACATTATATTCTTCTAATGTTATAAATTTTAAGTCTCTCATTTTCATAAGAACAGTTTTAGTTCTATCTAAATATTCTACTGGGTCTGCAATATTATTTTCATTATATGCACTATAGAAAGATGGGGCTTGAGTTATACCAGCAATATATGCAGATTCTATTAAAGTTAAATCTTTAGCAGATTTATCAAAGTAATATTTTGCGGCTTCCTCAACACCATAGACTTTTCCACCAAGTGGAATAGTGTTTAAATATTGAGATAAAATTTGATCTTTAGAAAGCTTCTTCTCAAGTTTTAAAGCAAGATAAATTTCTTTAACCTTTCTGTTAATAGATACTTCATTAGTTAAAACAGTATTTTTAATTACTTGTTGAGTAAGCGTTGAAGCTCCGTGAAGATTTTTATTACCATTAACTATATTTATAACATCACGGTAGGCAGCACCTAAAATTCTTTTAATATCGATACCTTTATGTTTATAAAAACGTTCATCTTCAATAGCGATATAAGCATTTTTCAGATTATTTGGCATAGCCGCTATGTCTATTTTGGTTCTTATTTCTTCTGTGGGAAGATTATCAATTAAATTTCCACTACTGTCTAGTAATATAGATTGCTCACTTAAGTTAGCAATAGCATTTACATCAAGTTCAGGAGAAGTTTTTATAATTGCAAAAACATATCCAAGAGCTACAGTAACAGTAAGTATTCCTACTATAAAAATTATCAAAAACATTTTCTTTAGAAATTTCATAAATTTGGATTGTTTTTTATTTTTTTTAGAGCTGGATATATTAGTATTATTTTTTAAGTCAGTTTTTATATTTTTAACATTAGCTTGGCTTTTTTCTTGGTTGAAATTTTTTTTGTCCGCCATTTGTTCCTCCCTTTAAAAAAATAATAAATGGATATAAATATGATATAATATAAAACATTATATCATATTTATATTAAGAGTAAAATAATAACTATTAAAGGTGACTATGAACTATTATACTAAAAAACCTAAAATTCGACTAAAAATTAAACATAAATCTTTTATATTGGTTATTATTACCATTTTGATTCTTTTTAATTCAATTTTATACTTTTTTGATAAAAGTATTTTACCAGCAATATTACAAATTGCTGAAACTAAGATGACATCAGAGGCGACTAAAATTATTAACGAAACTTCTTTGAAAGTCTATTCAAATGATTTTGATTACTCTGACATAATTTTAATAGAAAAGGATAACTTGGGGAATATTACAATGGTGAGAGCTGATACTGTGAAGTTAAATTATTTAGCAGCACAGTTAATGCTAGAAAGTAATAAAAGATTAGAGGAATTAGAGGAGCTTGGAATAAAAGTTCCAGTTGGCTATATTACAAAGCAATCAGTAATTTATAATTTGGGACCTAAAGTCACTGTAAGAATGGAACAGATAGGAAATGTTGAAAGTCATTATGAATCTATATTTGAAAGTGCAGGAATAAATCAAACAAGACATAAAATATATTTAAATGTAAAAATGAAGTTGAAAGTTATAGTGCCACTAAATATTAAAGAAATAGAAGTAACATCTCAAATACCAATATCAGAAACAATAATAGTTGGACAAATACCAGATACATCAATTGATTTAGGAAATAATAAAAAATAGAAAACCTAAAAAAGCCTAAGAATTTGAAAAAATAACTAGTTATTTTCTGGTTTATTTTGCGCTATGATTTATCATGAAAACCTGTGAATAGCTAACTATTCACAGGTTTTGGTTCCACACCTAGCAGAAAATATACTCAAAATATTTAATTTGTTATTTTTTTCAGATCCATTAGTTATCTTGCCAGTTAAATACATAAGGGATATTTCTATAGAAACCCTCATAATCTAATCCGTAACCAACTACAAATAAATCTTCAATTTCAAAGCAACAATAGTCAGGTTTTATGTCAACCTTTCTTCTTGAGGGCTTATCCAGTAAAACACAACTCTTAACTGATGCAGCTCCAAGATTTTTAACATGGTTTATAACGTAATCCATAGTTGTACCAGTGTCAACTATATCATCAACTATTAAAACGTCCCATCCTTTAATGTCGTCTGGAATATCATTTATAATTTCTATAGTTCCAGTACTTGTTTCAGAATCGCCATAGCTTGAAGTTGTCATAAATCCAACTTTAGCCTTGCAGTCAAGTTCACGGAATAAATCAGCTCCAAATATAAAGCTTCCTCTTAATAAAGGAAGAACATAAAGTTTTTTACCTTTAAAATCTTCTGTTATAATCTTACCGATTTCTGCAGTTCTAGTTTTGATTTGATCTTCTGTGAAAAGTATATTACGTTTTTTGTTTTCCATAAATTAAACCTCCATTTAGTTTGCCTTATTTACTTTTTTGTATTAATAGTATAAAATTATATGAAAGTTGTCAAGATAAAGATAATGAGGTGAAGTTATGATATATGGAAATGTAGATGGAGTTAAGAATTCATTCTTAGAAGAATTAGAGAATTTATATAAGGTTAAAAATCCAAAAGATGAGATGTGTAGCGTTGAAGTAATTGAAACAATTTCAAGAGTGTCATCAATTATTGAAAGAGAAGTAAGTATTGCTATAGATAGAAGAGGAAAGGTGGTATCAGTAGCTGTTGGAGATTCAACATCAGTTGAAATACCAATGCTTGATATAAGAGAAAAAAGATTATCAGGAGTTAGAATAATACATACCCATCCAAATGGATTTTGTAATTTTTCAGCTTTAGATTTAACAGCTTTAATAAAGCTAAAGTTAGATGCAATAATGGCTATAGGAGTATACAAAGGTAAGATAATAGACTTTGCTGTAGGTATGATAACAATAAATAATGATGTTTTAGATTATGAAGAACAAAGTAATCTTTCAATGGAAGAAGTTTTATCAGAGAATATCATTCATAAGATACAATATATTGAAAGTCTTATAAGAGAAAAAGATATTATAGAAGATGATGGTGAAAGAGCTATTTTAGTTGGTTCAGACACTAAAGAAAGTTTAGAAGAATTAAAAGAATTAACTAAAGCTTGTGAAATACCAGTTTTAGAAATGATATTTCAAAGTAGAAATAAAATTGATCCAGCATTTTATATAGGCAAAGGAAAAGTTTTAGAAATAGCAAGTTTAAGACAAACAGAAAGAGCAAATGTAATTATATTTGATGATGAACTATCAGGGTCACAAGTAAGAAACCTAGAAGCTGCACTTGGAGCTAAGGTAATTGATAGAACTACGTTAATACTTGAGATATTTGCAAGAAGAGCTAAAACAAGAGAAGCTAAAATTCAAGTAGAGCTAGCTCAACTTAAATATAGAATGAGTAGGCTTCAAGGCCTTGGGACAATGCTTTCAAGAACTGGTGGAGGTATTGGAACAAAAGGACCTGGAGAAAAGAAATTAGAGACAGATAGAAGAACTATAAGAGAAACTGTTTATGATTTAAATGATCAGTTAAAGAAAATTAAAAAGGTTAGAGAAACACAAAGAGAAAAAAGAAATAAAGAAAGTATTCCAAGAGTATCACTAGTTGGTTATACTAACTCTGGAAAATCTACTTTAAGAAATAATCTTTGTGACATTGCAGCTCAAAAAGATATTCAAGGAAAAGAAAAGGTATTTGAAGCAGATATGTTATTTGCAACATTAGATACTACAACTAGAGCAATTACATTAAGCAATAAAGGAATAATTACATTAACTGATACAGTTGGTTTTGTTAGAAAGCTTCCTCATGATTTAATAGAAGCATTTAAATCAACATTAGAAGAAGTTATATTCTCAGATCTTTTATGCCATGTTGTAGATACATCTTCAGAATATGCACTAGAACAAATAGAAGCTGTTGAAGGTGTACTTGAAGAACTTGGAACAAAAGAAAAAAAGACAATGTTAGTATTAAATAAAATAGATATAGCTACAGAAGAACAAAAAAAACTTATATACGAAAATGTTAAAGATTATGAAATAATAGAAATATCAGCAATGGAAGGTTGGAATTTAGAAAAGTTATTAAGCTTAATAGAAGAGAACTTACCTTATAAATTTAAAAAATGTGAATATTTAATTCCTTATGATAGAAGTGATATATCTTCTTACCTTCATAGAAATGGAAGAATTTTAGAAGAAGAATATAAAGATAATGGAACTTATATGAAGGTTGAAGTAGATGATGAAATCTATAATAAATCAAAGGAATTTGTAACTAATATAATAAATGTATAATTAAATTCAAAAAAAAGACATTAAATAGATTTATGAAAAATCTATTTAATGTCTTTTTAATATTCATATATAATAACTAGTTATTTTGAAAAGTATCTCTAAATCATGGATAGAGGTAGATGTTGAAGGAAATACTATTTTAATGAAGAGGTGATTTATTAAAATGATGAAAAAAATTAAAATTGAAGGTATGAGTACAGGGATTAGCGTAAATAATGTTAAGGATGTTTTAGCATCATTAAATAATTCGGGAAATATACAAGTAAGTTTAGAAGGAAAATATGGAATGGTTGGAACTTTATCTTCAAATCAAGAAATAAAAGAGAAAATTGAATATGAAGGTTACAATGTAGTAAGTATAGAAAATATGTAAACAAAAATTAAATTGGTTATTTAAAGAAACTCCCTTATGAAAAAGCACAGAATAAAATAATTCTGTGCTTTTTTTAGTCGTATTCTAAATCATAAATAAGTTTTAATATTTAAGAATATAATAAATAGTGGAAGATTAGTGAAAAAGTATGTATAATTGTAATAATACAATTAGTGTAAGGGAGGATTCTGAATGGCAAGAGCTATAATAGATTATCAAAAGGCATTTTTGGAAATTACTGAGGGACTAAAGAAAAACAGTAATATATTAGCTATATTTATTTTTGGAAGTATGGTGACTGGAGATTTGTGGGAAGGCTCAGATATAGATTTGTTTGTAATTTGTAATGATGAATTTCATGAAGTAAGAGATGTTTACACAGAAATTTTAACAATTCCAGTTCATTCAAAGTTTATAAGTAAAAGATCTTTTATAGAAGCATATAAAGGTGAGGGTATAAAGGGGACAATAAAGAATACATTAATATCATCTAAATTAATATTCTCAAAAGATGATGATATTTCAAATATAGATAGCAATACGCGTTATTCAATAAATCTAGATAGAAAAAAATGGAATTTGGTTTACCTAGGTAATTTACTTAAGGACATAGGGGTATGCAAAAAATATTTGCATAATGGCGGAATTTATACCTCTTATGAAGTTTTAATAAGGGTTCTAGATAATTTCTCAAAGCTTTATTTAAATATGAAAGGATACATAGTTAGTAAAGATTCATTAAAGATGGCTTGCAATTTAAGTGATAGTTTTGAGAGTTTAATAGGCGAATTGTTTACAAGTCCGGTAAATAAAGAAATGATTGAAAAAGCATTGGTGTTTATAGAAAATTATTTAAATTACACTATAAAGGATACTGTAGATCCACTTTCAGAATTTTTAGAATCTAAGGAGGAATATTTAAGTTCTTATGAAATTGAAAGAGATGATTTATTTGTTAATTTTAATATAAAAATTGAGTATATATTAAAATATTTATATAAAAAAGATTTAGTAAATAGAGAATTTAGAGATTTTAAAGATCCTTTTGGCAATAAATTAAGTGAAGAAAGTGTATATTCATATAAAGGTTTTTAGTGATTTGAAAACCATAAAATATTTTTTGAAAAGTGAATTGATTAATTTGTATGGGGTGAATTGATGGAAGAAAAATTTTTAATAACCTTTGAAGAAGAAGTTCCTAAATATATTCAAATTGCAAATAATATAAAAAAACTAATAGATAATAAAGAGATAAAAGATGGTGAAAAATTACCAACTATAAGAGCATTAGCAAAAGTTATAGGGGTGAATAATGTTACTATTGTTAATACTTATAAAAAATTAAAGAATGAGGGGTATGCCTTTCAGAAGGTAGGATCAGGAACCTTTGCAAAAAGAAAGGATATAGTCCCTATATTCAATAGGGAATACTCTAAATATTTTAAAAAGATAAAACAAGATGAACTTTTTAATATAATAGATTTTGCAGGAGAAACTCAATCAGAAGTATATTTTCCTATAGAGGAGTTTAAATCAATTATAAATATGGTTTTAGATAGGGATGGAGCAAATGCTTTAATAATGCAGGAACCTCTTGGATATGAGGAACTTAGAAAAACCATAAATAAAGAATTTTGGAAAAATAGACTTAGTATTGAGAACATACTAATAGTGTCAGGAGCTCAACAAGGAATAGATATTGCGTCAAAAGCAATAATTAATATTAATGATAATGTAATTGTTGAAAAACCAACCTATGGGGGAGCACTTTCGGTTTTTAAGTGGAGAAGAGCAAATATATTTGAAGTGAATCTCGAAGAAGATGGAATAGATATTGTTGCCTTTGAGGAAATTTTAAAGAAGAATAAGATAAGATGCTTTTATACTATGAGTTATTTCCATAACCCAACAGGGATAAGCTATAGTAAAGAAAAGAAGTTGAAACTTTTAGAGTTAGCAGAAAAATATGATTTTTATATTATAGAAGATGATTATCTTTCAGAGCTGATTTATGAAAGCGAAATAGTTCATGAGCCTTTTAAAAAACTTGATAAAAATGATAGAGTAATTTATATTAAGAGTTTCTCTAAAATATTTTTGCCAGGAATAAGACTTGGGTATATAATTACACCAGATATTTTTAGAGAGTCACTTCAAAATTCAAAAATAAATACAGATATTGCAACTTCAACACTAATGCAAAGAGCATTAGAACTTTATATTAAAGAAGGTTACTTTAAAGGCCATATTGGCTTTTTAAAAGATGAATATAAAAAAAGATATGAATTAATGGGAGAGTTAATTAAACAGGAATTAGGAGAGTTTGTAAGGTTTATTGATCCTAAAGGTGGGCTAAATTTTTATCTTTCATTAAAAGAAAAAAATATAACCTCTAAAAGCTTATTTTACAAATTAAAAAGCAAAGGTGTTTATATCACCCCAGGGGTAATATTTTATAGGTATCCAAAAGATGGTGATTATTCATTTAGAATAGGGTTTGCTCAAGTAAATGAGGAGAAAATAAAGCAAGGGATAAATTTAATTAGAGAGGAGTTAAGTTAAGTGGCTTATCTAACTATAAGAGAATTTGGAGAAGATGAATTTATAGAAAAGAAATCTCGGTTTATAGGATATGCAAAGAGGTGTGAAACTGAAGACGAGGCAAAAGCTTTTGTTGCAGAAATAAAGAGTAAACATAAGCAAGCAAGACATAACTGCTTTGCATATACAGTAGGTGAAAATATGGGCATTCAAAGATATAGTGATGATGGCGAACCTCAAGGAACAGCAGGAATACCAATACTAGAAGTTATGAAAAAAAGTAATGTTACAGATTGTGCAATAGTAGTAACTAGATATTATGGCGGAATACTTCTTGGAACAGGAGGACTTACAAGAGCTTACACTAAAGGATCATCTATTGCACTAAAAGCTGGTGGAGTAGTTGAAAAAATAGATGGAGCAAGGCTTTCATTCCATATGGAATATGATATGCTTGGGAAAATACAATATATTTGTGGTCAAAACCTTTGGCATATAGAAGAAGTACAATACTCAGATAAAGTAATAGTACATGTTTTAGCAGAAGAAAACCAAATAGAAGAAATAGAAAAAAAGATGATAGAAGTTTCAAGTGGTAAAATAGAAACTAGTAAAAGTGAAGAGGGGATATATTTTAAAGAAGAAAATAGATTATTTAAAGTGATATAGAGTATAAGGAACATTTAAAAAAATAAGTAGTCAGATTCTTTAAGATGCCTAATTGAAAACTGTAAACGGTTATGTTATAATTTTATATATTAATTAGAATATATAATTATATATTTAGAGTGGGGATTTAGCTCCTTTAGGAGTGAATAAAAATTTATATTAAATGTTGGGAGGGCGTACAAATGTCAGGACATTCAAAATGGAAAAACATTGCAGGCAAAAAAGGTAAAGCAGATGCTCAAAGAGGGAAAATATTTACTAAAATAGGTAGAGAAATAATTGTTGCAGCTAAAAGTGGGGGCCCTCAGCCAGAGGATAATCCACGTTTAAGAGATGCAATTTCAAAGGCAAAATCAGCTAATATGCCAAATGATAATATAGAAAGAGCAATTAAGAAAGCAACTGGAGAACTAGCTAATGTTGATTATCTTGAAATAGTATATGAAGGGTATGGACCAGCAGGAATTGCAGTTATAGTTGAAACTTTAACTGATAACAAAAACAGATCAGCAGGTAGTGTAAGAAATGCATTTACAAAAGGTTTTGGAAATATGGGAACGCCAGGTTGCGTAAGTTTTATGTTCCAAGAAAAAGGACAAATTATTATAGAAAAAGAAGATAAAGATGAAGATGAATTAATGATGCTTGCCTTAGATTCAGGAGCAGAAGACTTTGAATCAGAAGATGAAGTATTTATAGTAACAACTTCACCAGAAGATTTTGGAGCAGTAAGAGAAGCCTTAGAAGGTGCTGGAATACAGTTCCTTGAAGCGTCAGTAACAAAAATTCCAGACGTTATGACTGAAATAGATGAAGAGGCAGCTAAGAAATTTCAAAAGATGTTAAATTTACTTGATGAGGATGAGGATGTTCAAGAAGTTTATCATAATGCTGAATTCCCTGAAGGTTGGGATGAGTAAGAAGTAACACTTGAGGTCAAAATATCTTAAAACCACAATGGAGTATTTTACTTTATTGCAGTTTTTTATTGTAGCACCAAAATAGAAAAAAGAATCTGTAACTTAATGAGTTACAGATTCTTTTTTGTTTTTTTATGTATGTAGTAATGAATTTAAATCATTTGTTATAAGTGATAATTCTTCTATGAAATTTTTAGCGTCTTTAGTATCAACTAAGTAGTTTTCTACTGTTGCATAAGTTTCCTCAGAATTTGCAAGAGTTTCTTCAGAAACAGCAGATAAATTAATTATTGATTTAGTAATTTCTTCATTAGATTTTAATGTGCTATTAATTTTATTATTTATTAAATTGATATTATCACTTAAGCTATCTAATGTTGATGATAACATATTTATTTTATTTTCAGTAGCACCTATAAGTGATACTGATTCGGTATTGGTTTTTGATAATGAAGCTATTTCATTAAATACAAAGTCGACCTCTTTGTCTAGTTGAATTAAAATATTGCTAATATCAATAGTAGATTCTTTGCTTTGATCCGCTAACTTCCGTATTTCAGATGCAACTATTGAAAAACCTCTACCAGCCTCACCTGCTCTTGCAGCTTCAATAGCCGCGTTTAATGATAAAAGATTAGTTTTTTCTGAAATAGATGAAATTATAGATATAATACCTAACACTTCTTTAGATTTATCCTTTAAATTCTGGAAAACATAAGTTAAAGAAGTGTTTTTTTCATTAACCTCATTAGATTTTTTTGATAAAATTGTAATGGTTTCTAATGTGTTATTAAAGATTTCTTTACTTTGCATTGAATAATTTTTAATATCATTTGATAAGGTAGCAGTTTCATTAATCTGATTTTGTATTGAATCTGACGATTTTCTTTGGTTATCAATATTGCCAGTAGTAGATTCACAGCCATTAGAAATTTCACTAATAGCAAGATGTATAGTAGCAGAACTAGATTCAATAGAATTAATAGAGTTACTTAAACATTCAGTATTAGTATTTAAAAGTTCAACAGCTCTTTGAATTTCAAAGAAAGTTTTTTCTTGTTCAATTTTTGCAATGGTTACTTTTTCTGATTCTATATTAACAGAAGTTCTAATGCTTTCAGAGAATTTTGTTACGCTATATACAGTATATATAACAAGTAAAACTACAACTGTTTCCAAAAAAATCATAGAAGAATTATCTTTATTTATATGGGTTATTGTCCAAATACTTATTAAGATTAGTGTTCCTATCGACATTCTTCTTTGAAAATTTAAATCTAAGTAAGTACTTGAAATTATTAATAGTGGGGCTATAAGTAATGGTGCAATAATTGTGTTTGAATAAAATAATAGTATTGAATATGCAATAGCAAAAGGAGTAGCGCATATACGACGTATAAAAATATTACTTTCATCCTGTTTATGTTTAATAGTTGAAATTATAACTGGAATAATCATAAGAAAAATTGCTAAAATACCAGGTTCTATGGATATTGTTCCTCTTTTAAGCATGCTTAATAAACCTATTGTATATGTAATAGCTAATATCCAAGAAAGTTTTATAAAGTTTTTATTTGTTTTAATTAATATAATTTGTTCGTTCATAATTTACCTCCAATATTTTAGATATTAATACTTTCGATAGGAATAGCCAAAACTTTATGGCTTATAAGAATTAAATAGAATAATGACTAAAGAGTGGTAAAAATATAGCAATAGTAGGAGGGAAAAGGTTAATATTTCAATTTGATGTCAGTATATATATTTACACCGGAATAGATTAAAAGTATAATTAGAATATATTAGTACAATTAGGAGGAGTTATGAAAGGCTTAATTAAAATTATAATTTTTGTAATAGTAATAGTAATAGTAATAGTATTTATAGGGATTTTTATGAAGAGTACATCTAAAAATTCTACTTATGCTAATGAGAAAGAAACACAAGCTGAGAAAGATAAAAATACTAAAGAAGATAATATAAAAGATCAAGAAAACGAAGCTAATAAAGAAGTCATGAAGATAGCGGAAATAAATAAAGAAGCTATGAATAAAAAAGAGAAAATTAAGTATGTAAATCTAACTCCGGGAGAAGTCTATATACCAATTCTTATGTATCATTCTATTTCAGATAGTGATAGTAAAAATAATTTATTGATCCCAGTAGCGCAATTTACTGCGGAAATGAGTTGGTTAAAAAAAGAAGGCTTTACACCTATGTTAATGGGTGAGGTTATTTCAGCTTTGAAAAGTGGAAAGGTACCTAAAAGACCAGTTGCGATTACCTTTGATGATGGATATGCAGATAATTATACAGCTGGGTATAAAGCTTTAATTGATAATAATATGAAAGCTACATTTTTTATAATAACTGATACAACAGATGTTGATTCTTCGTATATGAGCTCGGTAATGCTTAAAGAAATGGCTAGCAAAGGTATGGGAATAGAAAATCATACATCAAAACATATGGAGTTAAATAAATTAAGTAGAGCTGATAAAGTAAATATTATTAAAGCAGGAAAGGATTCCTTAAAAGCAAAGTGTGGGGTAGATAGTAAATATCTTTGTTACCCTGTTGGGAGATATGATGATGAAACAATACAGGTGGCAAAGGAATTAGGGCTAGAAGGTGCAGTGACAACAGAGGGTGGGCTGGCTAATATTAAAAATGGTGAGTTTGCATTAAAAAGAATAAGAATGTCACCTATGAAATTAGAAAATTTTAAAGCTATATTTGAAAGTTTTATGACAAATAATTGAGGGATATTCAAAAAAATAATAAGCCAATACAATAGTTTGTTTTTTTCTTGATTTATTATTTTTTTTGAATATCTAAAATACCACCTATTATTACTTTATGTAATAGTAGGTGGTATTTTTATGCGGAAATATTAGAAAAACATAGATAATTAAGAGCCATCCTTTATTAATAATGATTTTCGTTTAAAATGATGAAAATAAAACTTTGCCTAAACCAGAGTATTATGCTAAGATATAAATAGTTAAAGCCGAGCAAAGTAATCGGAATTATTTTTTTAGATAAAGGAGAGTTTAATTATGAATAATAATTTATTGAAAATAGAGAACTTAAAGACAATGGTAGAGGAAAAAGAAATATTAAAGGGGTTAAACCTTGAAATAAATAAAGGGGAAATACATGTAATAATGGGACCAAATGGAGCAGGGAAGTCAACATTAGCAAATGCTCTAATGGCTCATCCAAGATATAGACAAGTTAATGGAGAAATTATATTTGATGGAGAAAATATAAATAATCTTAAAACTGATGAAAGAGCAAGACGTGGATTGTTTTTATCTTTCCAATATCCAGAAGAAATACCTGGAATTACAGTGGAGAATTTTTTAAAAACTGCTAAAAATTCAATTGATGGAAATTTACTTAAGTTCTTAAAATTCAGTAAAGATTTAAAAACAAATATGGAAGATTTAAAAATTAATACAGAATATGCAAAGAGATACTTAAATGTAGGTTTCTCAGGTGGAGAAAAGAAGAAAAATGAAATATTGCAAATGCTTATGTTAAAACCTAAACTTGCAATATTAGATGAAACAGATTCAGGATTAGATGTAGATGCTATTAAAATAGTTTCACAAGGTATTAAAATATTTTCAAATGAAGAAACAGCTGTATTAATTATTACTCATAATACAAAAATATTAGAAAACTTAAAGCCGGACTATGTTCATATTTTAGTAGATGGAAAAATAGTTAAAACTGGAGATAGTACATTAGCAGATGAAATAGAAAAAAATGGATACGAATCATACAAAAATAATTAATTTATAAATTGGAGGTGAAAAAGTATGGAAATGAAAAAAAGAACAGAAGTTGATGAAATGGATAGAGGTATATATGATGTTAAAAATGAAGATACCTTTAGTTTTAAAACTGAAAAGGGATTAAATAAAGAAACTGTAGAAACTATATCTAAGGAGAAAAATGAACCTTTATGGATGAGAGAATTTAGATTAAAATCCTTAGAAGTTTATAATAAAATAGCAATGCCATCCTGGGGTCCAAATTTAGATGATCTTGATATGGATAATATAGTAACTTACGTACGGCCTAAAACAAAATTAGCTGAAAAATGGGATGATGTTCCAGATGATATAAAGAAAACTTTTGATCTACTTGGAATACCAGAAGCTGAAAAAAAATCTTTAGCAGGTGTTGGAGCTCAATACGATTCAGAGGTAGTTTATCATAGTATAAGAGAAGATTTAGTTAAACAAGGTGTAATATATACTGATATGGAAAGTGCGGTAAGAGATTATGAAGATATTGTAAAAGAATATTTTATGAAATGTGTTACACCAAATGATCATAAATTTGCAGCCCTGCATGGAGCAGTTTGGTCTGGAGGATCATTTGTATATATCCCTAAAGGTGTTGAAGTGGATATTCCTTTGCAATCATACTTTAGATTAAATTCACCAGGAGCTGGACAATTTGAACATACACTAATAATAGTAGACGCGGGAGCTAAACTTCACTTTATAGAAGGATGCTCTGCACCAAAATATAACACTACAAATTTACATGCCGGATGCGTTGAGCTTTTTGTAAAAGAAGGAGCAACTTTAAGATATAGTACAATAGAAAACTGGTCTAAAAATATGATGAATTTAAATACTAAAAGAGCTTTAGTAGATAAAAATGCAACAATAGAGTGGGTGTCAGGTTCATTTGGATCTAAAGTATCCATGTTATACCCAATGAGTATATTAAGAGGCGAAGGGGCTAGAGTTGAATTTACAGGAGTTTCTTTTGCAGGAAGTGGACAAAACTTAGATACAGGAGCAAAGGTTATTCATGCAGCACCTTATACTTCTTCAACAATTAATTCAAAATCAATTTCAAAAAATGGTGGAAAAGCAACTTATAGAGGTGTGGTTAAAGTAAATCCAAATGCTCATCACTCAAAATCTATGGTTTCTTGCGAATCTTTAATGCTTGATAATATATCATCATCAGATACAATACCAGTTATTGATTTAATGAATGATAATATTGAAATTGGACATGAAGCTAAAATAGGAAGAATTAGTGATGATGCTATTTTCTATTTAATGACTAGAGGAATAAGCGAAGAAGAAGCAAAATCTATGATGGTAAGAGGGTTTGTTGAACCTATATCAAAGGAATTACCATTAGAATATGCAGTAGAAATGAACAATTTAATTAAACTTGAATTAGAAGGAAGTATAGGATAGGGGTGAAGGATATGAATAAGATACAATTTAATAATTTAAATAAAACTCCTGTAAGAACAAAATCATGGCTTAAAGTAAATGATGTAAGCCTTGGTGATTATGAAATGCCAGAAATAGAAGCTTTTAACAATGTGGAGTTTATTAATGCAGATTCACAGGTAGTTAGTATAGAAAAATTAAAAAGAGAAGATATATTTCCTTTAAATAAAAAATTTATCTATGGGGCAAGTGAAGAACTTGTAAACCAAGGAGAAAAGGAATTTAATGAAGGATATTTAATAAAGATAGAAAAGAACTCAAAGGTTATTGAACCTATAATAATTGAATTTAATATGGATAGTGAAAAGAAAACTTTAGTTGATAATATAATTATTGTAGCAGAAGAAAATTCTAAAAGTAAAATAGTTCTTAAATATAAATCAATGGATAATAGCGAAGGATATCATAATGGAGTTTGCAAAATATTTGCTGAAAATAACAGTGAAGTACAAGTTATTAAGGTTAATTTACTAAATAAAAATAGTGCTAATTTTGATTCGACTTTAGCAGATATAAGCTATGGAGGTTTAGTTGATTTTGTATCTATAGATCTTGGTGGAAAATATAGTGTAACAAATTATCATGGAGATTTAATTGAAGAAAACGCAAAATCTACATTATCTTCAATATATTTAGGTGAAGATAAAAAAGTTATAGATATGAATTATGTTATGACTCATAGAGGGAGAAGAACTAATTCAGAAATAATAACTAAAGGGGCTTTAAATCATGAAGCTAGCAAAATATTTAGAGGAACTTTAGATTTTAAAAAAGGAGCATCTAAAAGTGTTGGGGCAGAAGATGAATATTGCATGATGCTGTCACCTAAGGTTAAAGCAAAGGCATTACCATTATTACTTTGTGCAGAAGATGATGTTTCAGGACAACATGCTGCATCTTCAGGAAAAATAGATGAGGATAAACTTTTCTACTTAATGACAAGAGGAATAAGCTATGATGATGCAAGAAGAGTAATAATTGAAGCTTCATTTAATCCTATAATAGATAAAATAAAAGATGACTGTATTAAAGATGAAATACTAATTGAAATTAAGGAGAGGTTAGCAAATGGAAACTAGAGATTACTCCAAAGATTTCAAAACTTTAAATATAGAAGTAAATGGGAATAGGTTAGTTTATTTAGATAGTGCAGCAACAACTCAAAAACCAAATGTAGTTATAGAATCTATTAAAAATTATTATGAAAATATTAATGCAAACCCTCATAGAGGAGCTTATTATTTAAGTGTTGAAGCTACAAAGGCCTATGAAGAATCAAGAGAAACTGTTAAGTGTTTTATTAATGCAGAAACTTCAAAAGAAGTAATTTTCACTAAAAATGCAACTGAAGCCTTTAATCTTTTAGCTTTTTCATATGGAATGGATAGTGTTAAGGCTGGAGATGAAATTGTTATATCTATTGCAGAGCATCATTCAAACCTTATACCCTGGCAACGAGTTGCAAAAGATAAAGGTGCAACACTTAAATATATGTACACAAATGAATTTGGAGAATTAACACTTGATGAAATTAAAAGCAAAATTACTGAGAAAACAAAAATAGTAAGTGTAGCTCAAGTATCCAATGCTTTAGGAACAATAAATAACATAAAAGAAATTATAGATTATGCACATTCAAAGGGTTCTATAGTTATAGTAGATGCAGCTCAAAGCATTCCTCATATGAAGGTAGATGTAAGAGAACTTGATGTAGATTTCTTAGTGTTTTCTGGACACAAACTTTTAGCACCAATGGGAATTGGAGTGTTATTTGGAAAAGAAGAATTATTACAAAAAATGCCACCATTTATGTTAGGTGGAGATATGGTTGAATATGTATATGAGCAAGAAGCAACTTTTGATGAGTTACCTTTTAAATTTGAAGGTGGAACCCAAAATGTTGAAGCTGCAATTGGGCTTAAAGTAGCTATAGATTATTTAGAAGAAATAGGTATGGAAACTATTGCTAAAATAGAAAAAGAACTTATGACTTATGCTATGGATGAAATTAAAAAGCTTCCTTATGTAACAGTTTATGGGCCAAGTAAAATAGAAAATAGAAGTGGAGTAATATCCTTTAAAATAGAGGGAGTTCACCCACATGATGTTGCATCAATATTTGATAGTCATGGAGTAGCAATTAGAGCTGGAAATCATTGTGCTCAACCTCTTATGAGATATATGGGTATAAATTCAACTTGTAGAGCTAGTTTTTATCTTTATAATAAAAAAGAAGATGTAGACAAATTAATAGAAGTAATAAAAAGTACCTATAATATGTTTTCAAAATGGAGGTAAGTTAAATGGATTTAAATTCAATATACACAGAACTTATAATGGAGCACAGTTCATCAAAGCATAATAGAAGAAGCTTAGAGAATCCAAATGTATGTGAAAAAGGTCATAATCCAAGTTGTGGAGATGAGATATCATTAGAATTAAAATTTAATGGAGATATTATCGAGGATATGGCATTTACAGGCCAAGGTTGTGCTATATCACAAGCATCAACATCTATTATGATAGATTTAATAAAGGGAAAAAATAAAGAAGAAGCAATGAAACTAGTAGAAACTTTTATTGGAATGATAAAAAGAGAAATAACAGATGATGAGACGCTGGAAGTTTTAGAAGATGCATTTGTATTTAAAAATATATCAAATATGCCAGCTAGAGTTAAATGTGCAGTAATTGCATGGCATACTTTAAAAGAAGCTATTAAATAAGTTTAGAATGCTTTCAATGTAGATATACTCATGAATGAGTAACTATATTGAAAGCATTTTTTTTTGTAGCATAATAAGAAGAAAAAATATAAATATAAACATAAAGAGAAAAAATAAGAAAATATTAAGAAATTGTTAAGGATATATTTGGATAAATACTTTATAATATACATATAAAGTTAAAAAAATGTAACTTAGGGGGATTAAAAGTGAAGAAATTTATTGAAAAAAATTTATTTACTGCTTTAACATTAATTTTAGCCTTGGCTTTAGTTTTTCCAGCCTTAAATGTTAGTGCAAAAAATAAAGAGATAGGAAAATATGAAGTTAAAGTTAGTTATGGTATTGATGGAAAATATAGAGCTATGAAATTTGTACCAGTTACTGTTGACATGAAAAGTTTAGAAAAAGATTTTAAAGGTGAGATAGAAATAAGAGTGCCTAGTAGACTTCCAGGATCATATGATTCATATAGCAGGTCAGTAAATATAGCTAAAGGTGAAAGTGGCCAGGCAATAATTCCAGTTAGGATGCCTGAAACTGACAGTAAATTTACAGTGAATATTATGGAAGATGGTAAAAGTGTCTTAGAACAAAAAATAATTTTTTCAAATGGTAGAGTAAGCGAAGGGAATTTATTTGCAGGCGTGCTTACAGATGATTTTACTTCTCTTGGATATTTAAGTTATGTTAATTATGGTGATATACAAAGTGGGAGAACCGGTGCTTTAGATACGGTTAAGTTAGATATTGATAACATAGGGGATAATCATTTAAATATAGATGGGTTAGATTTAATATTTATTAATAATTTTAATATGGGTAATTTTAGTGAGGAAAATTATAAAAGTTTAAATGCTTGGGTAAATAAAGGTGGAACTTTAATTATTGGTGCTGGTGTTAATGAAAGCAAGACAGTTAAAATAATTGATAAATCTTTACTGGAGATTAAATCAAATGGAACTTCAAATAAAAGTGTAAAACTAGTAAATGACAGCTTGGATTTAACATTATCAAGTTTAGAAATTAAAAATTCAAAGGTTAAGATTGGAAGTCAAGGACAGGAACTAGTTTACTCTGTAGAAAAGGGAAAAGGAGAAATATTAGTTACTACTTTTGATTTAGGAACAGAACCTTTAATATCTTCAAAAGATGCATCAGAAATCTGGAATAAGCTTTTAGTTAGTAGTTTTGGTGATATGAGAGATAAATATAAGAATGGTGGTATGAACTACAATTATCAAACAGAAAATTTAATTAAAAATATTCCAGTAGATAAAGTGGTAAATGTTTTGACTTTAGCTATAATAATTGCAATATATGCTTTAACTATTGGAATAGTTCTATATATAGTACTTAAAAAAATGAAAAAGAGAGATTTGATTTGGGTGGCAGTTCCAACACTTGCAGTAGGATTCGCTCTAGTTATATATTTAACTGGAAGTTCTACAAGAGTTAATGATTTAATAGTTAATCAAGTAAATATTATTGATATAAATAAAGATGGAAAAGGTCAAGTGAAGGGATGTGTAGGGGTTGGAACTAAATATAAAGATGATGTCACTATAGAAAAGCCACAAAATATAGTAATGAATTTTATGGATGCTAGTAATGGTTATTATGGAATGCCAGAAGAACAAGTGTTAGATAAATTAAGAGTTAAAACTGCGTATAAAAATAATAATTCCTACTTTGAATTCAAAGATAGTAATGCTCTTGAAATGAAACAATTTGAAATATCTGGGAAAGAAGAAATTTTACCAAAAATAGAATCTACCTTTAATTATGATGGTGGAAACCTAAATGGAAAAATTAAAAATAATTTAGATAGTAATATAAATAAATTAATACTAGTATCAGGAGAAAATGTTTGGGATTTGGGAACTGTAAAAAAAGGTGAAGAATTAAGTATAGATAAATTGGAAATATCTAAAGCGTCAGGAGTTAGTATGTATGGAGATGAACTCGCAAGCAAATATGTAGATGTAAAGTATAATAAAAAAGGTGATGTTAGATCAGAAGAATTTAAAAATATTACTAGGTATGGAAATGTACTTCAAATGTTAAGTAGTGAAATTATATTTAATGCGGAATCTAAATTAATAGCAATAACAGATATGGAAGTAGATTATGGAATTGAGTTTGGTAAAAAGACTTTATCTAAGTATGATACTACAGTTTTAGTGCAGGGGTCAGAAATCGATTTTAAAGATAAGGATGGAAATACAAATTTCCCTCAAGGGTATTTTAAAGGTGTAGTTGAAAGTACTGCAGGAAGTGCTAATGAAGATAAGCATAGTGGACTGATTTATGGTGATGGTGAAATGATTTATAGTTTTAAAGTAAATGATGAAACTACAATTTTAAATATAAATGTTAATAAATCAGAAAGTAGATATGGAAATCAAGGAAATAAAGGTAGTGCAGAATATTATGTTTATAATTATAAAAACAGTGAGTATGAAAAAATTGCCTTGGATTCTTCAAAGGAAATTACTTTATCAAATGAAATAGATTACTCAGTTGATAATAAAATAAAAGTAAAGGTAGTTCTTAAGGATGCTACAGAAGGCCAAATTCCTAAGTTAACTATTAAGGGGAAGGTGAAATAATGCTAGTTATTAAAGATCTTGAAAAGTCTTATGGTAAATTTAAGGCTCTAAATAAATTGAATTTAGAAATTAAAAAAGGCGAAATATTTGGGTTTATAGGTCCAAATGGGGCTGGAAAAAGTACAACAATGAAAATAATATCAGGATTACTTTCACCAGATAGTGGCGAAGTTTATGTAGATGGCATTGATGCTATTAAGAATAATAAAGCTTTAAAAGATAAAATAGGATATATGCCAGATTTTTTTGGTGTATATGACAATTTAAAAGCTATAGAGTATTTAGAGTTCTATGCCTCTATTTATGGAATTGTAGGCATTGATGCGAGAAAACTTGGAATGGATTTATTAGAACTTGTAAACCTTCAAGATAAATATGATTGCAATGTTGATGGGTTATCAAGAGGAATGAAGCAAAGGCTATGTTTAGCTAGATGCTTAGTGCACAATCCTGAACTTCTAATATTAGATGAACCAGCATCGGGTATGGATCCAAGAGCGAGATTTGAAATGAAGGGAATTCTTAAAAATCTTAAAGACATGGGGAAAACAATAATAGTTTCATCTCATATACTTCCAGAACTTGGTGAAATTTGTACTAATATTGGAATAGTTAAAAATGGAACAGTGGTATGTCATGGAACTGTTGATGAAATAATGTCAAGAGCAGCAGGCTTATCTCCATATATTATTACAGTTATGGATAATGTAGAAAAAGCTATTGAATCATTAAGAGAAATTCCAGAAGTTGGAGAAATTTCAGTGGATGGAAATAAAATAACTGCAAATATATCTGGTGGAGATAAAGAAGGAAAAGACCTTTTAAAAGCTTTAGTTCTTAAAGATGTATCTGTAATAGGCTATGCTAGGGCAGTTGGAAACCTAGAGGATGTATTTATTCAAATAACTGAAGATGATAATAATTAAAGGGGTGAAAAATTATGAGAATAAATCCAGTTTTAAGAAATGAAAGTAAACTAGCAGCTAGGACTCCAAAGTTTACAATATTACTATTTATATATATAGCTATATTATCAGCAGGGGTATTAGTGTTTTATAACTTATATTCAGAAACATTTTATGCAAATGGATTAGATTTACAAAGTTCGGTAATGCTATATTTTGGAATGGCTATTGGGCAAGCAGTATTATTAATGTTTATAGTACCTGCATTAACATCGACAGCTATATGTTCAGAAAGAGAAAAACAAACTTTAGATATGCTATTATCAAGTAAACTAACACCGTTTCAAATAATAATTGGTAAACTATCATCATCTTCAATTAAGGTAATAATGCTTATAATATGCACTATGCCTATTTATGTAGTTTGCGGATTAACAGGTGGAATAAGAATATCTAATATAATACAATTAATAATGTTCTTTGCAGTGACTACAATTTTTGTGGGTTCGATTGGTGTATTTATATCAACCTACACAAAAACTTCAAAAGTTGCAACAGCCTTAACTTATGCATTAGTGTTATTTATATTTATAGGAACATTAATAATTGCATTTATAATTTTAATGGTTGAAGGAATGAAAGGTAATGGAGCAGATCCAGGGATACCATGGATAGTTTACTTAAGTCCTGCAACAGGGTTTATGAGTATGCTTAGTAATCAAGTTGGTATGGTAGGCCAAATGGGTTATATGGTGCCTAGTATGGATATTTCAAAATATGCAGAATATATATCAATAGCAATTCAATTAGGATTAAGTGTTGTATTTATATATTTATCAGTAATTAAACTAAATCCATTAAATACAAAAAGAAATTTAAAGATTTTTAAAAGAAAAAAATCATAAAGGGGTAAGAGTATGAATTCTTTAGATAAAGCTATTTCAAGTTTTGTAGATAAGGCATCTAAAAGAATAAAGGTAAATTTCTTACTGAATTTGAGCATAGTGGGATTAAAACTCCTACTATGCTTAAGTCTTTGTTTATTATTAATTTCATTATTTATTACAATTCCATATATAGAGGAAATTTTAATAATAATAGTTGTAATTGGAATGATTGCTACTTTGATTTATGGGTTTATTAAAGCACCAAATAAAAGTAGAGTTGCACTAATTGTAGATTCAAAAGGGCTAAAGGAAAGGGTTACTACTTCCTTAGAATTAATTGGAGAAGAGGATAATATTTCAGTGGCTCAAAAAGAAGATACGATAAATGCTATTAAAAACTATAATTTGAAAGATAATCTAAAAATAAAATCTGATAGAAAACAGCTATATTTAATAGTTGGATTAATTGCTATGTGTTTTATGACTTCAATAATACCTACAGTAGCAAAAAAAAATGCAGATAATATTAAAGAATTTAATAAATATAAAAGTGAAGTTGTTAAAAAAATAGATAAAGAAATGAAAGAAGTAGATAAACTTGAAAATCTTGATGAAGAGGAAAAGAAAGAGATTAAAAAGATTTTAGAAGATGCTAAAAAGGAATTAAAAGAGGGCACTAAAAAAGCAGAGCTTAATAAAACTTTAGAAAGATTAGAGAAGAAATTAGATGATAAAAAAGAAAAAGTAAAAAGTGAGGAAGGAAAAAAATCATTAGATGAAGTTAAGAAGAATTTATTAGAGGATTTTAATAAAAAGAAAGAAGAAGAAGCAAAAAAAGATTTAAATAAAATAGTAAATGAGTTAACTAAAAAGGAAGAAAGTAAAAAATTAGCAGAAGCTTTAATGTCTGATAATAAAGATGAGATTGCAAAGGCTTTAGGTGAAATGAAAAAGTCACTATCTAAAATGAGTAGCGCACAAAAAAGTAAATTATCTAATTCATTAAAAAATGCCACTCAAAACATGTCAGATGAAGATTTGGCAAAAGCTTTAGAAGAAGCTTCAGATTCAGTTTTGGATGGAGACCTTAATGAGGAAGATTTAGAAAAAGCATTAGCTTCACTTAAGAAAAGTTCGCAAAAAGGGAAAAAGCCTGCTGAAGGTAAACAACCAGGAGCAGGAGCAGGCGAAGGCGAGGGTGAAGGAAGTGGTTCGGGTCAAGGCAAAGGTCAAGGTCAAGGTCAAGGTCAAGGTCAAGGTCAAGGAAGTGGAGCAGGTGGAGGCTGGAATACTGGAAGTACAAATGGCACAGAAAAAGAGTCTGAGAAAAAAAGTGGAGAACAGATTTTTATTCCAGGTAGAGATGTGGGAACTGATGGTAATTTAACAGGAAATAAAAATGAAAATGGTGACACTCAGCAGGTTGAAACTAAAACTGGATTAAACTTAGATGGGTCAAAAGCAAATTATGATAAAGTTATTGGTGACTATACAAATAGTGCATTAGAAGGTGCAAATAATAGTAATTTGCCAGAAAGTTTAAAAGACTTAATAAAAGAGTATTTTGAAGGGTTGAATTAGTGCTTGTGTTTAGATCTCACATATAGAATATAAAAAAATACTGACTTGTTATTTAGATTTACAAGAGATATTAGATCGGAGGAATAATAATGGATATAAATGAAAACATGTTAAAAGAAGTTGCAGAAAAAATAAGGAAATGTGAAGAGGAAATTGGAAAAGGAATTATAGGACAAAAAGAGGTTATAAGAAATGTTTTAGTTGCAATTTTTGCAGATGGAAATGTTCTTTTAGAAGGTATGCCTGGAATGGGTAAAACACAGCTTGTTAAAACTATAGGACGTGTTTTAAACCTTGATTTTGCAAGAATTCAATTTACACCAGATTTAATGCCTGCAGATGTTGTTGGAACAAATTTAGTAGTTAAAGAAAATAATAATACTGTATTTAAATTTGAGAAGGGACCTATATTTACAAATCTTTTACTTGCAGATGAAATAAATAGAGCAACTCCAAAAACACAATCTGCTCTTTTGGAAGCTATGGGAGAAAAAACAGTAACAGTTGGAAAAACAACTTATGAAATGTCAAAACCATTTATGGTTCTTGCAACTCAAAATCCAATAGAACAAGAGGGGACATATCCCTTACCGGAAGCTCAATTAGATAGATTTTTATTTAAAATAAATGTGGATTTCCCAAATTTAAATGAGCTTAAAGCTATTATGGATTTAACTTTAAGTAATAACAAAGTTGAAATAAAGAACGTTTTAGAAGGTAGTGAAATTTTAGAAATTAGAGAAATAATTAGAGAAGTTAAAATCGCAGATGCTGTTAAAGAGTTTGCACTTAAATTAATTCTTGGAACTCACCCTGAAATAGAAGATGGACATGACCTTGCAAAACAATATGTGGAAGCTGGAGCAAGCCCAAGAGCGGCACAAGGAATAATAAGTGGAGCTAAAGTTTTAGCAGTTATGGATGGTAGGTTCAATGTTTCTTTTGATGACATAAAAGCACTTTCATACCCAATTTTAAAACATAGAATAATACTAAATTTTGATGCAATAACAGAAGGTATAACAGAGGAAAGTATTATAGATAAAATACTAGAAGACTTAAAGGTTGTGTAAAAAATGAGTGTGAAAATATTTAATGAGGACTTCTTTAAAAAGCTAAACAAAATTAATATGCATATTAATTTTAAACTTTCAAGTGGAACCCAGGGAGGAAGAAAATCTAAAGCTAAAGGAGTTTCTGTTGAATTTTCAGATTATAGAGAATATGCAGCTGGTGACGATTTTAGAAGAATTGATTGGAATGCCTATGGAAGGTTTGATAAGTTTTTTATAAAGGTATTTATGGAAGAGAGAGAAGGTGTGTTTAATTTCTTTATAGATAAAAGTAAATCTATGGATTATGGTGAAGTAAACAAAAAAGATACAGCACTAAAAGTAGTTGGAGCTTTAAGTTATATTGCACTAAATAATTTAGATAGAGTAAATATAAATACAATGGAAAGTGGGACTGTTAAATCTTTAAAAAGTGCTACAGGAAATAAGGGGTTTCAAAGAATATTAAAAGAACTAGAGTCTATGGAATTTGATGGATCTACAGATTTATCTCAAAGTATTAAAAAAAGAAATTTAAACTCAAGAGGAATATCAATTGTAGTTTCAGATTTTCTAAATAATAATGGACTAGAAACTTTAGAAGAGGGACTTAAATATTTAGCTTTTAAAAAGCAAGAAATTATATTAGTTCAAATATTAGCAGAAGAAGAGATAAACCCACAGTTTAATAATGAAATAACATTTATAGATTCTGAAACTAATGAAAACTTAAAAATGAGTTTAACACCAAGTATAATTAAAGATTACAAAAATTCTTTAAAGAAATATAACAAAGAAATAGAATCTTTAGTGAAAAAATATGGGGGAAAGCTTATAAGTGTAAGCTCATCTAAATCTATAGAAGAAATAATATTAAATGATTTTAGCAAAAAAAGAGTACTTTATTAGGGGAGGAATTGATTTATGGGATTTACAAGTCTTTGGCCATTATTTTTATTAATAACAGTTCCTCTACTTATAATGCTTTATATATTGAAGAGGAAATATAAAGAAGAAGTTATATCTTCATCTTTATTATGGAAAGAAGTTTATAAAAACACTAGAGCCACTACACCTTGGGAAAAGTTTAGAAAAAATATAATGTTTTTATTGCAATTATTAATATTACTACTAATAATATTTGCATTAATGAAACCATTTTTAAAGTTTGGTGGAGAAAGTTATAAAAATGTAATTATAGTTCTAGATAACACTGCAAGTATGAGTACAATTTATAATGAAAAAACTAGACTTGAAAATGGTAAAGATTTAGCAAAAGAATTTTTAAATTCTGCAAAAGATGGGACAAATGCTTATATAGTTAACTTTGATGGAAGTGGAAATTTATTATTAAGCGGAGAACCTAGCAAAGATATATCCACTGAAACGATTAATAAAATAACACAAAGTTATGGTTCTGGTGATATAAATGATGTTGTATCTTTAGTTAAGGCTGTTGGAGAAGGTATTGGAGAAGAATACGAAACATTAATATTTACAGATAAAGATGTTAGCTTAGGTGATGTAAATGGGAAGGTAGTTTCGCTGGGGAACATTGGAAGCAATGGATCTGTAGATAATATATCACATAAAGTTATTGGAGAAAACATGAAAATTATAGCTACAGTTTCAAATAGAGGAACTGGAAGTTATGAAGGAGATTTTTCACTTTATAATGGAGATGATCTAATAAAGGTTGAAACTTTATCTTTAGCAGAAGGTGAAAAGAAAACTTTAAGTTTTGAGTTAGAACAATTTAAAGGAGAATATTTAAAGGGAGAGCTTTCAAGAAAAGATATAAATTTAGAAGATAATTTATATTATCATGTTATAGGTAATACAAAAATAAAAAAAGTATTAATCGTAACTACAGAAAATGTATTTTTAGAAAAAGCTTTTGGTAGCATTCAAAATACAGAAGTATTTAAAACTAATGATGTATCAAACTTAAGTGCGGGAGATAATTACGATCTTTATGTATTTGATAATGTTAAACCAGAGGTGATGCCAAGCAAAGGAAGTATCTTATTTATTAATCCAACTTCAAATAATTTTTTCAAGGTTTTAGAAGGTGGAGAAATAGGAGAGGCAACAGCTGTGCAAGGAGAATTATCAAATTACTTAGAATCCATAAAATTCACATTATCTAAATATGGTAAATTAGAAGTACCTTATTGGGGTAGAGGATTTTTATCTGTAGATGAAAGTGCAATTGGATTTAAAGGCGAATTTGAAGGAAGACAAATAGCAGCATTAACCTTTGATCTTCATAATAGTGATTTAGCTTTAAAAAAAGAGTTCCCAATTTTAATATATGAATTAGGAGAAGACTTAATTTCCAGTGGAATGCTTTATAAAAGTAATTTTAAATGTGGCGAAAAAGTTGTAGCTAAGGGACGTTCTTTAGATGAAGAACTTAAAGTAACTTATCCAAATGGAGAAGTATTAGCCATAAAATCTGGAGATGAAATAAAAGAAGAAAAGAATTTAGGATTATATAAATTAAACTTAGGGGAAGAAAAAGAATTGTTTTCAGTAAACTTCCCAAGTGAAAAAGAAAGTAATACAAATTCGGAAGTAGCAGGTGAAACAGAAAGCTTAAGTAAGGTAAAGGGTGACTTAAAAAGAGGAATAAACATTGAACCTTTTATAATACTTTTAGCAATGTTGATAGTAGGTTATGAATGGGTTATGTATAAAAGAGGAAATTAGGAGGTAGGTTATATGAATTTAGAAATAGGAAACTTATATGCTTTAATATTAATTCCGATAATTTTTGCCTTTATGTATTCTACCTTTAAGAAACATAAACCAGCAAGCAAAAATGACTGGGTAATATTAATAAGCAGAATAATAATATTTACACTTTTAGTAGGCGCTTTTACAAATATTAGTTTAAATTTCAAGGGAAGAAATGTTTCAACAGTATTTATATTAGATGTATCAGAAAGTATGGGAGATTTTAAGGAATCTGGAGAGTTATTTATAAATAATGCCTTAAAAGAAATACCAAAGGGAAATAAATCAGGAGTTGTTATTTTTGGAGATAACTCTAAAATAGATAAAGTTTTAAATAAGAAAAAAGAATACAAATCAATAAATGAAAACCCAGTAGTTAGTGCAACTAATATACAAGAGGCTGTAGAATCGTCATTAGCTTTATTTAAAAAGGGAACCTCAAAAAGAATAGTTTTAATTACTGATGGTGAAGAAAATCAAGGGGATATTTTAAAATCTATTCCTCTTATAAATGAACAAAATATAGAATTGAAAGTTAATAAAGTAACCTCAAAAGGTGGAGATGAAGTTTACGTTGATAATGTAAAAGTTCCAGATAATATTTCAGTTGGAGAGGAATTTTCAGTTCAAATAGATCTACAATCAAATTATGCAGCAAAAGCAAAACTTATACTTTTTTCAGGAAGAGATAAAGTAGGCGAGCAGGATGTTCAAATACAAAAGGGAAAAAATGCTTTTGTATTTAAAGATAAGCAAACAAGCGGAGGGTTTAAAGGTTATAGAGTTTTAGTTGAAGCCGAAGGTGATACATCTAAAGTGAATAATGAATTTAGTGCTTTTACTAATGTAGTAGATAAGGCTACAATTTTATTAATTAACGGAAAGCTTGGAGAATCAGAAGCTTTAGAAAAAATTCTAAGTGAAGCTGGAGCAAATGTAAAGAAAATAGGGTCAAAGTCAGCACCAATGAAGTTAAATGAATTTTTAGAGTATAAAACAATTATTTTAAATAATGTTCATAAAGATGATTTGAATAATGGATTTATGGATAATGTAGAAACTTATGTTAAAGATTATGGTGGGGGGCTTGTATCCTTTGGTGGAGAAGAAGCTTATGCACTTGGAGGTTATAAAGATACTAGCTTAGAAAAAGTTTTACCCGTTAACATGGATAAAACCGGTAAAAATGAAGTTCCAGGAATAAGTTTAAACTTAGTTATTGATAAGTCAGGAAGTATGAGTGGAGAATCGGGTGGAGTAAGTAAATTAACACTTGCAAAAGAAGCTGCAATGAAAGCTTTAGAAAATTTAAGAGAAGTAGATGAAATATCACTTATAGCCTTTGATGATACCTTTGAAGAAGTTGTACCACTTCAAAAAGTAGGAGATAAAAATGCTATAAAAGAAAAAATAGCAGGAATTCAAATAAGAGGAGGTACATCTATATATCCAGCTTTAGATGCAGGCTATAAGATTCAAAAAGAAAGTAATGCGAAAATTAAGCATACAATTCTTTTAACAGATGGAGAAGATGGAATGCCATATGCAGCTTATGCAGAACTTTTAGCTGGGTTTAATTCAAGTAATATAACACTTTCAACAGTAGCAGTAGGAGAAGGTGCAAACCAAACACTTTTAGGAGACCTAGCAACTGTAGGAAAAGGGAGAAGTTATTATACAGATATGTACACTGATATTCCTAGAATATTTGCAAAAGAAGTACTACTATCTGTAGGTACTTATATAATAAATGAAGAATTTACACCAAGTATTTTAAGTAACCATGAAATTTTGTCGGGAGTAAAAACTTCAGAAGGAATCCCAAGCTTATTTGGATATATAGGAACATCAATAAAAAAAGATGCTATAGAAATATTAAGATCAAATCATGATGAGCCAATACTAGCTGCAAGGCAATATGGTCTTGGAAAAACAGTATCTTGGACATCCGATATAAGTGGACAATGGAGTAGAAACTACTTAACTTGGGAGTATGGAGCTCAATTAGTTAAGAACATGATTTTCTATACAATACCACAATATGGAGAAGAGGGAAGACTTAGTGTAACACAAGAAGGAAATGAAGCGAAAGTTGAGTTCTACAATGATAAAATTAGTAAAGATGCTAAAGTTAAGGGTTTATACAATGGAGAAAATGATAAAAAAGGAGACTTTGAATTAACGCAAACACAGCCAGGTAAATTTGAAGCAAATATTCCATTAGAAGATTTAGGATTTTATAATTTTAGCATAAGAGAAGAAGAAGAGGGTACAGTTAAAAACAACTATAAAGGGGGATTTGCACTTCAATACTCACAAGAATTTAAATTTAATAACAATGTACAAAAACTAGATACTGTAGTAAAAGAAACAAAAGGGTCATTTATAAACAAACCAGAAGAAGTGTTTACAGGAGATTTAGAAAAAGAATATAATAAAATTAACACAGTAACACCACTTCTAGTAATTAGCATTATTTTATTTATGTTAGATATAGCTTATAGAAGATTGAATTTAGACTTTAGCAAATACTTTAGAAATAGAAAGAAAAACAAATCTAAAGTTTATAAAGAGAAGACTAAGAAAAAAAGCATGAATAAAGAAGCAAGTATAAATGAAGATTTAAAGATAAAAACTGAAGAGGCTATAGACTTAGAAGTTAATGAGCATACGCCTAGAAAAAATAATAAAAAATATAAGAAGCAAGATAATAATGTAACTATAGATAGTGAGAAAATTGGAAAGAAAGAGACACTAAATACAGGAATGCTTTTAAAGAAAAAGAGTGATAGAAAAAAAATATAAGGGAGGGAGTGAGCTGAAAGAAAATAGCGAGTCAAAGATTTTGACTTGCTATTTTAAAAAAGCTCTATTATATGACTATAAAAAAAATATCCTTATTAATTATTTTTTCAATAATTATATTGAATATAGCTGGTTGTAGTAGTAAAAGTTCTAATGACTTATCTAAAAATGAAGAAAATATTCAAGAAGAGCAAAAGGTTGTAGAGGAAATACCAGAAGTAATAACTTCATTTGTGGCTCTTGGCAAAATATATACTTCAAGCAAAAATTTAAGTGAAGTTAAAGCAAATACAGATATTTATGATGATCAACTTTCAAAATCATATGTTCCTGGGGAATATAAAGAATTAGATTTTGCTAATGATTTATTATATGCTTATGTAAATCAAAATCAAGAAATTTATAATAACTTAATATCCTTTGATGAAAAAAGTGAATCAGGAATAGCACCTATAACAGCAGAGGATAAAATTAAATTGCAAAGTGATTTGAAATATTTAAGAGAGCAAATGAAACTATTAGATGGTGAAACTATGGTATTAAAATTAGATAAGGTAACTTATAGGGGAAAAAGTTCTAAAACAAATAAGGGAGCATCCTTTAAAATAAGAGTTGCAATATCAGCTGCTGGTGATTATAGCGCTGCTTGGAATTCATATAACGTTGAAGTATATGAAGAGGGAAACAAGTTAGTCGCTCACTTATTTTAGAACGTTATTTAATTAGAGATTTTAAAGAATATTACTAGTTATTTTTAAAAAGCTTTCTTAATAACAAATTATTTGGAAAAAATTAAAAGTAGAATTTTATATCAGAAAAATTCAAAAGATAATATTTCTACATATTGTAACAAATGGTATAATATAAAGAAAGAAAGTAAAGAGGAGCATATAGTTTATGAAAAATGAGGATTTACCTGTTGGATTATTTAATGGAACAGTCGCTACTACAAATGGATTATATAGTATAAAAGATATAGATCTTGATACTGCTAAAAGATATATAAAACAAAAGGGTTTCATATCAGCAATTGGTCATGAAGCTACGGCAGAAATTATGTCGGATTTATTTGGAATGAATATTCCAATGAATAGAATTCAATTTCATCAACAAATAGGACAGATTGGCATTGTTTTTAAATTAAATGAAAGACCGCCTGAAGGAGAAGTATTAGATAGAGCAGAGCTTGAACGAGTAGGCTATTGCTTGAAGATTATGGAAAGATTTGAATAAGCAGATAATTAAACATAAAAAACAACCTTCAATATAATAACTGAAGGCTGTTTTTATGTGTGAAAATTTATTTGTTAGTGATTAAATAAATATATTATTTAAGGTAGATATTGAACTTCAATTTTATATACTTTACTTGTTTCTTTAGAAATAAAAATAGATATTTCTTGTAGAACAGTTTTAGTATAAGTATAAGAAATATAGCTTGGATCATCTTCTTTAACAACTTCTAAATTAGAGAAAGCAGATTCCACATCCTGCTGAGTAGAACCAACTTTTATACCTTTAGGCAATTCTATGGGCAATTTAGTATCAGTGTCATTTGAAATAAAAGATGTGACTAAACAGTTTTTATAACTAGTTGAAGTATCTAGTTCATTATATAAATTCGTATCTAATGAAATATTACCTTTTCTTAAGATAAACCCAAAGGCTGTATCTTTAGCATCTATTTTTTCGTAAGGAGCACTCTCAATTACCCAACCATCTTTTTCAAGTTCAGCAAATGGAACAGGTACATTATATAAAACACCATCGTATTTAACATTAAAACTTAGTAAATCATCAGTTAGTTCCTTAGGAACTTTATAGGTTGATGATTTACTAATTGATTCATTAGAATTAGCAGATTCGGATGAATTAGTTTTATCTGGTGAATCATTAAAATTTCTTAAATCAATTTGTGAAACCTTGTTTGTTTCAATATCTATCATGATATCAATAGTTTTATAAGTATTAACTTCGTAAGTGAACTTTGTATAAAGTTCAGATTCATAAGAATCAGTAGGTTCTCCGTATGCTGAAAGCACCTCTTCTTTTGAGCTTCCTAAAGTTATGCCTTTAGGTAAAACTAGTTTTAATCCATTTTCTGCATAATATTCATCTATAGCAATACCACCAACTATACATTTATCAGCTGATTGTACGTTTTCGCTAGAGTTAAATATATATGAATTTATTTCTTTATCTCCATTTTTCAGTATTGTTCCTAATGTGTGTTGAGAAGGTTCTAGATTAATTAAGTCAGCTTCTTTAATTACCCAACCGTTTTTTTCTAATTCTGAAAATGCAATAGGTAGATTATAATCTACACCATTTAATACTATTTCAAAACTATATAAATCATCTGATTTTGGTGAAGATATTTTATCCGAATTGACATCTTCTTGAATAAGTTTTTTATCTTGAATATCTTTATTAGTTTCGCCTTTAGAACATGAAAATAGTGATACGCTAGTAACTAAGCATAATATTAATAATAATTTTTTCATTTTATTCTCCTTTTATAGTTCTAATAATTTTTATTAAATAGAATTAATTTATATATGTATATAGTTGCTTAAGAAATATATCCAACAGATATTAACATAAAATAGGTAAACAATACAATGTTTTTAAATAAAAGGGAGTAATAGAGGTGAAATTTACTCCTATATTTTTTATGGCTCACTTAAATATATGAAGTAATTAATTTTTTTAAAAAACTTTATAAACTTTTTTAGTTACTAATAATAAATTTTAATTTTTATAATTAGTATTATTTATGTTGTTGTAAATAATATAATTTTAATTGTATTATTTAGTTATATTATTTACTTTCTTGTTTTGAAAACACCCTCAATGTGTTTTCAAAATACCCCTTGTTTATTTTCATAATAATTAATTTAACTTTACATAATACTTAAATTTAATAAGCCGAAAAAATATATAACCTATATTTATTTCTTCTACGACCTTGGATGTCGCTGGTTTTAAAAGCAAACGTATTTTCAGTTAAGAGTAACTGCGACTTGGTGGAAATAGTAAGAAACAAATAACACTTTAATAATATCCACATGCTATATTTTACATAAATTCAAATGTTTTTAATGCGAGTGCATCTTTTTTAGAGCGTCTTGTTTAATAGAAATTGCTTTTATTTCCTTAATAATAAAGAAGATTTTATGTATTTAGCACAGTCTAAAAAGATATTTTAAAGAAGTAATTATCTAAAATATGAATAGGAAATATTACATCTTGAGAAAATTATATTCAGCTATAAGTAAATATAGTATTTACAGTAGCATAGTTTATAATGTATAATCAATATAGGCTGAATTCAGCAAACAAAAGTTGTGAATTAGATAATGATTTACGCTAATGTAGGGAGGGATATAGAATGTCAGAAATTAAAGTTGGAGCAAATGAAACAATAGAAAGTGCATTAAGAAGATTCAAGAAAAACTGTGCAATGACAGGAATTCTTGCTGATTTTAAGAAAAATGAGCACTATGAAAAGCCAAGTGTTAAAAAGAAAAAGAAATCAGAAGCTGCTAGAAAAAGAAAGTTTAAATAGTAGTTGGCTATAGAAAACTAAAGCTATACAAAAAAGGGTGTCGATTTTATCGACACCCTTTTGTATTTTTAAATATGTTAGCTAAAGGTATGGATAAGATATATATATTTCAGAAATATTAGATTATAGTATAGTTATTTAGTTATTTAGTTATTATATAAGTCAGAGCAATATAGAATGGTTCAATAAATTTACAAATATTGTATTGAAAGTGAGGGTAGAGTATAATTAGAGTAAATGAACCATCAAATAAGCCAGAGCATAGCATGATAATAAAAGAAAATTAAAAATAATAGGCTAATATTGAGGGTGTAAAAGGGGTTTTAAAATGAGTAAAAGTGTTATAGTTTATAAATCTAAGTATGGTAGTACAAAAGTTTATGCTCAGTGGATAGCTAAGAAATTAGAAGCTGATATTTATGAGGTTAATGAAGTTAAAGTGGATAAACTACTAGAATATAATAATATTATATTTGGAGGCGGTCTTTATGCTGGGGGCATAGGTGGCTCAGCCATAATTTCTAAGAATTTTCATAAGTTGAAAAATAAAAATATTATTGTATTTACAGTTGGATTATCACCTACTGAAGATAAGAGTATTTTTAAACCGGCAATAGATAAAAATTTTTCTGCAGATATACAAAGAGAAATTACTTTTTTTCACTTAAGAGGTGGAATTGATTATAAAAAGTTAAGTTTAATACACAGAGTAATGATGGCAATGCTAAAGTTAGGAATTGCTAAAAAGAAACCAGAAGAACTATCAGATGATGATAAGCTTATGTTAAAAACATATGGTGATAAAATTGATTTTGTTAATATAAATACGGCTACAAAAATAATAGAATATGTAAAAAATATAAAATAAAGTAACTTTTAACAAGAAAAAAGTGATGAGCTTAAAATTAAATCATAGTTAATTTGCTCATTTTATCCATTAGATATTTTAAAGAAAAAGTTTGAATTATGTAAAGTATTGGTAATTGAATTATAATAATAAAATTGAAGGGTGATTATGAATAGATATATAAAGCATAAGAGAAACTATAATAATGGATAATATGTAAAGAAAGAAGGTTGTCTTTTATGGATGATATAATGAAGGATGCATATAAAATAGCTGACAGATATGAGGTTATTCTTAAAGGAAATATAAAGATAAATGGTGATGTTAATTGTTTAGTATTTGCACATTACTGTGAAGATACATTATTTTACAAACATTTATTTAAAGTATCCAAAGATATTTTAAAGGTTAATAGAAAATCTAAAAACAACCTTAAGGAAATAAAAGAGTTAATAAAAATATCAGGATATAAAAAGGTTTGGACTAAAGGCGTCTTTTCAGTTTACGGTGACCTACGTCCTTTAGCAGTTGAAGCTAAATTGGGAACGTGGGGAAACAATGGGATTATTGAAAATGAAGAATATGGATCTAATTTTCTGATATCTGCTATATTTTATAAGTAGACTTATATGAGATGTAGTTAATTAATTGAGCAAACGTATCATTCAAGCTATATTATTTACGCTCTTGTTTTCATAATACCTGAATTTAATTAACATTTATAGAATAGGTCATAAATATTCCCTATATTAATATTTTATGTTAATATATAATTGTAAAGGTTTTCCAATTATATTATTATATTTAGGGAGGTATGAGTAGGGATGGATGAAGAAAAAGGGGAATATGAAGAAAGTGCACAGGCAGTACAAAATAAAAGGAAACTAGTTAAAGTAGTTGTGATAGTAAATAGTGTTTTACTTATAGCTGTTATAGGATTTTTTGCTTATAATTTATTTAATAAAAATTTTGGGTCTGTAAATGAGGCTGCCAAAGAAACGTTAAGTGAAATTAAAGATATAGAAAGTAAGGAAGAACAAAAACAGATTGTTAAAGATTATGATTTTGTACATCAGATGAGTAACAATTTAATTGTTTCATCTGATGGAGTTAAATGGGGAGAACAAGCGGTAACTTTAGAAAATATTGATTTAGGAATTGAGATGTTGAAAAATGATTCATATATAGTTTCAGAATTAAATAGGTGGAAAAAAGGAGAATTTAAAAATTCTGTTGAAGTACATAATTATTGTTGGAGAATTCTTGAAGGAAATGTAGGGAAAGCAAAAGGTCTTTATCAAGAAGGCATTGATGTAGCCTTAAAAGCTATAAAAAAAGAATAAATAGGAAATTATAATAGAGAGTATATGAGAGTATTATGAAGTAAAGATAATATAGTTATTTGATATAGATATATATGCTTATAAATGAATGTAGCCATAATGTATATATACCCATATAATTATATTAAAGTTAAAATCTATGATAAGAGATAGTAGTTAATGGAGTTTAGTTCCAGCGAATTTGGGTAGGTGTGAGCCAAATACTGTAGCCGTTAATGAATGGGTCTTTGAGATGATATTCCGAAAATTTTGTAGGGATATACGGAAAGTCTACCGTTAAAAGGACAGGATATCGATTTTAAAAAGTCTGTATCTTATTGAGAATATGTACATGGGTGGCATAACGAAATTTTACATTTCGTCCTATAAAGGGCGAGGTGTTTTTTATTGTTTAAAAATGCTTAGTTATGCTATAAAAAATTAATGTATATATATAATATGGGTGGCAACACGAGTCATTTCGTCCCATTATCTAATGCATAGCTATTGGATAATGGGTTGGAGTGGCTTTTTTTTCGAATTAAATGGTTAGTTTGAAGATCCTGTAGAGTAAAATAAAAAAATTAATTAAGAAAGTGAGGAAAATAATATGAATGGAAAATTTAATGGGTTTGGTGGACAATATGTACCAGAAAAACTAATGAATGCATTAATAGAATTAGAAAAAGAATTTTATAAAGCTAGCAAAGATGAGGTGTTTATGGAAGAATACAGATATTATCTTAAGGATTATGTAGGGAGACCAACATCTTTATATTATGCGGATAATATGAGTAAAACCCTAGGTGGTGCAAAGATATATTTAAAAAGAGAAGATTTAAATCATACAGGAGCTCATAAAATAAATAATGCATTAGGACAAGTGTTATTAGCAAAAAGAATGGGTAAAAAGAAAATAATAGCAGAAACAGGAGCAGGTCAACATGGAGTAGCAACTGCAACAGTAGCTGCAAAGTTTAATATGCAATGCGAAGTTTTTATGGGAGAAGAGGACATGCATAGACAGTCTCTTAATGTTAAGAAAATGGAAATGCTAGGAGCTAAGGTTACAGCAGTTACAAGTGGTTCAAAAACTTTAAGTAATGCTGTAGACGAAGCCATAAGCAGTTGGGTTGCAAATGTGGAAGATGCTTTTTATATAATTGGATCAGTAGTTGGGCCTCATCCGTATCCGACAATGGTTAGAGATTTTCAAAGAGTAATAGGAGATGAAGCAAGAAAACAAGTTTTAGATAGAGAGGGGAGATTGCCTGATTATATATTAGCTCCAGTTGGTGGTGGAAGTAATTCAATGGGAATATTTTATCCATTTATAGAAGATAAAAATGTGAAATTAATTGGAGTTGAAGCTGGGGGGCTTGGGGTTGAAACAGCTTATAATGCAGCAACTATGGAAAAGGGCAGAAAAGGAATAATTCATGGAATGATGACTTATGTGTTAAGAGATGAAGCTGGAGACGTATTACCAGTGTATTCAATATCAGCTGGTCTTGATTATCCAGGAGTTGGACCAGAACATGCTTATTTAAGAGATGTAAGTAGAACGAGCTATGTATCTATAACAGATAAAGAAGCAATAGAAGGATTTCATTTCATAACAAAAGAGGAGGGCATAATCCCAGCTTTAGAATCAGCGCATGCAATAGCTTATGCTATGAAGTTAGCACCTATTTTAGATAAGGATAAAATTATTATTGTGAATTTATCAGGTCGTGGAGATAAAGATATGGACACTATAATTGAATTCGATAAATTATCTTCAAATAATGATTAATCAAAATGAACAACAGATTATAAAATTATTTTGTAGGTAATTAATATAAAATACCAAGTTTAGGACTACTAAACTTGGTATTTTGTTTATTATAATAAATGAATTATTATTTATAAGCATTTTTTATAATTTCTATTGTTTCATCTAAAGATAAAGTATATCTATCTAAAGTGAAAAGTCCACCCATTGTATTTCTTGCATTTTCAGCTATTTTAGGTATTTCATCTTCTTTAATTCCAAAGTCAGACATTTTTAAAGCTTCAACATTACAATTTTTTATTAATTTTTTCAAAGCGGTAATAAATGAATGGGGACGTTTGTGTTCAGGTAATGAATCTACGTCTTCCCCCATTGCTTTAGCCATATCAATAAATTTTTCAGCAACTTTATCTTCGAAGAAGCTATAATAACTCTCGCATAGCATAATAAGCCCCGCTCCATGAGGCAATTCTGGATGATAAGCACTTAATGCATGCTCCATAGAATGTTCAGATGTACAACTAGAGGTGGATTCTACCATTCCGGATAGGGTATTCGCTAAGGCTACATTTGTACGAGCGGTTATGTTTTCACCATTTTTAACAGCTTTGGATAAGTTTTGTGAAATTAATTCAATACTTTTTAATGCAAATATATCACTTAAAGGAGTCGATATATTTGCTATATATCCTTCGGTTGCATGGAATAATGCATCAAAACCTTGGTAAGCAGTTAAATGTGGAGGAATAGAAGTCATAAGCTCAGGATCAACTATGGATAAAATAGGGAATGTATCTTCGATTCCAAAGCCTATTTTTTCATTAGTATCTTCTTTAGTTATAACGGTCCAAGGATCAGCTTCAGTGCCAGTACCGGCAGTTGTAGTAATTGCAACTATAGGTAAGGCTTTCTTAGAAACAGGCTTATTACCTCCGCTACCACCGGAAATATAATCCCAATAATTGCCTGGGTTTATAGCCATTACAGCAATGCTTTTAGCAGCGTCTATACTACTACCACCACCAAGTCCAACTACAAAATCGCAGCATTCCCTTTTAGCTATGGAAGCGCCCTCCATTACACTTGATAAGACAGGGTTTGGGAGTATTTTATCAAAGACTAAGCTTTGAACACCATTTTCTTTAAGTAAACATTGAACTTTATCTAAATAACCATATTTTCTCATGGAATTACCGCCAGAAATTACGATTAGTGCCTTGGTGCCAGGTAATTTTACCTTTGATAATTCATTTAGTTTACCAGGACCAAAAAGTATTTTTGTAGGAATAAAATATTGAAAATCCATTGATATACCTCCATGTATTTATTTTTTAGAATTAATCCTATACAAATTAGTTTAGACTAAAAAGTAGAATATTATAATCAATAAGGGTATAAAAATAAAAATACCTATTAACTTTTATTAATTTAAAAAGTTAATGGGCATTTATTAAGACAGTTTAAAAATAACAATACAATAGCTAGTCTATTTTAAATGTTGACTTGTTATTTTTTGAATCTCTAATAATCTTTATAATCTTTGTGTTCTTCTTTTTCTAGCTTTTTTTCTTTGCATCTGTTTACAATAGTCGAAATTAATAAACAAATTGATCCTAAAATAATGATTGCATAGATTAAAATAATAAGGAGTATAATAAAAAACATGTGAGGAACAACTACTCGATTACAACGGCAGTACCGTAAGCAACCATTTCACAAGATCCAGGTGTGATGGAAGATGACATAAGTCTCATTGCAACAATGGCATTTGCGCCTTTGGCAGTAGCATCATCAACCATTCTTCCAATAGCAATTTGCCTAGCTTCAGTTAACATTTCAGTGTAGCCAGTCATTTCTCCTCCAACAAGGTTTTTAAAACTAGCACCAATATCTTTCCCTATATGTTTACACCTAACAGTACCACCTTTTACAAGTCCCTTAACTTCTATAATTTCCTTTCCGGGAAAAGTTTCAGTAGTTAAAATTAACATAATATACCTCCTAAAATTTGTATGTTTAAACGTTATCATAATAAAACTTGAAATTCAATTAAATTTCAAGTTTTACAGTATATTTGTTTGAAAGAAATATAGCAGTTTATTAAGTTTGCTACATATCATTATAGAAGTTCTATTACAATAAATAGTAAAGGGTATTGAAAAAAATGTATATAATATTAAAAATTACAAAGAATAAACAATAAAGAATAAAAGTATGGTTTAACAGGGGATTTATATTAAATTATTGAATAACTGATAAAAAACACAATATATATTTAAAATTATGACAATTTATGATATATTAAATATTATATAATTTAGGCATATTAAAATAAAATTTTACTTAGGATGAGGAGGAAATGTACATGAAAAAAAATGAGTACGGTTTATTTACTACAGTAGGTATGATTGTAGGAGTTGTTATTGGATCAGGAATATTTTTTAAGAGTGATAACATACTTGTCGCAACAAATGGAAGTATAGCACTTGGTGTGCTATTATTTTGTATTGCTGCAATCGGAATTGTATTTGGAAGTCTTACAATTTCAGAACTTGCAGCAAGAAGCAGTAAAGCTGGTGGGATAATAACATATGCAGAAGAATCATATAATAAATCTATTGCATGTGCACTTGGGTGGTTTCATACCTTTTTATATTATCCAACTATAATTGCAGTAGTTTCTTGGGTTTCAGGAATATATATATGCATGTTATTTGGATTTAATAGTACACTAGAGATACAAATTTTAATTGGATTATTTATAATGACTATTACATATATAATGAATATATTATCAGCAAAGCTTGGTGGGATTTTTCAAAATGCATCAACTATAATTAAAATAATTCCATTAATAGTAATCGCAATTGCAGGAACATTATTTGGAGAGACAAGTACAGTTATACTAAGTGATATAACTAGTATGAAATCATTTGGATGGATAGCAGCTATAGCTCCAATTGCATTTTCATTTGATGGATGGATAATGGCAACATCAATAGGTCATGAAGTTAAAGATTCTAAAAGAAACTTACCAAAGGCACTAGTTATGGCGCCTTTATTTATACTTGTAATTTATTTATTATATTTTGTAGGGATTAGTATGTATATTGGAACAGAAACTATAATGAACCTTGGAGATGCTCATGTAGCATTAGTGGCAAATAATTTATTTGGACCATTTGGTGCTAAGATAATACTTACATTTGTAGTTATATCAATACTTGGAGCAGTTAATGGTGTTATAATGGGACACACTAGATTACCATATTCTTTAGCAATTAGAGGGATGTTCCCTAAATACAAAACATTTTCGAAAGTAAATGATAAGATTGGAATGCCGGTACAATCTTCTGTTATTGCATTTTTAATATCATTAATTTGGTTATTAGCCCATTATATAATTTTAAAATCAAAGATACTTAATAACTCAGATATATCAGAAATATCAATTACAATTAATTATTTATTATACATAATTTTATATTTTAAGGTGTTTAAAATGGGTATAAGTGGTGAAATTAAAGGCCTATGGAGAGGAAAACTCAATCCGATTTTAGCAACCGTTGGTTCATTAATAATTTTAGCTGGAAGTATCCAAAATTCATTGTTTTGGGTTTATGCAAGTATATCACTAAGTGTACTTATTGCAGCTATTCTATTTTGGAAATATCAAGAAAAGAATATAAATATAGAATAATAAAAAAAGGTTGACAACAATTTAGTATCATGATAAAATATATTTTGTTAAGAGGAAACACAGCCGTTTCTCACCTTACGGCATTATGCTTAGTTAGGTAATTATTTTAAAATGTAACTGAATTAATTTCAGTTAAATATAGAATAATGGGGACGGCGGAAGCTGTCCCCATTATGTTGTGTTTTTATTTAAAAAATTTATGGAGGTGGAACATATTAGTAAAAAATTTATTTGTAACGATGACATAAGAGAGAGAGAAATTAGAGTTATAGGTCATGATGGAAGCCAATTAGGAATAATGGCAACTAATGATGCTCAAGAAATTGCAGATGAAAAAGACTGTGATTTGGTAATGATTTCTCCAACTGCTAAACCGCCAGTATGTAGAATAATGGATTTAGGTAAGCATATCTATGAGCAAGCAAAGAAAGACAAAGACGCAAAGAAAAGTCAAAAAGTAGTTGTTCTTAAAGAAATCAGATGTAGTCTGAATATTGAAGAAAACGACATTACTATTAAGGCTAAAAATGCTAGAAAATTCCTACTAGATGGGGATAAGGTTAAAATCACTGTTAGGTTCAAAGGTAGAGAAGCTACACTTGGCCATATGGGTAAAAAAATTCTTGAAAACTTCTTTGAAAAGTTAGAAGATATTTGCATAATTGAAAAATATCCAAGACAAGAAGGTAGAAACATGACAATGATTGTAGGCCCTAAAAAAGCATAATCTGAGAGGAGGATTATTATCATGCCAAAAATGAAAACGCACAAAGGTGCAGCAAAAAGATTTAAGAAAACAGGTACAGGTAGACTTAAGAGAGCTAAAGCTTTCAAGAGCCATATCTTAACTAAGAAAAGTTCAAAGAGAAAGAGAAACTTAAGAAAATCTGCTTTAGTTTCAACAACTCAAGAAAAAACAATGAAGAAATTATTACCATATCTATAAAATAGATATGTATATAGGAGGAATTGAAACATGGCAAGAGTTAAAAGAGCCGTCAACAGTCGTAAAAACCATAAAAAGGTTTTAAAAGCTGCAAAAGGTTATTATGGTGGAAAAAGTAGACTATTCAAAACTGCTAACGAATCAGTAATTAGAGCTTTAAGAAACGCATACGTGGGTAGAAGATTAAAGAAGAGAGATTTCAGAAGTTTATGGATAGTTAGAATAAATGCTGCTACAAGAATGAGCGGTATGTCATACTCAACATTTATGAATGGAATGAAATTAGCTGGAATAGACATAAACAGAAAAATGTTAGCTGAAATAGCTATAAATGATCCAAAGGCATTTGCTGACTTAGTAGAAGTTGCAAAAAGCCAATTAAATAAGTAACATATTAAATGCGACTGTAAAGTCGCATTTTCTTTTATATTTTAATATAAGTCATTAAAATATATACTAGCATATTAGCTTGTTATTTTAAAAAAAATATGTAAAAAATCTACAAATAGAACCCTTCACCATAAGTGCAGGGTTCTATTTATATAATATGGAGAGAATGTAAAAAAATGATATGAATTTATGAAAAATATCTTATACTTTTCATAATATAGTGTATAATAAATAAAGTAAGGAAATTTAAAAAATAACTAGAAAATATTAATAAGTCAGGAGATAGGATGATATGGCAAACAAACAATTTGTAATAATAGGATTAGGTAGATTTGGATTATCAGTTGCTAAAACTTTATATGCATTAGGTAATGACGTATTAGCAATAGATATGAATGAGGATTTAGTACAAGAAATTTCAGATAATGTAACACATGCTGTTCAAGTAGATGCAACTGATGAAAATGCATTAAGATCTCTTGGAATAAGAAATTTTGATGTTGCAATTGTAACTATAGGATCAAATATTCAGGCAAGTGTAATGGTTACATTATTAGTTAAAGAACTTGGTGTAAAATATATAATTGCAAAGGGACATAGTGATTTGCATGCAAAGGTATTATATAAAATTGGAGCAGATAGAGTTGTATTACCGGAAAAGGACATGGGGGTAAGAGTTGCTCATAATCTTGTTTCAGAAAGTATTCTTGATTACATTGAGCTATCACCAGATTATAGTATAATGGAAATAAGAGCTTTAGATGAGTGGCAAGGTAAGAACTTAAATGAATTGAGACTTAGAAGCGAATATGGAATAAATGTAATGGCTATTAAAAAAGGTGAAGAAATTAACATATCTCCTTCAGCAGAAGATAAAGTTGAATCAGGTGATATAATTGTTGCCATTGGATCAGCAGAGGAACTTAGAAAGCTAGAAGGCATGATAGTTAAACTTAATTAATGAGGTATAAGACTTTGATAAATATAGAAAGTAAAGATAACAATTTATTTAAGGAAACTAAAAAGTTAAAAGAAAGAAGAAATAGGACAAAAGAAGGTAAATATATAATTGAAGGCTTTAGACTTATTCAAGAAGCTTTTAAAGCTAATATGGAAATAGAATATCTTATAATTAACGAAGGATGCGAAGAAAAGTTAAATGAATACTTAGATAGGTATATTGATACTAGTAATATTTATATAATTAAAAATAATTTATTTGCTATGTTAACATCAACAGAAACACCTCAAGGGGCTATTGCTGTTGTGAAAGATAAAAAGGTGCAAAAGAACATAAAAGGAGAATTTTTTCTTTTATGTGATAAGGTTCAGGATCCTGGAAACTTAGGGACTATAATTAGAACGGCTCATGCAGCAGGAGTAGATGGAATTATTTTAACTAAAGGAACAGTAGATATATATAACGATAAAGTTATAAGGTCAACTATGGGGTCATTGTTTTATGTACCTATAATACAAGATGATGAGAATCTATCTTTTATAAAGAAATTAAAAGAGGAAGGGTTTAGTCTAGTTGCTACATCACTTCAGGAATCTAAAGATTTTTTTGAAGCGGATTTAAAGGGGAAAATAATATTATCAGTTGGGAACGAAGGTAATGGTATTAGTGAAGAAGTATTTTCGCTAGCAGATAAAAAGGTTAAAATACCAATGCCGGGTGGTGCGGAATCATTAAATGTGGCAATTGCAACATCTATAATATTATTTGAAAAAGTAAGACAAAATTTATCAAAGGTATAAAAATTAAAATTGGTATTGAAATTAACTACCTTTGTTTGTATAATAAGTTATAAGGTAGCTATAACTTATTACATAAATCAGTATTTATTATTTAGTTTCAGCTACCTAAAAGAATATTAAAAGACTGTGAATGAGAGAGTAGATATAAGGAATTTTTCAGGGATAAGAGGCCTAAGACTGAAAGCCACTTAAAATGAACTATATTGAAGTTCACTCAGGAGTCCTAGCTTTGAAGTAATAGTAGTAGCTAGCGGTTTTACCGTTATTTAAATCAAGTTGGGTTTCTAAATTTAATTTAGAACCAATTAGGGTGGTAACGCGGATACTCCGTCCCTTTTTATAGGGATAGGGGTTTTTTTATGTAAAAAAGATTAATAATATTCAAAAGTGAATAATTAAGGAGGGAATAAAAATGCAACAAAAACTAATAGATATTAAGGAATCTGCATTTAAGGAATTAGAAGTAGTTTTAGAAGGTACTATACTTGAAGAAATAAGAGTTAAGTATTTAGGTAAAAAGGGAGAGCTAACTACAATTTTAAGAGGTATGGGGGCGTTATCTGCTGAAGAAAGACCTTTAGTTGGAAAGTTAGTTAACGTAGTAAAAAAAGATGTTGAGGACAAAATTGAATCAATATCTAAAGAAATCAAAGAAACAGAAAAAAATGCTAAATTATCTTCAGAGGTAATTGATATATCAATGCCTGGTAAGAAAAATATTATAGGTAAAAGACATCCCCTAGATTTAACATTAGCTAGTATGAAGGAAATATTCGTTTCAATGGGATTCACAATAGAAGAGGGACCAGAAGTTGAACTTGATCATTATAACTTTGAAGCTTTAAATATTCCAAAGGATCATCCGGCTAGAAGTGAACAAGATACTTTCTACATAAATGAAAATTTAGTGTTAAGAACACAAACATCACCAGTTCAAATAAGAGTTATGGAAGAACAAAAACCTCCGATAAAAATGATAGCTCCTGGAAAAGTTTATAGATCAGATGCTGTAGATGCAACGCATTCACCTATATTCTATCAAATGGAAGGGTTAGTTATAGATAAGGGTGTAACATTTGCAGATCTTAAGGGAACTTTAGAATTATTTGCAAAGAAAATGTTTGGAGATAAGGTTAAAACTAAGTTTAGACCACATCACTTTCCGTTTACAGAACCGTCAGCAGAAATGGATGCGACTTGCTTTGTTTGCGAAGGCAGCGGATGTAAGGTATGCAAGGGTAGTGGATGGATAGAACTACTGGGGTGTGGAATGGTTCATCCACAAGTTTTAAGAAACTGTGGAATAGATCCAGAAGAATATAGCGGATTTGCTTTTGGGTTTGGTGTTGATAGAATGGTTATGCTTAAATATGGTATAGATGATATAAGATTATTATATGAAAGTGATATGAGATTCTTAAATCAATTTTAAAGTGAATTATGATTTTTAAAATTGAGAGAAATAATTTATACAACTAAATTCTTAGATTCAAATTCTCACTTAATAGTAGGAGGTAATATATATGAAGGTGCCATTTAATTGGTTAAAAGATTATGTTGAAGTAAATATAGATGCAAAGGAACTTGGGGATAAATTAACATTATCAGGTTCTGCAGTTGAGGAGGTTATAATACAAGGAGATATAATTAAAAATATAGTTACAGGTAAAATTGTAGAAATAACTAAGCATCCAGATGCTGAAAAGTTAAATGTATGTCAAGTTAATATAGGAGCAGAAGAACTAATACAAATTGTAACAGCTGCAACTAATATGAAGGAGCAAGATATTGTGCCAGTAGCACTTCATAAATCAATACTTGCAGATGGAACAGAAATTAAAAAGGGTAAATTAAGAGGTGTAGTTTCAAATGGTATGTTCTGTTCTGAAGAAGAACTAGGAATAGCTGGAGAAGAAGAAATTCATGGCTTAATGATATTAGATACTAATGCTCCACTTGGAGTTTGTATGAAAGAATATTTAAATTTAAATAAGGCAATATTAGATTTTGAAATAACATCTAATAGACCAGATTGTTTAAGCATTGTTGGTATGGCAAGAGAAACAGCAGCAACAATAAGAACAACTTATAAAATGCCAAACTTCAAATATGAGGCTAAAAATTGTGCTAACATTAATGATGAGTTAAAAGTTGAAGTTAGAGATGATTTATGTAGAAGATATATGGCAAGAGGAGTTAAGAACGTTAAAATAGAACCATCACCAAGTTGGATGCAAGAAAGGCTTTTAGAAGCTGGTGTAAGGCCAATAAATAATATGGTTGATATAACTAACTTTGTAATGCTTGAACTTGGGGAACCAATGCATGCATTTGATACTAGAGAAATACAAACTGGAACAATAGTTGTAGAAAGAGCGAAAGACTCTGAAAAATTTACAACTTTAGATGAAATTGAAAGAACTTTAGATTCAAATGTCCTTTGTATTAAAGATTCTGAAACAATTATTGGCTTAGCGGGAATTATGGGTGGATTAAATTCACAAATAAAAGAAGATACAACTAGTGTTGTTTTTGAATGTGCAAACTTTGAAGGAACAAACATAAGAGTTAATTCAAAAAAATTAAATCTTAGAAGTGAAAGTTCATCAAGATTTGAAAAAGATATAGATCCAAACCTAGCTGCACTTGCAATAGATAGAGCTTGTGCTTTAGTTTGCGAGTTAAACTGCGGAGAAATCATGGAAGGAACAATTGATGTTTACAACCATAAAAAAGAAGAAAGCAAGTTAACAGTAAGTAGCACTTGGATAAATACATTCCTTGGCACAAAGATCTCTAAGGAAGAAATGAAGAAATATTTAGATTCATTAGATTTAAAAACAGAAATTAATGGAGACCTGTTAGAAGTAATAGCTCCTACTTTCAGAATTGATATATCTATAAAAGAAGATATAGCAGAAGAGGTAGCAAGAATATATGGATACGATAATATTCCAGCTACAATATTTAAGGTTTCAACTGAAAGAGAACCAAAATATAGAAATGAATTATTAAGTGAAAATGTTATAGCGTCAATGATTGCTAGTGGCGTTAGCCAATCAATTAGTTATTCATTTATATCACCTAAGGTATTTGATAAAGTTAAGTTATCAGTAGATAGTGAGCTCCGAAATGCAGTTAAAATAAAGAACCCACTTGGAGAAGATTACTCAATAATGAGAACAACAACACTTCATTCAATAATGGAATGCTTAGGTAGAAATTATTCAAGAAGTAATGATATTGTACGATTATTTGAAGTTGGTAAAGTATATATACCAAATGAAGATCAAAATAAATTGCCTACAGAAAAGAATATTTTAACTATAGGTATATATGGTGATTGTGATTATCTAGACTTAAAGGGAATAGTTGAAAATGTAATAGCTGGACTTGGTATAACTAAGAGCAGTTATCTGCGTGAAAGTGAAAACACAAGCTACCATCCAGGTAAAACTGCAAGAGTTACAGTAGGAAAAGCACAAAATTCAGGCGTTCTTGGAGAAATACATCCAGATGTTTCAGATAACTATGGAGTAGATGTACCATGTTTTATTGCTGAAATAGATTTAGATGTATTATTTGATAATGCAAAATTAGAAAAGAAATATAAAGCATTACCTAAATTTCCGGCAGTAACAAGAGATATTGCAATGCTAGTTGAAGATGCAGTGCTAGTTCAAGATATAGAAGATACAATAAAAAGAGCTGGAGGAAACCTAGTAGAAAAAATCAAATTATTTGATATATACAAAGGTGCACAAATCCCAGAAGGTAAAAAGAGCATAGCATATGCAATAGCATATAGAGACGAAAAGAAAACATTAGTAGAAAAAGACGTAACAAAAGTACACGACAAGATACTAAGATCCCTAGAACATAAACTAGGAGCAGAACTTAGGTAGAGATTTAGTAAAACATAGAAATACGGTATAGATAGTATACAAATACACTATCTATACCGTATTTTAATTTGTAAAGTTTTATATTATTCCATATCTATTTATTTTATGTTAAAATATAGATAGAGAATATATTATTATATTTTGATTAAGAGGTGTAGATATGAATACTGTTACAGTTAAGATAAATGGAATGGAATATAATTTAAAAGGAAAAGAAAATCAAGAATATTTATTAAAATTAGCGGGATATGTAGATGGAAAAGTTAGAGAAATAATGACTAATAATAGCAAGCTAAGTTCTACAGCAGTTGCAGTGCTAGCAGGTTTAAATATAGCTGATGAACTGTTTAAAGGTGATAAAGAAGCTGAAGATCTGATTAAAAAGAAAAATTTATTAGAAGAAAGACATTTAACATTAAAAGAAAGAATAAAAGAGATTAGGGAAGAAATGGATAAGACCTCAAATATTAAAGATGAAGAAATTAATAGCATAACAAAAGTAATGAAAATAATGGAAGAAAAGGTTTTAGGCGTTAATAAACTAAGTGAAAAGGTTAATTTATTAACTAATGAATTAAAAGAAATGGATACTTTAAAGAGTGAAGTGGAAAAGCTAAAGGGACAAACTATATATTATAAAGAACAATTAAAGATTAAGAAAATACAATGTGAAGATTATAAAGAAAATGTTGTTAAATTAAACAACGAAATTATAAAAATTAAAGATGTGAAGGATGAGGAATATAGGAGGATTAAAAGAGAGGTAGTATTGCTTAATAGCGGAAACGATGATTTAAGATCAGCTGTTGAAGATAGTTACTCTAAAATATCTACGTTAGAAGATGAAAATAATAAATTATTAGAGGAAAAATATAAACTATCTAAAGAAATATTAGATAAGGAAAAAGAAATAGTACAATCTATAACTAGTGAAGAAAAACATGAATATAAAGAAGAAATAGAAAGTTTAGGAGAGCAAATTACAATTATGGAACAGGAACTAAAATCTAATATTGAAATGAAAGAAAAAATTAAAATTAGAAGCAAGGAAATGCATTTCCAACTACAAAATTCTAAATTTAAGGTTTTAAATTTAGAGAAAAAGTTAATAGATGTACAAATAGAGTTGGCAAAATCAAAAAAAGACAAAAGTCCATTTCTTAAATAAATAGAGGACTCATACGAGCTTAGAGAAGTTAGTGTGAGTTCTATTTTATTATACATTGTTGATAAAATAGAAAATTATAGCGATACTATTAGTATGAATAATAGAAAAAAAATTAAATTTGTGGTATATATAATTAGTATAGTTACATTTAGATAAATAAATAGGAATGTTATTATAAATAGAAAACATAGAATAGGAGAAAATACATGGAAAAAATAGAATTACTGGCACCGGCAGGTAGCATGGAGAGTCTTTTCGCAGCAATAAATAAAGGGTGCGATGCAGTTTACTTAGGTGGAAATAAATTTTCAGCTAGAGCATATGCTTCAAACTTCGATAATGATAATATGATTAAGGCTGTTGATTATGCACATAGTTATGGTGTTAAGGTTTATGTAACAATAAATACTATATTAAAGGAAAATGAAATAGAAGAGGCTGTTAAATATGCAGGTTTTTTATATGAAATTGGAGTAGATGCAATACTTATTCAAGATTTGGGTTTATGCAAAAGAATTAAAGAGGATTTCCCAAAAATGGTGCTTCATGCATCAACTCAAATGACAATACATAATGGTGAAGGAGCTATGTTCTTTAAGGAAAGAGGGTTTACTAGAATAGTTTTATCTAGAGAACTATCCCTTGAAGAAATTAAATATATTTCTAAAGATCTTGAAATTGAAACAGAAATATTTGTACATGGTGCTTTATGTATATCTTACTCAGGCCAATGTTTGATGAGTTCAATGATTGGTGGAAGAAGTGGTAATAGAGGAAAATGCGCTCAGCCTTGTAGAATGGAATATACTCTTAAAGGAAATGTTTTGGGAGAAAAAAAGGCTCATTTATTAAGTCCGAAGGATATTTGCACAATAGATGATATGAAAGAAATTATAGATTCAGGAACATCATCTTTAAAAATAGAAGGAAGAATGAAAAGAGCTGAATATGTAGCAGGAGTTGTTGATAACTATAGAAAATCAATAGATGAGGTTTTATATAATAAAAACTTTGATAGTAATAAAGGTAAAAGAGAGCTACTACAATTGTTTAATAGAGAAGGTTTTTCAAAAGCATTTCTTATAAAAGATACTGGCAAAGATATGATGAGTTATAATTCTCCAAAAAATACAGGGGTGCCACTTGGTAGAGTCGAAAGTAATGGAGAAATTATAATCCAAGATGAATTATCTCTTGGTGACGGTATAAGATATAGGGATGATGGAGGTCCTGTAAGTAAAATTATCCTTAATGGTGAAGAAGTTGAAAGCGCAAATATTGGGGATAGGGTTAAAATTTTCCCGATAAACTATAAAAAAGGTGATGAACTTTTCAAAAGTTTAAATAAGAAATTATATGATGAATTAGAAGATTACACTAAACCTTATATTAAGAAAATAGGTGTAAATGCAAAAGTTATATTTAAAATAGGTGAACCTCTTGGAATTTTAATTAAGTATAATGGAAAAGATTATGAATTTTTTGGGGAAACTGTACAAAAAGCAGAAAAGAGGCCTTTAGATAAAGAAAGAATAATTGAAAGCATGCAAAAGGTAGGAGAGACTCAATTTAAATTTAATAAAATTACATTTGAATGTTATGAAGAAGGCTTCTTAAGAATAGCTGATTTAAATACACTTAGAAGAGATGCCTTTGAAGGACTTAAGAAAGCTATTTGTAAGAGTTTCAGAAGAAAGAGACCTGAAAAAACAATAGCAAAGGAAGTTAATTATTCAAATGAAAGTGTTGAATTATTATATCAATGTATAACTAAACCTCAATTAAAGGCATTAGTTGAATGTGAATGCACTGATATAACTGTAGATTTATTTAGTAGGGATAAAGAAGCGTTAAGAGATAAGGATATAAAAATTTTAGTAGAAGAAAATAAAAATATTAACATATATCTAAAAATACCAAATGTAATAAAAAGTGAATTTAATCAAGTTATTAAGGTGATAGAAAAAGTTAAACCTTATATTAAGGGAATAGTTACTGTAAATGTTGGAATTATTAATAAATACAAAGATGAATTATATATAGTTGGAGATTATAAGTTAAATATTATTAACTCAGAAGCATTAAAGTTTTATCAAGATATTATTGATACGCCAACTCTTAGCATTGAATTAAATAGAAAAGAAATAAAAGCTATTACTAAGGCTTCAAAAGGTAATATTCAAAGTATAATATATGGTAAAACAGAATTAATGATAAGTGAGTATTGTCCAATTGGGAGTACTTTTGGGGGAAAATCATCTTGCAAAGATTGTAATATAGCTTGTTCAAAAGATGAATTTGTTTTAATTGATAGAATGAATGAAAAACTTAGAGTTATGACTGATCTTTATTGTAGAAGTTATATTTTAAATCCACTTCCAATTAATATAATTGCAGAAGTTGATGAATTAAAGAACTTTGGAGTAAATTCATTTAGAGTTGAGTTTAGAGATGAGACTTACTTAGAAGTTAAGAGAGTTATTGGAATGGTAAAAGGAATAGAAGAAATTGATAATAATTTATATACTAAAGGTCATTATAGAAGAGGAATAGAATAAGGGATAATAAAATATAAAAGTCCTAGGGAAGCATGAAATAAAAAAATGCTAAATAGTTATTTATTTTGCTATAATTTATTTTAAGCTTCCTAAAGGTCAATAAAGGAGAATTATATGCAGGAAAAATCTCTAAGAGTATTAGAATTCAACAAAATAAAAGAGAAACTAAAATTTTATGCTGTAACTTCAGGTGGAAAAGAGTTAATTGATAATTTAATGCCATATAATACTTGTTTTGAAGTTAGAAATAAGCTTAAGGAAAGTAATGAGGCTTTAGATATATTAATAAAAAAAGGATCTCCTCCTTTTGAAGGACTGTATGATGTAAGAGATGGTCTTAATAGAGCTGAAAAAGATGGAGTGCTTACAGCGGAGCAATTACTTAGAATTGGAGCAATGCTTAGATGTGCCCGAAGATTTAAAGATTATATTCCAAAGGAAGAAGATGAAATATCGTATCCAAAACTTAAAGATTTAGCTTATATACTAACTCCTATAAAAGCATTAGAACAGGAAATAGAAAATGCAATTGTTTCTGAAGAAGAAATAAGTGATAGAGCAAGTGCAACTTTATTTAGAATTAGAAAAAGTTTAAAAGAAAAAAATGCTTCTGTTCGTGAAAAAATAAATGGAATAGTTAGAGCTAATTCTAAATTCCTTCAAGATAGTCTTTATACTATGAGAGGGGACAGATATGTACTTCCTGTAAAGACTGAATATAAAGGAGCAGTACCAGGTCTTGTTCATGATCAAAGTTCATCTGGTGCAACTTTATTTATTGAGCCTATGAGTCTTGTAAATTTAAATAATGAAATTAAAGAATTATTTTTAAAAGAAAAGGCTGAAATAGAAAGAATATTAACTGAGTTATCAGGAAAGGTATCTGATAATATAGAGGAATGTGTTAATAATAGTAAAATATTATTAGAACTAGATTTCATATTTGCAAAAGGGAAATATGCATCTTCATTAAATGCAATTTGCCCTGAGATAAGTGAAGATAGAAGTTTTGATATTATTCAAGTAAGACATCCATTAATAGACCCAAAGATAGTGGTACCTTCAGATATTTATTTAGGAAAAGAATTTACAGCTATTATGATTACAGGACCTAATACTGGTGGTAAAACTGTTATGCTAAAAACAGTAGGATTAGTTCATTTAATGGCATTAAGTGGTCTTTTGATACCAGCAAGAGATGGCTCAACTGTAAGTTTCTTTAAAGAAGTTTTTGCGGATATTGGAGATGAACAAAGTATAGAACAATCACTTTCAACTTTCTCATCTCATATGACTAATATTGTTACTATAATGGAAAATGCAGATGAAGACTCATTGGTTTTATTTGATGAACTTGGATCGGGAACAGACCCGGTAGAAGGGGCAGCATTAGCAGTATCTATTATAGATACATTAAGAGATAGAGGAACAAGGCTTATTGCTACAACTCATTATAGTGAACTGAAAGGGTATGCTCTTAAAACTGAAGGAATAGAAAATGCTTCAGTTGAATTTGATTTAGAAACACTTAGACCAACTTATAGATTATTAATTGGTGTTCCGGGTAAATCTAATGCATTTGAAATTTCGAGAAGGCTTGGGCTTAGTAATGATGTTATAAGTAAAGCTAAGGATTATATGTCAGATGAAAATTTACAATTTGAAGATTTAATTAGAGAACTTCAAGAAAAAAGTATATTAGCTAATAGAGATGCAAGAGAAGCTAAAAAAATCAAATTAGAGGCTGAAGACATTAAAAAGAAATATGAAGAAAAACTAAATAGGTTAGAAGAAGTAAGAGATAAAGCCTATGAAGAGGCAAGACGTGATGCTAGGGATATTGTAGCAAACGCTAAGGATGAGGCCGATGATATACTTAAAGCAATGAGAGAACTTGAAAAGCTTGGGATAGAACAAGGTGGTAGGAAGAGGCTAGAAGAAGAACGAAAGAAACTTAAGGATGGTTTAGAAGAGCGAGAAAATTCACTTTATAAAATGAAAGAAAATCAAGGGGAAGTTATGGAAAAAGTTACTCTTGGAATGGAAGTGTTTTTACCTTCTCTAAATCAAAAAGTAATAGTTATATCTATGCCAGATTCTAGAGGCGAAGTTCAAGTTGAAGCTGGAATTATGAAAATAAATGTAAAACTAAAAGATCTTAGAAAATCTAATGGAGTTCCAGAGAAAAAAGAGAAAAAAGCAAGAGAAGTAAAGATTAATTTTAGATCTATAGAAAGTAGAGTAGATTTAAGGGGGATGGATTCAGAGGAGGCTTGTTATACAACAGATAAGTACCTAGATGATGCTTACCTTGGGAATTTATCAGAAGTAGTAGTAGTTCATGGAAAAGGAACAGGAGTACTTAGAAATGCAATTAACAATATGTTGAAAAGACATCCTCATGTTAAATCTTATAGATTAGGAGTTTATGGAGAAGGTGGAGATGGAGTAACAATAGTTAATTTAAAGTAGGCGTATAAATATCAGTATTTATATATTGGCTATTTTAAAAAATGGATACTGAAAAGCAAATAGCAATAGTTTTAGGCTATATAAATCGCTTTTTAGTATCCTTTTTTAGTTTATAAAGTTTAATGTGAAAAAAAGATGTAATAATTACATCAAAATAGGAATATGTAGTGGCTAGTTATTTTTAAAAACATGTCTTATAATAGGGGGTAATAATAATAATTATAAGAACTGTTTATTTTAGAAAAACAAGTTGTAAAAGGGGTGGAGAATGTATTTAATTAGTGCATGTTTATGTGGTGTTAATTGTAAATATAATGGGGGTAATAATTTTAATGAAAAGTGTTTAGAATTATTTGAAAGTGGAAAAGGCATACTGATTTGCCCAGAAGAGATAGGTGGATTAAGTACCCCAAGACTTCCCGCAGAAATAAAAGGAGAAGTTAGTGGAATACTAATAGAGAAGAGTAAGATTATAAATAATAAAGATGAAGATGTTAGTGGAAATTTTATAAGAGGTGCTAAAGAGGTCTTAAAAATAGCTAAAGAGAAAAATATACATAAAGCTATATTAAAAGACGGAAGCCCATCTTGTGGAGTTAACTTTATATATGATGGAAACTTTAATGGAAATAAAATTAATGGCTGTGGATTAACAACATACATATTAAAAGAAAATGGTATTAATGTTATAAGTGAGGAACAATTAGGAGGGGTATAAAAATGGGAATTTTAAGTATATTTAAAAAGAAACAAGTGAAAAGAGCTTCGGTTAAAAGAGAAGAAAATGGTGAAAAAGAAGAACTATTAGAGAAAGTAGATAAATATAATGATAATTTTATTAATTTAAATAAGGAAATCGAAGAATTAATTATAAGAGAAGTTTTAAATGTGGTTAAATATCACGATAAATTTGAAGAATTAAAGATTAGAGCAAAGATTGCATCACATAATATAGGCGAAGAACATATTAATTTATTACCAGAATATTTAGCTTGTAAAATAGAAAAACCAGATGAACTAAAAGGGAAGTATGAAGAATTAGGAGAATGGCCAATGGTAGTTGAAAATTCAATTTTAATGATAATTTTTAGCTATAAAGAGAGCGGCGTAGATATATTAACTAAAATAGCATATGGAAATACATCACTTCAATTAAAGGCTATAAATATTCTAGTAAGACTTGCGAAGGAAGAAGTCTCTACTGAAAAAATCATTGATGATATAATGAACAACATAATTAAGTTCAATGATATGGATAAAATAGTTATTTTAGGGTTTGCGTCACAAATAAAAGGAAATAATAAAATAATTGCACTTATTCAACATTTCTATAAGGAATTTTTAAAAGATGGAGATGTTGAAAGTGCTTATGAAACTTTAGTACATCTTATAAATGCAGCTCAAAGATGTACAACTGGTCATTTGAGTTTCTTGAAATTTCTTGCAATGGATAGTGAAAAAATAGATTTAAAAAAAGTAATTGATATAAAAGAAGGAGATAAAGACTTTATTGATGTAATAAACATAAATGAGTTTACTAAAATAAGAGCAACATTAACTTTTTATAATATGAATCAAGAAGATAAAGATATAAATAATATTCTTATTTACTTGAGTAAAAATTATAGAGATGAGGAAGTTAGAAATGAAATAAAAAGATTGTTTGAAAGTAAGAAATGTAAAATTTAATGATTTTTTTAAATTTACAGGTATATTTAATTAAATAGTAAGTGAATTGTAATTTATTTTCTCGTTTAATATAGTATAATAGTCGAATAACAATAATTTAAGAATAGGATTAAGTTAGTAGAGAAATATATAGATTTTCTTTTGGTAGAAAACTTAATATAATGTGAAGGTACTATTCAAAGGAGAGATAATTTTGAATAAGAAAAAAAATCAAAAAATTAATATAAAAAGAATAAAAAGAATAAGAAGAATAAAAAAATCAATAATAACTATGGTACTATTGGGAGTTGTCTTAGGATTAATGGCATATATACCAATTAATATAAAAAAGAAGGCGCTTATAGCGAGGGATGTAGTAGCAAGCGAAAAATTTAAGGATGACATTAATGTTTTAGGAACGTTTAATAGATTAAGAGAAGATAATAAAAGTATTTATGCTTCAGATGAGGTTAGTATAAAAATAAATAGTGAAATAGAAGAAATTTTAGAAGAACTTAAAAATGGAGTTACTGATAAAGTTAAGGAATTGGTGGACAACCTAAATAGTTTATTAGTAGATGTAAGTGCTGGAAATCATAGTGAATTAGAACAGTTATTTAATAAATTAAATGAAGATAAGATGACGGGTTTTACACAGGAAGAGGTCAAAAAAGTTAATACACTAATGGATGAATATAATTTATTAATAAAAGAACAAAAGTATAGTGAAGCAAAGGTAGATTTAGAAGATATTAATACTTATGTTAAAGAGGTCAAAAAAATAGTAGAAACAAGAATAACTAAAGAAGAATATGATAAAAAATCCACTGAAGACGAAAAAAGTAGAAAGGCTACATATATTAATGGGATTTTATTAGTTAATAAGAAAAATGGATTACCAGATTCCTTTGGAGATGCTGAAGACCCAAAGGCTAGAGAAGCCTTTGAAGAAATGAAAAAAGCTGCTGGAAAAGATGGATTATACATTAATGCATTTTCAACATATAGAAGTTTTTGGACACAAAATAGATTATATTGGAACTATGTGGCAAGCTTTGGGCAAGAACCAACTGATACATTCTCAGCTAGGGCAGGTTTTAGTGAACACCAAACTGGTTTAGGATTTGATGTTGGGGGGGCAGATAGATCCCTTTGGGCAAATCAAGAATTTCAATACACAGCTGAAGCTGAATGGTTAAAAAATAACTGTTATAAATACGGATTTATTTTAAGGTACCCAGAAGGTAAAGAGTGGAAAACTGGATTTGTTTATGAATCATGGCACTTTAGGTATTTAGGGGAAGAACATAGTAAAAATTTTAATAATAATAATTTAACTTTAGAAGAATATTTAGGAGTGTAGCCCTAAATGAATATACAAATATAAAAGAGGCAAAGTTTTAAAACTTTGCCTCTTTTATTTTAGGAATATTCAAAGAAATAAGTAATATATAATAAATTGACTTGTTATTTTAAAAAATATTTAATTTATTATAACTACTTTTAAATTTGAAACAGTAGGGTCTTCTGTGCCTTGCACGTAGAGATTAGCACTCTTTAAATCTTCAACATAATCAAGTATATCTTGAGTAACTTCTTCTCCAGGACAAAGTAATGGAATACCTGGTGGGTAAGCAAGCAGAAATTCACCTGAAATTTTGCCAAGACTTTCTTTTAGTGGAATAGAAATTTTATCACTATAGAAGGCTTCTCTTGGATTTAAAATTTTCTTTGGAATAGAAGGAATATCTAAAAAGTCTTGTATATATTTTTTTGTTCCAAAGTGCTCAGAAGATATTTCTTTAAGCGCCTTTAATAATCTATCCATCCCCTCTTTTGTATCACCAAATGAACCAACAGCTAAAGTATTATAGAAATCAGATAATTCCATTTGAATATGATATTTATTTGAAAGTATCATATCAAGTTCAAAACCTGTAATTCCAAGTTCTCTTGATGAAATTGTAAGTTTTGTTGAATCAAAACTATAAGAACCAGGTGAGCCAAGAACCTCTTCTCCAAAACAATATAATCCAGGGATTTTATTTATTTCATCACGAGTATAAACACAAAGTTCAATAGTACTTTGTAAAAGTTCTTTTCCGTGTAATGCTATTTGGCGTCTTGAGCAATCCAAAGAAGCCATTAATATATAAGAGGGTGAAGTTGTTTGCATAAGATTAAGTATTTGCTGAACTCTTTTTGGGTCTATGTATTTACTCTTTACATGTAAAAGCGAAGCTTGAGTTAAAGATCCAATTATTTTATGAGTACTTTGTGCACATATATCAGCTCCAGCCTCTAAAGAAGATAATGGAAGCTTATCTGAGAAAGCTAAATGAGGACCATGAGCTTCATCAACTAATAGAGGGATATTGTGACTATGAACTATTTCAGCAATTTTTTTCAAATCTGTTGCAACACCATAATATGTCGGATTAATAATTAGAACTGCTTTAGCATCTGGATGTTCTTCTAAAGTTTTTTTTACAGTTTCTGGAGGAACACCATGTGCAATTCCCAATTTTTTATCAAGTTCAGGTTGCATAAATATAGGGATAGCACCACTTAAAATAATTCCAGCAGTTATAGATTTATGAACATTTCTTGGAACAATAATTTTTTCGCCATCATTAACAGCAGCCATTATCATTGCTTGGATTGCACCAGAAGTTCCGTGAATTGAGAAAAATGAAGCATCCGCACCATAAGCATCGGCTGTTAATTCTTGAGCTTTTTTTATTGGACCAGTAGGATGATGTAAACTATCTACTAATTTAAAAACTGTAACATCTATTTTAAATGGATTTTCGCCAATAAATTTTTTAAACTCTGCATCTATGCCTACTCCTTTTTTATGACCGGGAACATGAAGTGGCAGTGTATCTCTATCTACATACTCCATTAGTGCACTAAAAAGTGGAGTTTCTTGTTGATTCATTTTATACAATATAGACACCTTCTTTCTTTAGTATTTTCTTGAAAATTATTTTTTTTAATACAAACATTACTATTATATTTTATTAGTAGGAACTATGCAATAAAATACGTAAAAAGAAAAAATAATATAGAAAGAAATATAAATTAATGTATAAAATATCCTCCTTATGCGAATAATATCAGAAGATACTGTAAAAACATTTTAATAATTAGGAGGCTTATCTGTGATAAATTTAGAATTTAAAAAAAGAAATAACATTATTTCGAATAGTGCAAAGAAGGTAAGAAGATCTGGTAAAATTCCAGGGATTTTATATGGAAAGGTAATGAATAACTTTATGTTTGAAGTTGGTGGATTAGAGCTAGGAAAAGAAATTTCAAAGCAAGGAGAACATGGAGTTTTAAATTTCAATATAGATGGAGAAGGTCATAAAGCTTTAGTTAAGCATGTTCAAAGAGATCCTGTAAGTCATAAAATAATTCATTTAGACCTTGAAGAACTAGAAGGTAATCAAACAATTATATCTTCAGTTCCAATTCACTTTGTAGGTGAAGATATGTTAACTAAAAAAGGTGTAGTTATTCAAAAAGAAAAAGATACTGTTAGAGTTGAATGTTTTGCTGATTCACTTCCGAAATATTTAGAAATTAATATTAACCAAGGAATGGTTGGGTCAGTTTATAAATTTGGAGACTTAGAAGTTGCATCTGAAATTTCAATTATAGATGATTTAAACTCAGTTATTGCATCTATTAGCTATGAAAGAAAAACAGTTTCAGATGATATGGTAGCTATAGTAGAAGAAGCTAAAGAAGAAAAAAAAGCAAAATAGAATAAGTTTTGTAGAATTAAGAGTTATAGTGAGGATTTTTATCACTATAACTCTTAATGTTTTATTTCATAATAGTGTGATTTAGTGTATAATATATTATGGTAATTATGTTATTAGGAGGGGAAAATATGTATAAAGAAAAATATGATAATTGGATAAACTCATCAATAATAGATGAAAATATAAAAGAAGAATTAAGAAACATATCAGATGAAAAAGAAATTGAGGATAGGTTCTATAAGGATTTAGACTTTGGTACTGGGGGCCTTAGAGGGATAATTGGTGCTGGTAGTAACAGAATGAACATATATACAGTATCTAAAGCTACACAAGGGTTTGCTAATTACTTAAATGGAAGGTTTAAAAACCCATCAGTATCAATAGCATATGATTCAAGAAATATGTCAATGGAATTTTCAAAATCTGCAGCTTTAACACTTTGTGCAAATGGTATAAAAGTATATCTTTTTGAAGAATTAAGACCAACTCCAATGCTTTCATTTGCGGTAAGATATTTAGATTGCACAGGGGGTATAGTAGTTACTGCATCACATAATCCAAAGCAATATAATGGATATAAAGTTTATGATGAATTTGGTGGACAAGTAACAGATGAAAAAGCTGATATAATTATTAATGAAGTTAATAATATTAAAGATTTTAAGGAAATTAAGACAATAACTGAAGAAGAAGCTTTAAAGAAAGAATTACTTGTTTACATTGGAGCTGAAGTAGACACCGCATATATTGAACTTGCAAAGGGTTTAACTATAAGAACTAATTTAGTTAAAGAAAAGGCAAGTAACTTAAAAGTTATATATACACCTATTCATGGATCAGGAAATATACCAGTAAGAAGAGTTCTAAGTGAACTTGGTTACACTGGAGTTAAAGTTGTTTCAAAACAAGAATTACCAGACGGTAATTTTCCAACAGCATCATATCCAAATCCGGAAGATCCAGCAGTATTTAAGCTTGCATTAGATATGGCTAAAACTGAAAATCCAGATGTTATATTTGCAACTGATCCAGATGCAGATAGAATAGGGGTTGTTGTTAAAGATAGCACTGGAGAATATAAAGTATTAACAGGAAACCAAACAGGTTTATTATTAACAGAGTATATGTTAGAATCTTTAAAAGAAGAAAATAAACTTCCTGAAAATGGAGTGTTAATAAAAACAATAGTTACTACTGAAGGTGCAAGAAAAATTGCTGAAGCTTATAATATAGAAATAATTGATGTATTAACTGGATTTAAATATATAGGTGAAAAAATAAGAGAATTTAAAGAAGCTGGAGATAAAACTTATTTATTTGGGTTTGAAGAAAGCTATGGTTATTTAGCAGGAGACTTTGTCCGCGATAAGGATGCGGTTATAGCAGCTATGTTAATTTCAGAAATGACTCTTTATTATAAAGAAAATGGGAAAAGTTTATATGATGCATTAATAGATTTATATGAAAAATATGGTTACTTCAAAGAAACTTTAGTTTCAATTGAACTAAAGGGAAAAGAAGGACAAGAAAAAATTGCTAGTTGTATAGAGGCTTTAAGAAATTCAATATTAACAGAAGTAGATGGAGCATTAATAGAAACTAAGCTTGATTATAAATTAAGTACAGAAGAAAACATTATAAAAGCTACAAAAACTAAAATTAATCTTCCAAAATCAAATGTTTTAAAATTCATTTGTGAAAATGGATCATATTTTGTGGTAAGACCATCTGGAACAGAACCTAAAATGAAGGTTTATTTATCTATAAAAGGAAGTAGCCTAGAGGGAGCTGAAAAAGATTTAGAAGCTTTTAAAATTAAGGTTATGGAAATAATAGAAGCAAAACTTAATTAATTATTAATGAATTTTCTTAAGAACTCAGCAAAGCTGAGTTCTTTTTGCTTAAATGTAAGTAAATATTATTTGAAAGATGACTAATTATGAGTTATTATAAAAAGATAAAATTAAAACCAAAGGAGTGTAAAATTTGGATTATAAAACTATTTTCAAAGAAAAAATTTCTAAAATGCTATTTTTGGAAATTAATGAAGAGGGATTTAAGAAAAGTATTCAAATGCCAGGGAATATAATTTTGAAAAATAAGGATTTATATATACCTATAAGCTCAGAATACATAACTTCTAATATAAATGATGAAATAAAAATAAAGAATCTGCCTATTTATTACTTTATAGAAGGAATGTTCTTTGCATTAGGTGCAGATGAAAATCTGAGATTTAATGAAGATTATAAAATGATTTTACCATATATAAAGGATACTGATGCTTGTATAAAAACTATTATATCAAAAAAAATAAAAGAAGAAAAATTAGAAGATGCATATTTACTTTTAAAAGGATTATATAGATACTCAAAAGAAACTGAAGTAATGAAAAAACTTTTACTAGTAGGGGAAACTCTAAGAGAAAAAGATAGTGCATTTGAAAGTATATTGTTAGAGGATATTGAGTGTTGTGAAAAAAATCTAATGAAAATACCAGAGGCAGATTTGTATAAAGCTCTTATATTAAAAGATGGAGAAGATTTTCAAGGGGCTAGAGTAGCTTTAAATGAGTATATAAATAAAGGCGGAGAGTTAACAGAAGATGTGAAAAGAGTTATGGTAGATATAAATAATATCTCTGATTATGAAAAGGCTCTTGAGTGTTTAAAGGATGAGCCTGCAAAAGCTATTGGAATGTTATTATCTTTAATAGAAAAATTTGAAGATAATCCATTGATGTATTATTATTTAGCAATTGCGTATAGAAAATTAGAAAATTATGAAAAAGCCATTTATTATTTAACAGAAAGTATTCAAAGAGAAAGTGGGATTTTAGAAGTTATAGTAGAACTTGGCGTAAATTATGCTTGTCTTCAAGATTTTGAGGGTGCAATTAAATACTTTAAAAAAGCCTTTGAAGTTTCAAGAGAAGTTGAAATATGTACTAATATAATTATGTGTTATATTCATTTAAATAAATTAGAAGATGCAAAACTTCATTTAGAAATCGCTAAAAATTTAAAACCTGAAGATGAAATTGTATTAGAGCTAGAGCAAATGCTTAAAAAATAAAAAATAACCTATTTTTCATTATGGAAATGAAAAATAGGTTATTTTTAAAATGTCTAATTATTATAAGTATAGTTACTTTTAACTAAAATAGAAATATGATATTATATTATTGAAGTAGTTTACAATTAGGATAAAGGAGTTAATATGGGATCAAATGATTTTATTAATATATTAGGTTATAAAATTTATAAGAAGACGTTAAAAGAGTGTATGGAAAAGATAAAAACCTTTGAAAAGGTTCATATAATATCAGGAAATCCAGAGGTACTATATACGGGGTTACATAACAAAGTATTATTAGAGAATTTCAAATCAGATAAAGCACTTATAATACCAGATGGTGTAGGGATTCAGATATCTGCTAAAATTTTAAAAACACCTGTAGAGGAAAAAATAGCAGGTATAGAACTTATGAGAGAAATATTAATAGATTGCGAAAACACTGGTAAAGGGATATATTTGCTTGGATCCTCTGAGGAAAACTTAAATGCTTGTATTGTAAATTTAGTTAGGGATTATCAAAAGTTAAATATAGTTGGATATAAAAATGGCTTTTTTGATATGGAAAATCCTAAAGAAATTTTAGAAGAAATAACAATGAAAAAACCTTATGTAGTATTTGTAGCAATGGGGTGTCCAAGACAAGAAAACTTTATTGTTAAATATATGGATATATTACCTACAAAAGTATTTATGGGTGTTGGAGGTAGTTTTGATGTTATAGGAGAAAAAGTAAGCAGAGCTCCAAAATGGATGATAAATATAGGTATGGAGTGGTTTTATAGAGTAGCAAAAGAACCCTGGAGAATAAAAAGACTTGGAAGTATTCCAAGGTTCTTATATTTGGTTATAAGTAAGAAAAGGGTGAAATAATGAGTAAAAATAAAATATTTAAAGCCACATTTATAATTATGATAGTAACAGTGTTTACTAGATGTTTAGGGTTAATAAGAGATAGATTAGTAGGATCGACATTTGGAGCAGGGATGGAAAGTGGGGCATATATTGCAGCAGTTTCTGTATCAGAAGTAGTTTTTACAATAGTAGGACTTGCAATTGCAACTACGTTTATTCCAATACTTAGTGAAATAAAAAGTAAACAAGGTAAAAATAAAATGTTTGAGTTTTCAAACAATATAATTACTATAATAGCTATAATATGTATTTGTCTATCAGTTTTAGGATTTCTATTTACAAAGGAAATAGTAGGTTTAATTTTTTATAATCTTAATTTAGAGACAATGGAGCTAACAATATTGCTTACAAAAATAAGTATTGTTAATATATTACTATTATGTTTAAAAGCTTGTTTTGCATCTGTACTTCAAGTTTGTGAAGATTTTATAATGCCATCTATTTTAGGGTTGTTTTTCAATTTACCAATAATTCTATACCTTATATTATTTACTAATGTAGGTGTTATTGGACTAACAATTGCAAATGTAATAGGAAATCTATTAAGTGTTCTTGTACAACTTCCATCTTTGTATAAGCATGGATTTAAAATAAAACCATTTATAGATTTAAAAGATGAAAGAATAAGAAGAATACTTATACTTATATTACCTGTACTTATAGGGGCAGGAGCAAATTCATTAAATTTAATAGTAGATAAAAGTATTGCAGCAGTCTTTAATGAAATTGGAGGAATAACCATAATAGATTTTGCGCAAAAATTAGTTGTTTTCACTAATGTAGCTATAACAACGTCTATAGTCTCTGTAATGTATCCTTTAATGGCAAATAAACTTAATTCAGGTGATAAAAAAGGATTTTTAGAACATTTATCAAAGGGAATTGTTGTTATATCATTATTTTTAATACCAATAATGATGGCATTTGTATTTTTAAGAGTAGAAGTTATAAGCTTAATATTTGGTGCTGGTGAATTCGATACCCCAGAAACAATATTAATTACGTCAACAGTATTTGCAGCATATGCCTTGCAACTACCTTTTTCCGGCGCAAGAGATATTTTAAACTCGTCATTATTTTCAATGCAAAAAACTAAAATAACTGCAATAAATGGAGTTATTGGTGTTTCTATAAATATAATTCTAAGTTTGATATTATCTAAATATATTGGGGTATCTGGTATTGCAATAGCCTCTTCAATAGCGGCAGCTGTAACAGCTATACTATTATTTAATTCAACAAGAAAATTAATAGGTGATTTTAATGCGAAAAATATGATTATAAAACTTTTAAAGATTGCATTAGCATCAACTATAATGATAAGTACGCTTTATATAATTAATAAAATTATAGTTGTTAATAGTGATTTTATTATTTTAGCAGTTAACGGAATAATAGGAATAATTATTTTTGCAATAGTGTGCAAATTTATGAAAATAGAAGAGTTTGATGAAGCTACATTAATGATTACAAAGAAACTAAGAAAAAGGTAGGAGAAAAAATATGAAAATACTATTTATAGCCTGTTATTCGCCACTAATAAATAATTCAGCATCTATAGAAACTCTTCAATATTTAAATAACTTAGCAAAAATTAAAGATAATGAAGTTCATTTATTAACTGTGAATTTTCCAAGGGAATCTATATATTATGATGAGTATATTTTAGGAATGTTAGATAAAAGGGTTAAACTTCATATTATTTCAGGTGGAAAGTTATTTGAAAAGATTATGCCTAAAAAATCAATTAATAGTGAAGAGAAAAAAGCTCGCAATAAATATTCGAATATAAAGAAATTATTAAGACTGGCAAAAAGAATTTTAGGGGTACCTGATATGTATTTATATTGGGCATATAAAGCTTCTAAATATGGAAAAGAACTTATGGAAAATGAAATGTTTAATGTTATTTTTTCAATGCATGAACCACCATCTAGCCATATCTGTGCTTATAATATAAAAAAAGAAAATAAAAATGTAACTTGGGTAACTTATTGGAGTGACCCATGGCTTAAGGATTCTACAAGGGAAGATGTTGGATTTGTTAGAAAAAAAATAGAAGGATATTTTGAAAAAAATATTATATCTCTTTCAGATAAATTTGTATTTGTAACTGAGGCTAATAGAGATGATTATATCTTAAGTTATAAAATTCCAAAGGAAAAGACCTACTTAATTACAAGAGGATATGATGATAAAACTTATAGAGAAATTGAAAAAGAAGATAAACCAGAATTAATTAAAGAAAACAGTGTAAACATAGTTTATACTGGAGAAATATTCTCCAAACTAAGAGATATAAAACCTTTCATTAATGCTTTAGATAAAATAAAGAAAAAAGATATTATATTATACAATAAGCTTAATGTGCTTTTCTTTGGAAATATAGATGATAATAATATAAAAGAAGAGCTTAAATCAATAGAAGTTGCAACGGTATCAAATAGAATTCCTTATAAAGATGCTCTAGGATATATGGTTAAAGCGGATATATTACTTCTTTTTGGAAATAAAAATTCTAAACAAATTCCAGCAAAAATATATGATTATTTTGGATGTAGTAGCTATGTTCTAGTTATACTCGGTGACGAAGATGATCCAATAATAACTGTTGTAGAAAATTTAGAAAAGTGTAGTGTTATTTTAAATAATGAAGAAGATATAGTAAATGCATTAATTGATTTAGTAAATAAAGTAGATAGTGGAATAATATCAGAGCCAATAAAGGAATATGAGTGGGAAAACATCTCTAAAAAATTAAATAAAATATTGAGTACATAATGCATATTTACTTGTTGCTTTTTCAAATGGCTAAAATAGACTAACATATTGGTTTGTTATTTTTAAAAGATGCTTTATATATTTTAGAATTATTTAAAGGAGTTGATTATCTATGCATATAATGTTTATACCTTCCTGGTATTCAAATGTTAGAAATAAGGTTCATGGAAGTTTTTTTAAGGAACAAGCTTTAGCACTTCAGGAATCTGGAATTTCTGTGACAGTCGCTTATAATGAAATTTGGCCATTAACATTATTAGGTAAAGTTAATGAAAAAGCTGGAATGAACTTCGAAATAGAAGGTAGTTTAAAAACTTATAGATATAAGAATTATAACTTTATACCTAAAAGCCCTTTAATGTTTAAGGTATTTAATAAAAGGATGGATAAATTATATAAAGAAATAGTTAAAAAAGAAGGCAAAGTAGATCTTATACATGCACAGTCATCATTATGGGCAGGCATAAGCGCAGCGTATATATCTAAAAAGTATAATATTCCACTAGTTATTACAGAGCATTCTTCAATTGAAAGAGGATCTTATGTTAGAGAAAGTTATAAACCTTTAATAAAAGAATCCTATAATGTTGCTAAAAAAGTAGTAGTTGTTGGAACTGGGCTTAAAAAAGAAATTGAGGAATTTAGCGGAAGAAATGATATAAAAGTAATTCATAATTTAGTTCCGCTAGAATTATTTGAAAAAAAAGAAGAAAAGAATAATGAAGAGTTTACATTCTTTTCATTAGCCTTTTTAGAAGGCGAAAAAGGAATGGACACACTTATTAAGGCTTTTTCAGATGGATTCAATGGTAGAAATTGCAAACTTAAAATAGGAGGCGATGGTAGCCAAAGAAAAGGTCTGGAAATTTTAGCTAATAATCTTGGTATAAAGAATCAAGTAGTATTTTTAGGGGCATTATTAAGAGAAGAGGTTGCTAAAAATATGAATGAGTGCAATGCTTTTGTGTTAGCATCTAGATATGAAACTTTTGGTGTTGTGTACATTGAAGCATTAGCTGCAGGAAAACCTATTATAGGAATGTATAATGGCGGGGCTGAAGATATTATTAATGAAGTTAACGGCAAAATTGTAGCTATAGATGACATAAATGGCCTAAAAGATGCAATGATAAATATAAAAGAAAATATTAATTCTTATAATAGTGATGTAATTAGGGCAGATTGTATTAAAAGATTTACTAAAGAATCTATTGTAGAAAAAATTATAGAGGTATATAAAGAAATAAGTATAGAAGGAGAAATTTAAAATGGAATTTAAAGACTATAGTATAGAACAATTTCTAATGGAACTATCATCAGATGCACCAAGCCCCGGAGGAGGAAGTACTGCTGCATTAGTTGCTGCATTAGCATCAAGTTTAAATTCAATGGTGTATTCATTAACTGTAAATAAAAAATCTTTTGAAAACCTAAGTAATGAAAAAAAAGAAGAAATGATAAAATTTCAAGAAAAAGCAATTAATTTTACGAAACTTGCACAAACTTTTATGGAAAAAGATAGAGCGGATTTTACAAGATTAATGGATTCATTTAAACTTCCTAAAGATACAGAAGAAGAAAAATCTATTAGAAGTAAAATAATAAAAGAAAATACATTTAAAGCTATGGAATCGCCTTTAGACCTTGCAAAAGAATCTTTAGGATTTTATGAAAATATTTCTTTTGCAGTAGAGTTTGGAAATAAAAATTTAATTTCAGATGCAGGAGTTGCGGCAATATTACTTCACAGTGCTATAGAGAGTGCTATTTTAAATGTTAAAATAAATCTTAATTCACTTAGAAAAGAAGAGTATGCAGGAAAAATTGAAAAAGAGTGTGTAACTATTTTAGAAAAGTCATTAGAAGGTAAAAATAAAATAAGTTGTAATGTAGAGAAAGTAATTTACCCAAATTAAATATTAAAAGAATAGCAGACAAATATAATAGTCTGCTATTTTTTATAGGACTTATAAATAATTTAGCATTTTAATTCTTCAAGAGATTTAAATTCATAGCCTTCGGCTTTTAGTTGCTTAATTACAGTTTTTAATACTTTTGCATTAGTATTTGAAACTGCATGAAGTAGAATTATCCCTCCAGGATGGGCCCCATCTGTTATTTTCTTTATTGCAAACTCTTCTGTAGGTTGCTGATCTACTAGCCAATCTTTATATGCAAAACTCCAAAAAATTGTTTTGTAACCAAGCTCTTTAGTTTTCTTTAAAGAATTTTTAGAATACTTACCCATTGGTGGTCTGAAAAATTTAGGCATATCTTTTCCAGTTATATTTTTATATTCTTCTTCAACAGTTGTAAATTCGCTTGTAAATTTAGCTGGATCTGTAATTTTAGCCATGGATGGATGATGATTACTATGGTTACAAACTAAATGTCCTTCACTCTCCATTCTTTTAATAATATCTGGACAACTTTTAAGATAAGGCTTTACCACGAAAAAAGCTGCAGGCACTTGTTCCTCTTTTAAAATATCAAGTATTGTAGGAGTATTTCCATTTTCATATCCTTCATCAAAGGTTAAATAAAGGACTTTTTCTTCTGTAGTACCTAAAAAGTATGCATCGTAATCAGATATGAAGCCTATAGATTCTTTTGCACCTTCAGGTAAATTTCCTTTTCCTCTAGAGACAAAATACCAATTTAATTCACCCTCGTCACTTAAAGTAGATGCCGATACAAATAGTGGACTAATAACTAAAAGTGAAATTAGAATAGTAGAAATAATTATTTTTAATTTTTTCATATAGTCACCACCTAATAATTTATTATACTTATTTATTATTAGCAAATTTAGTCTATATACACTTAGTAATTCAATGAAGTATATGAAGTATATGGATGATTATAATATTTTTATGAAATAGTTAATGTTGAAAAAAATTTATTCATAGAGTATAATTTTAAAGATATAATATTAAAATTATATTTAAGGCATCTTCAAAAAAATAACAAGCCAATATACATGGTAGATTGACTTGTTATTTTTTCAAATGCCTAATTAAGATAAGAGAGGATGTACATAGATGAATTTAGGAATCGTAGGTTTACCAAATGTAGGTAAGAGTACTTTATTTAACGCCATAACAAAAGCTGGAGCAGAATCAGCAAATTACCCATTCTGTACAATTGAGCCAAATGTAGGTGTTGTTAGTGTACCTGATAAGAGATTAGATGTTTTAGAAAAAATGTATAACACAAAAAGAAAAATTTATACAGCTGTAGAATTTTATGATATAGCAGGGCTTGTAAAAGGAGCATCAAAAGGTGAAGGGCTTGGAAATAAATTTTTATCTCATATAAGAGAAGTTTCTGCAATTGTTCATGCGGTTAGGTGCTTTGAAGATGAAAATATTATTCATGTGGAAGGTTCAGTAGATCCAATAAGAGATATTGAAACTATAAACTTAGAATTAATATTTGCAGATTTAGATGTTCTAGAAAAAAGAATGGAAAGAGGAGCTAAGGCATCAAGGTCAGGAGATAAGAAGTCTAAGGATGAATATGCTTTAATGGAAAAAATTAAGGCTCACCTTGAATCTAATCAGCCAATAAGAACAATGGAAGTTACAGAAGATGAAGATGCTTATATAAAGGGGCTATTCATGATAACTTCAAAACCAGTTCTTTATGCATGTAACATATCTGAAGATGATATGATAAGCGGAAACCTTGATAATGATTATGTTAAAATAGTTAAAGAACATGCGGCTAAAGAAAATTCAGAAGTTGCAGTTGTTTGTGCAAAGCTTGAAGAAGAACTTTCTGGCCTTGAAGATGAAGAAAAAGCTGAAATGTTAGAAGAATATGGTTTAACAGAATCAGGATTAGATATATTAATAAGGGGAAGTTATAAATTACTTGGACTTATGAGTTATTTAACAGCGGGAGTACAGGAAGTTAGAGCTTGGACAATTAACGAAGGAACAAAAGCACCAGCAGCAGCTAGTAAAATTCATTCAGATATTGAAAGAGGATTTATTAGAGCAGAAGTTGTTGGATATGATGATTTAGTAGCATGCGGTTCAGAGGCAGCTGCCAAAGAAAAGGGTCTATATAGATTAGAAGGAAAAGAATATATAATGAAAGATGGAGATGTTGTAAACTTCAGATTTAACGTATAAATTATATATAAAGAATATTAGAAAAATAATAGACTAATTTACTAGTCTATTATTTTTTTTCAAGACCGTAAAAAGGAATTCACAAACTGTGGGTTTTTTTTTTGTTAAAATAATAAATTTTTCATAATATATTTAATTAATGGATACCATTTTATTCCAATAAATACAGCGAGAATATTACATATTTATGAAGAAATTTAGGAATAAATGTCTGAAAATTTAATTATGTAAAATAAATTTATTAAAATGACAAATAACACTTGAAGGTTTTTGCAAAGTTTTATACAATATATAGTATGAAGTGGTTGGAAGTGGTGAGAAGTGGAGTGAAAAGTATTAATAATCAAAGGTAGGGATGCAAAATGTTTATAGGGGAATATCAACATGCTCTTGATACAAAAAATAGAATGATAGTACCTGTTAAACTAAGAGAAGAACTTGGTAATAAATTTGTTGTTACTAAAGGGCTTGATGGTTGCCTATATGCATATCCAATCTTGGAATGGAGAATATTAGAAGAAAAGTTAAAAACATTACCAATTACAAATAAGGATGCTAGATCATTTGTTAGATTTTTTTTCTCAGGTGCATGTGAAGTTGAAACGGACAAGCAGGGTAGAGGATTAATTCCTCAAAATTTAAAAGAATATGCAGGGATAGAAAAGGAAATAGTAAGTATAGGAGTATTAAGTAGAGTTGAAATTTGGAGCAAGGAAAAATGGGTAAAATATAATGATTCAGATATAGACTTTGATTCAATAGCCGAAAAAATGAGTGATTTAGGAATATAAGGAGAAAGATTATGGAATTTAAACATGTTTCAGTACTTTTAAATGAATGTATTGATGGATTAGATATAAAGCCTGATGGTATTTATGTAGATTGTACACTTGGTGGAGCAGGCCACTCATCACATATTGTACAAAAATTATCAGAAAAAGGAAGACTAATAGGAATTGATCAAGATAAAGATGCTTTAAAGGCAGCTGGGGAAAGATTAAAAGAATTTAAAAATGTAACGTTAGTTCACAATAACTTTTATAATATCGATAGTATTTTAGAAAGTCTAGATATTGAAAAGGTAGATGGAATTTTAATGGATCTTGGAGTTTCGTCATATCAATTAGATCAAGGTGAAAGAGGATTTAGTTATATGAAAGATGCACCTCTAGATATGAGAATGAATAGAGAAGATTCATTATCTGCGTATGAAGTTGTTAATGAATACTCAGAGGATGAAATAACTAGAATAATTAGAGATTATGGAGAAGAAAAATTTGCTAGAAGAATTGCTAAATTTATTTTGGCAAGAAGAGAAGATAGACCTATAGAAACAACCTTTGAGCTTGTAGAGTTAATAAAAAATGCAATACCTGCAAAAGCAAGAAGAGAAGGACCTCATCCAGCTAAAAGAACCTTCCAAGCAATAAGAATAGAAGTTAATAGTGAATTATCAATATTAAACAAAACTATTGAGGATGGAGTAAAAAGGTTAAATAAAGATGGAAGAATGGCAATTATAACATTCCATTCATTAGAAGATAGAATAGTGAAATTAAAGTTTAGAGAACTTGCTACAGCTTGTACGTGTCCTAGAGAATTTCCAATATGTATTTGTAAAAATACAGCAAAAGTTAAGCTTGTTAGTAGAAAACCTATAGATCCGACTGAAAAAGAGGTTGAAGAAAATCCAAGAAGTAGAAGTGCAAAATTAAGGGTAGTAAATAAATTATAATAAAATTAAATAAAAAATAGGTAGGGGTGTGAATAAAATTATGGAAAAAGAATATGATTATATAAGAGGGAATATGGCCATAAATCCAGACAGAAAATATGAGGACTTTAATGATGATCAAAGGAAGAAGGATCTTGAAAGAGCGGAAAAAGAAAAAAGAAAAAAAATAATGGCTCTAAGAGATAAAAAAACTAAGAATATAATTCAAGTTGCATTAGTAATATGTGTATTAGGTGTTATTACAGTTATGCGCGATGGTAAAGTTTATAAAACACAAAAGAAATTAACTGATATGAGATATGAAGTGAAAAATGCAGTAGCGGCTAATGAGGCTTTAAGAGTTGATTTTCTTAAATTTTCATCATTAGATAATGTAAAAGCTGCAGCTAAAAGCATGGGAATGACTAATCCGAATAATAATGAGGCTATAACAGTAGATATGACTAAAAATTATTTTCCGGAATTAACAGAAAATTCAATAATAAAAAAAGAAAAAGATACTTTATTTTCAAAATTAATGGGTGCAATAAAAAAATAGTTGCATCCTAGATCCGTTTTTTAGCAATTATATGGAGGAATAGAAGTGAGTAAAGGGAATTATAGGGATAAGGCGGTAATGAAAAAAAGAATGTCATTAGCCCTTATAGGATTAACTTGTATTTTCGCCCTATTAATAATTAGGTTATCCTACATAATGATAGTAAAGAGGAAAGATTATTCAGCAAGAGCTGAGGAACAATGGACAAGTGAAGTTAAAATTGATGCGAGAAGAGGAAAAGTTTTAGACAGAAATGGAGTAGAACTTGCAGTGTCTGCAAATGTTTATAGAGTAGATTTTGATTTAAATTCTATTAGATCATATTTAAAAAAAGAAGAGACAACAAATGAAGTTATATCACCTTTAATAGCAGAAGCTCTGGGTCTTGATAATGAAATAGTTTTGAAAAAAATAAGAACTAAATTACCAAGTGGTGCAGATGCAGGATCAGTTACGTTAATTAGAAGAATAAATAAAGAACAAGCTGATAAAGTTAAAGACTTAAAAATCCATGGTGTAATTGTATCTCCAGATACAAAAAGGTACTATCCAAATGATAACTTTTTAGCACATGTACTTGGAAGTACTAACATTGATGGCCAGGGGTTAACAGGAGTAGAACTTCAATATAATAAATATTTATCAGGCACTCCAGGAATGAGGATTTCAGAACTGGGTAGAATGAATAACGAACTTCCTTATACAATATCAAAATTCACACCACCTATAGATGGTAAAGAAGTTACACTAACTATAGATAAAAATCTTCAATATTTTGCGGAAAAAGCAGCACAACAAGGATATATAGATAATAAAGCATTACAAGTATCTGTAATGATAATGAATCCAAATACAGGGGAAATATTAGCAATGGCTAATAAACCAGATTTTAATCCTAATGAACCACAGTTAGGTTTTGAAAATTTTGCCGGGGCTACAGATGGAGACAAACTTCAAAAAATGTGGAGAAATAGGCTTGTAAATGATACTTTTGAACCAGGTTCTATATTTAAGGTTGTAACAATGATCGCAAATATGGAGGAAGGTTTAGTTAAAGAAACAGATACGTTTAATTGTGGAGGAAGCAAAAAAGTTGGTGGACATACAATTAAATGTTGGAAAACTTCAGGACATGGCACACAAACATTACCTGAAATATTGCAAAATTCATGTAATGTTGGATTTATGGAAATTGGAGCTAGGATTGGGGGAACAAAACTTACTGAATGGATTAGAAAAATGGGATTTGGTAAAGTAAGTGGTGTTGATTTACCAGGCGAAGCTAAAGGGATTATTAAAAAAGCAGAGGATATAACAGAATCGGATTTAGCGACTATAGCTTTTGGACAAACAAATACAGTAAATGCATCACAATATATGGCTGCATATAATGCTATTGCTAATGGTGGAACGTTAATACAGCCACATGTAATGAAAGAAGTATCACATATTGATGAGAGTGGAGATCGAGTAGTTGATGAAACTTTCGTTCCTGCTAAAAAGGAAAATATAATAAGTAAAGAAAATGCGGCAATTCTTAGGGATTATTTAGAAAGAACTGTAAATTCAGGTGGGTCAAGTAAATCCTATGTTGAAGGGTATCATATAGGAGCAAAAACTGGTACAGCGCAAAAGGTTAATCCTGAAAATGGGACTTATGGAGCTGGAAAGTATATTTCTTCAATGGGAGGGATGGCACCAGTTGATAATCCTCAAATTACTTTCTTTATATCAGTAGATGAACCAAATAATGGTGCATATTATGCAGGTCAAATTGTAGCTCCTATAGGTAGGAGTTTATTAACTAATATATTTAATTATATGGAATCGGGATTTGATAAGGAATATACAGAAGGAATTATAAAAGATATAATAATTCCTGAGATTAGAGGATTAGAAATACAAGAAGCTAAAAAAATTCTAAAAGAGAAGAATTTAGAGTATAATATAGAAGGAAATGGCAATATAATAACAGATGTGAAACCTTATCCTGGATACTCTGTTAAAGATGGTTCAAAGATTGTACTTTACACAGGAGCTGGAGGGTCTTATAATAAAACTATTGCAATGCCAGATTTAAAAGGACGTTCCATGGAATCTGTAGAAAAAGTTTTATCTGGGTTAGGTATCACTTATAAAGTTGAAGGTGAGGGTGTTGTTATAAAACAAAGCATACCTAAAGGCGAACTTATAAGTAGTGACACCGAGGTCAAATTAACACTTAATGCAGAATACGGTGATTAATAAATTGCCTTTAATTTAGCATGTGGGATATCACATGCTAAATTTTTATACAATTACCATTACAAAAAAACAAAGAAATTCAAACAATATAAAAGGAGATGGTGAGATGAAACTATTAGAATTATTAAATGGAGTTAAATATGAGGTAGAAGGTGGATCTTTAAAAAGGGAGATAAATAATATTCAATATGATAGTAGAAAAATACTTGAAGGGGATATGTTTGTTTGTTTAAAAGGATTTGAAGTTGATGGACATGAATATGCTCAAAAGGCTGTAGATCTTGGAGCTAAGGTAATAGTATGTGAGGATGATGTAGAAGTTAAGGGTAATGATATTACTATTATAAAAATTAAAGAAGGAAGAAAGATTTTAGCTATTATGGCTGCAAATTATTATGGACATCCAACTAAAAAACTTAAGTTAATTGGAGTAACAGGTACAAATGGAAAAACTACAACAGTTTATATTTTAAAATCTATATTAGAAAAAGCTGGATTTAAAATAGGGCTAGTAGGAACCATTGCAAACTATATTGGGGAAGAAAAGGTTAAATCTGAAAGAACAACGCCAGAATCTCTAGAACTTCAAAAACTATTTAGTGATATGGTAAGTGCTGGTTGTGAATATTGTGTTATGGAAGTATCTTCACATTCATTAGAATTAGATAGAGTTTATGGATGCGAATTTGAAACAGGCATATTTACTAATTTAACTAGAGATCATTTAGATTTCCACAAATCTTTTGATAACTATTATAATGCTAAATTTAAATTGTTTATGAGAAGTAAAACCGCAATTATTAATATAGATGATAATTATGGATATAGAGTTTTAAACGATGCTAAACAAATAGAAGGCAAAAAAATAATTACTTATTCGATTAATAACGAAAGTGACTTTAGAGCAACTGATATTCAATTAAAGAAAAGTGATATTCATTTTGTAGTAAACGGAACTGAATTTAATTCTGCCCTTCCAGGTAAATATAATATATACAACACATTAGGAGCTATTGCTGCACTAAAGTCGTTAGGAATTAAAAACGAGTTTATAGCTGAGGGACTAAAAAAGGTTGTAGTGCCAGGTAGATGTGAGAGAATAGGTCATAAATATGATATACCTTATGAAATAATTATAGATTTTGCACATACTCCAGATGGATTAAAAAATATATTAGAAACATTAAAAGAATTCACAACTAATAGGCTTATTGCTGTTTATGGTTGTGGTGGGGATAGAGATAAGGTTAAACGTGCAGAGCTTGGTCGAGTAGGAAGTGAAATAGCTGATCTTGCAATTATAACGTCAGATAACCCAAGAAATGAAGATCCTATGTTAATTATAAAAGAAATTATTTTAGGAATTAAAAAAACCAATTATTTAGCTATAGAAAATAGAGTTGAAGCTATAAAGTTAGCTTTAAGTATGGCTGAAGAAGGCGATGTTGTAGTTATGGCTGGAAAAGGCCATGAAAACTATCAAATAACAAATGAAGGTGTAATAGACTTTGATGAAAGAGAAATAGTTGATCAAATTTTAAGAAAATAATCTGAGGTGATATTTTGGAACTAAATTTTTTAGAGATAGTAAAAGCAATTAATGGTGAAGTTTTAGTGGACAGTAAGAACAATAACTTTAATTCACTTTGCATAGATACAAGAAAAATAGAAAAAGATAATATATTTTTAGCAATTAATGGTGAGAATTTTAATGGTAATAGTTATGTAAAAGAGGCATTTGAAAAAGGTGCATCTATAGTAATTATTGATGAAATACTTTTTGATATTGAAGAATTAGAAGATAAAGGAACTATAATAAAGGTTAATAATACTTCCGTGGCATTATTATCTCTTGCAAACTATTATAGAAAAAAATTAGGAATAAAGGTTGTAGGAGTAACAGGATCAACTGGGAAAACTTCAACAAAAGATTTAATTGCATCATTTTTAAGCGATAAATATAAAGTGTTTAAAACAAAAGGTAATTTTAATAATCAAATAGGATTACCACTTATGATACTTGAACTTGATAGTAGTTATGATGTAGCAGTATTAGAAATGGGAATGAGTGACCTCGGTGAGATCCATACACTAGCAGAAACAGCAATTCCAGATATTGCAGTTATAACGAATATAGGGCTTTCTCATATAGAAAATCTTAAAACAAGAGAAAATATATTAAAAGCAAAAATGGAAATAATAGATTTCTTTAATGAAGATAATGAACTTATCCTTAATGGAGAAGATAGTAATTTGAAAAATATTAATTCTAAATGTTTTAAAATTACAAAAACAGGATATAATCATGAATATGAAGTCTATGGGACTAATATTATACTAAAGGAAGAAGAAACTGAGTTTGAAGCTCATTTAAATGGGAAACATCACAAATTTACGTTGCCAATGGCAGGTAAGCATAATGTATTAAATGCAATGCTAGCTATAAGTGTAGCAAACAAACTTGGAGTAACCTTCGAAAGTATGGAAAAAGGTATAGCTAATCTAGAAGCAACATCAATGAGATTACAACTTATAAAAAAAGATAAGTTTATAATTATTAATGATTGTTATAATGCAAGTCCAGATTCTATGAAATCATCATTAGATGTTTTAAATACTTATAAATCTGGAAGAAGAATAGCTATTCTTGGAACCATGAACGAGCTAGGACATGAAGCCTTTAACGCTCATAAAGAAGTAGGCGAATATGCATCTGATAAAGTAGATAAATTAGTTGTAATAGGAGACTATAAAGATAGCTTTAAAGAAGGATTTAATGGTGAGGAAATTGAGATTTATACTACAAAGGAAGAATTTATTAGCAATGTACAAACACTAGTTAAAGAAAATGATATATTACTGGTTAAGGCTTCAAGAGGAATGAAGTTTGAGGACATTGTAAATTCTATTAAACAAATCTCAATATAACGAAGGAGGTGAACTGCCTCTTTAGGCAGTAAAACATGGGGGAGAAATTAACCGAAATAATAACATCAAACTTAGCGATAGCATTAGTACTAGGATTTATTTTTGCACTAATACTTGGACCTATTACAATACCAATACTTAGAAAATTAAAATTTGGTCAAAATATAAGAAAAGAAGGACCTCAAAGTCATTTGAAAAAAGCAGGAACTCCTACAATGGGAGGAATAATATTTATTTTATCAACTGCAATTGTAATGCTAATTATGAGATTTAAGCCTTCAGACGAAGCAATGATAGCTTTATATGCATTTATAGCATTTGGAATAATCGGATTTCTAGATGATATTTTAAAAATTATAAAAAAAGATAATGAAGGGTTAAAATCATGGCAAAAAATGGCTTTGCTTTTAATTTTTTCAGGAGCTATAGCTTGGTATGGATACATTTATTTAGGAACTACTATAATAATACCATTCGTTAATAAGGAAGTGCCACTTGGTTTATTATACATACCTTTTGTAATATTCTATTATGTAGGTACAACTAATGCTGTAAACCTAACAGATGGTTTAGATGGGCTTGCAGCAACAGTTACTGTTTTAGTACTTACATTCTTTGGAGTAGTTGGGTTTATGATGAAACAAGAATCTATAGCAGTATTTTCATTAGCGTTAGCAGGTGGGTTACTTGGATTTCTAAGGTATAACGCCTACCCAGCAAGGGTATTTATGGGCGATACAGGTTCACTTGCATTAGGTGGCGCCGTAGCAACTATTGCACTAGTGCTTGAATTACCATTAATACTTTGTATTGTTGGTGGAATATATGTTATAGAGACAATATCTGTAATATTACAAGTTGGGTCATATAAGTTAAGAGGTAGAAGACTATTTAAAATGGCACCAATTCATCATCATTTTGAACAAGAAGGATGGCGTGAAACTAAAATAGTTACAGTTTTTGCAGTTATAACAGTTTTATTATGCTTTATAGGCTTTGTTGCCCTTTAAGGGATCTTCAAAAAAAACTAGTCAAAATTTTTGACTTGTTATTTTATTTTAGCTCCCGAATCAATTAATTTGGAGGAGTTTTTATGAGGAAAAAAAGGCTTAAAAGTAAAATGGGTGAAATAGATTATGGTGTATTTTACTCAGTTTGTATACTTTTAGCAATCGGAGTAGTTATGGTTTACTCCGCAAGTTCGTACTATGCCATGTTTAATGAAGGAGATAGTACTTACTATTTAAAAAAACAACTAGTCTGGAGTGTAGCTGGAATTGTAAGTATGGTTTTTATGATGTCTTTTGACTATCATAAATTTAAAAAGATAACACCTTATTTATTGTTAATAACACCTGTGTTATTAATAGCCGTACATTTTTTCCCGTCAGTTAATGGAGCAAAAAGATGGATTGTACTTGGTCCATTAAGTTTTCAACCTTCAGAACTTGCAAAATATGTAGTTGTATTATTTTTAGCATTGAGCATTGATTTAAAGGGAGATAATATTAAGAAGTTTACAAAAGGGGTATTACCTTGTTTATTAATAGCAGGTCTTTTTTCAGGACTTGTTTTAGCTCAAAAAAATTTAAGTATAGCAACTATAATAATGATAGTTACATTAATAATGATTTTTGTTGGTGGAGCAGATATTAAAGATTTATTTTACAAAATTGCACCAGTATTAGGGATAGCAGTGGTTGGATTTATATTTGGAGAATCATATAGACTTAGAAGATTAATGAATTTCACAAATCCATGGAAAGATCCTGCAGGTGATGGATATCAATTAATACAATCATTTTATTCACTAGGTGCAGGAGGATTAAATGGATTAGGGCTTGGACAATCAAGGCAAAAGACATTGTATATGCCAGAACCACATAATGATTTTATATTTGCTATTATTGGCGAGGAAGTAGGATTGATCGGATGTCTTTTCATAATTTCACTCTTTATATTTTTTATTTGGAGAGGAATTAATGTAGCTATGAAGGCAAAGGATAGTTATGGAACATTATTAGCAGTTGGAATAACATCTATAATTGCAGTTCAAGCAATTATAAATATTGCAGTTGTAACTGGTTCAATGCCAGTAACTGGTGTGCCCATGCCATTTATTAGTTATGGAGGAAGCTCTCTTGTAATTAATATGATTGCTATGGGAATACTTTTAAACATATCACGACAAACAGAAGGAAAAGAAATTTAAATAATATAAGAAAGAACATTTTTTTAGCTAAAGACTAAAGAAATGTTCTTTTTATGTAGAAATGTTAAAATTAATAAATTTATAATGAAAAAAAATAAAAAAAGTGGTATTATTAATAGTAATTAATATGTTTAGAAAAAATAGGAGAATTATGAATAAAGCGCAAGAATTTAGAAGGTTAAAAAAAAGAAAAAAAATTATTAAAAGATTAGTTATATCATCAATAATAATCGTCACGGCAACTATAGTTTTTATTTATAAAGCACCAATATTTAATGTTAAGCAAATAAATTTTACTGGTATTACAACAGTTAATGAAAAAGAATTACAAGATGGATTAAAAGATTACTTAGGAAAAAATATATTTACTGTAGATTATAAAGAAATACAAGAAAAAATATTAGCAAATCCATATATAAAAGAGGTTAAAATTAATAAAAAAAGTAATGCTATTTTAAATATATCAATTAAAGAAGGTAAAGTAGCTTACTATATACAAGAAGGTGAAATTTATAAAGCTATAACTAATGATGGCTTTTATGTAGAACAATTAAAAACATTAGAGGGTAGAAATCTAGTTAGTATAATTGGTGCAAAGGATAATGGAAAAGAAGTTGGACAAAAAATAATAGATGATGAAAATACAAGTAAAATTTTAAATGCCTTTCATCCAATTATTAAATCTGATATTTCAGAGCTTAGAATTGAAAGATTAGATATATCGGATATTTTAAATATAAAAGGATATATTAAAGGGGTAGAAATATTATTTGGAGATGATGAAGATTTAGTAAGAAAGAATGATAAAGCTGGGAAGATTGATAAAGTACTTAGTATTTTAGAACAAAAAAATATACAAAAAGGATACATAGATGTAAGTTTTGATGGACCACCAGTGGTGAAAATTGAATCTTAGGAATCTGAAAAAAATAACAAATCAAATATTCTGAGGATATTTTATGATAGGTGACTAACTTAACCTTGGCATAGATAGTTTAGGTAAAGGTTGGTTTGATGAAGAATAGTACAAAATAGACCAGAAGTTGATTAATTATTTTTTAACACTCACTTAGTAAGGGGGAGAAAATGAGAAAATCTACATCGCAAATTGTTGTTGCAATAGTGTGTGCGCTACTAGGGTTTTTGCTAGCGTATCAATTTAAGTTATTAAATAAAAGTGAAAAAAATAATTTGAATCAACCCAATTCAGATATTATATCAGAAATAGAAGGTCTTAAAAAACAAAAAGAAGAACTTGTGGAAAATAATACTAAGCTTTTAGATGAACTTAAAAAAATAGAAGAAGCTGCATCTGAAAATGGGAAAGTAGAAGGCGAAATAAAGAAAAATCTTGATAATTCTAGAATGCATTTAGGTGTTGTAGATGTAATAGGACCTGGAATTATAATAACACTTAAGCCTAAAACTGATATATTTGGGGGAAATGCAAATGATACTAGTAAAGGAATAAGTAATATTGAACTAGTTCACATTGTAAACCTTATGTGGTCTTCAAGGGCAGAAGCTATTTCAATAAATGATTTTAGAATAACACCACAAACTGGAATTATATTATCAGGTAATTTAATTAAAATAGGCTCAGCTGGACAACAAATAAATCCAAAAGAGCAAATTGTTATAAAAGTTATAGGTGATAAAGGTAATTTAAATGCAGGAGCAACCTTTGGAGGAGCACTTGATTTTGGGCAACTAAAAATTTATAATAGTGATATAAAACAAAGTGAAGATATATTAATAAATAAAACTACACAATCATTAAGAACTGATTTTGTAAAACCTGTAAAAGAATAGGGGAGGGAAGATATAATGATTGCATTTATAGGCCTGTTAGTAGGAATCCTTTTAGGGTTATTAGTAGATATAAATATACCAAATGCATTTTCACCATATATGTCTGTTGCTATTTTAGCATGTTTAGACTCTGTGTTTGGAGCAATGCGTGCATCAATATCCAAAAATTTTCAAGCTGACATATTTTTATCTGGATTTTTTGGTAACGCAATACTTGCAGCTGGGCTTGCATATTTAGGTGATAAACTAGGAATACCGATATATATTGCAGCGGTAATAGTTTTTGGAGGAAGAATTTTCAATAACTTTGCAGTTATTAGAAGATTAATGATAGAAAAGGCGAGATCACATAAGAGAGGTGATTAAGTGAAGAATATAAGTGGGAAAATAGTAGCGTTTATAGCAACCTTAATTATAGGTTTTATAATTGCAATAAATATAAAACTAAATAAATCACCTGCCATTAAGCAATTAAGTGCCAAAGAATATAAAGATACAATAGATGAAAGAAATAAATTGTTTAAAGACTTAGAAACATTAAGAACTGAAAATGATTATAGTAAAGATAAGATAAATAGTTATACACATGATGATAAGAAACAAGAAAAATTAGTTAAAGATATGTTAGCTCAAGTAAATGATTATGGGATGATAACAGGACTTTTACCTGTAAAGGGGCAAGGGATAGTTATTAAAATAGAAGAGGCTTCATATAAAATTTCAAGGGATATATTTCATAATATTGATGCAGCTATGGTGTTAAATGAAATTAGAGCGGCAGGAGGGGAAGCTGTTGCTTTAAAAAATCATAGAATAATACCAACTACATCAATAATATGTGATGGGCCTTTTCTTGAATTTGATAATAATGCAACAGAATATTCTCCATTTTGTTACTATGTTATAGGAAATCCAGAACAGTTAAAGTTAAAGTTAACTAAAGAAGGAAGCTATATAAATGAACTAATAATTCGCAAATTGAAAGTAGAGATTGAAGTGAAAGAAGAGATTATTATTCCGTCATCTACTCAAAGTTTTGATCCTGCATTTATGAAGGAAAATAAAATTAAATAAAAACTTAAAAAAATAAAGGTAAATCGGTTTTTTTGAAGAATATAAACAATAGCAAATATTTCTTTTAAGGAGGAGATGCTTTGGGTATTAAAAAAAATATACAAAACATACAAAAAGAAATACCAAAAGATGTAACATTAATAGCAGTATCAAAGACAAAACCCTTAGAGGATTTATTAGAAGCATATGATTTTGGCATTAGAGATTTTGCCGAAAATAAAGTTCAGGAATTAGTATTTAAAGAAGAAAATTTTCACAAAGATGTTAGATGGCATTTTATAGGTCTATTACAAACTAATAAAGTAAAACATTTAGTAAATAAGGTTCACTTAATACATTCGCTTTCAAGTATTAGTCTTCTTTTAAAGATAGAAAAGGAATTTCAAAAAGCAGATGAAATTGCAAATACTTTAATTCAAATAAATATTGGTAAAGAAGAAAGCAAAAGTGGAATATTAGAAGAAGAATTGTTAGATTTTATAGATATAGTTGAGAAGTGCAAGTTTGTAAAAGCAAAAGGATTAATGGTTATCATCCCAAAGGGGAATGATGAAATTAATAAATGTTATTTTAATAAAACAAAAAAAATATTTGATGAGCTTAAGGAAAAAAAATATAAAAATATATCAATGGAAATATTATCAATGGGAATGTCTAATGATTATAAGGCAGCTATTGATGAGGGCTCAACACTGATAAGAATTGGAACAGGAATATTTGGAACAAGAAACATTTAGGGGGAAGTAAAAATGGCAAATATGTTTGGAAAATTTAAAGACATTATAGGATTAGGTGAGTACGAAGAAGATTTTGATGATGTAGACGCTGTAGAAAATGATGAGAATATAGATCCTGTTGAAACAATGATACAGTCTCAATCAACAAAGGGAAACAAAGTAGTTAACATACATTCAGCAGCAACAGCTAAAGTAATGGTAACAAAACCAACTAATTATGATGATGCAAGAGAAATTTCAGAAGCTATAAAAGGCAGAAAAATAGTAGTAGTAAATGCAACAGGCCTAGAAACTAAAGTAGCTCAAAGATTAGTAGATTTCATAAGTGGATCATGTTACGTATTAGGAGCACAATTACAAGAAATTGAGCAAAGAGTATATTTATTATCACCATCAAATGTTGAGGTTACAAGTGAATTGAAAAATGAATTAAGTTCAAAAGCATTATTTAACTGGAATAAGTAGGAGGCGTTTATTATAAATATAATAGTCATATTTGTACAGTTATTAAGTGGATTGGTAGAAACAACAATATTAGTTGAAATAATATTGTCATATATTCCAAGCATTAGGGAAAAATCTTTATTTCAATTACTAAAATCTTTTAACTTTCCTATTTTAGAACCTTTTAGAAGATTACAACAAAATTTATTTGGTATGAATAGAATAGATTTTTCTCCTATACTTGCAATATTATTTATAGGCTTTGTTAGAAAATTTATATTTAAGATGCTATTATAATGATAAGTCGAGATTATGTAATTAAAGCTTTCTCTAAGGATGAAAGCATGGAAGCTTTAAGAGTATATGATAAATTTAGATTAGCTAGTGAAAAGGATATTACTGTATTTACTAATTCATTTTTGCCACCAAATATTTGGAAATATTACTATGGAAATTTCAATAGTAATACATTTAAAGTGGAGACAAATGGCTTTTTTCAAGAGTGTGAAAGAAGAGTAATAGCATTTAATAATTTATATGAAGCTGAGTATCCTGTAGTAATGTTATTAATAGAAAGTAATTCAAACTTCAGCGAATTGAATCATAGAGATTATTTAGGCTCAATTCTTTCCTTAGGAATAGAAAGAGAAAAGATTGGTGATATAGTTATAGATAAAAATAAAGCATATGTACCTGTAATGGATGATATATGGACTTATATTTACAATAATCTTACTACAATAGGAAAAACTCCAGTTACAGTAAGTGTTATAAAAAAATATGATGATGTTCCAATAGTTAAGTTTCAAGAGATTGTAATTATAGTCTCCTCTTTGAGAATAGATAATTTTATTTGCAAATTAGCGAAAATATCTAGGGGGAAGGCTATAGATCTTATTGAGACAGGTAAAGTTTTAGTTGACTATGGTAAAGTGAAAAGTAAAAGCCAAGAGATATCAAAAGACACAAGAATAACTATTCGAGGAATTGGAAAGTTTATTGTGGGAGATGTTATAGGCGAAACTAAAAGTGAAAAACAAAGAGTTATAATAAAAAAATACACATAATTTATAGAGGTGATAGTATGAAACTTACTCCAATGGATATTAATAATAAAGAATTTAAAAAAGTTTTAAGAGGCTATAAGTCAGAAGAAGTAGATGAATTTCTAGATGAAGTAGTTGAAAATTACGAAGAAGTTTTTAAAGAAAACTCAAGATTAAAAGAAAGTCTATCAAGATCAACAGAGCAAATAGAACATTATGAAAAAATAGAAAATACTATTCAAAATACACTTTTATTAGCACAAAATGCTGCAGAGCAAGCAAGAGAAAATACACAAAAAGAGGCAGATATAATACTTAAGAGTGCTAATGATACTGCACAAAAAATATTAGATAAATCTCATAGTGATGTAATTCAAATTAATGATGAGTATGAGAAGGTTAAACAAGAATTTATTAAATTTAGAGCTAAGTTTAGAAATTTTATGAATACTCAAACTCAAACATTTAATGAATTAGAAAGAGAATTAACTAAAAATTATAATGTTTCTAAACCAATAGAAGAATTAGAATTAATTGAAGAAAAAGGTATTGAACTTTCAAATAGCAATATAGAATATATTAAAGAAGAAGTTTATACAGATGATATGGACGAAATAAAAAGCTTTTTTGCAAAGAAATAATACATAAAAAAAATCCGTATTTTACGGATTTTTCTTTTTGAGCATATAATATATTTAATGTATTGAGTAACTTTGATTAATATATTATAATGTGTTGAGAATTAAAATATTAAGAATTGGAGATTTAACATATGGAAGAATTAAATTTTATAATAAATGAAGAAAATAAAGGGGAAAGAATCGATAAATATATTTCTAATATAATAGACGGAAAATCAAGATCATTTTTAAAAGGGCTTATAGATAATGGATCAGTAACTGTTAATGGAAAGGTTCAAAAGAGTAATTATAATGTGAAATGTGGAGACAATATAACTGTTGTTATGCCAGAGCCAATGATTTTAAATGTAACCCCTGAAAATATTGAGCTAGACATAGTTTATGAAGATGAAGATCTAATAGTAATAAATAAACCAAAGGGAATGATTATTCATCCAGCTCCGGGAGTGTATACTGGAACATTAGTTAATGCATTACTATATCATTGCAAAAACTTATCTGGCATAAATGGGGTTATAAGACCTGGAATTGTACATAGAATTGATAAAGACACTACAGGTATAATAGTAGTAGCTAAAAATGATGAGGCTCATGCTTTTCTTTCAGATCAATTTAAAGAACATACTATTAAAAGAGAATATTATGCTTTAGTAGAAGGAAAATTTATGAAAACAGAAGGTTCTGTAGATAAGCCTTTAGGAAGACACAAAAGAGATAGAATAAAAATGGCTATAACATCAGATGGTAAAAGAGCAGTAACTCATTATGAAGTTTTAGAACAATATGATAATGGAACATCTCTTGTAAAGTGTAGCTTAGAAACAGGAAGAACACATCAAATAAGAGTACATATGGCATCTATAAGTCATCCTGTAGTTGGAGATACTATTTATGGACTAAAAAAACCAAGATATAAGTTAGATGGGCAAGTATTACATGCTAAGACACTAGGGTTTATACACCCAACTAAAAAGGAATACATGGAATTTAATTCAGAATTACCAAGTTATTATGAAGACATATTAACTAATTTAAGAAAATAATAAGGTATATTAAAAAATAATAGTCCGAGGTGAGCTGTATATTGATTAGCTATTTTTTGAAGGTGCCTAAGGGGGAGTTATAATGATTTTAAAAGCAAATCTTCTAGATGAAAAAGCAGTTAGAAGAAGTTTAGTAAGAATTTCACATGAAATTATTGAAAAAAATAAGGGCGTTGAAGAATTAGTTCTAGTTGGAATTAAAAGAAGAGGATACCCACTTGCAGAAAGAATAGGAGCTCACATTGAAAGTATTGAAGGTGTTAGTGTGCCTGTTGGTTATGTTGACATATCTTTATATAGAGATGATATAACTGAAATAAAAGATATGCCAAAAGTTAATAACAGTGACCTAGGGGTCCCTATTAAAGGGAAAAAAGTAATTTTAGTTGATGATGTACTATTTACCTGTAGAACAGCACGTGCAGCTATTGATGCTATTATTGATGTCGGAAGACCACAATCAATACAACTTGCTGTACTTATTGATAGAGGGCATAAGGAACTACCTATAAGAGCTGATTATGTAGGGAAAAATATACCAACATCAAAATCAGAGATTATAGCAGTTGAAATAGAAGAAATAGATGGAGTAGATTCAGTTAAAATTTATGAAGGTACCGTAATATAAGGCACTTTGTTTAATTACTGCTTATTATTTTAAAAAGTGTAAGGGAGCTTCAAAAAAAACTAGTCAGCTCCCAAATCAACATAAAAGGAGTAAAAAATGGAATATAATTTAATTGCAACAACTACCTTTGGATTAGAGGCTATAACAGCTAAAGAACTTAAGGCTTTAGGATATGAAAATTTACAAACGGAAAATGGAAAAGTTTATTTTTCAGGAGATGAAATGGATATTGCAATCGCGAATATTCATGTAAGAACTTCTGACAGAATATTAATAAAGATGGCTCAGTTTGAAGCTAGATCATTTGAAGAATTATTCCAAGGAACTAAAAAAGTTAATTGGGGTGGTTTAATACCAAAGGATGGAGTAATGCATGTTGTTGGTAAATCAATAAAATCTACTTTACATAGTGTTCCAGATTGTCAATCAATTGTAAAAAAAGCTATTGTTGATAGTATGACTAATTCTTATGGAATAGAGCGATTTGAAGAGTCAGGTCCAGTATATAAAATAGAAGTTGCTATTTTAAAAGATGTTGTTACATTATCAATAGATACTTCAGGACCTGGACTTCATAAAAGAGGGTACAGAGAAGTTGCAGGAGCCGCACCTCTTAAAGAAACATTAGCAGCCGCTATGGTGCTAATATCAAGATGGAAGGAAAGTTTTACTCTTATAGATCCATTTTGTGGTTCAGGTACTATTTTAATAGAAGCTGCAATGATAATGCAAAATATTGCACCTGGATTATGCAGAAGTTTTGTATGTGAAACTTGGCCAACTATGGGGAAAGAAATGTTTGAGCAAGTTAGAGATGGTGCAGAAAAAGCTATAAAGAAAAAGGATATTAAATTAATTGGTTATGATAATGATGAAAATGTATTAAGAGTAGCTAGAAATAATGCTATGAAAGCTGGAGTAGCTAATTATATAGATTTCCATAAGAGAGATTTTGAAACATTCTCAAGTAATGATAAATATTCATTTATAATTACTAACCCTCCATATGGTGAAAGACTTGGAGAAAAGAGTGAGATAGAAGAACTTTATAGAATATTTGGAATATATAAAAATAAGTTAGATAATTGGGATTTCAATATATTAACATCACATGAGAGTTTTGAAAATATATTCGGAGTTAAATCATCAAAGAATAGAAAACTTTATAATGGAACTATAAAATGTTACTATTATCAATATTTTGATAATAAACTTATTAAAAATAATGGTGATATGGTAATTAATAATATTTAATTATAATTTAAAAACAGAAAAAATATTTAGGCAGTTAGAAAGTGATTAGTTCACTTTCTAACTGCCTAATTTTTAGTATATAATAAAAAAATGATTATATTTGAGTTAATGTTTCTATTAATTTAGTATAGTAACTAGGTTCAGTATAAAGACTATAGTTGGTATGATAAATAACCATACCAGGTTTTGAACCATTAGGTTTTTTTAAATTTTTTACTAAAGTGTAGTCAACAGGTACTTTAGTAGAATTTTTAGCTTTACTATAAAAGGCGGCAAGTATTGCAGCTTCTTCTATAGTTTTATCAGGAACATGTGGGGCAGAAACTATAACATGAGATCCTGGAATATTTTTTGTGTGAAACCATAGATGATTATTACTTGCAAACTTCAAACTTAAATAATCGTTTTGAAGGTTGTTTTTGCCAACATATATATCTAAACCATCAGAAGATATAAAATGAAGAGGTTTAGATGATCTATCCTTTTTACCATTTTTATTAGTTTTCTTAAATCTTACATAACCAGTTTCTATAAGTTCATTTTTAATATCATTTATTTCAACGTAGTTATCACAATTTTGAATATTAGTAAAAACAGAGTTTAGATATTGGAGCTCACCATCATTTTGCTCTAACTGATAAATAGCAGATTCTTCAGATTTTTTATATTTATTATATTTTTTATATAATAATTGAATGTTTTCAGAAGGGGATTTAAATTCATCCAATGGAATTGTTAAATATTCCTCTTCTTCACTATAAAAATTAAGAAGATTAGCTTCTTTGTCACCTTTCTTGAGAGTATAGATATAGGAAGTTAATAAGTCACCCTTTATTTTAAAAGATTCTTTTTCTTCACATTCTTTTAACATATTATAAAGTTTTTTAGATTTTTTATTACACCTATCTATATTAGTTTGAATTAATCTTTGCAAATCTATAGATTTACTATTTAAACGTTCTTGTTTATCGCGAATAAGAAAAAATTCTTCTAAAAGTTCACTAGGGTTCTCAAAAGTTAAAACAGAATAAGTATTTTCTAAAGTATCTAATGGAAGACAATAAAAATCTTTATATAATGAATCTGTTTTATAAATCCTGTATGAAAAATTAGTTTCTAAACTTGAAATAAAATTGTTAATAAAATTATAAAGTTCATCAATAGAAAAATTTTTATTTTCTTTTGATAGAGAATTATAAAGATTGTAGGATAAAGGTTTACTTATTCCAGTAAATACGTTAGTAAAAACTAATTCAGACATACATATATCATTAGTAGAAAAATAGTCTTTTAAGTTATCTAATGTAAAATCAAAAGGATTAAGTCTTGATGAAGCTGGTGGATAAACATAATTTACACCAGGATAAAGGACTCTAAAACTATTTATATCAGGTGTTATATGTTTAATGCATTCCATAACTTTATTATCACGCTCTCGAATAAGAGTTATATTACTATGTCTACCCATAATTTCTACAATTAAAAAGTATTTACTATCAAAACCTAATTCATCAGTAGACTCTATATTAAGCTTTAATATACGATCTCCACTTAGTTGTTCAAAGGAAGTTATTTTTCCGCCAATTAGATATTTCCTTAAAACCATAGTAAAAGTTGAAGCCTTAAGAGGATTAACTTTATTTGTGTTTGTAATATGAATTCTTGGAAATTTAGAAGATGCAGAAATTAATAATTTTAAATTCTTTCTATCTTTTCTAAAAGTTAGAATTATTTCATCCTTTTCAGGTTGATTTATCTTATCGATTTTGGCATTTAAAACTAAATTTTTTAGATTATAGACCAAGCCATGCAAATAGATACCATCTAAAGCCATATTTATCACCCTTTCGTTAGAAATTAACTAAGGCTAGTATAACATTTAATTTGTATATTTATCAATGGCAGGATGTCTATAGGTAATATAAAAAATAGAAGTAATATAGACTATTGTGTTAGTATAAAATGAGATATATAATATAAAAGATAATAATAATATAGATGGGGATTTAAAGTCTATATTATGAAGAAAATTAAAGGATGTCTAATGTTAGGAAAGAGGTAATGAGATGAAGATTAATAGCAAATATGTACTACTAATAAGTAGTATGTTATCTTCATGGTTATTTATAAGTGGGTGTAGCAATACTTTGGAGGCTCCAAGTGGAAAAATTATATTGCTAAAGGGAGCAATAGCTAGAGAAGAAAATGGTAATCATACAAATTATAATTTAACTGAAGGTAAGTATAATAAATTAGAAGTTGATAAATCAGTAGCAGCATATGATATAATTAGTGGGAATTATATCTATGAAAAAGAAGGTAGTGCCTTTATACATTATAAAGATGAAGATATGAAGATATTGGATAAAAACATTATCAATCCTAAATTATCTTCAGGAGGCGATTATTATTCGTATTTTAAAAAAGATAAATATATGCAATTAGTTGTTAAAAGTCTTAAAGATAATAAAGAAATAGAAATTAATACTAATGTTGCAATTTCAGGTAATTTAATGGATTGGAGTAATAATAATATTATCTATTATGGAATAGATGAAAATAAAACAAATGGAATATTCTCTTATAATATAAGTAATGGAAAAGAAGAACTTATTTACAAATTAGAAAGTGGATATTTAGAATTTTTAAAAGCTTCAAAAGACGGTATAGTATTTTTACAAGGGTCATTATCTGGTAAAAAAATTCTTAAATCAATTGATAAAGAAAAAAAAATTAAGGTTATAACAGATGAAATTGTTGAGTTAAAAGATATAGAAATTAGTGAAAAAGGAATATTCATATTAGGTAAGATGAAGGATAATAATCATTCAATTTATGAAGTTAAAGACGGCAAAGTTAATAGAATAATTTATGATTTTCCAAATATAGTTCACTTAGAAAAAGGTTTATCTTCAGATGAGAATGGAAATGTACTTTTTATAGGGAGTACGGATAGTTTTGAAAAAGAAAAAATATATATCTATGAAGATGGATATGTTAAGGTATTAACTAATGACAATTTTAAATATTACTTTGTAGATATTAAATAGATTATAAGAGCTAGAGGTTAGTTTAACCAATAGCTCTTATTTTTTTATATTATTTTTTAAAAAATGAAAATAAATGTATTTAAATTGATTAAATGGTAAATAATTCATAAGAGGTGAATTAAGTGAAAAATAACAAAGTAGAAATTAAGGACATTGATTTAAATACTGCAAGAAAAGTTAATAAAGAATTAGCTTTAGAAGAAATGTTTTTACCTATAAAAATTGAAGGAAATAATTTAATAGTAATTGGGGTTGAAAGTAATGAAAGGATAATAGAATACTTGAATTTTATCTTTGCCTTAGAAATAGATTTTATAAAAATAGAAAGTGAAATTATACAAAATATTATAGATGGGGTTTTTAGTGGTGAAAGTCAAAATCTACATGAAAGTTTTATAGAAAAGGCAATAAAATTAAAGGCATCAGATGTACATGTTGAACCAATGGAAAATGAAGTTCTAATTAGAATTAGAACAGATGGTAAGCTTAGTTTAGATAGAAAAATTAAGCATTCAGAATATAAGGTGTTATTATCTAAAATAAAAATAATAGCAAACATGGATATTACAGAGAAAAGAAGACCTCAAGATGGCAAATATAACTTAAAGTTAAATAATAACTCTTATGATTTAAGAGTTTCTACTATATTAACAGTTTATGGTGAAAAACTAGTTATAAGAATTTTATATGGAATGAGATTTAATTTTAGTCTAGATAAAATACATTTAACAGAATATCAATTAAAAAAATTAATGAGAATAATATCTTTTAAGAATGGATTAGTAATTATAAATGGTCCAACTGGAAGCGGAAAATCGACAACGTTATATTCTATACTCCAAACTATAAATAATGAAGAAATAAATATCACAACTCTAGAAGATCCTGTGGAAGTTATTATTCCTGGAATTAATCAAATAAGTTTAAATAGAAAAGCTAATATTGACTTTGCAACAGGGCTTAGAAGTATTCTGCGCCAAGATCCTGATGTGATAATGATAGGAGAGATTAGAGATGAAGAAACTGCATCTATGGCTGTAAGAGCTGCCCTAACAGGACATAAGGTATATGCCACGATTCACACTAAAACACCTAGGGAAGTCTATTTAAGGCTAGATGATATGGGGGTTAAACCATATTTTTTAAAGGATTCAATTGTAGGGATAGTATCTCAACGGTTAATTAGGACTTTATGTGAGAAGTGCAAGGTTTATAAAGAAGATATTTGTTTTTGGGGAAGAAAAATAAAAAGCTATGAAAAAGATGGATGTATAGAATGCAACAATACGGGCTATAAAGGAAGAACAATGGTGTCAGCAGTAGAATTAATAGAAGGAGAGTATAAAGAATCCATCTCAAGTATTTTCCAAGAAATAAATTTACTATCAAATGTTGAAATGATAGAATCTCTAATTTCTTTATTAGAAAGAGGGTTAATTTCAATAAATGATTATAGAAAATTTATTTTAGAGGAGGGAATTAATGAAAAACTTTATAAAGAGAGTAATGCTTAGACCAAATAATGATAGTTTAGCTATTATAGCAGAAAATATAGGAAGTCTTTATTCTGAGGGTATACCATTTCTAACTATATTAGAACTATTAAGAGAAATGCCATTAGCTAATGGCTATAAAGACAGTATTTATAAAATTCAATATGATATAGAAAATGGAGAATCTTTTGAGAATGCATTAAAGAAACATAAAGAGTTATTTCCACAATTTTTTATTTCTATGGTTTCAATTGGAGAAAAAAGTGGACGTTTAAATGAATCTTTAAAAGGGATTAAAGAATATTATACTAAAATTAGTTCGATTAAAAAAATTGTAGGCAATGCATTAGCATATCCATGTGTTTTATTAGTAACAATGATAAGTCTTGGTTTATTTTTAGCACTGTTTATAATACCAAGTTTTTTTGATCTTTACAGTTCAATGGGAACTGAGATGCCTAAAAGTTGTTTGGTTATATATGAATTTGTACAAAAAGCAAAAGAAAATCCATTAATTATAATTATCTATGCTATAAGTTGGGGAATAGTGATTCCGAGCTTAGTAATAAAGCATGGGATTAAGAAATATGTAAGAATACCTTTTGAAAAAATTTCTATTATAAGAGATTTTTATGAGTATATATCTATCTCCTTACTATCTATCATAGTAAAGAGTGGTATCAACTTATCTTTGGGACTTAATTATTGTGCGAATAGTTTTTCTAAGGGAGTTTTAAATCATAAATTCGTAAATATAAATTCAGCTATAATAGATGGAAAAACATTATCAGAAGCACTACAAGGAATTGATGGATATTCTAAATATACTATATCAATAGTGAAACTTGGTGAAGCTAGTGGTTCTATGGATGAAAGATTGGAATTATTAAGTAGTTATTTAGAAAAGAAATCATTAGAAAAAATAAATAAAATACTAGCTGGACTACAGCCAGCCTTAATATTAGTTATGGCAGCAATTGTTTTAATATTTATAATGATATTTGTTATTCCTTTATTTGGAGCAATGATGACAGGGGCTGAAGGATGAAGAAAAAAGGATACACATTAATTGAACTTGTAGTTGTGATGGCAATACTATCAATATTACTTGGAAGTGGATTTGCAATAATAAAAACACTAAAACATATAAAAAGTCAAGTAGAAGTAGAAGCTGCAATATATGAAGTTCATAGCATTTTGAGTTATGCTAAAACCTATTGTAGGAAAAATTTATGTGATGGAGAGGTAATTATAGATACAGTTGAAAACAGTATTGGATTTAAATATAGGGATAAAAATAATATAAATAACAAATTGGTAGGAAAAAGTGAAAAATTTCCTGATAATATTAAAATTTCAGCTAATTTTAAACCAATAAACATTGTGAATGTTAGCGATATGGGATATTTGAAAAATTCAGGAACTATATTTATAAATGATGGAGAAAAGCAGTATAAAATAACTATAGCCGTAGGAAATGATACTGTAACAGTCAAAGAAGACAAAGAGATAATAGATGAAATAGAAAAAAGTAAATAGAATTTTGATATAAGGGGACAAAATGAAGAGAAAACATAATGGAAGTATGTTAATAGAAGTTTTAATAGCATTAATGATTTTGATGATAGCATCAATGATGGCAATGACTTCTGCAATAGCGGCCAATAAATCTAAGATTAGAAGAAATAAGCATGAGGAAGCTAATAGAGTAGCTTATTGTATTATGAATGAAATAAAATATAATTACTCTTATAATCAACTCAATACGGAAATATTAAGGTGTAATACAGGTGCAGAAAAGACCAATTATATAGGTTTTAAATATACAGATAAAATATTAGAAAATTTAATAACAACTAATATTTTTCAATTAGAAAGAGGAAATGATATAAAAATAGAGGTTATTAATGATGACAGTAATAATAAAATAATGAAAATGAAAATAGCAATTAGTTTGTCTGGAGGCGTAGGAGAAGTTAATGTTGAAAGAGAATTCAATAAGTCTTGGTGGATGGAATAGAAAAATAGATAAAAGAGTAAAAGGATATACATTAATTGAGACAATTGCAGTTATATCTATATCAACAATAGTTATGGTAATAGGGTTTACTCTCATAATTAGTACTTATAAAAATTATGTAAATATAATTGAAGAAAGTACAAGAATAGATGAAATAGATAATGCTTTGCTTAGTATAGATAGATTACTTACTGGTAATATGATTACAGAAATAAAACCTGATATTGTAAAGAATGAAATAGAGGTTAATTATTTAAGAGATCATGAAAAAACACTTGTGAAGACTAAATTAATAAGACGTCAAGGCGAGAGATTAGTAGTAGAGACACACAATAAAGGTCAACCTGACAATTCACTATTGGTAAGAAATACTATTTTAAAAAATGTAAAGACATTTACTATAATACAAAAAGAAAAATTATATTATTATAAAATTACTCTTAAAACAGGAGATGAGATAATACAGTGCATATAAAAATAGGTAAAAGGATTAATAATAAAAAAAGGGGATATGTACTTTTAGAAGCAGTAGTAATCCTTATGGTAGTAGCCTGTATATGTATGCTGTTAAATAAGATAGTTATAAATAATTATCTGAAATCTTCAGTAATACATACTAGAGATGATATAAAAACTTTAAGTGGATTTGAAGAGTACCACTTACTTGAGGCTGAAAAAGAATTTAGTACTGATAAAACAAAAAATAAATATATTAGAAAAAATCCAAGCCTAGAAATTAAAAAAGTAATAATTAATATAAATGGAACCTCGGGTACTTTAATAAAACAAGATATCAATGGTAACCATGATCACATTGAATTAGAGTGTAAAAAAAATACTGCAGATGGAAAGGAATTAGTTAAACTAGTTCCTAAATTCTATAGGACGGACTATATTCCAAATTGTAAATGTGGATTAGAAAAAGATGCTTAGATCTAATTAATTTTAAGGAAGGTAATATTATGAAAAATATAGTTGGCGTAGAAAAGCAGGGGTATATATATAAAGGTGCTTTATATGATTACACAGACCATATGAAGCTTAATGAGAAGCTAGGTGGCAACAGAGAAGCTGTTATAATGGAAGAACCTCTTTTGGTTAAAGTGTATAATTTTGAAGAAAGTAAGGTTTCACTAGAAAAATTTGTTGAAGATATTATAATAAAGGATTTTTCAGTTGGAGATGATTTACTATTTCATTATGACTTTATAAAAGGAATAAATAAGATTTATATATATTCAATTAAAAAAGGTATTGCAGTAGAAAAAATTGCATATGGTGCTAACATCCTCTCGGTAGTTCCAATTCAATTTAAAATAAAAGATTTTATAAACAATAAACTTAAAAGGTATAGAAATTTTATTTCAGTAACAAAAATAAGAGGCATATATTATTTAATAAATGTTGAAGATGGATTTATTATAAATGGATTCGTTAATAAAGACATAGATAGTGTTTTTAAGGAATTAGATAAATATATAGAAATAAATAAGGAAGTTATTTTTGATATAAGTATTAATATAAATGAAAAAAATAAAATTGGAGATCTAAAAGAAATTCAATATTTAAAAATTGGAGAGACAATAAATGAAAAATTATTTAAAAAACAAAAATTTTATACCAAGAAACTATGTTGAAAATTCAGAAAACATAAAAAATAAAGGAAATAGGAAAGGCGTAATATATTTAATAATAATAAATTTATTTATTATTCCTGTAACTATTGAAAGGGTATTTGAAAAAGAAAAACCAAAGGAAATTGAAGTAGCTAAACCTATTGAACAAGAGGTTTCTAAGGAATCAATTATTAAGTGGATAAATGAAATAGATAAAGATGTAGAAGAATTAACTGTTAAAAATAATAGTGGAACAATGATGATAAAATCTATAGAAAAATTATATTCATTGGAAGAAAGAGAAAGTATGGCTATTGATAATATAACTCAAAATGAAAAAAAATATTATATTCTAGGAATAACGAGGAATGAAAAAGGTGAAAAATAAAAAAAACTTTATAATAACATTAACAATATTAATTACATTTATGCAAGGCATAATATTATTTATAGTAAGAAATAATAAAATAGAAGAAAGTAAGCCAGTTATAAGTTCAGCAGAAGTAGACCCTATATACATTAAAGATATTGATAAATCATTAAGTAATTTAAAAAATTATAATTTAACTAATATAAAAAGAGAGGGTACTGGATGGATTATTAATATAAAAATAAATGGTGCAAAAGAAGAAGTATTATATGATTTAAAATTGTTAGAAAATTTTATTATTAAAAGTTACAATATGACTTTTAATAATAATAGAGTAGAGCTAGAATTAGAGTTAAAAAGTAAATAATTATTTTAAAGATAAATTAAGTTTATTTAAACAATTGCATTTATCTATTAATTTTGATAAAATATCTTTGTTATGTTTTAAACTACATACTGTTTATAACATTAATAACAATATGTTATTATAAATAATTAATAAAAGCTAATTATGGAGGGAAATTTTATGATTTCAGCAGGAGATATAAGAAAAGGTACAACATTTGAGCATGATCACTCAGTTTTTACAGTAATTGAATTTTTACATGTTAAACCAGGTAAAGGGGCCGCATTCGTAAGAACAAAACTTAGAAATGTTATATTAGGAGGGGTTACAGATAAAACTTTTAACCCAACTGAAAAATTACAAGAGGCTGTAATTGAAAGAAAAGAAATGCAATATCTTTATTCAGATGGAGAATTATACTATTTTATGGATCAAGAGACTTTTGAACAAATTCCTTTAAATTTTGAAAAAGTTGAAGAGGCTATAAAGTATATTAAAGAAAATATGTTTGCAGTAATTAAGTTCTATAAGGAAGAAGCTTTCTCAGTTGAAGCTCCAAACTTTGTTGAATTATTAATAACTCAAGCAGATCCAGGAGTTAAAGGGAATACAAGTACAAATGCTCTTAAACCAGCCACACTTGAGACAGGAGCTATCGTTTATGTACCTATGTTTGTTAACGAGGGTGATGTTATAAGAATTGATACAAGATCCGGAGATTACATGGAAAGAGTGTAACCTCAAATTTATGCTAAGTTCTTAGGAACTTAGCATTTTTTCAAATAACTAATTAAATTAGTTACAGAAAAATGTAAATAATGATATAATGAAATTATAATTTAAATTAAAGTATCGGAAGATCCCTTATGGGAATATATTGACTAGTTATTTTATGGAGATGACTAAGATGCTAGAGGAAGTGTTAAAATGATAGAGATTCAAGAAATATTAGAGTGTTTAAAAGATAAAATTAACAAATTGGAAAATAAAGAATATAAGGAAATATTTGGTGATATGAACGCTTTATTAGAAGGTATTTCTAATAAAGTAGAAGAAACATTAGTAAAACAAGAATCCATAGAAGAAAATATTCAATTTATTGATGAGGATTTAACAGATTTACAAGATGAATTATTTGAGGAAGTATCATTAGAAGATTTAGAAGATTTTGAAGATGAATATGTAGAAATAAAATGCAATAAATGCAATAAACCGCTATTTGTTGAAAAAGAGGCTTTAGAAAATAATAAAAGTATTCCTTGTCCATTTTGTAATGAAAATTCAATAGACTAGTTATTTTTTTGAGAATCCATTATACATATTGACTAGTTATTTTTGAATATATCTAAATAGAATAAAAGTTATTATTTTAATAAAAAATAATAAAAAATCTCAGTTTAAAGTAAGCTGAGATTTTTTTTGCGTTAATTTTAAATAATTTACATATTTAATTATTGTTATGAATATTAATTAAGTATGTGAAACAAAGTTTAGTTATTTATTTGGAGATAAAGTATAAGAGAACTATAGAAAAGGAAGTGAGGAATATTATTTATGAAGATGAAATATTAAAAGTTTTGCCATTAAAAATTAGTAGCGAAATTAGAGGGTATTTTCAAAGTGATAAAATTCAAGAAATTAGGATAAAGGTAGGAAAACCTATAATACTAAACTCCTTTAAAGGAGAACGGATACTTAAGTACACAGTAACTGCAGAAGATATAAAGCAAATATTAGTTAAGATATCTAACTATTCACTCTACGCATATGAAGAAGAAATAAAACAGGGGTATATTACTATAAAGGGTGGTCATAGAATAGGTATTGCAGGTGAGTGTGTAATAGTAGGTGGAATAATTAGGACTATAAAAAATATATCATCTCTAAATATTAGAATATGTAGAGAAGTTATAGGGTCATCTAATGAGGTAATGAAATATATAGCAAAGAATAATAGGATATACAATACATTAATTGTGGCCCCGCCTAAATGTGGAAAAACAACCATACTTAGAGATATAGCAAGAAATGTATCTTATGGAATGAATATTATTAATTTAAGTGGTAAAAAAGTTTCAATAATAGATGAAAGAAGTGAAATTGCTGCTTGTTTTAATGGTGTACCACAAATGGATGTAGGTGTTAGAACAGATGTATTAGATAATTGTCTTAAAAGAGAAGGCATGCTCATGGCTATTAGAAGCTTATCACCAGAAGTTTTAATATGTGATGAAATTGGAACAAAGGGAGACATTGAAGCCCTTCTTATGGCTTTTAATTCAGGAGTTAACGTAGTTGTTACTCTTCATGGGTTTAGTATAGATGATATTTACAAAAGAAAGGTGTTTAAAGAACTCCTTGATAATTCAATATTAGATAGAATAGTTATTTTATCTAATAAAAATGGAGTTGGAACAATAGAAAATATGTATGCGGTTGGACTGGGGGGGGAGGTTAAATGCTTAAAATGATTTCGATAGGCATAATATTTTGTGCAAGTACTTATATAGGGTTTTATTATGGAGAAAAATTTAAAGGTAGGTATAGAGATTTAAATGATATACTAAATTCCCTTTTAATACTTAATAATGAAGTTATTTATGGTAATACTCCAGTACCACAAGCTCTTCATTACGTCTCTGAAAAAACAAGTTGCCATTTAAGAAATCTACTTTTAAGAGTTTCAGAAAAACTAATAAATGGTGAAAGCAAAACAGTTTATCATGCATTTAAAGATGAGTATAGAAAAATGAAAGAAAATTTTTTTATTATAGAGGAAGATGAAAAAATATTATCTGATTTTACTAGAGAACTAGGAGAATCAGGTGTTTTTGGACAAGATAAAATTTTTAATTTAACTATAGAGAATATAAAACTAAATTGTAAAAAATCAGAAACTATAGCAAATAAAAATACAAAGATGTACAGATCCTTAGGAATATGTATTGGAGCTATGCTCGCTGTATTCTTAATGTGAAAAAGAGGGGGGAATTTATTATGCTAAATGTAGATATTTTATTTAAAATAGGAGCCATGGGAATTTTATTAATAGTATTAGATAAGGTTCTTGAAAGCAGTGGGAAAAAAGATATTGCGGTAATTACTAATATTGCAGGAGTTGTTATTATACTTCTAACAGTAATAGGGCTAATTGCTAATTTGTTTGATTCAGTTAAGACTATGTTTATGTTGTAGGTGAAGAATATGGAAATATTTAAAATAGTAGCTTTTGCATTTGTAGCCTTATCTATATTTTTATTATTTAAGGATAGAAGAAATGATTTATCAATATTAATAGCATTAGTAGCAGGAATTATAATTTTTCTATTTATAATTGGTCAATTAAGTGATGTAATATATTTTTTAAAAAATATAGCTGATAGAGCAAATATCGATAGTGTTTATATAGGCATAGTATTTAAAATATTAGCTATAGCATATTTAGCCTCCTTTTGTAGTGAAATATGTAAAGATGCAGGTGCTTCAAGCATAGCGTCAAAGGTGGACTTCTCTGCCAAGATATTAATACTTGGCTTAGCAATACCAATTTTAATGGCAGTATTAGATACTATACTGCAGATGTTGTAGGTGGTAATTATGAAAAAAATAAATAAAGTTGTTTTTATAATAATGGTTACAGGTATGATTATTTTTACTGGGGTATTAATAAATCCATATAGAGTTGTTTATGCAGAAGAACATACTAGTAAAAAAAGCGTATTTAATGAATATAAAAATAATTTAGAAAATAGTGAATTAATGAAAGATGAGGAAATTAAAGATAAAATAGATGGTTTATATGAATATATAAATAATATGAAATCAGATGTGGAATTAATGAATGAATTAGATCCAATTGAGTATTTTAAAAGCTATTTAGAAAGTGGACAAGGTAATTTATCCTTTGAAAAAGTTGGAGGAGCAATAGTAAGCTTTCTTTTTAAAGAAGTAAAGACAGTATTATCACTTTCTATATCAATAGTGGTAATTGCCATAATATGTTCATTACTTAAAAATTTGCAAGCATCATTTTCAAATGAAAGCATATCTAATATTGCTTTTTATGCTTGCTATTGTATGTTAATAGTTATTTTAAGTAAAAGTTTTTTAGTTTCGTTAACTATAGCAACAGATGTTATAACTAAAATATCAGATTTTATGTCGGCATTATTACCTATATTGGTAATAATGTTAGGCTCGGCAGGTGGTTTTACTCAGGCAGCTACAATGGATCCAATTATACTTGGAGCTACCTTAATAATTCCTAGAATTTATTTAAATGTTATAATACCACTTATTTTAATGAGCTTTGTATTACAATTTGCAAATAATATGTCTAGTGAACATAAAATAGATAACCTTTGTAAATTGCTAAAACAAATAACATTATGGTTACAAGGCATTATCTTAACCGTATTTATAGGATTGCTCACAGTTAGAGGAATAACATCTTCTACAATAGATGCAGTAACTTTAAAGACGGCTAAGTTTGCAATAGATAATTTCATACCAATAGTAGGGAAATCATTCTCAGATGCAATTGCAGCGGTTGCAGGATATTCCTTAATAATTAAAAATGCAATTAGTTCAATTGGGCTTATTGTAATAATACTACTTATGCTATATCCAGTTTTAAAACTTATTTTACTGGCATTAGTATATAAATTATCAGCAGCATTAATAGAACCAATAAGTGATAAAAGAATTACAAGTTCTATAAACGCTGCGGGAGAATCTCTTATTCTCATAATGTCTTGTGTTTTATCTGTAAGTCTTATGTTCTTTATATTGTTAGCTATAATGGCATCAGCAGGAAAATTTGTTATAGGGGGATAAATATGGAGAGTATATCTGCATTTATAACAACACTAGTAACAACAATAATTTTAATGACAGCAGTGGAATTAATAGCTCCTGATAACAGTATTAAAAAATATATAAATTTTGTTCTAGGACTAATACTTATTTCTGTTATGCTAACTCCAATTGTATCCTTATTTTCAAAAGGAGAAACTAAAGTAATAAACGAAATCAATAGATATGAAAAAGAGTTCGTTAAAATGGATAAAAATGAGGATAAAGGAAGGGTAGATAGAAATAGAGAGGAGTCATTTAAAAATAACTTAAATAAAAACTGTAATAAATTACTTGAAGAAGAATTTAAGGGAAGAGAGTTTGAAAGTGACATAAGCTGTAATATCGATATTAAAAACATGACATATGACATAGATAAAGTGAAAATAGGAGTTAAGGATGATAGTATAAAAAAAATACAAAAGATTGAAATAAATAGGTCAGATTCAAGTGCGGTTATAGGTTCACAAACTAAAGAAGAGGAAGTTAATGGAGAAACAGAAATTAAAATTTACCTAGAACAAATTTTAAATATAAAAGCTAAAAATATAGAAATATATAAGCAGGAAAAATAGGAGTGGTGAGATGAAAAGAGAGGATCTAAAAAAAGATATAAGAAATATCCTTAATAATAAAAAAATTAAAGATGCTGTAGTTGTTGTTTTAATATTAGCTTTTTTATTAATTGTAATTAGTTTTTTTACAGATAATAAAAAAGATAAATCAAAGACAACAAATAGTTCAGTTACAGTTGAGGAAACAAATACAAATACTAAAAATATTAATATAGAAACTCAAAAATATGAAGAAAAGCAAAGAAGTGAACTTGAAAGTATACTTAAAAAGATTGAGGGGGTTGGAGAGGTTGAAGTTATGATGCATTTCAAAAGTGGAGAAGTTAAGATTCCTGCTGTAGATAATAATAATCAAGTAGCAGTTACGGAAGAAACAGATAGGGAAGGAGGAACTAGGCGTAATGATCAAAAAACAGATGGAAGCAAGGTTGTTATGAAGAGCTTAGATGGAGACAATGAACCTGTAATTCTTCAAACTAATAATCCTACTATTACAGGGATAATAGTAGCAGCAGAAGGTGCTGGGAACAGTAAAATAAAATATGATATTCAAATGGCAGTATCGAGGCTTTATGAAATATCTTTAGATAAAGTTAATGTATATCTTATGGAAAGTTAGCATATAATTCAATAGAAAGTAGATGGGGGGAAAAAATTATGACAAAAAAACAATTTGGAATTATCTTTACGCTAATGGCTCTTATAGTATGTGTAGGAGTGTTATCAGCAAAATTAAACACTAATGGGTTAACTGATCCAACTGATTTAAGTCAAGTTTTAGCCGGTGAGGGAGAACAAGCAGACAAGAAGGCTGATGCAAAGGTACAAGAAAAGGAAGCAAAGGAAAAAGAAAAAGCAGATAAAAAAGCAGAGAAAAATGAAAAGAAAAGTGATAAGGAAACTTTAGCAAGTCAAGATTACTTCTTTTCACAAAGAAGCACTAAGGAACAACAAAATGCAGCTACAACTCAAGAATTAAAATCTATAAGCGAGGATAAAAATATTTCGCAAGAAAAGAAAGATATTGCAACAACAGAATTACAAGAAAAAATAATGATAAAAGATAAAGAAGGAAGAATAGAATTAAATGTTAAGAATAAAGGGTTTGAAGATGTTCTTTGTTTTATCGAAGGAAATAAGGTTAGAGTAGTTTTGAAAGCAGAAGAACAATTAACAGAAGATCAAACTTGTGCAATTCAAGAAATAGTTGAGGACGTTTCTAGTATGAGCGAAGTTATAATAGAGCCTAAGAAATAATTTATTGTAATATAATAATGTGTTTGATATAATAAACATAAGAAAAAGGAGTTTTGTTTGTTACAAAACATCAAGGAGGGAAAAAGAAAATGGAAAATTTGAACAATGATGTAAATATTGGAATTGTTAAAATTTCTGATGAAGTTGTAAGTGTGATTGCAGGTATTGCTACTGAAGAAATTCAAGGGGTAGTAGAGTTTCAACAGGGTGTTGGTAATAATATATCAAATTTATTAAAGTCAAAAAAGAGCTCAGGCAAAAGTGTTAAAGTTACCTTAGGTGAAAATAGCGCTACTATTGATTTAAATGTATCAGTGCAATATGGCTTAAAAATTAAAGAAGTTGTTGAAGCTGTTCAAGAAAATGTTAAAAAAACAGTTGAGGCAATGACAGGGTTAAAAGTAGATTTTATAAACGTAAATGTTCAAAGCATTTATCAAGCGAAAAAAGAAAAAAAAGAAGACAAAGAAGAAACTAAAGAAAATAACTAGACTTTTAAGTTTTAAACATAATTTTTAGTTTAAAAATCAATATAGTTTAAATAATATTAACGTTAATATTGGTAAAGGTAGGTTAAAGATAATTCTTTGACCTACCTTTTTAATTTATACAGCATATATATAAGGTATATTTACCGCAAATGACTAGATATAAGAAAAAATAAAATTCAGTTAATTGATAATTAAGCGCTTATGTGTTACTATCTACTATGGCAAGGTATGGTACCTTGTGTTAAAATATATTATAATAATAATACACAAATGATTATTATACATTTCAAAAGTGCATAATAACATTAAAACCAGTTACGCAGGAGGATATTATGAATAGAAAAAAATCAAGAGAAATAGCAATGGAATTACTTTTTGGTATGACTTTAAGTAAAAATACTTTAGAGGAAACAATAGAGCATTTTATAGAAGAGTACGAAATGAAACTTAAAACAATAGATGTTGAATACATAAAAAATATTTTAGAGGTTGTAGAAAAAAACAAAGAAATAATAGATGAAAAAATTACTGTAGCCTTAGTTAATTGGAAGCTAGATAGAATATCTAAAGTTAATTTAACTATATTAAGATTAGCTGTAGCAGAAATGTTATATTTAGAGGATGTTCCAGAAAAAGTTGCAATTAATGAGGCTCTAGAGCTTACGAAAATATATTCAGATGAGAAGAGTGTAGCATTTATAAACGGAGTATTAGATAATACATTTAAAAAAATGTAAAGTCATATAAAGGGGAAATGAAAAATGGGGCAAATAATAAATGGTAGAGAAGTTGCGAGTGTAATAAAAGAAGAAATAAAAACTTTCATTAATAAAAGAAATAAAAGTGGGCTAACTATTCCTAAAATAGCATCTATATTAGTTGGTGAAGATGGTGGATCTATTTACTATCTAAACAGTCAAGAAAAGGTAGCTACTTCTCTTGGATGTAAATTTGATAAAATATTACTTGAAGAAACTATTTCTGAAGAAGAGATAATAGACTTAATACATAAATTAAACAAGGATAATAGTATTCAAGGAATAATGTTACAAGTGCCACTTCCAAGAGGCTTAGACGAAAAAAAAATTATTTCAACAATTTCTCCATATAAGGATATAGATTGTTTAACATTTGAAAGTCAAGGTAAGCTTTATACTGGTGGAAACAGTTTTCTGCCATGTACACCAAACTCAATTATAACTTTGTTAGAAAGCTTAGATATAACTATAGAATCAGCTGAAGTTGTAGTACTTGGTAGAAGTAATATAGTTGGAAAACCTGTAGCTCAATTATTACTTAATAAAAATGCTACAGTAACTATATGTCATTCAAGAACCGCTAATATTAAAGAGGTTTGTAAAAGAGCAGATATACTTATTGTTGCAATAGGGAAACCTAAGTTTATAAACTCTGAATATATAAAAGAGGGTGCAGTGGTTATAGATGTTGGAACATCTTCCTTTGAAGGTAAAATAACAGGTGATGTTGATTTTGATGATGTAATAAATAAAGCATCTTTTGTAACACCAGTACCCGGTGGAGTGGGAGCTTTAACTACAACATTACTAATAAAAAATGCATGTGAGGCTTTAGAAAAACATGAGAATTAAGACGTTATCAGTTTCAGAAGTAAACAATTATATAAAGAAAATTTTAGATAATGATTTTATTTTAAATAATCTCTCTGTAAAAGGGGAGATTTCTAATTTGAAATATCATACAAGTGGACATATATATTTTTCATTAAAAGATTCTAATGGTAAAATTAATTGTGTTATGTTTAAAGGAAAAGCTTATGATCTAGATTTTAGGCTTGAAGAGGGTATGGAAGTTGTAATAAGCGCTAGCTGCTCTATTTATCCAATGAATGGATCACTTCAATTATATTGTAATGATATAAGAAAAGAAGGACTTGGAGAACTACACATTAAATTTGAAAAGCTAAAAGACAAATTGTTAAAAAAAGGATACTTTGATCAAGAATATAAAAAAGCTATTCCAGTTATGCCAATGAGAATAGGAGTAGTCACATCAGAAACAGGAGCTGTTATTAAAGATATAATTAACGTAACGCGCACTAGAAGTTCCATAGTGGACATTGTTTTATATCCAGCTAAGGTTCAAGGTATAGGAGCATATAAATCAATAATTAAAGGTATTAAATACTTCAATAGTGAAAAAAGTGTAGACTTAATAATTATAGGACGTGGAGGAGGCTCCATTGAAGAATTATGGAACTTTAATGAAGAAGAACTAGCGCTGGAAATATTTAAGTCTAACATTCCTATAATATCAGCAGTAGGACATGAAGTTGATTTCACTATATCAGATTTTGTATCTGATTTACGTGCATCAACACCATCACAAGCAGCAGAACTTGCAGTTCCTTTGGAAAGTGATATGTTGCTAGGTTTAAATCAAATAGAGCGAAGAATAAACGAATTAATTAACAATAGAATTTCAGAAGAAAAAAATAAGGTTAATAGTTTAAGTAGAATACTAAAGCTAAATAGCCCTTTAAATAAAATAGTAAACAGTTATTTAGAAGTTGATGGATTAAAAGAAAGATTAAGTAGAACAATGGCTAATAAAATAGAAAAAGAAAAGATAAAAGTAATATCTCTAAATGATATATTACAAGCTTATAACCCAATGAATATATTATCTAAAGGATATGCAATAGTCCAAGATAATAATAAAAATGTAATATCTGAAAAAGAAAAGCTAAATAAAGAAATTCAAATAAATATAATTTTAAAAGATGGCTTTGTTAAAGGGGTATTTAACCCTTTGGATTAAGGAGAGGTTAAAATGGCAAAGAAAGATAAGTATAATGATATGGTAATTAATCTTCAAGAAGTATTGAAAAATCTAGAAGAAAAAGAACTCAATTTAGAAGATGCAATGAAAGAATATGAAGTTGGGGTAAAACTAGTAAATAAAATTTACAAAACACTAAATACATTAGAAGGAAAATTAACTACCATTAAAGAAAATGTAGAAGTGGAGATTGATAATGGAAATGATAATTAATGAGTGCAAAGAAGAAATAAATAAATATATTAAAGATTATTTTGAAGGCAAAGGCACATACAATAAAATAATTTATGAGGCCGCAAGCTATAGTTTAAATATAGGTGGAAAAAGAATACGCCCAATATTAACATTATTAACCTATAATCTATATAAAGAAGATTGGCGGGATGTAATAGATATGGCTTGTGCCATTGAAATGATTCACACATATTCATTAGTACATGATGATCTACCTTGTATGGATAATGATGATTTAAGAAGAGGGAAACCTACAAGTCATAAAAAATTTGGAGAAGATATTGCAGTATTAGCTGGAGATGCATTACTAAATGAAGCTATGATGCTAATGATGGATTATTCTTTAAAAAATGGGGAAAGAGCATTAAAGGCAAGTAGAGAAATTGCAAAAGCAGCAGGCCCAGAAGGTATGATTGGAGGGCAAGTTGTTGACATAATAAATGAGGGTAAAAAAATTTCTAAAGATGAATTAGAATATATGCACTTAAAGAAAACTGGGGAACTTATAAGGGTTTCTATAGAAGCTGGAGCAATACTGGCAGAAGCCTCAGAGTATGATTCTCATATTTTGAGTGAATTCGGTAAAAAATTAGGATTAGCATTTCAGATAAAAGATGATATACTAGATTTAGTAGGTGATGTGAAAAAACTTGGTAAAAACATTAAAAGTGATGAAAATAATCATAAATCAAACTTTGTAACAGTATTTGGATTAGAATATTGTGAAGAAAAATGCAACTCACTTACAAAGGAGAGTTTAGAATTATTAAATAAGATTTCAGTAGATACTAAGGTTTTAAAAGAACTTACCCTAGAATTATTAAATAGAGAATTTTAACGTAAGGAATGATAAAATATGATTAAGTTATTAGATAGAGTAAATTGTCCAGATGAAGTTAAAAAGTTATCTAATGAAGAATTAGAAACTTTATCAGTTGAAATAAGAGAGTTTTTAATAGATAGTTTATCTAAAACAGGTGGACATTTATCATCAAATTTAGGAGTTGTAGAGCTAACTTTAAGTTTATTTAAAAGCTTTGATCTAGAGAAAGATAAAATAGTTTGGGATGTTGGTCATCAAAGTTATATTCATAAACTATTAACAGGAAGAAAAGAGATGTTTAACACACTTAGACAATATGGTGGGTTAAGTGGATTTCCTAAAAGATGTGAAAGCAAATATGATTCGTTTGATACAGGTCATAGTACCACCTCACTATCAGCAGCTCTTGGAATGGCAAGAGCTAGAGATATTAAAGGTGAAGATAACGAAGTTATTGCAGTTATAGGTGATGGAGCGTTAACTGGTGGGATGGCTTTTGAAGCTTTAAATGACGTAGGGTTTAATAAAACTAAAATGATAATTATTTTAAATGATAATCAAATGTCCATTTCTAAAAATGTAGGTGGATTATCTAGTTATTTTAATAAAATAAGAGTTGATCCTAAATATAACAAATTGAAATCAAACATAAATACCTCGCTAAAATTATCAAATACAGGAAAACGAGTAGCTTATTATTTAAGCAAAATTAAAGACGGAATAAAGCAAGTTGTTGTTCCATCTATGCTATTTGAAGATATGGGTATTAAATATATTGGCCCAATTGATGGACATGATATAGATATGATGAACGAAGTATTTAAAAAGGTTAAACAAATAGAAGGACCTGTAATTATCCATACTATAACTCAAAAGGGTAGAGGTTATGAACTAGCCGAAAAAAATCCAGGTAAATTTCATAGTGTAGGAGCTTTTGACTTAGAAAGTGGAGAAGTAATTAGTTCAGCCAGTGAAAATTATTCAAAGGTTTTTGGGGATACTATGATAGAGTTAGCAAAGGAAGATAATAGAATAGTTGCAATAACAGCGGCAATGCCAGATGGAACTGGGCTTAAAGACTTTGCTAAAGAATTTCCAAATAGAATTTTTGATGTAGGAATAGCAGAGCAACATGCAACAACATTAGCAGCTGGAATGGCAAGTCAGGGATTAAGACCTGTATTTGCAGTATATTCAACATTTCTGCAAAGAGCTTTTGATCAAGTTATACATGATGTATGTATTCAAGAAATGCCTGTAACATTTGCAATAGATAGAGCTGGTATAGTTGGTGAAGATGGAGAAACACATCAAGGTATATTTGATATTTCATATTTAAATCAAATACCTAAAATGAATATATTAGCACCTAAGAGTTTAGGTGATTTACAAATAATGCTTAAATGGGCTGTAAATTCAAATATGCCAGTTGCAATAAGATATCCAAGAGGTGGAGATATTTTAAAAGATATTAAGCCACTAACTGAAATAAAATATGGGAAATGGGAAAAGATAATAAATGGAGAAAAAATTGCAATAATAGCTGTAGGAAAAATGGTACAGCATGCAATTCTTGCAAAAAAAAATCTAGAAAAAAATGGAATAAATCCATTAATAATAAGTGCAACTTTTGTCAAACCACAGGATACAGAGTTATTAAAGGAACTTGTTGATAATAAATACAATATAGTAACTATAGAAGATAATATGATAAGTGGTGGTTTTGGTAATTCAGTTTTAATGAATTTAGTAGAACTTGGATTTGAAAATAAGTTTAAAGCTTTAGGGTTTAAGGATGATTTTATTACTCATGGAGCAGTTAACATATTATATAAAGAAGCAAAACTTGATGGGGATGGAATAGCAGAAACAATTATAGAACTTCAAGGATAAAGGAGATTATCATGTCAATTAAAAAAGAAAGAATAGATATACTTTTAGTAGAGAAAGGTATAATTACATCAAGAGAAAGAGCAAAAACTAATATAATGGCAGGTAAAATCTTTGTAAATGGACATAGAGTGGATAAAGTCGGAGAAAAAGTTGATGTAGATGCTGAGATAATATTTAAAGGGGAAGAGATTCCTTATGTAAGTAGAGGTGGACTTAAGCTTGAAAAAGCTATGAAGTCTTTTAATATAATATTAGAAGATAAGGTTTGTATGGATATTGGTGCTTCTACTGGAGGATTTACAGATTGTATGCTACAAAATCATGCAAGTAAGGTTTTCGCAGTAGATGTTGGATATGGACAATTTGCTTGGAAACTTAGAACAGATGAAAGAGTAGTATGTATGGAAAGAACTAATATAAGATATGTAACTCCAGAAGAAATAGGAGAAAAATTAGACTTTGCATCTATAGATGTTTCATTTATATCTTTAAAAACAATAATGCCAGCAACTGTAAATCTTTTAAAGGAAGATGGAGAAATTGTAGCTTTAATTAAGCCCCAATTTGAAGCCGGAAGAGATAAAGTTGGTAAAAAAGGTGTTATACGTGATATAAATGTTCATAAAGAGGTAGTAACTAAAATAGTTGATTACTTAATATCAAAAGAATTAAATATACTTGGGATAAGCTATTCTCCAATTAAAGGGCCAGAAGGCAATAGAGAATATCTTGTTTATTTTACAAAAAATAAAGAAAAACCATCAAATTTCAAAATAGAACAAATTGATGAAATAGTAGAAATGTCACATAATCAATTATAAACTTAAATAGTAAGGGATCTTTAAAAAAATAAATAGTGAGATTCTTATATATTATGTACTATGCTTAATCGAAATAACCCTTAAATGCTCAATGTGAGCAGATGTGGATCTTGGGCTAGTGCAAAATATCCTAAGAATCTTTTACTTATTATTTTATTTTAGCACCCCTAAGTGTTGGAGGAGTTATGAAGAATATTATAATAGCTATAAATCCATTAAAGGATAAAGGAAATAAAATTCTAGATTTAGTTCTAGAAAAAGTTAAAAAAGTATTTACAGATTCTAAAATAGTAGTTTTAGATAGTTATAAAATTTCTGATTATGACTTTAAAGAAGAAATAGATATTATTATGGTCCTAGGTGGAGATGGAACAATTTTAGGTGTAGCTAGAGAACTAATAGGAAGAAGTAATGCACCTATAATTGGAATTAATATTGGAAACCTAGGATTTTTATCAAGTGTTGAAATATCAGGATTAGATATGGCTATGGATAAGTTGAAAAATGGAAAATATAAAATCCAAAATAGGATGATGTTAGAGTGCAACTTAGCAATAAAAGAAATTAAAAATAGTCGTAATGCACTTAATGATATTGTTGTTGCAAGAGGAACTTTATCTCGTATGGTTAAGTTTCAAGTTTTTATAGACGGTAAACGATATTATACTTTTAAGGGTGATGGAATTATAATTGCAACGCCAACAGGATCTACAGCATATTCTTTTTCAGCGGGAGGACCATTTGTATATCCAGATGTAGATGTAATTACAGTTACTCCTATATGTGCACATACAAAAGGAATGCAGACTATTGTATTAAATAGTGATAGTGAAATAGAAATTATGGCTGAAAATGGGGAAGAGGAAATATATATAACCTTTGATGGACAAAAAGCCATTAAATCAAATAAAGAAGCTCTAATAAAAATCAAAAAATCAAAAGAATATGCAAAAATTGTATTATTTGATGATTATGATTATTTTAAAGTTCTAAGAACAAAAATATTAAATAATTCTAAAGAATGTGAAGGTGATTAAATTGAAACCTAGAAGACATAGTAAAATTTTAGAGATAATTAATGATAAAGATATAGAAACTCAAGAAGAATTAGCAGATGAATTGAAAAATGATGGGTTTGATGTAACTCAAGCTACAGTATCAAGAGATATAAAAATATTAAAATTAATAAAAATGCAAAGTTCTTCAGGAAGTTATAGATATATAGCATCCTCCACGGAACAAAGAGATATAAACAATAAACTATCTAGTATTTTATCAAATGCAGTTGTATCAGTAGAAAATGTAGATAAGTTTGTAGTTGTAAAAACATTAACTGGAGCCGCTAATGCAGCGGCAGAGGCTATAGATATATTAATTCCTACAGAAATTGCAGGAACTATAGCTGGAGATAATACTATATTTATATTAGTTAGAAGTATTGAAAAAGCAGAAGAATTAGTCTGTAAAGTAAGAAAAATGATTTTATAAAGGATATGAAGGATGGGATAGAATGTTATTGCAATTAAACATTAAAAATTTTGCTTTAATTCAGGAGTTATCTGTTGAGTTTGGAGAAGGTTTTAACATACTATCAGGTGAAACAGGAGCAGGTAAATCTATATTAATTGATACTATAGATTATGTTCTTGGGGGAAAGTTTTCTAAAAATTTAATCAGATATGGAGAGCAGAAAACATTTGTAGAGGCTGTTTTTTCTATAGAAAATGAGGATGTTTATGTACCACTTAAAGAACTTGAAATTCAAGCTGATGACATACTAATAATATCTAGAGAAACTACAATTTCAGGAAAAAGTATAATAAAAGTTAATGGTAAATCAGTAGTGCTTAGTTGTATAAAGAAAATAAGAGAAAAATTACTTGATATACATGGCCAAAATCAAAATCAAAATTTACTACACAAATCTTCTCATATTGGTTATTTAGATAGTTTTTGTGGAGAAAAAATAGATGCTTTATTAGAAAAATTTATTGTTTTAAAAGATGAATATAATAGTATAAAAGATAAAGTCGAAAGATTAAGAGGAAATGAGGATAGGGAAAAACTTATAGATTATATAAAATTTCAAATAGATGATATTGAAAAGGGAAAATTAAAAGTTGGAGAAGATCAAGAGTTACTTGAAGAGTTTAATCGTCTTTCAAATGCAGAAAAAATTTCTCTAGCTCTTGGAAATTCCTATGCTCATTTGGATGAACCTAAAGAAGGTGTATCTGTTTTAGAAGGCTTATCTAAGGTTATAAATGAATTGTCTTTTGTAGAAGAACATTTTGAAAAAATTAAAGATAAAAGAGAACAAGTTGAAGGTGCTTTTTATGTAATTGAAGAAGTATCAAGAGAAATAAGAGATTTTATGAGTGAAGTTTATTATGATGAGGATACGTTAGAAAAAATAAATTCAAGAATATATGAGATAAGTATTTATAAAAAGAAATATGGAAAAACTCTTGAAGATGTACTTGAATATTATACAAAACTTAAGAATCAATGTGATGAATTAGTTAATTCAGAGCAAATAATTATAGAATTAAAAGAAAAAGCAAATAATATCATTGAAAAAATGAGGGTTTTAGGAGAGAAAATGCATTTAATTAGAAATGAAAATGCAGAAATTCTACAATATGAAATAAAACAAGAATTAGCTTATGTAGGGTTAGAAAAAGCTATTATTAAAATTGATGTTAATTTAATAGATGAGTTTAATAGCAAAGGCTATGATGATGTAACTTTCCTAATTTCTACTAATCCAGGAGAACCTTTAAAATCATTAGAGAAAGTATTATCAGGTGGAGAATTATCAAGAATAATGCTTGCATTAAAATGTGTATTTGTTGGAAAAGATAAAATACCTACTTTAATATTTGATGAAATAGATACAGGAATAAGTGGAACTATCGCAAAAAGAGTTGGAGAAAAAATGTATCAAGTATCTACCAAACATCAAGTGCTTTGTATAACTCATCTTCCTCAAATATCAGCCTTATCAGATTGTCATTATTTTGTATCTAAAAAGGTTAAAGATAGTAAGACTTTTACCCAAATAAGGACTTTATCTAAATATGATAAAATTAAGGAAATTGCAAAAATGATTGGTGGAGATGAAATAAGTGAGGTAACCTTAGAAAATGCATCTGAAATGGTTGAATTTGCTGAATTAAAGAAAAATGAAATAAGAAATTTATATAATTAAATACATAAGAATTATATATAATGTAAACAATAGAACCATGGTAATTTACCGTGGTTCTATTTTTTTTATTTAAATTAAATATTAATATTTAACTATTATAACAATGTTCCTACAGCATATAAAAAACTCTAAAAGGGAAACTTAAAGACAGAAGCAAAGGAGGAGATAATATGTCATATAAGCGTTTAAGTAAATACAGTATAGTAGTGACTCCAATATTGATTCTGGGATTAATAATTTTCCTTAGTTTAAGGGATATACCAGAAGTTGTTTATATTAATAATTCGGTTCAAACTTCCGATATTTGTTTCCCGAAAATTAGTACATTCAATAAACTAAAATATACAAAAGATAAATTAAAAGTAAGTTTTTTAGGGTTAATACCATTAAAGTCAGTATCTGTTCAAAAAGTAAATGATTTAGAAGTTTATCCAGGTGGTAGTAGTGTAGGTGTTAGGCTATCTACAGAGGGAGTTTTGGTTGTAGGACACTTTGAAATGCAAACAAAAGAAGGTGAAGTTTCTAGTCCAGGTCAAAATGCAGGTATAGAACTTGGAGATGTAATTTTAAAGGTTAATGGAGAAGAAATTCAAGGTTCTAAAGATTTATCTAAAAAAATAAAAGATAGTGAAAGCCAAAAGGTAAATATGGAATTGATGAGAGATGAAAAAATAATTTCTAAAGAAGTGAATTTATTAAAAGAAGAAGAAGAATATAAATTAGGTTTATGGGTAAGAGATTCTACTGCTGGAATTGGAACATTGACTTTTTATCACAAAGAAACATCAACTTTTGGAGCGTTAGGACATCCAATTACAGATGGTGATACTAATAAAGCATTTAGAATAAAAACAGGAGAGTTATTATCTTCATCAGTATTAAGTGTAAGAAAAGGAGAAAAGGGAACACCAGGAGAGTTAAAAGGTTTATTTATAAATGATAAAATAAGTATAGGATCAATAGATAAAAATACTAAATCAGGAATTTTTGGAAAAACAGAAAATTCAATAATAAATGAATCATATAGTAAACCAATGAAAGTTGGATTTAGAAGCGAAATTAAAGAAGGACCAGCAAAAATAATTACTTCAATAGATCAAAAAGGTCCTAAAGAATATGATATAGAAATAGTAAAATTATTATCTCAAGATGAACCAGGACCTAAAAGTATGGTTATAAAAGTAACTGATCAAGAATTGTTAGAAAAGACTGGGGGAATAGTTCAAGGAATGAGTGGAAGTCCAATTATACAAAATAATAAATTAGTTGGTGCAGTTACACATGTTTTAATAAATAAACCAGATGTAGGATATGGAATTTATATTGAATGGATGTTAAAGGATGCTGGAGTTTTAAATTAGTTTAAATATAAATATTCAATTATAAAATAAATAACTAGTCAAAAATCCTAAGGATATTTGACTAGTTATTTATTGTAATAAATGTTATTTGTAAGTGTTATTATATTATAGAAAAAATTTAATTTATTGGTAAATATGTTTAAATATAGATAAAAATAAATTTTAAAACACTAATTAAGTAAAAAAATATATAAAATTATTATTAATTTAAACACAATTATGAAATAAAGAGATAAAATAAAATAATTTCAAAATAATGTAAAATATCTATCTTTCATATATTATATGTGTTATAATAATATTAAATTATTACTTATAACAAAATATACAAAAAAACTTATGAAACTAAGGTTTATTTTGAAAAATACTTCGAAATAAAAGGAATAATTTAACTTTAATAGAATTAATTAATTAGGGAATTGAAAAAAAGGGAATAAGGGGAGAAAAATATGAATGGATCAAAAATATCAGTACTAATAGCTGATGATAACAAGGAATTTTGCAGTATTTTAAATGATTATCTTTTAAATCAAAGAGACATAGTTGTTATAGGGATTGCTAAGGATGGAAGAGAAGCATTAACTCTAATTGAGGAAAGAAAACCGGATTTAGTAGTGTTAGATATAATTATGCCACATTTAGATGGTCTTGGGGTATTAGAAAGATTGAATATTATGGAATTAGAAAAGATGCCGAGAGTAATTGTTTTATCAGCAGTTGGGCAAGATAAGATTACTCAAAAAGCAATAACATTAGGTGCTGATTATTATGTGGTAAAACCATTTGATATGGATGTATTTACTAAAAGAATAAGAGAAATGTTTACTGGATCTACAACAAGTGAACCAGTAAGAAGACAATCTGGAATGATGAGAAGTGAAATGCCAACTAAAGAGCCTATGGATTTAGAAACTGAAATTACAGCTATAATTCATGAAATAGGAGTGCCAGCACACATCAAGGGATATATGTATTTAAGAGAAGCTATTATGATGGTTGTAAATGATATGGAGTTACTGTCAGCAGTAACAAAAGAATTATATCCATCAATAGCTAAAAAATATAACACAACTGCTTCAAGAGTTGAAAGAGCGATAAGACATGCAATTGAGGTTGCTTGGGGTAGAGGACAAATTGAAGCTATAAATAAATTATTTGGATATACAGTTCACACTGAAAAAGGAAAGCCTACTAATTCAGAATTTATTGCAATTATTGCTGATAAATTAAGACTTAAAAATAAAGTTAGCTAAACTCGTGTAATTCTTATTCTTCATAGAATCCATATCTATAAACAAAATAAAAATATCTATGAGATCTATGAACTATATCAATGAGTTAGAATAATTAAAATTATGAAAACACCTTTTATCTATTGCTTTAAATATCAATAGATAAAAGGTGCTTTTTTATATAAAATATTAAAATTTAATTTTTAATATTTTAATTATATATTGAAATATTCTATAAAATGTTATAAAATGATAACAAGTGATAATAAACAATAGAAAGTAATTTGAAATTCACTATTAAATTAATTAATAATAGAAATTAAAGGGGTGAAAAACAAATGTTCATGGAAGAAAGATTAGAGGCAATATTACAATTACTAAAATTAGAAGGGAAAGTGATTGTCAAAAGTTTAAGTGAAAAATTTAATGTTTCAGAAGGTATGATTCGTAAGGATCTTCAAAAATTAGAATGTGAGGGTCTTATTAAGAGAACTTATGGGGGAGCTATATTAGAAAGAAAAATATTGAATAATGAGAACACTACAGCAAGAGTTATAAGTGACTTAGATGGAAAAGAAAAAATTTCTAAGGTAGTATTTAATGAAATAGAAGAAAATGATGTTATATTTTTAGATATATCTAGTACAAATTATGCAATAGCAACAGTCTTGGAGAAAATTCAAAAAAATATTACTATAATAACAAATATGAATCGAATATGTATGTTGTTCGATTATAGCCCAAATGTTGATGTTATTTTTGTTGGTGGAAATTATAATAAGAAGCTTGGAGGAACAATAGGATCAGAAACAATAGATGCTATTAGAAAATTTAGAGTTAATAAAGCATTTATTGGAACAGGTGGAATAAATATAGAGAGAAATTTTATAAGTAACTTTAACTTAGATGAAGCAAACACTAAAAAGGCTATTATGGAAATAAGTAAAAAAAACTATTTAGTAGTCACAAATGAAAAATTCTATAGAGATGGGTCCTATAAGTTTGCTAGTTTGAAAAATATAAATTTTATAATTACAGATATCAAACCTGATGAAAAGTTAATGGAAGGTTTGAAAAAATATGAAGTAGAAGTAATATATTAATAATGTAAAAAACAAAAGTTCAAGATGAGATAGTTTTAAAAAAACGACTAATTAAGAATACATATTATAAAAATTAAAAAGGTAGGGATAGGTACATATGATAAAGTTAATTGCAACTGATATGGATGGAACATTATTAAATACAAATAATGAAATTAATCCAGAATTTTATAAAATTTTTAAAAAACTTAAACAAAAGGGGGTTATTTTTGCAGCAGCAAGTGGAAGACAATATTATAATCTTTTAAAAAGGTTTGAAGATATTAAGGATGATATGATGTTTATAGCTGAAAATGGAACGTTTGTGGTCTATAAAGGTGAGGAATTACTAGTTAATGCATTAGATAAAACTTCAGCTAAGAAGTTAATAGAGGTAGGAAGAACAATAAACAATGCTTATGTTATTGTATGTGGCAAAAAATCAGCTTATATTGAACAAGCTGATAGTAGATTTATAAAAGAAACAGAAAAGTATTATGAACAATATGAAGTGGTTAAAGATTTAACTAAAGTTCAAGATGATATATTAAAAGTAACAATATGTGATTTCTCGGGTTCGGAAAATAACAGTAATAACTATTACGAAGAATACAGACAAGCTTTCCAAGTAACTGTTTCAGGTAAATTATGGTTAGATATTACGGCTAAGGGTGTAAATAAAGGTATAACTATAAATAAAATACAAGAACTTCTAAATATAAGATATGAAGAAACTATGGTGTTTGGAGATTATTTAAATGATTTAGAAATGATGGAAAGTGCTTATTATAGTTATGCTATGGAAAATGCTCATGATAATTTGAAAAAAGTATCAAGGTTCATAGCTGAAAGTAACGATAATAATGGAGTAGTTAAGGCTATAAAGGAAGTACTGAGATTAAAATAGAACGAATATATACAAATAAAAGGTGATTTCTACATTGTTAGAAATCATCTTTTATTTTAATAATATATTTTTTAATATGACTAAGATACTTTTTTACAAAATCGTTTTCAAATAAATTAGCATTGTAATCCGTTTAGTCGTTCTTGTTCTTCTAATTCCTTATATTCTATATCAAAAATTTCTTGTTCAAGTAATTTAATTTTATTAGTTAACTCTTTAATTTTATCTTCTCTATAAATTGATTTATGATCCCTATTCCACATTACTAATTCCCTTTTGCTTTCTTTTAATTGCCATTGTAATTCGTTCATTAATAAGCACCACCTTTATAATAATATATTTCTACAATAATTATTAAATTCCTTTATTTTTTGAATATTTTTAATTTTCTTTTAAAGTATATCATTTCTATTTATATTAGTATAGCTTTACTGGTGAAAAATATATTAGATTCTACCGATATATTATTTGTTTATAGTCACTATTTAAGTTAATCTATAAATACTTATATTGATTAATCATATGCTATAATAAAAATAAAGTTAAAGGAGAGTTTTGAATGGAGTTGTATGAAAAGACTATAACTGAAACAATTATACATAAGGGGAATTTTATGACTTATATTAATGTTGATGTTGAGCTTCCAGATGGTAAAATAGGAAATAGAGATATAATAAAACACCCAGGAGCATGTGCTATTATTCCATTTATAGATAATCAAACAGTTATATTAGTTAAGCAATTTAGAAAGGCTTTAGAAAAAAATATTTTAGAGATTCCAGCGGGAAAATTAGAAAAAGGCGAAGATCCAAAGCTTTGTGCAATTAGAGAATTAGAAGAAGAAACCGGGTATAGAGCAGAGAATGTAACTTTTCTTGGTACAATAGCTACAGCCCCAGGATTTTGTGATGAATTAATACATCTATATAAAGCAACAGGCTTATTTCAAGGTGAAAAAAGTTTGGATGAAGATGAATTTACAGAAGTAAAAATATTTACTATTGAAGAAATAAAGTCAATGATAAAGAATGGAGAAATAATAGATACTAAAACAATAAGTTCACTTATGTATTTATAAAATTTGAGAAAGTTAAAGTAAAGGGTAGAAATCTAAAATAGATTTTCTAGTCTTTATTTTTATATATAGAGTATAAAGAAATATTAAGTTTAATATATTTTAGAAATAGAGAACAAAAAAGATTATGTAATTGATAAGTTATGTTTATATAATTCAGAAATTATAGTATTAAGTAAATTAATACTATGCAATTACTTAACATTACTTGTAATAGTATTAATTATGTAAAGATGGAGACTGATGTTTTATAACAGCATATATTGCTGAAATTATATGTATATTTTAACCGGAAATAAATGAAGTACTGTATAAAAAAAATGAAAATGTTAGATAAGGATAGAATAATAAAAAAAATGTCTAACATTTCTATATGTTACATATATTTAATTGTGAATATATGTAATGTAATTATCATAAGTATTATCTATAGCAACTATTGAGGAGGGAAAACATGAATATTGTAAACAAGTTAAATTCAAAATTTAGAGAAAATAAAATGCTTTATATATTAGTATTAGTTTTTTTCTGTATAGGAATAGTTTTGGGTACGTACACAATAAAATATATGAATACAAGTGATACAACAGATTTATCTAACTATTTTACTACATTTATAAATAGCTTAGGGGACAAGCCAATAGATAAAAAAATATTATTTATTGATATTTTAAAAAAGAACATAGTAATTATAATTTTAATTTTAATGTTATCATTTACGATTATCGGATCGCCTATAATTTTATTAGTAGATTTATTTAAGGGATTTACATTAGGATATACATTTAGCTTTTTGATAACTACATTTAGTGGAAAGGGAATTTGGATAGCTCTTGCATCTATAATACCTCAAAATATATTTTATATACCATTTTTCATTGGTATAAGTATTATATCAATTGAAATGTCATCAATAAAATTAAAAGAGAAGTTTTTAAATAAAGGAACAAAAAACAATATTTTTTCTAATGAATTATTAATTAAGTTAGGGTTTCTGTTTTGTCTCTTTGTAGTAGGCGTTATTATTGAAACCTTTATTTGCCCAAATTTAATTAAATTTATATCTAGTAAGTTGTATTAATTATTGAGGCTAGGCTAAAAAATAAAGGTAATATAAGTTTTTTGTCGAATAGAAATAAGTATAATGGGATAGGGGAGAATTATGAAAGAAATTGTGAATAACTACAGAGAATCATTATTGATAAGTCACAAGAGTGAAAATACTGTTTATGCCTATGTTACAGATGTTAATCTTTATATTAAACATCTAAATACTAAAAATTTAGATGTTATTGAAACAGATAATATTGCAGTGCTTGCATATATACAACATCTATTAAGTGAAGGAAAATCGGAGAGATCTATAAATAGAATTGTTATTAGTCTTAGAAGTTTCTATAATTATTTAAAGGATTCAAAAGTAGTTACAGAGATTCCTAAAATATATTATAAAAGTACATCCACAACTAAAAAACTACCAGAAGTATTAACAATTGAAGAAGTGGATAAAATAATAAGAATAGTAGATAAGGATTGTAACAAGGGAATAAGAGATACTGCTATTTTAGAATTAATGTATGCAACTGGCATGAAGGTTTCAGAAGTTATTGGAATAAGAACCTGGGATATAAATTTGGATTTATCTTTTGTGAAGTGTCATGATAATAAAAATTTTGAAAGGCTAATTCCAATTGGTAGAAGCGCAGTAGAAGCTATAAAAGAGTATTATAAAGTAAGAGAGCATATAGCATCCGCAGGAGTAGATACGCTTTTTGTAAACTTAAATGGAAACCAGTTAACAAGACAAGGAGTATGGAGAATTGTAAAGGAATACTCCCATAGAGCAGGAATAAAAAAAGATGTTAATTTAAACACTTTTAGACATTCTTTTGCGGTTCATTTATTGCAAAATGGAGCTAATGTGAGAGCGGTTCAAAAACTATTAGGTAATCAAGTTCTTACTTATATGGATACTTATTATGAAATAATAAATAATGATAAAATAAATATAGTTTATAAAAATTTTCATCCTAGAGCATAATAAGTGATTTAGAGCTGAAAGTAGATATTTAAATTAAGAAAGTAATATTAGATAGTTTAGGAGTAGGATAATTGTCCTTGGGAAACTATTGATAAACTAGAATGTTTTAAGGGGTTTTCAGTTTAACTAAGTCAACAAGCATTTATAAAACTATATAGTAAATAAATGAAAAAATATGATAAAAAGAAAATTTATTTCTTTTTATCATATTTTTATTTATATTGGTAATAATAAGCTTGAAGGGAGGTAGTGAAAATGAATAAAAAAACAATTAAAAGATTTTCAGTAATAGCTTTAAGCTTATTTTGCCTAAATACAGTAAACGTAAAGGCAGACACAGATCCATATAACACATGGTGGAATGCAGAGGTGAATGCAGAAAAGGAATCTCAAAATGTAATTGAAAATTATGATGATTTTACAAAAGCGGTAAATGCAGAAGAAGGAATAAACGTAGAGGCTAAATCTGCAATACTTATGGAACCTACAACGGGGAAAATTCTTTATGAAAAAAATATAGATGAAAAATATGCCCCTGCATCAGTAACTAAGGTTATGACCATGTTACTAACTATGGAAAATATAGATAGTGGAAAAATAACACTACAAGATAAAGTTACCTGTAGTGAAAATGCTAAAAATATGGGCGGTAGTACAATGCTGCTTGATACAGGTGAAATTAGAACTGTAGAAGAATTATTAAAAGGGGTAGCTATAGCATCAGGTAATGATGCGGCAGTTGCACTTGCAGAGTTTCTTGGTGGAACAGAAGATGCTTTTGCAGAAATGATGAATAAAAGGGCTCAAGAATTAGGTATGACAAATACAACGTTCAAGAACTGTAATGGATTGCCAGCAGTGGGACATGAATCAACAGCAAGAGATATTGCTAAAATGTCATTGGAATTATTAAAACATCCTACTATTCTTAAATATACAGGTACATATATGGAAACAATATCTGAAGGGCGAAAGAGCCCTATAGAACTTGTTAATCATAATAAACTTGTAAGATTTTTTGAAGGTTGTGATGGGCTTAAAACAGGATTTACAGATGAAGCTAAATATTGCATAACAGCAACAGCAACAAAAAATAAAGTTAGAATGCTTTCAGTTATAATGGGAGCTCCGACATTCAAAATAAGAAATAGAGATGCCAGCATGCTTATGAACTATGGTTTCTCTAAATACGAAGGAAGAAAATTATTAGCTAAGGATGAAGATGTAGAAACAATCTATATGAGCAAGCAAACAGATAGATTTTTCATCGCAAAGGCTAAAGAAGATTTAGTTGTAGTATTACCAAAAGGAACAACTGGAGAACTTGAAAAACGAGTAGTTATAGAAGAATTACAAAAAGAATATAAATCTGGAGATGTAGTGGGTAAATGTGAAGTTTACTTAGGTGAAGATAAGGTCGGAGAAGTACAACTTTACTCTGATAGAGATATTAAAAAGGGAAATATATTAGATAACTTTAAATATAATGTTAGAAACTTATTCAAAAAAGGGATCTAATTATCGTTAAAGAATTATTTATAATATATTTAACTTAAATAGACCTAAAAAAGTCAGCTAATTATAGCTGGCTTTTTTATGTAGATAATTAGTATGAAACTCATTTAGATTTTTTGTTGTTCTTTCTTGTTAAAATTGATATGATATAAGATGGATAATAAGTATAAAAAATATGAGGTGGGATGACAAGTATGGAAATGCCAAAAGTGAAAGTGGCAAATTTCGAAGGACCCTTTGATCTCTTATTGCATCTAATAAGAAAGCATGAAATGGACATATATAATGTCGAGATATATAAGATAACAAATCAATATTTAAAGTATTTAGATGATATGAAAGTTATGGATTTAGAAGTTACATCTGAATTTATTGTAGTTGCAGCAACATTAATTGAAATAAAATCTAAAAAGCTTCTTCCAAAGGTTAAGGAAGAAGAGGAAAGTGAAGAGGACATTGAAAAGAATTTATTGGAAAAATTAATAGAATATAAAAAAATCAAAGGTGTCTCAGGATTTTTTAGAGAGCGATATATAAGTGCAGGGGATGTGTATCCTAAGAAAGCTGAAATTATAGAAGAAACAGAAAGTGAAACAAATAATGATGATATTTTTAAAAATACCACTTTATTAGATTTATATAGTATTTATAATAGTCTTTTAGAAAATTATACAAACAAACAAAATACAGCAAATATTATACAAAAGAAAATATATGTTGATAAATATAAAATAGAAGATAAGATGGAAAGTTTATTAAATTTATTTAATATTAAAGAAATAATGGAGTTTGATGATTTGGTAAATGAGTGTGAATGTAAACTAGAAGTTGTAGTAACATTTTTAGCATTACTCGAACTTATAAAGATAAGAATGGTTAAAATATATCAAGATGATAATTTTGGTAACATACTTGTAAAGAGGAGAAAATCGGATGGATAGTTTATATATAAAGCAGTATGAATTTGAAGAAACAGCTAGGACTACAGCAATAAAATCAGTGATTGAGTCATTACTATTTGTAAGCGGAGAGCCATTATCTATAAGGGATTTACATAATAATCTTGAAATTTCAATTAAAGTAATTGAATCGGTAATAAAGGAAATGGTTCATGATTATGAAGAAGATAATAGAGGGATTAAATTAATTTCTATAAATGGAGAGTATCAATTAGTTTCTAAGCCTCAGAATAGCGATAGTATTCAAAAATTACTTAAGAAAAATAAGAGACAATCCCTTTCACAGGCATCATTAGAGAGTTTAGCTATAGTTGCATATAAGCAACCTATAACAAGAATCGATATTGATGAAATTAGAGGGGTAAAGTCTGATAGTGCTCTTCAAAGATTAATCGAAAGAGAATTAATTAAAGATATTGGAAGATTAGAAGTTCCTGGTAGACCAATTATTTTTGGAACAACAGAAGAATTCTTAAGACAGTTTGGATTAAAAGATTTAGATGAATTACCTTCGCTAGATTTATATGATGAAAAAGATGATGATGAAATAGAAGGATCTATTGATTTATTAAATAAAGCAATGGAAACACTTTAAGTAAATATATAGATAAAAAACGCCAAATAAGGATTGTTAAATATCCTTATTTGGTGTATTTTTTAAAATTATATTAGTTAAGAGAACTTCAAAACAAATAAATTATTTTGAAAAATCATTACCCATTGAAGAACTACTGTCGTCGCAACAATAATCGTCAGCCTGTTTGTTATTGTTTTGATTAGAGGAATCAGTATGACATTTATTTTTTATAATGTCATTATAAAAACCTTTAAACATATCAAGAACTTGAGGAACAGAATCTACAATTCTATCATATGTATTATCTTGATCTACAGGAAGTAACCTAACAGAATCTTCTTTAACAACAAGGAAGGCTACAGGTTTAACTGTAACTCCTGCACCAGAGCCTCCTCCAAAAGGTAGTTTACTATCTTTATCTGCTGAGGGTTTTGTTGCATTACCAAATTCACTTCCGCCAGATGCAAAACCAAAAGTTACTTTAGATATTGGCACTATGTAGCTACCATCTCTTGTCTCAACAGCATCACCAACTACTGTATTAACATCAATCATATCCCTTAAATTTTCCATTGTACTTTTCATCAAATTTTCTACTGGATGTTCATTATTCATAAAATTCCCTATAAAGTTATATTAAAATAAATAGAAATTCATTATTAATAAGTTTTCAGAAAAATATTTATTTTAATATTACTAAGGGTCCACCTCCTTTTTATTTTTAAATGATTTAATAGTTAAAATTAATATATATATAATTTTAGCAATATTGAAAGAAATTATACTAGTAATTGTGAAATTTAATAAATTTTTTCCTGTAAAATGGGGATTTATTTGTAAAGACAAATCTTTCACCTTGAAAATTTTTGAAAAACTAAAATATAGTAATGGAATTAGATTAGAAGCAACACCGTAGGTAATTGCAGTTATTGCTTCATCTTCTAACTCGAAATTAACATCGCCTCTAAGTTTAAATTTAGGTTTGAATGTATTAGTAGTTAAATTTTTATATAATTTAAAAATAGAAAGTTTTTTATTTTTTAGTTTTTTAGATAAGGGGTTATGCCGTTGCTTTTGATACTTTTCTTTTTTTTTATTAGCTTTCTTTGAATATTTAGAAGAAATTTTAATAGAAAGCTTTTTTATTAATATATTTATTTTATCTTCTTCAGAAGAAAAAAGTAAAATCTTATAAAACTTAATATAAAAACAGTTTTTTGAAAAATGTATAGTTAACTTAATTGGTATTGGAACTAATAGTATAGATAATAAAACTAGAAAAACTAACAATATAGACATAAAATTCCTCCTATATAAACTATTAATAGTATTACCATAAATAAATAAAGTAATCTAATTTTTTTTTATTAATAGTGAGTAAAAATTTTTTTTTTGAAGAAACTACACTTAGATGGTTGATATAGAGGGTGATTTTATGAAAAATGTAAAAAAAATAATTTTAATGCTTTTAATATTATTATTAACAACTCAAAGTTTTACATGTTATCCTAAGGCATATGTTGATGAAGATAATATAGAAAAAGAAGAGGAAACAATTGATTTTAAAGAAGAGGAAATTGATGTTGTTGATAATAAACAAGTTAAAAGTCCAGGTAAACTTAGAGTAAGTGCCCACAATGCAATTGCTATAGATGCTGAAACAAGAGAAGTCCTTTTTGAACAAAAGGGATATGAAGTAGTTCCTATGGCTAGTACCACTAAAATATTAACAGCTTTAGTTGCCATAAGTTATGGGGATTTAGATAGAAAAATAACCATCAGTAAAAATTCAGCATCAGTTAGAGGATCAACAGTAGGGTACAAAGCAGGAGAGGAAATTGCGATGAGGGAGCTTCTTTTTGGGTTAATATTTAAATCTGGAAATGATGCAGCCATTGCAATTGCAGAAGAAATCGGAGGTTCAATTGAGAATTTTGCAAATATTATGAATGATTTTTCAAGAAGTCTTGGGCTTTTGAATTCTCATTTCGAATCGCCTCATGGGCTAGATAGTGCAAATCATTATTCATCAGCCTATGATTTAGCTATTTTAACATCAAAAGCAATGGAAAATGAAATATTTAGAGAAATTTGTGGAGAGAAAACTATATCTAAAGAAAAATATAATTTTACAAGGGAATATAATAATATAAATAAAATACTATGGCAAATTCCCGGAGCAAATGGAGTAAAGACAGGTTATACAGGTCAAGCAGGAAAGTGTTTGGTATCGTCTGTAAACCATGAAGGCAGAAATATTATAATGGTAGTGCTAGATTGCACGGACAGATGGAATCAAACAGCAAAGATTTTCAAAGAAGTTACAGATACAAATGCATTTCAAAAAACAACTGTTAAAGATTTAGTAAATAAAGAAGGCTATATGCAACTTGGATCATTAATTCAAGATGAAGAGTTTAGTTATGGATATAAAGATGATGATGAAATAGAAATAGAAGTATTTCATCCTATAGATGATATAAAAGAAGGAGATGTCCTAGGAAAAATTATTTTAAAGGAAAAAGATAAAGAAAAACTTAGAAAGGCATTAAGAAGTGCTTCAAATATTAATAAATCAGAATTTGAAAGAATGACTCTTGTAAAATAACAACAAAAAGGTCAATCCAATTTGGGTTGACCTTTTTGTTATTTACTTTAATATGCCTTATTTAGAATTAAAGCTAGCGCAATTTGTTTCAGAGTAGATTTTAGCATTTTCACCTGAAACATTAATTGAGTTAAGATTGCATAAATTATTATAGTTATGCTCGCAACTTTCAACTTTACATATAAGGCAATCGCAATAACATTGGGTATTTACGTTATTAGTTAAATCACTATATAGTTTTTTATCTAAGAATGAGCCACAACAAGTATCGCATTCTTCGTTTGCAGTTTTACCACCAATATTGACACGAGTTGAATAACAAATATCTGACTTATTATAAGAACAGTTATTTACAACACAATTAATTTTATTCATTTAAGACACTCCTTCATTTATTAAAATCATTTGATAATTAAAGTATTACCTATTAATAAAGAATATATTTAGATTATATAAAAATAGTTTTTTTATATAATTATTTAGTTCGTATTTATTGTGAAATAGCCAAATCACAGTATTGATAAAATTTAGATGTTTTATTAAAAAATCTATATACACAAAAAAATTGCAATAATAACTAATTGTATATATAGTAGAAGGAGAATCTTTGGGCAATATAAAATATGAATCTTTAGAAATACATATTACTTGAAATTATATAATTTACAGATATAAAACAAAACAATAAGTTAAATAAAAAATGATAATATAAGATAGGAGCAAAAAATGAATAAACAAGATTACTTAGGAGAAGCACCAATATATAAATTGTTAATTAAATATTCAATACCTGCAATTATAGGAATGATGGTAAATGCATTATATAATGTTGTAGATAGGATGTTTATTGGTAGAATTCCCGACATTGGAAAATTAGCAATGGCAGGACTTGGAGTAACTATGCCAATAGTTACTATAATGTTAGCTTTTGGAATGTTGGTTGGAATAGGTACTGCAGCAAATATCTCTATTAAACTCGGACAAGGAAATAGGGAGGATGCAGAAAAAATTATAGGAAATGCATTGACATTAGGGGTGGTAATAGGAATTGGTATTACGGCTATAGGAATAATATTTGGAGGAAAGTTATTGTTATTATTTGGTGCAAGTGAAAGCACATTACCATTTGCTAAAGCATACATAAATATTATTCTATTAGGATCAATATTTAATATTGTATCTTTTGCATTAAATAGTTCAATAAGATCAGATGGAAATCCAAAAAAATCAGCAATTATAATGGTAGTTGGATGTTTAGTTAATATAATTTTGGATGCGTTGTTCATATTTGTTTTTGGATTTGGAATTGAAGGGGCAGCATTTGCAACTATAATTTCACAAGCTATAACAGCAATTTGGACTGTTTTATATTACACTAAAGGAAGTTCTAATTTGAAATTAAAAAAAGAAAATCTAAAATTAGATAAAAGATTAGTAAAAATGATATTTGCAATAGGGTCAGCACCTTTTGCAATGCAATTAGCTTCGAGCTTAGTTCAAGTTATTGCAAATAATACATTGAAAACTTATGGTGGTGATTTAGCCATTGGAGCTATGGCCACAATTTCAGCAATATCAATGATGTTTTTGATGCCTATATTTGGAATAAATCAAGGAGCACAGCCTATTATAGGTTACAATTATGGGGCTAAAAAATATGATAGAGCAAATAAAACATATTTACTATCAATGGGAGTGGCTATGGTAGTATTAGTAGTAGGGTTTATAATAATTCAAATTTTCCCAAGAGCTATACTTGGATTATTTAATAAAGATGAAGAGTTAATGAAAATTACAATAATAGGGGTTAGAATATACTTATCTATGCTACCTATTGTAGCTATATCAATAACCGGTTCAAATTATTTTCAATCAATAGGATCAGTAAAAAAAGCAATGTTCCTAAGTTTATTAAGGCAAATAATACTTTTAATGCCATTACTTATAATTTTACCAAAATGGATAGGTTTAAAAGGGGTATGGTTAGCTCAACCAGTATCAGATGTTTTAGCTGTTAGTATAACACTAGTATTTTTGATAAATGAATTTAAAAAACATAAGAGTGGAATATCACAAATTTTAAATTCTTAATGAACTTAAAAAATAAACTTGCAAAAATAGAGTTATTATGTTATTCTTAATGAGTTGCAAAAGCACATTGATTTAAAATATGTAAATGAGCAATAAATATGAAGATAGATAATTATAAGATACTTTCTCCATTAAGAGATATGTTTTTATATGAAAATCTTTAAGGATGGAGGAATTTATAATGGAAGATAAGAAAATAATCTGTAGAGATTGTAGCAATGAATTTGTTTTCACAACTGGAGAACAAGAATTCTACAAAGAAAAAGGATTCGACAACGAGCCAGTAAGATGTATCGATTGTAGAAGAGCTAAGAAAGAACAAAACAACAGAAGATAATTCTATTGTGTAAAAGAGCTGTAAGAGTTTTACTCTTACAGCTTTTTGTTCATATTTAAAAATAAAGAAAAGAGGTAGCTAATGAAAATTAACTGGAATATTAAATATACTACTATATGTGTGTACACATTTATTCTATTAAGCTCACTTGGAATATTGTATTTATCAATATCACACTTAGGAGAGCTTATAAATAAAGTTGATGATATAGTAAAGATTTTACAACCATTTATAATAGGGTTTGCAATTGCATATCTTTTAAATTTTATTTTAAAATTCTATGAAAATAAGGTGTTAAAGAAGGTTAAAATAAAATCTAAAAGGGGAATAGCTATTTTATTAACATATATAACTCTATTTTTTATTTTGAGTTTGTTTATTAAATTTGTATTACCTCAGCTAATAGATAGTGTAGTTGGGCTAATAAATGACATTCCTATATATATAAATAATACAAGTATATATGGATATAATTTATTGCAAAATTTAAATATAGATGAAGAGTATTTAAATATTATAATGAAAAATTTTAATGGATTTGTAGATTTCATAATTAAGTTCACAACAAATTTAATTCCTGTATTAGGGAGATTACTCGCTACAATTGCATCAAGTATTTGGAATGTAATTTTAGGTCTTATTATTTCAATTTATCTATTAATAGATAAAGATAAGCTTTGTGCATTAAATAAAAAAATGACTTATGCTATATTGCCAGAAGTTGCTGCAAATAAGGTTATAGAAATAACTCATATGAGTAATGTTACTTTCGGTAAATTTTTAAGTGGAAAGATATTGGATTCATTTATTATAGGTGTATTAACATTTTTAGTATTAACTATTTTTAAAATGCCATATATTCTTTTAATATCAGTTATAATAGGTATTACAAATATTATTCCGTTTTTTGGACCATTTATAGGTGCAGTTCCAGCATTTATAATAATTTTATTTATTTCACCAACTCAAGCTTTGTGGTTTTTACTAATTATATTAGTAATCCAACAAATAGATGGAAATATAATTGGACCTAAAATACTTGGAAACTCAATTGGTATATCTGCCTTTTGGATACTATTTTCAATATTAATAGCTGGAAAAGTATTAGGTGTATTAGGAATGATTATAGGCGTGCCTTTATTTGCAATTGTATATTCAATAATAAAGGATGTTATTGAAGTGTCGTTAAAGAAAAAAGGTTTGAAAAGTGAAACTAAAGATTATATGTAAATACAAATTTATAAATAAAAATATTTTAATTGGAGGTAATTATGGCAAAGAATCAAAGTGTTAAGGGAAATTTTAATTACAATAATATAGAGAAGAAAGATAAGAATTTTATGTATAAAAACCTTAGAAGAAGTAATTGTTATAACTGCAATTTTTCAAATTCAAATTTTAATTTTGCAAGTTTTAGAGGTGCACATTTTAAATCATGTGATTTTTCAAAATGCACATTTACATGGGCTGAGTTAATTGGAACTAATTTGAAGGGTAGTAATTTAAAATTCGCTAAATTTGAAAATACTGTATTTGATGGGGTGAACTTAGATGGTGCTGATTTTAAAGACGCAGAGTTTAAGAACACTATATTTTTATCAACGAATACTGAAAAGGCTGAAAATTTAAATCTGAATGATCCTGGAATAAAAATATTTAATGAAATGCCTCAAATAGATATTAGCGAGGAACTAAGAACTTCTGTTATAAATTCAATGGAAAATAAATATGTAAAAGAGTCAAGAGTCTTAGATACAAAAGATGGATCACTTAATCTATTAAACTTAATGATTTTATTAGAGAACTTTAATGAAGAAACATTAATTAAAGGCTTAAATATAATTGGAAATGAATTGGATAAAGAATTTTGTACATTAAGTTATATAATTAAATTTATAGAGAAGTGCTAATAATAACATATCAGGTACTTGAAAAAATAAATCAAGATGAGTCGTATATTTTACACTCTGAATTGTTATTTATTAAAATAATTAAAGAGACCAATCCTAAAAGGATTGGTCTCTTTTTTATAATAATTTTTGCGCGAAAATATCATTAAGGTTTAATTTTTTAATTCTATTTAGAATTTCGGATTTATCTGTAGTATAAAGACCTAATTCTTTCATTCTTTTAAAATAATCTGAACCAGCAAAGGTAAATCTTTGCTTTCTACCTTCACGTGTAGTTGATTTTTCGTTTGCATAAGAAATTATATCGCCTATCGCAAGTGAAGATGGAAGAATTAGAAGATGCATTCCCATTGAAAGTCTTACAGCATTGTGACCAGCTAAGCTACCAGTAACAATGGCTTCCGTATGGCCAACAAATAGTCCTGACTTTTCACCAGCACAGAATAAGTTATCTACTCCATTTACTTTTAAGTCATTAGTTCTTGGAGCTACTGATAAATATCTAATTGAATTGCCTTTACTTCCAGCATAGGGATCTACATATTTTGCTTTTTCTAATCCTTTAATTTTTCTTAGCTTATGAAGGGGATAATATGTTGTCATAAGCTTAGCATGTGCTAGGTGGACAAGAGTGCAACATTTTACCAAAGTCCACCATATCAATATTTATTTTTTTTTACCAGTATCAGATCCTATCAAATTCATTTCAGCCTCACCGATACTTCCATCATATAGAATATCAATTATAAGGACATCAATTATCTGTTTTTGTTCTTCTTTGGATAGATCTCTAATGTTTACACATCTATTAAGTACACTTTCTATAAAACTAATGTTAAATTCTTCAGTATCAGAAATTTTTATATCATTATTCAATTTTTCTAAATCTTCACTGATAGATGCAGTTTCTTTCTTTAAAGATTTTATTTTAACTATTAATATATCTGCTATATCATCATCTAAAGAAAGCTTATTAACTAAATTATCAATTTGTTTTTGTTTTTCTAATAATTGTTTTTCAAGTAATAGCTTTTTAGATTTAATGTTTTTAGTGGAAAGGGTATAGTTATTTTTCTTTTTAAGAGTGCTTAAGAAATTTAATTTTCTTTCAGCTAAACTTTCTAATTCGTTTATAGTAGATTCTTCTATATCAAATGCTCTTAAGTTTTTAGTGTTACATACTTCGCCTTTAGATCTCTTTTTCATTGAGCATATATAGTAGAATAGTTTTTGGCCTGTTTTTACTGAAACTGTTCCATGTTGAATTATCATATTGCTTCCACAGTTTTTACATTTTAATCTGCCAGTTAGTATTCCATTATGAGTTTTCCCAAGATGAGGGAAGGTATCTTTATTTTTACTAAATTGCTTTTGAACTGCTAACCACATTTCAGGATCAATTACACCTTCACAAGAACTTATGGCTGCAATCCATAGAGATTTTTCTTTTGCTCTTTTAGTTTTTTTACCATTAACTCTAACAGCTTCTGTTTTATTGTAACTTAGAAGGCTATGAACTCCATCCGGTTCACCGTATACATTCCATTGTTCTTTCTTCATAAAATCTACAACTTCTTTATTAGCTTTTACATAAACAGGGTTTTGTAGTATAACCTTAAGTGAAGTTTTTTCTAATAAAATATCTGCGTTTGATTTTATACCTTTTTGAGTAAACCATACCTCGGTCTTATGTAAGCTGCCCTGTTCTAAATAAGTTTTATATATTAAATTAACTAATTCTAATTCTTTATCACTTTTTATCAGTTTAACAACTTTTCTTTCATTGCCTTCAGCATCAATATAAGATTCATATTCACTCTTATATCCTAAAGGCATTCTACCACCACTCCAACGACCATTTTTAGCAAGTTCAAGCATGTTATCCTTAACACGTTCTGCAATAGTCTCACGCTCCAATTGAGCAAATACAGAGGCTATGTATATCATGGCTCTACCCATAGGAGTAGATGTGTCGAATTGTTCTTTTATACTTACAAAATCACAATTATGTGAATCTAAAATTTCAAGAGTAGAGGAGAAGTCACTTACTGTACGAGATATTCTATCTAATCTATAGCATATTAATACATCATATTCTTTAAGCTTAGACATTAGCATTTTAAATTTAGGTCTATTAAGATTTTCCCCTGTGAATCCTTCATCTTCATATATATCAAATTCTAAATTTTTATCATTAAAGTGTGTGTTAGCATAATCCTTACACATTTGGACCTGGTTTTCTATTGAATCACCTTTGCCAGTGAATTTTGATTTTCTTGAATATATAGCTATCTTTATCATTTATTTCACCTCATAGTTATTCTATATATGTATTTATAAAAAATATACTGTTAATTTATAGTATTAAAGCCTAAACAACAGTATGTCTAGGCTTTTTATTGCTTATATCTTATTTTACTTATTGGGGGAGTTAAAAAACTCATTACTTATTATTGAGGATTGGTGCTCGATGGCTCTCAAATATGGGCAATTTTATTTTTATTTATTAAATTTAAAGTTTAAATATTTTAATGGTATTTGTTCACAATTAGATATTACTTCTAATGGAAAACCTTCATAATTAGATAGCAAGTTATCATTTAATATTAATTCAGCTGCAAATTCATCTGCTTCATTCTCATGTCTAAATTGATTGAAAAATGTGCGAGAATTATTAAAATAGACATTACTCTTAGTATGCAAAAGGGCATGTCCTAATTCGTGAGCACAACATAGCAATCTATCCTGTTCAGATAAGTTACTGTTTATAAAGAAAACTTTCTTTCGTTTAGCATACATGTAGTGACCTTCGATATTCCCCAAATCTGTTTCATAGATCCAAATACCTAGCTCTTCGGCCATTTCAAATGGATCTCTAGTTTTATATTTATTGATTAGTTTATTGACTGTATTTTTTATTTCACTCATACGTATCTCCCCATAATGCCCACTAACCCTTATTTATATTAAACAGCTCTAATTCCATAATATAGATTAGGAATTAGAGTTTGTTTATTGCAGTTATTATTTTTTATATTTTTTAGGAGTATATTTTTGTTTGTTATAAATCCTTACATCTGTAAGAAATCTTTCGTATGCCATCCTTAAAAATTCTTTATCTTCATCATCGGCAGGCGTTCCACAGAATTCTACGGTCTCAGCTTTATCTATATTAACTATCATCTGTTCAGACTCTTTTGTTATATCTAATTTATCTTTATGAGTTATGACAGGTTGCCATTCAACTTCTGTCATAGGGATGGTTAAATCTGTGCTACCATTAAAAAAATTAGTTGAATTTTCATTTCTACCTAATAAATAATCTATAGATACATTGAAAAAGTCAGCTATTTTTTGAAGTAGTTCATTTTCAGGTAACTGAGTATTATTTTCATATCTAGAAACAGAACTTTTATTTAAATAGAATTTATCAGCTAATTGCTGTTGAGTTAATCCTTTAGTTTTTCTTAATTGTTTTAGTTGATCACCAAAACTTATCAATAGTATCACCTCCTAATATTATTATATAGTAAGTTGCGTCAGATAAAACAAAAGTTGTGCAACGAGAAACTTTTTTTATTAAAAAGCTTGACAAGTTTCGTTAAAAGCAATATTATATAGATATAAGGTTGCTTTAGACGAAACGAGGTGATTAATATTAATACAAATATATTAAAGTCGGAGAGGGTTAAAATTGGATTTACTCAAAAAAAAGTAGCAAACATTTTAAAAAAAGATATATCAACCTATTCAAAAAAAGAAAATGGAATAATCGAATTTACAGCTAGTGAAATCAATATATTAAAAAATCTATTTTGTTTATCGCCAGAAAAAATTGATGAAATTTTTTTTAATGAGAAAGTTGCTTTTAACGAAACTATATCGATAGCATAATTATAGTTTGTCCAAATAATAAAAATATATGAAAGGAGATAAAGATGAGTAATGAATCCTATAAAGCAGGAATTAGATATGTTTTTGGATTAGTTGAAGAACATTTAAAAAATGAAGATGACGAGTTTATAAAAGGATTACTTGAAAATCTAGTAGATAGTAGTGGAAAACATGAAAAAATGGAAAGTGTGATATTCATATTAAAGGATCAACAAGAGTCACAAAAGATATTAAGTTACATTATATCAAATAGAATGACTGCTGGAGCTATATCTACGGATAGGAAAGTTTCAAATATTATTTATAAATTTAATATAGAAGAAAAAATGAGAACAATATTTTATAAAGATATGAATAAAGGTGATTTTAGATATTTATCAATAATTATAGATGTTCTAACGGATGAAAAGATTAAAGAAATATCAATGAATAGAAAACCATATTTAGAAATGATAAAAAAATCATTGGAGTCATCTAAAGAGATACAGTCAAGCTTACTAAGTAGAGAGTTAGGCTTATGCCTAGGTTAATAAATTTTAAGGGGGAAATAACTTTATGGAAGATATTAATAAGATTATTTTAGAGCACACAAAAGTAGCACTAAAGTGTTCAGAGTATATGACTAAGTATAGAATTGCATCATTTACTGGTGAAGCTGAAGAATCTGAACGTTATTTTAAATTAGTTGAAAAGTGTTTAGAAGAAATAGATGTATTAAGAAAGAAAAGAGATTCAATTTTAAATAAAAAGTAATTTTAAGGGGAGTGAGGGCATGAAAACGGAGGTAATTAATATGAAAGTTTTTAGGTGTCCAAATTGTAACAAGTTAATTATAAAGTATAAGGTTATAGGTTATGTATCATTAGAAATTAAATGTCCTAGGTGTTCAGAATTAATTGTAACAAATTTAACAAGTAATGAATACATTGGAATAAAATTCACAAAGAGAAAATTAAAGGGTGATTAAAAATGATAAAGATGAAGGTGAATTATCCAGAAGATATGACAGAAATTAAAGCTATATTAATTGATAAATTAACTGACTTTGCATTGAAGAATTGCACTCAAAAAGAAATAGATGGAATGATTAGATACTATGATAGTTTAGAAAAAAAGTAACTTAGGATGGAGGGGCTTTAAGCCTTAATAAAAAACTTAACATAAGTAATTAATAGTTGAGCCAGCCAAATAAAACACCAGTTGCTGGGCTAAGGTGAAAATGAAAATAAGGAGGAATTTTAATGTCTAAGATAAGTTTTTTAAAGATTTCTAATTTCTTAGGAATTGATGAACAGGAATTAGAAACTAGTAAGATTAATATTTTTAGAGGGCCTAAAGGGAAAGGTAAATCAAGTGTACTGGAAGCTATTGAAAAGGGCTTTACTAATAAGAACAGAAGGACAGAAGTAGTTAAACATGGATTTGATGAAGCTACTATATATGTGGAGCTTGACGATGGATTAGAAATAGATAGAAAAATAAGAACTGAGAGATCTGATTATTTAAAAGTAAGGAAAGTCGATGAAGGAGTGCCGAGTACTGAAAAGTTTCTAAGAAGTTTAGTAAATGGAGATATATTTAGACCTATTGATTGGGTAAACCTTTCGGTAAAAGAACAAACTAAATCACTTTTAAGTATGCTTGAAATTGGTTGGAGTGAGCAGGATATCATTAACTGGTTTGGAGACCTTGTGGACGATATCGACTACTCACAACATATTCTAATCATTCTTAAGAATATAGAACTAAAATACTATAAAGCGAGAGAGGAAGTCAATAGGGAGGTTAAGGAGTTAAAGGCTAGGATTGATGCCTTATATGAAGAATTACCTGCTGAATATGATGGAGAAGAGTGGAGAAGCAAGAATATCCAAGAATATTATAAAAAGGTCAGTGAAGCACAAGAAATTAACAAATGGATAGTTAATGCTAAGTCAATACAAGAAAACTTTGACTCTAAGATATCAGCTATTAAAGCTAATTGCGATGCTACTAAAGCTAAAATAACTCTTAAATATAAATCAGAAAATGAAGATATTAAAGATATTATAGAACTTTCAAAATCAAAAATAGAGAGATCAAAAGAATTTTTAAATAGGTCAGATGAAATTTTAGAGAATAAAAAACAATCTGTAGATAGTAAATATAGAGAAGAAATTGTTAATGAAAAAAACAACTATAGCAATAGTCTTAGAACATTAGAAATTGAGTTTGAAAAGAATAAGACTATGTTATTAGAAAAACATAATATCCAATTAGAACTAGCTGAGGATAGTAAAAAAAATGAGTTTGAAAATATTGTTAAAGATAACTTAATAGAAAAGGAAAATCAAACAGATTTTATGGCAATACAAGAAAATAAAATACTGATTAAAGAACAGGAATTGTTGACTTTAGATAGTAAAAAACAATCAGAGATTTTAGCAGCAGAAGAAAATAAGAAAGCCGAAATAGAAAAAGAGCAAATAAGAATAGGCAAAACTTTTGATTATTTAGAACAAAATGAAGAAGTATTAATAGAACCATTGCAGAAAGAAGCTGAATTAGTAGTAGAAATGGTTGGATATTTAAAAGATTGGGATAGAATAGCAGAAATTAGAGATGGGATATTAGCGGGCAAAGAGGCTTACTCTAACGAGTTAACTACTAAGATAGATAAAGCTAGGTCATTACCACAAGAACTTCTTAAAACAGCTAAGATGCCAATTAAAGGTATAAGCGTAGATGTAGAAGGAAATGTAAGAATAGGTGGAATGTTAATTGACAATTTATCTGATGGAGAAAAACTTGAACTTGCAATGAGGGTTGCCAAAGCTAGTTGCGGCGAATTAAAAGTTATATGTATGGACCGTTTTGAATCACTAGATAAGGATTCACAAGATGAACTTTTAATAGAAATGGAAGCTGATGAATATCAATATTTTGTTACAGAAGTTGCTAAGACTGAAAGTGGTGAGATAGAAATAGAAAAGATAGGGTAGGTGGATTGAATGATTATTAACTTAGATGGAATAGGAACTTTATTAACTGGAGAAGGTCCAGTTAAGGTTATAGAAAGTAAGGAACTATTTAAACAAACTGCAACAATAGTATTTGATACTAGGGAAGATACAGAGGATAGAGAACAATGGCATAATCAAAGGTCGACTACAATTGGTGGAAGTGAAATAGGAGCCATAGCAGGGTTTAGTAAATATGGTTCGGCTCTTACAGTATTTAATGAAAAGTTAGGTTTATCAGAAAAATTTAAAGGTAATGTTCATACTCAATTCGGTAATAGGTTAGAACCTTTAATAAGAGAATGGACCATAGAAGATTTTAAAAAAGAAACAGGAATAACATTAACCAATTATGAGTATCCGTACATGATGATTGATAAAGAATTAAACTTCTTATCAGCTAATATTGATGGAATTGGAGTAATGGAAGAGGATTATATATATCAAGAAAATAGAGATACTGGAGAGGTTAACTATATTCCTAAAAGCGAAATCTTTGGATTAGAAATTAAAACTGGTTCTGAGTTTTTAAAGAAGATGTGGGCCGGTGAAGAAATTCCAGATAGTTATTATACACAGGTTCAACATTATATGGGAGTTACAGGATTAAATTACTTCTTAATGATCTATATGTTAGGTAAAGAAATAAAGTGGAAAGTGGTAGCAAGATGTGAAGACGATATTAAAGCATTAAGACAAATAGGGAAAGACTTTTGGGAGAATAATGTTTTAAAAGAAATTCCACCAATGCCAAGTGGATTAGAGTGTGAAACTAAGGAGATATTAGCTAAACAATCAATCACTAATGATGAGGTTAACATAAATAATGATAAGTTAACTAGATATTTAGAAATTGGAGAAGAAGAAAAGGCTCTTAAAAAAGAAAAAGAAAAAATCAAACAAGAGGTTTACTTGGAAATGGGCAATGCAAATAAAGCTACAGATGGGTTATATAAAGCAAGTAGAAGCGTTTCATTTAGAGAAAGTGTAGATAATAAGTTATTAAAGGAAAAGTGGCCACAAACTTATGCAGCTATTTTAAAAAGTAAAACAGAAATAGTTACATTCAGAGTTAATAAGGCAAAATAGGAGGGCTGATTATGGAACAATTAGCTGAAATGAAGGAAGTTAAAGACATTTTAGATTCTGAAAATACACAGTATATATCGCTTGATAACTCAATAATTATTAAGCAAAAAAACATCAATGATAAAGAAGTAATAAATATAAGAAATTATTTTATAGATGGAACGTGTATAAGTACCTATTGTTATTTTGAAGAATTTAAAGAAAAAATAGAGGCACTTATAAATGGGTGAAAGTAATATATATCATCATTAATTGGAGGAGATATAAATGGCAAATGTAAATGGTGGCTTAGTAGCCAATAAACAAGCAGAAAAACCTAAGGTGCAAATAACACCTCAAAAGAAAATGAGTAATGCTTTAGAAAAAATGTTGCCAGAGATAAAAAAAGCGGTAGGAAAGGCAATGACACCTGAAAGGTTCTCAAGAATAGCACTTAGTTTATATAACGGTAATCCTACATTCTGGCAAGCAGATACAACAAGTTTTCTAAGTGCATTAATGCAATCAGCTCAATGTGGATTAGAACCTAATACCGTGCTTGGTGAAGCATATGTAATACCTTATAACAACAAGAAAAAAGGAATAGTAGAAATAAACTTTCAAGTGGGGTATAAAGGTGTATTAAAAATGGCTTTCAACACTGGTGATTATGAAGCTATATATGCTCATGAAGTTAGAGAAGGCGATAAGTTTGAATATGAATATGGACTTCATAAGAACTTAATTCATAAGCCAGCAGATGTTCCAGTAGATAAAATAACTCATTATTATGCAGTATATAAATTAAAAAATGGTGGATATGATTTTGTTGTATGGTCCCGTGAAAGAGTAGAACAACATGCAAAAGATTTCTCTAAAACGTATCTATATCAAGGCAAAGTTAATCAAAGTTCAGTTTGGTTTAAGAATTTTGATAGTATGGCCAAGAAAACAGTTTTAATAGATGTTTTGAAGTTTGCACCTAAGTCAGTTGAAATGGCAAAAGCGTTAGATACAGATTATAAGTCTGAAGCTAAAGAAGAGAAAATAAGCAATTTTAATTACGTAGATGTAGATACAGAACCAATAGAAAATGCTGATGTAGTAATAGATACAAATTATACAGAGAATCAAGAAGATATATATGAAGGTTCACCATTTGCAACTGAATAAAAAATTGGGGGATTTATCCCCCAAAATAAACTGAGGTGAATAAGTATGTCGGACAACAAGAAGTACTATTATCTAAAATTGAACGAAAATTTTTTTGAAAGTGAAGAAGTAAGAATAATGGAAGCAATGCCTAATGGAATGTATTATTCAAACTTATTATTAAAACTTTACCTTAAATCACTTAAAAGAGAAGGTGAATTAAGATTTAATGATTTTATACCATATAGTGTAGAAATGATATCTACAATAACAAATATGAATATAGATATTGTTAGAAGCGGAATACAAGTTTTAGAACAAATGAAACTTATAGAAATGCTTGATGATGGTTCTATTTATATGATGAATATACAAAACTTTATAGGTCAATCAAGTACAGAAGCAGATAGAATCCGAGAATATAGAAACAAAATAGATAATAAAAAGAAATGCTTGTCAGATGAGGCTAGTCCTAACTTTGTACAAATGTACGACAAACGTACACCAGAGACAGAGACAGAGACAGAGACAGAGTTAGAGACAGAGCTAGAGATACAACAACAGCATAATGTTACAAATGTACTAAGTGAACTAACCAAAGAAGAAGTTAAGTCGATTGTTAAATACTGTAAAGAAAATGTTGTTCCTGTTGATGTTGTTGTTGAAAAGTGGGAGATAGTTAAAAAAATGAAATCTGTTAGGAATAGGGTTGGAGCATTAATAGCAGCTATAAGCAATGATTGGGATAAACCTAAAGGTCATACAGGAAATACTTTTGTAGATGGTTGCTCTAGCAGAGATTATGACCATGATGCTATAGAGAAAAAATTATTAGGCTGGGATAAGGATGAAGATTAAAAGTCGGAGGTACGGTGATTGGGTTTAGATATAAATAAGTTATGCAGTTCATTAGACAATGAAACTATGCTGGTAAGAGCACTAGAACTAAGTAATTTGGCAGTTAAAAAGTATGAAGAAGGAACTAGTGCTAAAAATGCAATAAGATCAGTAATCGTAATAGCTATTAGTGAGGGGATTCTAAATGAAATTGAAATTAATGATATTAAAGAATAACAAGATAACAGGTGAGAGCAATCAGAATGACTCCTGGGAGAAAATAAGCAATAAACTTAAAGAAGAATACCTTGAATTACAAGAAGCTATTAAAGAGGGTGATAGACCTCATATATCAGAAGAAGCTTTTGATGTTCAACAGATGATTATTAGAATTATGGCTTTGCTAGAGAAAGAAAATTTAGATTTAGAACAATTAGGGAAGAGACATAACAGAAAATTAGTAAAGAGAGGTTGGACACATTCTGAAATAATAAGGATATTTTGGGACAAGTAAGGCTTGTTTACAAGTACAAGCAAGGATGTCCATAAGTACAGGCATAGCTTGGACAATGAGACAAGTATTAAAAATAAGGGGAGATTAATTATGAAGAGTGAAATAACTTTAGATATAAATTTTAGACAGGCTTTAATATTTAAGCATAGCTTGGAGAAAATGATAGCAGGTAAGGAAGAAAGATTATATTTATTGATTAGAAAAGATAACAAGTCAATAGATGAAGCGAAAGAATCCTTTAAATTATCAAAGGATATTTATGAAGAAATAGAAACATTAAATATAGTTAAACAGGGATTAGATAGATTAGGTAATGAAAGAAGAAGAAGAGAAGTAAGTAATTATGCTAAAAATTTACCGAAATTATTAGAAGAAGCTGAAAGAAATAGTAAGGCTATATAAATGGTTGAAATTAGTGTTGAATCAGTAGCGATGATTATTGAAGGAGCATTAGAGGGAGACATAAGAAAAGTTAAGGCGTATGCAATAATGATAGCTGGAAATTTAGAATATGACGGTGAAGAAGATGCAGCTAAGGTTATTAAGGATAGATTAGATGGAGGGGAATTATGAAGGGATATTTGTTTAGTATAAATAAGAGCTCATTTAGTTTTAGTTTTGTAAATGATACAGAGGAAAAACATGACAGGTGGGAGGACGGAGATAACTGGTCACATTATCAAATATTACACAGAACATTAAACTTCATGAAATCAAGAGGATTTGAAGTAGGAAGAGATCCAAGAATGGAAGAAAACTATAATTGTATTAGCAAAGACTATTGGAAGGGTAAAAAAGAAAACTTAGAATTTGAATGTAATAGGTATCCAAGAGGTTTCTCAATAAAATTTTATCAAAATATCAATACAGAAAATAAAAATGGTGGTCAATATGATTTTGATAAGTTTAAGAAAGCTCCATATCTAGTAAGATTACTGTGGATTAATGAAACTAAAAAAATGGGTGAATTTATTAAAAGCATTGTTCCAGAGGTAGTTTGCAGTACAGATGCTGATTATAAGAATTCAGAAGAAAAAATAAAGAATTATTTTGTTAAAAGCTGGCACCATCCTCAAGAAAATATGAATTTCAATTTAAGAGATTTTGATGGAGCCACTTGTGAAGATAATTATAACAATAAGGATAGAGACAAAAAGATAATATACAATGGTGAAACTAAATATTTTAGAGATTATAGAGGTAGATTAAAACGTGGAAAAGTCTATCACAATATTAATAATATGTGGTGGGTAATACTAAATGATACAGAATATACTAATGAGGCTTGTTTTAGTTTATTTGATGCAAGTGGAGAAGCGTTTAAGAATAGGCGTATTCAAAAGAATAAAAAACAAGCATATGAGACAAGTAGAACAGCAGCTAGAAAAAAGTTTGATAATAATTTTGTTTATAAAGATATAACAAGAAAAGATATTGAAAAATTACATGAATTAGTAGGAGTTGAAATAGAAGAAGGTGCTAACAATGGTGAGTCTATGGATACTATGAGGATTAGTACAAAGATAAGAACTAGGTGTACAAGTAGTAAAAAGATACAACATGCGTTTCTATATGTTGATTCACATTATTTTAAAAAAAGAGAGTGCATAAGTTTTAATAAAAATTGTTTTATAGGATTTGCTGGATGGGCAGATGGTTCTAATGTTAAACCTATATTAAAAGGCTTTAATAAATGGTGTGATTATTTATTGGAAAATAAGTAGATTAAATTCAAAGGTATAAATAGGGAGAGAAGATGGAGTATATAGAGTTAACTATAAAGTTCATAAAAAAAATGATAGATGTAAATGGACTAGCTTTAGTAGGAGCAATAGTATTACAAACTATATTAATGGCAACAGTAACAAAAATAACTGGTGATAAAAGCTGGTTTAAAAAAATGATGGAGGGAAGCAAAAATGAGAAATACAGGAATAGTAAGAAAAATTGATGATTTAGGAAGATTATGCATACCAAAGGAACTTAGAAAGGTTTTGAGTATAGATATACAAGATCCTTTAGAAATTTATATGGATGGTGAAATGATTGTTTTAAAGAAATATGAGCCAGCATGTATATTTTGCGGTGAATCAAATGACATAACAGAATTTAAAGGAAAGAGAATCTGTAAGAAGTGCAAAAGTGATTTAAAGTAACTGAATAATATGAGAATAGTGATTGAAATGGCTATTGTTATAAAGTGCTATTATCATATGAAAATCAAATGATAGGAGTGGTAAAAATGAATAACTTAACAATTGTCAATAAAGAGGGACACTTAATGGTGGATAGTAGAGAAGTAGCAACAATGGTAGAAAAAGAACACAAGCATTTAATGAGAGATATAAAGGGGTATCAAGAAATTTTAGGACAGTCCAATTTTGGGCTTACCAATTTCTTTATAGAAAGCACTTATATAACTTCTCAAAATAAAGAATTGCCTTGTTATTTATTAACAAGAAAAGGGTGCGACATGGTGGCAAATAAAATGACTGGAGAAAAAGGAGTTTTATTCACCGCTGAATATGTAACTCAATTTGAGGAAATGGAAAATAAACTTAAGGAAGTTAAACAACTATCCCCAATGGAAATTATGAAGCTACAATTCGAAGCATTAGAAGGAATTGATATCAGAGTTGAAAAGTTAGAGAATACTATGACTATTGATTATGCACAACAAGAGCAACTACACAGATATGCAAGAGCAAGGCTAGTAAAAGTCTTAGGTGGTAAAGAAAGCCCGGCTTATAAAGAGTTAAGTAAAAAAGTATTCTCTAACTTGTGGAATAGGTATAAGCAAATATTTAAAGTAAGTAGCTATAAAAATACTGCGAAAAAAGATTTTGTACAAGCAATAGATTATATAAATGTATGGGAACCATCTAAAGAAATGGGATACATGATAACTGGAGCGAATAGTCAAATTCAATTTAACAATTAAAGGAGATTAAGAATGGACAAACAGTGCATAGAGTGTGGACATCATCATCCGGAAGAGCATCATATTGTTTTTAGGAGCCAACAAAAAGCCATGATAAATTGTCCTCATAATAAGATAACATTATGTTATAAGCATCATAGAGGCGACAGTAGTCCTCATATGGTTAGGGAAATAGATGTTGAGTATAAAAAGAATCTCCAACAGAGATTAGGATATTTATTTAGCCTTAAGGAATGCTATTCAGAAGAGGAAATAAAAGAAATACTTATGATAACAAATAGTGATGCTAGAAAGCTGGTTAAATCATTGATAACTATAATAATTGATGATGATGTTGGTTATAAAGTTGAAGATATTATAAGGCAGTGCATGGGAGGTAGATTGTATATATGAGTAAAAACATAGGAAAAGTTTTTGAAGAAGAGTTTAAAGGTTCTGTAAATAAGGAGCATTTTTACTATAGATTTAAAGATGGGACAGCTGCTTATAACAAAGATATAGAAAATAAAAACATTAGATTCCAAGCAAAGAACATTTGTGATTGCCAAGTAATGGCTAGGGACAAACTGTTTCTATTAGAGCTTAAGAATACTAAAGGTGCAAGCTTACCATTTACTAATATAAAAGCTAATCAAGTAGAGGGATTAAGCAATATTAATCACAATAAAATTAAAGCATATTTCATTGTGTGTTTTAGAGATAAGGAAAAATGTTATGCAGTAGAAGCCAAGCTGGTTAAATACTTTATAGATAAAGCAACCAGTAGATCAATACCTCAAGCATGGTTTAAATCTAACGGTATAGAAATACCAATGATTAAGAAGAGAGTTAGATATAAATACGACTTAGAATTATTGTTCCGGGAGGTAGTTGAAAGTGACAATTAGAAAGTTGCAGCAGTTAGAGAAAAGTAAGTTAATATTGGAAGCATTAACTGAAGAATTAAGAAAAAGAGGTTACAAGAAGGCTCAAAGCGAAAGAGATTATAGAAGATCTCTAGCAAAGAAAGAATTAACTTTAAAAACCAGGGGAAATAACTTCCCAGCAGGTATGGTATCGGATATGGCTAGAGGTGACGATGAGGTATCAGAACTAAGATATATCAGAGATATATCAATAATAGAATATGAAGTATGTAAGGACAAGCTGAGAAATGAAAGAAGTCAGATAGAGGCTTTAAGAAGCTTGATTGCATATGATAGAGCTACCTATTTAAATTCATAAAGGGATGTGATTGATAGTGATAAAAATAGATATAAATCAAATTAATGTAGAACTTGGAAAGAATGATATTGAAATAGGAACAGTAAGTCGAAGTGATAATAAAGCAGAAGTAATTCTTGAAAATAAAGTAAATGATATTACTATAAATTTAAGGTTTGGCACAGTAGAAAGTATAGATATTGTTATAGATGAGCTTCAAGAAGCTAGAAAATATCTGGTAAATAGATAATGAATAAAGTGTAGCTATTATTCATTAGATAGGAGGGACTTTAAGTGGTTGATGTTGATAAGTTATATACGAGATTATCCAATACAGTAAAAACCATAGGGAGAGTAACTGGAGAAAAGCCAAGTGTATTGAAGATAACAAGTGAGGAGTTTGAAGCATTAAAAGAAGATTTCATAAAATTTACTGGAAAAATACCAACGGAAAGAACTTTTATGGGAGTTCCTTTAGAAGTAATAGCAAATAATTTTGAATAGTTCACAATACTTGAATTAAGCGAAGAGAATAATATTAAGGAACAAAAGATAAACTTTACATAATATTATAAAAGTAAAGTATAAATGGTATAAGACAGGGCACTTTTGAAAGGAGAAGTTATAGTGAAAGATGAAAAATTCAAATTAATAGAGAAAAACCTTTATAAGTTTTATGAAGACCAGAAGAGCATTAAAACTATCGAGAGAGAAATTAATATTTTGAACAATCAATATGATGAAATTGAAGAAACCTTAAGAAGTAGCAGGTTCAATATCGAGGAACAATCATCGTCACCAGACTTTAGTGAAAAAGTTCAGAGTAGTAGCGATAGTACAAGCTATGTAGAAAAACAAATGATTAAAAGAGTAGAAATACTTCAAAGAGAACAGCAGTTAATACTAGATAAAGAAGTAGAAAGAGAAGGGAAATTAAGAGCTATAAGAAGATCATCTGAGGGCATGAAAGCTAATATAGAAATGCTTTCAGAAGAGTATAAAACATTTATTAAATTAAAGTATGCTGAAAAGAAAGCTATAGAACAGATATATCCCCAAATTAATAAGAGCAGATCTCTTACATTTGAGTTAAGAGGAAAGATAATAGAAGAAATTGCAAGATGGGAATATATGATTATGGAGGTAAATTACCATGAAATGCAATCATGAAGGTGCAGATGGAGAATCAGCGGTAGTTGATAATAAATGTGGAATGTGCGGAATTGTGGTACCAATAGATTTAGAAGAAAAATTACAAGCTCAGATGAGTGAATTAAAAGAGTATATAGATAAAATTGAACTTCAAAAAGACAGGTATATAGAAGAAAATAAAGCACTTAGAGAAGTAGTTAGAAATCTTAGTAAAGTTATTTAAAAAATTAATTTAGTTAAGGTTTTGTATAAAGTGAGAACAAAGGAGGGTAAGGATGATTGAATTAAATAAAATATACAATATGGATTGTATGGAAGGAATGAAGTTAATACCAGATAAGTACTTTGATTTAGCTATAGTAGATCCACCCTATTTCAAAGGTCCAAATAAAAGAAAATATTATGGAAGAACGGTAAATAAGTTAAATATAAAAAGACGTAACTATGAAGTAATAGAAAATTGGAATGTACCAGAAGAAGATTATTTTAAAGAGTTGCTAAGAGTATCAAAGAATCAAATTGTATGGGGATGCAATTATTATGACTATTACCTTGGGCCTGGATTAATTATATGGGATAAGGTTAATGGGGAAAGCTCCTTTAGTGATTGCGAGGTAGCTTACTGCAGTATGCATAACAAAACAAAGATGTTTAGATATATGTGGAATGGAATGATGCAAGGGAAGTCTATAAGTGAGGGACACACACAACAAGGTGATAAAAGTAAAAATGAGGTTAGAATACATCCAACACAGAAGCCAGTCAACCTTTACAAATGGATATTAATGAATTATGCAAAGCAAGGAAATAAGATTTTAGATACTCATGTAGGAAGTGCATCAAGTTTAATTGCTTGCTATGAGTTAGGATTTGACTTCTTAGGATTTGAATTAGATAAGGATATGTATAATCTGGCCAGTAAAAGATTAAGCGATGTTATGAATCAAATAAATATGTTCAACGAGATATAGTTCACAATTCAAGGAAAGGAGTGATTAGTTTGGAAAAGCCAATATTATTTAATACAGCAATGGTACAAGCAATTATAGAAGGTAAAAAGATTGTTACAAGGAGATTAATAAAAAATAAATACCCAAATGCAGATATTAGATTTTTTGAAAATAAGTATGGAAAGAGATTAGTTCATATGCAAAATGATGCTCCGGAACCAGTTAAATTAGAAAATGGCTGGACTAGGCATAGTTTAATTGCAATGGAAGAAATAAATAAACCTTACCAGGTAGGGGATATTCTTTATGTAAGAGAAACTTGGTGTGATACTTCAAAAGACTTGAAAGAAGATTCAGAACTTGAAATTGGAGATTGCAAATATATATTTAAAGTTGATGATTTAGGAGAAAAACATCCAATAGTAGACATTGATATAAAAAGATGGAGACCAAGTATTCATATGCCAAAAGAAGCCGCAAGGGTATTTTTAAGAGTAATAAGTATAAGAGCAGAAAGGTTACAAGAAATACAAGATAGCGATTGTTTAAAAGAAGGTATAAGAGAATATTCTAAAGCTGGTAATGTAATAAAATACGCAGTAAATGAAGAGCAGTTTCATTGGTTTGATATGCCTAGGAATCCGCTAGAAGCCTTCAAAATATTATGGAATACTACCGTTAAAAAGGATGCATATAAAGAATATGGGTTCGAGGCTAATCCTTGGGTATGGGTGATAGAGTTTAAAAAGGTTGATAAGGAGTGAATAAAATGAGTAAAATTTTAATTCGAATAAGTTACAAAAATGCATGTATTTTAAAACATGCATTAAGAGATAATGTAGTTGAAAAAGAAGAATGGATAAATGCTAATAGGGATGGTGTTTTCAATACTTTAGATTCAGAAGTAAAAGAATTAGAAGAAGAACAAAGAGCTTTAAAAGCTATTACAGTAGAAATAGATAGGAATAAAGAAAGGTGCCATATGTAGATAGAGTGTGAACCAGTAAAATTTAAGGAGGCGTTATTATGGATAAATGGATGTATTCACTTACAGATAGTGAAGTGTGGCAAGGTGAGGAATTTAATACAAAAGAGGAAGCTATAACAGAGGGACGAAAAGAAGCTATTAGAGGACAAGAGGAAGAGTTTCGTAATGACTATTTTTCAGTAGGTCAAATTGAAAAAGTTTTCCCAAGTGGCGTAGATGTTGAGAATATATTAGAAAATGTAGCTGAAAATACAAGAGCTGATATTTGCGAAGTTGGAGACGATTATTTATATGATGTTACTGAAAATCATAGTCAAGAGTTAGAAGAAAAGCTTAATGAAGTGTTGTTTGAATGGATGAAAAAGTATGAATATGAACCTACTTTCTATGCAATTAAAAATATAGAACAAATTGAATTATAGTTCACAATTCAAGGATAGAGGGTTAGTAATGAAAACTTGTCTAATGTGTAATGTTACTAAAGAAGATACAGAGTTTTATAAGATACAAGGGAAGAGGCTTCACTCTTATTGTAAGAGGTGCAAGTTGGAAGCAGACAGGAAATGGAGGAGCACTCATCATCATGAGTGCAAGTCATATAATGAATCGAGAAGGAGTGACAGATGTGTTAGTAGAATCAAAGGTTAAGAGTTGCAGAGGTGTAAAATATAAAGAGCAAAAGATGGCTATAGATACAGGAGATTATGTAACGGATATAAATATACAAGAAGCGGTAATTCATGTGTTGGACCAAAATGGAGATGGACCAATACTAAATGAATATGCTCTTGATTTAAGTGATGATACGTATAATTTCTTATATAGACATATAGAAAAATGTTTAAAAGATGAAGAGTTAAGGTTTGCAATATTTAATCCTGAAAGAAATATAGTAAAAGAGGTTGTTCAAGAGTATTTAAATGGGACTAGTAGTGATTTTATAGGAATATCTAAGGAACTATCAAGACAACTATTTGCAATAATGAAAAATAACATTAGCATCCCATCTTGTGATTTAATAGTTGCTTCAATTGTTACGGATCAAGGCCCTATGGTTGGTTTATTAAAAATGGATTATGTTAAAAACTTTACTCACCAAGTAGATTTTGTTGATAATAAAATTGGTATTGGAATAATACCTCAAGCTGCAGGTCTTCCTGGTAACGGTCAAAAGATACAGAAAGCAGTCTTTATTAAACCTATTAGAGAGGGACAAGCGTATGATTTAATGGTATTAGATAAGATAAAGGCTAAAGAAGAAGAGTATGGAGCTAATTACTTTAACAACAACTTTTTAGGATGTTCTATATTAACTAGTCCTAGGGATGCAACTAAAATATTTATGACAGCTACAGAGAATTGGACAAGAAATAATATAGTTGAAGATGCAGCTAAGGCAGAAAATATAAGGACAAGAATAAAGGGAAAATTAGAGACTAAAGATGATATAAATATAGAAGAACTGGCACATGAATTATTTAAGTCTGAACCAGAAGTAAAAGAAGATTTCTCAAATTATATAAAAAGTCATGGATTAGAGGAAGAAATAAAGATAGATAAGGCTTATGTAGAAAAGAAACTTAAAAGAGTTAGATTAAAGATAGATAAGGATATAGATCTTTATATAAATTCAGAGGCATACAAAGATAATACAAGATTCGAAATACAAAAGAATGGTGATGGTAGTATCAACATGGTAATTAAACACATTAATAATTATATGGAAAAGTAGAGAGAGGAATTTTGATGTATGAAATAAGATTTTATTACAAAAATGAGGATAAAAACTTTAATAGTACGATAGCTTATCATGTTTATGAAAGATATTCTACTTTCGAAAAAGCGTATGAAAACCTTATAGAATTAATTGAACTTTATACCGAAATAGGAGTTGATGAAGTTGTGTTCATGCCTGGAATACCTATTAAAATATTAGAAGCATATGTATTGTTCTTGAATAAGAAAGGCAAAGATCTAACAACTATAGTTGAAAATAGTAAAAGAAAGGACTGATAGATTATGAACAAAGTAATGCTTATTGGAAGGCTAACAAGAGATCCAGAGTTAAACTTTGCAGCTAACAGTGGAACAGCAGTATGTAAATTCAGTATAGCTGTAAATAGACAATATAAAAAAGAGGAAACAGATTTTATTAATTGCATAGCATTTGGGAAGACTGGAGAAATAGTAGGACAATATTTTATTAAGGGCAAACCAATAGCAATTGTAGGCAATATAAGAACCGGGAGCTATGATGCTAAAGACGGAACAAAGAGATATACAACAGATGTAGTTATAGAATCATTTGATTTTATTGGGGGCAATAAGGAAAACCAATCAGATAAACCTAACAGTAACCAAAATGACTTTGGTGGAACTAACTTTGAAGAGGATATGACTCCTGTAGATGATGGAGATATGCCTTTTTAGAGATAGTTTGGAGAAAATATGAAATAGATAATAAATTATCTTCTTTGAAAATTGAATAATGTGATATTTAAAAAATATGTTATAATTAATTTATAATGGTTAGATAATGAGAAGTAAAAATATTCATAAATTACTAAAAATGTTGGAGGGACGTATGAATAATTTTTTAGATAAGATTAAAGAAATGGTTTTAGCAAACTATTTTATATTAGTATATGTGTTTATATTTGGATTTAGCCTATTTCAGGGGCAAATAATAAGTTGGTTTTGTGAAAATGGAATAAAAAAAATTATGAGATCAAGATATGAAACAGTAAACGAATTAATGGATGATTTAATTGAAGAGCGTAAATTGAAAGATAGATGGACAGAATGTTATAATTGTTTATGGAAAGCCCTAATGTATTCGCTGGTGGGTATTGCTTGTTTGGGGCAATTAATTCTATTTATGATTGAACCAAGTGTTGACAGAGTAGGTACAAATGTATGCATGTTGACAATTGCAATTTCTTTTCTAGAATTTCGTGATAATATAAGTATATCAAAAAAAATGAAAAATGAAATTCACGTTGAAACTATAAAAATAGCAAGAATTTTTACAGACCTTGAAACAATGGCAATACAGGATTTTACACTTGATATATTAATGGAAAAAAAATACATTAATGAGGGAAAAAGAGTAGAAATAATAAGAGATTATAAATAGTGAACATTTTATATGAGAGATAATAGAATAGTAAATGTTTATAATCTTAGGATATTATTACTGAATAAAAATAAATAGCAGATAAAATATCTCATTATTACCTCTGAATAATGACATATTTTTATGTTTGTGAAAATGTAGTGAATAAAGAAAAAAACTGGACAAATATCGGACAAATATCGGACAAAATAAGCGAAAAAGTATGAGATAATAATATTGTTAAAAGAATATAAAGAAAAGACATCTATTACACCAAGATAAGTTTGGGGTAAATAGGTGTCTTTTTTATTAAGTGAGGTGAGGGCATGCAAGAAATATATACAAGCTATCAATGTAAAAGGTGTAAAAAAGAATTTGTATTAGTAACAGAGGATTTAGAAGACCATAAACATATAGGAAAGTATGTAGTGTGTCCTTATTGCTGTAATAAAGAATTAAATAAAGAAAAGAGAAGTGATAGCCTAAAAGAAATAATGAAGGCTAGAAGTTATAAGAGAAAAAATGGAGCAATCCAACAAAAATAGAATAAGAAATATTAAGGCATCTAATTTATGTTAGGTGTCTTTTTTATATATAAAAGGTGGTAGTAGTATGATTAAGTTATTACAAGAAAAGAACATCAGGATGATATGGAGCAATGATGGCAATGAAATTTGGTTTAGTGCTAATGATATTGGAGAGGAACTTGGAGTAATAAATATAAGAAATGTTTTACCAAATATCGATAGTGAATTTAAAATGAAATTCAAAGAACAAGATATTTCAGGTGTCCATAAAACATACAGCCGAAATTTTAAAGAACTGTTAAACAATTTTGGAGAAATGTTTTTAACTGAGGAGGCTGTATATCAAATTTCATTTAGAAGCAATAAGCCAGAGGCTAAATTATTTACTAAATGGGTATCTAAAGTATTGAAACAAATAAGAATACATGGATACTATATAGCTACAGAAAAATATGAGCAATGGTTTGGAGCAAGAAAAGATAGTAAAACTACAAGAAAAGAGTTTACAGATGAGGTTCAAGAATTTGTTCATTATGCTATAAATCAAGGTAGTAATAAACCGAATATGTATTATATGCATTTTACTAAATTGGTAAATGATAAATTAGGAATACCTAAAGGAACTAATAGAGAAGATTTAGATCAAAAAACATTAATGGATATAATGGCACTTGAAAGAGTAATGGCTATGAAGTTGCCTAAACTTATAGATAAAGAAACAAATTATAAAGAAGCGTACAAAGAAATAAAGAAATTAATTGAAATAATATAAGTGAGGTAAAAAATATGAGAAAGATAAGTAAGTTAGAAGCAAAGTTACTAAGATCTAAAGGTGAAAAAATAAAGTCTACAAAGAATGGATATTACACTATAGGATACTAAAGATAATACAAAGAAAGTAAGAGGTGAGGTGATGGCAAGAGCAAGAAGTCCCGCAAGGGAGAAAGCTAGAGAAATATACTTAAAAGCTAAAGGTAATATTAAGTTATTAGATATAGCTAAAGAGTTAGGGGTATTAGATACTCAAATAAGAAAGTGGAAGTCACAGGATAAATGGGAACAGGAACTAAAAGGTACGTTACCAATTGAAAAAGAGAATAAGAAGAAAGGGAACGTTACTAAAAAGAAAAAAGTTACTATTTCAGATGAAGTTAAAGAGGTGTTAGATAATACAGAGCTTAATGATAAGCAAAAGCTTTTTTGCGTTATATATGCTAAGTGTTTAAATGCAACTAAGGCTTATCTGAAAGCATATACTTGTACTTATGAGACTGCTATGGTAAATGGAAATAAAGCACTTAGAAATACTAAGATAAAAGAACAAATTGATTTATTGATATCAAAAGAATTTAATAAGGAATTTATTAAAAGAAGTTTATTGCAGAAATATATAGATATAGCATTTTCAGATATAGGTGAGTATATTACTTTTGGGAAGAAAACTAAGAGAGTATGGGCCAGGGATGATAAAGGTAACAACATACCAGTAATTGACCCAGAAACATTAGAACAAAAAGAAGTTGAATTTAATTATATTGACTTAAAAGAAAGCTCTATGATAGATACTACTTTAATAAGTGAAGTATCTGAAGGAAAAGATGGAGTTAAATTTAAATTACTAGATAAAATGAAAGCTATGGATTTCTTAACTAAACATGTTAATTTATTAAACGATGAAGAAAAGACTAAGCTAGATTTAGAATACAAGAAACTTCAAAATGAAAAAACTGAGATGGAGATTGCTAAGTTAAAACAAATTATTAATAGTGATGATGAAGAAGAAGTTGAAGATGATGGATTTATAGCAGCACTAGGAAACAAAGTAACTGAGGTGTGGGCTAATGAAGAAGATAGTTAATAAGATAAAGAAAGCAGTATTTAAGTTCAGTAAGTTTTCTAATAAGCAACTTCAAGTATTAACTTGGTGGATGCCAACGTCACCTGTAAAAGAAAAAGATGGAATAATAGCAGATGGAAGTATAAGAAGTGGTAAGACTTTATCAATGTCACTTTCGTATGTTATTTGGGCAATGGAAACATTTGAGTTCCAAAACTTTGGTATGTGTGGGAAAACAATAGGAAGTTTTAGACGGAATGTGCTCTTTTGGTTAAAGCTAATGCTTAAGTCAAGAGGATATAAAGTAGAAGATCTAAGGTCAGATAATCTTATAATTATTACTAGAGGAAAAGTATCTAATTACTTTTATATATTTGGTGGTAAAGATGAAAGGTCACAAGATTTAATACAAGGTATAACTTTAGCTGGTTGTTTCTTTGATGAAGTGGCATTGATGCCTCAATCATTTGTAAATCAAGCCACTGGTAGATGTTCTGTAGATGGTTCTAAGTTTTGGTTTAACTGTAATCCGGATGGACCTTATCATTGGTTTAAGCTTGAATGGATTGATAAAAGAAAAGAAAAAAATATTTTGTACTTACATTTTACGATGGAAGATAATTTAAGTTTATCTGAGAGAGTAAAAGAAAGATATAGAAAAATGTATTCAGGAGTTTTCTTTAAAAGATATATATTAGGACTTTGGGTAATGGCAGAGGGTATTATTTTTGATATGTTTAATGAGGATGTACACAAGAAACCTACTATAGATAGAAAATACACTGAATACTATGTTAGCTGTGATTATGGAACTCAAAATGCTACTGTATTTATATTATGGGGTAAGTATAAAGGCATATGGTATGCAGTTAAAGAATATTGCTATAGTGGAAGAGAAGAGAATAAGCAAAAGACTGATGAGGAGTATTATGAAGATTTAGAGAAGTTTTTAGGAGATATAATTCCTAAGGCTATAATAATAGATCCATCAGCTGCATCATTTATTGCTACCATTAAAAAGAAAGGTAAATATAATGTTAAAAAAGCTAATAATGATGTGTTAGATGGTATAAGAAATGTTGGAACAGCTCTAACAAAATCATTAATAATTTTTAACGATTGTTGTGTGAATTGTTTCAGAGAGTTTTTCTCTTATATTTGGGATGAAAAAGCAGTTATAAGAGGTGAAGACAAACCCATAAAGGAAAATGATCATTGTATGGATGCTGTAAGATATTTTGTAAATACAATATTATTCAAAGGAATCAATGTTGTATATGACGAGGAGATTTACAAGAAAGGTATGGGACTTAGTGGTAAACAACCGGTATCTTATAAGAAAGGAGGTTCAGTGTTCTAATGACTATAAAAGAAACATTGCTTAAACTAAGTGATAAAGAAAAGAAGGAAAGAGAAAAAGCTAGAAAAGATTATTTCTTCTATCTAGGAGAAACAGAAAATAAAGAAGCCTCTATTTCAGATAATGCACTACTTGGCCAGAGTTGGATAACATTAGATGATTTAGATTATATGCCAAGCCAAATAATAGATAACAAAATCAAGCCACTTATTAATAAACAAGCAAGGTTTATGTTTGGTAAAGAGCCTGATATTCTATTCAAACCTTTTGATAATAATGATAAAGAAACGTGTGAAGAATTAAGACAATATGTAGATGCTATACTTAATGCCAGTAAGTTCTGGAGTAATACACTTAAGGCATTTAGACTAGCTACGGTAACTAAGAGAGTTATGTTAAGAATAGAAGCTAATCCAGGACAGCCTATAAGGATTTATTACCATGACATAAATGACTTTAACTATGTGATGGATATAAATGATATAACCAAACTTAAATCTGTGACTTTAATAAGACAAGATGCTGCTACAGCTAATAAAGAAGAGACAGAACAATTATGGTATAGGTACACTTATTATATGGGTAATGAAGAGGGTAGCGAGGAATTAAGCTGCTATTTAAAGAAAGAAACATTCAAAGCAAATGAGCTTGATATTCCTATAGATATAGAGGATAAGGATACTGGACTTAGCAAAATACCATGTTGGATTATTACTAATGAACAGAGTATAACTAATCCTTTTGGAGTAACAGATATAAAAGATATGAAGCCACTCCAAGATAGTTACAATAGGAGATTAAGTGATTTTAATGATTCTTTAAGATTCTTAATGTTTGGTCAAACTGTATTTATAGATGCGGAAAAAGAGGGAGTTAATAGTGCTAAGATAGCCCCGAATAGTGTTATAGCATTAGTTAGTATAGATGATGAGGGGAAAAAGGCACAAGCAATCAGATTAGAGAGTTCTTTCTCAAATTCTGAGCCTGTAGACAAGTATTTAACTAGATTAGAAAATTCTATGTATGAAAAATTAAGCATACCTAGACCAGAACAAATAGCAAATGTTCCAAGTGGAAAGGCGTTAGGATATTTATATATAGAATTAGTAGGTCGGAGTGATGAAAAGTGGAATGATTGGGAACCACCTATAAGATCTATGCTTAGATTAATAGTTGAAGCATGTGGAAAGTTCAAATGTTACTCAGATTGGAAAAAAGAGTGGAGTAATTTAAATCATTCAATTGTTATAAATAAGAATTATCCTATTCCAGAAGATATAGATAGTAAAAAGAAATCAGCCATAGAGGAAGTTCAGAATAATGTCAGAAGCCATAGAAGCTATATTAAGGACTTTACTGACGATGAAAATTATGAAGAACAATTTAATGAGGTTATAGAAGATATAACAACTATTAATTCAGCAGAACAGGATCAGTTCCAAAAAGGTATAGATAGTGAACTAAATAAAGGTAAAGATACCGGTGGTGATTCATAGTGAATGAATACCAAAAGAGAATTTTAAAAGGTAGAAAAGATTTTTCAAAGCTTATGCAGCAACAAGAGGAAGAACTTCTAAATATTTATGAAGAGGCTAGTAAACAAATATCTAGGAAGTTATCTAAAGCTAAATCAGGTGGACTTACACAGCGGTATCTAAGTGAACTAAATATATCTATTTATAGATATACATTAGAGCTTAGAACTAATTTAAGTAAGTCTATTACAGATGGCATGCTAGCGAGTTCACAAATAGTAAGTACAACTCAAGCTGAGTATTTTAATATAATAGCTCCAACTCAAGATATAAATAGTAAATTCAATAAAATGTTTGCTTTATTACCGGATAGAATAACCAAACAATTGATAGGAACTAATTATTATAGTGATGGTAAAACATTAGATAAAAGATTATGGGATATAACATCTAAAAATTCTAAGGATATAGATAGACTAATAAAAATTAATATAGCTAAAGGAACAAATGCTAAGGATCTTGCTAATGAATTAGATAGTTATATTAACCCAAAGAGCAGAGTGATTCCTAAGACACTTGAAAGTGGAATGAGTAAGAATATAGCATACCAGGCACAACGGCTTGCTAGAACCTCATTAACTCATGCTAATACTGAGACATATATCCAAGGTTCAAAAATGAATCCATTCTGTGAAGGCCTTAAGTGGAATTTAAGTCCTAGTCATAGTACAAGAATGCATGGAAAAATAGATATATGTGATGAATATGCAGGTAGAGTATTTAAAGTAAAGGAAACACCAATTCAACATCCAAACTGCTTATGCTATTTAACTCAAGAGGTTATGGATACAGATAAAGCTAGAGATGAACTTATAGATTGGGTAAATGGTGAAGATAATCCTAAACTAGATAAATGGTTAAATGATTATGGTGAAGAATTTGGAATAGATAAAAATGAGTCGAAAATTAGTAATAAATTATTTGAATCAAAAGAGGAAAATAGTGGTATAATAGATACAGAAGAATCTATTAAAGAAAATATTAAAAAGGGCAAATATCCACTAGATATAAATGTCCAGGCACAAAATAAACATATTAGAGGGACTAATCAATATATTGAAGGCAGAAGCCTTTTAACTATATCTATTGATGAAGCGCAAGAATTAATTAATGAATACTCTGGAATAGGAATTCCGATTATCATTGATGGAGAATGGAAGAATAAAGAAAGAATTATAGAGAATGATAAGATAATAGGTGTATGTAAAGATAGTGAGGGCGAATCTTCCGATACTTCTAATTTTATGATTCATTATAATTATTCTAATAAAAAGCAGAAGCAAGGTACACATATAGTACCAAGTAAGCCATAAAGGGGTGTGGATTATGAATTTAAGTAAATATCAAGATAAAAAAATAAGGGTTAAGTTGACTGATGGTAGAGAGTTTGAAGCTTTAGGAACTGACTATATGATAGGGGACGATTTTGAAGAAGAATATAATAGTTTATCATTAGAAATAACCAAGGTAATAATTAATGGAAAAGTTCCTAAATATAATTTGCAACCATATATAGATGGGAAAATATTATATGCCATATATGAAAATCAAAATGTGATAATTGAAGAAATATAACAAACACTTACTAAGTAAAAATAGTAGGTGTTTTTATTTTGGAGGGAAATATGAAGACAATATGTAATGATTGTACAAAAGAATTCGAAATGACACAGGATAAGCTACGAGAGAAATATTTAGGAGCAATGATTACAGAAATTTATTATCATTGCCCTAATTGCAATAATAAATATAGTGTATGTATTATGAACACTAAATGTAGAAGTTTAAAAAGAACCATGCAATTTGAAATAAAAAAGAAGTTTGCAATTACAAATGATATTGAATCTATATTACAAGATGAAAAAATAGATAATATTCAAAAAGAACTTCATAAGGAAATGAATAGGATAAATGGTAAGGCATAGAGATATGTCTTTTTATTTTGCTTAAAATTAAGGAGGAGTAAGAATTATGCCAAATTTAAAAGAAATATTAGGAGCATCATACGATCAAGTTCCAGAGGATTTAAAAAAGAAATATAAAGATATTGATTTAGTAGATAGTACAAATTATGTAGAAAAAAAGGGACTAGATACTGCTAATGAAACAATTAAGCAATACAAGAAGGATATAGCAAAGAGAGATAAAGATCTATTAGATTTACAAGGCAAGGTTAAGGATAACGGAGAGCTTAGTGCAGAGATAGAAACTCTTAAAAATGCAAATCAAAAGGCAAGTGAAGATTATGAAGCAAGATTAACTCAGATTGGATTTGATAGTAAGTTCGAAAAGGCTTTAGGGGGTTATAAAACTAAGAATCCGAAAGCTATTAAAGCACTTTTAGACATGGAAAAAGTAAAACTTGATGGAGAAAACTTCTTAGGATTAGAAGATCAGATGAAAGCATTAAAAGAATCTGATTCTTATTTATTTGCTGAGGAAACTCCAGGAGGAACAGGCAGTTTAGGAGGTGGTGTAGCAGGTTCATTTGGAAAAGATGGACAAGAAGGCGGGTTAGGTTCAAGGCTTGCTAAAGAGAAGACAGAAGCCGTAAAGGCAACAGATTCACAAAATAATTTTTTTAAGTAGGAGGAAAAATAAATGATAGAAACTAAACAAAGTTACATGGGTGAAAATAAAACTATACTGCAATTTGCAGGGGATCTATTTCAAAATACTTTAGTAAAGGTTAAAAAGACAGATGTTGCAGAGGCAGAAGGTAAAAGAATATTAAAAGCTGGAACTATTGTTAATAAGGATGGTAGAAAAGCTAATGATGCTACTGCATTTGGTGTAGTCTATAGAGATGTGGACTTTACGTTATCAAACGGAACTGAGAATATTCCAGTAACTATATTTGGATTTATAAAAGCTTCAGTATTGCCAGAGGTAGTAACAGCAGAAGCTAAAGCAGCATTAAACATGATTAAATTTCTATAATAAAGAGGAGGAAAAGGGACTATGGATTGGAGAGATATTATAAACGTTAAGGAAATAGCAACATACATCAGGGAGTTACCACCACAAATGCTAATAGGTGAAAGCTTATTCCCAAGAACTAAGCAATTAGGTATGGAGTTAAAATATATTAAAGGAGCTAAACAAAAACCAGTAGTACTTAAACAAAGTACTTTTGATGTTGCTGTTAAAATTAGAGCATTAAAGGCACAAGTTGATGAGATTACTAAACAAATGCCATTCTTTAAAGAATCTGTACTTATCAATGAAGCAGATAGACAACAACTATTATTAGCTATGCAAGCACAAAATAAATCTATTATTGATATGATAGTATCAAAAATATACGATAACTACTTGGCGCTTGTAGATGGCGGCGATATGCAAATGGAAAGAATGAGAATGCAACTTGTAACTGATGGTACTATCAATATAGTTTCAGAAGATGGTGATGTTGTATTTGATTTTGGAGTACCTGCTAACCATAAGGAAGTACTTGTAGGAACAGCTAAGTGGAGTGATTCAACAGCTGATATTATAGGTGACATTGAAAGATGGAAGAGAGCACTAAGAGACGAAGGTTACTCAGTTCCTACTAGAATGGTATTGTCTTCTAAAACATTTGGATATATTGGACTTAATAAAGCTATTAAGCTTGATATAGATAAAGATGGAAGAGTAATAATGACTGATGAAATGATAAAGAGCTACCTAAAGAATAAGGTTGGTTTATCTGTAGCTATAGTAAGTGGATCATACAAACTAGAAGATGGAACAGAAGCTCCTTATTTCCAAGATAATAAAGTTACTTTATTACCAGATGGAAACCTTGGTAAAACTTATTATGGAACAACACCTGAAGAAGCAGATAAGATGTTTGGAGCAGGAACAAACTGTGAAGTAGTTAGAATTGGAATAGCTGTTATGACAATGAAGAAAGAGGATCCAGTAACAGTTCAAACAAAGGTATCTCAATTAGGGATGCCAAGTTTTGAAAGAGCAGATGAGTGTTTTTTTGCTGTAGTAGGATAATATGAGAGGATTTAATACCTTCTCTTTTTAATTTAAATATGAAAGGAATTGATTTATATGGCAATAGCTGATAAAAAAGAAGAAGAAATTTTAACAAAAGTTAAGGCTTTGGTTTATTTAAAATATGATACAGAAAATCATAAGCCTGGTGAGGAATTTGATGTAAGAGAAGAAGATAAAAAAGAACTGGTTGAAAAAGGTTATGTTGAAGCGATGGAAGTACCTAGAGAAGGTGAATAGTTATGACAGCACCTATAGCGTTATTAAAATTTAATCTTCAAGAAAGACAGTATCCTTATTTTAATGAAGAGGAACTGCAAATGCTACTAGAAACTAATGATAACAATGTATTAAAAGCAAGCTTTAAGGGGTGTACATTGAAAGCTACTGCTGATGACGGTATTAATGTGGGTCCAATTAAAACTGCAAGTAATAGAGAATATTGGATAGGAATGGCTGATCAATATAAAGCAGAATATGAAAGAAGTTTATCAAGTATTAATAATGGAGTTGGATATAAAACCTCTATGAAAAGAGCTGATGGACAATGATAAATGAAATAAGAATTAAACAACAAGTAAAAAAGGCAATAAATATTAAACCTATTCATATTAAGCTTATGAGAAATGAAAAAATAAGTAATGGTATGAGAGGGGGCTCAGAAAAACCAGCGGTAGTTGGGGAATTAGATGTATTTTTAGATGATAGTAAACACAATTTAATTTCTGAAACTACAAAAGAAGCTGGTAGCTTTAAAAGGACTAGAGGAATTTCTATGCTAGCAGTAGTAGATGGTATAGAAATAAAAGAAGGGGATTTTTTTGAAGTTAATGGTCCTAAATACAGAGTAACTTATCCTGGAATGGTTATAAAAGATGTTTATAATGCTGACTTAGAGGTGATTAAATGAGTGATGGTTGTAAAATGGAAATGCATGGACTAGATGAAGCTATGAAAAGATTAAAGGAATTTACACCGAGACTTAAAGCCGCATTAGCAATGGATGCTCAAAATATTGCAACAGAAATGGAAAAGTGGGCTAAAGAAAATATTGTTTGGACTGATAGGACAGCTCATGCAAGAATATTTCTTAAATCTACTGTTAAATGGACTAATTCAAATACATTAATGGTGGCACTTAGTCACCAGGTAGATTATGGAGTGTATTTAGAACTTTGCAATGAGAGTAAATACGCAATCCTTGAAAAAGCTATACAGGAGTTTACGCCTCAGTTTATGAAAGGGTGGAAAAAGATAGTAGAATCAGCGAAGGTGATATAATGGCAAGAAAAGAAATATTTGATTTAATAGATTCTTTATATCCTTGTTATGCAATAGGTGAACACCAAGGAGAATGTACAGAGTCTTATATAGTTCTAAAATTTGATAATCAAATGCAGAGCATGAATAACAGTCAATGTGGTTGGCAGTTTGTTCATGTTTTTTTATATGTTCCTTTATCAGATATAACTTTGTTAGATGATATGCTAAAGATTATCCAGCCGGCTCTTAGAAAGAATTTAGAACCAACAGGTGATATTACTCCAGAGTTAATAGATGATGAAAAGAAAGCTTATTTTAGAAGAATAAAATATAAAATACCTAAGGAGGTAATGTAGATGGAAACAAGTTATGCTCAATTAGATGGAGATATTCTTTATAATGTAAAAAGGGTTGAAATAGAGGAATTGGATATATTAACAGGCGATATTAAGGTGGCAGGCCAAAAGTTTATATTGAGCTGTGATAGTGAGATAGGTCTTGATCCTGAAATAAATGAAGGTAAGAAGCAAGTATTAAGGGATGCTACAAGAATATTAGCACAAACAAAAGAAGAGGATTTGTTAGAATCTATGAAGCTGAAATTAACATCGGTTAAATTTCCTGTTGCAGCACTACCAATAATACAAGGTGGTACTATAAGATTTGATGCAACAGATAAATTAAAAATAGTTGGTTATGACGCACCTACTATGGCTGAAGGTTCGAAAAATAAAAAATCATTTAGGCTTACTGCTTATGTTGAAAATTATGAAGGTGAAGCAGTTGTTAACTATGTTAAATTTTCTTTCTGGAAGTGTAAAGGAAAGCCAATTAAATTAGATTTTAAGAAAGATTTCTTTGCACCAGAATTTGAAATTACAGCGACTGAAAATACTAAGTTGAAGAAATCGGCATATAGTTTTGACTATGTAGATACATTGCCAGCATAAGGAGAGCTTAAAAGGCTCTCTTAATTTATTTTAAGGAGGAAACAATATGCAAATTACAAATATAGAGGAATTAAAAGCTAGAAAATATATAGAGGTGGATTTGCCAGGATGGGATATTGACGATGTATTTACATGTAAGTTACAGAGAGTTAATTTATTGGATTTGGCAGCTAAAGGAAAAATACCTAATCCACTTATAGGTAATGTCGTAGAATTGTTTCAAGGGAAAGGTCCTCAGCCAGATAGTGATGACGGTTTAAAGACTTTAAATGAGTTATCGGAACTATTTGCAGAGGTTACTATGGTAGAACCTACATTTGCAGAGGTGAATGAAGCAATAGGGCTTACAGATGCGCAAAAAATGGTGATATATAATTTTGCGTTAAAAGGTGTTAGCGCTATAGAACCCTTTCGTAGCAAGTCCAAAAGTATTGGGACTAGTGAACATGGTAAAGATGTATCAAAAGACACCAAGCCAAATAATGAGAATAAAGGATGATTATATAGCTTATTGCTTAGATGAAGCTATTGCTGAGTTTATTATTCGTGTTGAAAAAGGAAAGAAACCTCGATTTAAGAGAAAAGAAACTAAAAATAATTCTAAAGGGTATAATCCGGGATTAAATATGTTGGTAGGTAAGAAATAAATATTAAGGAATCGCATTTGCGGTTCTTTTTTTATACCTAAAAACAGGGAGGTGAGTGAAATAGGTGTAGATTTAGGAAGTATTCATTCAAGCTTAGATTTGAGATTAGATAAATTTGAAGGATCTGTAACAAAAGCTTTAGCCGGTTTTTATAAAATGCAAACCAGTGCAGAAAAATCAAGTTCTATAATGGATAAATCAGTTTATACTGCAGTATCTAATATAGAAAAGAGTTATAAGATTTGGGAAAATGCAAATAATTCGAGTGGTAAAAGTTTAGAAAATAATAGTAAGAAGATTGATGCTTATAAATCTAGTATGAAATTGCTTGATGTAGAAATTAATAAATCTGAAAAAACACTAGCTGACATTGAAAAGCAATGTGGTAAAAATTCAAAAGAATATGAAAACTTTAAATCTCATGTATTGGATTTGAAAATTAAGCATTCAGAACTCTCGAAAGAGTTAGAAAAAACCTCTAAGACTACGTATAATGTAGCGGAGAATATGGAAAGGCTTGATGAGAGTTATAAAAAAACAAGCATTCAAATGAGTAATATAGAAAAGGGTTATAAATTATTTAATTTAACTCAAGACAAAACGGGTAAAGGTATTTTTGATAATTCTAAGAAGGTAGATGCACTCAAAGAAGAATTGAATCTATTAGAAGGAACTATTAAAAAACATGAATCTCTTTTAAAAGCAGTTGAAAAAGAATATGGTAAAAATTCAAAACAAGCTGAGGAATATAAATCTAAAGTATTAGATTTGAAAATTGCTCACGTTGAGTTAGGAAAAGATCTTAAGGTTGTAACTAAAGAAACTACTACTTTAGCGGGCAAGTTAGACATCTTAGGTAAAGAATTTTCTAAAATAGATGATAAGTATAGAGCATTTGATAAAATAGGAAATTCTTTAACTAATTTAGGAAGTAAGCTTACTATGGGAGTTACTTTGCCCCTTGTTGGTATGGGAACTGTGGCAACTAAGTTATTCGGAGATTTTGAACATGGAACTTCTAAAATAAGTACAATAGCAGATACAACTAAATTATCCATGGATCAAATAAGTGAGGGTGTAAAAAATCTGTCAACAACAACAGGAGTAAGTACTAATGATTTAAATGAAGCTCTATATGAAACACTTTCAGCAGGTGTTGATACTTCTAAAAGTATTGATTTTCTTGATGTTGCAGTTAAAGCAGCAAAGGGTGGGTTTACTGATACAACAACTGCAGTAGACGGACTTACTAGTGTTTTGAATTCCTATGGGCTTACTGCAGATAAAGCTAATGATATAGCGAACCAGATGTTAATTACACAAAACTTGGGTAAAACAACTTTCGGAGAGTTAGCGAGTGCGGTAGGTAAGGTTACACCAGTATCTGCAGCACTTGGAATTACAACTAATGAATTATTCAGTTCATTAGCAAGTACAACATCACAAGGGTTAGCAACATCAGAATCAGTAACGGCTTTAAAAGCAGCAATGTCTAACATAATTAAACCAACAAAAGAAGCAGGAGAAGCAGCACAAACTCTAGGAATAGATTTTAGTGTGAGTTCTCTACAAAGTAAAGGGTGGATTGGCTTCTTAGGAGATTTAAAAACAGGGTTGCAGAAAGCTAGTCCTGAATTTGATAAATTATCAGTCACATTTGGTAATAATGCAATGAAAATGCTTGAACTTGAAAAGACTGGTAAAAAGACATCAGCAGAGTATAAAAATCTTCAAAAAGAGAATAAAAGTTTAAATAAAGAATTAGAATTATTAGCACAAGCTGCGGACTCTCCAATTGGGGCTATGGCTACTATGTTTGGTTCAGTAGAAGGGCTTAACTCAATATTGATGTTAACATCGGATCAAGGAATGAAAATTTATGATGATTCTATGAAACAAATGACCGAAAATACAGAGGCACTTGAGGATGCTTATAAGAAAATGTCTAACACTTCAACTGAAAAATTTGCTATTCAGCTAAACAAACTTAAAATAGCGGGTATAGAGATGGGAAACAAACTAATGCCTCTAGCTGAAAAAGGTGTTAAGTTTTTAGGAGATTTAGCAGAAGGCTTTAGTAATTTAACACCCAGTACTCAAGAATGGATAGTTAAAGCTGGATTAGCTACAGCTGCATTGGGACCATTAACAAGTGCTATAGGCGGAACTTTTAAAGTCACAGGAGATTTACTTAAAACAGGTAAAAAGGTTGGAACATTTTTCGGATTATTTAAAGCAGTACCAGTAGCGGCGGGAGCTGTTAAAGGGTTAGGAACTGCTACAACAATAACTACAGGATCGATGGCTGGATTAGGTGCAGTAGCATTGCCACTAACTTTAGCAGTAGCGGCGGTAGGTGGAGCAATTTATGCAACACAGGAAAATAATGAAATGCTATCTAAGTCTTGTAATGTAGCATCGGAGGAACTAAGCGGTATGGAGCGTGTAATGGCTACTCTTGGAGGGGTCACTCTTAATACCAAAGAAGAAATGAGCGCAATGGGCATAAAGTATGGGGAATGGAATAAGAATATTAGTCCAGAAACCCAAGCAGCTCTAACGGATATTACTGAAAAAATAGGAACTTTGAAATTAGAAATAGCAAATGGAAGCGGAATAGAAAACTTTATTTCTACAGCAGATGGTATTCAAGTACAACAGCAGGCGTCGGAACTTATAGAGGGTGTAAAGAAAAATATAGAAGAGAAAACACCCGAAGTTCAAACAAAATTAAAAGAGTTATTTAACAGTGATGGAATAATAGATGAAGAAGAGCAAAAAACATTAGCGGCTATGGATAATGGAAATAAAAATAAATTAATAAAGCTAGAAGAACATAATGTTAAATTTAAAGAATTAAGCATTAAAATGGAGAAAGAAAGTGGAGATGCAAAGATAGCAACTAGAAAACTTATAGATGAAGAGTTGGATGCTATAGGAGAAATTGGAAGACAAGCAACTGTTAAAAATGAAGAAGAAGATTTAGCAAGTAGGGCAGATTTTAATACAAGGATAAAAGGTTTGGATGTGACCGCACTTTCTGAAATAATGGTTGAAAAAGCTAAAATGAGAGATGAAAATGTAGCAAAAGAAACTTTAGACTATAACACTATGATAGAAGCTATGAGACTTAGTTTAGAGGGAAAGAATGAAATTGAGACAACTTATATAAAGGGTAGTATTGCAAAACTTGAGAAACAAAGAGATGACTCTATACAAAAAGAAAATGAGAAATATGCTGGATATTTAAAGATTGCAGCAGAGGGCAACTCACAAATAGGAACTAGTATGGATTTGCACAATGGTGAAATGCTTACAAAGGCTGAAAAGGCTAAGCGAGAACAATTACTAGAGTATGGCTCACGAATGGAAGGTTTGTTGGGAATTACTACAACAGGATGGTACAATGTAAAAAATACAACAGATGGAAAAATGCATGAAACTTTTGTGTCTGTAGATGAAAAAACAGGGATGATAGAAGGCGTTTGGGATGCTACAACTAAAAGCATTATAGGAAAGCCAATTACAGCAGAAGAGAGAATAGATCATCCAAAAATAGCGAGTGCATTTAATACAATTGAAGGTAATTATGATGGCGTTAAAGATAGTATTTTAAGAAATGGAGTTGAGGTGGAAGTAAAAGAGACATCCAATCCATTTGGGTGGCTTACAGCTGCGTGGTCGATTGCTAAATGGGCAATAGGTGGTAGTCCTTTATCCGTAGGTATTAGTGGTGGGGGAGTGCAAGAAAACTGGACTGGGACAGATAATTTTTCAGGTGGTTTAACAACTATGCATGAGCGTGGTTATGAGCTTTATAACCTCGGAAAAGGGTCCAAGATATGGAACCATGATGCCAGTGAAGCTATGGTTATGGAAAGTGCTAGACAAGTAGCGACAGAAGTTGCTCGAAGTGTTGTAGGCAATATGAATACATCTAGTGGTGGTGATATTATAATACCAATTTCCATAGCTGGAGAGGAGATTGATAGAATAATAGTACCTAGAACAAGTAATAGAATGGCTTTGAATACTAGAGGAAGGAGATGATTATATGCTAATAAGTAATATAGATATAAAAAACTTTGGTGCAGAGCTCTTAGATAAGAATATAAGTACTGCTGAATTTACTTCTAATAAAGAATGGCTTAAAAATGCATATAAACCTCTGATCTTAAGTAAAGAAAATAAATACACTAGTATTAGATGCAGTTTTGTATTGAAAGCTAATAATAGACAAGAATTAGAAGAACAAACTAGCCATTTCTTAAAAAAAATGGAGGAATGTATAATAAAATTTGATGATATAGAATTTTATTATAACTGTACAATGCAATCTAAATCCAATGAATATATAGGAATAGATATAAGGGGTAATTTAGAAACAGAAAGTATAGAAGTTATGTTTTTATCAGATTATAAATATAAACCTGAAATAACAGAAGTAATGAACAGAATAACTTCTAAAACTATCAATGTGGCAGGGAACTTAGAAACACCTTGTATAGTAGAAATTACTCCAACTATAGATATTATTGATAGCATTTTGGAAGGCTTGGCTGATGATCCTATAATAATTAGAAATTTAAAAGGTAGTAAAACAGTTATTTTAGATGGAGAACTCCAAAAAGTTACAGTGGATGGAGTAAATAAATATGGAGATACAGACATGTGGGATTTTCCAAGTTTGCAACCAGGCACAAATAGTCTAAAATTTAGCAGAAATAATTGCGATATAAAAATAAAATATAAACCACGATTTATCTAATTAAAGGACATTATCCTTTTATGTCGAATAATGACAAAAGGAGATGATGGAATATGAGTCTAATATTAATAGCAGCTATGGAAGACTATATTATAATGATGAGTGATGGTAGGGTTAGCCGAGGGAACGATAATGAATTTCATATCTTAGATGATAATTATAAAAAACTTTTAAGATTAAATGAAACGATCTGCATCGGATATGGTGGGAGTAAAGAACCTTGCGTGGAAGTTGTAGATTATTTAAAGATGTACTATAAAAACGAAAAAGATCTAGATAAATTATTCAATTTACTAAATCAAAAGGCTGGGAATGTTTTTGGAAATTATATAAGTAAAGGGATAAAAATTAAAATGCAAATAGTAATCGGAGGGATTAATAAAGGACAAATTAAATTCAAAACAATAAAGTCAATAGATTATGATTTTAATAAAATATATATTAAATCTTATTTTACAACCGAAGAGCATATACCGGAGGGAGACACCTTAAGTTATTGTATGATGAATCCAGATGGTATAGAGGATTTGTTATTTTATAAACTGCTGTGTAGGAATACAAGTTTTGGAGTAGACGATATAAAAATAACAATGAAAGAATGTATAGATATAGCATCTGAAAAATCTAGAACAATAAATAAGAATAAATTTTTTGAAGTAATAAGGAGATGATTTAAATTTTTGATTCAGGTAAAATTGTTTTGAAAACTGATATTACAGTTAAAGAGACTTATATAATTAACCTTGATAACATTGATATAGATATAAGTGTTAATGATAAAAACCTACAAATAACTTTAAACCAAAAGAGACTTTCGAAAGAGAGTCTCTTTTAATTTAGGAGGAATTATTAATGATAAAAGAATTAGATTTTAACAAAACAAAGAGTATTACTGAAGAATGTATAGTTATGGCTGATAAAATTGATGAAATAATAAAGGTAGTAAATTCAATAACTGACCCAAAAGCCACTAAGATATTAAAAGATGGTATTGAAATAATAGGTGGAGAGTTAAACATTACGGGTACTATATGTAATGTGGAGTGTTGCAAGGCTACTGTAGGCTACTTGCAATGTGATTCTTTTAAAAATGATTCGCTTGCTATAAGTGATTGTAAGATGAAAGTTGATGAAACACTTTTAAGAAAAGCTAATATTGAAACTTTAAAAAATAATAAATTAATATAAAAGGAAGGATGATGTAAAATGTTAAAAATTAATAAAAACATAACTTTAAATGGAGTATCAGAAATAGGAGGGGTGCAAGTAGTATATATGAGTGCTGCTATTTCAACAGATGGGAATAGCAATGCGAATATAAATAAATCTATTAGCAATCAAGAACTTTATAAAGCTAATAAAGTGGAGTGTAGAAAAGACATGGATGCATTCGATACTGAAGTATATGAAGTAGAAGATCAGATTTCTAAAGAAATGGAAGAAGCAGCAGCGGTAACTAAAGGAGGAATAAAAAATGAAATTAACTAATGAAAGATTATTAAATGATGCAAATGGATTAAGCCAAATTACACAGAAGAATTTACCGGTGAAAGTTAGTTATGCTATAGCCAAAAATGTTGCCAAGATCCAATCGGTTTTAAAGATTTATAATGGTGAAAAGCAAAAGCTAATTGATAAGTACAGCGTAAAAGATGCAGCGGGCAAAACTGAAGTAGGAGAGAATAACGAAATTACAATTCAAAAAGAATCTTTAGATGAGTGGAGCAAGGACATTAAGGAGTTAGGTGAAATAGAAAATGAAATAGACATTCACAAATTCAATATTAATGAGCTTTTAAATGGAAATTATGCTATATCACCAGGCGAATTAATGCTAATAGATTATATGATAGAAGAATAGTTATGGCCACAAATTTTTAAGGAGGGAGGTGTGGCTATGCTTCAATTATATGATTTAAATAAAGTTAAAATAGCAGGATTAAAAAACTACAAAGATTATTGTATAGAGAGCAACTTATCGAATGGAGATAAGAAGCTCTCTTTTTTATACCCTTTAAAAATGTCTAATGAAATTGTGGCAGAAGGGTATATAAGGACCAAGACGGATGAATTTGTAATTAAAGAACTAGGTACCGCTGGAGAATGGAAAACCATAAAGGCAGATTTAAATGTAGAAGATTTAGAAGGCAATGTATTTGAGCACTTCGATACAACTAATAAGACTATAAATGAATCTCTTACATTGGCATTAGCAGGTACTGGGTGGATTGTAGGGACGTGTAATGTAACTAGGCGAAGAACTGTAAGAAAGACTAATAGTAGTACTTGGGAAATCATACAGGAAGCTAAAAAGAATTATAGGGCAGAGATAGAATTTGATACTTTAAATAAGAAAATTAATATCTTTGAAAGGTGTGGTACTGATAAAGGAACTTATTTTATTGAATCTTTGAATCTAAAGGATCTTGATGTACAGAGTAATAGTTATGATTTTTATACTAGAATTATTGCAATTGGAAAAGATGATTTAAGAGTTACTTTAGAGAATTATCAGTATAGCTCTAAGAAGAAAACTTTTATTTGGGTAGATGATAGATATACAGATATAAATGCGCTTACAGAAGATGCTATGGCTAAGCTAAATGAACTAAGTAAACCCTACAGGGCATATAGTGCTAATGTTATAGATTTAGCAAGTATGAATATTGAATACAAAGATATTCTAAACTATAAGCTAGGAGATACCATTACTTTAATATCTAAAGATAAAGAAATTAAAGAAAAACAAAGAATAGTTAAAATTGTAGAGTATCCAGAAGAGCCAGAAAGGAATACTTGCGAAATTGCAAATACAACCTTGAAATTTGAAGATCTACAGAAAGAATTTCAAGATACCTCGAATACTGTAAATAATATTACAGTAGATGATGGAACAATAGATGGCAATGCTATAAATGGTATTAGTTCAAAAAAGATATATGACTTAGAAGCTAATGTAGTAAGAATAACTGACTTAACGGCAGTTAATGCTAAAATAGAACATCTATATGCAGATAAAGCAGATATAGGCTCTCTTAATGCTGTGATAGCTAATATAGGGATTCTTAATGTAACGAAAGCCAATATAACTGATTTAAAAGCAATTAATGCTAGCATAACTGATTTAAAAGCAGATAAGGCTAATATACTAGATCTAAAGGCAACTAATGCAAGAGTGAATGTATTAGAAGCAGATACAGGAAATATTCAAACATTACTAGCAGGTAATTTAACATCTACAAATATCCAATCTTTAAATTTAACAAGTGATAAAGTAACAGTTGCAAATGGATTTATTAAAAATGCAATGATAGATACCGTAGATGTATCTAAAATTAATGCTGGTATAATAAACACTAATAAATTTACAATTAAAAGTGCAGATGGTGGAATAGAAATTGTAGGAGCTACTCAACAATTTAAAGATAAAAATGGCAAAGTTAGAATTCAAATGGGTAAAGATACTCAAGGAAATTTTAACTTTATTTTACGTGGAGAAGATGGAGTAACAGCATTAATAGACCATACAGGCATAAAAAAAGATGCCATTGCAAATGATTTAATAGTAAAGGAAATGATTGGAGCGGATGCTATAGGAGAGAAGCAATTAGATTATAGTAGTTTTGCAGAAGGATTTAATAAGGACACTAATACAACTACACTTAAGGCAACTAAAATTAAATTAGATAACCAAAACCAAACTTTGGATTTAGCTTTTAATGGTTTGAAAAGCCAAGCAGATGGAACAAAGAATTTAACAGAATCTCATACTACATCAATTGGAGTTCAGCAAGGTAAAATAGATACTTTAATATCCGACACAAGTATAGTTAAAGATGGAGTTACAACAAAATTAAAGGATGAATATAGTAAAACAGTTGCTACAGTAAATAGTAGTGTTGAAACGATAGGGAAACATACAACTTTACTAGATGCCCATACAGGAGATATTAAAAAAGTTACCACAGATGTTGTGGAAGTTAATAAGAGCCTAGATGGTATAACAACTAGAGTTGGAAGTTCTGAAACTAGTATAGATGGCATTAATAAATCTGTAAGTACTGCCAATAATGAGATTTTACAGTTAAAAACTACAATATCATTGAAGGTATGTCAAACAAACATAGATACAGCTATTACTAATATAGTTGTTGGGGGTAGGAATTTAATAAGGAACTCTAGTAAACCTGTAACCACAAATAGCTGGAGTGGAGCTATAATTCGCAATAGTATTCTGCTAGACGAGAATACCTTCATTATAACTAACACAAGCTCAACATCAGAAAAGTATGCTAGTACGCAAAGATGCAAATTAGAAGGGGGTAAGGAATACACTTTTTCTATAAAAGTATTTTTGGAAACCAATGTGGATAGTATAGATGTATTTTTCCTTATGAGAAAGAAAGATTCAATTAAAGATTGGGATTATGCACCTCAATTTATAAATATGTACAAAAGTATAAAAGGGGAATGGATTACTCTTACCGCAACAATGAAAATCCCAATAGATGTTTATGACGGATATATAAGAATAGATAATAATAAAGCGAATGGGCCAACTGGGAATACGCTTTGGTTTACTAATATTAAATTAGAAGAAGGAAATAAAGCTACAAGCTATGTATCAGCTCCAGAAGACGTAGACCAGCAAATTGCAGATACTATTACTATAAATACAACTAATATTAACCAAGCTAAAGCAGAAATATTACTAGAAACAAATGCTATTAAGTTAGCCGTATCTAGTGTAGATAGTACAGTTACTGCTACAACTAAAACTGCTAATAGTGCTTTAACTAATGCAGGTACTGCAACAACAGCAGCACAGAAAGCGGCAACTGCTGCTAAAAATGCTCAAGATGGCGTTGAGTCTATAAGTGGTAGCGTGCGTAATTTAAAGGATTCTACTGAAAAAACTATATCAATTACAAATAATAAATTAGCAGATGTGGCAATAGAATTAAATGGAATTACAAGTAGAGTTAGTGCAGAAGAAAAGAAGTCTACCTCAATAGATAATAAAGTTATAGCTCAAGATACTAGACTTAAAGCGGCGGAACTTAAAATAACAGATAGTGCAATAATTTCTACCGTACAAGCTACTATTACCACAGCTAAAACAGATGCTATTAATAGTGCTAATGCTAGTACAGATGGTAAATTAAATGCTTATTCAAATACTAGTGCAATGACTAGTGCTATTAATCAAAGTGCAAATAGTATCAAGCAAGAAGTATCTAATACTTACATTACAACTGGTAATGCTAATAATACTTTTGCGACTAAAGGTTCGGTTGTACTTACGGATAGTGAGTGGAGAGCGACATTTAAAAGCAGTGGCGGATATAATTTAATACCAAATGGAAAGGCTTTATTAAATACGAATGGTTGGCGTAATAATGGAGGTACCAGGTTCAATAGAGAGTATTATGAAATGGGAAGCGCATTTGCTATGTCAATGCCTAATGGTATAAATTTCGAGGGCTGGATAAAACTCGAGAGAGGTGTTGATTACGTATACTCCGCTAAGTTCTATTCAGACGTTGCAGGATCAGGAAGTGCTAGCACCCCTTTACATTTTTGGGTAGGCACAAGTGAGGCTAATAATTCATTCGTAACTGTTATTGACCATAATCAAGGAACTATCTTAGCACGGTGGCAAGACTTATATGTACACTTTATTACAAGACCTGATGTAGACACATTCTTTAAACCATTTATATACGGCGGGCCAACCACAGCAGTTGCTTCGATAACTAATATAATGCTAGCCAAAGGAACAATGGTAACTCCTTGGGTACCCAATAGTAATGAGGTATATAGTGGGAACACATCAATTGATTCAGGTGGTGTAACTATCTACAATGGAGCAATAAGGGTGCTTGATGGAGCTGGTAACGAGGTTCTAAAGGGTGATGCTAGTGGAATTAGTTTTAGTGGTAGATTACAGCCACGGGATAATCAAATTAAGTTATTTGGTGAAAACTGTAAGATTGATGCTAGTGGCGGAGCATTAAGAATGCAATTAAACCCATATGACTACGTATTAATAGATACTGCATATACTAGATTTTTTAACGGAAATTCAAATAATGGAACTAATTTTGTTTCTTTAGGAGTGGATGGGCAAGGACATACTTCACTTTTTGGTAAAACAACAATGCTAAAATTATTAGGTAGTGGGACACCTAGCGTACAAGCTAGATGGGCAGGTGATGGCGGTTATTGTATGATTCAAGCTAGTAGTTTTACGGTGTCTTCAAGCGAAGTGTTTAAAGAAAATATTATGTCCCCCGATACAGTAAATTTCAAAGATATTTTAATGAGTTCTACTATAAAAGAATACAATCTAAAGAAAGATTTAGAACAAATAGAAAAAATGCCGACAGTCTTACTTCCAAATGGGGAAAATCCCATAAAGGCAGATGTTAAAATTGGAGTTATCTTAGAAGAACTTTCAGAAGATGGTAGGGCATTCATGCACCCCTCTAGTTCAGATGGTATTGACTTATACTCTATGTGTTCTATTCTATGGAAAAATGTACAAAATCAGCAACTAACAATAGAAGAATTAAATAAAAAACTAGAGCAATTACTTAAATAGTAGTTGCTCTTTTAATATAAAAAAAATAAGGGATGGTGTGGAATGGCTGATATAGATGTAATACAAGAGATTCGAGAAAGCTTAATAGAGATAAAAGGTACTCTTAAAAGCATGGTGGAAACAACAGATCTAAAATTTTTAAATTTTGAAGATAAAATCAAAGTAGCAAATAACAGAATTAGTGATTTAGAAGATACAAATAAATGGTTATGGAGGGCTATTGGAGCAGCTTTAATTAGTGCTTTAATAGCTCTTATTATAAATATTAAATAAAAAGGATGGATGTAAAATGAAGAATTATTTATTAAGATTTAAAAATGTAGGTACAGTCATTAGTGTGGTAAGTATAGGTGCTTTAATAGCTAACCAATTTGGGTTTAAAGTGGATTTAGTATGGCTAGATAATACTATAAAACTTGTATGCTCATTAGGAGTTGTATTGGGCGTGATGAATAATCCAACTACTCCTAAAATGGATTTACCGTTTGTATCAGAAATCAAACCTGCAGGTGAAGTAACAGATTTTAAAGGTTAAATGGGAGGGCTGAAAAGCTCTCTTTTATTATAAAAATATAAGGAGGAATTATTATGGCGGTTTATACAGTAGACTTTGGACATTGCCTTTCAGGCTCAGATACAGGTGCGGGAGGTAATGGATTAAGAGAGGAGGTGCTGACAAGAAGAATAGGGAATTTAGTTGTACAAGGTCTAATAGCCAAAGGTCATATAGCATATCCAATACAATTAGAATCAGCTAATAGTGTAGCACAATCTTTAAATTATAGAGTAGATAAGATCAAGCGAATAGAACCTGTACAATCTATTTCTATCCATATAAATGCTGGTGGAGGAACCGGTGTAGAAGTATGGGGGGATAATTTATGCAAGGATATGTGTAATAGGATTTGTAGTAATATAGCCACTGGATTTGATATGGATAATAGGGGATTTAAAAATGGTTGTGAAAGTCTAGCTTTAGTTGGACTTTATGGATCAGCTAGTATTCCAGCTTTATTAGTAGAGTGTTTCTTTATAGATAATAAAGAGGATTGCAATAAATTAAATATACAAAAATATGCAGATTGCATTGTAGCTGGGATATTAAATCAAGCAGTAAAACAAAATAATACAATAATAGAAGAAGGAGTGAAGTACAATATGAAAAACGTAGTAGTATTTACAAGAGAATTTGAGGGCGATGGTATTTTAGCAGAATTCTGGGCAAGAACATTATCAGAAGGTATCGCTGTTAATAATTATAAACTAATAGATTGGAGTAAGGTAGAAAATATATATGCAATAGGTGGGAAAATAGGAACATATACAGGATATTTAAAACCAGAAAACTTTGTAGCTGGTGGTGTAGATGGTTGGGCGACTTTAAGAAATCTACAAGCTAAATTAGGAAAATAAATAAAAATAATCGAATGATAAAAACGTAAAGTACAAAGGAGAAATAAAATGTTAAAGCCACCAATCTCCCGCATGGGCGGGAAGTCAAAATTAAGAAAAGTGATAATAGAAATGTTACCAGAAAGTACATGCTATGTAGAATTATTTTTTGGAGCAGGATGGGTCTATTTTGGAAAAGAACCATCAAAAATAGAGGTAGTAAATGATGTGGATAAAGAACTTATTAATATGTTTAAAATGATTAAACATCATGGTCCAGAAATGGAACGATTATTAAAATATGAGTTTTCAGGAAGGGGTATATTTGAGGAATATAAAAATTGCACTTTAGAATATTTAACAGATATTAATAGAGCAATTAGGTTTTTATATCTTATAAACTATAGCTTTGCATCTAAAGGGGACCACTATGGGTATGGGACAACCACTTTACCTAATCAAAAAATGTTTAAAGAAACCTATCTAGAGCCAATAAGAGATAGATTGCAAAATACATTTGTTGAGAGTTTATCCTTTGAAGAAATAATAGAAAAGTATGATAGAGAACATACAGTTTTCTTTGCAGATCCTCCATATTATGAAACAGCAGGATATAACAATGAATTTGGAGAAAAAGAACAACTAATATTGTTTAAAAAATTAAGTAATATTAAAGGTAAGTTTTTACTTACTATAAATGACCATGAAAGAATAAGAGAATTATATAAAGATTTTAACATCAAAGAAGTTGAAGTTGTTTATTCTGTATCTAGACAAACAGATGCGAGAGGTAAATACAAAGAACTTATAATAACTAATTATTAATCAATAAGGCTAGAAAGTAGGGATAATCCTTATTTTCTAGCCTTTTTTATTTCGTAAAATAAATAATAAATATTGGTAAAAAGTGTTGACTTATTATACTACATGTAGTATAATAATATTATAGGGAGGTGAGGAAATGCAAAAGAAAAAGAAGAAGAAAAAAGGAATTGAAATAAAAGATTTAATAGTTTTTACAACGGTCTTGGTAAACTTGGTAATAGCTATAATAAATCTAATACTTATATTAAATAAGTAATCAAGAGGAGGGGCACAAAGCCCTTCCGTTCCTTAAATCTTCTTCTTAACTTTATTATATCATAAAAGTTAAGGAGGTAAAGCATTATGAAAAAGATAGATAAAATCACATTAACAATAAGTATAGTATCATTAATAATAAGCTTAATATCTATTTTTATATTATTAAGTAAATAAAGGAGCAAATTAATCATGGCAGAAAATACAACCACACAAGCATCGGCAAATAAGAAGTGGGAAGAAAAAAATAAAGAGTACTCTAATTATTTGAAGAGTAGAAGTTCAGCTCGAAGTTTTATAAAAAATAAAGCTACATTAGAAGACTTGGAAGAACTGGAAAGTTTAATAAAAATTAGAAGAGAAGAACTAAAATAATTAGCTAGAAAGTGGGGACGTGATCTCTACTTTCTAGCTTTTTTTATTTCATATTTATTTAAAATCCCATCCTTAAATTCATTCATAATAGAATTTTTTTTATCTATAATATAAAAAAACAAATAGATATATCATATAGCACATAATAAAATTAAATATATAAATGTAAAGTCATTGAAATATTTGTATAGAATATGAGAATGTTGTAATATATTAAGGTATTTTGATTTTAAAGGAAAATAGTATAGTAAATATAAAGGGAGGAAAGTAAAAGTGAAATTTGCAATAATAGTAATAATAATTTTAATGATTATATTTCATAATTCGGACAAAAAAGAAAGTGAAAGGAAACCTAATATAGAAAGAAAAAGTGGGAATAAAGAGGAAAAAGAATTAACGTTAGATGATAAAAAGAGGAAAAGACAAAATCAAGCTAAATTTTATCATTCCCAAAAAGAAAAATTTTGGGATAGCAAAGAAGAATTTAAAGTATATAAAATGATACGGGATATTATAGGTAATAGAGTACTGGTATTTCCACATGTATCCTTAAGGGAATTATTTGTTCCTAAAGATAATACCTATAGGAATAGATCTCACCTAAGCAGTTATCATATAGATTTTGTTATTTTTTCTAATATAAGTTTAAGACCTTTAGTTGCTATAGAATTAGATGGAAAAGAACATAATGAAGAAAGTCAAATACTAAATGATACATTTAAAGATGAAATGATAAAAAAATATGGTATAGATCTAATACGAATAAAATCAGGTAAATATACAAAAGAAACTTTAGAAGAGTTAATTGTTAAGGCGATTAGGAAAGCTCCTATTTATTGTAGTGAATGTGGAGCTTTAATGAAAAAGATAAAAGGGGTAGAGGGGAGAAAGGACTTCTACGGGTGTTCTAACTATAAAGATAACAATTGTAAGAATACGGAAAATATAGATTTTAATATATTATAATTAATTTATATAAGGTAAATTAAAAGAGCTAGAAAATAGAGAGAAATCTTTGTTTTCTAGCCTTTTTTATTTGTTGTTTTGGATTTTAAAACAACAAAATTATGTTTTTAATATCATATATTAACATTATGTGATATTATATGCAATATAGTTATAAAATGGGGATAACTATATTACATATAATATTAAAGGAGGATGAGTATGAAAATCAAAAAAAGAGCTATATCAATTTTCATTGCAACGTTAGTAATTTTTACAATGTTGCCAAAAGATATTGCACATGCGGCTAAAGCAGGTGATGTATGGTATATATCACAGGTTCAAGATGTAGGTTGGCAAAATGCAGTATCAGATGGACAAACATCTGGGACTATTGGTTTAGGTAAAAGACTTGAAACATTTAGAATGGAAGTAAACCCTTCTGCGTCTTATACTATAGAATATCAAGCACATGTGCAAGATAGAGGATGGTTACCGTGGAATAAAAGTGGGGAAAATGCAGGAACTATAGGAGAGTCTTTAAGACTTGAAGCTATAAAAATTAAATTAAAAGATAAAGTAACAGGTGCAGATCCTGGAATAGATATATTTTATAGAGTCCATGTAGAACATACAGGATGGTTACCTTGGCAAAAGAATGGTGAAATAGCAGGTACAGTTGGACAAGCTCGTAGGATTGAAGCAATGGAAGTTCAAATTAGAACAAGAGGGGATTATCCAAATACAACGACACCTACTATTGATCGTGGTCAAGCTATAGTAGATCAAGCTAGAGCCCATAAGTCACTTGTATCATATGTATATGGTGCAGATAATCAATCAAATCATGTATTTGATTGTTCATCATTTACTAAACATATTTTTGCGCATCAAGGATTATCTTTAGGTAGAACTACTTGGAATCAAATGAATCAAGGTAGTGTTGTTTCAAGAGCTGATCTTAAAGCGGGAGATTTGGTATTTACAATCGGTGGAAATCATGTTGGAATCTATACATCAAACGGACAAATGATCCATAACTCCCGAGAAGGTGTTAATGTTATCGAAGGTCCAATATATGATTTTTATACTGCAAGAAGAGTACAATAAAAATAATTAAAAGAAAAAATTAGAGAGTATTAATTTACTCTCTAATTTTTTTGTTTTTAGTCATACTTATATTCAAAAGCTATGAATTTAAAAAAATCATAGCTTACAAATGGCTTAAAATCTATTTTCTAGCCTTTATTTTATTTAAATATCTTTATAAAAGTAATTGTCTTAAAGAATGAACCTATTACAGGGATTATCAATACTCTAAGATATAATTAGCCTTTAATTTAATTTTTATATCTATTGAAACAAGTTTATTTTAACTAAATATAATATAAAAATAAGGCTATTGGATTACCAATAGCCTTATTTTTGTATTTAAAAGGAGAATTCATTTTGTTTGATTGTTTATACTCTGTAAATATAGGATATTTACAATTAACTAAATACCTATAAATTTACTTTAAACTCAGGCGTTAATTATTTTTTAGCAATTAATAGTATAACTACGATAGCTAAAAAAGTAATAACTATTCCCAATAAAGTAAATAAAAGAATATAAAAAACTGTATTTGTCAAAATAAATACTCCTTATTTATTTTTAGAATCAATCCTAGGTCGATATTATATTATATGCCCATATTAAAAATTATATACATATATTCTAAAAAAGTTTTTATTTACAATATATGTTTAGTTTCTTAAGTTAAATTCCATTGAAAGTAATGATTTGATTATAAATATTATATAAAAAAATGGATGAAAGTATTGTTTTGTCGAATTCATTGATTTGAAGTGGTCCAAGCTATATAATGAAAGAAACCACTATGACGACTAATCATAATTGGTTTCAAAAGAAAATATGTGTTTCAGTTAATATATATTATATTAACACATATTTTTCTGAATATAAATAAATATAAGGAAAAGAGGAAAAAATGTGAGTATAAATATAAAAAGATGGGAAAGAATTGAACTATTAGATATAAATTTTAATTATATAAAAAAAATTATAAAAAAGAAGTTTGCATATGAAATTAGAGAAATATCTGTAAAAGATTTTGCAAGAAATATAAAAGCATATAAAAATATAGATGAAGATATTCTACTTTCTTTAATAGAAAAAAATTATTATAAAAGGTTATCTATTTTATCTATGAAACCTTTAAAGAGTAATCCAGAATTTCCAGTTCATGAAGAATTAACTAATAGTGTTTTTAATTCAGAATTTAAAAGGAATAATAGAATAGGAATTCAATGTAATAAGGAAGTTGTTGGAGAATTAGATGATATTTATAAGGTTACTTATTATTATGAACAGGAGAGATTTGTAGAAATTAAATTAGCTAAGATAATAAATTATTCTGAAGAAATAAATAATAATGGAATACATATGAATAAAAATACTAATATTTATGATTGCTATAATATAATAATAGATTTATCTGAAAAAATAATATTTATGTTCTATAATGATTTACCAGTAAATAACATAAATAATGGGAGTGAATATACTAAAAAGAAAAAAGCTTTTTATGAACTGTTTACTAAGGCTACTCAAGGAAATATACTTTCTTATATAATAAGTGATTCATTAAGATTATATTTTTTAGAATATATGGAAGAAATTGAAAATAAAGATAGTAGAAAAATGATTAGTTTAGTTGAAACAATGAACTTAATTGGTAGTAAAAAATCTACTAGAAGTATAGCACATGAATTTACGCATGATGAATGTTCTATAAATGCAATTAAAGAACTTGTTATAAAACATAATTATTCTATAAGCGCTATAGAGTGTAAAATTAACTCAGAGTTAGTAAAATTAAAAAGCACAGGAGAGATTAATATAGAAACAGGGATATTTGATGAGGAGGTATTACAAAGTGTGTGTGAAGAATTCATTGATGGAAACGAAGTATATGACTTCTGTAAATTGCGATATTAAGTTAATTGTAGAAAAATTTGTTTTAGTGGAAAAAGAATTAGGAATTAAAGATATCGATTTAACATACTTTTTATTTACACTGAAATTATCCAAAACAAGACTTTATGATGCTTTTCACATTATGATAGAGCAAAATATAATAAAACAGCAAGACTATTCAATATGTGATAATTGTATGAATGAAGAAATAGTTCATACTTCATTAAAATTAAACAAATGTAACAGGTGTAAAAAATATTATGAACAAGATCATATGATTGAAAAATTTAGGTTGGTGAAAAGTTAAATATGATAATTAAAATATTGAAAAAATATAAGTATCAAGTATTATTATTATTTTTAATTATTTCGTTAGGTTTATTTATAGCTATATTTTTATTAAATACTATTTATTATTATGGTAATTTTAAATTAAAAAATTTATTAATTAATTTTATTGTTTTCTATAATTTCTGTATTACTTCATTTATTTATATTATTAAAAGTTTCTTTAATTCATTGATTAAAGAATCCATATTAAAAATAATAATTATAGGAATAATATCAATAACTATATTAAATAAACTTAAAGAGATGAAAGTGATTAGTAGTATTACAAGTTTAGAATTTAAAGATTTCAAAGTTAATATTGATACAAAAAAAACTAAACTAGACGAGGAAAAAAAATATAATGAAACAAATAACAATATATATAATGTGCCGGAACATGTATTAAAAGATCAAAAGCAAGAAATAGAAAGCTTGATAATCGATATGCCATTTATGGCATCTATAATAGATTCATATTTGAATAGAGGATTGTTAAATATTAAATTAAATCTTAATTTAATTCCTTATAAGATTACCTTATCGAATTTATCAAAAATATTTGAGTACAAGCTTAGAGCAAACTCAGTAGAGATAATTAAGATGAGAAATGATATAGAACCCATAGTTGTTGATTGCTTCAAGTCACTTCTAGAAAAGGGAATAATTTATATTGAAAATTAGTAGTTTGAATATATAAAACCATTATTGCTACTCTTTTCTATACAAAATATTATGAGTTGTTAGATAAGTTTGAATACTATTGATAATTAACAATTAATTATCAATAGTAATATATACAAATAATAAAATGAGGTGAATTTTAGTGATAGGTATATATGTAAAAGCAAACGACTTAGTTAGTGAGAATGAACAGGCAAATTTTTGCGAAAAAGGATTAAAATCAGATGAAAAATCAAAAACAACTATTTATAGTGATATTGGGAATTGCAGAATTGAATTAAAACACTTGATTGAAAATGTTAAGGCTGGTAAAATAAAAAAAGTTATTTGTAGTGAACTAAGTAGATTTTCAAGAAGAAATAATGAAATAATAGAATTGCTTGATATTTTCATTGAAAATAATGTGAGATTAGTTATAAATAATGAGGATATAGATTATTCAATTATGAAGAGAATTGTATTAGATATTAATGAAATAAAAACAACTTAGAGGATAGAGCAATCTATTCTCTTTTTTATATAAGAAAATGATTTATTATGTAGTGGACTGTAAAAATTAAATAAAAATACAGTTGTGAAAAGAACATTAGTTCGGTATAATTAATATTATAAATATGGGTATGGAGGTACAATATGTTAACTAAGATGCAAAATAAAGTTTTATCGGAATTACATAAACACATAGAAGTTAATGGGGTGGCACCAACTGTGAGAGAGCTGTGTTACAAATTAGGGTTAAAATCAGCAAGCACTATGCATACACATTTAAGAAAGCTAGAGAGAGATGGATATATAGAAAAGGTAGCTAAAAGTCCTAGAAATATAAAGATATTAAAGTTAGATGATTCTGTATTTGAAGGATGTGATAATAATATTATTATATGCTCAGGTGAAACAGTTTTAGCTAATGGTAATAAAACTAAATCAGATTTAAAATACAGACTTTATAAAAAAGATTTTAATATAATAGAAAATGAAATAGCAGCTGATCTATATAAGTACGATTATGTAGATATTATTTATAATCAAATAAGAGGAATAACTGTATTGGAATTTACGTCTTCTGAAGAATATGATCCAAAGGGTATAATTCTAACTGAGTGGACAAGGTGTAACTTTTTTACTATTATAGGTAAAATCATGGGGGAACTATTATAAAAAAATTCAGTTATCAATTCTATAAAGCTACAAATTGAATTGAAATTTTTGATTTGCTAATATATAATGGAAATAATTACATGAATAATAGGGGGATAAATATGAAGAAGTTTTTAATAAAATTAAAATCAAAATTGAATTGGGTAACATTAGTATTAGTTGTAATAACTTTTATGGTTGCTTTTGTGGTAGGTGGTAGAACAGGGGCTAACTGGGCTCGTGAAACAGCTGTTAATAATCAAGAATACAATGGAAAACCAATAAAACTAGATAGGGACGATAGTACAGAAAGTGTAGTAGACAGTATGGTACAAGCTTCTACAAAAGCAAACCATAAAAAAATAATAAATGGAGAAATGCAAGGAAAAGTAGTCTTTATAACTGGAATAGTTTCATCTTCGGATTTAGAAACATTTAATATAGAGTCTAGTGATTCTAAAATTTATTTTATAAGAAATGGTAGCGACACTAAAGAAGTGAAGAACGGCGATAAAATTAAAATTTATGGTTCAGTAAGTGGAGAAAGCATAATGAGTAATCCTATTATAGATGCTGTGAAAATAGAAAATCTATAATTTTTTTACAACAACAAAATCAGCAAAAAATAAGTAATCCATATAGAGAGTAATATTAAATAATCTCATAAATTATGTTGTAAATTTATTCCAATAAATGTATAGTATAATTATTGGAGGTATTTTATGAGTATAGGGAATAAGCTTAAAGAAATTAGGATGAAAGATCACTTAATGTCTCCAGGAGAATTTGCTAAATATATTGGAACAGATATTAAAAATTATAGCAATTGGGAAAATGGAAGAAGTAGACCCAAACTGGAGGTAGCGTTAGAAATAGCTAAAAAATTGAATAAGTCAGTTGAAGAGATATGGTTTTTAGAATAATCATATCTCTTTTTTATTTAGAAAAAAATAAAAATAATTTGGAAAAATAAAAATAATTTGGAAACTTTTCCGAATTTGGAGCATATAAATATACAGAAGTAAGAAATTAGGAGCAGAAAAGTATGATAATTGGGATAGACTTAGGTAACTTTGGAGTCAATACTTCGGAAAATGACTTCTTTTATAGTAAGATTTCGGAAGGTTCAAGTTTCACAAATAAAAATAGCATTATATATGAAGGAAAAGAATTTCAAATAGGAGAAGGGGAATTTAGCACTGATTGGAATAAGAGTGAAAAAGAAACTACATTACCACTTTTATTTAGTGCATTAGCTAGGAGCTCTAAAGAAAACTTTTTTCAAGTAGTTTTAGGACTTCCTATACAACAATATAACGCTAATAAAGCAAATTACAAAAGATATATAGAAGAAAATAGGGGTAAAACAATTATATACAAGGGTATTAAAAGGGAAATTATTATATCAGATGTTATTATAGCTCCAGAAGGTGCTGCTGCTTATTATAATCTTTCAGAAGAACAAAAAATATTGATAGGAAATAAACCACTTATAATAGTTGATATTGGAGGTAGAACTACTAATATTTGTTTATTTGAAAAGGGTAAAATAACTAAAATTTGGACTATTCCAACAGGCATGCTTAATATTTATCAAGATATTATAAGTTATATAAATACTACTTATACAGAAGAATTTAAGTTAGAAGATGGGGAAGTAATACTAAAGGAAGGTCTATTTTTAAGAGGTAAACAACAAGATATTAGATTTATTAAACCTATTTTACAAAAACACTTCAATAGTATATATAAGGATCTGCAATTAAATTTTAATACCAGTAAAGGATATGTTTTGTTAACTGGAGGAGGAAGTATTACCCTTGTAAAAGCTTTTAAGAATAGATTAGAAAATTTAATAATATCAGATGATCCTCTATTCGATAATGCAAAAGGATTTAAAAAGTTAGGAGTGAGTTTATGGTGTGCAAAATAAGCGTAAGTTTTAGACGTAGTACAAAAGAACAAAAGATATATACGTATTTTAATGGTTTAGAGGATAAGAGTATTGAAATTAAAAATATATTAAGTGAATGGTATGAAAAGAATGTTGAGAGTGAAGAAATAAAAGAACCTAAGGGAATTGAAAAAGTTAATTTAGATACAGATATAACAGATTTTTAAAGAAGTATTATGAAAAGTAATTCAGGCCAAAAAAATACCACCTCTTTTGTGAGGTGGACTAATTTACTAATGCTAACTCGTTACGCTTTAGTATATGTATGCAATCTATTATTAATTCCTATTTTTAGTAGTATTTTAAAATTATTTATTATGTTATTAGAATATAACTACTGCAGCTACTATTGTAAAACACGCTAAGTAACCAAGTGCAAATGTAAACATAAAATTCAACTCCTTTATTACAGTGTTTTTAGTATTACCAACTTTCTAAAAAATATACAGGGGGAATTAAAAATGAAGGGGATCAGTTTAATTTTAGATAATAAATTAGTTTTTAATAAAGAATTTTACAATAGAAAAGAAATTAGACAAACAAATAAATATATAGGCAGATTAGATAAGAGATTATATAAAATGTTAGTTTTTACGATTGCAAGTGTTGGGTTTGCAAGTAATAAAGTTTATGCGAATAGTGAAGAAGGACTAAGAAGGACAGATGTTGTAGGAAACGAAATACTTACAATCTTACAAAGGGTTGGCTTTTGGGTGGCGGTTATTGGGTGCATTGTAGAAATATTAATATCCGTTTTTAAGAAAGGTGGAGGAACAAAAGAAATAATGGCAATAATTTTCAAATGGCTTTTAATCTTTTCTAGTTTTTATATAGTACCAACGTTGTTTAATTTTATAAAAGATTCTTTTGTGTGAGGTGGGAATAATGGAAACTATTAAAAATGACATAGTAAATGGAATTACAGAAGGACTTAAAACAAAGTTTGTAGAAGGTTTTAAATGGCTTAGTATAACAATAATAGATAGTAGCTATATAATATGTTTAAGTGTAGCTATGGTAGGTTTATTATTTTATTTAAGTGGATATAAGAAGGGGGCTAAGGCAGTTACTATAAGCTTAATAACCTTCTTTGTATTACAAGCAATAAAAGGGCTATATATATGAAGGAAAAAACTTTAAAACTAACAGATTACTTTGAATTAAGAAAACCAACTTATCGCTATATCCGAATAGTTCCGCATAAATCTATTAGAAATTATACTAGTAATAATATAGCAAAGGCTATAGCTCATACTTATAGATCTATTAATAAAAGAATTTATAGAGAACAAAAGAAGCTTATAATAGAAATAAATTTTAAAATTTCCTACATTATAGATATAGAAAATAATAATGCTAATTTTTACTTTTTAGTACCAAAACCATTTTTAAATATAATTTTAGAAAAAATTAAAGAAATATGGAGTAAAGCTACAGTTGAAATTATGGACCAAGGGATTAGATCTTTTGGCGCTGGTTCAGAAATGTATAGTCTAAGTTATAAAAAGGAAGATGCAATGTCTTTACTTACAGATAGGAAAAGTAACGAACCTTTGAATTCTATTTTGAGTGTAATGGAAATAATGAAAGAAGAAGACCGGGTTACTATTGTTTATAATTTTATGCCTAATAGCCAGTGTTCATGGCTTGAACAATATAATAATACTCTTCAAAAGATTACTGAAAAGAAATCAATAGAGAAAAAGGTATTCAGCTTTGATTATGTATTAAGAAATGGAGCAGTAGCAGTTCTAGGAATATTAGATTCTCTTATTACTGTAGTAAATGACTTTGTAGGTAATAATGAAACAGGTACACAAGAGAGCCTATATACTAGTATTTTGGGAGTGTTAGAAAGACAAGATGTTTTAAGTACATCTACAAAAAAGAAAAAGGAAAGTACTATATTAAATACTCAAATAGCAGTTATTTCAAATAGTTCAGATGTTACCAGAAGAGATAATAATGCATTAAGTGTATGTCAATCATATAGAGTGTTGGATGAAGATAATGAACTTGTCTATAAGAAAGTAAAGAAAGTAGCCCATATAGAAGATTATAATTTTAATATAGCTTCTAATATAATGAGTGCTGAAGAAGTAGGTAATTTTATTCAAGTACCAGGAAGATCACTATTGATGCAGCATGGTATAAAATTTATAAAAACAGAAGAGAATTCAGTTCCAGAAGAATTGAAAAAAGGATATATAAGTCTTGGGATAAATACTTGTAAAGGTAATAAAGTTAATGCTTATTTAGAAGATCATAAAGAAATAGGGAGTTTGCCTTTAATGATGTTAGGACGCCAAGGTGGAGGTAAAACAACTTATATATGTAACTATGCTAAAAACTGTATAGAGAGAGGGGAGAGTATAGTTCATATAGATTTTATAAGAAATAATGAATCTAGTAAAGATATAGAAAAGGTAGTTGATAAAGGAATTATATTATTAGATTTTAGTACAGAAGAGGGACTTCAATCATTAGCTTATAATGAAATAAAATTCACTAATAATATGAGCTGGTTTGATAAACAACAGTTAGCTAATAAAAAGACTGGATTAACAATAGAATTAATTAATAGTATAAATGAATTTGGGGAACCATTGAGTCCTAAGATGGAACGTTATTTATGTGCATGTACTGATATAGTATATCTAAATGAAAATGCAACTTTAAAAGATGTTATAAGATGCCTACAAGACTTTAAATATAGAGAGGGAATAATTAATACTATTCCATTAGAATTAAAGAACGAATTATTTGAAGAGATAGAAACATTAGAAGAGTTAGATGAGTGGAGTAAATCTAGTAAAGATAGTCCTAGTGAGAAGATAGGGACCAGAGATAGTAAAATTGAAGGTATTTTAGATAGAGTAACATTATTAAAAAGAGATTTCTATTTAAAGAAAATGTTTAATAAGACACCCGAAGATAATATAGATTTTATAGATGCTATGGAGAGTGGAAAGGTTATATTAGTTAGAATGCCTCAATCAAAATTCAAAAGCTATGTTAAAAATGTTATAACTACTTTTATAATCACTAAATGTTGGTTGGCTTGTGAGCAACGAGGAGAATTATCGGATAGAAGTAAGCGAAGTCACATAATAATAGATGAAATAAGTCAAACAAAGACAGCAGAGAGATATATGGAAACAACATTAACCCAAACTAGAAAATTTGGCATGAAATTTGTATTAGCAGGTCAATACTTAGACCAATTAGATAAGAAAACTATATATAGTCTAAAAGGTGCAGGAACTTCATTTATGATGCTTAAAGGAACTATAAAAGAAGATTATATGTATTTTAAGGATGAACTTGATGGAACTTTTGAATATGAAGATCTTAAAGAGATGGAAGAGTATAGTAGCTTAAATATAATTCAATACACAAAAGGTTATAGTAGTTTTATAACAAAATTACCTGGACCAATATAAAAGGCTAGAGAAATTAATCTCTAGCCTTTTTTCTATGACTCAAATATTAGGGGGAACTATGTATTTTAATTATAGACTTAAAAGATAAATTTAATTCAGTATGTAAAAATTATTTTTTAAAATTGAAATAATTTTCATCTAAATTGTAAATACTTATAATATAAGAGATAGAATCTTTATTTGGGAAAGTGAGCTCTTGTTCCCATTTGGTAATAGTTCCAAAACCTCTATGTATAGATTTAGCAAACTCTAATTGGGTAAGTTCATAAATAAGTCTAAGTTTCCGTATTTTTTGACCTATAGTGGTTTCAGGAAGATTAGAGTATAATGAATCTATAATTTTAAAATTTACACATTGGAATACTTCTTTTATTGTTGCACTTTGGGACAACCTGCATGTGCTAGGTGGACAAGAGTGCAACATTTTACCAAAGTCCACCATATCAATATTTATTTTTTTTTACAAAAAATCACCCCTGTGTCTAATAAAATTATATTTTCGGCGAACTCTTTAAGGGCATATTGTTGACAAACCTTTGTTGCGAGCTTATCGTAGTTTACATCTTCCTTTGGAATCTCAAGAATAACAACACCAGTTTCATCTAGTTGATTTTGTATTTCTTTTGAAAGACTTTCTTTAGCTAATTTACAAGATCCTGAGAATGCACCTAAAATATCATCTTCTCTTTCACCTTGAATATCTGAAACACCACATCTTTCACTTACACTTAATCTAGGCCCAAATGATGGACATCTAAGTATGCACATAGAACATCCATTACCGTAACGTAAACAGTTGCCCATAGGCCCTGTAGTCCCTGTGGTTTCTATAAATACATCTGCTTCTTCATAGGTGTCATCGCTTAAATAAATACCAAATATTTTTCCATCTTTAAAATTAACATCAACAACTCGACTTTCCATATGAATGTTAATACCCATATTAACAATATATTCGCGTACGTTACCTTCAATTAAATTAACATCATAAAGAGTAACGTGTTTATGCCCTGGAAACTCTATATCTGTATGCCTTGCAGTGTTATCAACAATATCTATTAAATCTCCAGCCCCAAGATAGTTTAATTCTTCAGAAGCTGTATATCTACCATTATTCCTCATTATTCCGCCAACGTTTCCAAGTCCTAATAATAAATCAGTTTTTTCATATATATGGACTTCAGCACCAGCTTTTTTAGCAGTAATTGCAGCAGCAACACCAGACCAACCTCCACCAATAATAATAACCTTCATATAAATCTCCTTCCTTCAAAAACATTTCTAGGATCTGCTTGAACCTTACAAAATCTTTTAACTCTATGACCAGAAAATCTAGTAGTACAACTTCCACAAATACCTTCACCACAACACATTTTAGTGTTATTACAGCAGGATAGTAAAACTTTAGTATTATTTATTTCATTCATATAGTCAATTATTTTATAAGTTAAAATATCAGCTCCGGCTATATGAATATTTGAAATGTTTTTTTCAGAGATAAATGTATTTATCATAGATTTACATTCAGATGAAATATCGCCCTTGTCAATAGTATTCATAAAGATAGGAGTTACATTATATTTATCTAAATATTCTTTAACGTAGTTATCTTTGTAAGGTTCCTTATCTAATAAAAGATAAACCTTATTGTTATTCGCTGTAAATTTTTGAATTACAGGCATCATAGGAGCCATTCCTATTCCCCTTGAAATAATTAATACATTTCTATTTTTTTGCTTTTGTATGTTTTTAAGTCCAAAAACGCCGTTCCAATAAGGTCCTCTTATTGTTATTTCGCCACCTTTTTCAATTCCTAATAGTTTTTTAGTTTTAATCCCTCTAACTTCAATCATTATTGTTATAATGTTAGTTTCAATATCAGATTCTAAAATAGAAATTGGAACATCAAAGTAAACATTAGGGTCAGTTCTTATAAATATATATCCTCCAGGCTTAACTAAGTCTATAGCTAATTTATGAGGTGCTTTGAATTTGAGTAATAGAACATCATTTTCATATAAAAGTTTTTCCTCCACTAAACAGTTAAAAGTCTTTCTACCTTCTTTAGCCTTTTCACCATTGTATTTAAACTCTTGGTAAATACAAACTCCCTTCCAGTTTGAACAATCACAAAAACAACTTCCATGAAGTTGTGAGCATAATATACAATCGCCAGACTCGGCTAAATGGCAAGGACAATATTCTGAACCTGCATCAATACAATCAATAGTTTCTTTAAACATGTATTCTCCTCGCATTAATTTCTATATACTAATAGGTTATTTAAAAAAATTAAAATTGTTACAAATATTATAAATTGGGTTTATTAAAATAGAAATTAGTGCTAAACTAAAGAAAATTAAAGAATGGTTGGAGTTGATAAAGTGTTTAATATTGATTTAATGAATATATTCCAAGGATTAGTTAGAAATTACTTGAAATTCAACTTAACTACGGAAAGCAATAAATTTGAAATTTTAAAAAAAGAATTAGATTATATTGTAGAGGTAGGAGAAGTGCTAGGTTATTCTTCAATACTTACAGGTATTAATGAGGAATCAAGATCTATAACTGATATAATTGAAATAAGATGGCACAATTATGATGATAAAAATACTATTAGTAATGAATTGTTTTTATATTTTTCAAAAGAATTAGATTTAATTGAAGATGTTAAAGCTATTAATAATTTAGTTAATACAATAGATACTAAAAGTGAAACAAAGTTTTTTGTTCAAATTATAGAAGTTTCATCTAAGGATAGAGTAGATTATTTAAATAAACTTTTACAATATGCTAAAAGATTTAACTCTATAGATGTTCTAATTATATATAAAACATCTAATATAAGAGAACAAACTAGTGAGTATTACTCATATTTATTTAAAGAATCTAAATTAGTAAAACAAAAAAATGCCTGCTCATATTATGATGTATTTGGATCTCTTAAAATGAAATTTCATTAAGGCATTTAAAAAAAATAACAAACCAATCTTATATATATATTGGTTTGTTATCTATTACTATGTCTATTATATACGCCTTTTAAAAAATTTTAACAATTGTAGATAGTCTAAGTTCACCATTATCTAAAATTCTTAAATACCACTCTATAGGTATTAAATCCAAAACTATGAAATTGTTAGTAATATTTTGGGAACTGTTTTTTATTATTGGATTTAAAAAAGAGTAGACACTATCTTTTTTTATAATCAATAACAGCATGAACTCATTATCGGTACACATAAAGCTTAAAGATTTAAGATTTATATTAAGAAAGTCATTTTCAATTGAATGTTCTGCAATAAATATATCTCTAGTTTTTATATTCTTAAGTATAACTTCTATTTCATCTGCCTCTTTAAAATCTATATTATTTAATTTTAATTTAATTTTATACATTATTAATTCAAGAGATGAAAGACTAACATTTTTAATAGGATAATTTAATAGATTGTTTTTTATAATTAACTCTTTGCTTATGTCAGTTTTCATAGAAAATCCCCTCATAAAATTAGTTTTGAAAATTCCGTGCATATTAAATAATATTTGTTGAATAATAATATAATATAGAAAGAAATGAATTAAGTTACTAACATTAATAATTTTTTAATAAAATTACAAAAGATAATAGTGGTTAGAAGGGAGGTTAGAATTTGAATGACAATCTAATTACAACACTAATTTCAGGTAGTGCAATTATAATTGGATCACTAATAGGTGCAAGTTTTAGTTGGTTAATAAACAAGAAAATAACGTCTAAATCTATTAAAGAGCAATATAAATTACAAGAAGTTAATAGAAGGTATGAAGAAAGTTATAAAATGAAAGAATTATGTATATACGCAAATGTAGTAAGATTAGATATATGTACTGCTATATTTCAAAGTATTAGAAGTTTACAAAATCAAGATGAGATGTCGTATCTTTATATATTACCAATAAGTAAAGAATATCAAAAAGCAGTAGCATCTTTAAGTGATAAATATAACTTAAAAGAACTAAGTTATATTTATCAACTTTATGGAATTATAGAAAAAGTAAATAAGGATGTATATAAATGGGAATATGGGGATAAGAAAACCTATGAAAATATTAGAAATGGGTTAAAGGATATATTGAAAAAAATATATGGTGAAAACTATAATAAAATAGTAAATACGGATATAGAGAAATTAAGCTATGAGGACTTATATAATAATGATTTAATTAAAGATGGATTTAAAGAGGTGCTAATAATACTAGATCATCTATGTTATATTGAAAATCTTAAAAAAGAAGATACTAAGCTATAAATAGCTTAGTATTTTTCATATTAAGAAAATTTTAAGAACTTACTAATATAAGTTAAGGAAATCTTAATTGCTTAAGCTTTAAAAAAATAATATAATTAGACTATACTATATCAAGTATGGTGTTTTTTGGAGGGGAAATATGAAAAAATCAACATGGTTTGCACTTATTACAGTTATTCTAATAATATTAATACTTCAATCTGTTGGATCAAAAATAAAAGTTTATGAAAAAAGAAAAGAATATGTGTCACAAGAAGAAGTTATAAAGGATTATTTGAAAAATATTAATCTTATGTGGGGAAATAGAGGTCGTGACGGTAATATATTAAAGATAATTCCAAATTTGGATTTATACGAAACTATTTCAGAGAGAGCTAGGCTAGTGGTTGAAAATGAAGAAGATATTAACTATATTCAAATTCCAAATTTTAAGGAGTATAGCTTAGAAAATGTAACTAGTAGCGAAAGTTTAACTTTAGAACAACATTTGAATACTTATAAGAATATTGGAAATTATAAAGTGCCAAAAAAACGTGAAATTTATAAAATATCGGGCAAAGCAATATTAAATATACAAAAATATACTATTGATGAAATTGATAAAATTAATGATATTAATAAGGAGTATGAAGACATATATATTCTCCTAGTGTTGGTAGATGAAGGTGATGGATATGTAGTAGATCAGTGTATTAGTAGATTTTAATATTAAATAATAAAAAATCAATATATATTTTAGGAGGAAAAAATTAAATGTTAGAAGTTAAAAATCTCTCCTTAAAGTTTGGTGAAAAAAAAGTAATTGATAATATAAGTTTACAAGTAGAAAAAGGAAAAATTCTTGGGATTATTGGACCAAGTGGAGTAGGTAAAACTTCATTAATAAGAGCTTTAGTTGGTATTTATGAAGGGGATTTGGGACAAGTTTTAGTAGATGGAGAAAACCTTTATGATAACTCATCAGCAAAGAAAAAAATAGCTTATGTACCTGATGAACATAATAGTTTTTCTCTTATAAAATTAGCAGACATAGTAGAGTTTTATAGAAGTATATACCCTAAATTTAATGAAAACAAATTTAATAAAATAAATAAAATATTTAAAATACCATTAGAGAAAAGATTTTTCCAACTTTCTAAAGGTATGAAAGTTAGAGTAAATCTTATGTTAGCATTTTCTATAGGTGGAGAGTACTTAGTTTTAGATGAACCTACATCAGGACTAGACCCTATTCTAAAAGAAAAGGTTTTAAAACTTATAATAAGAGAAGTACAGAAATTTGGAGCAGGAGTAATAATCAGCTCCCATCATTTAGATGAACTTGAGAGGGTTTGTGATAATATTATAATAATTGATAATGGGAAAATAGCTTATCATAATTCCTTAGAAGAAATGAAGAAAAATATTAAAAAAATTCAAGTGGCTTTTGAAGCACCTATTTATGAAGAGGATTTAGATATTGAAGGTATATTTAGTATAACCCACTTAGGACGGGTGTTTACAATAATTACAGATAGATATGATGAAGATTTTAAAAATAAACTTAATAAGTTTAATCCATTATTTATAGAAGAAATAAATTTAAGCTTAGAGGAAGTGTTTATTTATAAACTCGATAAGGGGGACAATTATGAAGAAATATTTAAATAAAAATATATTTTTTCAGGGGGATGCTAAAATATTTTCTGTATTAATGTCCTTACTTTTATTAGTAGGAGTTTTTTTAGATATTACTATGAATAATTCTAACTATAATGATTATAGATTTATGTTGTATAACTATTCAGATCAAGTTAAAAATCCGCTAGGTATAGTTGGAATGTTTATATTGGTGGTATTTTTAGTAATATGCTTTGTTTTAATATGTGGAATGTTTAAAAGGAAAAAGTGGGCTACTCTTTTATCAGGTCCATTTAGCAGAATTGACATAAGGAAAAGAGAGTTGACCTTAATGATAGGATGTATAATGGGATTTATACTTCTGTTTTTACTGGTATGTGAAAGGAATTATATAGCGAATGATGTTTTAAATTCATATATTAAAGGATTTTGGATATTGGTAGTAATAGATATTATTAGAATAGTAGTAGTATCAGCAGCTTTAACATCTATATTATTTTTTATAGATTCATTAACTTCTAATATGTATGTGACATTAGGTTCAATGTTTGCAATAGGTGCATATTGTATAGTTGTGATAATAACAATAGGAAGCTCATTTTTATGGGCATATAATAGTATAGTGCGTAAAATTTGGGAATATATTACTATTATGATTGATTCTATATTATTTGGAGCGGAAATAAATATACACAAATATCTATTTTTCACAGGACTAATACTACTTATAATAATAACAATAGTATGTACAATAATAACTAAAAAATTAACTGAAAAAATAAAAGTTGAAAATATGGGAGATGCTTTAATATTTAGATCTATAAGGAAAATTGCACCAATTTTGTTATCCACACTAATAGGAATGATAGTTGGTACTATTATATTTAAAGGATTATTAGTGGATAATAGACTTGAAGTAGTCTTAAATACAGTAACATATCCTCTTATAAGTATTGGAATAATAACAATAATTTCAATACTAATTTATATAATTATAAAATCTATTAGTACAGTATTAAAAAATAAAATTCCTGGAAAATATATATAGGTTGATGAAATTTGTAGAACAATTAAAACCTTCTCTGAATAGTATATAGCATACAGAAGAGAAGGAGATGGTAAACATGTCAAAGAGATGTTGTTGTAATAGAAGTTGTTGTAATAGAAGTTGTAATAGCTGCTGTAATAGCTGTTGTAGAAGAGAAAGCTGTGGATGTGGTAATAACTTTGGAGGCTGTGGATTTGGAAACAACTGCGGAGGTGGATGTAGCCCACTAATATGGTTATTATTACTAGGTGGCGGTTGCTTTTAGTAAACCCATAAAAAGGTGCTTAAGTTTAGGCACCTTTTTATTATTAGTAGATTGCTAAAATACAATTTAAATATGCTTAATAGATATAATAAATATTTTTTTATTATATCTATTTTTTTAGGTTTAAATGTAAATAATAAAAAACCATTTAAATAAATAGGATTAATAGAATTTATTAAAATTGTATGGATACATTTGACAATAAAACCTTTAGAAAATATGATATAAATATAGAAATAAGAGAAGTAGTTAAGGGGGGATTCAAATGAGATTTAAAACAAAGAGGTTAGTAGTCATTGCACTTTTAGCAGCAATATGTTATGTGGGGACATTAATTAATATTAGAATACCTATAGGTCCAACTCAATCAATGATACATCTTGGGACAACAGCTATCTTTGTAGCAGCAGTTATAATTGGTAAAGATGCAGGCCTTGCAGGGGCAATAGGTTGTTCTATATTTGATTTATTAAATGGTTTTGCTGCCTATACAATACAAACATTTGTAATAAAAGGATTGACAGGATATGTAGCTGGAACTATAGCCTTTGCCAAAGAAAAAGAAGGGAATAGTATTAAATATAATTTAATAGCTTTTATAGCTGGAGGATTAGTATCTATAAGTGGTTATTTTTTAAATAATTTATTATTTCTTGGCAGAACATGGGCAGTAGCTATATCAAGCTTAGGGACTTCATTAATTACTACAACTATTGGAATAATAATTGCAATACCCTTAGCAAGTGCTATAAAAAAAGTAATGAATAAATCAAATTTTAAATTACAATAAAATGAAAGATTAAAGGTAAGTATGTTTTGAAAAAGCCAGTAAATAAAATTGCGATTATTCATGATTTATGCGGTATTGGAAAAGTCGCTTTAACTAATATTATACCAGTTCTGAGCATTATGGGTATAGAACCGTGTCCCATACCTACCCTTGTTTTATCTACACATACTGGAGGTTTTGGAATACCTATAATAAAAAATATTCCAGGATTTATAGATGAAACAGTTAAGCATTATAAAGATAATAATATAAAGTTTAAAGGAATATTTGTTGGATATTTAGGTAATGAAGATAATATAATTAGTGCAATTAATTTCATAAATAATTTTAAAGTAGAAAATGGAATAGTCTTATTTGACCCTATATGTGGGGATAACGGAAAGTTATATTCAAATTTTAATAAATATTATGTTGACCAACTAAAGTGTATTATAAAATTATCAGATATTATAACACCAAATTTTACAGAAGCATGTTATTTAACTAATAGTTTGGAAAAAGATATTATTGAAATTAATGATGTTAAAAGGTTATGTATAAAACTTTCAAAACTTGGAAGTGAAAATATAATTATAACAAGTGTACCTAGTGATAGTATTGAAGAGGTTTCGTTAGCAATCTATAATAGTAAAACTGATTATTTTAATATTATAACTCATAAAAAAGAAAAGAAAAGTTATCCGGGAACAGGGGATATATTTGCATCAGTATTACTTGCTGAACTTACAAATGGAAATGATTTAGAACAAAGTGTTATAAAAGCAAGCAATTTTGTGGTAGAATGTATAAAAGAAAGTAGTAAATATGATTATGATACTAAAGAAGGTGTCTTATTGGAAAAATGCTTAAAAAAACTTTTATAAAATAATTAATAATTAATTTGAATTTTAAGAATTGATAAAAGGATTAAAGTAAATACTAATATCATATTTAAAATATAATCCAATACAAAAATTTAGAAATGATAAAAAGGAGCCACAAATGAAAGAAAAGTATTTAAATGAAGTTAAAATAGGTGAAAAAGTTGAAATGTCATTAATGATAATAAAAATATTATCAAGAGATGAACTTACAATGACAGCGTACATAGGAGATAAAACAAAAGAAGTTAAAGCAGTGCTTAAAGATGAAAAGAAAAAACTTACCGTGGGACATGTAGTTAAAACTAAAGGTACATATGGAAATCTTTACAAAGCAGAAGTCTTACAAATTATAGAAGACTTCGATTTACGGGATTATGTGCCATCAGTAAAGAGACCAGTTGAAGATATAATGAAAGAATTAGAAGAACTTACATCTATAGAGTTTAAAAGTCCAGAAGTAATCTCTTTAAATAACTATTTCTTTAAAGATGAGAAGTTTTTAGAACGATTTACAAAAGCTATTGGAGGAGTATATCAACACCATAATTATTTAGGTGGGCTCGCAGAGCATACTTTAGGGGTAACTTATTTAGCAAAAATGTTTGCAGATAGATATAATTGTAGACATAAAGAAATCGCTATACTTGGAGCTAAACTACATGATATTGGTAAAATAAAAGAGATGAATTATGATGGACCATTTACTTACTCACTAGAAGGCGAAATGGAAGGTCATATAGTTATCGGAGTTACAATGCTTGAAGAAGCATTTAGAGCAAATCCTGAGTTATATACACATGAGTTTAGACAAAGAATTAAAGGTATTATAGTTCAACATCATGGAAAGCTAGAATATGGATCACCAAAAACAATGAAGAGCCAGGAATCTTATATAGTTCATTATTCAGACTATGTAGATTCAACTATGAATAAAATTGATATTGTTATGGATGGTGTAGAAGAAGGCGAGTGGACTTCTTATGAAAGAAGAATGGATGGAAAGCTTTTTGTATAAAGTATAAATTTAATAAAAAAAGAGTGCAAAAATTTATTGGGTTTTGCACTCTTTTAAATTTGTTAAAATCAATAATTATTTAAGTAATTATCTCATTTAATAAATATAAAAATACACGTTTATTTATGAATTTTAGCGTGTATTTTCTTTTTTTATTTACTAAATGTCAAAAAGCATAGTATATGCATATTTTATAATGAGGTGATTAAAATGAAGATTGTAATAGATTATGGACATTGTCTTTCAGGATATGATACAGGTGCATCTGGAAATGGATATAGAGAGGAAATATGCACTAGAGAAATAGGAAAAAGAATTAAGAGTAAATTAGAGAAGCTTGGACACGCTGTTTATGCAATAGCTCCAGATTATTCAAACTCAGTTAGAGAAAGCTTAAATGTACGAGTAAATTCTGCAAATTCAAAAAGTGCAGAAATTTCAGTTTCAATCCATTTGAATGCAGGTGGAGGAAGAGGGATTGAAATATATACAAAAAATGGACAAGCATTTTCTCAAGCAACAAATATTTTGAAAAATATTTGTGAGATGGGATATGTTAATAGAGGAATTAAAGATGGCTCTGAACTTGCTCTGGTAGGTAGTATTTGGACAAATTCTATGCTTATAGAATGTGGGTTTATTGACAATGAATCAGATATGAAAATATATAATCCTGAAAAAATTGCAGATGCAATAGTAAAGGGATTAGTGGGTTCAACAGTTTCTATACCTGATAGAGAAACAAGTGGTGAGAATTCTAATGGGGGAACAATAAACAAAAATAAATACTTGAATTTAAGTCCTAGCGTAACTAGTTGGAGGGTATATCCATTAGGTAAGTCTCCAGTAGTTGGAAATGAAGTTGGAAAGCTTGCACCGTCTCAATATGGAGGATTATCGTATTTAATACTAGGAAGTCCATCAGTAGATATATATACTATAGAGACATCTGTTTGGGGTAAGGTAAATATATATGCTCCATCTAATGATAGTTCATGTTCATTTACAAATAATTCTAATGATGGAGGTAGTCCAAGTGTGCCAAGCACTGTTAAATATTTAAATCTGAGCCCAAGTGTAAGTAGCTGGAGAGTTTACCCATTAGGTAAAAATCCTGTTATAGGAAATGAAATAGGTAGTTTAGCACCAGTAACTTATGGAGGATTATCTTATGAAATTAAGGGGAATCCTATAGGGGATGTATATACTATAATAACATCAGTTTGGGGAAAGGTTAATATTTATGCACCTAGGGATAATGAAAGTACAATAACATCAAGACCATCATATTAATTAGAAGATAAAAAATAGTTATATACTATGCTTAAAGCTGGAATTAGTAATAAAGAATCCTAATATAAAACAGGATATTTTTATTGTTAATTCTAGCTTTTTTATATTTCACTAAATTGATATTAAAAAAGAAAATTATTTGGGCTAATAGGGCCAAATTGAGCCGGGAAATCTACAATTATAAGATCTATACTTGGTCTTATAAAGAAAACTAGTGGAGAGATTAAAGTTAATAATAAAAATATAGAGACTAATGAAAAGGAAATAAGAAGTAATATTGGATACTTACCATGAGAGTGTAACTATTATAGTGATATGAAAGTTAAGGATATACTTAAGTATTCTCAAAATCTTTATAAGAAATATAATATATCAATTGAAGAGTTAGCAAATAAGCTAAAGTTAGATTTAACAAAGAAAATAGAGGATTTATCTTATGGAAACAAGAAAAAGGTTGGTATAGTAGATGCAATTCTATCTTATGGTGATATTTATATATTTCATGAAACAACAGGTGGATTAAATCCTTTAATTCAGGAAGAATTTTTAAAAATTATTGAAGATTTAAAATTGAAGGGAAAGACTATTATTTATTCAGCACATGTATTATCAGAAGTTAAAAGGTTATGTGATAGAGTTTGCATTATTAAAGATGGAAAGATTATCAAAGTAGAAGAGATAAGTGATATAAATGAAATGAAACTTAAACATGTTATCTTAAAAGTTCGTAATGAAGAAAAAATAAATATAGAAGGAGCTATGGATATTAAATATGAAAAAAATAATATAAGGTTCAGTTATACTGGAGACATTAATAAGTTAATGAGTGAATTAGGAAAGTGAACATTGTAGATATTAATATAGAAAATCCATCTTTAGAAGAGGTTTTTTTAAATTTTATGAAAGATGACTTAGAAAAATTAACAGAAATGATGGATGTTATGCCAAAGGCACTTCTTGCAGTGTTTGGAATGGATAATTTAAATATGACTAAAATTGAAGGATTTTACGAAAGTAAAGGACATTTAATTGTTATATTAATGGGATCCATTTTTGCTGTATATTTATCATCAAGTTTACTTGTAAAAGAAGAGGATGATAAAACTATAGAATATTTATTAAGTAAACCAATAACAAGAAATGAAATTTATTGTGCCAAATATATGGCTTTCGTTACAATAATTACAATGGTTAAAGAGGAAGTTGCATTTGAATTTAAAATGGAGTCAGGAATAGTAGTTCAAGCTTTTGGAGAGTTGTATAATGAGTTTAAAGCTGAGTTAGAAGTGGACTATAATAGATATGTGCTACTTACTAATGAGTTATTACTTAAAAATATAGATTATTCGAAATTTAAAGAAGATGTTAATGTAAATAAGGTTTTGGAAATAATTATTTATGTTTCAGAAGGGTTGAATAATAAATTTATAGCACAGTATAAAGGTGATTATAAAGAAATTATGAAAAATACAGTAAAGATAAGAGACGAAGCCTTAAGTTATATGGATATTATAATGAAAGAATAAGGTTATAGGGTAGTGATACAACAGGAGTGCTAGTGGTTCATTTGAGTTTATTATAGTCAGGTAAATAAGTTATAATAAAAAGCAGTTTAATTATAAAAAAATACAATTAAACTATAAAATGTTAAATAAAATCTAGACTTAATATTAAAAAGTAGTTATAATAATTAAATACTATTTTCTTAATATTGATAATTTATATAAATAATAAATTGTAAGGAAGTTTTTAATATGAGAGCACTTATTATTGGATTTGATCCATTTGGTAAAGAAAATATAAACCCGGCATTAGAAGCAGTTAGATTATTACCAGAAAACATAGCTGGAGCAGAAATAATTAAATTAGAAATACCAACAGTATTTGGGAAGTCTTTAGAAAAAATAGAAGAAGCAATAATTAAACATAGTCCAAACATTATAATATCAGTAGGTCAGGCAGGTGGGAGATTTGGAGTTACTCTAGAAAGAGTGGCTATAAACTTAGATGATGCTAGAATAAAAGATAATGAAGGAAATCAACCAATTGATGTTTCAATATTTGAAGATGGAGAAAATGCATATTTCTCAAGCCTTCCAATAAAATCAATGGTATTTGAAATGTCCGAAGAAGGAATCCCTTCATCAGTCTCAAATACAGCAGGTACATTTGTATGTAACCATGTAATGTATGGTATTCTTTATTTAACTAATAAGAAATACCCTGGAATTAAGAGTGGATTTATACATGTCCCATATATACCAAGTCAAGTTATAAGAAAACCTAATATGCCATCAATGTCTTTAGAGGATATTTGTAAAGGATTAGAAATATCAATAAAAGCAGCAGTAGAAAATAATGAAGATATTGAAAATGGAGATTGGACAAAAAATAGAAAATGTAGTAAAATTAAATAGAGATTAATAATCTTCATGAAGTTAATTTTATTTTTGTGTTAGAAGAAGGCAGGTATTTTACCTGCCTTTTTTGTTTATTATTTCATAGGCCGCATTTTTAACTTGCTTTGGTATTTCAGTTTTAAAGCTTTTATTACAATTATTAGAAATCGTATTCCAATAAATAGCAGCATTCATGCCTGCAACATTTGTTAAACTCCATGCAGTAATTTCAGAATTATCATGCTCATCTTTAGCAACTTCAGGAACAATCTGTTTGAAAATATTCGAATTTTTATTTATAATATCTAATCTAGTTTCACCAGGTTTTGGGGCAACCTCAACTGTAATTATATAGTATCTTTATATTCACTAGTTCTTATATCAACTGCGTTGACAAAAGAGGCTCCATGAGATAAATCAATAGCTTCAGCTTAGGATTTATCTTTCTTAATATTTTTTATATTTATATAACAATGTAATATTATAAAAAATAACGGAGAAATATATATATCACAATAACTATTATTTTTTAAATGCCTAATATAATAATGAAAGGTTAGTTAAAATAAAGTTAACTGTGAAATATTAGTAAACTACGTTAAATTATGATATTATAATTTAATAAATATAGTTTTATAAGGAGATAAAAATGAGTGAAAAAATTACGCTAGAGGATATTTTAGAAGTTCAAGAAATGGAAATGGAAGAAATGACTAGTTATTACAATATTATATCGCAATGTATGGTTGTATTATCAAAAGATGATATGGAAATAGCTAAAAGCAATGGAGATACAATGAAGTTAGAAAGCTGGAAACGAGAAACAGCAGAACAAGCTAAAGATTTTCTGGAAAATCCTAATAATTATATAAATTTTCCAAAACAAGAAGAATATAATGAATATGTAATAATGGAAGATTTTATTAAACAATGTAATAATGAAGATTTATTAAAAAAGTTAAATATTAATTTAAGTGGAGAAGAAGCTTTTAGAAAATTCAAAGATACAGTTTATGATATTGGATTAGTTGATGAATGGTACTATTTTAGAGATGAAAGATGTCTAGAAGTGGCGAGAAAATGGTGTGAAACAAATGGTGTAGATTACGAAAAGTAATACATAAGGCATATAAAAAAACAGGTAGAAAACTTAAATAATTTATTTGAACTATTTTATGTATAAGAACCTATGTTTGAGTTAATAATTAAAATAACTCAAATATTAGGAGGTTTTTATTATGAATAAAGTAAATATTATTGGAAATGTAACAAAGGATTTGGAACTTAGAACAAGTGAGAGTGGAGGAACCCCATATGTTCAATTTATAATAGCTCTAAATGAATATATATATGGAACAAAGGAAAAGAAAGCAATATTTTTAGAAACTGTAGCATTTGGAAGACAGGCAGAGGTTTTAGCTGCGCATTTAGTAAAAGGAAGCAAAATTGCTATAGAAGGAAAGCTAAGTACTGGTAGTTATATAAATAAAAATGGTGTAAAGTCTTATAGTACAAAAATTATAGTTGAAGACTTTACTTTTGTAGATTCAAAAAGAGCAATAAGTTAATTAGAGAAATTGATATCAGGATAGAAAAATATACTAAAAATTATTTAAAAATAAAAAATAAAAAAACGAGTTTAATATTATGAGTATAATTTTAAACTCGTTTTTTCATACTAACTTTTATTTTCATATTCCTACCAGTAGAAATTTATAAAAGGCGATAGTAGAACATAGTTCATATAATGTAGTATAATATAAAGAGTACGTATTTAAAGTAATAATAAATACTATAATAATAAAATAGATACTAAAGAAGGAGATCAAATTATGGCTAAGGTTATAGTTGTAGGGGCAGGCCCTGCTGGTATTATGGCAGCACTAAGTGCATCAAAAAATAATGATGTAACATTAATAGAAAGAAATAATGAGATAGGAAAAAAGTTAAAGCTTACTGGTGGTGGAAGATGTAATATTACAAATAATAGAAGTATTGAAGAGATATTTGATAAAGTTGTTAGTAATAAGAAATTTTTATATAGTGCTTTTTATACTTTTTCTAATACAGATTTATTAGATTATTTTACTGAAAATAATCTTGAATATAAAGTTGAATATGATGAAAAAGTATTTACTAAAAGTGATAAATCAGAAGAAGTAATTCAGCTTTTTAATAATGATCTTATAAAAAATAATGTTAAAATTTTATATAATACTAAGGTAGATGATTTAATAATTGAGAATGGAGAAATAAAAGGGGTTATAACTAATTATGGCAAAAATATATATGCGGATAAAGTTATAATAACAACTGGTGGTAAAAGTCATCCACTTACTGGTTCTGATGGGAGTATGTTTGAAATAATAAGGGGGGTTGGGCATACTATAAACCCATTATATGCAGCGTTAATTCCTCTTGTTATAAAAGAAATGTTTGTTAAAAATTTACAAGGCGTAGCGATGAAGGAAGTTGTATTTAAAGTTAAAATAAAAAAGAAGAAGATAGAAATTACAGGTGATATGATATTTACTCACTTTGGAATATCGGGTCCAGGAGTTTTAAAATTATCTTCACATATTAATAAAGTATTAGAAAACGAAGAAGTGGAAATTACATTGGATTTTTTAAGTGATAAGTCTAGAGAAGAAATTTCAAACATAATTAAAAGTAATCCAAATAAAACAATTTTTAATAATTTAAAAGGACTTTTAACACAAAACTTTTTAAAGGAAATTTTAGGGGCATTAGATTTATTGGAAACAAAACCAACAGATTTAAAAAAGGAAGATGAAATAAAGATTATAGATTTTATTAAAGAAATGAAACTTACAGTTAGAGAAACATTAACAATAAAAGCAGCGATGGTAACTAGTGGAGGAGTTAGTGTTAAAGAAATAAATGCATCAACTATGGAGTCGAAAATAATAAAAAATCTTTATTTTGCGGGTGAAGTAATAGATGTTGATGCTGAAACTGGTGGGTATAACCTCCAAATAGCATTTTCAACGGGGTATTTATCAGGGTGTGACTATTAATTTAATATAATTAATTCAAATATATGTGCATTAATTTGGAGGCAATTATGAAGACAGAGTATTTTAAGATAATAAAAAAAATTAAAAATGTAGATATTAAATCAATTGATTTAGTATGGTTCTTATTATTTCCAATATTAAATATAAATTATATTGTAGCTGCTAATATAGTTGAATCAGGTAAAAATATTGAACTTGGATTTGATAGACTAATTCCTTTTGAATCAATTTTTATAATTCCATATATCTACTGGTATATATTTATTACAATAGGGTTAATCTATATTTTATATAAAAGTAGAAGTGAATATATTAAAGTTTTTATAGCAATAACAATTGGAATGAGTTGTTGCTATGTTATTTATTATATATTTCCAACTCAAATAATTAGACCAGTTGTAGATAAGTCTAATATATTAAATAAACTGGTAAATATCATATATTTAAAAGATAAACCTTTTAATTGTTTCCCATCAATACACGTTTTGAACACATATTTTATTATGAGATATACTAAGTTTGAGTATAATAAAAAATATTTTTATTATACTCAAACAGTGGGCGTACTAATAATTCTTTCTACTGTTTTTATAAAGCAACATTTTGTTTTAGATATTATAGCATCTATTATTTTATGTGAAGAAATAATATTTTTAATTAATAAAATAAAGAATGAAAGTTTAAATAAAATATTAGATTTACCATTACGTATTAAAAATAGATTTGATAAAAATAACGAAATAACTTACTAAATTTGTATTAAATGGAATTGTATCAATGATTATCTTTTATTTTTCTAATATCACGCATTATAAAGTTGATCCTATTAATAATACTATAGTAAATAAGATAAAAAAAGAAATAATAGTGAACTATTATTTCTTTTTTTATGAAAATTAAATTACTAAAAATAGATTTAATTGTAGTATTATATATAAATATATTCTGTTAATAAAATAATATACGAACTTAGTTTTTTATATAAAAAAGCAACCTTTAAACATAAAATAAAAATAAATCATCTAAGAAAAATAGGAAATATGAAGTTAAATAAATGACTCTAACTTCATATTTAAATTAATTAAAGTTGGTTAACATCAATAACTTTAAAGAATAGATCTTCTATAGATCCACTCTCTTTATATTTTTCACGTAAAGAGTATTTATTTCCAAACTCTAATATTTTTCCTTCCTTCATAATTATCATTGTATCACTTATTTCATCCATAGACGCAAGAACATGAGTACTAACTAGTATTGTCTTACCGAGATTCTTTAATTTAAGCATCATTTCTCTAAATTCTTTAATTCCTTGAGGATCTAATCCAACAAAAGGTTCGTCAATAAAGAAAATATCAGGATTATGAATAAGTGCCATTATAATAGATACCTTTTGTTTCATACCTTTAGAAAGTTCTTTTGCTAATGTATCTTTTTTATCAACTAAATTAAAAGCTTCTATATATTCTTCAGCTTTAGAGGTCCAATCCTTTATATTATATGCTAAAGCTATAAATTTAAAGTGTTCCCAAATTGTAAGAAGCGGATAAAGGTCAGGGGTTTCGGGGATGTATGCTAAAGTTTCTCGAACACTTCTATCACTAGAAGGTATGTCGTTAATAAGTATTTCACCACTATCTTTTTTTAGTAGAGAAAGTACGCATTTCAAAGTTGTAGTTTTACCAGCACCGTTAGGACCACATAAAATTGCAATTTCTCCTTTATTTAAGGAAAATGATATATTATCAATAGCCTTTACTTTTTTAAATGATTTAACTAGATTTTTAATTTCTAACATAATTTCTCCTCTTTAATATTCTATTTTATTAAATAATGTATTACATAGTAGCATTAATAAACCAAAGTAAATACTTATAACAATGGTTAATGCTCCAAAAGCTATATAAGGATTTGTAGTAATTGAATATGTTAATACAGTAATGCCTACAGGAACCATAACAATAATCATTGAAAATAATATTGAAAGCATTCCAGGTCCTACATCTTCTTCTCGAGGTAATAGTAATATCATGACTAAATTTTGCATTCTAAGAACAAATGTTGTTAATATAGTTATTATATAAACTCCTATACCTAAAATTAAATATTCATGTCTTAATACTATAGATGGTACAAACATTATAGTTATTCTAATTACTAGTAATAGTATCTCATCTAAAAGTGTAGCAAAAATTTTAGCAATAGGACTACCGGGTATTAAGTAAATATATAAATTTTTTAACTCTCTTGGTAGTTCCGAAGCAGCTGTAAATATTAATACCCCATAAAGTGTTGAAACGCTAATAGATACTAATGCTATTAATTGATATCCTTTTAAAGTAGCATAAGCACCCCCTATAGAAATAGCAATATTTAATACGAATACAAGATACTTTTTTATAGAGGTTTGTCTTCTTTTACGTGCTACAGAACATTTCCAATATAAAGCCATTACACCAGCTCTCTCTTTTGATGATATGCCTATATTAACTTTTTTTATTTTATTTTCAACCTGAGTATTATAATTAAAACCTCTTGAGGCTTTAGCTACTTTTATTTTTTCATTAAGATCTGAGACACTATTTGCTATGTCTTCATAATAGTCTACATTTAATATGGTAAATATATAGCAGTTTAATATAATTAAACTAAGTAAGAATAGCAAATCTAAAATTGGTGGTACTAATGTCTGCATTAATATTAATGATGAAAATTTAGATATTGAGCTTATTATAGGAATAGATATTAAATAGCTAGAACCAATATCTTTTAAAAATAATGATATATCAAATTCATAAGTATATAATTTGTAAATATAGTATGAAATTAATATAAATAATAATCCAGTAAAAATACGTGAAATAAGTTTTAGTTCTTTCTCAAGTCCAGTCTTTACTTTTATTGCGAATAATAAATATGATAAAGATATAAAGAATAATAAAATAAAAAAGAAACCTATAGCAACTGGAATAAGTCCAACTAGCGAAATATTAGTTTTTGAAACTAGTATAACTATTAAAAATATTATCGATAAGAAAAACATTCCGACTCCTTTTATAGCACTTTTTACCATGGAATAGAATAGTATAATTTTATTATTTAATGGAGAAGGAAATAAATATTGAATATCTGAAAGTGTAAAATTTTTAGGGGTATAATCACATAAGTAAAAGGAGAAAACTCCTAAAATTAATATTGAGGCAAATATAGCTATTCCACCTAGAACTTGTGTGTAAACTATATTAGAAATAATGAAGGTTATATTGCTTGAATTATCTGTGTTGCTATAATTTCCTGAAAATATTAAAAAAAATACTAAGAAAAATATAGCAGGTCCAAATCTTTTTAGAAATATTAATGGGTTATGAATAGCATCAAGTAATCCATTTTTTATCTTTAAAAAGTCTAAGTATAATAAAATTTTTAAATCTTTCATAAAAAATAGTCCTCCTTTTATATAAGAATAGTATAACTCTAAATACAATTATATACAAATTAGATGTAGAAATTGAAAAAAATCCTTCAATGTATATAGTTATTTTATAAAGTAAAATAATGTATACATACAATTTGATGAAAATATAATGTATGGTATAATTAGTGAAAATAGAAGTAGTAGGTGATAAAGTTGATTGAAAAGATAAAAAAAGTAGCAACAATACAAGATATGTCGGGAATAGGAAGAAGTTCTTTAACAGTTGCATTACCTATAATATCTACTCTTGGGGTACAGTGTTGTCCCTTTCCAACAGCAATTTTATCTTGTCAAACAAACTATCCAGAATTTTCATTTTTTGATTTAACTAAAGAAATGAACAATTATAAAAATGTTTGGACTAAAATGAATATTGGATTTGATTGTATTTATAGCGGATTCCTAGGATCAGAAGCACAAATAGACATAGTAATTGATTTCTTTAAGTCAAATAACAAAGCTTTAATTATGGTTGATCCTGTAATGGGTGATAATGGAATTATTTACGATACGTATACAAGTAATCTATGTAATAGAATTAAGGAGTTAGTTAGTTATGCAGATATAGTAACTCCAAATGTTACTGAGAGTTTTATATTAACTGGAGAAGTGTATAATGAAAAACAAATCAATTTAGGGTTTTTAGAAAAGTTAGCAAAAGAAATTTCAAATATGGGACCAAGTAAAGTTATTATTACTGGAATAATAATAGATAACGAAGTGTGTAATTTAGCTTATGAAAAAGAAAAAAATGAAATTTTTATAATAAAAAATAAATATATTAAAAAGTATTATTGTGGAACTGGAGATATTTTCTCATCAATAGTTTGCGGAATGCTTGTTAGAGGATTTGATTTTAAAGTTACTATAGAAAAGGCAAGCGAATTTATATACAATGCTATAAAATACACTTCACAATTTGATACAGACCCAAATGAAGGAGTAATGTTCGAAGTATTTTTAAAGGAGTTAATATTAATAAATGAACAAAAATAGACCAGAATATTACTAGTTATTTATTTGAAGATCGATTAGCTATTATTAAAGTATAATAGCTAAATAACCTTGTATAAGTATTATTATAGGGATACCTAAGGTAAACTTCAGGCTTTTTGTTTTATGTCTAAAGCAATACATTCCTAAATAGGAACCAATAGAACCTCCAATAATAGATACAATAAATAAATTCAACTCACTAATTCTCCATTCGTGTTTAATAGCTCGTCTTTTATCCACTAACATAAGTAAAAATCCGACTAAATTAATTATGGAGAAATATAAAAGTATTAAAGTTTGCATAATAATCAATCTCCTTACTAGGAATTGAAAAAAAGATAACTAATCTCAAAATTCCTTATATAATATTATATTATATAGTCTACTTTAGTATAATGTATATGTTTTTTTTATTATATCTTAAATTCTATATAATTTTATAGGGTGTTATATAGAAATTAAGGTATAATAATAGAAGTTGATAACATGGGATTTTACTTTGGGAATCTTCAAAAAGTGATATAATGCAAACATAAATAAATTTGGGAGGAAAACATATGAAAAAAATTGCAGCGTTCTTTGATATTGATGGAACAATATATAGAGAAGGGTTAATTACAGAAGTTTTTAAAAAAATAATTAAGTATGAATTATTAGATGAAAAAAAGTGGTATAGAGAAGTAAAACCTGCTTTTATAAATTGGGATAAAAGACAAGGGGATTATGATACATACCTTTTAAAAATGGTTGATATTTATATAGAGGCTATAAAAGGTATTAATAAATATCATATAGATTACATAGCTAAAAAGGTTATAGAACAAAAGGGAGATAGAGTATATACATTTACTCGTGAAAGAATAAAGTGGCATAAGGAACAAGGACATATAGTTATTGCCATATCGGGATCACCTATAGAATTAGTTAGCGAAATGGCTAATAAATATAATATGGACGATTATAGGGGTACAATTTATAAATCTGATGAAAATAACATGTATAATGGAGACATAATTCCAATGTGGGATTCTGAAAGTAAAGAGAAGGCTATACTAGAAATGACTTGTAAATACAATATAGATTTAGATAAAAGTTTTGCTTATGGAGATACATCAGGCGATTTCACAATGTTTAAATCAGTGGGAATACCATATGCTATAAATCCTACTAAAGAACTTTTAGATAAGGTATTAAATGATGAAGATATAAAAGAAAAAATTAAAGTTATAGTAGAGAGAAAAGATGTTACATACAGCTTAGACATAAATTCATTAAACATAGTATAATTATAAATACAAGATAAAAGTATTATAAGACTTTTATCTTGTATTTATTTTTAAAGTGTCTTAAATATATTTATAAATCACTGAACCTGTATTTTATAATCATTTAAACTAATTTTATACTCTGATAACATTTCAATTACAGTATCTCTTAATTCATTTTCATGAGATTTTTTTAGTACAATAGTATTGTGCTCAGGAAAAATCATTTCAGATTCTTTATTATCTTTATAATTTTTAGTTAACATAGATGCAGTTTTCATTATTAAGTCATCCCAATTTTCAACATCTACAGAAAAATTGTTAAGTGAAATCCTAACTGGCGTTAGACCTGTAAAATCATTATAAATAGGTTTATATATATCTAAATTACTTTCTTTAATTTTATCATTTTCTATAAGAGATGCTTTATCACCAATAACATCCATCCATTTAACATATTCATTTAAACTTGTACTGATTTCATGTAATCTTACACAAGTTTCTCTATACTTGTTACTTAGTTCAAAATCTCTATTAATTTTAATGATTTCACTTGATTTATCCTCAATAAAATCAATTGATTTTTCTAGAGTAACTTGAAGGTTTACTAATGCTTGCCTTATATCTTTAGTAGGGGTTGGGAATTCATTGATAATATATTCAATAACCTTAGTATCAATTATTGGATCATCTCTTATATCTTTTTTTGTTTGTAATTCTCTATTGGCTAAAAAATTTAATTTTATAGCAGCCAAAATATCACACCCTTTATTAAAAGTATTAAATAGGAATTTATCCTATAATTAGAGTATATTAATTAGTTAATTAATATATAACTTGAAAATTTAATTAATAATGTTATTGTTTAAAAGTTGTGTTTAAAAATATAGTTGTATATAATATATTCGAGGTGAAATACGTGATTATAGAAGATTTAGAGAATATTGTTCTTAATAATACTTCAGGACTTACCTTAACTAATGGAGAAAGATATTTTAGAAGAGGATTAGTTAAAGAAGTGTCGACAGACATTCACGGTGGTCTTTTAGATTTGTTTGGGACTGTACAGTCAGAGTATAACAATGAAATATTTAATACTCTATTAGAAATAGATTTAAATTGTTTAATGATTACTGATACACAATGTGAATGTGATGATTTTTATAGAGTTTCAAAAAATAAAGATATATATTTATGTAAACATATAGTAGCAGTTTTTAAAAGATATCATAATATTATTGATTCTAGGAATAAAGGGGCTAATAGTGAAAATATAGATGCAACGGCAATAATAGAAGCAAGTGAAATGTTAATAAATTGTATAGATAATAATCTAAAAGATAAAGAAAGAATTAAATTAGAAGTAAGTTTAACTAGAGTTAATAGTTATAGAAGAGAGTATTATGAAGCCGAATTTAAAATAGGATCAAATAAATTATATGTTTTGAAAAATTTAGAAGCATTTATAAATGCTAAAAAATTTGAAACAGAATTAAAATATGGTCAAGAATTTAATTATAATCCAAATAAATATTATTTTTCAAAGGAAGATGAAAATGTAATAGATTTTATTGAAGAATATGTTTCTATTAATGAATCTTTAAGAGGAAATTCTATTTCTGGAACAATATATAGAGTAGTAAATGGTAAATCTTTAATGATATTACCCGATGCTTTAAAGAGATTTTTAAATTGTATAAAGCATAAGGAGATAAGGTTTATTTATGATGAAAAGACTGAATCTTTATTAAAAGATTCACCAGTTAAGATAATTAATGAAGATATACCTTTATGTTTTAACCTAGAAAAAAAGGATGAAGGGATAATTTTAAAAACTGAAAATGATATTCCGACACCCTTAAACTTAAAAGGTGATGTGTTTTTATATAATAATAATATATATTTACCGTCAAGAGAACAGTTTAAAGCATTTAAACTGTTCTATGATTTTTTAAAAGAAAGTAAAGAAATTGAATTTAAAAAGGATAAAGCTAATGAAGTATTTAATAAAGTCTTACCTCAACTTGAATGTATAACAAATGAAATATCATTAGATAATAGCCTTAAAAAATCAATAATAAAAACTGGTTTAATGGCAGAGTTTTATTTTGATAGAAATAGAGATAAAATCTGGTGTGATATTAAATTTAAATATGGTGAAGATAAACTTGATTTAAATAGAGCTTTAGAAAAAGGAAAATTTATAATTAGGGATATTAAACAAGAACGTAAAGTAGAAAAAGCCTTAGAGGATTTTAAATTCTTTAAAGAGGGAAGTAAGTTTATGTTTGCTGGAGATGATAATGACCTATATAATTTTTTAAATGAAGGAGCTTTAAACCTTAAGGATATTGGTGAAATTTATTATTCAGATAGATTTAAAGAACAAAGAATATATAAATCTCAATCTATACAAGGAAATATAACTGAAACAAAAGAGGGGTATTTAGAATTTAATTTTGAAATTGGTGATGTTGAAGAAGATGAATTTAACAGTATACTAAAAGCTTTTAGAAATAAACGCAGATTTTATAAGTTGAAAAATAATAGCTTCATTGATTTAGAAGAGGAAAAAACTTTAGAATTCATAAATCTACTGGATAATATTAGTGGTGATGGGAAGGTTAATAGTAAAAGTATAAAATTCCATAAAAATAAAGCTATATTTTTAAATGAGGCAATAGATGATAAAGGCCTTAATTTTATAAAAGGAAAAGAAAATGTTCAAAATATTGCAGATAAAATAAAGACGCTAGATAATATAGACTATAAGGTACCACTTGAGCTTAAAGCAACTCTTAGAGAATATCAGATTACAGGTTTTAAATGGTTTAAAACAATAAGTCATTTAGGTTTTGGTGGAGTACTTGCTGATGAAATGGGACTTGGTAAAACTATCCAAACTATTGCATTCTTGTTGTCAGAAAAAGGAAGTAAAACGCTTATTGTTACACCAACATCTTTAATATATAATTGGAAAAATGAATTTGATAACTTTGCACCTACAATGAAGGTTATAACAATATATGGTAGCAAAGCTGAAAGAGCAATTCAAATTGAAAATATAGATGATTATGATGTTATTTTAACAACATATGGAACTTTAAGAAATGATTTTACAGATTATGAAGATAGAAATTTCGATTACTGTATTATAGATGAAGCTCAAAATATAAAAAATCCTTTAGCTCAAAGTAGTGAAGCAGTTAAAGCGATTAAAGCAAAAGTTAAATTTGCATTAACAGGTACTCCTATAGAAAATAATCTTATGGACTTATGGTCTATATTTGATTTTGCTATTCCAGGATATCTTTATAATAAAAGTAGATTTCAAGAAAAGTTCTTAAATAATAGAACTGGTAGTTTTAACGATTTAAAAAAATTTATTCAACCTTTTATGATAAGAAGATTAAAAAAGGATGTTATGACTGAACTTCCAGAAAAAATAGAGAAGAAGTTTTTTGTAGAAATGACTAAAGAACAGAAAGCTGCTTACAGCACATTTGTAAAAGATGTTAAAAGTAAAATGGAAAATAAAGAGTTTATAGATAATAAAATAACAGTATTTTCCTATCTTACGAAACTTAGACAATTATGCTTAGATCCAACTATTTTACTGGATAATTATACTGGTGGAAGTTCTAAAATAGATGTAGCAATAGATTTAATAGATCAAAATATCCAGGAAGGTCATAAAATATTGTTATTTTCACAGTTTACAACAGTGCTTAAGAATATATCAAAACTTTTAGATCAAAGTTCTATTAACTATAGTTATTTAGATGGTTCAACAAAAGCTAGTGATCGAATAAAAATGGTTAATGAGTTTAACAATAGTAAAAGTAAAAACATTTTCTTAATTTCACTTAAAGCTGGTGGAACAGGTCTTAATTTAACTAGTGCAGATGTAGTAATACATTTTGATCCATGGTGGAACCCCGCTATCGAAGATCAAGCAACAGATAGAGCACATAGATTTGGTCAAAAAAATGTAGTAGAAGTTATAAAACTTATAGCAAGAGGTACCATTGAAGAAAAGGTATTAGCTATGCAAGATAGTAAAAAGGAGCTTATAAATAAAGTAATAAATGGCGAACTCGAAAATGGTAGTTTTTTGAAAAGCTTAACCCAAGAAGAGTTATTAGATTTATTAAGTTGACGATTATACTATAGGGGGAATATATGCAAACTGAAGTGAAAAGTATATTGGATAATGTAATATATTTAAATATTGAAACAACAGGACTAGATGAGAAAACTTCTGAAATAATTGAAATAGGTGCAGTAAAGATTAAAGACTCTATTGTAACAACTTTTAATACTTTCATAAAGCCAAAGGGGAGAATCCCCCTTTCCATTTATGACCTATGTATAGATTTAAGAGAAGAAGACCTCTTAAGTGCTAGAAATATTGAATATGTTAAAAGTGAGTTATTGGGATTTTTAGAAGTCTTGCCTTTAATTTGTTCTAATGGGGAATATGTTAAAAGTTTTTTTGAATATCACATTATAGAAGTGAAAAATGAAGTGCTAGATTTAATGGAAATGGCAGCTATTTTAGAACCGTGGAGAAAAGAATATAATTTGCAAGCACTTTTAAATGATGTAACAACACTAAATAAAAATCAAATGCATAGAGGTCTTCAAGATTCTCTTGATACAATTCTAGTGGTAAATTCTTTTTTATGCAGGTTATGGACTAAAGAAGAGGTTTTAGGGGCTCTAGAGCCTATTTATAAAACAATTATTAAAGGTAATAGCCTTCTTAAAAAGTGGAATTGGACTAATTACTTGCTAAAACCAATTATGTTTAATAATGATGAATATATATATGTTTATTACAAAGATAATAAAGAAGAAAATATTCATTTAAAAAGAATGGATATTGACTACAATGAATATGAGGATTTACTAAAAAAATCTGAGATATGGGATAATGGAGGAGATTTTAGCTACGAGTATAGAGAGGAACAAAAGAATATTTCATCTAAAATACGACAAACAATTGAAAATAAAGAGAGGATATTTATAGAAGCGCCAACAGGTAGCGGTAAAACATTTGCTTATGTATTAATAGTTGCTATAAGCACTTACTTAAATAAACTAGAAAGAAACATTGAAGAAAGTAGTGTAATAATATCTACAGATACAAAAGAACTTCAAAATCAATTAATAGAAAAAGATATTCCAAACATATTAAAAAAATTATCTTTATACAAAAAAATTAACTTTGGTGCAATTAAAGGTAAAAGTAATTATTTATGTACAGAAAGAGTTAGTGACTATAAAGAATTTGAGGGTGATATAAATGGTCCGCTTGTAGAATTATTTATTAAAAGGCTAATTATTGGTGGTAAATATGGAGATATTGAAAATATAGGCTTTTGGGCTTATAAGCATTTTGAGCTTGATAAATATATAAAGCATATATGTTGTGAAAGTGAAAATTGTAATTTAGATAAATGTATTAGAGAGTGCTATTTAAAGAATAGATATAATGAATTACCTCTTGATAATATAACAGTAATTAACCATTCACTTTTAGCTAATTGGCCCTATGGCGAAAAAAAGAAAATTTATCATTTAATTATAGATGAAGCTCATAATTTAATGGAAAAAGCTTATGATTTTTTTTCAGAAGAATTTAATTCTAAGGAGTTTTTAGATTTACTAGATGAAATTGAAAATGGAAATCCAAGTATTTATTTTATATTAAGACGATTAAATGCTAATTTTGGATATAGAGAATCGGTTGAAATAAGTGATATTAAAATTAGAAGAGATGATATAGAATATAATATTTTAAATATGATTAATGAATTTAGAAATATGAATCTTCAAAATAAGGAATATAACTTTACAACTGAGTTTTTTAATTCAAGAGAAGAATATAAATTATCTATGGAAAGTGTACGGGAGCATTTAAGCAACTTGAAAGTTAGTATATATAGTTTGTATAAACTCCTAGACACATATATAAGTAACATAGTAAGTGATGAGGACCCTCATGGAGATAAAGACTATAGAAAGCTCCTTAATTATATAATGAAGCTTAAAGGGCAGTTTGATGTAATTGACACCTTTATTACACAATCCAATGAGTATGCTAAAATTTTAGAAGTACATAAGGAGTTTAATTATTTTAAAATTACTAATACACCACTAAAAGTTGGAGAGTTAGTCAATGATAAAATATTAAGTGATGTTAAAAGTACAACATTTCTTTCGGCAACTTTAAGAATAGATAATTCTTTTAATAATATAAAGAAACATTTAGGTCAGGAAAGTGCAAATGAGTATAAAATACCAGCAGTATTTAATTTAAAAGAGCAAACAAGAATATTCACTTTAAAGGATTTGGGAAGTTATAATAGTATGAATTATATAAAAAATATTTCTGGTTTTATATTTGAAACTGCTAAAAAATTAAATGGTCATATGCTTGTTCTTTTTAATAATAATAGTAGAAGAGAACAAACTTTAGAAGAATTATCAATTCTAACTAAAGGAACTACTATAGAGCTACATACAAATAAAAAAGCTCTAAAATATTTAAGAGATAAAAACAGACAAATTATAATGCTTGGAACTAAAGGTTTTTTTGAAGGGATTGATTTGCCAGGGGATGCTCTGACTTGTGTAATTATTGACAAGTTACCAAATCAAAATGTAGAAAACCCTCTTGTAAAAGCTATAACAACTTATGAACATAAGAAATACTATGAAGTTAACTATCCTCAGCTATGCATTAAAGTAAAACAAAGTTATGGAAGGCTTATAAGAAGCACTTTAGACTATGGATATTTTATAATTTTAGATGGAGGGACTAATAATATTACATTAAGAAAACTTGAAAAAGATCTAAGTGGGCCAAGGATAGAAAATGTAAAATCAGAAGAACTTTTAAGTTATATGGATAATGATTATAAAATTTGGAAGATGAATAACTTAAGAACTTTACTAAATAATTTAAGAGTAAAAAGCAAGGATATACCCTCTTCAATTAAAAATGAAGCTGTTTTAAACAACTTATTTTGGGAATTTAAAAGATATGGAGAATGGAGTACACAATGGTATTTTAAAAATATAAATACTACAATAAAAGTCAATGACTCAGTTAAGGGAGTTGAAAGAAAATACACCAAAGGCGGGCAGGGCCACTAGTTAAATATTCTGAGTATATTTTATACTAGGCAAATAGCCAGCACTTGCGAATAATTAGTGTTATGGTTATGATGCATATCACAAAATAGACACGAATCTGACTAGTTATTTTGCGGAAATTCCTAAATTATAAAAGTTAGGAGGATAGAAATTGCATACAGAGACTTTAAAATTAAACCATATACATAAAGGGCGAGTAATTGAATTTGAAGTAGTTTATAGAAAAAGAAAAACAATGTCTATAGAAGTTAATTTAGAAGGAAAAGTACGTATTTGTGCCCCTATTAAATTAGAACTTAAAAACATTTTAGATGTAGTTGAAAAAAAAGCTAATTGGATTTGTAAAAAACAAGATGAACTAATAGAGAAAAACTCTATTAGAAGAGTCAATAAATATATAAATGGAGAAACCTATCTATACTTAGGAGAAAAATATATTTTAAATCTACAATGCAATGAAGATTTAACGAAACCTAAAGTAGTAATTAAAGATAATATTATTCAAATTTCATATAAAGAAATAAACAGTGATACAGTTAAGTCTATATTAGAACTATGGTATAGACAGAAAACCTTAGAAGTCGTAATTGAAAGAGTTTCTAATTATACAAAATTCTTTGCTGTTTCTCCTAAAGAGTTAAAAGTAAAACAACAAAAGAGAAGATGGGCAAGTTGTACATATGACAATAGAATTCTTTTTAATTGGAGAATATCTATGGCACCTATAGATGTAATTGATTATATAGTAGTACATGAAATGTGTCATATGGATTTTAAAGATCATTCAAACAACTTTTGGAATAGAGTAAAATCTGTAATGCCAGATTACGAATTGTATAAGTTATGGTTAAAAGATAATGGATTAAAATTAGAAATATGATTAGGAATTCTAAAAAAATGACAAGTCATATATATTGGGTTGTTTTTTTTTGAAGATTCATTAATGAAGGTAATGGTGAAAAATGAATTTTGTTGCAATTGATTTCGAAACTGCTAATGAAAAAAGGAATAGTGCTTGTTCAATTGGAATTACAGTAGTTGAAGATAATAAAATTATAGAAGAAAGATATTGGTTAATTAAGCCTTATGAGATGAGGTTTGAGCCAATTAATATATGGATACATGGGATTAAAGAAGAAGATGTTGAAAATGAAAAAACATTTTTGGAGCTTTGGAGTGAAATTAAGCCTTACTTAGACGGGAAGCTTGTAGTTGCACATAATGCTTCTTTTGATATGAGTGTATTAAGAAAAACATTAGATAGTTATAACATTCCTTATCCAACTTTAGATTATTTTTGTTCAATGATAATATCTAGAAATTTTTATTCCTATTTAGAGAATTCTAAGTTAAATACTATTAATAATCATTTAGGATATAAGTTTAATCATCATAATGCAAGTGCAGATGCATCTGCATCTGCAAATATAGTATTAGAAATAATAAAGGAACTAAAAGTTGAGGATATAAAGGAATTATCAAAATTAGTTTGTTTTAAAATAGGTAAAATACATAACAATGATTACACTTCGGCGGGTAAATTACAAGGCACATCAATAATTTCCACAAGAGTAAATAAGAATGTGTGTAATAATAAAACTTTAATAAATACTACTGATTTTTTTAGAGACAAAATAGTTGTTTTTACTGGAGGGCTATCCTCTATGTCGAGATTAGATGCTATGCAGTTTGTAAAACAAAATGGAGGAAGCACAGGAAGTTCAGTAACCAAAAAAACTAATATATTAATAACAGCTGTAAAAAATGTTCATGATATTAGTTATACTAATATGAGTACAAAATTAAAAAGAGCTAAGCAACTTAATGAATTTGGACAAGGAATAGATTTGTTAAATGAGGAAGAATTCTTAAGCTATGTGAAATAAGGTGACTGGGGGAAATAAGAAGTCAAGGCGGTATTTATATTTTTTGAAAATGACTAATAATAAAACAGAGTAATATAATTATATATAGTACTCTGTTTTCTCATATTAATACATTTGATTTATATTGAATTTATTATCAATAAAAGCTTTTTTAACTATTTCAATATGTTCATGTCCATTAGTTTCAACAGTAACTTCTAGAAGAACATTTCTAAGCGTGTTTCTTGCCTTAAATTGATTATGTTCAAGTCTTACAACGTTTGCATTTACATCTGAAAGTATTTTTGAAATTTGAAGAATTTGACCAGGAGTATTAGGTAACTCTACTGTAAAGCAGAAAAGTCGGCCCCTTGAAACAAGTCCATTATTTATTAAAGACGATATAGTTAACATATCGATATTACCACCACTGATAACTGAAACAACATTTTTATTTTTAAAGTCTAATTTTTTTAAAGCAGCAAGTGATGTAGCTCCTGATGCTTCTGCAATCAACTTATGTTTTTCACTTAAAGTTAAAAAAGCTTCAACGATTTCATCATCTGAAACAGTAACAATATCATCTACATATTCACGAATTATATTAAAAGTTAAATCACCAGGTGTCTTAACTGCAATTCCATCAGCAATTGTATTCACAGTTTCAATAGATGTTAATTTATCTTTTTTAAAACTCTTTACCATTGCATCAGCACCTTCTGCTTGAACGCCTATAATTTTTATATTTGGATTGATTTCCTTTGCGGCTAGAGATATTCCACTTATTAAACCACCACCACCAATTGGACAAATAATAACATCTACATCTTTAAGATCTTCAAATATTTCAAGTGCAATAGTACCTTGGCCATAAATAACATCAATATCATTAAATGGATGAATAAAAACAGAACCTTTTTTATTTTCAATTTTTTTTGCTTCATTATAGGCATAATCATAACAAAGTCCATGAAGAATAACATTTCCACCATAATTTTTAGTAGACTCTACCTTTAAATAAGGAGTAGTAGTTGGCATAACAATAGTTGCGTTAACATTACATAGAGAGGATGCATAGGCAACTCCTTGCGCATGATTTCCAGCGGAAGAACAAACTACGCCTTTAGATTTTTCTTCGTTAGTTAGAGAAAGTATTTTATTTAGTGCGCCTCTAAGTTTGTAAGCGCCTGTTAACTGAAGATTTTCACACTTTAAATATACATTATTATCACATATATTAGAAAATATATTGCTATATAATAATGGAGTCTTAGTTATGATATCTCTAATAGCACCTCTTGCCGTAAGTATTTCTTTTAAATGCATTTTTTCACCTCATTAGTTTTATTTTTTATTTTTATAGATTTATTATACCATTTTTTTATAAAGTCTTAAGTCTTTTTTGAAAGTAAGGAATTTTCACTAAAACCAAGTTTCTTATGTTAAATTCCTAAAACTTGAATAAAAATAAGAAGTAGTATAAATACTAATAAAGTAAGGAGAGGATATAATGAATATAGATTCAAATTTCCCTAAAAATTTACCGCCTCAACATCAAGATAAGCAACCTGGATGTGAAAATTTAATGAATCCAAAACCTATTTATAACCTAGAGGGTTATAACTTTCCAATTGGAAAGTTAAAAGATAAAGTTGCAATAATAACAGGTGGAGATAGTGGCATTGGTAGAGCAGTATCTTTAGCTTATGCTAAAGAAGGGGCTAAAGTTGTAATTGTATATTTAAATGAGGATGAAGATGCAAATATTACAAAAAAACTAATCGAAAATGAAAAAGGCGAGTGTTTTTTAATTAAAGGCGATATTGGAAATGAAAGTTTTTGTGATTATGTTTCAGTAGAAGTAATAAAAAGATTTAAACAAATAAATATTATTGTTAATAATGCCGCAGAACAACATGAAGCTCAAAATATTACAGATATAACACAATCTCAACTTGAAAGAACTTTCAAAACAAATGTTTTTTCTGCATTTTATATGATAAAGGCAGCCCTGCCACATTTAAATAATGGAGATTCTATTATAAACACAACTTCAATAACTGCATATAATGGTCATGAAACTTTAATAGATTATTCGGCTTCAAAGGGAGCGTTAACAACTTTAACAAGATCTCTTGCACTAAACCTTGCAAGTAAAGGTATTAGAGTGAATGCAGTAGCTCCAGGACCAATCTGGACACCTTTAATTCCTTCATCTTTTGATAATGCAAAAGTGGCTAAATTTGGTCAAAAGACACCGATGAAAAGGCCAGGGCAACCAGTTGAACTAGCAGAGGCTTATGTGTTTTTAGCTAGTAACGGTGCTTCATTTATAACAGGAGAAACCATTCATATTAATGGAGGAGAATTTGTTGCTACATAAAATTTAAATAAAAAGAGCTAGATATAACACTATTTTAGCATTAAATCTAGCTCTTTTATCAATAAGGTATCTAAAAAAATAAATCAATATGATAGTATGTTTTTTATTATAATTTGTTATTTTAAAAAAATGATTAATTTATAGGTTCTAAACTTTCATTAACATCTAAATGTATATTTTTAAGAGCAAAAATTAAATATACAATACCTATTCCATAATAAAGTATAAAGAACACAGGTATTGTTATTCCAACCAATTTTAAAAATGTTTTAAGTAAAATTGGAACTGTTAGTGCATATGCACTAATTTTTATAAGATTACTGTAAGATAGCTTTTTATTCAATATAGATGCAATTACAAGAGCAGCTAAAGGCATTATTGCAAATACACTTATTAATTTACCTATAATTAAAAATATAAATATTAATACTAATCCAATTATTATAAATATATTACCGAAGGTATTTATTATACGACTAACATATTCAGAAGTTAAGCTATTTTTCAATTCTAATGATGAGTATTTGATAGTTGTAAACTTAGTGGAACTTTCTTTTGAAATCAATTCATTTTTACCTATAAAAACCCCCCTATTATACTTATCAAGAGATGTAATATCTAATTTATTGCTAGTATCAATAACAAAAATAGTATTATCCTCTTCATAAATAATAGGCATTTCAGAATCAATTATAAGTTCATCATTATCTAAAGTAAATGAGGGCATTTCTTCATTTAAGATTGTCTTCATTTTAGAAAATTCCTTGTTAAAAGAAAATCCCTCCTTTAAAACCATAAAGCCTGATGATACAAAAGCCAATAGTAATAAATAAAGAACAGCCTTTGAGAGTTTTTCTGAAATAAAGTAATTGTAAGACTTAAAATTATAGGTGCTATTTATAAACTTTTTTAAAAAGCTCATTTTTTCGTTTTCATACATATTTATAATTATCCCCCTTTTTTATTAGTTATATAATTGTAACATATTAGAAAAAAATAAGATATATTACTAATAATATACCTGCACTAAAAAAATTAGTAATCTCCAAATAAAGAGATTTCAAATGAAATCTCTAGTTAAAAGCACTTGTATTAGAAAGAATTTAATTACAAATTAATAAAATAGAGCAAAGTAATGTAAAACTTTGTTGCAATAATGCTTATGTAATAGTAGTATAATAATAGTTAATTAAAGAGATGGAGTGATAATAATGGAAGAAAGATTACAAAAGTATATGGCTAAATGCGGTATTGCATCTAGAAGAAAATGTGAAGAATTAATTTTAGCTGGCAGAGTTAAGGTTAATGGAGAAATAATAAAGGAACTTGGAGTTAAGGTACTTGAAAATAGAGATATAGTGGAATATGAAAATAAGGTAATAACTCCTGAAGAAAGAAAAAGATATATAATATTAAATAAACCAGAAGGATACATAACTTCTCTTTCAGATGAAAAGGGAAGAAGAACTATTCTTGATATAGTTAAGGTTGAAGAAAGGATATATCCAATTGGAAGACTTGATTATGATAGTTCAGGCTTAATAATACTAACAAATGATGGAGACATTTATAATAAAATAATCCATCCAAGAGTAGAACTTGATAAAAAATACATAGCTGTTTGTGATGGAGCTTTTACTGAAGAAGATATACAAAAGTTTAAAACTGGTATTAATATTGATGGGTATGTAACGGCGCCTGCAACTATAAGAACAATAAGTGTTGAGCCAAGCCGTGATAGACGTTTCTCTGATGATGCCAAAATATCTACAGTTGAAATAACTATTCATGAGGGAAAAAATAGACAAGTAAGAAAAATGTGTGAAGCGCTTAACGTCCCTGTTTTAACTTTAAAAAGAATATCAGTTGGTGAGTTAGAACTTGGTTACTTAAAAAGAGGAGAGTTTAGAGAACTTACTGAAAATGAATTAAGTTATATTAAGGGACTATAAAAGGAGATTTAATATGTTTAGATATGTTGCAGATATAAGTAATTTATCTCACTTTATTATAAAGAATTTCTTAGAAAATAAAGTTGTTGCAATAGATGGAACTTTAGGAAATGGATTTGACACAGATTTTCTTTCAGATAATTTTGAAAAGGTATATTCATTTGAAATACAAAAAGATGCCTGTAATAAATATGAAAATAAAAATAACGTAGAAGTAATAAATGATTCACATCATTTATTTAAAGATTATGTGAAAGAAGATGTTGATTGTATAATGTATAATCTTGGCTTTTTGCCAGGAGGGGACAAAGGTGTAACAACAATGCATATAACATCCTTGCAAAGTATTAAAATTGGGCTTGAAATGCTTAAATCTGGTGGGATAATGACAATATGTATTTACAAGGGACATATTGAAGGTCAAATTGAAGAAACTTGCATTTTAAGTTATTTATCTAAGTTACCTAAAAGTAAATACGGAGTAATGTCTCATAATTATTTAAATAGGGCAGAAGCAGCACCTTTACTTGTAGTTATAGAGAAAAAATAAACTTTTAACAAAAAAATGAAGTATTGATATAATATTCATTAGATGATAAAATTAATGAGACTTAATATTGGATGAAAAGAAGGGATAACGGATGGATAATAACCTTACAGAAAGCTCGAAAGATTTAATGAGATTAATTCAATTAAAATTTTCAAGATTGAGTAAAGGACAAAAACTTATAGCTGAATACATATTAAAAAATTATGATAAAGCAGCCTTTATGACGGCAGCAAGACTTGGTAATTCTGTAGGAGTATCAGAATCGACTGTAGTAAGATTTGCAAATGAGCTTGGTTTCTCTGGATATCCAAAATTGCAAAAAGCGCTTCAGGAATTAATAAAAAATAAGCTTACAACGGTTCAAAGGTTAGAGTTATCAAATGACTATGTAATGGAAGGCCATGCACTTAAAGGTGTTTTAAAAGCTGATATGGAAAATATTAGAGCGACACTAGAAAAAATAAATTATAATACATTCGAGGATGTTGTTAATAAAATATTTGAAGCAAAAAGAATTTATATAATTGGTCTTAGAAGTTCCACAGCATTAGCAGAATTTTTAGGGTTTTATTTAAATATTATTTTAAAAAATGTTAGAACTGTAAGTTATGGAATATCAGATATATTTGAACAAATGATAAATGTTTCTGAAGGTGACTTAGTTATTGGAATTGGATTTCCAAGATATGCAGCTAGAACAATAGATGCATTAGGTTTTGCAAAAGATAGAGGGGCTGAAGTTGTAGCTATTACAGATAGCTTATTATCACCTCTAGCAGCTAAGACCGATTACACTCTTATTGCACAAAGTAATATGGCTTCTTTTGTTGATTCATTAGTAGCACCATTATCGGTGATAAATGCGCTTATAATTGCAGTTGGAATGAGAGAAAAAGAAAATATAGCAGATACTTTTGGAAATCTTGAAAAAATATGGAAAGAATATAATGTATATTCATATAATAATAAAAATGTCGGTGACGATTAGTTGAATAATTTAGTGGTTAGGAAATTATATTTCCTAACCACTTTTCTCTTGGAAATATAATGAAAATATATATATCAACATTGAATAAGCATTACTAAAATGGTATTATGTTAAAAGGTATATTCAAATTACCATTAGGAGGATACACTATATGAAAAAAGTAATTGTAATTGGTGCAGGACCCGCTGGGATGATGGCAGCAATAACAGCAGCAAAAGAAAATGAAGTTGTTTTAGTAGATGGAAATGAACGTGTTGGAAAAAAACTATTCATAACTGGTAAAGGAAGATGTAATGTTACAAATGCAAAAGATATATCAGAATTTTTTGATTTTATTCCAGGTAACCCACATTTCCTATACAGTGCTTTATATACATACACAAATTTAGATACTATGAAGTTCTTTGAAGATGAAGGAATAAAGCTAAAAGTTGAAAGAGGTGGAAGAGTATTCCCCGAATCAGATAAAAGTTCAGATATAATTAAAGGATTGTCTAGCGGGCTTTCTAAAGCTAATGTAAAAGTAAAACTTAAGAATAAAGTAACAAATATTATTTATAACGGAAATGAAATAATTGGAGTTGAAATTAATAATAACGAAATTTTAAAGGGTGATTATTTTATAATGGCTACAGGTGGAGCCTCATATCCATTAACAGGTTCTAGAGGAGAAGGCCAAGAATTTGCAAAGAAACTTGGACATAAAATTATTACTTTAAAACCAACTTTAGTGCCTATTGTATTAGATGAACCTTGGGTTAAAGAAATTATGGGACTATCTCTTAAAAATGTTGAGCTTTCAGTTATACAAGAAGGTGTTAAAAAGCCTTTATATAGTAATCTTGGAGAATTGTTATTTACTAATTATGGGGTATCTGGTCCTCTTATATTAAGTGCTTCAAGATTTATTCATGAAGGGTTAATTTATAAAATAAAGTTAGATTTTAAACCAGGATTAACAGAAATAGAATTAGATAAAAGGATCCAAAAGGATTTTCAAAAGATTTTAAATAAACCTTTTAAAAATGCTTTAGACAATCTTTTACCTCAAAAAATAATACCATTAATGTTACAGTTATCTGGGATTTCAAAAGATAAAATGATAAATGAAATTACTAAAGAAGAAAGAAGATGTTTAGTAAATTTATTAAAAAACTTTAATATGAATGTTAAAGGATTGAGACCCCTAGCAGAAGCTATTGTTACAGCAGGTGGAGTTGATACAAAGGAAATAGATCCCTCAACTATGAAATCTAAATTAATAAATAATTTGTCATTTGCAGGAGAGTTAATTGATGTTGATGCTTTTACAGGTGGATATAGTGTTCAAATAGCTCTTGCAACTGGATTCTTAGCAGGAACTTACTTATAATTTATATAAACAAGGGAACTGAAATAAAATAAAGAAGAATCTGACTAGTTACTTTTTGAAGATCCCTAACTACATTTGAAAGGTGGAAATAAGATGAGAATATCAGTAGCAATAGATGGACCAGCAGGTGCAGGTAAAAGTACAATAGCGACATTAGTTGCAAAGAAATTTGATTTAATGTATATAAACACAGGAGCTATGTATAGAACAGTAGCCCTAAAGTGTAAAGATAATAATATATCTATAAATGAAACTAATAAGATTTGTACACTTATAGATAATATGGAAATGAAGTTCGAAAATGATGATTTAATATTAAATGGGGAAAATATTCAAAGTAAACTTACTATGCCTGAAATAAGTGCAGTAGTTTCTAGCTTTGCATCTATAAAGGAAGTTAGAGAAAGACTCGTGAAGCTTCAAAGAGATATGTCAAATAAATTTAATGTAATTATGGATGGAAGAGACATTGGAACAGTGGTTTTAAAAGACTCTAAGTACAAATTTTTCTTAACGGCTACTCCAGAAGAAAGAGCAGATAGAAGATTTAAGGAGTTAGATGAAAGAGGCATAGATGTTAATTATGATGATATATTAAAAGATATTATTAGAAGAGATTATGAAGATAGTAATAGAGCAATTGATCCATTAAGAAAAGCAGAAGATGCTATTGAAATAGATACTACTGGATTAAATATTCAAGAAGTTACAGATAAAATATGTTCATATATTAAAAAAAATTTAAAATAAATATATAAAATATATTCTTAATTTTAATATTTGTAATATATATAAATATATATAGGCGAGTATCTTTTATATAGGAGTAGGAGTAGAAAAATGAAAAATATAATTTTAGCAGAATGTGCTGGTTTTTGTTTTGGAGTTCAAAGGGCGGTGGAAGAGGCTCTAAAAATAAAAAAACAAGCTAATAAAAGAATCTATACATTAGGACCGCTTATTCATAATAATGATGTAGTAAGACATCTAGAGGAAAATGATATTTATGCTATTGAATTTAATAAGCTAGATGAGTTAGTTAAGGGTGACGTAATAGTTGTACGCTCTCACGGAGTATCAAAGGATGTAATGAAAACTCTTGAAAACTATGGATTTGAAGTTTTTGATGCAACGTGTCCGTATGTAACTAATATTCAAAAAAAAGTAAATAAATATTCAAATCTTGGATATAGTATTGTTATACTTGGTGATAATAAACATCCAGAAGTAGTTGGCATTAATGGTTGGTGTGATAATAAGGCTATTATAACAACTGATGGATCTTTTAAAGAAGCTATACCAAATAAAATTTGTGCTGTTTCTCAAACAACAGAAAAAAAAGATAACTGGGATACAACGTTGAAGAATATTTCATCTAGTTGTAAGGAACTATTAGCATTTAATACAATATGTTCAGCAACCGAAGTTAGGCAAAAAAGTGCAAATGAGCTATCTAAGTTAGTAGATACTATGATTGTTATTGGTGGAAAGAATAGTTCAAATACTACTAAACTTTATGAAATAGCTAAAAATAACTGTGAAAATACTATTCACATTGAAAATTCCAATGAATTAACAAAAGAATTTATTGAAAATAATAACTTTAACAAAATAGGAGTTACAGCTGGTGCATCTACACCAGATTGGATAATAAAAGAAGTTATAGATATTATGGAGGGGAATTTTAATATGGAAGATCAGTTAAAATTAATGGACGAGTTAGATAGAAAATTCTGTATCGGAGATGAAGTTAAAGGAGAAATTTTATCTATTGGTAAAGATGAAGTTGTGGTTTCACTTGTAGGATATAAATCAGATGGAGTAATTCCATTTAGTGAATTAACAATTTTAAAAAGTATAGAAGAAGCTATAAGTGAGCTTAATGTTTCAGATAGTATTACTGCAAAAGTTATTAAACTTCAAAACGAAGATAGAAATGTTGTATTATCAAGACTAGAGTATGAAAAAGATATAGCTTTAAATGAATTAGAAAATTTATTTAATAATAAAGATACATTTAATCTAACTATTAAGGAAGCTAAGGAAAAGGGCTTAGTAGCATATTATAAAGGCGTAAGAATATTTATACCAGCATCTCAAATAGATAGTAAATTTACAAATAGTAAAATTGAGTTTGTAGGAGAAATTTTTGAGGTGAAATTAATTGATTTTTCAAGACAAAATCCATCTAAAATTATAGCTTCTAGAAGAATTATAATTGAGGCTAAGGAAACTATTAAGGAAAATGCTATTTGGGATAATATAAGTATCGACGATATTTTAAAGGCTCAAATAAAAAGATTTACGAAATTTGGCGCATTTGCTGAAGTAAATGGTGTAGATGGATTAATTCATTTATCACAAATTTCATGGAGCCATGTTAAGTCGCCTGAAGATGTATTAAAAAAAGGTGATATAGTAGATGTTAAGGTAATTGATATGGATAGAGATAATAAAAAATTATCTCTAAGTATTAAAGCTTTATTACAAGAGCCATGGGCTAATGTTGAAGAAAAATATCCAGAAGGATCTGTAGTTCTTGGTAAGGTTGTTAGACTTAATGATTTTGGTGCCTTTGTAGAGCTTGAGCCTGGAATTGACGGACTAGTTCATATATCAAAGATAAGTCATGATAGAGTTAATAATCCATCAGATGTTTTATTTGTTGGACAGGAAATAAAAGCAAAAATATTAACTGTAGATAAAGCAAATAGAAAAATTGGATTAAGTATGAAGGATGTTGAATAGATAATATAAAAATTAGAGTAATTTACAAGAAAAGTCATGCATATAATTTTATATGTATGACTTTTTTCTTGACTAAAAATAAATGGAAGATTTATACTAACGGTATAGAGATTAATATTAGAAAATAAAAACATTGAATTTCTGGATAATAATAAAAAAAGATACTTAAAAAGGGGACAGGTTATGATATCATTAAAAAAGTTAACTTCACAAAATTTAGATGAATTTAAAAAAGTATACTCTCAAAGTAAACTTAGTGAGAACTATGATAGAGATTTTTTCAAACTTTATGATGAACAAAATTTTGTTGTGAAATTTATATTTAAAAGGTTTTTAAAATTATTTGCATATAATAATGATATTATTGGTTTTATGTGGTATGAAACTCCTATGGATATAAATATAAGAATTTGGGCTTTATATATTGATAATAGATATTTAAGTTTATTAAATGAAAATTTATTAAAAAGTTTTAATAATAGTCTTCTATCATATGAAGCTGTAGATAGTAATAGAAATATAGAGACTTTGCAAAATCTTGGGTTTAAAATGGTTAGGCCAACAGTATTTATGAAATTACAAATAAGTAATTATAATAAAGATAGTTACTTATTAAAATACGAAAATGGAAAAGACAATACTAGTAAAATCATTACATTTAGAACCTTTAAAATAGGAGAAGATGAAGAGATTAGGTGTAAAATACAAAATGATATCTTTTCAGATTATAGTAGAATCCCTTTAACTATTGAAGATGTATATAGTGATTTAAATCAAGATTATTATATTAATGACCTTGCTATATTTATGGAAGTTAATAATGTTATAATTGGATATGGACAAATAGTTTTCAATAGAGATATCTATACAGTAGTTAATTTTGGTATTATTGCAGCCTATAGGGGAAGAGGATATGGGAGGTTATTATTAAATAAATTAATTATTCTTTCAACTGCAAAGGCTATGCAACATCTATATATTAGAGTAGATAAGAATAATACAAAAGCAAGAGAATTATATAAATGGGCAGGCTTTGAAGAAAAGTATATGATTTCGAAATGGGAAAGATAAAGGTTTTGAGAAAATTTTTACTGAATTAACAATAGAGATTTATCTGCATTAATAAAAATGGTATAAAGCCATCAGCATTGTGTTTAGCTTGTTTAGTATGCCAATCTATTACTACATTCTCCACAAAGCAGTAGTGACGTAAATACATGGGTATTAGCCTTGCTTCTAGACCAAGTAACTGATTTATTAGCGTTCTCATACATTATAGAATTACAATTAGTCCATAAGTCTTTTTCAATTATAGATGATTAATTAATCATTTTGATTTAGCGGGTGGTGAAACAGTAACTATTAGAATAGATACTGAGTACAAAAAGATTGTTGAAAAATATAATGATAAATGTATGGAATGTATTCCTATTATATTAGAGTATGAAGATGTCTATAATAAGAGAATATATAAGTATTATATAAGGGCTGTAAGAATGAGTAAACATTCACATTTTGAAATATTTGAGAATGAAAAAAAGAAATTATAAAGAATTAAGGAACTCTCATAACTGATGGTTCTTTTTTATATGGATTAGTAGCGTAATGGTAGCGCAACAGTCTGTTAACCTGTGGGTTGGAGGTTCAAATCCTTCCTAGTCCGCCAGTTTAAGAACCTCTTTTTGGTTTGCAACCCTTTTGTGAGTATAGTGACAAAATTAAATTGCTAATTAAAGGAATTATTATAACTTTGTGGAATAATGTATTTGAAAGGTGGGATGATTATGAGTGATATTCTAGGAACAGTAGCATTTTCAAATGTAGGAAAGCTGGAAGCTAGAGTTGAAAAGCTTGAAGTCGTTGAAAATGAAAACAAGAAACTGAAAGAAAGAGTAGAAAAATTGGAAAAGAAATTGCAAGAAGTAGCTAAAATATTAAGTAAATAAACAAACAAGGAACTCCAAATGGGGTTCTTTTATTTTACAAAAGAAGGTGATAACATGCATGAAAGCTAGAAAATATAAAAGAAATTCACATGGGCCCATTGAAGAAATAGGTTAAAAGAGGAAAAAATACTTCTTTGTAGAATATTGTTTTTTATAGAAGGTGGTGAAATTTGTTGATTAATGAAATAAAAAAGTTTTATGAGAATAATATGATGCTTAGTCGTATAGGTATAGGTTCATTTGTACTAGATATATTATATATTTGGTATAGAGGCGGAGGTGAATTATTTGAATTCATATATCATCTATCTTTAGCATATTTGGTATTTTTAATATCTTATATTGTCAAAGTATATTTAGTAGACGAAAAGAAAAAATCTATGAAGAAAGTAATAGCAGATTTAAGATTTTGGATAGGTGTTATAATACTGTTTATTATTTGTGGTAACATATCTATATATTTGTCTCCATTTGACTATAAAGAGAAATTTCCTAATTATGTTTCTTTAAATGGTTCTCTATTGGGTGGTTTGATAACACTGGTTTCTATTTTTATTACGAACCAATATTATAATAAAGAAAAAATACTGCAAGATAAATCGAATAAAACTAAGAAAAATGATTTTAAGATTAAGGCGTTAAAACTTTTGAAGTATGAGTTTGAGTTAAATAAAGAAAATTGTGAAAAGGTAAAAGCACATGGTGGTAAAGACGTATTTCAAACTGTAGTGTGGAAAGAGTTTAGAGGGTTATTTGTAGAGATATTTACTGAAATTAGCACTGATAAAACTCGAAGTAATATATTTAGTGTGCAAAAATTTTATATTTTGGCTGATACACTGGATGGATTAATGTTGCCATATCACGGAGCTTTTGACTATATATTTGAGTCTTTTGATAATATAAATAAAATAATTGATGCGGCTATAAGTTATTATGAAAATATATACTAGATATTTGAAGGAGTGATAAAGTTGAATTTAAATACAGGAATCATAATTATTGGTTTTTTTTTATTAGGTTTATTTACTAAATCATACTTACCCAAATACATGGAGGAAAAAGGGAAGAATCTTGCAACTAAAGAAGATATAAAAGGTATAACAGAAAAAACAGAAGAGGTTAAAGTACAATTCAAAAAAGAATTTCATGATTTTTCAAGTGATAATGAGTTTAAGCAGGAGTATTATCATCAGCAGTTTTCAGGTTTGTATTCTAAGTTATATTCTATAATTAGTCAATCAGAATATTATAGATATTTTAATAGTCTATATGGTGATAAAAAAGCTAACTTTGATGAATATCCATTTTTTGAAGTAAGTAAAAGTACTAAGAAAGAAAAATCAAATCTATTTACTGGTGAAATTTTGCAAAATCAAGTAATTGAAGTTAATGATTCTATTACGGGTTTTAATAAAAAAGAATTATGTGATTATATTATAGCAAATTCCAATTTAGCTTCTAGGAGATTATTAAAAATTGCTGTAGCTTATAGGTTTGCTAATGATCATTATTCAAGAAGTGAAACAAAAATATCAGATAAAAAAATGAGTGATGGATTTGATAAGGAGGAGTTACGTCTAATTAGAGAACTGGTGAAAATAATTATATCTGATTATAATATAGTGGCCAAGAAATTAAAACTTGATTATAATAAAATTGAGATGGAAACTGGATTATTTCAACATGAAGAGTTATCTTCTAATACAATAAAATACTAGTAAACAAATAATTCAAAGAGGAGTGATAAAGCTTGAAAATACCATTTGATTTCCCAAGTGATGAAGCAAGAAACAAATGGCTGCTTTATCACTACTTAAAAAAATCTTATTTAGATATAGGAATACAGGAAGAAAAAGCAATTGAATTAACAGATAAAAGAATTATAGAAAACTCTAAGAATTTGTTTCGATTCCATGGATTAGCATGGCAACTTAGGCAAATAAGCTTGGAGTTTTTTTGTATGTATTTTATGCAAGATGTTTATCTTCCAAAAGAAGATAATGCAGCAGCTCCTATAGCTTTAGTTCATGAAGAGGTATGGATAGATATTCAGAATAGCATTATTTGAATAAGCTAGGGTAAAGAAGTGGAAAATATATAGTGATGATGTTAAGTTTGCTAAGCAAAGCGTAATGGTAAAGTAGTTAAAAAAGGTACTGTTCTTATGGCTAGAGTTTAAAAATATATTAAATAATTTTAAAGATGATGATAGACTTCAAAATGCTAAAGAATTTTATTATAAGAATGAAAAAAATATGCAATATGATACTATTTGGAGTGAGTTTTAGGATTGTTTAGAACTAGCCCTGGATTATTATGAAAATCCTAACTCTTTCAAACAAGAAGTTCAAGGGGATGTAGATTCTATAGGTGAAAAATGGTTCAAGTCAACGCATACAAAAACTAGGGAAGAAATTGAAAGTCATAAATTTATAAAAACAATGTTATTAGATAGATGTAAGGAGACTGAATAATTAAAAAAGCATTTTCAAATTAGAAATTAGGTTAATTTACAGTTGATAATTATGGTATAATATTGGGATAATTTATAATTAAAGGGGAATAATATATTATGGATACTAATATGATAAAATTAAAAAACAACCTCTTCTTTATTCAAACTTATGGATGTCAAATGAATGAGGAAGATTCCGAAAAATTGTCTGGAATGTTAAAAACAATAGGGTATTCTAGTACAGAAGTTAAGGAAGAAGCGGGAATAATAATTTATAATACCTGTTGTGTAAGAGAAAATGCAGAGACTAAAGTGTTTGGAAACCTTGGACATTTGAAAGCATTAAAAAGAAAAAATCCTGATCTTATAATTGCAATTTGCGGATGTATGATGCAGCAAGAGGGCATGGCTGATAAAATTTTAAAGAATTTTCCTTTTGTTAATATAATATTTGGTACTCATAATGCGTTTAAATTTCCAGAGTATTTAAATAGAGTAAAAACAGAAGGGATACAAGTTAAAGAAATATTTAATAAAGAAACTGAAATAGTTGAGGGAATTCCAATAGATAGAAAAAGTGAAGTAAAGGCATTTGTAACTATTATGTATGGTTGCAACAACTTCTGTACATATTGTGTAGTTCCTTATGTTAGAGGGAGAGAAAGAAGTAGAACTCCAAAAGATATTGTTAAAGAAATAGAGGGATTAATTTCAAAAGGGTATAATGAAATAACTCTACTTGGGCAGAATGTTAATTCTTATGGAAAAGGTTTAGATGAAGAAATAACTTTTGCCATGTTACTTAGAAAAATTAACGAAGTACCTGGAATAGAAAGAATTAGATTTATGACACCACACCCAAAGGATTTAACTGAAGATGTAATCTTAGCTATAAGAGATTGTGATAAGGTATGTGAACAAATACATTTACCAGTTCAAAGTGGATCAAATAGAATATTAAAGAAAATGAATAGGAATTATACACGTGAAAATTATATAGAGTTGATTAAGAAAATAAGAAAAGAAATACCTGGTGTAACAATTACAACTGATTTAATTATAGGCTTTCCAGGTGAAACAGAGGAAGATTTTGAAGATACATTAAACTTAGCTAAAGAAATTAAATATTCATTAGCATTTACCTATCTTTATTCTAGAAGAAATAATACACCAGCAGATATAATGTTAAATCAAGTTGCTGATAATATAAAACATGAAAGGTTTAATAAATTAGTAGATGTAATTAATAAAGGTGTTATTTCACAAAACAAGACATATGAAGGACAAACTGTAGAAGTACTTGTAGAAGGTAGTAGTAAAAATGATTTAACTATGTTAACTGGTAGAACTAGAAATGGTAAACTTGTAAACTTTAAAGGTGAAAATATAAAAAGTGGAGATTTAGTTTTAATAAAAATTATAAGAGCTCAACCATTTTCCCTTATTGGAGAAGTAATATAGATAGAATTTCAAAGCATAATAAAGATTCAAAAAGAATAATAAAAAGAGAAACTCTGATTTAGCAGAGTTTCTCTTTTTGTGATATAATATAGGGATAAGAAAACTTAGGCAGATTTTTTTAATAGACTACAATATTAGTCTGTTATTTTTCAATACGCCTTGAACAAAAGGGGAATAATATGATTAAAGAGATATTATTAGAAAGTTTTAATAGGGATACAACAGGAAGAAATGGTATTAAAGGTAAAAGGATACTAGATAATGACTTAATATCAACTTTTAACTCATTTGTGGAAGATGATTTGATTTATATAGATGCTAAGGTTATTTCGGAAAATTTCTTTAATGAATATTCAACTAAAATTGAAATGGATTTTAGAAATAAATCTATTATTTCTACATACTGTACTTGTGTAGATTATGAAAAACATGAATTTGCTAAAAGTAATTACTGCTGTAAACACTTAGTAGCAATTTTTTATAAATTTTTAAGAGAGCTCGATACAAATAGTACTCTTAAAGAAAGGTTTATAGATAGGGAAGAGGGAAATGTATTTGCAAATGCTAAAAATGGAATTTTAGATATGTTATTATCTGATATTAATTCTAATGAAGAGTTAAAATTAGATGTATATGTAAATAGACAAAACTGGAGTAATAAAATTAGTGCAGATTTTAAAATAGGTCCAAAAAGCATGAGCTCTAATAAGCTGTATGTAATAAAGGATATTAATCAGTTTTTAACAGCTATACATAATAAAGTTCCTGTAAAGTACGGAAAAGATTTTACTTTTGATATTAAAAAGCAAAAAATTAGTGTAGCAAATAGACGATTAATTGATTTCATGGATCAATTAAAAGATATAGATGGAAATTCTAATTCATTTACAAAAAGGCAAGATAAGAATATTGAAGGTAAATCAATTATTCCTCCTAAATATTTAATTAGGGAATTTTTTGAAAGAATACAAAAGCATAGAGTATATCTAAATGAAGGCTTTTTTTATAGACCTGTTGAAACAGATATAATACTAGGTCCGCCAAATATCGATTTAGAATTAAAGCTTATTCGTGATACATACATTCTAAAAAGTTCTGGGGGAATGCCGGAATCATTAACAGATAAAGGGGATGTATTTTTTTATGGAAGCTCTATATTTATACCAAATTATGAGTTTTGTTATAAGATAAATCCATATTTAAGTGTGTTTAATAACACAAAAAGTGTGACTATTCCTGCAAGCGATGAGAAAAAGATACTAACTAAATTAATACCAGAGATGCATATGCTATCAGACAATGTGAAATTATCTGTAAATATTAAAAATAAAATAGTTAATGAAGAGGTTGAATTTAGATTTTATTTTGATAAAGAAAATAGTGCTGTCACATTAACTCTAAAGGTTAAATATGGAATTTATGAATTTAACATATTTGAAGACTGTATAGAGAAAATAATATATAGAGATACAAAAAAAGAACAACAAATGCTATCTATGCTTAGAGGTCTTGGATTTGAAGAAATAGAATGTATCTTCCATCTTATAATGGGAGACGACTATATATTTAGATTTTTCAAAAATGAAGTGGATAAACTTCAAGAACATGGAGAAGTTTATTACTCAGAAAACTTCAAAGGAATAAAACATTTAGGCTCTAAATCTATAAATGGAGATATAAAAGCGGGAAAATATAATTATTTTGAGATGGACTTTATTTTAGGTGACATTAACACTTCAGAAACAAGCAATATATTAAGAGCTTTTAGAAGTAATCTTAAATATTACAAATTATCAAATGGTGAATATTTAGATTTAGAAGAAATAGAGTTAAATAAATTTCTTAAACTTCTTGATGTTATAAATCCAGATGATGAAATAATTAATAATAAAGTAAGCTTTAATAAAAATAAAGGTGCTTTTGTAGATAATTTCTTAGATGATAATAAAATTAGATTTATTAAGGGAAAAAAAGAATTAAAAGAAATTAGAGATAAATTTAAGTCTATTGATAAATTAAAGTTTAAAGAGCCTAAAGATATTAAAGCTGATTTACGTGAATATCAAAAGCATGGTTATAATTGGTTTAAAACATTAGATTATTTAGGATTTGGTGGAATACTTGGAGACGAAATGGGACTTGGGAAAACACTTCAGGCAATAACTTTTATATTATCTAATGAGTCTTCTAAAACTTTAATAGTTGCACCAACTTCACTAATATATAATTGGCATAGTGAAATAGAAAGATTTGCACCAAAGCTAAAGGTTGCAATTGTTAATGGAACCCCTGATGAGAGAGAAACTATGATTAAAAATATAGATAAAGTAGATGTAATAATTACTACCTACAATTTATTAAAAAGAGATTTAGAAACTTATAAAAACTTAGAATTTGACTATTGTTTTTTAGATGAAGCACAGTATATAAAAAACTCACATTCTCAAAATTCAAAAGCAGTTAAGGAAATTAAGGCTAAATCAAGATTTGCACTTACAGGGACTCCTATAGAAAATTCTCTTATGGAACTTTGGTCTATATTTGATTTTGTAATGCCTGGATATCTTTATGATGAAAAAAAGTTTAGTGTTAGATACCACAAAAAGTTAAAAGAAGAACCAGTGGTATTAGAAGAATTAAATAAATTAATTAAGCCATTTATACTTAGAAGACATAAAAAGGATGTTATAACTGAACTTCCAGATAAAATAGAGAAAAAATTAGTAGTTTCTTTAAACGACGAGCAAAAGAAAATATATGGAACATATGCAAGGCACGCTACAGATCTTATTGCTAAAAAAGTTCGGGATGATGAGTTTAAAAGTAGCAAGATAGAAATTTTATCTTATATAACAAAACTTAGACAACTTTGTCTTGATCCATCTATATTAGTTGACGGTTATACAGGTGGAAGTGGTAAAATAGATGCATTAATAGAACTTTTACATCAAAGTATAGAAGCAGGTCATAAGATTTTAGTGTTTTCACAGTTTACATCAGTATTAAAGAATATTTCCGAGAGATTAAATAATGAATATATAACTTATAGTTATTTAGATGGGTCTATTCCATCAGAAAAAAGAATGTCTCTAGTTAAGGATTTTAATGAAGGTGATAATTCTGTTTTCCTAATTAGTTTAAAAGCAGGTGGTATTGGTTTAAACCTTACATCTGCAGATATTGTAATACATTTTGACCCATGGTGGAATCCAGCAGTTGAAGATCAAGCTACAGATAGAGCTCATAGAATAGGGCAAAAGAATGTAGTGGAAGTTATTAAACTAATATGTAAGGGAACTATAGAAGAAAAAATAATTTCACTTCAAGATGAGAAAAGAAGTCTAATAGCAAAGCTTATGGGTGATGATTTATCTAGCATAAATAGCCTTACAGCTTTAACAGAAGAGGAAATCATAGATTTATTTAATTAATATTATAAGCTTCTAACAGATATAGGTTGTATTTGTTGGGGGCTTTATTTATATTTATAAAATCTAATTGGGACACTTTTGAAAAATAATCCAGTATTATATCTATAAACTATTTAATAATAGTATTAGAACAAATATAGAACTTAAATATATATTAATAATGATAGTATATAATATTGGAGGTTTTTATGAGTTATAGTGATATGTATAAATCAATAGGTCTTAAGACCGAACTTAATAGGCTTGAAGTGCAAGTAAATATAGGATGGGAAAAGGAACTGCGAACACTTAAGCTACTGGGGTTAAAAGATAATGTTAAAATTTTAGAAATTGGTAGTGGGCCTGGATTTGTAACTGAACGGTTATTGAATGCTTTTCCGAGTAGTAATATAGTATGTTTAGATATAGATGAATTAATGCTTAATATTGCAAAGAAGAGACTGGGGCATTATGAGAACAATAGGATATATATTATGCAAGGAAATGTAATGAATATGAAAATAAAGGATGATTTATTTGATTTTGTAGTTGTTAGATTAGTTTTTCAACATTTAAAAGATCCTATAGGTGCTTTAAAGGAAATTTTCAGAGTTTTAAAACCAGGTGGAAAAGTTATAATAACAGATATCGATAGTGGTATGTGGGGAGTAAGCGAGCCTGAGGTTAATAAAGTTATTAATAAGTTTGGAAACATTCAAAAAGCTGGTGGAGGAGATAGAAAAATTGGAAGGAAGCTCTTAAAAATATTGAAAAGTTCTGGATTTATAGATTTAGATTTTGAAGCTGTTGTTAAACATAGTGATATGGATGGAATGGATTCATTAAAACCTAAAGTAGATATAAATTCAATAATGAAAAATAATAACTTTAATAAAGAACAATTAAGAAAAATTATTTCGATGTATGATAATATATCAGATTCTACAGAATCGGTAGTAATACTAATATTATTAATGGCAAGTGGTAGGAAGCCATCTAATTTAATAGAAACTTAACTAAATAATCTTTTTATGATAAAATAGAATAAAATAAAATAGTAATAAGGGCATTTAAAAATGTCCTTTATAAATGGAGGATACATAATGGCACTTACCCCAATGATGGTACAATATTTTGAGATAAAGGAAAATTACAAGGATTGTATAGTCTTCTTTAGACTAGGTGATTTTTATGAGATGTTTTTTGATGATGCAAAAACTGCATCTAGAGAATTAGAACTTGTTTTAACAGGACGAGATTGTGGAATGGAAGAAAGAGCTCCTATGTGCGGAATTCCTTATCATGCATCTACAACCTATATATCAAGGCTTATAGCTAAAGGATATAAAGTTGCTATTTGCGAACAAGTAGAGGATGTTTCTGTGGCAAAGGGCATAGTTAAGCGAGATGTAGTTAAAGTAATGACTCCAGGAACATATATAGAACAAAATGCAGGTAGCGAATATAAAAACACATATATAATGACTATTTATGAGGAAGGTGGGTACTTTGGTGTTGCCTCTTCTGATATATCAACAGGAGAATTTAAAACAACTGTTTTTATAAATTTAAGAGCTACCCTTCTAGATGAAATATCTAAAGTGTCCCCAAAGGAAATTATAATAGATAATAATTTTTCAGATAGTTTATTAAAAGAGATAAGTGATGTAACCACTGCCTTAATTACAAAGCGTGACTTGCAAAAGTTCCTCACAAGTGATGAAGAGTTAATTAGTCAATTTAGTGAAGCTGAAGTAGTAGGATTACCACGTGCTTCTAAAATGGCTTCAGCAGTATTACTTAAGTATATATACGATACTCAAAAAATAAGTTTAAGCAATATAAATCTTTTAGAATACTATGACATAATAAATTATATGACTATTGATTGTAATTCAAGAAGAAATTTAGAACTTACAGAAAACCTAAAAGAAAAGTCCAAAAAAGGAAGTCTAATTTGGGTTTTAGATAAGACTGCTACCTCTATGGGTGGGAGAAGTATTAGAAAATGGATAGAAGAACCTTTAATTATTAAATCAGAGGTAGAGAAAAGATTAAACGGCGTAGAAGAACTCTGCAATAAGATGTATTTTAATGAAGATTTAAGAGTGTCACTTAAAGATATCTATGATATTGAAAGAATTGTTGGTAAAATATCAAATAAAAATGCTCATGGTAAGGATCTAGTATCATTAAGATCATCTTTAAGTAAAATACCTGATATTAAGACTAGACTTAAAGAATGCAATTCTAACCTTTTAAAAGAATGGTTTAATGATTTAGATGAACTTTTAGATGTAAATGAACTTTTAACTAGATCACTATTAGATGATCCAACTCTATCACTTAAAGAAGGAAATATTATTAGAGATGGATTCAGTAGTGAAGTAGATGAACTTAGAACTGCAAAACTTCATGGTAAGGAGTGGATAGCAGCCCTTGAGCATAAGGAAAGAGAATTTACTGGAATTAGATCATTAAAGGTTGGATATAACAAAGTATTTGGTTATTACATAGAAATTTCAAGAGCTAATTATGGATCTATTCCTGAAGGAAGATATATAAGAAAGCAAACTCTATCTAATGCTGAGAGGTTCATAACGCAAGAGCTTAAAGAGATGGAAGAAAAGATACTAGGAGCAGAAGAAAAGCTTGTAGGGATTGAATATGACCTTTTTATAGGTATAAGAGAACAAGTTGAAGAGGAAATAGGAAGACTTAAACAAAGTGCTAGAATTCTAGGTAACTTAGATGCGTTATCAACACTTGCTTTAGTAGCAGTAGAAAATGATTATATAAAACCTGAAGTAAACGAAAATGGCATTATAGATATAGTAGACGGAAGACATCCTGTTGTAGAGAAAGTAATTGGAAACGGAGAATTTGTTTCTAACGATACAATTTTAAACAGTGAAGATAATCAACTTCTATTAATTACTGGACCTAATATGGCTGGTAAATCTACTTATATGAGGCAAGTTGCGTTAATTACACTTATGGCACAAATAGGTTCTTTTGTTCCTGCTAAAAAGGCTAACATATCACTATGTGATAAAATTTTTACTAGAATTGGTGCATCCGATGACTTAGCAGGTGGAAAATCAACTTTCATGGTAGAAATGTGGGAAGTATCTAACATTTTAAAAAATGCAACTTCAAAGAGTCTTGTTCTTTTAGATGAAGTTGGAAGGGGTACTTCAACTTATGATGGGTTAAGCATTGCTTGGTCAGTAATAGAACACATATGTAATAATAAAAATTTAAGATGTAAAACATTATTTGCTACTCACTATCATGAGTTAACAAAACTTGAAGGTGTTATTCAAGGAGTTAAAAATTATTCAGTAGCAGTTAAAGAAATAGAAGAAAATATTATTTTTCTAAGAAAGATAGTTGAAGGTGGGGCAGATCAATCTTATGGTATAGAAGTTGCGAAGCTTGCAGGTATTCCTATGGAAGTTATAAATAGAGCGAAAGAGATATTAGGTTCTCTTGAAGGAAATAAAACTTTGGAAATAGCACATACTAGAAATACTAAAGAATCTATTATTAATTTAGATACGCCTTGTGATGAACAAGAGATCTGTGTAACTTTAGTGAAAGAAAATAATGAAACAGATGAAAATGTCAAGGTAGACAAAGTTAGTGAAGTATATGATACAATAGAAGAAAAAATAACAAATAATAAAATAGATATTCATAATAATAACTTCCAGATGGATTTTACAATGATGGAAAAGGAATCTTTAATAAATAACATATCATCTATTGATATTATGGGATTAACACCTATGGATGCTATGAATACTTTATATAAAATTGTGCAAGAAGCTAAAAGTTTTAAATAAAAATTAAAATAGAGGTAGGGTGGGAATATGAAAAGAATTAATATTTTAGATCAGAATACTTCAAATAAAATAGCAGCTGGAGAAGTGGTAGAGAGACCCTCCTCTGTTGTTAAAGAACTAATTGAAAATTCTATTGATGCAAATGCTAAAAATATTACTATAGAGATTGAGGATGGGGGATCTGCATTAATTAGAATTATAGATGATGGAGATGGCATACATAAGGATGACATATCAAAAGCATTTTTACCTCATGCAACTTCAAAAATTAAATCAGTTGAGGATATTTATTCTATAATCTCACTAGGGTTTAGAGGAGAGGCATTAGCTTCTATAGCATCAGTTAGCTGTGTAAATTTGAAAAGCAAGCCTCAAGATGAAGATTTTGGTGCTGAAATTACTATAGAGGATGGAAAAATATTAGAGGTTAAAGAGGTAGGCCTAAATAAGGGAACTATTATGGAAGTTAAGGACTTATTCTTTAACATCCCAGCTAGGAAAAAGTTTTTGAAAACCTCATCAAGAGAAGGCTCTTTAATTAATGATATAGTAAATAGAATAGCCTTATCTAACCCAGGTATTTCTTTTAAATATTTTAACTCTGGAAAGAAAATTTTACATACATATGGAAGCGGAAACCTCAAAGATGTAATAAGAACTATTTATGGGAAAACTATAAGTGACAATTTAATTTATTTTGAATCTAATGGAGATGAGATATCTATAAGTGGATATATAGGAAAAGAAGAAATAGCAAGAGGTTCTAGAAATAATCAAAGTATTTTTGTTAATGGAAGATATGTAAAAAATAGAACTTTAGTTGCAGCAGTAGAAAATGCCTTTAAATCTTTTGCTACAGTTAATAAATTTCCTTTCTTTGTTTTATTTGTAGATGTATATCCTGAATTTGTAGATGTTAATATTCATCCAAGTAAAGAAGAAATTAAATTTAAAGAAGATAGAGTTGTATTTAAGAAAATTTTCGAGTCTGTACATAGAGCTTTTAAAGAAGAGGTATTTAACTCTTTCCAAGTGCCAGAAGAAAGATATAATGAACAAAATGAAATACCTTCTGTAGTTGTAGAGAATATGTCTTTTAATATTAATTATAAGGAATCTCCTTATAATTATGAAAAAGAAGAAAAATTAAAAGAATCACCTGAAAAACCAGTAATAAGAGAAGTGATGACATCTATAACTATCGATGATGTTAAAAAGGAAGAGGATCTATATAACAAGTTACGCTCCTTAGGAGATAAAGGTAAGTTAAATCCTAATGAAGGATTTCCATTTCAATATACTACTGACATAAGCGTTAAAGAAAGACATGTTGCTTCATCTGATGATAAAGCAACTAATGTAATAAATAGTTTAAGTGATAACAGCATAGATTATGAGAAAATAGAAGTTTATAAATCAGAAGTCCATAAAAGTGTTGAAAACTGCCCTAAATTTCCAAATCTTAGAATTATAGGGCAGTTTAATAAAACTTATATTTTAGCAGAATATGAAGAGGTGCTTTATTTAATAGATCAACATGCAGCTCATGAAAAGATATTATTTGAGAAGTATTTAAAACAAATTGAAAGTGGTAGTATTATAATTCAACCATTACTTATTCCAGCTTTAATTGATTTAACTATTGATGATTATTGCTATTACGAAGAAAATAAAGAAATTTTCAATAAGGCTGGATTTAATATAGAAGCATTTGGAGGAAATACAGTATCTATTAAGGAAGTACCTTATTTCCTTGGGAAATTAGATCCTAAGAATTTATTTATAAGTATATTAGATAACCTTAAAAACTTAGGGTCAGGAAAAACAACTGAAGTAAAATATAATAGGATATCTACAATGGCATGTAAAGCGGCCGTTAAGGCTAATGACTATTTAACTGAAATAGAAATGCAAAAATTAATTAGTGATTTAAGATTTATAGAAGATCCATTCCATTGCCCGCATGGTAGACCAGCTATTATTAAATTTACTGCTTATGAGTTAGATAAAAAATTTAGAAGAATCGTCTAGATAAGGAGACTACTAACTATGAAAAAAAAAATACTGGTTCTTGCAGGGCCAACAGCAGTTGGTAAAACTGAATTATCTATTAAACTTGCTAAAGAATTAAATGGAGAGATAATTTCTACAGATTCTATGCAAATTTATAAACATATGGATATTGGTTCAGCTAAAATTACCGCTGAGGAAATGGATGGGGTAGCTCATCATATGATAGATATAGTTGAGCCACATGAAGAATTTTCAGTTGCAGAGTTTAAGCGAATTGCTGAAATATGTATTGAAGATGTTTTAAGACGGGGTAAGCTACCTATTTTAGTTGGAGGCACAGGGCTATATATAAATGCCCTAACTTGCAATATGACATTTACAGAGGCAAAGAAGGATGATACCTATAGAGCTGAACTTGAATCCTTAGCTAATGAGCATGGAAATGAATACATTCATGGGTTACTTAAAAAAATTGATCCTATAAGTTATAGGGATATTCATGCTAATAATAGAAAAAGAGTAATTAGAGCATTAGAGGTATATAAAATAACTAGCAAACCTTTTAGTTCTTATAATCTAGGTAAAGATATTTATAATGGTAAATATGATGTTTGTTATATAGTTTTAAATATGGGTAGATCTAAACTTTATGGACGAATAGACAAAAGAGTAGATATGATGATGGAAAAAGGATTAGTAGATGAATGTATAAATCTTAGGAATTTAGGTAATACTTCAAATATGCAGTCAATGAAGGGAATAGGATATAAAGAAATGTTTTACTATTTAGATGGAGATATATCTTTAGAAGATACTATTGATCTAATAAAGCAAGGGTCAAGAAATTATGCTAAAAGACAATTAAGTTGGTTTAGGCGTGACCCAAGAGCAATCTTCTTAGATAAAGATGCTATGAAAGGTGACGAAATATTCAGAAAAATAGTTGGTGACATTGACAGCTTATAAGGTTATAATTAATTTATAAATATAACTAATGTGTCGGAGGTACTAGAAGTGAATAAACAAATAAATAATTTGCAAGATATTTTTCTAAATGGAGCTAGGAAGAATACGGTTCCAGTTACTATTTATTTAACAAATGGTTTTCAATTAAAAGGTTATGTTAAGGGTTTTGATAGTTTTACTGTTGTTTTAGATTCTGATGGTAAACAAATGTTAGTATATAAACATGCAATTACTACTATAACCCCAGGAAAGCCAATATCATTTAATAATAATATTGAAGATAATGAATTTTAGGAAATAGGCAAAATAATTTTGCCTATTTTATTTTTCGTGTTTTTTTAGTATAATTAGTAATAAGGTGTTTAATTTTGTTTAAAAACGCTGAATTCAAGGAGGCTTATTATGTTAAATATAACTAAAGAAATGATGATGAAATCATATAATATAAAAGAAAATACTTTTGAATTATATAAAAAAGCTTTAAAAGACGTTGAAGAAAGCTTTAAAATTTACGATGAAATAAGAGAATTTAATCAATTAAAGGTTCTAAAAGCATTTCAAGAAGAAAGGATTAGTGATGCACATTTTACTAATTCATCGGGATATGGATACGATGATATTGGAAGAGATTCATTAGATAAGGTTTATGCACGAATATTTAATACAGAATCTGCTTTAGTTAGACCTCATTTTGTAAATGGAACACATGCTATAGGCTGTGCATTAATGGGAAATTTAAGACCGGGAGATACTATGGTTAGTATAGCAGGTACTCCATATGATACTTTGCTTAATATTATAGGAATTAACGGAAAAGAAAATATAGGTTCTTTAAAAGAATATGGTATCAAATATAAACAAGTTGATTTACTTAATGAAAAATTTGACCATGAGAAAATTAAAGAAGTTTTAACTTCAGATAATTCAATAAAACTTATACATATACAAAGAAGTACTGGGTACGGGTGGAGAAGGTCATTTTTAGTATCCGAGCTTGGAGAAATAATTAACTTTATAAAGAGTATAAGAAATGATGTTCTTGTATTTGTTGATAATTGTTATGGAGAATTTATAGATATAATAGAACCAACTGATGTTGGAGCTGATTTAATAGCAGGTTCATTAATTAAGAATATCGGTGGGGGAATTGCACCAAGTGGAGGATACATAGCTGGAAAAGCTAATTATGTTCAGCAAGCAGCATTTAGATTAACTACGCCTGGAGTAGGTGGAGAGTGTGGAGCTACATTTGGACTAATGCGAACTTTGTATCAAGGGTTGTTCTTAGCGCCTCATATATCTATGGAAGCGGTTAAAGGAGCTATTTTTGCATCAAGAATAATGGAACTTGCAGGGTTTGAAGTATTACCTAAATATACAGATAAAAGAAGTGATATTATTCAAGCTATTAAAATAGGGAATAGAGAACAGCTTATAAAATTCTGTACTGGAATACAAAAAGGATCTCCAATAGATTCATTTGTAGAGTGTGAACCGTGGGCAATGCCAGGATACACAGATGAAGTAATTATGGCAGCAGGCGCATTTATTCAAGGATCATCAATAGAACTTTCTGCTGATGCACCAATAAGAGAGCCTTTTATTGCTTATTTACAAGGTGGATTAACATTTGATCACGCTAAAATAGGTATTCTTATTTCGTTAAATAATATAATTTAAATATTTATTGATAAATAGGGGACGTGAAAATAAATAGCAAGTCAAATATGCGAAATAAATTCGATGTATTGACTTGCTATTTATTTAAAGTTAACCTTATTATTTTATAGATTCAGATTTAAAATAAAAATCATATTCATTAACTATTAATTTCCCGTTTGGGGGTGCATTTTTGATAACAAAAATAAAATTTAATAAATCCACTCCAGATTTAATTGAATTTGCACTAGCTATAGCATATAAGAATAAATTAAATCCTAATAAATAGCTTGCTACAGTAGGTATAATAGTAAACACTATAAATGGCAGTATAATTAATACTAATGCTCTTGATTTAGATATAGTCCCGTCGAAATAAGAAACTAATTTTAATTTTATTAAAGAATATCTGATAATTACATTATCTTTAGTTTTATAACATAGTACATGTAAAAATTCATGAGGAATTATTATAAACAAATAACTCACTACTAATAAAACTAAGAATATAAGTCCTGTTTTTAATACTCTATCTAAATAAAAAAGATTATAACCTAGCCCAAAAGCATAAATACAAGCCATAATCAATTCAATAAGTAGTTTTATAAAGCTAAAATATTTTTTTTTAAGTGAATGAATTGCTTTCCATTCATTATTTAAATCTAAACAGGTACAGTTATATGGAGTATTTCCTTTTAAAAATTTCATAAATAACCCTCACAATCACATATTATTATGTGACTCTAAAGGGTAGGGAACTGAAAGAAAATAAAAAGCCAAAGAACCTGACTGGTTATTTTTTAAAAATTCCTTATACATATTAAATAAAAAAGAGTCACACAATAATGTATGACTCTTTTTTATCTAATATGTTCTAAATAATCCGACCAACTTTCCTAATATACTACAGTCTTTAACTATAATAGGGGATAAAGCATCATTTTCGGGTTGTAATCTAATATGATCACTTTCTTTATAAAAGGTTTTTATAGTTGCGTGATTATCTATTAAAGCAACAACAATATCTCCATTAACAGCTGTTTGATTTTGTTCTATAATAGCTAAATCACCGTCGTTTATACCTGCATTAATCATACTGTCACCAACAACCTTTAGCATAAATAGTTCCTGATTATGTTTAATATAATCAATAGGAATAGGAAATAAATCTTCTATATTTTCTGTAGCTAAAATAGGTATTCCGGCAGTAACTCTACCTATAATGGGTATATAAAGCATTTCTTTTTTAGGGCAATTTGGATCTATAATTTCTAAAGCTCTAGGTTTAGTGGGATCTCTTTTTAGCAATCCCTTTTTTTCTAATCTTTTTAAATGACCATGAACAGTAGAGGTTGATTTTAAATTCACTGCATCGCATATTTCTCTAACCGATGGTGGATACCCTTTACTGGCAGTGTGTATTTTTAAAAATTCAAAAATTTCTAATTGTTTATCCTTTAAAATATTCATTTTAACACCTCGCTATTATCAGATTATAACATATATATATTAGGTAATCAAACTTATGTTCTTGTTTTAATATTGGTCAATTTTATTATAGTATATACATTAAATAAAAAAAACATCATTTTTCATTGCTTAAATGTATAAAGTTAGCTATAATTAAGTTTGCTTAAATTTTATAAAATAAGTTTATAACTAATAGGTGGTGTTTATATATGAATAAAAAAATATATACAGAAGATGATTATTGTGATGTGTATGAAGGTAAAATATGTGATAATTGTGGAGATTGTTTACAACAAGAAGGTATAGATGTAAGAGCAATAAAAATTGAAGAAATATCTAAAACTGTAGAAGAAAATGAAATTTTAGAAGCGAAATTTAAAACAGAACTAGAAAAATTAAGATTAGAAACTGATAAGGAATTAGAAGAAAAAACTATTACAGCGGAAGAGTTTCTAGTTGAGGATGATGCTGAAACAGAATACGTAGATGCCTTTGAAAATATAGAATATCTAGATGATATGGAATTATTTGATGAATTAAATTTAGAGGAAATGACAGAAGAAGTTTTTCCAGGTGTTAGAAGATTTAAAAATAAATAATGAATACTTTTCCCTCCTTTGTTTACACTATATTTATAAGGTAAATAAAAGGAGGATATTTTTATGAAAAAAAGAGTTGTTATATCATTACTGACATTAGCTACTATAATAACTGTATTTGTATCTTGTTCTACAAATGAAAAATCAATAGATAATACTAAAAATATAGTGGAAAAAGGAAAAGAGATGATAACTGGTGATGAAACTACTGGAAAAACAGTTAAAAACTATAGTGATAATAAAAAAGTAAGTGATTATAATCTAGAAAATTTCAAGTTAGATATGGAGTCAAAAAATTATAGAGTAGAAATCATAGCCAAAGATAAAGATTTTTTTGACGCTCCGAAGTTTGAAGTAGAAATTGGGGAAGATAAGGTTTCTGCATATGATTATGAAGAACTTAGTACTTTAGAAAAAGATACCTCAGCTATAACAGAGAAGGGGTTAGTTATTAACGGGACAAAATCATCTTGGAATAAAACACCTCATTATTATAAGAAAGGTGAACTTCTTATAATTTATGATGGAGATGATATTAAAATTATAAACTCTTTATATGAGATACTAGGTTCAGAATTATACAACACATAATAAACATTATGTAAAACTAATTTAAAATATTTTTTAATTATAAAAGAGAAAAATGCCATTTTCAAAGCTTTAGAACGTATGTTCTGAATCTTTGAAAATGGCATTTTAATAAGATATCTAAAAAATAATAAATAGATTATTTAATATTAGCAAGAGGATTAGAATTTACAGCATCACGTAACGTATCATTATCTACATGTGTATATATCTGGGTAGTTGCGATGTTTTCATGGCCTAGGATGCTTTGAAGACTACGTATATCCACATTGCCATGCTTGTACATTAAAGTTGCAGCTGTATGTCTAAGCTTGTGAGGTGTATATTTATCATTAGTCATCCCTGAACTGCGAACATGTTTTTTGACTAGGACCTCAACAGTTCTTTTATTGATAGGTTTTTGATGAGAGGAGAGTAGTAAGTATTTTTTTTCATCATCAGTAGCTTTAAAATCCTCTCTAACAGCTAAGTAAGCATAAATAGATCTAATGCAAGCTGCATTTAAATAAACAGTCCGTTCCTTATTTCCTTTACCTATAATAGTTAGAATATCACCTTTTATTTTATCTATTTTAATACTGCATAACTCCGATAATCGCATACCGCAATTCAAAAATAGAGTAATTATACAATAGTCACGTTCAAAATTTTTATTTTCTTTATTCATTGAATGTAATAAATTTACACTTTCATCTAAGGTTAAGTAAACAGGTTGCCTTTTGTTTATTTTAGGAGATTCTAACTCTAAAGTTGGGTTATCATCAATAATTTTAGATTTACCTTGTAAGAATTTAAAAAATGATTTCAAGGTTGCTACTTTACGAGCCCTTGCGTGAGTACCATTACCTCTTTGTTTTTCGGTAAAGGATAAAAAAGCATATAAATCCGTAAGTTTTATTTTTCTTATGAAGCTATTGTCGATATCGTTTATTTGTATTTCTTCAAATTCTAAATTTTTATCGAATACTAGACCTTTATAAACTTTTAAAAATCTAAAAAACATAGTTAAATCAACTTTATAAGCTTCGATAGTGTTATTTGACTTACCTTTAATAGTTTCTAAATAATTCAAGAAATCTATAACACATTGAGGTAAATTAATTATTTTAGCTTCTGAAATTCCGAATTTATCTTTAATTTCTAACTTGTAATTACTATCTGTTAGTTTATTTAAAACGGGGCTAATTTTATTTTTGCTAGATATTTTGCTAGCTTTTTTTAGAGTTCTATTTAAACCTAATTCTTTAAGCCAAATTTGAATATATCGAATGCCAACATTATAAATTTTTGATAGTTGACTAGTTGGCAATTTATGCTTTTCTACTAATATATATAAATCCTCGATTATAAACTCATATATTCGTTCTGAATTCAAATTATAGTAATTAGAATATATATTATGAAGTTTCTTTTTGTCAGTAGAATTTAAATCTATATTAATTAAGTCTTTAATTTCTTTAGTGTACTCATAATTTTTATATTTATAAGATTTCGTTGTTAATTGCACTTTTTTCAAACCCCCAATAGGCTTCAAAGCCTTGAATCTATTATAACACAGCTGTTTTTTTCTTTCAAGTACACGAATTGCGCTAAATATACATTTAGCGCAATGTTTTTGAAGTGAAAGTTATAGTAATTTTTTATAATATAAAAATTTCATATTATAAAACTAGTTTTAATAACTTATTTTACTAATATACGCACTCTTTTAGTCTAATCTTAGTAAAATAGATATTCTCAATGATAAATGCACAATCGATTTATAGAAAAAAATGAATTGAAGTTTTTAATAATAATAGATTTACTTGCTATGAAATATTTTAAAAATAATTTTGTCGTTAAAATCGATTATGTGTCGTATGCTATGTATACCTAAAATTTTATATATTATTTTGCTATACATTAATTTTGTATTTTTATGTGCACAATTATATCCACAATATGTTATTTATTGCTAAATCAATAATATTAAAAATTGAAACTTTTTATAACACTTTATTTCCCGTAAAGTATTTTTTAAAAAACGTATCTACTATTAATTATCAAAAAAAAAAAAAAAAAAAATACACCAAAACTAATAGGTGTTATAATTGCATATTTTATAAATGATCTATCAATAGCTAATATCATTATATCTATTATTTTCTAAAGATTTTAAAATCAACTCATCAGAATTAATAACTTCTTCTTTAAGTAAAGACGTGAATATTTCTTTTGAATAACCTCTAGCAAAAATATTAGAATAAATATCTTTGCTAATGCTCTTGTTTAAACTCCCCTCCTCTATTTGCCAAAACTTCAATTTTGGCATTATGTAACCGGATGTTTTCCATTTATTTTTTATCAACTGAATATCATTACTTTCTTTATATTTATGCTCTAAATCTAAATCAGATATAATTAATATGTTTTTAGGGATTTTATTGTTTGATAAATCTTTTTTGATTGAAGTAAATAGCAACAAGTCTAAGGCTGATTCAATATTATTTGGAGTTGATAACTTAAAATTTTTCATGTTATTAACTTGTTCGACTATGCCACAACTCTGCACTTTAGCAAAATAAGGATCTTTTTTAAAGTACATATAATAATCTTTAAAACTACTAGAATTAAAATTATTAAAAAAAAGAACTGTTGATATACATACTTTATACGCTTCAGCACATGCTTTTATCGCTTTATCAGATATAGCAATAATAACATAGGTATCCTGTAATATTTCTTTATAATTATCACAAACAATATTCCATATATTTTCATAAATAGATTTAGTTTCATGAGTTATACTCCCCTTATTGTTCATAATTAATTCTATTATATTAAAAGGAGTTTGGGTTAGATTCTTTATTCTATCAGTATTCAATTTTAATTTATCATTTTTATTATATATTTTAATATGTTTCATATAGCGTTCTCTATCATTGCGAATAAATGAGTTTTTATATCTTAAACACGTATCTAATGAAAAATTAGAATAATCTATAGAATTAAAATTTCCTGCACTAATTTTTTTCTCTATTATATCTATTTTTTTTCTTAATGATGATAAGATCAATCTATACTGTTGAGAGGTATATCCTAAAAGTCTACGAGTTCTAACGGCTAGCTTCCTTGAATTCTTAGATGAGGTATTTTCAGATTTTAACCATTTACCTAGCATTGATGGAGTTTTTGAATTTAAATCAATAGAAAGTTGATTTTTGAATAATCTAATTACTTCTTCTTCTAAAGGCGTATAAAACAAAACATAATAATCATCCCATCGACCATATTTATAAATCAACTGTAAATTTTTTACTAATATTTCACTTTCATTAAGGGCTAGATAATTTATTATTACTTTAAAAACCCTTCGTTCACCTAGTCCGCAAACTTTATCACGAATATAGAAAAGAGCTTTAATTGCTAGTAATCCATTACATTCAAAAGCAGAAATAAAGCACTCTATAATTTCAGCTTCACTTTTATTGCGTAAATCTTTTGAAGTTGTTAAAAATTTTAGTATAGCCTTATTATCATTTTTTAGATCCTTAATTACATATTCAAAATCTTCCACTTCCGATACGTTGTAGAGTTCTTTTCTTAATTTAGTCAAAAATTTTATAGCCATACTAATACTCCTCCTAAAAATTATTACAAGACACATTATTATTTAAAACAAATTACATTGTGTGAATAATTGCTGTAAGTGTCTTTATCAAGATACAGTTTAGATCACAATAAGTGATTATTTGCTGTCTGTATCTTTACTTAATAATATATTATATGAAATCAAATTAATTTATAGAACAAAAAAAAGTGCCAAATTGACACTTATATCTTTTCTTGAAATTTAATTATTAACGCATTATTTATTAACTCTGATTTAGAAATTCCTTTTCTAAAATATCTTATTTGTTTATATTTTATTCCTTCCATTTCAAAATCCAAAATATCTATCCTATCACCTGTATATATAATAGGCTCTTTTTTACCCTTTACCGTAATCCATAATTCCATAAAAGACACTCCTTTTTACTTATATATTATACTAAAAAAGAGCCTAAATAAGGCTCTTAAAATTACTTTTTAAATATTCCAAAAGGCTTTCCTACAGGTAAAAATATTCTGCCAAAATGTTTGTTTAGAACAGCAGCCCCTGATCCGTAAAATGACATTATAGCAATTGATAATTCTGACCAAGCAGCTAAACTATGTGCAAAGTGTGGAATAATTTCAAAAGCATTTAAAGTTAATCCTAAGAATAAAAAATCAATAAATACAAATATTATAAATAATACTTTATGTGTTTCCATTGCTCCTATAGTCATAAATATAGTGAATATTAAATATCCAAGAAAAGCAAAACCTAATTGCTTAGTATCTGCACCGGCTGCAAGCTTTTCTCCAAATACTCCATTTTGTATTAACCAAGTGAATCCCATAGCATACCAGAAGAATGCATATGCTCCAAAAGCAGTTGATCCAAATGTATTATCATGTTTAAAATCATTAATACAAGCTAATAATTGAGCTGAAGCACCTAAAAATATTGCCCAAGGCAAAACTAAAGATACCCCGCTAGTTAATCCTAATTTTTGTGACGATGCGACTAATGTAATTATAGCTAGTCCAAATAATCCTAATGCCGAGGGATCGGCTGTAACTATCTTAATTTTTTTTATTTCTTCCATGATTTCCTCCTTAGTAAAAGTAATTATATTTAACCTTAACAAAGATAACAGATTTTTAAGTTGTTGTCAATATTATTATATATTAGAAGTTAACCTATAAAAATATATTATTAATAAAATAAATATGATATTTATTTTATTAAAAGTATATCTTTATATAATTTACCATTGAATATTTAGCGTTATATTACATAATAGGGTATAATATAACTTGATAAGATGTATTATTATATAATTTAAAATTTCTTAAATAAATGGAGGCTTACTATGGATGAATTTTATATGAACATAGCTATTGAATGCGCTAAAAACGGAATTGGACGTGTACAGGCTAATCCCTTAATAGGGATTGTAATAGTTAAGGATAATAAATTAATAGGTAAAGATTTTTATGAAAATACAGATAAAATAAATTTAATAGAAAAGGTCATATTAAATAATAATATAATCGATATGCAGTTAAACAAGTCAACTATATATATTACTTATCCGGATTTTAAAGAAGACACCATTAAATATATTGAAACGAAAAACTTTTCACGTATTGTTTCTGGAACTCTAAATCCAGAAGTAGTATTAATGAGTTCAAAAGTAGCAAAGATATGCGGATTAGGATTGCAAGTAAAGGTTGGTATCTTAGAAAATGAATGTAATAATTTAAATGAAATTTATAATAACCAATTTATTAATAATAGACCCTTTGTTCATGTGAAATGGTGCATGACACTGGATGGTAAAGCAGCCTCTTATATTGGTAATAATTTAGATATTACTACTAATAAATGTTATGCATATTCTCACGAACTAAGGAATAAATATACAGCTGTAATGGTTGGAATTAATACTATATTAAGAGATGATCCAACCTTGGTTTGCAAACATCCAGGTGGTCGTAATTCATATAGAATTATAGTAGATAGTAAATTACGAATACAAATGGATTGCAACGTTCTTAACGATGCTTATAATACACCAACATTTATAGCCGTTACTCATAATTATGATAAAGTTAAAGCTAAAATATTACAAACACGGGGAGTTAGATTTATTATATGTGAGGAAATTAATGGAAAAATTGATTTAGTAAATTTAATGGTTAAGCTATCAGAGTTAAATATTGATAGTGTTTTAATAGAAGGAGGAGGAAATTTAATATTCTCAGCAGTTGAAGATGGAATTGTTGATAAAGTATCTGTATTTATAGGAGCAAAGATTATAGGTGGTAAAAATTCCCTTTCTCCAGTAACAGGCAATGGGATTGATTTTATGAAAAGCGGAATACCATTAAATGATATAAGTATAAAACAGTTCGGAACTGATATATTAATTGAAGGGTATATATAAAAGAAGCCCCATAAATTAGGGCTTCTTTTAGTAAAAATTAAGAAGTCTTATACCCTTCTATTTTTAGTAGTATTTCATTTAAGTATTCCCATCTTTCATACAACTTCTCAAGTAACTCCTCTAATTCTCTTTTTGACTTAACTAATTCATTTAGCAATCCATAGTTAGAAGAATTTTCATTAATTTTTTTAGTAATTGACTCTATTTCAGATTCTGTTTTTATAATATTATCATCAATAGCTTCGTACTCTTTTTGTTCTTTAAAAGTAAATTTAGGTTTATCTTCCCGCTTCTTTTGTTCTGATTGTTTAGTTTCATCTTTTATTTTATATGGTACAGATTCTTCTTTTTCTTTAAAATTCTCTATTTCTTTTGAAATTAAAAAATTACTATAATTACCAGGGTAATTTTTTATTTGGCCATTGCCTTCATAAGAAAATATTTTATTACAGATTCTATCTAAAAAGTATCTATCATGAGAGACAACTATTACAACACCCATAAAATCATCTAGAAAATCCTCAAGAGTTTTTAGTGTTTCAATATCTAAATCATTTGTAGGTTCATCTAGTATTAAGACATTTGGAGCTTCCATTAAAATTCTTAATAAGTGAAGTCTTCGTCTTTCTCCACCTGATAACTTAGATACCGGAGTATATTGCATGGTACCATCAAACATAAACCTCTCAGCAAGCTGAGATGCTGTTATTTTAGTACCATCTTCAGTAGGGATAGTCTCTCCACCTTCTTTTACATAATCAATAGCTCTTAAAGAACCATCCATTTCTTTATCATCTTGAGTAAACACTCCTATTTTAACTGTTTCTCCAATTTCTAATGTTCCTGAGTCTTGTTTTAGAACTCCGGTTATAATGTTTATTAGTGTAGTTTTCCCCATACCATTATCTCCAACTATACCAACTCTATCATCTCTTAAGAATATATAGTTAAAGTCAGAAATAAGATTCCTATCACTAAATGATTTTGATATATTATATAACTCTACTACTTTTTTACCAAGTCTTCTACCAACGAAAGGCATTTCGATAGCACCTTTAACTTCTATATGTTCTTCATTAACTAAATCATCATATCTTTGAATTCTAGCCTTTTGTTTTGTAGTTCTTGCTTTAGCACCTTTTCTAACCCATGCTAATTCTTTAATAAGGAGTTTTTGCCTTTTATCTTCCGTAACTGATTCAAGTGCTAATCTTTCTGCCTTTTTCTCTAGAAAGTCACTATAATTACCTTCATAAGAAAATAGTTTTCCCCTATCAAGTTCAATAATTCTATTAGCGACTCTATCTAGAAAATATCTATCATGTGTAATCATTAATAATGCGCCTTTTCTAGCGTTAATATATTCTTCTAACCACTCTATAGAGTTTGCATCTAAGTGATTAGTAGGCTCGTCTAGAACTAATAATTCACAAGGGGTTATTAATGACGAAGCTAAGAATACTCTCTTTTTTTGACCACCGGATAATACTCCCATTTTAACAGTATAATCCGTTATTCCAAGTTTGTTAAGTATGGATTTGGCATCACTTTCTAAATCCCAAATGTTCATATCATCGATTTTTCCTTGAAGCGATATTAACCTGTTATTTTTCTCTTCATCATAATTAGCATCATTTATATCCTCAAGTAAAGTTTCATACTCCCTTAGTAATTTCATCTCTGGAGTATCCCCTCTAAATATTTGTTCTAGTACTGTAAAATCCTTATTAAAATCAGGATTTTGGGATAAGTACTCTACCCTTATATTTTTTCCTTTTATAACTGAGCCGTTAAAAAATTCATCTCGTCCAGTTACAATTTTTAATAAAGTAGATTTTCCTGCACCATTTATTCCAATTAATCCAATTTTCTCTCCAGTTTCTATACCAAGAGATACATTGTCTAATAATACTTTCTCACTATAACTTTTACTTATGTTCTCTAATGTAATTAAATTCATACTTTTCTCCCTTATGTAATTAAATTATAACTAATGTTCAATTGTTATTCTATCACTATCATAGACAATTTAAAACACTGTTTTACTTATTTATTAATTAAACTTAAAAGGAGAAGTAATTAAACCTCTCCTTTATGCACAAAATTATTAACTTTTAGCTAAATTAAGTTTAGTCCCATATTTATTCTTTAATAATAAAGCTAATGGAACTCCTATAATTGAAATAATTATAAATTCACTTAGTCCAACCTCTACCATTGTTAACAATAAAGGAGCTCCTGACACTATATTTAACATCCAACCTATAATTACTCCGTTAAATACTACTGGCCATATAGAAGCAATTGCAAGGCTGAATTTATTAGTTTTCAATATTCTGGACGTTAAGCTTATAGATACAACACTTATAAACGTTGCAAAAGTTCCAAGTATAATATCTAACGGACCATTACCACCAAATATGTTTGAAATTAAGCAACCAAGTGTTAATCCACCAATATAAAGTGGATTAAAGAAAGCTAGTAATACCATAACTTCTGATACTCTAAATTGAATTATTCCATAGGAAATTGGAGCGAGCATTACAGTTAAAACTGTATAAAGTGCTGCAACTACTGCTGTTTTTACTAATTTGTTTGAAATGTTTTTTTTCATAGTAATCACCTCTAAATATTTGATTTAAATTCTATTCTTCATTGCTATATTTTTTAATCATATTATCTTTTAAAGTCCAAAGTTCTTTAGATAAATCTACATAGAAAGTATGTGGATTTTCAAACCTTGTTACCTCTTCCCATAAAGTATTAACTTGGCTTAAGCAATATGATCTTATATCATTTAAACAAGGAGATGTATATACAACCTCTCCATTTTTAAATATAGGAACCTGTAATTCTTTAACATAAAAATTTTTAAGTTTTTTCTTCTTCCAAATATGAACTGGATCGAAGATAGTATATGGTTTATTAATATCTATAACCTCATGAGCTAATGTGATAACGTCACAAATTGCTTTGTTACTATCTTTATCAAAAAATCTATATACTTTCTTATGCCCAGGATTACTTACTTTCTCAGCATTTTCTGAAATCTTAATTCTAGCTTCGGGCTCCATATTTTCATTTTCTACAGCAACTAGTTTATAAACCCCTCCAAATACAGGCTCAGCTTTTGAAGTTACAAGTCTTTCTCCTACTCCAAAAAGATCTATTTTTGCACCTTGATTAAATAAAGATGTAATTGTATATTCATCAAGCGAATTAGATGCAACTATTTTACAATCAGTTAACCCAGCTTCATCTAACATTTTTCTTGCTTTTATTGAAAGATATGCCATATCACCACTATCTAGTCTTATGCCTTTTAATCTACAACCCATAGGCTCTAATACTTCTTTAGATACTTTTATAGCATTTGGAACACCAGATTGTAGAACAGAGTAAGTATCTACTAAAAATGTACTTGAATCCGGATAATTTTCAGCGTAAGTTTTAAATGCAGTATATTCATCTTCAAACAATTGTACCCAGCTATGCGCCATTGTCCCTGATACAGGTATTCCAAACACCTGTCCAGCTAAAGTTGTAGCAGTAGCTATTACGCCACCAATATAAGCAGCTCTAGCACCATATATTGCACCATCATATCCTTGAGATCTTCTTGCACCAAATTCCATAACTCCTCTTCCATTTGCAGCTCTAACTATCCTATTAGACTTTGTAGTTATCAATGATTGGTGGTTTAAAGTTAATAAAATCATAGTTTCTATAAGCTGTGCTTCTATTACAGGAGCTTTAACTGTTAAAATAGGCTCATTTGGAAATATAGGTGTTCCTTCTTCAAACGCATATATATCCCCTGTAAACTTAAAGCTAGATAGATATTGCAAAAATTCTTCATCTAAACAATTTTTAGATCTTAAGTAATCTATATCATCTTCATCAAATTTTAAACCTTCTATATATTCTATTACTTGTTCAAGACCTGCCATAAGGGCAAATCCACCATTTTCAGGAACTTTTCTAAAGAAAACATCAAAATAAACTACTTTATCCTTTAATCCATTTTTAAAATATCCATTACTCATAGTTAATTCATAGAAATCCATTAGCATAGACATATTTCTTTTATTTTTCAAATTTATTTTACTCATAGTCATCCTCCGTATTTATTGTACTATTTGAATCTAAGGGATGTTCAATAAAACATTTATAAATTATTGTATCTTAATTGATTTTACAACCTTGATACCCTTTGATTTAAGCTTATATAAGTCTAACATTTTAAAAATCATCCTATATATTTATAAATTCTTTTAATATTAGTTTTTTATTTAATGTATATAGTTTTGAAGGTCTATAACTACCTTCTCTTTTAGTATATGATGTTTCTTCAACTATTTTAGATATCCACCTTCTAAAGTTAGGTTTAGTAAGCTTGCGACCAAGCAATAGTTCATATACTTGTTGAAGTTCTGTTAAAGTGAAATTTTTAGATAGTAGGCTAAATGCAATTGTTGTATATTGTACTTTATTACTCATTCTTTCTAATGCATAGCTTAGTATTTCTACATGATCAAAAGCTAACGTAGAATTCGAACTTTTTTCAACTTCGAACTTATAATCAACTTTTGTATTGAATCCTATAAAAATATTAGTTTCTTTGATCTTATATATAATTTTTATATCTTTTTCATTACTTATTAAAGATATAATGTAGTTTTTAATAAGTTGACCATTTTGAGTTGTATAATCACTTATCAACTCTTTACTAATGGAGAACCAAGCTAAATCATTTACCTCATCCCCTGCCTTTTCTTTTAATCCTTGTTTATTAACTAATGCAATATATGAAGCAGATACTACTCTCATTCTTGGATCACGATTAACCTCTCCCCAGGTATATAGCTGTTCCATATAAACATCTTCTATATTCGCGTCTTTGGTAAGTTCTCTATAGGCTGCATTATCTACACTTTCATTAATATCAACAAAGCCACCAGATATTCCCCAAGTTCCTATGAATGGATGCTCATTTCTTTTAATAAGAAGAATCTTAAGTTCTTTTTCAGGTAACCTCTTAATATCTTCGTTTCTAATTTCATCTAATGTGAATAATAGTATATCTACAGTTAAGGAAGGTTTTTCATATTTAGATGAATTATATTTTTCTAAATATTCTTCTTCAGTTAGACCTTTAATATCCTTCATAAATAACCCACCTTGCTTATTATCTGTTTGATAATATGTATGTTTATAATATATTACTAACGCCTTAAAATGTCAATAATAACTTAGGAATATTCAAAAAAATAACAAGTTGATATGCTCGTCTAGTTTAATAGGCTACGTCGCATTCTGACTTATTATTTTTTTGAAAGGTCTTATCAAATTTTAAATTCCAATAAAAATTCTTCTGCAATTTCTTTAATCCTTCTAATTTCATTTTTTTTATTTAACCACCAATCCCTACTCCAAACTCTAACTATATTACAACCGATACTTTCTAAATAGTTACGTCTATATATGTCAACTTCTCTAGCATTATAATTACTATTATATATAATGTCATCACACTCTAATATTAAAATCGGTATTTTATAGTTATTATTATAAAATACTAAATTAAGATTATATCCTGAAATATTAACGTTTATTCTAATTTTATAGCCTAATCCTATAAATGTATCATAAAGTTCTTTTTGCAAATAACTTTTGAATTTAAAATCATCTTCAAATAATTCATCTAAATTAGAGCATTTAGATTTCAATTTTGTAGTCGTGTATTTTGAGGAGGTAGTATTTAATAAGCACTTTTTAGGGTTTTCAACAGATTCTCCTGTAATTATATGTGTATTTTCCTTATATATATCATCTTCTATATCATCTTCATAAATATTACTTCCATCATAGAAGATAACAACATCAAATAATCCTTTTATATTAGGTAATACATTATGAACATTATTAAAATTCAATATAACACAAGGGTATATATCAAATATAATAAATTTAAATAATGTTAAAAAATCATAAATTTCTAATTTAGGTTCAGGATTATTTAAATAATCAGCTATATTAGGATTAGTTATATCTTTTATTCTTAATAATTCTGAAACTTTATTATCCCAAATATATTTTATTCCTAAAGGAATAAATGAAATCTTAGTATTAATAGAAAGTTGAATTTCTTTTAATATAATCTCAAAATTTTTATAATAATAAAGAATATCTGTTTCAGTAGTTTCTATTTTTTCTATATTATAGTTTACATATAAACTAGGGATACATCTTAATAAAATTTTTATATCTTCTTTTTTTTCAGTATTATTATAGCAGTAAGTTAGAATTTCATTTTCTATATTATCGAAATGATTTATTTCTTCAGTTGATTTTTTAAAGCTTTGATATATATTTAATATATTTTTTAAGTTTGTTAGATAATCAATAATATCTTCATTTTTTAATAAAGTTTTTATGAAATTATTGTACTCATCCTTATTTATAATATCTTTCATAAAATCAAAAGCTTTGATATAAAAGTTGATATTTTCTAGATTTTCTAAAAATTCTAAATAAATTTTTTTTTCAAGATTATTAAATATAACTTCTTTATCTTGTTGAATCTTAATTATAGATCTATGCCTTATCCAATAAATAGGACTCCATTTATTTATTATAGTATCTTTATTAAGCATAGAAGAATTATGCTTTGAATTTATAAGTTGAGCCAATGCTTTAATAGAGTCAACTTTAAGTGTATTATTAATTGAAAATGCAGAAATAAAGTCATTTTTATACTCTGAATTATATAGAGGTAATTCAAAGGCTAAAGGATTATTTAAAAGCGAGCTAATTTTTGATATTGCTACCGACAAACTATTTTCGCTAATATTATTAATTAATTTAGAAAATAATTTATTCTTTTTAAAACGTTTATATTTAACATATCTATCTATAATATCTTCATTAAGCAATTTATTAACAGAGCTATTTATTTCATCATATTTATAATTAACAAATGGGTTTTTAATTCTATAAATTTTATAATACTTATATAAAATATGGGTATTATTTATTTTTTCAGTTGTTTTATACATATCTAGTAAATTTAAACCACAGGGTCTAACTGTATAGAATAATTCATTTATGCTATTTAATATTTCAATTTTTTTATCTATATCTCTTGATAAAACTTTTATTTTACTTAATGTGGTACTACCAGTATTTTTTGATAATTGATTTATTGATCTAGATATATTTTTATAAAAACAATCTAAATCAATATCAGAATCTACTAGCAAGCTTATTTGATTGTTTATATAATTTAATCTTCCATAGATACTATTAAGTATATTTAAGTTCTTAGATATAAGTAAGACTCTCTTTCCTTGATATAAGCTGTTGGAAATTATATTAATGATAGTTTCTTCTTTACCGCTGCTAGGTGGACCATCTATTATCAAGCTATTATCTTTATTAGCAAGGATTACAGCTATTTCTTGTATATAGTCCAATTGGGATATAAGGAATAAATTTTCTTCTTTAACATCTAAACATTTCATAAATATACGCTGCTAAAGTGCAGCCCCCCTTTTTATATTGAATTTTAAACTATCACATTAGTTATATAGATAAAAGCCTATACTAATTGATATCTATATATTCTATGAAGACTATTCAAACATAATTACAAATACTTATTTAAATTTAATAAACACTTAAGAATAAACTATAGTAATTTATTCTTAAGTGTTTTTTTATTTACCTTTTATTTCTTTTTCAAAATTATAAATTTCTGTTTTCTCTTCCTTGCTAAGTTCTATTTCAAGTTGACCTTTTGCTTGTTTCTCTCTTTTTTCAATTAGCTTCTTATATCTTTCAAATCTAGCATCTCCAAGTTTTTTCCTTATAGTATCACTTCTAAGTTCTGAAAGTATTTGTCGTTCTTCTACAGTTAAATTTTCACCTCTTTCAACTTTGCATTTTAATACATTTAACTTTTCTTTTTCTTCAGAACTTAAAAAACTTTCATTCTCACTATTCCAAAAACTCTCAATTTTTTCTTTATCATGAGGTCTTTCTATATTAGTTTTATTTATATAATAGATTAGATTCCCTTCTATTGGATTATTTAATGTAGTTGAATTAAAGGTAAGAGTAGAATATTGCTGAAAGTTTAAGCTAGCTATTAGAATCACAAGTAATATATTTTTTTTCATCTATATCCTCCTTAAATGTATTTACACTTAATAGTATGTGAATAATAAATTTAATTAATCATATACTATATTAAATTTTTAAATATAAATACTTAAAGGAACTACTAATAGATAATGATCATTAATTATTAGTTCAGGCATAATAGGTAAAATAAGACCTTCATCCTGTAATAGATCTAGAAATGGTTTAATAGATCTAATTAATTTTTCATAATATTCAACTTGAGCTGTTTTTCTTAGGAGGCTTAAATTTTTCCCGTCATAACAAGTTCTCATAATTTTTCCTAATATCTCACAAGGACAATTAACTTTATCAAAAATTGATGAATTTTCATTCAAGAAAAATTTTGTATTTACAGTTACTATTAATGTTTCTTTATTACATTTTATAATAAGATCTTGAGTATTGTTTTTAGTTAATAATTCTAATAAATGATTTAACATATTTAAAATTTTAGTATAGTTTAATTTCCCTAAATTTTTATCAATTAATAATGAATCAAGATATTCTGTTCCATAACATTTTAAAACATCAGTTAAAATATCTAAGTAAGAAACAAGGGAAACTGTTGTAATATCTCCTCTTATTTTAATATACTCTCCTTGGGATATCTCTCTATTACATATAGTGAGCTCATTAATTTTTGTTAATATTTTCTTTTCATACATAGCATTTATTAATTGTCTATGAAGAGCAAAAACAGTAAAAATCCGCTTTGTTTCTTCTTCTTGTCTTATAACTTCACGAGTTTCAAAGGATTTATTATTTTCAATACTATTTTGATAAGTGCCTACCTCACTACAAGTCTTTCCTTTGTACCCTTCTCTAATATCTTTTGAATATCTATCTTCATCATAAAATTGTTCTTTATTTCCTTCTAGAAGTTTACCATCAATACAGTTATCATTAATTTTTCTATAAGTTCTAATGTCTATGTACCCGTAAAAAAATACTGATGATAAATTCTTAATTAAATTTTCATCTAAATAAATTAAGAGTTCTAAATCATCTCCCATCTATTCACCTCCTTATAACACAAAATATAATAGATATATTTTAATATATTTTAAAATAGATAGAAAAATGACTAGTTAATAATTTCTAAAAATTATAGGCATATATAAAAAGGAATAAAGGTATTTAATATATAAAATATAATTTAAGTATAGTTAATATATATAAATAAAAAGCAAGCTAGTTCAAATAGAATCCAGCTTGCTTAACGTTTACAAGAATGAGCGTTTTACTATACTCTATAATTAGTATAGGCTATTTCTTCAATTCTAATTATTAATTTTTCAAATATACCATCTCTAAAAGCTTTTGCTATTATACCTTGATTAAATTTATCAATTCTTATAATACTAGTACATATCCTCTTAATACAATCTACATCTGCATTTTCTATTACAGAAATATCATCAAAACATTTAAGGTATTTTAAATAGCCTTCATAGTTTAAATCTTTAAATGGATAGACAAATTCATTTTTGTATAATACCTCTATAAAGTCATGTTCAATTGAGCGGTCGTCATTACATATTTTATTTTTGAAGCTTAAAATCTCATCATATCCTTTTTTGCAAATTCTTCTCTTCATTTTATGCACACTCCTTATATAATTAACTCTATAATTATATTATATCACAATATTCAGAATATTGAATCTTTTAACAGTTATATTTAAATTAATTAGAAAAAATTATAAGTGAGATAAAAAAAATTTAATTTCTAATTTATCTCACTTTAGGTATCTTGAAAATTTACTAATTAAGTTTCCAAATAATAACTAGCTTTATAATTATTTTGAGTTCTCATTATCTATAGAGTTAATATAAATTATTTCTTCTTTATATTTTTTATAAACCCTAAATAAATTATGTGCATCATCTAAAGCATTATGTTGACTTCCCTCAAATTCAACTTTATAGTAAGTTAAGGCATTTTTTAAAGAAATCGCCTGATTAGATTTTCTATGAAGTCCATATTCACTTTGGAAATCAATAAAATTAGTTTTTATTGTATTAATTATATCTAATTTATATCCGTTCCTATCATTGTCACCTAGAAGAACTCTAATGTCATCTGGACCCCAACTAACAAAAATACATTTTTCTTGTTTAACCCAGTCTTCTAATGTAAGAAGAACCTCTTTAAAACTCTTCGCTTCATTTACTTCATCCTGAAGTAAATTTGTTAATTCAATTATCTTAGAACTCATAACATTATTAAAGGTTGGCCTAATAATTGAGTAAAAATCTGTTGTTTCTTCAGTACTAATCTTATACTTTACAGCTCCAATAGATATTGTTTCACCTACACCATGATTTTCTTCTTTATGAAAACTACAATTCATTTCAAGATCAAAAAATATAATACTTGTAAATTCTGACGTTAACTTATCATTAATTTTTATAACTTTTAAAACTTTCTTTTTTTTATTAGACTTGTTATTTTTCAGTTTATTTAATCTATAATAGTTTTTATATTGTTGTTTGTTTTCCATGTAATTCACCTTAAGTTTCCACTTTCTTTTATATTAATACTAGTATAGCAAATTTTTTTTAATTTCTAAACAGTTTATTATATTATTATTTGATTGAATTAGACTTTTTACTATTATCTTCATCATAAAAAATTAAAGATAATAAAATACTACCTAAAAGTATTATAATTATTATTAAAACTGATATTAAAGCTGATATTTCTATATTAAAATATAGAATAATTAGTTTTATTCCTGTAAACATTAAAATAACTATAATTCCATATTTCATAAATTGAAATCTATCATTAAGTTTAAATAATAAATAATACATACTTCTAAGACCTAAGATTGCAAATATATTGGAGGTATATACTATAAAAGGATCAGTAGTTATAGAGAAAATAGCTGGTATTGAATCTAAAGCAAACATTACATCAGAACTTTCTATAATTAATAAAATTGCAAATAACGGGGTAGCACACAATACATTGTTTTGAAACACAAAAAATTTATTTCCAACTAATTCACTAGTTACTGGAATTATCCTATTTAATCCTTTAATGATAATATTTTCCTTAAAATCTTTTACTTGTTCCATTTTGAACAACATTTTAAAAGCGCTAAATATTAATAAAAAACCAAATATGTAAATAACCCAATGAAATTTATTAACTATTTTTACTCCAAGTATTATGAATATCATTCTAAGTATCATAGCTCCGAATATTCCATATTTTAATACTCTTTCTTGATATATTAATGATATTCCAAATGAACTAAATATCATTAAGAATAAAAATAAATTATCCAAACTTAATGACATCTCAATTATATAACCTCCAAAATATTCTACTGCAGCCTGCTCTCCTCTAGCTATGTAAATAAACAAATTGAAAATTATTGATAAGGTAACCCAAAAGGCTAGTTTAGTAAAATGTTTTTCCTTTTTTATTTTCATATAAACATACTTCCTTATTAAATATTACTAAATATTTATATGAGAATATAAGTACCTATATGAATAATTCTATTTATTTGTACACCTAATTAAATTTCAATATAATTAGGCTAACCACCTATAGTTTATAAATGATTAGCTTTTAGATCCTCTAATATATTAAATTATATTATTTTATGCTCTCAAAAAACTCTAATAATATTTCTTTATTATCTTTTGCGAAGTCATATTCATCTAATACTCTTTTATTTATCCATTTACTGCCTATAATATCTTTATGTAATATAATGCTTTCTTTTATTATACCTGTATACGATGTATTTATAGCATTCTCATTTATAGTAAATTCCTTAAAAGGCGTGAAATTAAAAACAATACCTTTCAAATCATCTTTGGCAATTTTTTCAAGACATTTTTCTATTGTTTCTTTTCCTTTAATCTCTCTGTTTAGAAGACTCCATACCTTAGGTTGTCCTTTTTTAACCTTCCTCTGAATAATTAATACATTATTAAAATCGTCCTTAATTATAAGTGAACAGCTAATAACTTTACTCATTTTGATTACCCCCTTAACTTTTAAATTAGCAGAATAATATTTTATCTAAAAGCATATAAATTATACTTTATCAATATTTTACCACACTTATACTATATTTTTCTATTACTTTTTCTATTTACATTTTATTAAAACCTATATATTTCTTAATTATAGTAAAAAACACCTATGTAATTAATATTACATAGGTGCAATTTATAATTTCAATAGGTTACTAATATTTTAAGAGTTACCTCTATTTTTTCTATAATTTAGTATATACCCTATTACTATATTTCCATGATAATAGGAATTATACTAGGTCTTCTTTTTGTTACTTCATATATATATTTTTCAACTGCTTTTTTTATATTAAGTTTAATTATATACCACTCTATTATTTTATCATCTAAGCATTTTTCTAGTTCACTTCTTGCTATGTTTTTAATATTACTTAATATCTCTTCTGCTTCTTTAACATAAACAAAACCTTTAGTAATTATATCTGGTCCTGCACTAATACTATACGTATCCCTTTCTATTGTTACAACAATTGTTACCATTCCATCTTGTGCTAAAAATCTTCTATCCCTCAAAACTAAAGAACCTACATCTCCAACCCCTAACCCATCTACAAATATTCTTCCTGTTTTAACCTTACCTGTTACATTAGCACTTTCCTCATCAATAGATAAAACTTCGCCATTTTCTAATATAAATATATTAGATTTAGGTAATCCTAGATTTTGAGCTAAATCACTATGATGTTTCAAATGTCTATATTCGCCATGTACCGGCATAAAATATCTTGGATGAACAAGAGTATGAATTAGTTTTAATTCTTCTTGATATGCATGCCCTGACACATGTATATCTTCTAAATCCTCATAAATTACATCAGCTCCATTTTTAAATAATTGATTAATAACCTTAGATATCATTTTATCATTTCCAGGTATTGGTGATGCTGATATTATATATAAGTCATTGGTCTCTATTTTAATCTTTCTATGATTATCAAAGGCAATTCTATAAAGACCAGCCATTGGTTCACCTTGGCTTCCGGTTGTAATAATAGTAATATCATTTGGTCTATGTTTATCAAGATCATCAAGTGATATTTCTATCCCTTCTGGTATATGTAAATATCCAAGTTCTATTGCAACCTTTGACATATTTTCCATACTACGACCACTAAAGACAATCTTTCTTCCAAATAGAATAGATGAATCTATAATTTGTTGTATTCTATGAATATTAGATGCAAATGTTGCAACAATTACACGACCTTCTGCCTTTGCAATTATTCTTGTCAATGTTGTACCTATGGATTTTTCAGACATTGTGTGACCTCTGCGCTCTACATTCGTACTATCTGCCATTAATAATAAAACACCTTGCTTTCCAATTTCAGCAATACGTTTTAAATCTATAACCTTTCCATCAATAGGAGTATAATCAATTTTAAAATCTCCAGTATGTAGTATTGTTCCAACAGGTGTAGTTATAGCTATAAAGCATGAGTCTGCAATGCTATGAGTACTTTGAATAAATTCTACTTTGATTTTTTCTAGCTCAATTATATCTCCCGGATTTACTTTGCAAAGAGTACACTTATCTGAAATTTCATGTTCAATAAGCTTATTCGCTACTATTCCTAGTGTTAAATTAGTTCCATAAATAGGCACATTAAATTGTTTTAAAATATAAGGCAATGCACCTATATGGTCCTCGTGACCATGAGTTAAAAAGATACCTTTTACTTTATCAATATTTTTAAGCAAATATGTAACATCTGGAATTATAAGATCTACTCCATACATATCCTCATCGGGAAAAGCAAGACCACAGTCTAAAACAATTATCTCATTATCATATTCAAATACGGTAATATTTTTACCTATTTCCCCAAGGCCTCCAAGTGGTATAACTTTTATTTTCTTTTGTTCTATCAAATCTATACACTCCTTACTTTTTCAAATTTCATACTTCTATTTTATCTAAGTAAGTCTAATCTTATTCTTTATTATGTCGTGTTTTTTTAAACCACTAATTTATTTTGATACAACCATTTGAATAAATGATATTGAAGCGGTTAGATTTGATAAAATTTATTTCTTATGAGTCTATTTGAGAATTAGATTCTTTTTAATTTTTCTATTTCTTTATCCTTTTCTTTTAAAAGCAGTTTATATTCTAACTCCTTTTCACTCCACTCTTTACTAAATCTACTAATTAAAGATGCCATTTCATCTGCACTTCCTGCTATTCTATTAAAAAGAAGCAAATTAGATTTTAGTATGTTTGGAATGTCATTATGAGAATATCTTAATATATGATCTATTTCACCATATCCTTCTTCAAATATTGTTCGCACTTGTATTTCGGCAATAACCTTTTGGCTTGTTGGATAAAACTCTACCAAATAGTGAACAGAGCGATATCCTGATGCCCTTGATCTCACTTCTATTCCTAAATCATCGAATATTTCTGTATTATCACCATCCCTCACATTTGCAGTAATCTCTATAATTTTCCATGTGTTTATAATAAAGTCATGAATATCTTCCCACTGCTCTTTAAATATATGTATAACTCTTATACCAATTAAATCATTAATTTCATTTTTGTAATTATTAATAGTAAATTCAAAGTCGTTTCCATATTTGATTTTTCTATCTTGAGTTTTCCTAATAATTTTTTCTATTAGGCGTTCTGGCTCTTTAATTCTAGATTTAACAGAATGAATAGTTCCTTCACTACGTAATATATTCGCTATAAAATTTGCTTGATTTTCATAAGAGTGTCTATAGCTAATATAATCTTCATATATATCACTCAAATTTTTTATATTTATATTATTTATTTCTATAATATCTTTTGAATAAGAATATTTTTCTAAGAATTCTTCTATTTTAAAAATATTTTCCATTATGGATACCTCACTTAAATTATATTTTTCTAAATATAATTTTATTATAATCTATATTATTAGTATAGTAGGACTTTTTTCCTTACTTTATATTTTTTTTATAAATATGTTAATATTTTTTAGTTATTGACGATAATAATTATGTAGATAAAAATGTGAGGTGAATATTAGTTGTTATATAGATTAATTATTACTAAAGCAAAAAAAAATTACTATGTAGGAGTATCATTCAGTGGTACAAAGTACAAAGTATATAATAATGAATACATAGGTAGTTATAAAGTTGGATCCGATATCTCATTTTATGCTAAGAAAGAAAGTGGATTTTTTAAAGATGTTCTTATTCCTATTTCAGATGAAGAGGCAGGCGTAAAAATTATTAATAATGATTTGTAGTCTATAGTTAGATTTTTTTCAGTACATAACTATTATAAAAATAAAAAAGCAGAACAAATTTGTTCTGCTTTTCTAATAACTTAAATTGCCCATTTCTTATTTCCAGTAAATGAGACGTTTAGCCATTTTTCATATTTTATATGATTAGTTTCTTTATCAATTTTTTCTCTTACTTTATCCATTTCTTCTAATGATTCCATTTTAGATTCTCCGTTAAATATAAAATCTATTTCTATTCGTAAGGAGCTTCCCATTTTGCTAACTCTAGTAATAGAATCTTCAAAGTTATATTCCTTTTGAATATCTTTAACAATTACGTATATTTCATCATTAATTTCATCATTAGCCTTTACTAAAATTATTTCCTTAAACACTCTTATAAACTGTGAAATAGGAACTTTCAAGAAAATAATTGAAGTTATAATAACCATTACTGGATCTATATATATAGTTAAGTAATATAATTTAGTGTTTTTTATAATTAAGAGAATAATAAATCCTAATAATACACCAGCACTAATTGCTGTATCCATTAACCATTGGCTACTCTCAGCCTTAATTATATCTGAATTTAATTTTTGTCCTTTAGATTTCATATAAGAATAAATTAACCCACATCCAATTACTGATAATATAGCGTAGATTAGAGCAAATCCTGTATCTACAGGATTACCTCCAGTACGTATTGTTTTTATAGCATTACTTAATGTTATAAAACACATTATTATAAGTACAATTGATTTAAAAGCTACAACCATTGGTTCTAATGCTTTCTTTCCAAAAGGGAAATTAACTTTATCATTTTTAGCTATAAACTTACATATAACTATTGATATTATTGATAAGAATAAACTTATTAAAGAATATACTCCATCAAACATAATCATTTCTGAATCTATAAATAATCCCCATCCTATACCAACAAGAGCGAAAAATAATCCACCTGCAGCTGAGAACTTTAATAACTTATTTTCTGTTTTCATGATACACCTCTATCTAATTTATATTATACTAATATAATATAACAATTAGATAGATTTATTAACTCACTTAAGGGTTGTATAACTTCTACTAATACGCTTATTTTTTTACATAGTATTTTTTCCAAAAAGCATAAAAGTACTCTTATTTTATGATAATAATACAAATCCTTATATCTTTTATGCTGTTTATTGCAATTTCAGTATATATAATAATTAAATCTATCTTTTAATTATATAAAATAGATAACTTTTGTTAAATGTCTTTATAAAAATATAGATGTTCTTAAGCGTATCTTAAATTCATTCTATAAAAGACTTAACAGTAACAGGTTTATTATGTATAATTAAGATGTTATTCTATTAATACACAGTAACTAATAATAATTACTAAATATGAAAGAGGTTTTTAAAATGTTAAAAGAATTATTAAAGAAAAATGAAATAACTGCAATGAAGGCAAGAGATAAGGCAACAGTAAGTGTTTTAAGATTAGTAAATGCTGATATCAAATCCTTTGAAGTAAATGAAAGAGAAACTATTTCTGATGAAGGAATAATAAAAATAATTGAAAAGCATATAAAACAATTAAAAGAAGCATTGCAATATGCTATTCAATTAAATCATGAAGAAAAAATTGCTGAAGGAAATTTTGCAATAGAATTATTAACACCTTATCTTCCAGCACAAATAAGTGATGAAGATGTTAATTCAATGCTTCAAGAAATTATAACTAATGGGAATTATACGGCATCAGATATGGGGAAAATAATGAAAGAAATTATGCCAAAGGTTAATGGGAAATTTGATAGAGCAAAAATTAACCCAATGGTTAAAACTCTTTTAGGATAGCAAAATATCAATAAACTCCCAATAGATAAATAATATATTTATCTATTGGGAGTTTTAATAATTAATCTAATTATTTTAGTCTTCGTCTTGCATTTCTTCAAATATATTATTATCTATAATATATTCTATTACTTCTTTGTCACTTTTGAATTTTTTTTCAATTTCTATTACATCCTCATCAAATGGTACATAAGTATACTTACCTTCTACATATATTTTTCCAGTCATACTTGATAATATTTCTTTATATAACTTATCTCTTTCGTTCATAATTTTCTCTCCTATCATAATTATTTCCCTTTTATTATACCACTTCAGCTAATATTATAAAATCTCTTTTTAAATAAGCCAATGGTAGTTAGCATTTTTTTAATAACTACCATTGAGCTTATTTTACTAACCTAATGCTACATCTAACACCATCATAACTAAAAAGCCTAAAATTAGCCCTATAGTTGTTAGATTTTTATTTTCCATTGATGCTTCGGGAAGTAGTTCTGATCCAACTACTGCTATCATTGCACCAGCAGAAAATGCTAATAAAAGGGGAAGAATACTTCTCATTGTTATAGCTGCAATAACGCCTATTACTCCAGCTATTGGTTCAACTAATCCAGATGCTTGTCCATAAAAGAAACTCTTACTTCTTGAAAGTCCCTCTCTCCTTAATGGCAATGAAACGGCTGCCCCCTCTGGAAAGTTCTGTAGACCTATACCAAGTGCTAAAGTCATGGCCGCAATTAACGTTGTTCCTGGAATACCAACGGCTACTCCTCCAAAAGCAACTCCTACAGCCAATCCTTCTGGAATATTATGAAGTGTTACTGCCAAAACTAATAGTATACTTTTTTTATATTGTTGAGATTTTGGTGTTTCTAATTGTAATTTCCTCTTTATTATAACTCCATATGAATATTTATCCATTAGCTTATCAGCAAAAATAATAAATATTCCGCCTAAAAAGAAACCTATTCCAGGAATTATAAAACCACTCTGACCTAATTCTTCACTAAGCTCTATTGCTGGGTTTAAAAGTGACCAAAAACTAGCAGCTATCATTACGCCTGCTGCAAAACCTAACATAGTATTAAGAATTTTTTTATCAACCTTTTTAAAGAAAAATACTATTGATGCTCCCAATGCAGTTATTCCCCAAGTAAATATAGTTGCAAGTAATCCTTGAAGTACAGGATTTAAATTTATAAACCAGTCCACTAACTAGTCCTCCTAAGTATATTGTTAATTAAATATATTATATAATATACTTATAATACTCTAATTGTTACATAAACCCTTAATTACTGCTAACTATAATTCAATATTTCTTAAAATAGAAAACACTTTACTTATTTTAGAAAATGTACTATTTATTAATTATTATTCTAAGTCAGTACAAGTACTTACTTTTTAAATTTTTCTATTATATATATTATTTTATTTGTTAAATCTTCACTTTCTTCTAAAATACTAATGCTATATTTTTTGTTATTTTCATGAAAAACATATTCAACTTGATTGAAAATATATTTATTATCTATTAAATCAACAGATATTCCATATTCGTTATTTTTATCAAATTCCATTTCACCAGTATTAATTGAATTTAATTTAATTTTTTCTCCATTTGCTAGACTAAGGGTATCATATATATCCTTTCTAGCGAATGGAATATATAAGCTTCCTTCTTGCACATTACTAAAAAAATTATTTATATCTTTCATATTTAAAATTCTATCTTTTCCTATAATATTATAATATTCCTGGTCAATAAAACATTCATTAAATAGGATTGGTATAGTTGATGTTGGAATATCACTGATATAATTTTCTCTTACCTCATTAATTAATCCCTCTAAATTATAATCCGCACAGCTTACTTTCATTAATGCACGATCTTCACTAAATGGAATATCATTTTCATCTGTAAATTCTTCTATATTATGTTCAATATAAAAAACACCGTAAGTATTATATCCACAATCTTCTAACTCCTGTTCTATATTATATAGTTCATCTATTTTATTTTTTAAATGTGGCATATCCTCACCAGTTTCTACATTTCTTATTCCAGCAATAGTTGCATAGGATCTATCAGGTATTTTACCAAATCTATTTACTATAGGTGCTATCATTTGTTCTATTTCAACTAATGAATCAATAGAATACGCTTTATTAACATCTCCAGAAAACCTATTAGCTAAGTATTCAGGATTAAAGTTTTCTAAACTATCTATAATTTTTCCCACGGGACAGATGATAGCGAGTTTTTTATTTTCATATGTACAAGTTACTGCACAAAGTATTTCAATTGATTTATCCAATACATTTCACTCCTTTAAAACTTTTGTAATTAATATATCATGTACTAAATTGAATATACAATAATAAAATTAAACTTTAAATTGAGCTTTGCTCCCTTTGTTTGTTAAGCTTATTTCTAATCTTGCATCTATTCTTTCTTTTAATTCCTCTACATGAGATATTACACCAACTAATCTACCGTCATTTTGAAGGTCTATTAAACATTCTATGGCATTATCTAGGGATTCTGGATCCAAGGTTCCAAACCCTTCATCTATAAACATTGTATCTAGTTGAATTCCGCCAGCATGTGCTTGAACTATGTCTGCAAGTCCAAGTGCCATTGATAAAGATGCCTTAAAACTTTCTCCTCCAGATAGTGTTTTTATATCTCTTGATTTTCCTGTATAGTTATCAAATACTTCAAGGTCTAACCCTTGACCTTTTCTCATATCTCCTACAATTTGTTTTCTTAGAAGTTCAAATCTATTTGAAGTCATCTTATTAAATCTAATATTTGAGGCCTTAATTATATCCTCAAAATATGCAGCTAGAACATATCTTTCAAAACTTATTTTCTTAGGGTTATCTCCATTAATAATATTAGAAAGCTTCCCTACAGTTTTATATTCCTTTTCATCTATTTCTATTTCCTTATTATATTTTTCACATAGTTCAATTACTGAAGAATTATTTCTTATTCTAGAAAATAATTCTTTGCTTTTTTCCAATAACTCTATCCTATTATTAATTTCTTCATTTAATTTACCTTTAATTATTGCTAAGTCAACTATTACTTTTCCATGAACGTCCTTTAAGGAAACTTCGTATAATTTTTGTGTTGCTGCTAATTTAGAATTGAAATTATTAATTTCTTTATTTAAACTAGCTATTTCAAGCTCTAATAACATACATAGTTTATAATCCTTATAATTTTCAAATCCTAAATCTAAAACTTTTTCTTTAAATATTGTTAAAGCTTCTTTTAACTCTTCCTCTGCTAAATTTCTAACTTGCTTAGCTTTCTTATAGCTACCCATTTCTTGATCTAGTAAAGTTTTTGAAATGTTAAAAATATTTTCAGATTCATCATAATCACTTTTAAGTTTTCTTATTTTTATAGTTAAACTATTTTCAATAATATCTAATTCTTTTAAAGTTCTCATTTCACCTTTAAATTCATTTTTAATATTATCTAGGTTATTAATTAGAACTCTTAAACTTCCTTCATTAAGAATATATTCCTCATTTCTAACTTTTAATTCTTCTCTTAATAATTCATTATCTTTTTCTCTTCTTTGTTTTTCATTTATTTTATGATTCTCTTTTATGATAACATTATTTAATATTTCGATTTTACTTTTAAGTTCTAATAAAACAAAATTATTATTATTTATAAGAGCTATTACTTCAACTTTTATTTCTTGTAAATTCTCGTATTGAGCCTCAGTTACTTGATTATTATTAAGTAACCCTTTATTTAGCAGTTCACTAGATAGTATATCTATAGAATTCTCTTTTATAGATTTTAAGGTAGAATTAATATCTGTTAACTCTGTTAGTTTATTTTCTTTTACCGCTCTTATTTTTTCTAGTGAATCTTTACTATTATTTACATACTCTTCAGTTATTTCACTATTTGCTAATTTTGCTAATTTGGGATGATTAGATGATCCACACACAGGGCAGCAAATCCCGTCTTCTAATCCTAAAGCAATTAACCCTGCCTGACTTTTCCTTAATGTATCTTCTAAGCTCTCAGTTTGCGATTTTTCTTTATTAAACTGCTCTTCTAATTTTTTAAACATAATTCTTTCAGTTAAATGTTTTTTATAATTTATATTCCATTGATTAATACTATTACTTAAGGTATTTAGTTTTAAATTTTTATTAGTGTATTCTAATTTTTCAGCTTCTAATTTACCTTTTTCTTCTTTAGCTAAATTGATTTTTTCTATATCTTTGCTAAATTTATTGATATTAGAAGTATTTTCTTCTTTATTTAATTCTATTTCTTTAATTTTATTTTTTAATGTTTCTACTTCTATTGAAAATTTATTAACCTTATTAAATATTTTCTCGTGTTCTAATACCTTTGTTTTTAATCTTAGGTTTTCATCTATATCTTTTATTAACTGATCTTTCTCTTTTTCTTTGCCTTGCTGAAGTCTAAATTGCTCAGTTGCCTTTAAACTACTATCTTTATAACTTTCTATTTTCTGTTCTATTTCTAATATTTCTTCCTTAACCTTTTTTAAATAAATATTTTTCTCATTATACTTATCTTCATAAACTTTAACACTTATTGCTTTTCTTCCTCTATCTAATGCTACTGTTTTTTCTTCAAATTCTTTAATCAGCTTAGTTAAATCATCTAACTCTTCTTTATTATTTTCTAAGCTTATAAATTTATTATTTGTTTCCTCTCCAATAGTTAAACTTCTAGATGTTTCTTCTATAACTTTATTAATACTATTTATTTGATTTTCTAATAGAAGTTGGTCTTCTTTATCATTTTCTGTAAATCTATTAAAACTTTTCATAATAACCTCTATATTAAGATTGTCTGCATTTATAATCCTAAATAATTCCTCATCTTTTTCTTTACAAATAAAGCTCCTTATTTTTCCTAATCGATCCCTTTCTACTTGCTCTATAGTCTTTTTTAGTTTGATTGATTGCTCCTTTATATCCCTTTGAATTTTTTCAAATATTTCTGTTCCAAATATCTTTCTGAAAATTGCTTCCTTTTCATCACTTTTGGAGTTCAAAAGTTTTTTAAACTCTCCTTGGGGAATCATAACTAATTGTTTAAACTGTTCTGAACTTATACCAAGAATACTTTCTATTTCTCTAGTTACTTCTTTAGACCCTGTGATGGTTTTGCCCCCTATAATTCTTAGTTCTGCTGTTGGCTTACTTTCTGTGAACCCATCCCCATTTTTTTTAGGTTTAAAATAGGAAGGAGTTCTTGTAACATGATACTCCTTCTCTCTTAGTGAAAAGAAAATTTCCACTTCTGTTTTAGTATCTGCTTCTGCGAAGTCACTTCTTAAAGACTTACTTTCTCTGTCGCTTCCACTTGGCTCTCCATAAAGAGAAAAATTAATTGCATCAAATATTGTTGTTTTTCCTGCTCCAGTATTTCCTGTAATAACAAACATATTCTTTCCTTTAAGGTTTTCTTCAAAGTCTAATTCCTGTCTTGATGCATAAGGTCCAAACCCTGTTATTATTAATTTTTGCAACTTCATTATCATTCACACCCTTTTTGAGCTTTGGTTATCACTTTTTTAATTACTTCTATCTCTTCTAATGAGCACTCTTCCCCAATAATATCTTCATAAAAATTTTGAAATAAATCAAACTTTGATTTCTCATTTATATTACTTGCTACAACCTTATTATTTAATGAAGCTTTAAGTCTATCTTCTCTAACTAACTCCATAACATTTGGATAAACACTTCTAAGCTTTGCCATTGGATCTAAAAGTTCTCCGGTATCTTTTAGTATTGCCTTTATATAATCATCTTTATTTTCTAGTGCTACTACATTTTCTTTTAATAATTGCTGTAGTTCTCCAGTAATTATTCTAAAATCTTTTCTTGGCTTAAATTCAGACAACTCGATTTCAATTTCACCGTTACTATCTATATTTACAATTGTTATTCCTTTTTTTTGTTTTATTTCTGAAAAAGAATATTTTAATAAAGAGCCTGAATATCTAATTTTATTACTTCCAACCTTTTGAGGCCCATGTAAATGGCCTAAAGCTGTATAATTGAAGCCCTCAAAACAAGATGAATTTATAAGATCAGTTCCTCCTATTGATAAAGGTTTTTCTGAGTCACTTTCCTCTAATATAACTAATTCTTCTTTATCATTTTTACTATAGGTAACATATCCATGCGCCATAACAATATTCCGTTCCTTAGTATTTAGAGTTTGTTTTATTGAATTTACAATCTTATTCATTGCATCATTATGTGTTTTGATTAAATTATCATCAAATAAATCTCTTACAATTGGTGGATCTGCATATGGAATTGGGTAGAAATTAACAGGCCCATATTCATCTGTTAAAGTTATCTTTTCAATATTTCTTTTTAAATTACCACTTATATATAATCCACTTCCTTTTAATAGGACACTTCCAAAATTTAATCTTTCATTACTATCATGATTTCCAGCTAATGCTATTATAGGTGTTTTTAAACCTCTAACTATTTTATCAAATATTCTATTTAACAATTCTATTGCTTGAACTGGTGGCACTGATCTATCATATAAATCACCTGCTATTAACACAACATCAGGTTTTTCTGTTTTAATTTTTTCAAAAAGTTGATCAATTACAAATTCTTGGTCTTCTGTCATATAGAACCCGTTGACTAATTTACCTATATGCCAATCTGCTGTATGAAATATTTTCATATATTAAAACCTCCAAAGTATATACTTTAAATATAATTATAATTTTATCATATTTATATTTTTTTGTGAATTTTAGGTTTATTTAGTTAATAAAAAACATTTTAGTATATTATTATATTATTAGTTAAATTTCGCAAATATAAATGATATAATCAATATTTTTTTGCTGTATTACTGCGTTCTATTGATATTTATGTTAAACTTCTATTATTAATATAAAAAGGTGGGCGAAATTTATGAACGTAGAAAAAATTGCTTTTGAAAAGCTTGGTTTTGTTAATTATGTTCTTTCTGATTATATTGAAAATTTTAGAAAATATATAATTAATTCTCCTAGCTCTATTTCTAAAGAAACTTGTAGATTACATTGTTTGAATTTATTAGGATTTGATAAATTTTTATATTTAAAATATAAAGATATAAATTTTAATATTTGTGATTTAAATGAGGAGGATATTAAAGATTATAGAGATTTTTGTATGAAGGTTTTAAATAATAGCAGAATTACTGTCAATTCTAAACTATTATCAATTAGATTGCTAATTAAATATATGGTTGATATATTCAAAGTCTATAAATATAATTTTTCATTAAATATTCCAAAACTTAAAGTAGAAAAAACCGCTCCAAAGCATGTTAATCCTAGCCATATTAAATTGATTTTAAATATTATTAGAAAAAATAATTATGGTATTCGTGATGTTTGCATTTGTAAAATAATAATTTCTACAGGTCTGAAAATGAAATCCATATTTTCTCTTAATATGTCTAATATAGATTTAGATAATAGACTTATTCGATTAATAATAAATAATACTAATTGTAGTTATCCAATAAGTGATAGTTTATTTAAGGATTTAAAAGATTATATAAATTTTAGAGATTCATTATCACCTGATACAGATTCATTATTTGTTAACGACAAAGGTGGAGTGAAAAATATCCGATCTTTTCAAACAACTTTTAAAAATGCCGTTATAGCTTCAAACTTACCGGAAGAGTATACTCCTCAAAACCTAAGAGCAAGTTTTATGTATGTTATGGCCTCTAAAGTTGAAGAAGACCAATTAAAAGAACTTTCAAACCAAAAAATTGTAAAACAATACTGTGATCTTAAGAATAATCCTTTAGCTGGAATAAATTAAAACTATTCAAGTGATTTTTCAAAATTCCTAAGGGCCCGTCAAGAAAATAATTAGTCAAATTCTTAATCTTAAAAAGACTGAAATTGGTAATAATAACCCTTGGCTGAAGGTTATTATTTATACTAATTTCAGTCTTTTCTTATTAATATTTATCATATGTTATTGCCTGGGAAATTTTACATATTTATACTATTTTTAATTTAAGTTCATTATTTTCTAGCTCTATATTACAAGCTCCTCCTTTACATAACTCACCAAATAATATTTTGTCTACTAGCAATGGTTTTAACTTTGAATTTATTATTCTAATTATTTCTCTTGCTCCAAATTCTTTTGAAACACCTGCCTTAGAAATAAATTCTATACACTCTTTTGTAAAAGTAATGGTTACATTTTTACTCTTTAGTTTTTCTTTAAATATACTTAACTCTTTTTTTACTATTTTTTCAGCCATATCCTTATCGACATGATTAAATACAACTACCTTATCTAATCTGTTTCTAAACTCAGGAGTAAATATTTTCTTGATTTCTTCTGTTATTGCTTCGCCCTTAATTTCTCTTTGTCCAAATCCTACTAAGTTTTTTCCAATATTTCTTGCGCCTGCATTAGATGTCATTATCAAAATTACATTTCTGAAATCAATTTTTCTTCCTTGATTGTCAGTTAGTGTTGCATAATCCATCACTTGTAATAATACATTTAATATATCTCCATTAGCTTTTTCTATTTCATCTAATAAAAGCACACAATTTGGTTTCTTTCTTATTGCATCTGTTAAAAGCCCACCTTCTTCATATCCTACATACCCAGGCGGTGAACCTATTAATTTTGAAGCTGAATGTTTTTCAGCATATTCACTCATATCGAATCTAACTAAATCTACTGATAATGTTTTTGATAATATTTTAGCTATTTCTGTTTTACCTACACCTGTTGGCCCTACAAAAAGCATTGATGCAACTGGTTTATTATCATCATTTAATCCAGCTCGTGACATTTTTATACATCTTACAACTTCATTAATAGCTTCACTTTGCCCAAATACATTATCTTTTAATATATACTCAAGTTGTTTTAGGGAATTCACCTCTTCATTTTCTACTTTTTGTTTTGGTATACTACATATTCTTGAAATAATATCTTCTATTATATTTTCGTCTATAGTCTTAGTTTGATCTTTTTCTGCATTCATAGCTATAAATGCTCCAGCTTCATCTATAATATCTATAGCCTTATCTGGTAAAAATTTATCATTAATATATTTATGGCTTAATTTTACTGCGCTTATAATAGCCTCTTCTGTGTACTTTACATTATGATAAGATTCATAGTTTTCCTTAAGTCCATTAAGTATTTTAATTGTTTCTTCAATAGTTGTTTCTTTAACCTCTATTTTTTGAAATCTTCTACTTAATCCTTTATCTTTTTCAAAATGCTTTTTATATTCATCAAATGTAGTTGTTCCTATAAACCTGATTTTTCCTTCCATTAAGTATGGCTTAAGTAAATTTGATGCATCTAATGCGCCTGCATTTAATGCTCCTGCCCCTACTATGTTATGAATTTCATCTATATATACTATTGGGTTTGCATGACCACTTAACCCATCTAAAACACCTTTTATTCTTTCTTCAAAATCCCCTCTATATTTTGTTCCTGCGAGTAACGATCCTATATCTAACGAGAATATTTCTGCATCCTTTAGCTTGTTTGGTATTTTACCATCAACAATTAATTTTGCGAGTCCTAATACAATAGCTGTTTTACCAACTCCAGGCTCTCCAACATGAACTGTGTTATTCTTAGTTCTTCTACAAAGTATTTGAAGTGTTCTATTAATTATATCTTCTCTGCCTATTAAAGGATCACTTATATCTGACTTAACAAAATTAGTCATATTGGTTGTGTATTTTTCAACAATAGATTTGTTTTTCTTTGACTTTTTACTAGATTTACTTTCTATTTCATCTTTTTCACTGTCCCTAGTATCATTGCTATATTCATCATCTATTACTTCTTCCATTGAATCCTCATCTTCATAACTTATATAATAATTATTTTCATTACCATCTTCGTTATCATCATTTTCTTCTCTATGACATAAATTAAATAATAACTTTGCCTTAGTTACCCCTTCTTCTTGAAGATAATAAAGTGCATAGCTATCTTCAAGTAAAAACATAGCTGCCATTAGATGTTCTATTCCTATTTTACTTTTCTCACTGTATTTTGCTTGCTCCGTTGCTATATAAAATATACTTCTAAATCCAAAGCTCTCCTCTACATCAATCCCTTCTTCAACCTTTGAAATATGCTCATTTATGTATTCCTCTATCTGGTTTTTTAGATTATCTACATCACCACCACATTTAACAATAGCCATTTTAAACTCTTCATTTTCTAATGCACTATATAATAAATGTTCTGGTGTTATATATTCATGATTATTGATTCTTCCATAATTGAAGGACTCTATTATTATTTCGTTTAATATTTTATCTATTTCCATATTTACACCTCTTCTATTGCAAGTTTTAGAGGAAACTCTTCTGATTCTGATATCCTCATAGCCGTAGATAATTTTGATACTGCTATATCATAAGGATATATTCCAGCTATCCCTTTGCCTTTTTTATGGACATCTATCATTACTTTATTTGCTTCTTCTATGTTCTTGTTAAATATATCTATTAATATGCTAACCACAAACTCCATTGTTGTGAAATCATCATTATACATAACTACTTTATAATGCTTCGGTTTTTTTATTTTTATCTTGTTTTTTTCTGCTATTATTGTATTAGTCTCCATATTTCCTCCATTATTATAAATATTCATAATTTCTATATTACCACGTATTTATAATCTTTTTATATTTTTTATTATAATATTTTTTCTAATATAATAACCCCACTATTATACTATGGACCATTTTTTTTAGTATAATAATGGGATTATCTAGATATTTAGATCTTTTATATTTTTCATATACAGTTCTTCTTTATTATTTATTTCAGAGGCCTTAATATAACATTCTAAAGCTTTATTAAATTGATCATTAGCTTTATAGCTATCACCCATCTCATTCCATGTATAATCATCATCTGGATTTAGTATTAACAGTTTATTAAAGTATTCTATTGCTTCATAATATCTTTCTTGTCTATTCATCTCAAAGGCTATCTGTAATAATATACGGTTATCTTCTGGTTCTAAATTCTCAGCCTTAAACAGAAGTTCTTCAATTGATTTAAAATCTTCTAATGCTTTATAACATAAAGCAATCATAAAATAATTTTCTGCATCCATTATATCTAAAGCTTTTGCCTTTTCGAATAATCCTATAGCTTCTATATATTTTGCTTCTGTTATATATATAATTCCAAGTCCTGTGTATGCCCTTGAACAATTTTTATCTATTTCTAAGGCTTCTTGAAAGGCTATTTCTGCCATATCTGGTTCGTTTGTATCCTCCATGTATATCCACCCAAGAGTTGATTTCATTCCTGCTATTACTATGTTGTTTCCAGGATACTCTATAATATACTCTTTACACTTTTCAATTGCATCTTTGTATTTATCTTCTCTAATATCTAATTCTACTAAAAATTCTTTAGCTAACAATTGCTCTTCATCACTTTCTAAAACTTTTATAAACGCCTCTCTACTTTCTATATACATACCTAGCTCTAAAAAAGCTTCGCCTTTAACATTATAAGCATATACATAGTAGTCACTTCCACTTTCTAATGCTATATCAATGCATTCTAATGCTTTTTCATATTCTCCTAAAATTAAATATGTATGTCCTAAATATATTGCATAATCAGGATTCTCACTCTCTTTTAACCCATTCTCACAATAGGTTAATGCCTTTTCTGGATCTATTTCTAATATTTTATTAAATACTTCTTCTATATCATTATTTCCTAACGCTTGATTAATTATATTTTTCATAATATCTTTATTAATATTACTCATTAATTTACCCTCTTTTCCCATTTGCCTTTTCTTTGGCGGTCTCTAGTCCTTTATATACTATATCGTAGCCTTCATCTAATTCTAATGCTTTCTCATAACTATTTATTGCTTCTATATATTCTTCTTTATATAAATAATAGCTACCTAGTCCAATATAAGCAGTTCCACAATCTCTGTCTTTATTTAAAGATTCTTTAAATAATATGAAAGCTTCTTCTTGTTTTTCTAAATATTTAAACATTATCCAGCCTTTTTTTGTTTCCATAAATGCAGTATCTTTATTATTTAGAGTTTTTGAATTTAATATTATATTTATTCTATTTATCCCATCTAGATATTTACCTTCAGCTATATCTATATCAACAATATATACAATTGCAAAAAAACTATTTTCTTTATTTTTTATAACTTCCTTAAACGCTGATCTGCTTTCTGTATATTTTTCTAAGTAAAACAAAGCTTCGCCTTTTAAACTATATGCAAAAACTTTATTTGTACAGTTTAACTCTATCCCTCTACTTATAGTTTGGGATGCTTCTTCAAAATCTTCATTTGCCATTAATGCATCTCCAAGATATACAAGTATATCTGCATTTTCACTATCTTCTAAGCTGTCTATGCAATACTTTAATCCCGCGTCTATATCATCTTCCATAAGTTGTTCATATTTCGCTTTAAATACATCTATAAATTGCATAATAATCTCCTTAATTAATATAATGAAGTTTTTCTTGTCCTAATGTACTTTCAAAAAAATTAAATATTTAACTTAACTTTTTGAAATGCAATTTCCTTTTCAATGGACATACTATCTATATTTATTGATACCTTGTATATATTAGGACAATTTTCTTCTCTCCATAACCTCATATATTTTGCATTTGCAGTTAATGTATAATAGTATTTCTCATCAAAATCATCTGAAAACTCTAAGTATGATAAAATACTATTTTTATCTATTAGCAGGTTTTCTTTAGGTAGATTATTAAATATAGGTATAAAATATCTTAATGGAACTTCATAGTTATATATTCCAGTTAGTTTTTTACTATCCATTAAAGACCTTTTTAAAAATTTGTATATATTTAAATCCTTCTCCTTAATACCCAATTTCAATATAGGCTCTTTGTCATTATTTTTTTCTAATTTAACTTTTATCATTCGCTACTTCCTTACTTTAAAATATAATTATCCATTTATACTATTGTATTTTCTTATTAGTATGTTTAATTCAATTCTTATTCTAGTATAAATTCTTCATTAAAACCAGTACTTTTTACAGGGGCTTTACTATACTTATTATAAACTTTTTTAAAACTACTCCCATTTTTGCCAAATTTCATTCTTATATCCTAATGTAGCTAATTTCCCGTTTCTAACAATTGGAGTCTTTATTAGTTTTGGATTATTTAATAAAATTTCTTCCTTTATTTCTATACTTCTAATCTTATCTAAATTTAGTTTAGTATAATCTTTCGATGAAATATTTATTAATGTATTTATAGGTACTGATACTTTAACTGAGTTTAATTCGCCTTTACTTAATCCCTTTATATCAATATCAATAAATTGATATTTTATACTTCTTTCCTTAAAGTATCTTTCTGCTTTTTTAGTATCAAAGCATTTTTTTCTTCCAAAAATTTGTATATTCATTTATTTCTCCTTTTTATGATTAATAGGGTTATTTTATCACAACTATTGTATTAATTAAATTATTTAAACATCATATTTTATAGAACTAAAAATTCTTATTATAGATACTTATAGAAAATAGTATCATATCTAAACTTTATAAATATATTATATATAACTACTGTTTTTTATAAAGGATGGTGCATTTTGTTTTATATTATAATGTTTATAAAATCTATTTTACTGGAATATATTTTAATTTTTTGTCATGAATTAATTCATTTAATTTGCTCGTTTTTCTTAGGCTTAAAAATAAGTTTTTTTCAGGTTATTCCTTTTACAATTTATAAAAAACCTAATGGTATAGGAGTAAATATTAAATCAGGATACGAACCAGGATTTACAGGAAGGCTTCATTTTAACTCTTGTAGGTTAACTTCTTCTTTAGATTATTCAAAACTTCTAAAAAAGCTTAGAATATTCCTTTGGGTGGGACCTATTTTTGATTTTACTGTTTTTATAGTTTTATTTATTTTAGGAGTATCCCTTAAGGATTCATTATATCTTACTATTACTGCCTTGATTCATTTAGGTGTTGCTTCAATGACATTTTTTAATAGTGACGGTAAATATAGCATAGGTTCTAAAGAGGATGCTAGAATAGCTTACGCACTTGTTAATGCATTCACTTTATGTGGTAATGGTGATGTTAACTATGAAACTAAAAGAATTATGACTGACAAGCATGTAGAAATTAGTCAAAATATTGATTGGACGTTTTTTCAAGTTCATGATTTATGGAACTTTTTAAACAACCTATCCTTTTATACCTACTCCCTTTGTAACTATTTAAACAATGATTTATTATCTCTTGATGATAAAACCGAATTTTTTATGGAAACTCTTATTACTGATTTCGATAAGATAAAAACTTTTGACTATAGACAGGTAACTAAAACTTCAAGTTCTATTTTACTATATTATATTTATAGAAAAATACAATATAAAAGTTTTATTCCAGATAAGCATGTAGTAATTGAAGCTCTTAAATACTGTAACTCAATTTATTATAGAAACCTTTATAATTATTATTTTAATGATGATAATTTCGATTTCACTTCTTGTAAGGCGTATCTTCTTACAGAAGATAATATGCCTATGTTGTGTCATAACTGTCCTGGATATAGCAAATTTTTTTATAAACTTGTGAAATTAAAAGACTAGTCTTATATTAAAATAGAGCAATTATATAACGTTGTTATATAATTGCTCTATTTTAATATAAATTTTTAATTTTAGCTATTTTCTATTAACAAATCCTTTGGGCTCTTAAACGGTACTAGCCCAATCATAATTTCACCTATAACTTGCTCTTTACAATCGAAAACTCCATAAACTCTACTATCAGCAGAGTTTTCTCTATTATCCCCCATTGCAAATATTTTATCTTTTGGTATAGTTATTTTACTAAAATCCTCATATTTTGTATTTTCTCCAAGCTTTGTATATTCCTCATCTAGTTCTTTATCATTTAATAAAATCTTATTATTTTTTATTTCGAATGTATCGCCTTCTATTGCAATCACCCTTTTAATTATAAAATTATTTTCCCCATTAAATGTATCAATAACTACTATATCTTTATACTCTGGACTTTTCTTCTTATAACTTCTACGGTTAAGTAAAAGAATATCTTTATCCTGAAGTGTATGTTCCATTGATTTCCCTTCTACTTTTGTTATTCTAATAAAACACATAACTATTCCACTTAAAATAAATGCTATAAAAATTATTTTGATATATTCAACTACCACTTGAAGTACTTTATTTCTTTTATCTACCTTCATTTATTTTCCACCTTTTATTTTATTACCATTTCTAACGGACACTCCTAATTATATTACATAATTTAACTATACAATCAATTTTTCACATTGTCGACTTTTTATTTTACTTATACTATAGAAAGTAACCTAATTATTATTATTTTTCTTTTATGTACTTATAAATTAGATTTTTTAAAATTATCTATAATCCATGGTTTTTTTATTTCTTCATTATTCGAGAAATCCATTCTTATTATTGTTATCTTATTATTTTTATCTACTTTAACTATTAACCCTTGACTTCCTTCATCTATATTATTTTCTTCAATATCAACGCCGCCTATTCCACCAGCTGTAATAACAGTATAATTGTTTTGATATATTCCTCTTTCATCATTAAGTGGAAAGTGAGAATGACCTGCAAATAAAATTACTTGTTTATATTCATTAAAAACTTCTTTCAAGTGGTTATTACCCCATATATCACTTCCATAAATAGTATCTTTAGGTGGTTGGTGTGTAAATATAAATATAGGTTTGCTCGGATTATAATTTATAGACTTTTCTATTTCTTTTTTCGCAAAATCCAAACTTTTTTCTGAGTAATATCCATGTACCTCATCGTTTTCTGTGCTTAATAAAATAAATGTGTATCCCTTTATTTTACGACTTGAATTTAGTTCTTCTTTAAGCTCATTTCTAAATCTATTTTTTGAATCTTCAATGTTTAACCCATTCCAGTAATCATGATTTCCCATTATTGTTATTCTTTTTTCATTGGATGAAACATTTCTAGAATAAATTTCATTAAGCAACTTATATTCTTCAATATATCCACTATTAGTGTAGTCTCCTGTAAATATGTACTTATCTATATTTGGTACTTTTTTATTAATAATAGAAAGAGCATTCTCTAATTTTTCACTTTTAGTTTTATCTTTTTCATTAATATGTACATCGGATAAAATTGCAAAAGCAAGATTTTCTTTCTCTTCACTTAAGTTTTCAGCATGTATATTGAAAAATGATACAAATAAAACAAAACAGCTACTAAAAAATAATATTTTCACTAATATCTTCTTCATAAAATCACCTTACCTTTAAGTTTTCCTATTATATTTTTTAGATTCCTTACCATACTAGTTTAACCATATAGAACTTTTCTATCCTATTTCACCCTATTATTCACTCACCTAATTTCATATTTTTTCATATCATTAATTCAAATATCATATACTTTATTAATAATAAAACTCTATAATTTCTTTATTGAGTTTTACAAAAATATTTAGGATGGTTTACATGTTATATAAATTAATTTATGAATATTTCAAGCTAAATACATTAAGTAGTTACTGCAAATGTGAATTTAATGCTAGAAAATTAATTAGTAATGAAGTTTTATTAGAAGATACGTTGGCTAATTTTATATTTAAAGATGAATGGTATAAAAAACTAAATAAGAAAATTAAACATCATCATTTTGATTTTTCTATAACTTCTATAGAGAACCTTAGCAACTTATATCGTATTCATGTTAATCGTAACAGAGTATTTTCTTATAATATTAGTTCGAAAGTTTTCCATAAATCAAATAATGAAAAATTTATATTTCTCATTTCTCAGAAAAATAATAAATATTATATTAACACTGTGGTCTATAAAGAAGAAAACCCTATTTTTTATGAAACCTTATCAACTAGTAGCCTAGAAAACATTTCATCATCTAGAAATTCAGGAGAATATTTATGGAATCAACGTGTTAATAACTTAAATATTTTATATAACGGTTATACTATTTTAAAGAATTCATTATCTTCTAATAATATTTCAAGTATTACTGAAATAAAAGATACTAGAAATAGTCAAACCCAATTATACAAATCAAACATCCAGATCCATTCAACTCTTATTAATGGTGAAAAGTTAATTAAATATGCCCGTACTTATGCCTTAAAGTATAATAAAAATTATACTAACTTCAATAATAGTGGTGGAGATTGTACCAATTTTGTATCTCAAGCTCTTAATTTTGCTGGTTTAAATCAAACTCATAATTGGAAGCCTTATACAGCTTCTTGGATAATGGTAATCCCCTTTAGAGATTATATTGTTAAAAATAATTTTGCAATTGAATTTCAGGAATTATGTCCAAATCCTATTGGGACTATTATTCAATTCTTTAGTCCTATTAAGGAACGATTTTCTCATACTGGAATTATAACCGACATGATGGATGACGGTGAATTACTTTATTGTTGCCATGATTATGACAAATTAGATTTTCCACTTAGTGAAACTTACCCTATCTTTTATAAACGCATTAGAAATTTGCAAATCAAATAAGGTAGATAAAAAAAATATCAAATAAAAGGAGTATTTCTTATGCTAGATAATCAATCATTTATACCTTTACTATTATCAGTACTTGCTGGTTTATCTACTGTTATAGGTGCATTTATTGTATTTTTTTCAAAATCAGAAAATAAAAAACTTATTACTTTTTCACTAGCATTTTCTGCTGGGGTTATGATTACAATTTCTTTTACTGATTTATTTCCAATGGCTGAAACAACACTAAGTAAATATCATGGAAAGCCTACTGGCATATTTTTTTCTCTTCTATTTTTAATTATTGGAGCATTTATAGCTATGCTTATAGATTTTTTTATTCCCGAACAAGATAAGCATGTAAACAGTTCTAAATCTTCAGATTCTAAACTTTATAGAGTAGGATTTGTATCTATGATTGCCCTTATGCTACATAATTTTCCTGAAGGAATTGCTACCTTTGTTTCAGCTTATGAAAATACAACTTTAGGTATTTATATAGCTATTGCTATTGCACTTCATAATATTCCAGAAGGTATCGCCATTGCTATGCCTATTTATTATTCTACAGGCAGTAAACTAAAAGCGTTTAAATATACCTTTTATTCAGGAATTGCAGAACCGCTAGGTGCTTTTATAGCTTTCTTATTTTTAAAACCTTTTATTAACGATATTATTTTAAGTGTTATTTTTGCTATTGTTGCAGGTATTATGCTATATATATCTTTTGCTGAATTAATACCAGCTTCACGAAAATATGGATATCATAAAACTTATGTATTTTCAGTATTTCTAGGCATATGTATTATTCCAATTAGTCATATTTGGACTTAATCACAATACTTTTAATTAAAAATTTAAATACTTTATACATTGTTTATATTGCTCTACTTTTGTATAATAAATTTACAAGGTGCATTACGGTGCGTAATAAATTTTAGAGGTGATTAATTGTTTGGATATGTAACTCCCTTAAAACAAGAACTGAAAATAAAAGATTTTAATAGATTTAGAAGTTATTATTGCGGATTATGTTTTCATATAAAAAAAGATTTTGGTAACATTCCAAGGATGACTTTGAACTATGATATGACATTTTTGGCTCTTCTTTTAGATGGCTTGTCTTTAGACGAAGTTGAGTTTGACCTAAAAAGATGTGCTCCACATCCAACTAGTAAAAAGCCTGTAATTATTAATAATAAACCTTTAAGTTATGCAGCTGCCATGAATGTAGCTTTAGTTTATTATAAGATTTTAGATGATGTTCAAGATGACCACACCTTATATAGTAGGGTCCAATTGCTTACATTATCTCCATATAAAAAGAAGTTCGATAAATCTATAATTGAACTTAACAAACTAATTTCTATCAAATTAAAAGATTTAAGTGATTTAGAAAACAACCTGAGTTTTTCATCAATTGATGAAATATGCCATCCATTTAGTGAAATAGTGGCTAATATTCTTAAGTGCTATCCTCATAAATTAATAGATGATAGTAAAGAGCTTAGGGACAATCTTTATAATTTAGGATATACTTTAGGCAAATGGATTTATTTAATTGATGCTTTGGATGATTTAAAGGCGAATATGGAAAAGAAAAAATTTAATCCTATTAATTTTCTATATAATGATAAGAATTTATCTTACATTGAACTTAAAGAAAATATTAAAGAAAGAATTGAGTTTACCATATTAAATTGTTCATATAATTGTGTTGAGTATTTATCTAAACTACCAATACATAGAAATATTGATCTTTTAAATAATACACTAGAGCTTGGCATGATGGATAAATATATTAATGTATTAAATAATACTAATGAAAATAAAAGGAGTGACTTTAAAAATGAATCCACACGAAATATTAGGAATTAAACCCGGTGCTACTCAAGAGGAAATTAAATCAGCTTATAGAAAGCTTATAAAGCAATATCATCCAGATCAATATGGGGATAACCCGCTTCGTGAATTAGCTGATGAAAAAATGCGAGAAATTAATAGTGCCTATGATCAATTAACTAAAGGAAATGGTAAATCAAGCTCAAGCTATAGTAATTCATCTAATTCCACTGGCAATTCAAATGATACCTATGATTTAAGTGAAGTTAGAAGACTTATTCAAGGAAGACAATTCTCAGCTGCTGAAGCTAAACTTAATTCAATTAATAATAAAAATGCAGAATGGAATTTCCTTTATGGAGTAGTCTTAAGTAATAAGGGTTGGTATGATGGCGCTCTTAAGCATCTTCAAGCAGCAGTAAACATGGATCCAAACAACTTTGAATATAAGCAAGCCTTAAATTCAATAAATCAAAGAGGCCAATCTTATGGAGGGAACTTTTATAGACAAACAGGAAGAAATAATTCAAATAATTTAGATTGTTGTATAAATCTTTGGTGTCTTGATAGCCTTTGTGAATGTGCTGGTGGAGACTTAATTGGTTGCTGCTAATATTATAAATATATTGGAGGTTTAAATTTTGAAAGCTAAAGACTTAACTCTTGGTGGTATTTTAATAGCTCTTACACTAGTAATATTATATTCTAGTTCTATACTACCCATAAGTACACTTACAATTTTAACCTTAGCCTCTTGTTTAATTCCTATATGTATAATCCGTAGTTCTGTTAAAACAGGTTTTCTTGTTTATATTGGCTCTACAACTTTAGGATTCTTTATAATTCCTATTAATATAATTGTATATTATGGATTATTCTTTGGAGTTTATGGGATTATTAAATATTATATTGAAAGGCTACGAAAATTATCTCTTGAGATTATATTAAAACTTATAATATTTAATATAATTTTCATAATAAGTTTTACAGTGGCAACATTATTCTTAGGTAATGTTGTAATCAATATTCCTTTATGGCTACTATGGCTACTAGCTCAACCAACATTCATAGTATTTGATTATGCACTAACTCTTATTATTGGTTATTATTTAAATAGATTTCATAAGGTGATGTAAGAGAATGCCTAATTAAGATAAGCTGAAATAAGTGATTATATTTAACACTTATTTCAGCTTCTTTTAGGTATTAACTTAAGGGGCATTTTAATAAATAACAGTCAGTATGCTAGTCTATTTTGCACCATACCTTGTCGACTGAACCAGCTGATAGAATAGGTCTGTCTCCTTACTATTGCACAAAATATCCATCCCATCTTTAACTTATTATTTACTTTCACAGCCCTAAGTTCTCCTTCTATATATTCTTATTTATAATACTATAATTTCCCAAACTTATTTGCTCATATTTTCTTTTTTGGGTTAATTATGTTATACTAATACTGACAACCTAAAACCAATAATAAGTTGTCGTTGTCTTTAAGGAGGTATGAATATGATAAAATTCGAAAATATAACAAAAAAAATTGGCTCAAAAACTATTTTAGAAAATATAAACTTAACTATAGAGAAAGGTTCTCTTATTGTTCTAATAGGATCTAGTGGATGCGGTAAAACTACTTCATTAAAAATGATAAATAAACTTATCGAGCCTACGTCTGGTGAAATTTATATAAATAATATGCCTATTTCTAAAATGAATACCATAGATCTTCGACGAGGAATTGGTTATGTTATTCAAAATACCGGTCTCTTCCCTCATATGACTATCAAAGAAAATATTTCTTTAATTCCTAAATTGAAGAATATTGAATCTAAAGAATCTATTGCTACCAAAACCAATGATCTATTAAATCTTGTTGGTCTTTGTCCTGAAGATTACTTAGATAAATATCCTAGTGAATTAAGTGGTGGACAACAACAAAGAGTTGGAGTTGCAAGAGCCTTTGCTAGTGATGCTGAAATAATTTTAATGGATGAGCCTTTTAGTGCTCTTGATCCTATAACACGTAGTTCTCTCCAAGAGGAACTTTTCTCATTGCAACAAGAGCTTCATAAAACAATAATATTTGTTACTCATGATATGGAAGAAGCTATAAAACTAGCTGATAAGATTTGTATTATGATTAATGGAACAATTGCACAGTTTGACACGCCTGAAAATATTCTTAAAAATCCAGCTAACGATTTTATTAAAGATTTTATTGGAACAAATAGAGTTTGGGACAACCCTGAATTTATAAAAGCTACTGATATTATGATTAAAACTCCTATTTCAGTTTCTTCTTCAAGAAATATCCTGCAAGCAATTGAAATTATGAGAACTAACAAAGTAGATAGTTTACTTATTGTTGATAAATCTAATATTTTAAAAGGACTTGTAACTTTAAAAGATATTAAGCGTAGTACTGCAAAAGAAACTAAACTTGAGGATATAATGGAGCATGATGTTATATCTGTTTATGAAGATGATAATATTTTAAAAATACTTGAGCTAATTAACGCTCACTCATTTGGCTATATTCCTGTTATAACAAGAGATAATCACTTAGCTGGACTTGTAACTAGAAGTAGTTTAATTTCTGTCTTAAGTGAACAATTCTTAGATATGGAGGATTCAAGTAATGAGTAATTTTTTTGAATTTGTAATAAATAGAAAAGAGGAAATTTTAAGTCTTTTTCTTCAACATATATATTTAACTTTCGGTGCTATTTTAGTTGCTATTTTAATAGGTATTCCAATAGGTATTTTGATAACTAAAATTAAATCACTTCAAAAACCTATTTCCGGTTTAATAAATATAATACAAGCTATTCCTTCTATGGCTCTTCTTGGATTATTAATTCCTATCCTTGGTATTGGAAGTGTTCCAGCTATTACTATGGTAGTTTTATACTCCTTACTACCAATTGTTAAGAATACTTATACAGGACTTACAAATATTGATCCTAATATACTTGAATCAGCTAAAGGTATGGGGCTTACTAGTAACCAAACCCTTAGACTAGTTCAAATGCCACTAGCTCTTCCACTAATCATGTCTGGTGTTAGAATATCTGCTGTTACCGCAGTTGGACTTATGACTCTTGCTGCATTTATAGGCGCTGGTGGACTTGGATACCTTGTTTATTCTGGAATACAAACTGTTAATAACAATATGATTTTAGCTGGAGCTATTCCATCTTGTATATTAGCTCTTTTAATAGATTTTCTTTTCGGAAAAATTGAAATTCTTATTACTCCAAGGGGATTAAATCCAACTAAGCGTAAATCTAAATCAACTGTTTTAAAAGTTACTTTATTTATAATTTTGTTTGCTTTTATAGGTTCTTCACTCTTTGCTATTCTAAAACCAAAAACCGAAAAAATAGTTATTGGTGCTAGAAGCTTTTCTGAACAATTAATTTTAGGAAATATGTATGCGGAGTTAATCGAAGAACATACTGATTTGAATGTAGATAGAAAATTCAGTTTAGCCGGTAGTTCTGTTAGTATGGCTGCACTTTATGCTGGTGAAATTGACCTTGCTATTGAATATACAGGAAGTTTATATATTAATGTATTAAATCAAGAACCGTCTACTGATAGTAAAGTTGTTTATTCAAAATCAAAAGAACTTATGGAAAAAGAACGTAATGTGACTTTATTAGATCCTATAGGCTTTAACAACACCTATAGCCTTGCTATGAAACCTGAAGTTGCGGATAAATATGGAATAAATTCAATATCTGATTTAGCTAAAGTAAGTCCTGAATTAGTTTTTGGACCAACTTTAGAGTTTTTAAATAGAGTAGATGGATTTCCTAATTTATCTAAAGCTTACAATTTGAATTTCAAGAATTCTGTTGGAATAGATGGAGCGCTGCGTTATACTGCTCTTAATAGTGGTGAATCTGATGTTATAGATGCGTTTTCAACTGATGGGCTTTTAAAATCCTTTAATCTTAAGGTTTTAGAAGATGATTTAAATTTCTTTGCACCTTACGATGCAATCCCACTTGTAAGAATGGAAACTCTTGAAAAATATCCTGAACTTAAAACCGTATTAAATATGCTATCTGGCACAATTAATGAACAAACTATGATTGACCTTAATTATAAAGTAGATGATCTTGGTGAGGATGCTTCAAATGTTGCTAAAGAATATCTTCGATCACAAGGTCTAATTGATAATTAAAAATAAATCCCGTGTTAAGATAATCTGGTTCTTACTCAACTTTGGGTAAATAACTCTACTTTAATAAAGACGAATGTATTAATTTAAGGCATTCGTCTTTATTAATTTTTGCAAGCTAAAATCCTTACATTTTACCTGAAATGTTACATAACATTTCTTAAAAAGATTGACTAAATTAGCTCTACCATATAAAATACGTTTTATGAGTTTGAATTTGTTGTTGTTTCCTTCAACAAATCCACTACTTTCACTATGAGATATCGCATTCTTGACGGGGGAGATATCTTTTTTTATTCCATCTATGAATCCTTTGATAGGGGATGATTCATAATCATTAATAAATGTTTCTAATTGATTAGGGTCATTTCCCATAAGTGTTGTATAAAATGAATAATATGCATTTTTCAACACATTAACAATGTCATAGCGTTTTTTTATTGCTTCAATATGCTTTTCTAGCCCATCTGCCTTAGTTTCTTCAGAATCTTTTCTTAATATATAGCGTAATACTTTATGACGTTTTATTAGAGTTATATCTTTTGGATACTCTTTTTTATATGCCCAATTTATTTGTAATTTATAATTGAAATTATTTTTAGCAAATAGTTCTATATAAGTTTGTATTGTTCTTATATTTCCTGTATATCCCATTTTGATTATATATGCCAAAATGATAGCAGGTTCTATTTTATCAGCAAGCATTTTATAAATTATATTAAGATAATCATCAGCTACCGTTTTTCTTTTTTTGTAATTTGTTGGCTGATCCAATAACTTAATATCTTCTTCACTCATCTGGATATACTTTTTTGCTGTAAGCACACCGATACTAAACTCATCAGCTATTAATTTGATTGATTGAGGTTCAATTTCCATCCACCTTGACTGTATAGAACGAATAAGCTGTTGCTTTATTTTTCTATTTTCAGATTGTCTCTTATATTGCGAATTATCAAGGTTACGGCTCTTATTGTCGTATATAATTATCAAGCCCTCTTCATTCACAGGAGTATCATTATTATATGAATATATATCTAATGCCTTTGAAATAGGGTCTATTTTTAAAACATTTACTTGTTGAGGAGTATAATCAAGTACTTGGCCATTTTTTATAAATATTTCTTTCGGTAATGTGACTTTAAATATATCACGTAGGCGTTGTACTAGATTTTGTAGTAAATGAAATCTATCCGCAACCTGAGTACACTCAGGCAGTATTTCGTTAATCGCCTTTGCATAGGCGCTAGCCCTATCACGTGCAATGAGTTTGATTTTTTTGTGATTCTTTAACCATTTTTTTAATGTCTCTGCATCTCGCCCGTCTAATAATGCAATTAGATGATGGTCATTTAAATCATAGATGGCTGTGGCATAAGTTTGACCTTTTCTAATGGCAACGTCATCAATACCTATGGCCTCAACATTAGGTTCATCATCAATAATAATTTTATCATAGATTCTTTTAATTGTATCATTGCTTACTTTAACCCCTATAAGGGAAAGAACCTTGCTAGCCCCTTCATTACTAAGAAAGATTGAAACTGCTAGAATAAGTGAGGTGAGTTCTGTCGTTCTTACCTGCGATGCGGAAGCGAAATTTAGCGTCTCCATAATTACTTTTGTTTCACATGCATCATTAAGACATTTATACTTATAGGCAGTAACATGAAGATAAGTAGTCTTTAAATGCATAGGGACCGTCTGTATTTTACGAACATAGGTAGCATGAAGAAAGCTACTTACCTTTCTACAATCTGGACAAATAGCTGTATGTGATTTAGATTTTATATAGATATGTATTTCTTCGATCAGATTCTATCCAGTCATGGATTAAATAATCTTTTCCGAATAATTTTTCATTAATGTTTACTTCTTTGTATTTAATTTATGTCGTTACCCTTCGTTGAGATAATCCTAGTCTACCAAAATACTTAGATATAATAAATAGCTTAACAAAAAGAAATGGCATCCGAAAATGCCATTTCTTTTGTTGAGTTAGATATCTTTGAAATACCCATAGTTGAGTAAGAACCAGATAATCTTAACACGGGATTTATTTTTAAAAATGACTAAAGAATGTAAAATAATTAATTTATTCCCCTTCTTCTTCTTTTACATACCAACCAATTCCATAAACTTCTGGATTTAACCCTATGGTACTTACAATTCTTTCACATATCACATCATCACTTCTTGATCCCATTACATTAACTTTTACCTTTACCGATCCATCTTCTTCATCATTGCTATCTAATCGCCTTAAAAATAGCTTTTCATCTTTTATCATAGTCATTATTAACTTTCTAACATTACCTTCTTGATTTTCAGAACATCTAATCTTAATTTCATATAAAAGTTCCTCTTCAATGTCCTCTTGTTTTAATCTATATAATTTTCTACCAAGTGGTCTTAAAATCAAATTCGATATTATAATCATTGATGCACCTATAATTGCAAATAAAATGTATCCGCCACTAGCTAGCACTCCAACAGATGCAGTGCACCAAAGGGTTGCTGCTGTATTTAACCCTTTAACATTTAAACCTTCTCTAAGTATTACTCCTCCACCTAGAAAACCTACCCCTGTAACTACTTGGGCTGCAACTCTTGTACGATCTCCAGTTCCATCTATTAATGAAAACATTACAAATAAACAAGATCCTACAGAAACAAGCACATTGGTATGTATCCCCGCTTTTCTTTGTCTATATTGTCTTTCCAGCCCAATCAGCATTCCTAATATACATGCTGTTAAAAGCCTCACTACAAAATCCCTTGTTGTCATATTTTATCACTCCTATTAATTATATATATCCTCATTTTAATAGTTTATATTCTAAAAACTTAATTATTCTATTTTAAATATTAACATTAATTTGTTAAAACTATTAGTTAATTTTATTAATTAATTTTTATTTTAGTCATTAAGGTGTCTTTATAATAATAGCAAGTTAATTTTTTCCTTTTAATTGCTCTATTTAGTATCTTTTTTCAATATTTACCTAATTAAATACTAAATATTAATAAAAAAATATTTTTTACCACCATATCCCTTTATTTTTTCTTCATTGTAGTTTAAAATTAATAATAAAACCTAATATATATTTATTTGCTTATTATAAATAGTTAAATTTATTTACATAATAAGTGATTCTTTAAATCTATGATTTAGTTTAGTTGAACTTACTCCTTTGAATGTATAGAAAAAGGAGTTTCCCATAATAAACTTTAATTTAACCTGCAGATAAATATAATTTTTTTATAAGAGAGGTAAAAATTATGACTAATGAAATTAATTCATCAAACTTTATAAGGAATATAGTTATTGAAGATTTAGAAAATAAAAAACACGACGGGATAATAACTCGTTTTCCCCCTGAACCAAATGGCTATCTTCACATAGGGCATGCAAAATCTATAGTTCTTAACTTTGGTTTAGCAAATGAATTTAAAGGTAAGGCTAACTTAAGATTTGACGATACAAATCCTACTAAGGAAGATACTGAATATGTTGAATCAATTAAAGATGATGTAAAATGGCTTGGATACAAATGGGATGAGCTTTTCTTTGCATCTAATTACTTTGATGTAATGTATGAAAAGGCAATACTTCTTATAAACAAAGGTTTAGCTTACGTTTGTGATTTAACACCTGAAGAAATGAAGGAATATAGAGGAACATTAACTACGCCTGGAAAAGAAAGTCCTTACAGAAATAGAAGCATAGAAGAAAATCTTGATTTACTTCATAAAATGAAAAAAGGTGAATTTAAAGATGGAGAGAAAGTTTTAAGAGCCAAGATTAATATGGCTTCTGCTAACATAAACATGAGAGATCCTATTATATATAGAATATCCCATGCGTCTCACCATAACACTGGTGACTCTTGGTGCATCTACCCTATGTATGACTTTGCTCACCCACTTGAAGACGCTATAGAAAACATTACTCATTCTGTTTGTACTTTAGAGTTTGAGGATCATAGACCTCTTTACGAATGGTTTGTACGCGAATGTGAAATGAATTCTACTCCAAGACAAATTGAATTTGCAAGATTAAATATTACAAATACAGTTATGAGTAAACGAAAGCTTAAAGAACTTGTTGATAACAATATAGTTGATGGATGGGATGATCCAAGAATGCCAACTATTGCAGGTCTTAGACGAAAAGGATATACTCCTGAGTCTATTAGAAACTTTTGCCTAGCAATTGGTGTTTCTAAAGCTTCATCAACTGTTGATAGTCAAATGCTTGACTTCTTTATAAGGGAAGATTTACAACCTAAAGCACCATCTGCTATGGCTGTTATGAAACCATTAAAACTAGTAATAACTAATTATCCTGAAGGTCAAAGTGAAATGCTTCCAATAGAAAATAACGCTAAAGATGAATCTCAAGGATTAAGAGAAGTTTCATTTTCAAGAGAACTTTACATTGAAAGAGAAGATTTTATGGAAGTACCAGTTAAAAAGTACTTTAGACTATTCCCAGGAAACGAAGTTAGATTAAAAGGTGCTTATTTTGTTAAATGTAATGAGATTATTAAAGATGAAAATGGAGAAGTAACTGAAATCCACTGCACTTATGACATTGAAACTAAAAGTGGTTCAGGATTCACAGGACGAAAAGTTAAAGGAACAATCCATTGGGTTGATGCAAACAACTGTAAACCTGCTGAATTTAGGCTTTTCGAACCTTTAATATTAGATGATGCTCCTGAAAATGAAGGGAAACACTTCCTTGAACAAATAAATCCTAATTCACTTGAGGTATTAAATGGATTTATAGAAATTACGGCAGTTAAAAATGCTTCATTTGGAGATAAATATCAATTATTTAGACATGGCTTCTTTAATGTAGATAATAAATACACTACTGAAGATAAATTGTCCTTTAATAGAATTGTTTCATTGAAAAGTTCATTTAAACTTTAATTTATTTAAATATAAATACCAATTCATATTTAAATAAAAAACACCTAAGGAATACTATTTACGTAATCCTTAGGTGTTTATTTTATACCTATTTATAAAATGTCATTTTAAATTATATTTATATATTAAAATAGCATTTATACTTCTATTCCTACTTTAGTATGTTCTATTACTTTTGGATTATTCCTTTTAATTAGGACTGTTCCAACTGCGGTTATAGCAAACCCTAAACTTAATACGATTATAAGAGAAAATACTGTTTCAAGGCTTTCTCCTAAAATTGATGATGCAATTGTTGAAACTGTATTATTAACCATATGCATTATAATAGCTGGCCATAATGATTTAGTTTTATAAGTTACATACCCAAATAATATTCCAAGTAATGTTGCATATAACCCTTGAACAATATTCATATGATAAATTCCAAAAAGTACCCCCTGAATTATTATCACAGTTGGTATAGACATACTTTTACTTAATGTTTTGTATATTATTCCTCTAAATAATAACTCTTCTGCAAAAGGTGCTACAATCCCAACTACTAATATTGTTAAAAATATATTACTTTCCACCATAAATGACATATTCTTCTCCAAAGCATCAAATGACCCTTTAAATAATCCTGCCTTACTAAGTAAACTAATGAATCCAATATTAAATAAGTACACAGAAACTCCAAGTAATAATGCTACCCCATAATTAGACGCCTTTGTTTTTTTAAATCTTAATTCTTCTGAAAGTTTCTTTTTTCTTAATTTGTATATTAGCATAAATATTAATATTGTAGTTATTGATGATGCTAATAAAATATAATTCATATTTCCCATTATTTGTTTAGCAATCATTACAGTTGTGTCTTCTTTTCCAGCTCCTGTTAATGAATCTGCTCCTTGTTTTACAGTATAGCTAACTGCAATTATTATTCCACCAATAATCGAAACAATAATTTGAACTGAAAACCCAATAGCCATGTACATTAGCGCTACTAAAAAACCTTTTATTTTGTTTTTCATTCATACTCACCACCTTTACCTTAATATTACATTAATACATTGTTTTTGTAAACTCTCCTTAGTCTTTATAAAATAAAAATAAGACTACCAACCTGTTATTTATTTTATAATCCTTTAATAAGCTACATACTTCTATTGTAATATTAAAAAGGAGGAGTCCTTCCTAATGATATTAATAACCATTAGGAGAACCCCTCTATTAAATACTTAAATTGACATAAACTTTTTAAATCTATCTCTAACTTTTTCTTCACCCATAATTTGCATTATAGTATAAAGATCTGGTGTATTAGTTCTATGTGCTATTGCAGATCTTACTGCTCCTGCCACATCTGAAATCATTCCTTTATAAGCATCTGGATTTGCTTTAAACTCTTTTCTATTTGCACAATACCCAAGATTTATAGCTATTACCTTTAACTCCTCAAACCATTCTTCTGCATTTGTATTAAAATTATATTCTTTTGCATATGCTTCAATTATTGATTTTGCAGTTTCTAAAGTAACCCCTTTAGGTAATTCTACTTGCTCTGCAGTTTCTTTTTCAAATAACTCATCAAAGAAATAGAATGTTTTTTCTTTAACATCACTCCACTTTGCAAAATCTTTTCTTGGCTTTGGACCTTCTTTATCTATATTAAATACTTGTTTACTTAATTCTTCTTTACTTGTTACTAGTTCAAACATTTCTGCATCAAATTCTTTTGCCCAAGCTGTGTAATAATCATAAAGCACTTCTGGTTTCATTTTACAAATTACATCTTTACTTACATCATTTAATTTAACCGTATCAAATAAAGCTCCACTTTTACTCATCTTATCTAAAGCTACAGAAAAATCATGATAATCTGTTAATGGATTTTCAACTCTCCATTCTTCAAATGTTGAATTAATAATATTTAATAAATACTCTATAACAGATACCATAGGGTGTCCAACTTCCTTATAATAAGAAACAGCAGCTTCTGCATCTTTTCTCTTTGAAAGTTTTCTTTTTGACCCATTATCATTTTTCATTATTGTTGGGATATGAGCATATTCTGGTTTGTCTAATCCTAGTATTTCAAATAATTGAACATGTATTGGAAGTGAAGATAACCACTCTTCTCCTCTTATAACATGGGTCGTTCTCATTAAAGCATCATCAATTACATGTGCAAAGTGATATGTCGGAAGCCCATCACCCTTTATTATAACTATATCTTGATTACTTTCTGGGAAACTAATGTCTCCTTTTATTAAATCATGGAATTCTACTCTATTTTCAAAATTTCCTGGTGACTTTATTCTTATTATGTATTTTTCACCATTATTTATTTTTTCAATAGCTTCTTCTGGAGATAAATTTCTAAATTTAGCATATTCTCCATAATATCCTGTTGTTATTTTTTCTGCTATTTGTTTTTCTCTAAGTTCTGTTAACTCTTCTGGTGTACAGAAACATGGGTAAGCTAATCCTTTTTTAACTAAGTCTTTTGCAAAAGTTTTATAAATTTCTGATCTTTGACTTTGTCTATAAGGTCCATATGATCCTTTCTCTGTGTTATCTCCAGTAGTTCCTTCATTAAAGTTCATTCCAAAATTATGCATTGTATCTATTGTATCTTGTATTGCACCTGCAACCTCTCTTTTTTGATCAGTATCTTCTATTCTTAAGTAGAAGATACCCTTTGTTTGACTTGCAAGCCTTTCATTTATTAAGGCAGCAAATACTCCGCCAATATGTTGGAAACCAGTTGGACTTGGTGCATACCTTGTAACTACAGCACCTTCTTTTAATTCTCTTTTTGGATACTTTGCTATAAAGTATTCTGGTGTTTTATCAACACCTTTAAATAACATTTCTGATAATTTTTCTAAACTCATTTTTCCACCTATCCTTTTTGTAAGTCATCTTCAAATAAATAACAATCCATATTATAGAGTTTTATCAATTAAAAATGCTTGAAATATAAAAAAACCCTTCGTCCTAAAAAACCTTAGGACGAAAGATTACTTCCGCGTTACCACCTAAATTAATTAAACAAAAGTTTAATTCACTTATTTCTCTTTAAGGGAAGAACCCCATAAACCTACTCTACTAAATGTAATTTCCGGCATATAGCTCCAGAGTTTCTTTCTATAATGTTATTTTCTAGGCTTTCACCTTCCCTAGATCTCTTAAAAATAACTACTTATATACTTTTCTCTTTCAATGCTTAATATTTATTTATATTTTTTCCTAAATACATTCTAATTATACCTTTGTAATTAATTCTTGTAAATACTTTAATAGTATTTATTATCTATATATATCTATCTTTAAAATACCTAATTTTATCTTCTTCAGTTATTTTTCTAATTACTTTGCATGGGTTGCCTACAGCAATAACATTAGCTGGTATATCCTTAGTTACTACACTTCCAGATCCTATTACTGTATTTTCTCCAATAGTTATATTTGCATTTATAGTAGTACCTCCCCCTATCCACACGTTATCCTCTATCGTTATAGGAAATCCATACTCTAGGTCCATACTTCTAAGTGTTGGATGTACAGGGTGTCCTGCTCCAAATATATTTACATTAGGCCCCATCATTACATTATCTCCAATTGTAACAACACAACAATCTAATATAGTCAAATTGTAATTAGCATAGGAATTTGCTCCCCAAAAGATATTATATCCATAAGCGCATTGAAAAGGTGACTCAATAAAGAATTTTTCACCAGTCTTCCCGAATAAACCTTTTAATATTTCATATCTTTTTTCTACCTCACTAGGTCTAAGATTATTAAAGTCAAACAATACCTCTTTTGCATGTTGACGTTCTTTTAATAATTCATCTCCACATGATGAGTAAAGTTCCCCATCTAACATTTTTTGCTTTTCTGATTTCATATTAAAGTCCTCCTTTTTTTTAATTTAACGATAAGCTACCTATTCCAATACTTAAATTAAATTCATAGGTGTTTTCTCCGGATGTACTTGCATTAATATTTGCATTACCTAAACCTGATGATGTTTTTATTCTTACAGGTGATTTGTCAGGTATATATATATCAGTTTCTCCAACTCCACCCTCATAAGCTAGATCTCCGCCTACTTCTGACATTCTAAGAGTAAGATTACCTACACCTCCGCTTATTTTAATATTACCACATTTTTCTTTTAAATCTATATCTGTATTTCCAACTCCTTGTTCTAAATCTAATGATGAAAAGACTATGTTTTTCATATCTAAATTACCAGCTCCACCTTCAACATCTAATTCACTTACATTTATTCCTTTAACTGTAACGTTTCCAGCTCCATATTCTAAAGATAGCTTATCTATATAACTGCTTGGAATACCTATTGTGACTTTTCTATCTTTAAATGTATTTTTCCCATTAATCCAACCTGACTTATATTTCTTTTCTTCAATTACTATAGTATTTCCTCTTTTTTCAACTATAGTTTTCTCCGCTAAATTACTTTGTCCTAGAAAATCTACCTTTACATCATTACCGTCTATTTCATTAATAGTTATATTTGCTGCACCTATAGAAATATCTATATTTTCTATACTGTCAATTGAAATAGATTGATTTACCACTTCTTCATTATTATTTTCATTTCTTGATTCTACTCCAAATTTTATATTACACGATGTTAAAGCTAATGCTAAAACACCTATTATAACTGCCATTATTGTTAATTTAATTTTCATTTTTAACACCCCTATTTAATTTATAATATGTCTATTTTTTTATCAATATACTTTCCAGCGATAATTTGAAGTGCTAGTACTGTTAGAATACCTATAATCGATGATATTACATCTATTTCTATTATATAACTATTTCCTATAGTTATATAAACATATGGCATAATACTTAATATAATTGAAGTTATAAAGTCATATATTAAACTTCCAATACTAAAAATAATAATAATTGCAATTATTGATAGGAATGTATTTCTAATATATGATGAAAATATTCCTATTAGTGCAGTAATTATTAAGTATGCTGTTATAAGACCCATAATCACCGTAACACTTGTTTGTAATATACCGCTGTTTATTTCCCCAATATTTATTAAATTCACTATTAATGCTATTATTATAACTATTAAATTTGCAGATACTAATCCTAATAGGTTCCCTATTATAAATTCAATACCTTTAATTGGCGTTAAAAATAATAAATATCCATAATCTTTAGAAATTTGTTTTGAAAATAAAATTATATAAGATATAAAATTCATTGTAGCAATTGTAGATACTATTGCTAGTACATCCCATCCTCCAGTAAATTGTGATAAAAACTTACCACTAACTAATCCTACTAATAATATTAAGAATTCTATAAAATATAAAATTCTTAAAGATTTAAAACTATACTTGATTATATTTAATATATTTTTCATACACATCACCTATTCTGCAAATACCTTTCTATATATTTCGTCTATGGATGCTCCATATTTTTCCCGAAGATCCTCAGCATCACCTTTTTCAATTATGGATCCTTCACCTATAAATATTACTTCATCAAAAAGTTTCTCAAGTTCTCCTACATAATGGGTTGTTATTATCATTGATGTATCTTCATCTAAATTATTTATAATTGTATCAACTATTTTATCTCTACTTATTGTATCTACTCCTGATATTGGTTCATCTAATATATATAATTTACTCTTCCTACTTAAAGTTAGACTAAGTCCTAATTTTTCTAACATTCCTTTAGATAAGGTTTTTATCTTTGATTTTTTATCTAATTTCATAAATTTAAGTAATTCACTTAGTTTAACTTCATCAAAATCATTAAAAAAGTCTTTATAAAAACAAGCTGCATCCTCTACAGTCATCCACTTATATAAATAATCCTTTTCTTGAAGATATGACACTATTTTCTTAGTTTCATATCCAACTAAAATTCCATCTACTTTTATTTCTCCCATGGTTGGTTTGTATAGACCTGCAATTAAGTTTAATAAAGTTGTTTTCCCTTGACCATTTGGACCTAAAATGCCAAGAACTTTTCCACGCTCTAAGCTTAATGTTATATCATTTAATACACTTTTTCCTCCTAATCTTTTTACTAGGTTATTAATTTCTAAAACCTTACCCATATTTTATACCTCCTCATACATCTCTGTAATTAGTTCTACTATTTCTTCCTTAGAAAATCCAAGAACCTTGCTTTTTAAAATAAAGTCTTTAAGTAGATCTGTTGACGCTTGCTTTCTTAGTACTTTTATATTTTCTACATCTTCAGTTACGAACTTACCTATTCCTCTTTGCGTATTAATTAGACCCTCATTTTCAAGTTCTGCATAAACTCTTAAAATAGTATTTGGATTAACCTTAAGCTCACTTGCATAATCTCTTACAGACAACAATCTCTCCCCCTCTTTTAATTCACCTGAAACAATCCTCATTTTCATAAACCTTTTTATTTGTATATATATAGGTTCCTTTGAATTTAATTCGAATTCCATACTTATACACCTCATCTTCATCAGTTTCACTGTCTTAATAGTATAATACACCTATGTTGAGCGAATTGTTAATTGCATTTTAAGCATTTAATATCAATTATATTATTATACCTATTATTCTCTTGCATTTACTCAATATTTCTTAACTTTATAATTATTTTTCTAAAAAGTATTTACAACAGCTCTAATCAATGTTATTATTTACCTAATAAGTATTTAAAAGGAGGTAGGGTTTAATGATAAATTATTATAAATTTACTAAAAACATCTATATTAATTCAAAATTTAATATAATCATTGGTAACTCTACGTCCAGTATAGTAAAGACTGTACTACTTTAAACTAAAAAAAATAAAATAGTTTAATTTTCCGTGAGTTATTATTACTCATGGATTTTTTATATTTATTTTTAATAATGATATTAAAGCCATGGACTATCCATGGCTTTTTTATATAAAAAAATAATGCATATTAAAATATGCTAATTATGAAAGGAGACTATATTATGAAAGACAATGCAAACACATTTATGCTAAGTTCAAAAAGAGAGGAAAATATGATAAAAGGAGGGCTTCGACATGTCAAATTTCGAACAATACGACTTATATGCTGATACTAAATATAGAGAAGATAGACTAAATTCGGATTTTAAAATTTATTGTAAAAATGAGGGTATAAACCTTGAATATTTTAAATATCTTTTAACATTAGTAACAGGTAAATAATTAATAATATAAACAATATGCTTGTTCTAATTATATAGAACACATAAAAAGGACTATGAAACAATTTTTGCGAATTATTTCATAGTCCTTTTTTTATATTTTATTCAATATGTAACCCCGCCTTTTATTAACATTCTGTAATATAATATAATTCAATCTATACCATTATTACTTTATTTACGATTTATTACTAAACCTTATATAATGATATTTATTGTTAATTGACATAATATATTACCATTAGCCTAAAAATATGTTAATATATTATTAATAGTCTATTTGCATATTATTTTTATAATAGTATATGCTATAAATAATAAAACTAATGTTACATAAATTCATGTAATTGATGAAAGGAACTAAAATAATGAAAAAATTTAAATTAACTAATATTAAGGATTCTGCTTTAAACATAGCCGTTAATAAAGCAGAGGCAACTGAGCAGCATGTAACTAACGGTATATATGAAGGCGAAGGCGTAAATGGTAAAAGAGATGGATTTGGAATATTTACCTTTACTAATGGTTCAAGATACGTTGGAAATTGGAAACAAAATAAATTCCATGGCGAAGGAACTTTAGAATGGTCAAATGGTGAAGTTTATCAAGGAGCTTGGGTTAATGATGATATAACTGGATATGGGATATACACTTGGCCAGATGGTGAAAAGTATGTTGGTAACTGGTTAAAAGGTGCCAAAACTGGTAATGGTATCTATGTTTATGGAAATGGAGATATTTTCATAGGTTTATGGAATGATGATAACAGAATTGGTGATGGAATAATGACTTATCACGATGGTGAAAAAGTTGTTGGAGTCTGGAAAGATGACGAATTAGTTAAATAGCACTAAAATGAGATGTCTTATAATGATTACAATCATTATAAGACATCCTTTTTATCTTTTAGATACTTATTATAATATATATTTTTACTTTTAACTTAAATTATCCACTTCGCTATTTTATCCATTTCTTGGTTTCTAAATATATGTCTTTAGCACCTAAAATTGCAGATATAATTGCATAACCATCTATATTACATTCTTCAATTTTTTTTATATTTTCTAAAGTTAACCCTCCAATTGCAACTATCGGTAAATCTATATTTTCATTTATGTATTTTAAAGTATCTATACTAACAGCCTTTGCATCTAATTTAGTGTTTGTTTCAAACATCGCTCCTACACCTAAATAATCTGCTCCATTTTTCTTAGCTTCTATAGCTTCCTCTAATGTTCTTGCAGACACACCAACTATTTTATCTGAGCCTATTAGCCTTCTAACTTCTAATGGAGAAATATCACTTTGTCCTACATGTACTCCATCAGCCTCTACTAAAATCGCTATATCAACTCTATCATTTATTATAAACATAACATTATATTTTTTAGTTAATTCTCTTAATTTATAAGCTTTATCTAAAAATTCTTTTCCTGATGATTCTTTTTCTCTTAATTGTACTGTTGTCACTCCACCTCTTAAAGAATCTTCTATACACTTATAAAAATCTCTACCCTTTAATATTTTTGAGTCTGTAACTAAATATAATTTCAATTTTTCTTTCATAAAGTTTCTCTCCTCTAATAATACAGATCTTTTTTATTAACTGCCCTATTTAGCCTATTTAGTGGTAATATACCTATTACAATTGTAACTACTAAACCTTCAACTCCTGCACTACTTACATTATATAATAATGAATATACTAACAGATTCATTCCTGGAGGGGCAAATTGCCCAAAGTAAACTACTCCAGAAAGTACACTTATAGAAACGGATACAACAATTGCTAATATGCATCCATATACTACTTTATACTTTTTATTATTTCCAAAGGTTCCTGCAAGACCTAGTGCCATAGTTGCAAATATAAAATCTAATAAGAATTGAGCTGGATTTAATATCATTGCTCCATCAAATACCTTAAGTAATCCAAATATTAATCCAGCTGTTAGCCCAGATTGTCTTCCACATAATATAGAAAGTATCATTACTGGCATCATGGAAAGTAGAGTTATTCCTCCACCTTGTGGGTATTTTATAAATGGTATCATATATAAAATATATGATATTGCACATGTCATCCCTACCATAACAATTTTTTTTGTATCTATTCTATTATTTTTTATATCAATTAAGTAAAAACTTAATAATATTAAACTAACTAATATAATAATAGCATTAACCATAATATCACATCCTTTTACTTAATATTTTCATAAGCCATATCCCAAAATTTCATTTCATGAATACTTGAGTTTATAAATATCTTTTTTAATTTTTCCTTTTCCTCTTCTGTTAAATCTTTACAAAGTTCATTAATATAATCTATCCAAAGAATTGTAAAATCAGTATATCCTTGTGATGCATATGATTCTATCCAAGGTTTATAAAAATTATTTTCTAAATTTTCTCCATATGTTTTAAATAAATATTTTCCTATATAGCTGTAGCTCCAAGTACAAGGCATTATAGTAGCTACTATTTCTTTTAATTCCCCTGTTAATGCTAATGATTGCATATAGCTTGTATAACTTGAAGTAACTAATTTACACTCACAGTTTTCAACTTCCCCTTCTGACATACCAAATCCTTCTAAATATTTTATATGAACTGTGGTTTCATCATCCATGGTACCTTTTATAGAATTATAGAAAAATCTCATATCTTTCATTGTTGTAGCCTTAACTATTCCTATACAAAATATTTTTGAATACTCTTTAAGATATAAATAATCTTGTATAAGATAATTTTTGAATTTATCCTTATCTAAAGTACCTTCTCCCATCTCTTTTACAAATGGATGCGTTAAATAATTATCCCATATTTCTTTTACTTCTTTAAACAAATAATCTGTAAACTTCATATAAATTCTACCTTTCCATATTCAAATAATTTTTCTTCACTCATATTAAATACAGTATCCATTAAATTAACTTTAAATGTTCCAATTGCGATATTATCCCTATCTGCAAGTTCCCCACTTAATCCCATTGTAAGCACTCCCATGGCCACTGCATTAAGTTTATCTTCGCATGCACCTATATAACACCCTATTAAGCTTCCAGTCATGCAGCCTGTCCCTGTAACACTTTTAAGCTTACATGTTCCATTATTTATTTTTATTATTTTTTCTCCATCAGTTATAGTATCAACTTTCCCAGTTGCAACTACTATACACTCTAACTTCTTTGCTATTTTCTTTATTATTTCAGATATATCCTCGTCATCATCAAAAGAATCTACCCCTTTTCCTTTAAAATCTAATCCTCCAATATATTTAATTTCCGCAACATTTCCTTTTATAACATCAAATTTAACTTTATTTAATAATTCATTTATAAAATTAGATCTAGTTTTTGTTGCAAATACGCCTACGGGATCTAATATAACTGGTTTATTATATTTATTTGCAGCTTTTCCGGCTTCAATAAATAGATTCAATCTTGAAGAGTTCATTGTTCCTATATTTATAATTACTGAACTTGCAATACTGACTATTTCTTCTACCTCTTCATAGGAATAGCTCATTAATGGACTTCCACCTAATGCTAAAGTTGCATTAGCACAATCATTAATAGTAACTTCATTTGTATAATGAAGTACCAAAGGATTTACTTCTTTTACTTTGTTTATTAATTTATACACAATTACACCTCCTAAAATTTATAAAAATGATGTACAGGCCCTATTCCCTTGCCTATATCAAAACTATTTCTTATTGCTTCTGTTATATATTCTTTACTTAATTTTACCGATTCATCAATACTCTTTCCTAGTGCCAAATATGAAGTTATTGCTGATGACAAGGTGCACCCTGTTCCATGAGTATTTTTTATATTTAATCTTTCTTCCCTGTACACTTCAAACTTATCCAGTCCTATAAGTACATCTACTGCATCACCATCTAAGTGCCCGCCTTTCATAAGTACATATTTAGGTCCAAGTTCTAATATTTTATATCCCGCTTCTTTCATATCATCTAAATTATTTATTTTTATTCCGGTTATTTCTTCTGCTTCTAATGTATTTGGAGTTATTACATATGCCATGGGAATTAAGTATTCTATTAAATTCTTCTTTGCCTCAGGCTTTAATAATGAATATCCACCTTTTGAAATCATAACTGGATCTACAACTAAATATTGTGGATTATACTTTTTTAATGTATCCACTATTATCTTAATTATTTCAGGGCTTGATACCATACCTATTTTTACTGCCTTAGGCTCAATATCATCAAAAACTACCTCTATTTGTCTCTTAATTATTTCCTCACTTAGCTCTTCAACTAAGAATACTCCTTGAGTGCTTTGTGCAGTCACTGCAGTAATAACGCTCATTCCATAAGTTCCTATTGCACTAAATGTTTTTAAATCTGCTTGTACACCTGCTCCCCCTGATGAATCTGATCCTGCTATTGTTAATGTGGGTATTTTATAATTTCTCAATTTTCATTCCTCCTCCTTTGATTCAAACTATATTCAATTTAACATACAAAAAAGCTACATCCAAAATTTGGATGTAGCTTAAATAGTTAAATTTAATAAATATACTTTATTGATATATTTAAAAAGCTTTCCTACGCTGGCATTATCCAGATCAGGTACGAGGGTCGATACTAGTATCTCTCAGCATAAAATGCACCCCTAGCTATTAGTTATTCTATTAATTTAATTATATACTTATAGATGTTTTTGTCAACTTAACTTTTTTTATTAAAGTTTTCCTATATTATTAGCATGATCTCCGATTCTTTCTAAATTACTTATTATGTCTAAAAAGATAATACCAGAATTAGGTGAACATACTTTATTATTTAATCTATCTATATTGTTTCCTCTTAATGATTTTTCTAATTTATCTATTTCTTCCTCATTTTTTTCAATGTTATTTTTATTTCCAATTTCTCTTTTCTCATACATATTAATTGCATAATCTAAAGCCTCTAATGTTTTATTATACATTATAGTTAACTCATTAGTTGCTTCTACCCCGATATCAATTCTACCATTTATTTTCTCTACCGCTAAGTCTGCAATATTTTTAGCATGATCTCCAATTCTCTCAACATCATTGATTACATGATAAGTTGAAGCAAATGTCTTTATTTCAGCTTCTGGTAGTTCAAGCTGTGAAAGTTCTATTAAATAGTCTGTTATATCTTTTTCTAGCGCATTTATTATCTTTTCATTATGATAAACTTTTGTAATAGCTGCTTCATTATTTTCCATAAAAGCCTTCATAGCAAGCTTTAAGTTTTCTTTTGATTTATTTGCCATTCTTACAGTTTCTTTTGCAACTTGATCACAAGCTACTATTGGTATATTTAATGATTTTTTATCTAAATATATTGCGCCTTCTTTTTCTATTTCATCCTCACCTGGTAATATTTTGTTTGCTAATTTAACTAAATATCCTGCAAGTGGAAACATTATTACAGTTACTGTAATATTAAATATAGTATGTGCGTTTGCAACTTGTCTTGCAACATTAGAATCTGTACTTTCAACTAGTCTTATTAACGGATCCATAAATGGTAGGAAAATTAAAGTTCCTCCAATATTAAAGAATAAATGTATTAACGCTGCTTTTTTTGCTGTTTTATTTGTTCCTATTGACGCTAACAATGCTGTTGCGCAAGTTCCTATATTACAACCAAAAATAATTGGTAATGCAATATTCATATTAATTGCTCCTGTTGTTGCTAAAGCTACTAATATACCTGTTGTTGCAGAAGAACTTTGTACAACCGCAGTCATAGCAAGTCCTGCTAATACGCCTAAAAATCTATTTTCACCAACAACTAATACAAAGTCTTTGAACCATTGTGCGTCGGCAAGAGGCTTCATTGAACTTGACATTAGCCCCATTCCCATAAATAATATACCAAACCCTAAAGCTATATTTGCCATATCTCTTGTTTTTTTCTTTTTTGCAGTAACTACTACTACTGCAGCTACGCCAATTACTAATGGTGCTATTGCATCTAATTTAAATGATACCATCTGGGCTGTAATTGTTGTCCCAATATTAGCTCCCATAATAACGCCTGCTGCTTGCATTAATGACATTAACCCTGCATTAACGAAACTAACTACCATAACTGTAGTAGCAGATGAACTTTGTATTACGCAAGTAACTAACGCTCCAACAATAACTCCTATAAATCGATTACTTGTTAATTTTTCAAGTATTCCTTTAAGTTTATCTCCCGCTGCATTTTCTAATCCATCACCCATTAGTTTCATTCCGTATAGGAATAATCCAAGTCCCCCTATAAGCCCTATTATAGTTTCAAAATTAATCATTTTAAATCTCTCCTATCTTAAGTAATTTAAATATAAAATAATATCATTTATTATTTTATCATTTTTCTACAACTAAATAGGTTAATTCTATGTTAAATTTATTATTTAATAGTATAAAAATATAACATATTACAATACTTATGCACTTTTTAAAAAATAACAGAGTAATTTGCTGGTCTATCATTTTTTTTAGTGCTTTACTTATTTAAAATATTATTTCTTCTACTTTTTCCATATCAATATTCTCTTCTAGTAATGCTGCTAACTTATCGTATTGTTCTAATTTATATTTTTCATAATCTAGATTTTCTTCATTATATAATTTTATACCATTATATTCTTTTATATTATTAATTAATTCTTTAGCAAAGTTACCCTCATCAAATATCCCATGAAGATAAGTTCCAAGTATCTTTCCATCTGTGCTACATACTCCTACTACTTCACCATTTATATCATTTATAAAAACTTTAGAATCTTTACTTTTAATTGTTTTTCCATTATGTATTTCATAACCACTAACAGTTATGCCATTACAACTTTTAATAATATTACTATTTACTGTAACTACCCCTTTAATCTGTCTTGTTAATTTTTCCTTATTAAATATAGTTTTTATATCTAGTAGTCCAAACCCTTCTTCACTAGTTTTTTCACCCTCTACACCATCTAAATCTTCAATAAGTTTTCCAAGCATTTGATATCCACCACATATTCCAAATATAAATATGCCTTCTTTTTTAAGACTATTTATCTTTTCAAATATTCCATTTAATTTAATTGCTTTTAGATCTTCTATGGTGTTTTTAGTTCCAGGAATTATTATAACATGAGGCTTTTTAATTTCATTTACCTCTTTAACATATCTAACTTGAACTCCTTCTAATCTTTCTAATGAATTAAAATCTGTAAAATTAGACATATGAGGAAGCTTAATTACTACTATATCTAATCCTTTTGCTTCTTTATTTTTTATTCTGTCTGTAACACTATCCTCATCTTCTATATCAAATTCTGCATAGGGCAGTGCTCCTAATACTGGAATCTTAATTATTTCTTCTAATTGTTTCATTGCAGGTTTAAAGTACTCCATGTTCCCTCTAAACTTATTAATAATAACACCTTTAACTCTATTTTTTTCTTCTTCATCTAAAAGCATTATTGTCCCTACAACAGAAGCAAATACGCCTCCTCTATCTATATCTGCTACTAAAATCACTGGTGAATCTGAAATCTTAGCCATAGACATATTTGCTATATCACTTTCTTTCAAGTTTATTTCAGCGCAGCTACCAGAGCCTTCTAAAACCATCAGTTCATAATCTTTTTCTAAATTATAAAAAGTATTTTTTGCAACTATTCTTAATTCTTTATTTAACTCTTTATACTTATATGCATCCATAGTACAATGAACTTTTCCATTAAGTATAACCTGTGTTTTTAAGTTTCCACTAGGTTTTAAAAGTATTGGGTTCATAAATGCGGTTGGAACTATTTCACAAGCTTCTGCTTGAACCACCTGTGCTCTCCCCATTTCTAAACCATCTATTGTAACAAATGAGTTTAAAGAAATATTAAGAGCTTTAAAAGGGGCAACCTTTAACCCTTTATTTTTAAAATATCTACAAAAAGCTGTAGCTACTGTACTTTTACCAACTGAAGATGCTGTTCCAAGCAGCATTACTTTATTTGCCATTGTCTTCATCAACTATATCTAAGAAACCATGGGTTCCATTAGTTATATTTCCTTGTGTTTTAAATTTTATAGGAAACTTAAATAGTGGTCCATCATATACAAATGTATGATATTCACCGTTTTCTCCGCAAGGATCTGCCCCAGTTGCTTTTATATCACTAACTACTTCCTTAGTTAGTATTTTTCCTAAAAATTCTTCTTTAAGAAATTCTAATTTTACATTTTTAAGTACAGTTTTAAATCCTCTATCTATAAATTCATGAGTTAACCCTTCGCGATCTTCATTCCAAAGTGGGAATATAGCTTCAATTTCAACTTCATTACATCTATCTGTGCACCAAGTTCTATGAGCTTCTAAATCAATATCCCCAAATACACAAGCCTCAACTCCAAGTTCATTTTTCGCTAGTAATAAAGTATTCTTAAATGCATCTGCATATTCAGCACCTTCACATTTCACTAATAAAAGTGGAATATTTAATGATTCTGATACATTATGCAATAAATTTTCTGGTACTCCATGAAACCATGATCTACATAAATTTTTATCTACCGTTATTAATAACGCTACTGGTGTATGTCCATTTTCTATCATTCTATTCAATGCAAGTGTGCTATCTTTACCACAACTATATGACATTATAAATTTTTTACTCATTTTCTATCTCCTCCGTAATTTCAATATACTATATTCATATTTTTATGAATATTAAATTAATTAGAATTTTTTATTGTTCCCATTTTCTTAAAACATTTAACATAAATGTTTTAATATTAATACCATAGACATTTTTTAGTTTTTCTTCTTCCAAAACATGTTTCGGTATTCCTTTTGCAACTACTTCACCATTGTTTAACATTAATACTGATTCTCCAAAACTTTGAACTAGATTTAAATCATGTAATACTGCTACTACAATCCTATTATTTTCTTTTGTCCATTTATTTAAATACTCTAAAATATCTATTTGACATCTTAAATCTAAATGATTTGTTGGTTCATCTAGTAAAATAACCTCTGGGTCTTGAGCAAAAGCTCTTGCTAAAAATACTCTCTGAAGCTGACCTCCAGATAATTCATTTATTAATTTATTTTTCAAATCTAATAAAGCAACATTTTCTATACACTTAACTATAATATTATTATCATTTTCTGAAAGAGTTGCAAACACTCCTTTTAAATGAGCATATCTTCCAAGAGCTACTGTTTCATAAACTGTATATGGAAAATGAATATGACTTGATTGTGTCATAAGTGCTATTTTAGTAGCTAACTCTTTTCTATTTAAGCCACCTATTTCTTTTGAATCTAACAATATATTTCCTTTATAGTTAATTAAATTTGCTATTGACTTTAAAAGAGTACTTTTACCACATCCATTAGGACCGACTATACAAATATTTTCCCCTCTATTTACTTTAAAGCTTACATTTTTAACTACATTTAATCCATCATATCCACAACTTACGTTATTTACTTCCAACAATTTAAAATCACCTACTTTGACTTTTTAAAATAAAGATATGCAAAGAATGGAGCACCTATTAACGCTGTTACTGCGCCTACCGGCAGTTCAGAGGGAATAATAATAGTTCTTGCTACCAAATCTGTAATAATCATTAATGATCCACCTAAAACAATAGACATTGGAACTACATATGAGTGTTTTGATCCAAATATTTTTCTTACCATATGAGGTGCAATTAAATCTATGAATCCAATTGTACCACTTATCGCTACAGCACTTCCTGTTAAAATGGCCGTAAATAAAAAAAGTCGTTTTTTTACTTTTTTTGTATCCACGCCTATTGATTTTGCTGCTTCTTCTCCAAATGTTAATACATCCATTTCTTTAGAATATATCATAACCCCAACAACTCCTACAATAAAAAATGGAAGTCCTGCTTTTAAATATGACCATCCTCTCATTGAAAACGAACCCATTTGCCACATAGTAATACTTTCAATTTTATCTGTAAATAATGCTGTAATAGTTGTAAGTATTGCATTAAAGAACAATGAAAATACAAGACCTGCTAATATTATTGTATTGTTAGAAAGACTTTTATCTACCTTTGAAGCAAATTTTAATATTAATATAACTGTTAATAAACTACATATAAATCCTATAAGTGGCAACGTTAAGTTTCCAATCAATGGAATTGAAACTCCTGTTACTATTACAATACCAACACCAAGTGAAGCACCAGATGATATACCTAATGTATATGGTGATGCTAATGGATTTTTTAATACCGATTGAACAACCGCTCCACTAGCAGATAAGGCTCCCCCTACTATAAATGCTAAAAGAACCCTTGGAAGGCGTAAGTTCCATATAATAGCTACATCTTTACTATCTATTTCAGATCTTAATGTAATTCCCAATATTTTATGTCCTATTACTGAAATACTATCCAATATGCTAATATCGGAACTCCCAGATGAAGTTCCAATACATATTATTAAAAATACTAAAGGAATGGATAATATCATTAACCTTTTATTTTTATTTGTTTCCATATACTTCTGGATAAACATATCTAGCCATTTCCTTTAATGCTTTAATTATATTTTGTGATGATCTTGATGAAGAATTTTTATCAAGAGTAAATATTTTTTCTTCTTTTATTGCATTTATACTATTCCATCCATCACGGCTATTCACATCTTCAACAGCTGTTTTTCCTGCTGTATTTTTTCCAGGTGTATTTACTAATATAACATCCGGATTTGCATCTATTATTGATTCAGCGCTTGGAGAAATCCAAGATTTTTCATTTTTAAATATATTTTCTGCTCCAATTATTTCTATCATTTCATTTAAGAAAGTTTCGCTACCAAAACTACTTAATTTTGAACCAGCTCCTATTTCAAAATAAACCTTTTTCTTATCTGTAATTTTATCTCCAATTGCTTTTATTTCAGCGACTTCTTTTTTCATGTCTTCAATTATTTCTTTTCCTTTTTTTTCTGTTCCAGTAATACTTGCCATAAATTCTATATCTTCATATATTCCATCTATGCTGTAGCTACTTGGAATGTATGCTACTGGAATCCCAGCTTCTTTTATTAATTTAAATGGATCATTATCTCCAACTTTGTTGTGTCCTGAAGCTATTATAATATTAGGATCTAAAGATATTAATGTTTCTGCATCTGGATTTCTAAACTCAATTTGAGGTAAATCTGTATTAACACCTTCAACATCTGCTGAATATTTATCGATTGCAACTAACTTATCTGCTAGTCCAAGTGCTACTAACACCTCGGTATTTGATGGTGCTGTTGATATTATAGTCTTAACCTCTTTAGGTGCAGTAAACTCTGTTCCCTCTCTATCTGTCCTTGTTATTATCTTCTCTGTGCAACCTGCAAATAACATTGTTGTAAAAGTCATTGCAAATACTAGTGATAAAATTTTACCTTTCTTTTTCATTAATTATTCCTCCTTAGTATATATATCTAGGGCTCTCTTAACTTTATTAAATTATATTACTAAACTATAATTTAATGCAGTAATAATTTTTTCGTTTTCCTCTCTAGTTCTTACTGCTATTCTATAAAAGCTACTATTCAAACCTTCATAATTACTACAACTTCTAATTAGTATACTGTGTTTCATCATCTCTTCCTTTAAATCTAAGTTATTTAAAATTTTAAACATAATAAAATTAACTGATGGTTTAAACACTTTAATGTTTTTTATTTGTTTTAAATTATTATATAAATAGTTTTTTTCCTTTTCTACGTACTCAATACTGTGTCTTATATAATCTTCTTCTTTAAGAGCTTGTATAGTCCCTTCGGATGCAACTACATTTACAGTCCAAGGAACTGTAACTTTCTTTATTAGAGTAATAAACTCTTCATTTTTAGAAATTCCATAACCAATTCTTATTCCTGGCATTGCAAAAAATTTAGTTAATGATTTTATAATTATAATATTTTCATATTTTTGTAATAAGTCTTTAGATGTATACTCTTCTTCTGAGTTTAAAAAATCTAAAAAAGATTCATCTATAACTATAGTTGTTTTTGTTTCTAATCCCCTTTTTGCTAATTTTTCAATAAAAGTATTTTTAGTTAAAACCCCTGTTGGATTATTTGGATTACATATAAATATCATATCTATGCTTTCATTTAAAGAGTTTATTAATTCATTATTTAATTTAAAATTATCTTCTTCCTTCAAATGATAATACTCTATACTTCCGTCTATACTTAATACAGCTTCTTCATATTCTGAAAAGGTCGGTGCTGGAAGCAATACTTTTCTAGGTTTTAACCCCCTAATTATATTGAAAATCACCTCTGCTGCTCCATTTCCAAGTACTAAGTTCTTTATATCTATATTTTCATAGTCGCTTATAGATTTTTTCAAATTAAAATAAGATATGTCTGGATATTTTTCGATTTTATCTAAAGCATTAATCATGGCATTTTTAACATTTTTATTTAATCCACTGGGATTAATATTAGCAGAAAAATCAACTATTTCTTCAGAATTTATTTTGTATTTTCTTGATATTTCTTCTACATTCCCACCATGAACTATTTTACTCATATAATCTCACCTCAAAACCTTTGCAAACTTTTTTATATAATTAAATTTAAACCTATTGCTAATATGTATCCAAAAATAGCAACTCCATAAAGTATTTTATTAGTCTTATATAAATGATCTATTTTTATTTCGTCTAAATCATCACCTATAGTTGGCTTTTCAACTATTTTACCGAAATAATAATTTGATCCGCCTAGCTTAATTCCTAAAGCTCCAGCTACTGCAGCCTCTGGATGAGCGCTATTTGGACTGCTATGATTGTTTTTATCTCTATTGTAAATTTTATAACTATTTCTCCAATTCATTTTTAATATAAACGCTACTATTATTGTAAAAATACCTGTTAATCTAGCGGGGATATAATTAAATAAGTCATCTAATTTTGCCGGAAAGTATCCAAAATCTTTATACTTTTCATTTTTATATCCAAACATTGAATCCATTGTATTTACTGCTTTATATGCCATGGCAAGTGGCGCACCACCAATCCCTATATAAAATAATGGCGCAATTATACCATCAGACATATTCTCTGCTACTGTTTCTATAACTGCTCTTATTATTGATTTTTTATCTAATGATTTTGTATCTCTCCCTACTATATAAGATAATTGAGTTCTTGCAGACCCTATATCATCTTTAACTATATAGCTAATAACCTTTAATCCTTCTATTTTTAATGCTTTTGTTGAAATACAAAAATATATTATAATTCCACTTAGCGTTATTCCAATTATATTATTAAATGAAAAGGCTAATTTTATAAGTAATAAATTTACTGCATAAACCACTATTACTGCAATTATCCAAGTAAATCCTCCTGCTAGTTTAAGTGAGTTTTTAAATACTGCTCTGAATATCTTTTCTAACCACTTACACAATGTTCCTATGATCCTTACTGGATGATAAGGATTTTGTGGATCTCCAATTATAAAATCTAATATAAAACCTATTGTTATTTCTATCATTATTCCACCCTATATTTCTTTTTTATTATTTTAACTGGATATTACTTTCTATTTTAACGGTATCAACTTTCTTATCCCATAAAACCGTTAGCTTATATCCTAAGCCACATTCTGGCTGCCACTCATAGAAACTTTTCTCATTACTATAAAATAGTTCTAATATAGTGCCTATTGTTCCACCATGAGAAACTAGTAATACTGATTTATAATTTTCTAGACTACATTGATTTAGAAAGTTCTTAAAGGCTTTACTAATTCGTTCTCTATATTCGAATTTACTTTCACCATTAAATCCGGTGACTTTTCCTTCCTTATCCATAATCCAATTTATATATGTTTGATTTTCCTTTAACATATCATAGGATTTCATTTCAAAATCACCGAAGTTATATTCAAAGAACTCCTTTATAACTTCATACTCTATTTTGGGATATAATATTTCAAATGTTTCATTTGCTCTTTTCGCTCCGCTTGTATAATATTTTTCACATTTTGGATATTTAAATTTACTTGTAGATATATCTAATTTCTCTAATTTATTTGAATCACTCAAAGCTTTAAATTCTAATAATTCTCTTTTCCCTTCTATACTTAGATGTATATCAGATACCCCGCAATAAAGTCTTTTTTCATTGCAAGTTGTTTTTCCATGTCTTATTAAATAGACTTCTAACTTATACATCTTTTAAAACCATTTCAAGTCCACAAAATATTCTAACTACCGTGCATGAATTTTTAGTTAAGTACTGTAAACATCTACCTGTATCTTCTCTCCATATTCTATTACTTTTTTCTAAAGGTACTATGCCGCTAGATATTTCATCACAAATAATTATTTTATCTTCAAGTTCTTTAATATTTTCTTTTAAAATATCTAAAGGATTTTCACCATATTTGCCTAGTTCATAAATGAATTTGTGCAATCCGCAAATAATTTTTTTAGAATAATTTAATTCTTTTTCATTGCAAAAAAATATTTCTTCATCTTTTATATTATATTTTGCCTTAGCATACTCGAGCTTACCATTATAAGCTCCACCAAAAACTAAAATCACTATAATCTTCCCCCTACATTAGTGCTACTATTAAAAGACCAATCGATTCTGCTATAACAAGTCCAAATCCAGCAATATCCCCAGACATTCCTCCAAGTTCCATACAACTATTATTAACAAATATAATTGTAATACCAATCATTGCTAAAGGCACTCCTAGGGCTTCAATACCTAATATAAGTATTAATACTATTGATGGTATTAATATAAATATAAGTAACAGTATTTTATCTATTATCCCTGTACCCTTTTTAAAATATGAACCAAGAGAGCTTTCTGGCATTGATTCCTTTGTTAATAGCAAAAAACCCATAAAGCTTCTTGAAATAACGGGTATTAAAACTAATGCTATAAGGTTCCATCCATTATCTATAACTGTATATGTAGATGCAAAGTTAACTATAAATAACATTGCTAAAGCTATTACTGAAAAAGCTCCTGTATTTGGGTCTTTTAATATTCTTATTTTCTCTTTTTTATCACGCCTTGATAGCATTGCATCACAAACATCCATATACCCATCTAAATGTAACATTCCAGTGATTATAAATGGTGTTACCATTGTTAGAGCTGAAATAAGTATTATTGATGCATCTATACCTACTAGTAACTTGCAGACACCATACCAAAATCCGCCTACTATCAATCCTATTAGCGGATAAAATTTTAATATATGTTTAGCTCCAGCATCATTCCACTCATGCTTTGGTAATGGAATTATTGTAAACATACTTATGGCCATTAATAATCCGTTTACTATTTTACTCACCTCAAACTTTCAATTTGCATTAGATATTCTGTAACTCTCTAATATATCTTTTCCTTTATGTATAATTATATTATTAAATACACATTCGATAACTACATCACAAAATATTGCTACGTTTCTATTAACTAGTCCTATCTCTTTTCTAAAATTTTCAGTATAACTATCATATGTAATACTGTCACTTGAAATATAATCTGACACCATAACTAGATTTAAAGCATTTTTACTAATATTTCTTAAACCCATTATTATATTATTTTGTATATTTTCATTAAACTCATTTAAAACAAACATTTCATTTGTAACTAGTGAAGTTAAGCTATCAATTAATAATGTATCATTTTTTTCTATTTTATTAATTATATTATCTATATTTCTTTGTACTTCAATAGTTTGAAATCCATATCCTTCTCTTTCTTTTAAATGATTTTCTATTCTTTTTAGATCATCTTCATCATAAGGACTCATAGTTGCCACATAATACAAATTGCTGCCTTTATTTTCTAATTCTTTTGAAAGATTCTGAGCATACATAGATTTACCGCTTTTAGCTCCACCAATTACTAAACAAATCACATTTCTATACCAATTCTTGAAGGAATTCCTTCTTCAAAAGGATGTTTGATTGGATTTATTTCTGATACGTAGTTAGCTATATCTATTAGCTTTTGATTTGGATTTCTCCCAGTTAAAACAACTTCTAAATTTTTTGGCTTATTTTTCAAAAATTCTAGTACTGTATCTAATTCTAATACTCCATAGTTTAAAGCAGCCATTGTTTCATCTAATATAAGTAAATCATAATTTTCATCTATAGCTTTCTTAGTTATTGATAAAAATCTATCTCTATGTTCCTTAATCACTTCTTCTTGCCCTTCTTTGTCTAAACAATTAAACCAATCCTTCATTGGAGCACCTTTTACTACATGAAAATATTCATTTAATTTTTCTATTGAAACAAGCTCTCCAGTATTATTATCCTTTAAAAACTGAGTTAACAGAACCTTATTTTTTCTTCCTGCACATCTCATACCAAGTCCCATAGCTGCTGTTGTTTTTCCTTTTCCATTTCCACAATATATATGAATTAATCCTATTTCCATAATTTTTACCTCCTCTTGTTTTATTATTTTTGAAGATCACTTATACTATATAATCGTCTTCACTTCTTACTGTATCTAAATAGCCATTATCTATTTCAGCTTCTGCAAAAGTGGCCATATTATTCATCATTGCACAAGCATATTGAACTATAGAAAAAGCTATTGGACATCCACTTCCTTCTCCAAGCCTCATGTCTAAATTAACCATAGAATCGAGTTTCAACTCATCGAGCGCAATGTTATATCCTATTTCTTTAGAACAATGTGATGTTATTAAGTAATCTCTTACTAATGGATTAATCTTAACTGCTGCTAGTGCTGCAACTGCTGATATAAACCCATCTACAACTACAGGTATTTGATAATAAGCTGCCCCTATAAACACTCCTACCATAGCTGCAATATCGAATCCACCTACTTTTGATATAATATCTATTGGGTCTTTTATATCTATATTATTTATTTCTAAAGCTGTTTTTATTACTACCTTTTTTTTCTCGAAGGCTTCTTTTGTTACACCTCCACCCTTACCAACTGCTTTCTCCAGGACACAATTTGTAAGTGCAATTAGTACAGCACTACTTGTTGTAGTATTTCCTATTCCCATCTCTCCTACACCTATTATGTCATATTTTTTTCCCTTTACCTTTCCTACCATTTCAATACCAATATTTATAGCGTTTACACACTCTTCATAACTCATAGCTGGTCCTTTAGCTATATTGCTTGTCCCTTTTCTTATTTTTCTATTATAGACCTTTGGTATTTCTTTATCACTATTAATACCTATATCAACTACTATTAAATCTGAGTTACTTTCTTTAGCAAGTACAGCTACTCCTGTTAATCCTTTTGTAAAATTAATAGTTTGAGCAAGTGTTACATATTGAGGTGCTGAGGCTACCCCCTCCTCTACAACACCATTATCAGAACACATTATAATTATACATTTCTTATTTATACTATTTTTAACGTTACCTGTAATGCCTGCAAGCTTTATTGATATTTCTTCCAATTTCCCAAGGCTTCCAAGGGGTTTTGCCAACGAATCCAACCTTTCCTTTGCCAGTTTACAAGCTTTCTTATTTGCAGGTTTAATATCATTTATAAATTTTTTTAAACTATCCTTATTTTCAAATCGCACCTTATACCCCCTAATAAAAATATCTCAGACATACTTATTTTTTGAAGTGCCTTACTAAGCATATCTATATTCATAACTTTAATTTTCTTTCAAATCTATTTGAACGTCAAAAAAGCATCTTACTTAACATAAGATGCTTGCATAACAAAATAAATAAGAATACTTTTCTTACTTAAAATACAATACACCCTTAATACACCGTTAAGTTGAGGGTGCTGAAAAAATAACAAGTCAATCATTTGATGAACTATCTATATTTTAAAAGCTCCCTAATAGCGTTAATGTATTGGCAGGTATTCCGACTTAAATTATGTTAAGACTTTTATTTTATTAATTTCTATAAATAAAATAATTGAAAAAACTAACTTTCACGGTGGCGGGACCGTATAGGCTTTTAACCTATTTCCCTTTTAATGTATTTAAACAACCATTACATATTTATTACCTTTTTGTTATAATACTTATAATTAATACAAAAGTCAATAAGTAAGGAGATTTTATGAATTCTATAATAATTGATTTTTTAAAGTATTCCTTAAATTGGGATATGAATTTTTTATCTTCACTAGAACAAATTGGAGGGCTTAGTAATAATAATTACAAAGCAATTTATTATAATAATTTATATTTTATACGTCTATGTAATCCAACTCCATTTAATATTAGTAGAAGAAATGAATTAACTATTTTACATACTGCTTGCGATTTAAATTTATGCCATATGCCTATTTACTTTGATGTGGAGACTGGAAATATGGTATATAAATGGATTAATGGAAAAATGCCTACAGAAATAGAGTTTAATTCTGAGCGCTTATTAAGGAAATTATGTATCAACTTAAAAAAATTACATTTAACAACATCTTTAACTTATTTCAATCCATTTAATGAAATTAGGGCGAGAATAAAAATATGTATTAATCTAAAACTTCCACTGCCTACTTATATATATTCTTTAACAGAAAAACTATTTCGGCTTGAAAAGGAACTAGAAATAAATAAATTCGTAGGCCTTTGTCATAACGATTTAAATGTTTCTAATATAATTATAGATGATAGAAATTTATATATTATAGATTATGAGTTCTCAGCTACTTGCGATGTTTTTTTTGATTTAGCAACTGTTGCATGGTTACAAGATTATAATGGACGTGTTAATTTATTAAAGGCCTATTTTGGAAGCTTTAACATTAAAGATTATAATAAACTTATTAGCTATATTTATGTTGTTAAACTTCTAAATGCTCTTTGGAGTTTAATAAAATCAGCACAATCATTAAGTAACTACAATTATGAAAAAGCTTCTAATATTATTTTTGATGAATTATATTCTAATCTATAAAAATTCTAGATTTAAAATAAGGCTATATTAAAATTTAACTCATTATTAAAGGAGGCTATTACGCCGCCTTTAATAAGTGAAATATTATATTCTCAATAAAATTTCATTTATATTATTACTTATTTCCCTTCTTTCGTTATAAATCCACTCTGCATCAAAAGGTAGGTTAAACACCTTACTAAATGAGTAATATAAATTTACTTTTTGATAATAAATCTCTAAGTCATCTAAATTACCTTTGAAACATTGAGGTTTTGTGATTTCCTTAGAATTTATTAAGAATAATTCCTCAACATAGTCTAAGAAAGCATTCAGCATAACCTCTTCTGATACATCAAATGGAATCTTCAATAAATTCCATTGAATTTCTTCCTTTAACTTATATCTCTTTATATTGTCTAATACAATAATATACTCAGTTATATCCATTTTTCTATAATAATTTAACGTCTCTTCTCTCGTGCTCCAAATAGCTAATTTTTCATTAAGTGGGAGAGTTTTTATTTTCAATATAGCTTCTGAAGGTCCTATTACCGCCGAATATACCGGCTTATCTTTTTCCTCTAATTTATCTTGTAGAAACTCTGCTCCTCCTCCTATACTTAAAACATAGCCTATTTCATATATTCCTTTTCTTCCTGCTCTGCCTGCTATTTGTTTAACTTCCTGTGATGTCAAATCACGTATTTCATATCCATCAAATTTCTTAGTAGATAAAAATATAATTCTTTTTATTGGTAAATTCACACCCATTCCAATAGCATCTGTTGTTATTAAAATATTTGTTTCCTTATTTACAAATTGCTCATATTGTTTTCTTCTAACTTCTGGTGGCAAATCTCCATATATAATACTTGCCTTTACTCCTTGTTTAGAATAACTTTCTGCAATTTCTAAAACTCTTTTTTTAGAAAACACTACTATAGCATCTCCAGGCTGTGCATCTTTAAAATAAAAACTTTTATGATCTATTTCAAGAGGAATTTGCCTCTTATATTCTATTAACTCATATTCTTCGCCGCAATCTTCCAATATTTTTATTAGTACCTCTTTAGCATTTAAAGCTCCACATAAGTGAATTTCTTTACATCTAATTCCTAGAAGTGCTTTTGTCCAAGCATCCCCTCTTTGCGAATCTCCAATCATTTGGATTTCATCTATAACTGCTATTTCATAATTTTTCTTTATATTCAATTTTTCAACTGTACAAGATGTATGCGTTGCCCCAATAGTTATTATTTCTTCTTCTCCGGTTAGTAAGTCACATATTACCCCTTCATTATTCATTCTTTCATAATTTTCAAGAGCTAATATTCTAAGTGGGGATAAGTATATTCCACATTTAGCCTTTTTTAATCTCTCGATTGCATTATAGGTTTTACCTGTATTTGTATCCCCTAAATGAATATAGAATTTTCTTTTTATAAATCTAGCTTCTCTATACTCATCTTTTGGATTTGATGGGAAATTCTTTTCAAATTCTTTTGATATTAAATCCGGTATATGATGTTTAACTAAAACTGTCATTATACCTGAATTAATTAAACTATTATCCTGTCCCCGGACAACCTTATAATAATCAAAACTTGTATCATTTTTCTTATTATAATCACTTAGAATTTTCTTGGATACATATTCAAGCAAATCATCATATCTTTCACATAAATTATTATATTCCTTAAAACCTTCTCCACTCATATCTTGAAGCTCTCTTATCTTTTTTCTTATAGTCGCTTCATGTTCAAGCAATACTCCTGGTTTAGAATTATATACTATTTCTTCTATTTGATTTATCTGACCCTTCAACTTTTTAAACTCTCTTTGCATAGAATTTTTTTTCAATATTATCCCTCCAAAACCTAGTTGTATTTTACTTAAGAAACTAAAAAAACAAATCTTCTACCATATAATATTACTTCTTATTATCCTTTTATTCATTAGCTTGCTCATTTGTTCCAATTTTTATAAGTTCAAAAAATATTAATTAACCATTAAAACACATAAGCAGGTAGTTTAGTATTTATATCTATACTAAACTACCTGCTTATCTATATATGTTATTTTTTTAAATTATGATTAATATGCTATTATTTCAACACCGTTTTCTGTTACAAGAATGGTATGTTCCCATTGTGCTGAATAAGAGCCATCTTCTGTAATTGCTGTCCAATCATTTTCTTCGTCAACAAATAAATTATAATCTCCTGCATTTATCATTGGCTCTATTGTAAATACCATTCCTGGAACTAAAATCATACCAGTTCCTTTTTCTCCAATATGACTTACAAATGGATCTTCGTGAAACTCTAGTCCTATTCCGTGTCCACCAAAATCTCTAACTACTGAATAACCATTTTCATCTGTTAATTCCTTAATTGCAGCTCCTATGTCTCCTATGAATCCCCAAGGCTTTACAGCAGCTACGCCTCTTGCTAAAGACTCTTTTGCTACATTAACTAATCTTTTATCTTCTTCGCTTACGTTACCTATCATAAACATTCTTGACGCATCTGAAAAATATCCATTTAATATTGTGGATACATCTACATTTATTATATCTCCATCTTTTAGTATTATATCCTCACTTGGTATTCCATGACATATTTCTTCGTTAATTGATGTACATACGCTCTTTGGAAACCCTGAAAAATTAAGAGGTGCTGGTATCCCCCCTTGAGAAATTGTATAATCATGTATTATTTTATTTATTTCTTCTGTATTCATACCAATTTTAATTCTCTCAGCAATTAAATCTAAAGCAGAATTATTTATTTTAGCACTTGCCTTTATCCCTTCAATTTGTTCCTTATTCTTAATCATATCTCTTGAGGGTACAATAAACCCTTTCATTTGTAGTGAGTTTACCTTTTTATCAAAATCAATATGACATTTCTTATATTTTTGTTTGCTTCCACACCAGCATTCATCATTTCTATTTAAATTCATTTTTAAATCTCCTTTTCAAAACAAAAATTTATATTAACTAGTTTATTTTTGCTTTAGTAATTATATACATGTATTATACACCTATACTCTATTTTTTCAAATCCATATTTTATTTTTATAAAGCTATCATCCTCTATTATGCGCTTTTACTACATTATAAGACTATTTTTTTGAAACTTTTTTCTAATCATGGTATACTATACTAGTAGAAATCTATTTTACACTTATTTATTATACAAAGGAGCGATTATATATGAAGAAAAAACTTTTAGTAATTTTATCTATTCTTACATTTTCACTAATGCTTATTTCCTGTAATAAGGAGATTTCAAAACCTAATACAGAAGCCGACTTATCTCAAGATGATAACATTAAACAAAATGATAACATTAAAACTAACTTTGAGGAGGCTAAAGATACACAATCTACCGATACTGACAATACTGATGTAGTAAAAAAAGAAAATAAATCTGTACGACTTTATTTTTATGATGTCGTAAATGATAATATTATTTACTATGATGATACTATTGAAGTAACTGATAAAGCTGTAACTAATGCACTTGTAAATGCATTGAAAAACCCAACAAAACCTGATGTTACCCCTGCTATTGCTAAAAATATCAGTGTAACATCTGCTAAGTTAGATAAAGAAAATAATATATTTACTATGGATTTCAAAGATAACTTCGTAAGTGAAATGAACTTAGGTAGTGGTTCTGAATCTAATACTTTAAAAGCTATTGTTAATACTATTGGTTATAATTTTAAGGTTGATAATGTAATTATTACTTTAGGTGGTAAGCCTTATAGTTCAGGACATATATCAATGAATGATGGTGAAAGCTTTAAAGTTTCTTTAGAGAATGTAATTAAATTAGATTAAGTTTCAGGATTTTTTAAAAATAATAAGTTTTTTAATATTTACTTATTTATATATTTATTTAAAATAGGCAGTCTATATTTTGACTGCCTATTTTTTATATTTATTCTTTTATTAATCACAAAAACAACAATTTTGATTAGAATAAACTATACTTTAATATTAATAATTAAATTAAAAAAGGGGTGAATATAAGTTGGATCCATATAAAGTTTTAGGTATACACCAAAATTCATCAGAAGAGGAGATAAAAAAAGCTTATAAAAACATTGTTTCTCAATACAGTTTGACTAAATATCAAGATACACCAAACGAAGCTCTAGCTAAAAACATATTGTCTGATGCGAATGATTCTTATGAATTGCTTGTTAACGGTAATATCTACAAAGAAATTAGAAATTTAATTGATACTAAAAATTTTGTAATTGCTGAAACTAAATTAAATATTATTGATGATAAAAATTCTCCTGAATGGAATTATCTTAAATGCTTTGTTTTTTTAAATAAAGGTTGGTTTGACTCCGCTGTATCTCATTTAACTACTGCAATTGAACTTAATCCAGACAATTTCGAATATATAGATAGTTTAAATACTTTAAAAACAAGAGCTCCAGAATTTGCAAATTACTATAACCAAGAAAATGTTCAGCCAAATACAAATAATATGAATGCTTGTGGTGGAGGGAGTTCTCCTTCTAGTGGTAACAAGGGAATGTGTTAACTATTAATCAAAATATGATTTACAAACATAATCACAAGATAAAATTTAAAGACTGATAAAAAGCTACTTAATAAATAGATTTTCAACTTTTTATTTATCTAAATCTATTTTAAAGTTCGCTTTTTTCAGTCTTATTAAGGAATCATAAAATAAATAATAGACCAGTATTCTTTTTTTACAATGCCTAATTTAAATTTTCTATAGAATATTCAATTCTTTGATTATCCCTAATCTACAGATTTTAATGATTCTACCATTGGAGTTTTCTTTAATTTGAAATACATTACAAAATTTACTATTGATGCAAATGCTAATGTTAATATTGACGCATAAAGAAAGCTCATAAAGTCTATATTTCGTCCAAACATCATATTATCTGGCTCTGCTGTTATCATTATAAATTTATGCAATAAAACGCCTAGCCCAAGACCAGTTAATGTACCTATAAATGTTAACACAAAGTTTTCTCTATAAACATACGCAGAAACTTCATTATCATAGAAACCCAATACCTTAATTGTTGCAATTTCTCTTATTCTTTCACTTATATTTACATTAGTTAAATTGTATAATACAACAAATGCTAATGCTCCGGCTGAAATAATCATAATTAATACTACATAGTTTAAACTTGAAATTGTCTCCTTAAAACTATTCTCACTTAGCGAATTAAAACTTACTGATGTTACTTTAGACTCTTTTAATATATCTTTAGATAATTTATCCTCTGATTCTTTTGATTTATCCGCTAATATTGCAAACATTTTATTAAACTTTATTTCTTCTTTAAAAATTTTCTCGTAAAGATTATCAGTCATATAAACATAATTCATTACATATTGTTCTGAAATACCTCTAATTTTAACAGGTACTTTTTCATTTTCTTCTTTATCAATGTATATTGTATCTCCGATTCGTACTTTTAATTGTTTTGCAGCTTTTTCTGTTAATATAATTCCATCCTCTTGAATTTCTACTTCTTCTTTGTTTTTTCTACTCTTTAAATCTATAAAATTATTAAATTCATTTTTATATTTTGGAACTATTATTGTTACTGCTTCTGTAGCTTCATCACTAGATACATCTACATTTTTAGTTTTAATGCTTGTATAATCTGTTATTTCTCCATTTTTAGAGACCTCTTTTATGATTTCCTCTTGATTTTGCATATCTGTATTTGAATCAAATCCTATTGTCATATTATATTTATATACTTCTCCAAACTGCTTTTCTACAATCGCTTCTATAGAATCCTTTATTCCAAAACCTGCAAGTAACAATGCAGTACAACCTGCTATTCCTATTACTGTCATAAAGAATCTTTTCTTATATCTAAATATATTTCTTGCAGTTACTTTTTTACTAAAATTAAATCTATTCCATATAAACGGTATTCTTTCAAGTAATATCCGCTTTCCTTCCTTTGGGGCTTTTGGTCTCATTAATAATGACGGCATTTCTATAAGTTCTTTATTGCATGCTAAAAATGCTGCTAATGTTGTTATTAATACTGCTGATAGAGTTGCTATACTTGCATATAGAACATCAAACTTCAGTATAACAGGTGGAAGCGTATATAGCATGCTATAAGCATCAACTATTACTATTGGAAATACTGTAAATCCTATTGCAATACCTGCAATACTTCCTCCTATACTTGCAAATGCTGCATACAAAATATATTTTGATGCAATTGCTAGCTTACTATAACCTAGTGCTTTTAATGTGCCTATATTAATCCTTTGCTCATCTACCATTCTTGTCATAGTTGTTAAACAAACTAGTGCCGCTACTAAAAAAAAGAATAATGGGAATACTTGTGCTATAGCACTAACTCTATCTGCTGATCCATCATAATCTACAAAGCTATAATTACTATTTCTATCTAATACATACCATTTAGATTCTCCAATATCCTCTAATGAATTCTTACTTGGCAAAATAAAATCTTCATATTTCTTATTAAATGAATTTAATTTTTTAGCATCTTTTATAGTAATAAGAACTTCTTTATAGCAATCTATTTCCATGTCTTTTTCAGAAACCATTATAAAATTACTAACTCTACCGTTTCCTATATTACTGGTCCCCTTCTCAAATGTTAAGTAATATGGTGTTTCTACAATTCCAACTACTTGGAACTCATCTATTTTAAAACTTTTACTTATATCATCATTTGTTCCTGATGTAATCTTTAATTTTGATCCTATTTTTACATCTGCTTCTCTAATATCCCCTTTTCCAATTACACATTCACCAGGGTTTTCTGGCAGTCTTCCTTCAACTATTTTGGGTCTATTTATATAGTCTTTATTATCATTTGAAAGATTATTCTTTGGAAGTGCATGTATTTTTAGTACTAGCTCATTATTATTTATAGTTGTTAATACATCCATTGAACTAGTAGGAAATATGCCTTCTATATTTCCATATTTTTTAATTTTATCTATATCATTTTCATTAAATCCTAAAGTTGATAACAACCTCAAATCCATAAAATTATAATCATCATAATATTTATCAGCTGTTATTCTCATATCTGGTGCAGCCGCTTTAATTCCTGCAAAAAACGCTACTCCTAAAGTTACAATTGCAAATATTGATACAAATCTTCCAAAGGATTTTTTTATTTCTCTAAAAGTATCCTTTAATAAAGCATTTTTCATTACTACCACTCAATCCTTTCCACAGGAGTTGGCTTTTCGTTAATAGTAACACTTTCTACCTTACCATTTCTAACTTTTATTACCTTGTCTCCCATTGGTATAAGTGCTAAGTTATGAGTTATAACTACAATAGTCATACCCATTTTTTTACTTGTATCTTGAAGTAACTTTAAAATAGACTTACCTGTATTGTAATCTAAAGCCCCTGTAGGCTCATCACAAAGCAACAGTTTCGGATTTTTAGCTAGTGCACGTGCAATTGCTACCCTTTGTTGTTCTCCTCCTGACAACTGCGATGGGAAGCTATTTTTCCTATCCTTTAATCCTACTGCATCTAAAATTTCTGAAATATCAAATGGATTTTTACTTATTTGTGTCGCAAGCTCAATATTTTCAATAGCTGTTAGATTTTGAACTAAATTATAAAATTGAAATACAAATCCTATATCATATCTTCTATAAGTTGTTAACTCTTTTGAATTATATTTACTTATATCATTGCCATCAACTATTACACTTCCATAAGTTGGCTTATCCATTCCACCTAAAATATTTAATATTGTACTTTTACCGGCTCCACTAGCCCCTGCAACAATAACAAATTCTCCTTTATTTATAGAAATATTAACCCCGCTTAGTGCTTCTATTTCTACCTCACCCATTTTGTATATCTTCTTAACCTCGTTAAACTCTATATATTTTCTCAAAGTTATTCCTCCTACTTATAAATTTATAATTTATAACTGTACTTACTCTATTTTCTTATTTAAAACATCTTTTGACCAATTATAAATTTTATATAATTTAGGATAATTTTCTTCTTCCTCTTTTTCTTTTTGAAAATTAGCCATCAACATTATTGGTTTTAATAAAATTTTAGTATCATTATATCCTTCTTTAATTCTATTTCGCTTTGATTCTTTATCTAAATTTAATGTTCCAGTTAATATTGTTTCCACAAGATTTCTTGGATAAATTTCTATTATATGTGTATTTGGATAAAGTAACCTGTCCACTTTAGCGTCTTTAGATAGGGATACTACAATAATAACATCACAATTTTCCCCATACACTGGTTGAATTGGAGTATTATCAACTATTCCACCATCAACATAGCTATTTTCAAATACAGGTGTACTATCATATATAAGTGGCAATGATGCCGAAGCTAAAATCATTGCTTTAGCTATTTTAGAATCATAATCATTTAACCTAAAATATTTAACTTTTAATTCTGGAAGTTCCGTACATGTAACATAACATATCTTTTTACGTTCTTTAATCATATCTACCTTTAAATATTTTTCTATAATTTTTACTGCTCCATCTTTTGAAACAGTTCCTTCTTCTAATTTCTGATTCATATATTTCTTGGCAAAATTCGGATTTTTGGTACCAATAATTAACCCCATTCCTTTTTTAAAAAGTTCGAACTTACTTATTGGAACCAGTTTATCCATTGTTACTTCATCCCATAATTGTTCTGCAAGCATCATATCATCTTGTGCAAATAAAACTGCGTTAAATGCACCTATAGATGTTCCTGAAAAAACACTTATATATTTATCTAAACCAAGTTCTTTTAGCGCCTTCCAAACTCCTAGTTCATAAGCACCCTTTCCTCCACCACCAGATAATACTAATCCTATTTTCATTTTTATCTCGTCTCCTCTTTTACCTTACCGTTAAATAGATTATAACAATAATATATTTTAAAATCTATTATTGTTATACTGAATGTTTTATTTTATGAATACTTTTTTTAATTTTTTTATAAAAATTTCCCTTTACTTTGAACCCTAAATGCTTTAATATATGTGATGTTAATAATTAGGTTGTTAATTATTTATACAATCTTTTTATTTAGGCATCATAACATAAATAGTAAACCAGTATCCTTGATTATTTATTTTACAACGCCTTATTTAAATTTATATTAATAATCAAATTTCATAATAATATATCAAATTATCATTTATAAGGATGTGACCATATGGATAACAAAAAATCCTATTCTAGTGAAGAAAATAAACTAAAAGAATCAACTAATCCAAATGACAATAACTCTCTATCTACAGAAGGTTATGATAAAGAAACTACACCTATAAATAAAGCCGAAAATTTAGCCAAGCCTAAATCATTTGAAAAAAAAGAAAATTCCATAACTAAATTTAAATATTGGAAATCTGCTATTATACTTTCTATTATTATTATTCTATCTATTCCAATATTTCTTGGAATTAAAAATAATAATCTTATAAAGAGTTTTTCTAACACGGTTTATCCAGAATCATATGTTTTGGATAAAGATCTTTCAGGGTTAACTAAAGATACTCTTCATACTACCCTTGAAACTCTCATAGGAGAACTGGGAAACACTAAGATAAAAGTTAATATTGGTAAAAAGATTTTTGAAACTACTTATAAAGATATTGATGTAACAATTCCATATGATGAATTTGAAAAGAAAATATTTGATTATGGTAAAGATCAAAGCTTCTTTACCAAAATAAATCTAATAAAAAAACCTGTAAAAAAAGACTATGAATTTGAATTTGCTTACAGTGAAGAAAAATTCAATAACTTCTTAGCTACTATTGCAGCAGATGTTAATGTAGCCCCTGTAAATTCAACTATTAATATAAATGGTGGCAACATAAGTATTACTGAAAGCAACGGTGGATATGTTTTAAATTCCGAGGAATTACTAGCTAATTTAAAAGTAGCTATGAAGGATATATCTCATAAGGTTGAGTTAACATTAGATACTACTTTACTACCCGTAGAAGAATCTATAAAAAAAGAAACACTGCAAGGTGTACAAAGTAGGATTTCTACATTTACAACTACTTACAAAACAGGTCCAAGCAGTGTTAATTTGGAACTTGCTACTCGTAATATAGATAACATTCTACTTATGCCAGGAGAAAGCTTCTCTTGCGAACAAGGAATTGGACCAACTACACCTGAAAATGGGTTTGTTCTTGCTAATACCTATGTTGGTGGTCAAATTGTTAAAGGTTATGGTGGTGGTGTTTGTCAAGTGTCTTCTACACTTTATAACACAATGCTCCGTGGTGGAATAATTCCATTTGAAAGGCAAAATCATATGATGCCAGTTTCTTATGTTCCTATGGGGCTTGATTCAACTCTTGCTGATGGATTTATTGACTTGAAATTCAAAAATGATTATAGCTATCCTATAGTTATAAATTCATCAGCATCAAACGGAAGCTTAACTATTGAATTTTGGTCAAATGATAGTGTACTAAAAGGACTTAGGTATGAACCAAAAAGTGTTCAAAAAAATAGTTTAAGTGCTGATGCTTATTTATATTCTTACGATGCAAATGGCACTATGGTTTCTGAACAATTTTTAGATACTAGTACTTATAAACCATTTCCAACTTAATAATAGCAAATTAAAAAGCAGTAATGATATTTTTCATTACTGCTTTTTTTGTAATTAAGACAGTTTAAGGCACCATAAAATAAATAACAGACTATCACATTAGTCTATTATTTATTTTACACTGCCTTATATATCCTATTTCTAATATTCTTCAAATGCTATATTTCTATTATAAATTTCTGTAGCTACGCTAATTCCAACATATCTAATATGCCACGCTTCGTATTTATATCCAGTTATATCTTCTTTCCCTTTAGGATATCTCACAATAAATCCATATAGATGAGCATTCTCCCTTACCCATTCTACTTCTGTGCCAGTTTTTATTAAATTACCACTTTCATCTCCTAAATCTATAGCCAGACCCATTTGATGCTCACTTCTCCCTGGAATAGCTACATAGTTATTAGTATATTCTTGTCCGTTATTAGCTATATTTATATCATAAATATTCTGTTGTAATTGATAAGACCTATATCCAGAAATCCCATATAAGGCTATTCCATCTTTTAAAGCACCATCAACAAGCTTTTCTACAGCCTTTGCTCCTTCATATTCCATATGCATTTCTTCATCAGATGATGCTCCTGAAAAAGGTATATTTACTTTTTCTAAATTAGCAGGAACAAAACTTTCATCTAACCAGTGCTTATCATTTACCATCATAAGCATTGGGTTATATTCTACGTTACTTTCTCCCTTTTCAATATCCTCACTTGGTTCATTTGAGTTATCTATATTTTCAACATTATTTTTATTATTCGTACACCCATTAAAAGTAAGTAGAGTTATACATCCTACAACTAATAATTGTAATAACTTATTTTTTTTCATAAAATAATCCTCCAAGATATATTATCTTTTTTAATATTATTATTTTACGCTATTCCTCTAATCACTAAATTAGCTGTTGCAATATTTGTTGCTACAGGTATTTTATAAACATCACATAACCTAAGTAATGCACTTATATCCGGTTCATGTGGCTGTGATGTTAGTGGATCCCTAAAAAATATAACCATATCAATATCATGAGATGCTATCATTGCGCCTATTTGTTGGTCACCACCAAGGGGACCACTTTTATATCTGTATATATCTAACTTTGTATTTTCCATAATCCTTGTCCCAGTTGTCCCAGTAGCAACCAACTTCACTTTTGATAAAATATTTTCATTTTCTTTAGCAAAATTAATCATTTCTTCTTTTTTCTTATCATGTGCTATTAATGCAACCTTCATATTTGACACTCCTTAAAATACTATATTTCACTTATTTTAGGCACTTTCAAAAAATAATACATTAATAACTTTGTATATTTTTTTTAAAAGTTCCTTATATTAAATTTTTATTTCTTTTGCTTGTCTTGATATATTTAAAAGAACTCCCATTGCTGCTAAATTAAAAACCATAGACGTACCCCCATAACTTATAAAGGGAAGTGGAACGCCGGTTACGGGCATTGATCCTGTAACAACTGCAATATTTATCATAGCTTGTACTGCTATTATTGATATTATTCCAGTAGCTAACATAAATCCATAATTATCTTTAGCCCTTATAGCAACTGATATACCTCTAAGTATTAAAAACAGAAATAATCCCATTACTAATATGCAACCAATAAGTCCGAGTTCTTCTCCTATTATGGCGAAGATAAAGTCATTATATGGTTCTGGCATATATAGCGCCTTTTGAGTTGACTGTCCAAGCCCAACTCCGGTTATCCCCCCAGATCCTAAAGCATAAAAAGATTGAATAAGTTGAAAGTTTCTGTCACCTGCATCAGCCCATGGGTCTAAGAAACCTAAAAATCTCTCCATACGATATTCACTAGTAAATATAAGTGCCATTCCCGATGCAATACCCAAAGGTATTAAACATGCTATTTGTTTTATATTTGCACCCCCAACTAAAATCATAATAAAGGTTACTATCATTATAATAGAAGCTATGCTTAAATTATTTTCTAATAATATTAATCCAGCGAATATAGCTGCTATAAATAGATACAAAATAGTCCCATTAAAAAAACCATCCATTTTTTTCTTTCTATTGTCAATGCTCATAGCCATAAACATTACTACTACATATTTAGCTAGCTCTGAAGGTTGAAAAGAAAAAGCCCCAATATAAATCCATCTTGTTGCCCCGTTCATAGGTTTTGAAAACAAAACTGCTACTAAACAACCTATTGTAACTATAGCTGCTAAAAGGGTCATTTTCTTATATATATGGTAATCTATAGACATTGTAAATATCATTACAATAATACCAACTATAGTCCATATCAACTCTTTCTTTAAAAAGAATTCCGTACTTTTTTCTTGTACATGTAATGCATAATAAGCGCTTGATGAGTAAACCATAACTATACCTATACATACAATAAGAATTATAGTGCAAAATATTTGAAAATCTATCTTTCCTGCTTTCTTTTTTATACTGTTTAATTTCATAAATATTACTCCTATTCCACAAAAATTAATTTATTCTAATTCAAGTTGTACCTTAGTTCCTTTTTCAATAATCTTACCTTTTTCAATATTTTGTTTAGTTACTAAACCAGTTCCAGCAGCATTATAAGTAACTCCAATTTTATTTAATGATTCATCTACTTTTTCTAATGAGTATCCTATCAAATCTGGCATAACAATTTTATTTTCTATAGCTTCTTTATCTCCAGAATATATATTTATTTTAGAATTTTCTTGCATGGCAGTTCCTGGATCTGGATTCATTTTAACTACAATAGAATCTTTACCTTCTAAAGTAACTTGTAATTTATTATCCTTAAGTATTTGTTTTGCATCCTTAACAGATTTCCCTCTTACATCCGGAACTATTATATTATTAACATTCTTTGTAGTTTGTTTATATAGAGGTGAATCTATATAAACACGAATTTTTTGGAAAAATTCTTTAACAATAGAATTTGTTACTTGTCCCCCATAATACTTTGCAGGGTTTGGCTCATCCACCTTTATATATATAGTTATTTGAGGATTATCTACAGGATACATAGCTAATACAGATGCAATATATTTATCTTTTGCATATCCACCATTAACTGTATCAGCTTTTTCCGCGGTACCCGTTTTAGCCCCTATTCTATATTCTTTTCCCATAAATGATCCAACTGGTCCGCCTTGATTAATTGTTCTTTCTAAATAATCTCTTAAGACACCAGTATTAGCTTCAGACATTACACCCTTGTTTATTGTAGGTTTAAATGTATCATCTATTATTCTTGTTCCATTTTCATCAACATGAGCTATTTCCTTCATAACATGAGGTTGTATTAAATCCCCACCATTAGCAATAGCATTAAACCCAGTAATTAGCTGAATAGCTGTAGTGGTGTTTGTTTGCCCAAAAGCTATGGTTGCAAGATCCATTTCACTAATATTTTCTGGTTTCTTTAGTATACCTTCAGATTCTCCAGGTAAATCTATATTTGTAGCTTGTCCAAATCCATACTTACGCATGTATTCATCTAACTTTTCTTTACCAAGTTTAGCTCCTACTTGCATAAACCCTACATTACAAGAATTTTGAAGTATTTGAGGAAGAGTTTGTGTTCCATGACCGCTTAAGTTCCAACATTTAACTAATGTAGACCCAAACATTGTACCTCCATTACAAGTAAAAGTATCATTTTCACTTACTACACCTTCTTCTATAGCAGCCATCATACTAAAATTTTTAAAAGTAGAACCAGGTTCAAAAGCATCACTTACTAAGCTATCTTTAAACATATTTTGAAGTTTTTCAGTATCATTTTCGCCAGGAAAGGCCTGATATTCATTAAATGTATTGTTAGGATTAAAATCTGGTTTATTTGTCATAGCTAAAATTTCACCATTGTTTGGATTTGAAACAATAATAGAAACTCCTTTAGCTATATTCTCAGTCATAGCCTTTTCTGCTAACTCTTCTATTATATACTGAATGTTTTCATCAATTGTTAATGTTACATCCTTTCCAGGAATTGGAGGTGTGACTATTTTTGAGTCACCTGGTAACTGTGTTGATGCTCCATCAACCTGAGAAATTCTTACTCCTGATATTCCTGCTAAATATTTATCGTATTGTAATTCAATTCCATTTAAGCCCTTATTATCTAAATTAACGCTACCTAGTGCATGCGCTAAATAATTATTACTCGGATATAATCGCTTAGTATCCCCTGAAATAATAACACCATATATTTTAAGTGCTTCAACTTTATCTGCCTGACTTTTTTCTATTCCTCTAACCAAAATTGTTGAAGAAGCCTCTTTGCCATCTTCATTCTTTGTTTCGAGTTTTTTAAGAACAGTATCAAAATCCATTTCTAAAGCATCTGCTAAAGATTTAGATATGTCTTTAATTGTAAAATTATTATCAGATATATATTCTCGTATTGAATCTAAATCTAAATCTATTCTATATACACTTATTGTTGATGCTAAAGTAGCACCATTCCTCGCTAAAATATCTCCTCTTTCTGCTAGAACTATATATTGAGCTTCTCTCTGTGCTTTTGCCATTTTAGAATATTCCCCATTTTTGTATATCATTATATAAAGTAATCTTATTGTTAAAAAAACAAATACTACACATATACAACTACTAACAAACAAAAGTCTATTAGATGACTTCATCCTACTTATACCTTTTTCTTTTACAAATTTCTTGTTTTTAAAATTCATTTTACACTCTCCACCTTAGACCTATAATATATTTATAAATATATTATACATTTTTCTGATTGCTTTTACAATTTCATCTTTAATTATATATATATAAACTTCTTTTTTTTATTTCTTTATAAACAAAAAAGGACTAGCTTCTAAAATAATTTCAAAAGCTAATCCCTTTTCGTTATACTTTATGCAGTTTCAATTACTCTATCTTCATCATCTTCTTCTATTTCTACATCTTTTTTTCTATTCATAATATAATCTACAATAATTGCAAGGGCTCCATCTCCAGTTACATTAGTTGCAGTTCCAAAACTATCTTGAGCTGCATGTAATGCAATCATAATTGGCTTTTCTAGTCCACCAAAACCTAGCATAGATTCTAATAACCCAAGTGCAGACATTACTCCTCCCCCTGGAATTCCTGGAGCTGCTATCATTGTAACTCCTAGCATTAATATAAATGGCATCATTATTGAGAAAGTTGGTACTCGTCCATTCATATACATAACTCCCATTGATGTTAATACTAAAGTAATAGTATCTCCAGCTAAATGTATAGTAGCTGCTAGTGGCACTACAAAATCAGTTATCTCCTCACTAACACCATTACGTCTAACAGCTTCTCTTGTTATTGGAATAGTCGCTGCTGATGATTGTGTTCCTAATGCAGTTAAGTATGCAGGTACCATATTTTTTAATAACTTAAAGGGATTTTCCTTTTTCAATGTTCCAGCTATTAAATATTGAACTAGAATATACAAAGCTTGTACTGAGAATAAAATTGCATACACTACTCCAAAAGATTTTAATGTTGTAAATATTTCACCACTAAAGCTTAATTTTGCAAAAATACATCCTATATAGATAGGTACTATTGGTATTAACACATTAGATATAACCATCATAACTATTTTATTAAATTCTTCTGTTACTTCTAAAAACACACTATTTTTAATCTTTGATAATCCTATACCTAGTACAAATGCAAATACTAAAGCCGACATTACTCCAATTATTGGAGGCATTTCTACTGTGAAGTATGGTTTAATACTTCCTCCACTTTCTTGCATTAATATACTTCCATTAATAAACTTAGGCAATAATACTGATCCAATCATAAATGAAGCTAACCCCGCTACAATAGTTGAAACATAAGCTATTATTGTTGTTACTAAAAGTGCTTTCCCTGATCCGCCTCTTAAAGACGCTATTCCTGGAACAATAAATCCTATAATTATTAATGGAACCATAAACGATAAAAAGTTTCCAAACAATTCTGAAAATGTCCCTAAAATTCTTATTGGATAATCAATTCCTATACTTTTACACCAAAGGCCTAAAAGTATTCCTATTACTAGTGCAATAAGTATTCTGCCTATTAATGATATTTTTTTCATTATAACCGCCCCTTTTTCTTCTCTTTTGTATCTCTTGCGAATACATTTGTATTCTCTTTAAATACACTTTACATTCTTAATTCAATTTTGTCAAATATTTTTTTATATTTTCACTTTATTCTATTGAAATTAAAAAAAATCACCCCCGGGGTGTAAATATTTACTTTTACAGTAAATATTATACCCCAGGGGTGATAATTATTATTTAATTTCTTTTTCTACTATTAAATCCATTATTTCTAGTTTTCTTAGATGAATCCTCATTTGCGAAATCATCCTTTGAAGAGGAGCTTCTACTTGAGCCATTCTTATTTGAAGTATTTCTACTTGAACCATCTCTATTTGAAGAACTTCTACTTGAAGCACTTCTATTTGAATCGCTTCTTGATGAATTAGATCTAGACGATCCAGATCTAGCTGAAATTCTTGCATTCTTTTTAGCTGTTTCTTGCTTTTCAAATGCTGCTTCATCTGCAGTTATTGGATATATGTGTCCTCCTATTACAGGAACTTTCTTTGCTGTAAGTTTTTCGATATACCTAAGTAATTCTTTTTCTTCTTCACAACAAAATGAAAGTGCAACTCCCTCAAGTCCCGCTCTTCCAGTACGTCCAATTCTATGAACATAAGTTTCTGGAACCTCTGGTAAGTCAAAATTAATTACATGTGATAATTCATCTACATCAATACCTCTTGCTGCAATATCTGTAGCTACAAGTACTCTAATTTTTCCTTCTTTAAAGTTTTTCAAGGCAAGTTGACGTGCATTTTGCGACTTATCACCATGAATAGCTTGAGCCTCTATTCCTGCGTTCTCAAGTTCTTTTGTTATTACATTTGCTCCACGCTTTGTTCTTGAAAACACTAAAACAGATGCAATAGATTCATCTTTAAGAATATCTACAAGTAGAGATTTCTTATTTTTTCTACTAACAAAGTATATTCCTTGTGAAATTCTATCTACAGTAGATGAAACTGGTGCAACTTCTACCTTTACAGGATTTCTCAAAATAGAATCTACTAGTTTTGAAACTTCATTTGGCATAGTTGCAGAGAATAGCATATTTTGTCTAACTTTTGGAAGTCTTGCTATTATCTTTTTAACATCATTAATCATACCCATATCAAGCATACGATCTGCTTCATCAAGAATAAAATATTTTACATTTTGTAAATCAATAAATTTTTGGTTAATTAAATCAATTAGTCTTCCTGGTGTTGCAATTAATACATCCACACCTTGTTTAAGAGCCCTCGTTTGAGGATTTTGTGGTACTCCACCAAAAATAACTAAATTTTTAATATTTAAATGCTTTCCGTAAGCAGTAAAACTTTCTTCTATTTGAATAGCTAATTCTCTAGTCGGTGCTAGTATTAATGCCTTAATTTGTTTTGGACCTTTTTCAGCCTCTTCACTAGTAAAAATATTTTGTAATACTGGAATAGCAAAAGCTGCTGTTTTACCAGTACCGGTTTGTGCACAGCCAAGGATATCTTTTCCATTTATTAAATGTGGAATAGATTTTTCCTGTATTGGCGTAGGTTTTGTATATCCCTCTTCTTTTAAAGCCTTTAAAATAGGCTCAATTATATTTAGATTCTCAAATAACATTTTTTTCTCCTTCGAAAGTGGTCATTATAAATTTTAAATATCTTAAATCAACTATATACTTATATACAATTTTTATTCAAATTTGTATATAATGAATTCCGTTATTATTTTATTATATCTAACTGTCCACATTTTTTTATTTACTTAAAATTAATAAGCATTCTTTATAACTTATCTAATTTGTACTATTTAGATAAGTTTCTCTTTTTCTATTTTGTGAGAATAATAGAAAAAGAGACTCTCACAAAATATGTTAAGTTACGAAACTAAACATATTACGAATGTCTCTTCCAATCATTATACAGGATTTTTAGAAAAATAGCATTAATTTTTATTAAATAATATTTAATTTAATCTACTATTTTTTTAAAAATACACTTGATGCTATGTTAACTATATCCTTAACTATATCTACCTTATCGAATAATCCTTCTTTTAAAATTATAGCTTCTGCTGTAGTTTCAAGAGCTACATCACTGATATCTCTAACATTTTCAGATATATCATTAATGTTTTTAAGCGTATTATCTAAATTAGTTTTATTTTTTTCAATAGTTTTATTAAGGTTGTCCACTAATTTTCCTACTTTTATTAATATTACTATAAGATATGTTAATGCAATAATTGCTGTTATTATTAAAATCCCTAATAATAGTGTCTTCATATTAACTTCTATAATCATATTTACCTCACTTATAAGGGAGCTTAAAGAAAATAGCCTAGAATATGACTAGTTATTTTTTCAATCTCCCTATCCTTTAATTTTAAAGTATTACGTCTTCAATTGTTGCAGTTCTGTTATCTTCCTTAATAGCTGCATCTAATCTAACTTTTTCATCTTTTTTATCTTTTAAATACTCTGAAACTTTATTTTTAACTTCCATAGTTTTATCTTTTGCTGTTGTGCTTATATTGCTTGCTGATTCCTTTAAAGAATCTCTAGTTTCTTTTCCAGCCTTTGGTGCAAAAAGAAACCCTCCAGCTATTCCTGCTAATATACCAACTGTTGCCCCAACTGCTATATTCTTTGTTTTCTTAGTGTTTTCTTTCCTACTCTTTGCTTTTCTCTTTTCTTCAATTAATTTTGCTAAACTCATGTATAGTCCTCCTTAAAATCTTTTCTTTAATAATATTATACTACCATTTACACTATGTGACAATATTCTACATACTAACTTAGTATTTATTTTAATATCCCTTAATAAATACATTATTTGAAATTAATAACAAATCAAATATTTTGAGGATATTTTCTACTCGATGAAAAACCACACCCTTTACATAGTTATTCTATGTAAAGGGTGTGGTTATTAATCATAGTCCCAAATAGATCATAATATGACTTGTTATTTTTTGAAGTTCCATTAGGTATAGCTTTTTATACTATTCTATTTCTATGATAATTATAAATATAGAATGGAATGCCCATTAACATCATTATGAAGCCCCACATTACTGTTTCTGCTCCTGATCCATATATTGTCCATATTGTATAAATAAATGCTAATAAGGGCACTATTGATTTCTTTATAAATATCCAAAATGTAAATTCCTTTGAGTCTTTAAACATTAACATAATTTCTGCTGCTGCCGTTAATAAATAAACTGGTAAAAATGATAATGTAGCCAATATTGTAATAAACGTAAATGATGAAACCATCCCTTTTTGATAATTCATAATTAATAATATATTTACTAGTATTGAACTTACTATTAATGAGTTAACTGGCGTGCCATATTTAGGATGTATTTTGCCAAAGAATTTTGGAAAGACGCCATCTTGACCTGCTGCATATGAAATACGAGCAGTTGATAATAACCAACCAATTATTGTACCTAAAATCGATACTACTATTGCTATAGTTAATATCTTGCCTACTGAAGGTCCAAGAACATTAGTCAGTATATCAGTTAAAGGTGCTTGACTTACTGCAAGCTGCTCATTTGACATAGCGCCCATGCTTACAATACTTATTACTAAATAAATCGTTGCTGCAATAATTAATCCATATATTGTGCTCTTTTTAACATTTTTTTCAGGATCTTTTATTTCTCCTGCTGTAACTGTGGCGCTTTCCATTCCTACAAAAGCCCATAAAGTGGCAGTAGCTGCTAATGGTATTGTAGAAAGTCCTTTTCCTTCTGGTAATAGTGGAATTAAATTTGAACTGTCAAAGGCGAAGAATGAAACAATAATAAAAATTGTAAAGAATCCTATTTTAAATACTGTAGCAAAACTTTGAATTTTCCCAGCTTTCTTTACTCCTACTATGTTTATTATGGTAAATGTCCATAATACTACACTTGAAAAAACAATCGCATATATAGGCTTATTTAATGCAGGCATAATTGCTGTACTATAACTTACTAACGCTACCACGATTGCTGCATTCCCTATCCATGACCCATTCCAATATAGCCATGCACTTAAAAACCCTGCGAATTCCCCAAAGGCTTCTTTTGTATATTTATAGGCTCCTCCTGTACTTGGATACTTGGATCCTAAATTTGCAAAGGATAGAGCTATAGTTATTGATCCTAAAGTTGTTATTATCCATGCTATTATTGTAGCCATTGGTCCCGAAACCTGAGCAAGTGTAGCTGGCAACATAAAAACACCTGATCCTATCATGTTCCCACATACAAGCATAGTTGCCATAAACAGACTGATTTCCTTCTTTAAATTCTTATTTTCCATTTTGTCCTCCTTAAGTTTCAGGTAAAAAAAACAAGCTCAGAGGCTATTCTCTGAGCTTGTATAAATTCTTAAGTAACAAACACAAAGATAGCTCTCCATAAATATTATGGCAGTTTTGCATATATTTTATACAAACCCAACATATAGCCTTAAAACATTAACTATATACTTCGGCAATAATACCTTTCATATTAAATCACAGCGTTTAACTCATTAATATTACTTTTTATCATTGCAACCTCTATCTTTTCCCTATTAAATTGTTTTTTTCTTATTTTAACATTTTTTTTATAAATGTCAAATATACCGAGTTCTAAAATAACAACTCAAATATTCTTAAATCTTTTTGATATGCCTAACCTAGCTTATTAATGATATAATATTTTTACAGGAACTTCCCATAGACGAAATTTATTTTCTAATGCTAAGAACCTAATCAAAATCGTAAATTTTGCTTATATTCTTATATACTTGAGCTTTTATAATTAATATTCTAAAAGAGAGGTATCTTATGATTAATTTATTAAACAATCTTATAAATAACTTAGGTTATTTAATATTTCTAGCTTTTATTATTTCTAATTTATCTATATTCAAGAATATAATACAAAAAAATGAATTTCAAAAATTTGATCTTATTATATTATCTATAACATTTGCCATTTTTGGAATAGTAGGCACCTATTCTGGTGTAGATGTAAATGGTGCAATAGCTAATACAAGAATCATCGGAATAATGGCTGGTGGTATATTCTGTGGCCCTTTTGTTGGTATTGTATCTGGTCTTATTGCAGGTATTCATAGGTTAACTTATGACATAGGTGGCATAACCTCTATTCCTTGTGCTTTAACTACTATTATTGCAGGCTGTTTTTCTGGTTTTATATATAAAAGATGCTTAAAATATGAAAAATGGCTTTACGGTTTAATTGGAGGCATTATTATTGAATTCATTGAAATTTTTTTAATTTTATTATTATCAAAACCTTATTCTAAGGCTTTTCATATAGTAGAAAATATATATTTGCCTATGATTTTTATAAACGCTTTAGGTACATGCCTTCTAATTTTACTAATTCAAAGGATATTTAATGAGAAAGATCAAATAGCCGCAACCCAAGCTAAAATTGCTCTTGATATAGCAACTAAGACACTACCCTATTTTCGAGACATTAATAATAATTCCTTAAAAATTATTTGTTCAATAATACATAATTCTACTACAGCAGCCGCTGTAGCAATTACTGATACTAATACAATATTAGCTCACGTGGGACTAGGCTCTGATCACCATATATGCACCGATAACATTCAAATTATTGCTACAGAGAAAGTTATCAACGATGGTATTATACGTATTTTAAACACGGGTGAAGAAATTAATTGTTTTTCTAAAAGTTGTCCCCTAAAATCTATAATTATTGTACCTCTTAAGGACGATACTAAAGTTATAGGCACCCTGAAATTATATTATGAGAAAGAAAATAGTATATCATGTACAACTAAGACACTTGCAAGTGGATTGTCTCATTTAATATCAACTCAGCTTGAAATAAGTAAGCTAGGCAAACTAAAAGATCTAGCTACAAAGTCTGAAATTAAAGCACTTCAATCCCAAATAAACCCCCATTTTTTATTTAATTCACTAAACACAATTGTATCTTTTATGAGGTTTAATCCAACTGGTGCACGGGAGCTTATGATAAACCTCTCAAATTATTTAAGATATACTATAGATGAAATACAGACTTTCGTGGATATAAGTAAGGAACTTGAACACGTTAAAGCCTATGTAGAAATAGAAAAAGCAAGGTTTGGACATAAACTTAATATTAACTATGATATTGATAGAAGTGTACATATTAAAATACCGTCACTTATAATCCAACCCCTAGTTGAGAACTCCATAAAGCATGGAATTTTAAATGGTAAAGGATTTGGAACCGTGAATATAAAGGTAAAAAAATATAATTTAGATGAAGTTAAAGTTATAATAGAAGATGATGGTATAGGTATTCCACAAAATGTAATTGACATCATATATTTAGGAACAATTGAAAAAAATAAGATCGGTATCTCTAATGTAAATAATAGACTCAAATACATATACGGCACTGGTCTTATAATAGAACGTCTTCATACAGGAACAAGAATTAGTTTTGTTCTTAACAAAACTAAAAATTTTAATTTTGATATTATTTAAGAATTATAAAACAAATATGTAATAGTAAAATAATTACTAATTATTTTACTTGTAAATCCCTTAGTAAAAATGGAGGTTAACCTTTATGAATTGTATTATACTAGATGATGAAATTCCAGCGATACGAGAATTAAGTTATTTTATTACTACTTTTAGTTCAATTAAAATACTAGCAGAATTTGATGATAGTATAGCAGCTCTTGAATATATGCAAATTAATTCTGTAGACGTAATTTTTCTTGATATAAGTATGCCAAAGCTCAATGGATTAGATTTTAGTAAAATTATAAATACATTAAAATCAAAACCTATTATTATATTTTTAAGTGCTTATAAACAATATGCAATTGAAGCATTTGAAATTGCTGCTTTTGATTATGTTTTAAAGCCTTACTCTGAATGTAGAATAATAAATACTCTTACCCGACTTGAAAAGTGGACTAATATAAATAGTTCCCCTTATATAAATAATAAAATAACTATTTGTAATAACGAAAAAATGTTTGTATTAAATGTAAATGATATATATTATTGCAAATCTCAGGAACATGATATATTTATACATATATCAAACGAAGAGTATAAGGTTTCATCAAGTACTAAGGAATTTTATAAAAAGCTTCCACAAAGCATTTTTTTTAAATGCCATCGTTCATATATTGTAAATTTGGATAAAATAACTGAGATAATCCCTTGGTTTAATAATACATATATGTTAAAACTCCAAGGGTTAGATGTAGAGATACCTGTTAGTCGTCAAAACATTTCACAATTTAAACAATTAATGGGCATATAAATGCATTTCATGTGTCCATTTTGTTCTTTGGTGCAACATTTATTGAAATCGTATACACATTTGTTATAATTAAATTGTTTAGGGCATCTTAAAATAACAATCCCGAAGGCTTTATATATTTTTTTTGAAGATGCCTAATTTTATAATATTAAAGGGGATGGATTATTCATGGTATCATTTTTATTATCTATTGTTGCTTTATTACTAGGTTATTTTTTTTACAGTAAGATTGTTGAAAAAGCTTTTGGTTTAGATGACAGCATTGAAACTCCAGCAATTAGGTTAGCCGATGGCGTTGATTTCGTTGCTATGCCCAGTTGGAAAATATTTTTAATACAATTTTTAAACATTGCAGGTCTTGGCCCAATATTTGGTGCAATAGCTGGTGCTCTTTGGGGCCCTGTAGCTTTCCTTTGGATTGTATTTGGATCAATATTTGCAGGTGGAGTACATGACTATTTCTCAGGGATGTTATCTGTACGACATGATGGTGCAAGTATTCCTGAAGTTGTAGGAAAATATCTAGGATCTGGTTTTAAGAATTTTATGAGAGTTTTTTCAGTTATAGTTCTTATCTTAGTTGGCGTAGTTTTTATACTAGGACCTGCAGAGCTTTTAGCTGGACTAACTCCAACTAAATTCAATACAGCTTTTTGGGTTTATATAATCTTTGCCTACTATATACTAGCTACTTTACTCCCAATAGACAAACTTATAGGTAAGATTTACCCTCTATTTGGAATTTGTCTTTTAATAATGGCCATTGGGGTATCTGGTGGTATAATATTTGGTGGGTATCATATACCTGAAATTACTTTAGCTAACCTTCATCCAAACAATCTACCTATTTGGCCATTGATGTTTGTAACAATTGCTTGTGGTGCTATTTCAGGTTTCCACTCAACGCAATCACCTATGATGGCTAGATGCATCACTTCTGAAAAACAAGGTAGATCAATATTCTACGGTGCAATGATTGCTGAAGGTATAGTTGCTTTAATATGGGCTGCGGCTGCTATTGCTTTTTTTGGAAGCACTGGAGAATTAGGTTCACAAATGAGTGCTAATGGTGGTCAAGGTTGGGTTGTAAATATAATTTCTACTACATTACTTGGTAAAGTCGGAGGAGCTCTTGCTATATTAGGAGTTATCGCTTGCCCTATAACTTCTGGCGATACAGCCTTTAGAAGTGCACGACTTACTATTGCCGACTTCTTAAATTATAAGCAAGGTCCAATAAAAAATAGACTTGTTCTAACCCTGCCATTATTTGTAATAGGATTTATACTAACAAAAATAGATTTTAATATAGTTTGGAGATATTTTGCATGGTCTAACCAAACTTTAGCTATGATAGTACTTTGGACAGCTGCAATGTATCTTGCACTAAGAAAACAATTTCATTGGATAGCTACAGTACCAGCAGTATTTATGACTGCTGTATCTACAACTTATTTACTTGTGGCTCCAGAAGGTTTTAAAGTTTCACCTTCAATAGGATATCCTGTTGGTATTCTGATTTCTATAGGATCTCTTATATTATTCCTAATAGTAGCAAAGAAAAAAATTGAACTTGAAAAATAGTTTCCTAAGGATACTTTGTATAGTATTTTCAATAAGTATTAATTAATAACCTAATAAAGGAAGCTAGCTCACTGCTAGCTTCCTTTATTTACAATTATTTATTTGCCATTATATAATTACATCGGTCAATTATTTTTTTAAAGCTTTAACTTTAAATTCTGCATTTGTATTAAACTGCCTATATCTTTATGGCACAAATTATCTTTATTATGATTAAAGCTACTACTGAAAATAAAACTCCTATTGAAATAAAGCTTATTACTATACAATTTAATATTAAAAGATTATGTATAATGCTATCAATATTAAAATTTAATGTAATAGCAATAATACTTCCTATAACACTTAATATAACTATAGCAAATATACCATCTATAGAATTTTTTAAATCTGCTTTACTTAAAGACATATGCGTGCTTATTGATACTGCTATAAATAAGTAAATCCAAAACCTAATATTAATTAGATTTTTTGCTACAAATATTTTTTTTACTATTATAGTCAAATTACTAAATAAAACATAAAAAAAGCCTTTAATGTTAAAGTCATTACTATCTAACACATACTCTTTAATATTAACCCTACTATAAATATCATTAAAACTTTCTGGCATTAGTATATAAAAGCACGCTACTAAAATTACTGTCCCAACTACTATAGGTGCTACCCCTATAAAAAAATTCCCAACTCTTTGATATATATTTTTCTTATTATAAGAATGTGACACATATCCTAGTTCAGAGCTTTCATTCGCCGAAATAGAAAACCACTTAACAGAATTAACCTTATGCCCAAATAACTTGCACATTATATAATGACTAAATTCATGGATAGTAGTTCCAATAATTCCAGTAACTATTACAGCTTTTCTACCAAATCTTAACTGAATAGTTCTATTACTTATACCTTCAATCCATCCAATTAGTAATCCTAATGTAATAAATGCACCTATTATTCCAAGCGAAAATAAACTACTTAATTTTAATATTTCTATTATCATAATACCTACTCCATCTATTTTTATTTATAAACATAATACTATTATATTTATATGTGTAATTTATATTAACATTATTTCTTTTTAATTTCTTCAATATTATAAATTATTCTTTTTTAAGAATCTATTAAGGGAGCCTAAATAAAATAATAAGTCAAGATTTATGACTTATTATTTTTTTGAAGCTCCCTAATCATTATCATAATACATTTAATACTATTAGTAGTCATTAAGATTTAAGATAGAATCATCCTCATTAAAAGTATTTACATTATATAAAAACATTACATCTGTTATCCCTTTATCATTTATTAATTTTTCTAAATCATCAGCATAATATCTTAAATCTACCACATTTATTTCTCCATAGTGAGAAGTTAAAAATGGTAAAAAACTATTTGCATAGGAATCTTTTATAATTAATAGTTTCTTTTCCGGATCTTGTAGTGTTTTAATATTTATAAGAGGGTGATTTCCCCCAGTAAATACTTCATACTTATCTTTTTTATTTAATGCTGTACTATCAAAAAGACTAGTGCTCTTTTTTTGTTCTGTTATATAATTTACTAAAACTTTATCATTAGTATTAAAATAAACTTCTACTTCATCCGCTTCTTTACTTTCCAATCCTATTTTTGAGGATAAACTACCACTAAAAGAATCAGTTACCTTTTCTATAGTAAAATAATCTTCATCCTTTGCTATTAATCCTAATTCACTACACATTGTCCTATAACCAATATAAGCCCCTTTACTGGTCCAATGATGATCCGTTTTATAATAAATATATTTATCTCTATTATCATATAAATTTTTATATGGATTTATAAATTTAATATTAGAATTTAACCCATCCTGTAATTTATCTATATACTCTAATTCATCGTCAATAGGTGCATATTTAGGTAGCTTTTCTTCTAAAACCTTGCTTGCCGTAGGCACTAACATAAAAGCAGTGCTTAGACTCTTATGTTTTTCAAAAAAATCATTAATAGCCTTAATTTTTTCATTAGTTTCCTCTTGATTTTCCTCTTTAAAATTGTTTATAAGCTGATTATTCTTCCCTATATATACATTATTGCTTTTATTTTTTCCTACTAATTTATCTATATTTCCTTTAATAGCCACAAAAATATTTCTACCTGGGAATTGGTCAGATATATAACTTGTATATTCTCTAGAAAAATCTCTGTTTACAAAAGATTTTAAAGTAAATTCAGGTTTCTTACTTAAATTTCTATTTTCCTGTTCTGAAAATTCTTTATCATTTTTAAAAATTCCAAATATAGTTATTGTGAAAATAACTCCAATAAAAACAATAGTTATTATTGCATTAAGACTTCTATTAAATTTTCTAATATTTTTTTCTTTCATATATATACTATATGGTTTTCTATTTGTTTTTTTCAATAAAAACACCTCGTCTTCCAGATCCTAAAACCTAAAGTATAAGAACGGATTATAACTTTCACTCACTAAAAAGGCTATGCTAACTATTAAAATCAAAGTTTGTATAACTATAATTAATTTCAAATCCATTTTTTTAAAATTAGCATTTATTTTCTTATTACTTTTTATACTTAATTGTGTGCAAGCTATTATTGCTACAGCTAATATTAAGAAGTTTGTATAAACTATATACTTATCCATATTATTTATAAATAGATTATTTCCAAAACCAAACATTACTCCAATATATCCTATTGCTGAAGAAATGCTATCTGTATCAAAAAATACCCATCCTACAATTACAATAACCATGGTGTACATATGATTAAACACATCCGGTATTCTCTTTAAAATATTTCCTAAAAATATTTTTTCAGCGAATATTATCAGCCCAAAATATAACCCCCAAAATATAAAATTCCAGCTTGCTCCATGCCAAAGTCCAGTTGCAAACCACACTATCATTAAATTTCTAAATTGAATAACTAATCCGCTTCTATTACCACCTAAGGGTATGTACATATATTCTCTAAACCAAGAACCTAAAGATATATTCCATCTTCTCCAAAATTCCGTTACACTTTTTGAAGTGTACGGGAAATTAAAATTTTCAATAAAATCAAACCCAAACATCTTTCCAAGACCTATTGCCATATCTGAATACCCACTAAAATCAAAATAAATTTGTAATGTAAATGCACCAATCCCTAACCATGCAGATACAATTGATATATTTTCTAATGGTAAGTTTTTAACTTCTGTCCATATTATAGATATATTGTTTGCTATAATAGCCTTTTTCCCTAAGCCTATAATAAACCTTTTGACCCCCTCCCCAAATTTATCCAAACTTTTTTTTCTATTCTTTAATTGTTTTTCCACATCACTATATTGTATTATAGGTCCAGCTACTAATTGTGGAAACATAAGAATATAAGCACCAAAATCTATTATATTTTTTTGTGGTTTTACCCTTTGTGTATAAACATCTGCTACATAAGATATTAACTGGAAAGTGAAAAAAGATATCCCTAAAGGTAATGGCAAATTTCTTATATGTAAACTCACACCTAATAAATTATTAATATTTTCTATTAAGAATCCATAATATTTGAAAAATAATAAAATACTAAGATTTATAATAATTAATGTTATAAATATAAATTTATGTTTCTCTTCATCTTTATGATTTTTTCTAATTAATAATCCTCCAAAATAATTTATTAATATGGAGATTAAAATTAGATATATGTACTGGGGTTCTCCCCAAGCATAAAATATTACACTTGATATAAGTATTATAAAATTTTTTCCTACACTAGGTACAATATAATGTAAAATTAAAACTGCTGGTAAAAATATAAATAAAAATATTAAACTACTAAAAACCAAAGTTAACCCTCCAATTCCCTCTTGAAAATTTCTGAAAAATAAACAGTCACATTGTGATATATTTTCTTTTATCTTACTTAAAGTCTTTTTTTATAGCCTCTTTTATATTATAAGAATCCTGTGAAATTATAAATATTAAATATTGACCTTCATCTTCCAATACAGCATTTTTAATTATTTCATACTTTTCAGGTCTATAATTTTTAAAACTTTCTGCCTTTTTATCTATTCTCTTCTGAATTTGACTCTTAATAATTGGTATGTTTTTTTCATCTTTAACCTTTAAAACTAGAATTTCATCTTCATCCATATTACTCTTTGGAGCATAATAAATAAAATCTTCTAAATCCTTTATATTTATGTAATATAATTTTTTGAGAATTTTTTCATTTCCCATATCCATTCTATCTAAACTAACACTTTTTTCTATACTATTTCTAATATCATCCATATTAGCTTGTCTTACCTTAACAATAGGATATAGCCCTATAAATATCACTACTATTATAATTATTTGTATTAAATAATATTTTTTATATGTACTTTTTTTCATAACCTTCCCTCAATTACAATTAATTTTTAAATATATTCTCTAAGATAATCTAACCAAATTAAATAAAATTCATATTTAAAATGTATTCCATCTTTTTCATGTAAGTAATCTTTTTTATTTATTTTTGTTTCTATATCAACATAATTAATGCCTGTTTCTCTAACAACTTCCTGTGCCTTCTCTCTAAATTCATCTAGATTACTATTTGTTAATCTCTCATTTATATTAACTGCCTTATCCATTACAGAAAGGGGTGAAATTAAATATATTTTTGTATTTGGTAAAACTTTTTTTATTTCATTAACAAGTTCAATATACTTTTCTTTAAACTTCATAGAATTATCAAATTCTATGACATCATTCATACCATATAATAAAACTACATTTTTAGGATTAAGGTTTGTTAAAGTATCTATGCTATTAATAGCTTTAATTACTGTATCCCCTTTATTAACCAATACATTATATTCTTCTATTACTCCTAATTCTGATAAGCCTTCAGTAATGGAATCTCCCATAAAAATTGTGTTTTGAAAATACTTGCTATTATTTTCTTCTCCTTGAGTTTGATTAAATCTATCTTCCTTTGCATCCTTATCTTGAAAATACTTATTCTTATATGTATCAATTTCATTTTCTACATCGCTTAAATTTCTTTGTTCTAATTGAACTAAAATTTCTTTACCTATAAAATTATTTTCATTAAAGCTTTTATTATCAATACCATTGATTGCACCCTTAATTATAGAAAAAATCAATATTCCACTCATTACCAATAAGACTGTTCTTTTCATCACTTCTCCCTCTTATCTTCTTTTATTTTTCGACATATTCTTTTAAATATCCCTAATTATCTTAATATAATAACTCTGTACTTAGGTTACAAAAGATTTACATATTTATTATAAAAAATTAACTTTCAAATATAATATAAAATAAAAAGGCGATTCATTACGAATCGCCTTTTTATTTTATATTATTTATTTTCATTAACTATTTGTTTATAAGCATCTAAATCTGTATGAATTTCTTGTGTTAATGGGTTACGTTTATTCTTAAATACCTTATAGAAATGATATCCAAATACCGCTATATTTGCAGCTAAAGATATTGCACTTACTATAAATAATGCTGTTTCATTATGTGATGACTTAACAGCAAACTTTGAAGTATCAACAAAGCTTGGGAATGACATAACAAACATCATCCAAAATGCTAAAGTTTGTGCACGACTTTGTAACCAAGTCCCTTTTTTTATAAAGAAAGCTGGAATTGTACATGATAATAATAAGGCTGCTCCCGCATAAAATGCGTGATCAGATACACAATTATACACATATGCAAAGTTCCAAAAATCATATGCAATTATCCAGAACCAAAGTTGATCTGGCCACAGCATGTCCTTATTTTTATCTTTTCCAATAAATATTCCAACGAAACCTGAAATAGTTATGATATTAAGAATACCTGCAATACCATTCATTATATTCCATGGTCCACCAATCATAAGCATTCCATCAACTACGCCATCGAAGCTATAGCATTGGAAATCACGAATAACCGCTTCCATAATATTAACTGCTAATATTATTGCAGGGAATGCTAAAAGATATTTATTTTTACTTAATTTTTTACTATAACGTAAAGCCATAAATCCTAAACATCCTGCTAATGCTGAATATACTTTTGCCCAATGGAACCAAGATCCTACACTAGAACCTGGACCAGCTGTATTTTTCCAAACTGCAAATGGTAATATTATTGGTAAAACTATAAATGATATAATAGCTATATATTTATTTCTACGAGCTAATTCATTGGAAAGCATTAATCCTCCAATCACTAAAACCCATATTACTACTGAATACCAAGGTATCGATTCAAATAAAAACATTTTTACTCCTCCATCTACTTCTTTTATTACTTTTGATTAACTCTTTCTAATACAGATTTTAAATCTACCAATATATCATTTGCTTCTGACATAGGTATCCCTGTATCTTCTAGAATATTTTCTGGTATATTTCTTACCTTTTCTTTAAGCTGCTGACCAATTGGAGTTACCCGTACAAAAACATTCCTCTCATCACTGATATCACGAGCTCGTTCTACCAAGCCCTTACTTTCAAGTTTTTTTAAAAGGGGCGTTATAGTACCTGAATCAAGATATAATTTTCTTCCTAATTCATTAACCGTAATATTATCTCCATTCCATAAAACCAACATAGCAATATATTGAGTATATGTTAGATCTACGTTCTTAAGATATGACTTATAACGTTTTATAGTTTCCTTTGAGCAGGCATACATTATGAAACTAAGTTGATTTTCTAGAATTAAATTTTTATCACTAACCATAATGTTTCCCTCCATTTACGAATTAAGTTGTTATAAATTAAATTGTGCACAATTTATTTATTTCTATCATACTCCTCTAAAAATAGACTGTCAATAAAAACTTCTAAACACTTAATTATTATAATAAACTAGGATATTAAATCTCCTAGTTAGAAATTAGTTAAATCCATTTTATAATATAAAAATGGTGAGGTAGATTAGCCTACCTCACCATTTAATACTATTTTAATGTAGCTATTACTTCTATCTCTATCATCGCATCTAATGGTAATTTTGCAACTTGCACACAGCTTCTTGCTGGAAAATTCTTTGTGAAATATTCTGCATATACTTCATTTACTAAAGCAAAATCCTTTAAATCTTTTACAAAAACCATAGTTTTAATTACATTATCAAGATTTGTACCAGCACTTTCTAAAATTGCTTTGCAATTTTCTAAACTTTGCTTAGTTGCGGATTTTATTTCGCTCTCCATAACTTTTGTTTGAGGATTTATAGGTAACTGTCCTGATGTATATACTAAATCACCTATAATTACCCCTTGTGAATATGGTCCTATTGCTGCTGGTGCATTTACTGTATTAATTATCTTTTTCATGTTAATCTCTCCTTTTATAATAAGTTTTGTAGTTAGATATTACTGAGTTTCCATTATCTTTAAATATTATTTTTTATAAAAAGTATTTTTCAAAGGTAGTTCTGTTCTAAATATTTTATCTAACTTGTAATAAGCCCCTTGAACTGCGGCAGCTGTAGGAACACATGTTATTTCCCCAACACCTTTTGACCCAAAGGATAACTCTTGGCTATTTTTTTCTATAATAATAGATTCTATTTTAGGAATTTGAGTAGCTCTTAATAATCCAAGTGTTCCAAATTTTGCTTTAGGCACCGAATTTTCTAATTTATAATCTTCAGTTAAAGCATAACCTAGTCCCATTACCACTCCACCCTCAATTTGTCCTTCTACATTTTTAGGATTAATAGCTCTACCTACATCATGAGCTGCCACAACTTTATTTAGCTTTCCATTTTCATCTAAAATCACTACTTGTGTTGCATAACCATAGGCAACATGGCTTACAGGATATTCTTTTTCACTTCCCATTTTATCAGTAACTCCAGAGTATTCGCCTATAAATTCTAACCCCTCTAACTCAATCAAGGTTTTTTTAATTAATTCTTCCTTTAACTTAAGTGCTGCTATTTTAGTTGCCTCTCCAGTAAATACTGTTTGCCTTGAAGCTGTAGTTGTTCCTGAATTTGGTGTAATTCTAGTATCTGGCATTTCATGCACTATTTCTGAAGGATTAATCTTTAATACTTCTCCTACTATTTGCACTAGTATAGTTCCAAGTCCTTGTCCTATACAGGCTGCTGATGTTCTTATGTGTATCTTTCCATTTTCAATCTTTATCTTACATCTACCTACATCCGGTAATCCTACCCCTATACCTGCATTTTTAAATGCACAAGCCACTCCTGCTTTTCCTTTATTTTTATAATAAATATCTTTAACTGCTTCTAAAGTTTCGATTAATGCAGTTCCTTCATCTGCAACTTGTCCATTTGGAAGAACTTGTCCTGGTCTAATTGCATTTATAAATCTCATTTCAAAATCATCTATACCAACCATTTCAGCTAATTTATTTATATTACATTCCGTTGCAAAGTTTGATTGGGTAACCCCAAAGCCTCTAAAGGCACCTCCTACACAATTATTAGTATATACTGCAGTTCCTTCTATATCTATATTTTGATAGTTATAAGGGCCTGCCGCATGTGTACATGCTCTTTGTAGTACTGGTCCTCCTAAGGATGCATAAGCTCCTGTATCTGAAATAATCTTTGCCTTCATAGCTGTTAATATACCATTTTCATCACAAGCTGTTGTTACTTCCATATCCATTGCATGTCTTTTAGTATCTACTATAAGGCTTTCCTTTCTACCTAAGCACATTTTCACAGTTCTCTTAGTAAGATAAGCTAGTAGAGCTGCATGATGTTGACAACTCATATCTTCTTTACCACCAAAACCGCCTCCAACATACTTAGAGACTATTCTTAATTTATCATCACCTAATCCTAATAATGATCCAATTTCACGTAATTCATCATATATACTTTGAGATCCTGTATATACTATTAATTCATCTCCATCGGATACTGCAACTGTACATTCTGGTTCTAAAAATGCATGCTCTGTAAAAGGAACTTTATATTTATATGTTACTTTATATTTTGATTTTTCAATTACCTCTTCTGCATTTCCTCTTATTAAATGCTCATGTGATAATATATTTCCTGATTTGTGTATTTTAGGCGCATCTTCTTTAAGGCCTTCCTCTTGTGATGTAATTGGAGTAAGTTCACAATAATCCACCTTTATTTTATCTAAAGCTAATCTTCCTATTTCTTCACTTTCAGCCGCTACTAAAGCTAAAGCATCTCCTAAATATCTAGTTTCCTCACCTATATCAATTAAGACTGGCCAATCTTTTTTTATATGACCTAAATATCTTTCACCTTCAATATCCTTAGCTGTTACAATTTTTATAACCCCGTCTAATTTTTCAGCTTCACTTATATCAATATTTTTTACTAGCGCTCTAGGATATTTAGTTCTTAATGCCACGCCATATATCATTCCAGGAAACCTTATATCATCTGTATATTCTGCAGTTCCCAATGTCTTATCATGAGCATCAATTCTTCCCATTCTTTCCCCTACTAAGCCTTTACAAGCTACCTTTGGGACCTCTTTATTTTCTCTTAATATTTCTGCCGCCATTAAAACTGCTTCTTCAATTTTCACATATCCTGTACACCTACATATATTTCCTATTAAAGCCTTTTTCACTTCTTCCCTACTAGGATCTAAATTTTTATTAAATAAGCCTTTTGTACTAATTACCATACCTGGGATACAAAAACCACATTGTACAGCCCCAGCTTCAGTAAATGCATAAGCAAATACATCTTTTTCTCTTTCAGTAAGTGATTCTATAGTATTAATATTTTTTCCATTAATTTTTTCTGTAGTTAATAAACATGCTTTTATTGCTTTTCCATCTAATAAAATCATACAGGTACCACAAGCACCTTCTGAGCAACCGTTTTTAACTGAGGTAATACTACAATCCTCTCTTAAAAACTTTAATATATTTTTATTTTCATCTGTTACTTTTTTTTCTCCATTTACAGTAAATTCAAACATTATTAATCACCTCTCAAATTCAAAACTTCTTCTTTCCATATACTTGCCTAAATGTTCATTTTCTTGAAATTCATTTTTATCCATAAACCTTTTTATCTTTATAATTAATCATATAATTTTCCCTTCTATGACAATTTACAAAATCTATTATGGTAGTGTTACCAAAGGAGCGATTGCTGCTTTGGTAACACTTTGGAAATTATCTGAGGTTTTGAAATTAGGCAATTCTAAATAAAAATGAGTATGAGTATCAATTCCGCCTTTAAGTGCAATTGCCAGCACTGGTTGTCCTTTTAATTATATTGTATTGATAAAGCTTTCTTTGGACATCTAGTTACACATAACCCACATCCAAAACATTTTTCCTTATCAATAATTAATTTTTCTCCAACCTCTATAGCCTCATATACACAACTTACTTTACATTGTCCACATTTTATACAAAGTTCCTGCTTTACAGTAGGTGCTATGGCTTCTACTCTGAAGTTTCTTTCTTCAGATTTCTTGTGTGCTAGCCCAATTATTTCATTTACATCTTTATATCCATGACTATCTAAAAATTCATTTAATTCTTTAGCAATTTTTCCATAAACCCCTGGTCCTTTTAAAATTGCTTCTGTACAAACTTGTACTGATTGTGCTCCAGCCATTAACATTTCGGCAGCATCTCTTCCACAAGTAATTCCACCAACTCCTATTATTGGTATATTTATCACCTTAGAGGCATCATAAATATTTCTAATAGCTACTGGTTTCACTGCTGATCCTGATAACCAGCCATATCCATTTTCACTTCCCATAATTGGATATCCAGTTTCCACATCAATAGCCATACAAGGTCCTAATGAATTTATCATTACAAGTCCATCTGCTCCAGCTTCTTCTAATGCTTTAGCTATTTTTTGAATATCTGTATGAGGACTCATTTTCATAAACACTGGGCAATCTAATGCAGCCTTAGCCGCCTTCATAGCTTCAACTATTGGAGCAACATCAGTTCCAACATAATGAGTTGATAGTTCTACAGCATCTGCATATGGTCTTACAAGTGGAGCAACTTTTTTTATTTGCTCTGCAGTATAACCCATGCTTACTATCATTGGTACTCCGGCTTCCTTTGCTCTTTTATACTCTTTTTCTATCCACTGCTCTTTTGGAAGTTCTGACCAAAGCTCTGTATTTAAAAAACCTGCATTTGTTTTTGCCATACATGGTCTTGGAACTGGTGCAGGTTCCACTGAAATTGTTTTTGTAACCAATCCTCCAGCTCCACCCTTTACTGCTAGAACGCATAAGTCTCCATCTTTTGCTCCAGGTCCCGCTGCTGTGAATATTGGATTATCAAACTCCATCCCTAATATATTAACTTTTAAATTTGCCATATCGTTAATCCTCCTACTAATTAATTTTTTAATAAATTTTTAGGCTTTTTTTATAAGTCTTTCAACAGCTTCATTAGCCTCATAAGTAATTTTTTCTTCATCAATATTAACAAGTTTACCTTCTTTTACAACAACATTTCCTCCAACTATGGTATAATCCACAGCCCCTTTAAAACCAACCGTTCCGAGTATTGACTTAGGATCAAATTGAGTTCCTACAAATTCTAATTTTTTAGAATTAATCATAAATAAATCAGCTGCCTTGCCTACACTTAATTCTCCAATATCATCTCTTCCAAGAACACTTGCACTTCCTTTTGTGGCAAGTTTTAATATTTCATATCCTGTTGGAGCATCTGTACTTGATTTTAATCTATGCAATAAATAAGCAACTCTTATTTCTTCTAATAAATTAGATCCATCATTACTTGCACTACCATCAACTGCTAATCCAACAGGAATACCCATTTTAATCATTTCAGGTATCCTTGCTATTCCCGATGATAATTTCATATTTGAGATTGGACAATGTGCCACTCCGGTTTGAGTTCTGGCTAAAATTTTCAGTTCATAATCATTAAAATGTATACCATGCGCATACCAAACATCTTTTCCAACCCAACCCAAACTTTCCATGTATTCAAGAGGTCTCATTCCAAATTTCTCTAGCGTAAACTTTTCTTCATCAATTGTTTCTGCTAAATGAGTATGTAATCTTACCCCTAATTTCCTTGCTAGCTTTGCTGATTCTTTCATTAAATCACTAGTTACACTAAATGGTGAACATGGAGCAAGTGCAACTTGATTCATAGAAAACTCCTTATGATCATGAAATTTTTTGACTAATCTTTCAGAATCATAAAGTATTCTATCTACTGTCTGAACTACCGAATCTGGAGGTAATCCCCCATCTTTTTTACTTAAGCTCATACTTCCTCTTGATGCATGCATTCTTATTCCTAATTCTTTAGCTGCTACAAATTGAGTATCTATTAATGTATCATCTACACCCTTTGGAAATACGTAATGATGATCAAAACAAGTAGTGCATCCACTTTTCATTAATTCTCCCATACCTACTAATGAGCTATATCTAATAACTTCACTATCTATTCCTTTCCAGATTTCATATAGTGTTGTTAACCAAGGAAATAACTCCATTTTTTGCACCTTGGGCAAATTTCTTGTAAATGTTTGATATAAATGATGGTGAGTATTTATAAGTCCTGGATACACTAACATATTTGTTGCATCTATACTTTCATCGGCTTCATATAACTCTTTTCCTATATATTTAATGACTCCGTTTTCAATAAGCATATTTACAGATTCATATAAATTGTCATTCTTGTCACAGCTTATCAAAGATTTAATATTTTTAATTATTAATCTTTTATTCATGGCTTCTCCTCCATGATCTCAATACTTTTATTAATACTAATTTTATCAAACATATCTGCTAATGTAATATGGGCGTATGCATCAAAATTATAATTTAATATTTTTGCCGCAAACCCTATTGCGTATCCAAGTGTAACCACTGTAACTACAGAACCAATTCCATAAGGACCTCCTACTACTATTCCTAATGCTAAGGCTACACCTTCAATAATTGATCTTATTTCAATAACAGATTTCTTTGTTGATCCTATTAAATATTCCATAAGTTGATCTCTTGACCCTACACCGATTTTTGCCTTTAGAGATATTACTATTCCAAAAGCAAATATCAGTATACTTCCTATTAACATAAGTATGCTAAAGATAATTGATTTAGGTTCTGAAATTTTAATATACTTATAAGTGAAATCAATAAAATATCCTATGAAAATTGTATTTAATATGGTCCCAACCCCAGGTATAATACCTTTATACCAAGTAAACAACATTAATATTAATGAAATACCCTGTGATGCTTGCCCGACTGTAATTGGCAAGTAATTTGTAGTCCCTGCCTGCAGAACAGCCCATGGACTTGCTCCAAGACCGCTTTGAATTGCTAATACAATCGAAAATCCACATAAAAATAATCCACATAAATTCATTGATATCTTTATTAACCATTGACCTAAAGTTAATTTCCCTTTCACAATAAAGGCCCCCGAGCTATTTTAATTTTTCCCATAACTTTTCAGCAACTTCTCTTGACTCATCAAATATTTTTTTCTCATCTACTGTGATAATTTCTCTATTTTTCATTATGACTTTTCCATTAATAATTGTTGTTTCTACACTTCTTCCGCTTAGTCCAAACATTATATGTCCATTTAAATTATTTTTGTTTATAGGTGTCAATGGATTATAATCAACAACTATTATATCCGCATATGCACCTTCTTTTAATATTCCAAGTGGTTTATTAAAATATTGTGCAGCTATTTTGCTGTTATTTTCAAATATCATTTTACTTGTTTCTGCAAATCCTATATTTGAATCACATAAATTATGTTTATGAATTATATTTTCCATCTTCATTGACTCAAGCATATCCGATGTATATCCATCAGTTCCTAATCCAACTGTTACTTCATTTTTCATCATTTCCATTACTGGCGCACAGCCCACAGCATTACCCATATTAGATTCTGGATTATTAATTACATTAGTATTTGTCTTTTTTAAAATATCAATTTCTTTTTTATTTATGTGAATACAATGAACTGCTAATGTTTTTTCTCCTAATATTCCAAAATCCATTAACCTTTCTACTACTCTCTTATCATGATATTCTAAACAATGATTTAAATCTTCAATTCCTTCAGCTACATGAATATGATATCCTGCATCAAGGCCCTTCATACTTTCTACACATTTATTTAAACTTTCATCACTAAGAGTAAATGATGCATGCATTCCAAACATACCTTTTGTCATATCATCTTCTAAATTGCTTGCATAGTTAATAAAGTTAACGTTTTCTTTTATGCCAGTATTTAAAACTTCATCACCATCTCTATCGGAGACTTCATAAGAATAAACCCCTCTAATTCCTAAATCCTTAGCAGCATCGGCTATTATAAATAAGCTTCCCTCTATTGCCATAGGACTAGCGTGATGATCAAATACTGTTGTAACTCCATTTTTAACACAATCAATTAAAGTTGTATAAGCACTATATTTAATATCTTCTGAATTTAGTTTCTTATCTATTTTCCACCAAACATTTTTAAGAATATCTGTAAATTTTCTTGCAGGAGGGTTATCTAATATTAACCCTCTTGCAAAAGCACTATATATATGATGATGAGTATTTATTAATCCAGGCATTATAATATTTCCCTCTGCATCTATAAACTCATAAGCTTTATACTTTTCTTTAAGGTCCTGTGTATTGCCAACTTCTAAAATAATATTATCTTTTATTGCAATACATCCATTTTCTAAATAGGGTTTTTTATTATCCTGGGTTATTACTCTTCCATTTCCAATTAATAACATTATGCCACCCTCTTTAATTATATAATCTTTTACTGCCCTAATTCACCGTTCCAAACTATTTCTTTATACTTCTCTGGATCAGTATCTCCTTCTGTACTAAATAACAATACCTTTGAACTTTCATCTAATTTTAATGATTCTTTTAAATCTTTATATTTAGGATTTTTCATTATTTCATAAAGTAACCCTAAAGTAACAGCACCTGATTCTCCTGAAATTACTTTTTTGTCTCCTCTTAATGGATTTCCAAGTACTCTCATACCATTTGCAGCAACATAATCTGGAGATGAAACAAAAGTATCTGAATGTTCTTTTAAAACTTCCCATCCAATAGTATTTGCTTCTCCACAAGCTAAACCAGCCATTATTGTTTGCATATCTCCATCTACTATTCTTAGATTTCCATCATTAGCTACTGCAGACTTATATAAACAATCCGCTAAATTTGATTCTACTATTACTGTTTTTGGACAATCTTCATTAAATACAGAAGCAAAGAACCCTTGAATTCCTCCAGCTAAAGAACCTACCCCAGCTTGTATAAATATATGAGTTGGTTTTTCAACTTTATATTCATTTAATTGATTTAAGGCTTCAAGACCCATAGTTCCATAACCTTGCATTATCCATGCTGGAATTTCTTCATAACCTTCCCATGCAGTATCTTGTATAATTATTCTATTTTTTCCTTCTGCATATTTAGCTGCAAGTCTTACTGCATCATCATAATTCATATCAGTTATAGAAGCTTCTGCTCCTTCTAATCTTATATTTTCTAATCTTACTTGTGATGATCCCTTTGGCATATAAACCACAGATTTTTGTTTTAATTTATTTGCAGTCCAGGCTACTCCTCTTCCATGATTTCCATCTGTAGCCGTTACAAATGTAACTTCTCCTAATTCTTCTCTTAATTCAGATGAAATTAACTTTTCATAAGGTAATTCAGATATGTCTTTATTTAATTTTTGAGCCATATATTTTGCCATAGCAAAAGAACCACCTAATACTTTAAAAGCATTTAATCCAAATCTATATGATTCATCTTTTATATAAATGCCACCTAACCCTAAGTCCTTACTCAAATTTTCTAAATTAACTAATGGTGTTTCCTTATATTGAGGAAAACTTTTGTGAAAATCTCTAGCTTTAGCTATTTCCTCTTTACTTAAGAAATCTAGCAAATTTTCCTTTTTCAATTTAGGCAATGTATTCTTTTTCCATTTTATATCTTCTCTCATTTTTTCTCCTCCAAATCGACGTAATATTTATTCTTACTACTTTATTCTAGTACCAGTTTTTCGACTTATACCATCTTTGGCTTTTTCAAGAAGAGTAATTAATGCATATCTGTCTTCTTTTGATGAAGCAAAATCTATTGCAGCCTCTACCTTTGGTCTCATTGAACCAGGTGCAAAATGACCTTCTTCCACATATTTTTTCATGTCAAAAGTAGTAACTTCATTTAACCATTTTTCATTTTCAGTTCCAAAGTTTATAGCAACCTTTTCAACAGCAGTTAAAATAATTAAGCAATCAGCTCCAAGTTCCTTTGCAAGTGTGCAACTAGCAAAATCCTTATCAATTACAGCTTCTACACCTCTTAATTTGTTACCTTCCTTTATAACAGGAATTCCGCCTCCACCACAAGCAATTACCACTTGTCCAGCGCTAATCAAGCTCTTTATAGTTTCTATTTCGACAATACTAATTGGTTTTGGTGATGCTACTATTCTTCTATATCCTCTACCAGAATCCTCAACTACTTTATCACCATTTTTAATGGCAACTTCTGATTCTTCCTTTGTCATGAAGCTCCCAATTGGCTTTGTTGGGTTTTCAAAAGCACTATCTTTTGGATTTACTTCAACTTGTGTAATAATTGTTGCTACACCTTTATTTATATTTCTATTTAATAACTCTTCTTTAATTTGATTTTGTAGATCATATCCTACATATCCTTGACTCATAGCTACACAAACTGACATAGGACAAAGAGAATATTTTGAATGTAGATTATGCAATTCGCTCATAGCTACGTTTATCATTCCAACTTGTGGTCCATTTCCATGAGAAATAACCACTTCATTTCCATCTTCAATTAAGTCAACTATAGCTTTAGCAGTAGCCTTTACAGCACTCATTTGCTCTTCTAATGTATTTCCTAAGGCATTCCCACCAAGGGCAATTACAATCTTCTTTTTCATATTTTTCCTCCTTTTAATAGTAGAAACTAATTGTTTAATATTTCTGTAAATATAGGCTCTTATGGATTTCACCACAAGAGCCTTATCCTCTAAAAATTATTTAACTTTACGATCTTTACTTTCTTTTACTAGCTTATCTAAAACTTCTTGTGGATTTTTAATCTTACTTAAGAAGATCATAGATGCTATAATGTATGGTTTAAAACTTGCTTCTTTATATAATGATTTTCTGTATCTATCAAATACTGTAGCTGCAACCTCTCCCTCTGCGCAACTTACCCCAGTAATATCTGCTGGTAAACAATGCATATATATAGCCTTGCCTTCCTTTGTAGTCTTCATTAATTCCTCTGTACATTCCCAATCTTTATGTTCTGCATTTTGCTTAAGCAATTCTTTTTCTAATTGATCAATTCCAGCTTGATCTCCTTCTGAATATAAATTAGTTCTCTTTTCCATAGCCATGAACGGTGCCCAGCTCTTTGGATATACTACATCTGCATCCTTAAATGCTTCTTCCATAGAGTTTGTTCTTGTGAAAGATCCTCCGTATGTTTCTGCATTTTTCTTTGCAACTTCTTCAACTTCGCTCATTACTTCATAGCCTTCCGGATGTGCTAGTACTACGTCCATTCCAAACCTAGTTAACAATCCGATAACTCCTTGTGGTACTGAAAGTGGTTTACCATATGATGGAGAGTAAGCCCAAGTCATTGCAACTTTCTTTCCTTTTAAGTTTTCGATACCACCAAGTTCATTTATTAAATGAAGTGTATCTGCCATAGCTTGTGTTGGATGATCTATATCACATTGTAGATTAACTAATGTTGGTCTTTGTTCTAAAGTTCCCTCAATATTCCCTTCTTTAACAGAGTTTGAAACTTCCTTCATGTATGCATTTCCTTTTCCTATAAACATATCATCACGAATACCAATAACATCAGCCATAAATGAAATCATGTTAGCTGTTTCTCTTACTGTTTCTCCATGAGCTACTTGTGATTTACCTTCATCTAAATCTTGTACTTCAAGGCCTAAAAGGTTACATGCTGAAGTAAAACTAAATCTTGTTCTTGTTGAATTATCTCTAAATAATGAAACTCCTAGTCCACTATCAAATATCTTAGAAGATATATTATTTTTTCTTAAGTCTCTTAAAGCTTCTGCCATTGTGAATACAGCCTCTAACTCATCATTGCTTTTTTCCCAAGTAAGCATAAAATCCTCATTGTGCATATCTTTAAAATCTAACGTGTTTAGTTTTTCAATATATTTATCCATTATATTCATTGTAATTCCTCCAATATTTTTGTATTTTATTTGTTTGAGCAGTAAATTGTTGGTAATGCAGCATACACAGCAGCGCATTTTACTAAATCAGCTTTCCAAGTTTTTTCATTTGGAGCATGTGCTTCTTCTTCTTTACCAGGTCCAAATCCTATACATGGAATTCCGTATCTACCCATTATTGATACTCCATTAGTTGAGAATGTCCATTTATCAACTAGAGGAGTTCCATACATACCTTCATATGATTCAACCATAGCTTTAGTTGCTGGTGCATCTTCTGGAAGTACCCAAGTTGGGAAATAACATTCTGTTGGATATACAAGACCTGTCCAACTTGGTCTTTCATATTCATACATAGTTACTTTTGCATTATATTTTTTAGCAAATGGAAGATTTCTTACTTCTTCTAATGCTGATTCAAACGTTTCTCCATCAGTTAATCTACGGTCTAACGAAATTGCACACATATCTGCTACTGCGCAACGAGATGGTGAATTATAGAATATTTCTGACACTGTTACAGTTCCTTTTCCTAAGAATGCATCATAATGTAACTTGTCATTTAATGTTCTAACTTCTTGCAAAATATCACTCATTTTATAAATTGCATTGTCTCCACGTTCTGGAGCTGATCCATGACAAGATACACCCTTAACTTCAACCCTTATTTCCATACGGCCACGGTGCCCTCTGTAAATGTTTCCATTAGTTGGCTCAGTTATTACAACAAATTCTGGTTTTATCTTACTTTCATTATGGATATATTGCCAGCATACGCCATCACAATCTTCTTCTTGTACAGTACCTGTTACTAAAACTGTGTACTTATCAGATAAAAGATCTAAGTCTTTCATAATTTTTGCTCCATATGTTGCAGAAACTATTCCGCCTAATTGATCTGAAGATCCACGGCCACCTATTTCTTCTTCATTTTCATATCCCTTATAAGGATCAAATGTCCAGTTACTTAATTCCCCAATACCTACAGTATCTATATGAGCATCATAAGCAATTAAAGTTTTTCCATTACCCATATAGCCTAAAACATTACCCATAGGATCAATTTCAACTTTATCAAATCCAAGCATTTTCATTTCTTGTGATATTCTTTTTACCACCAATTCTTCATTAGCACTTTCACCTGGAATAGCAATTAGATCCCTTAAAAACTTTGTCATTTGTGTTTCGTACCCTTTTGCTTTTAACTTGATATCTTCAACGTTCATATTTATTCCTCCCTTTTGTATAGTAAATAATAGTTTGTCCCTCATCCCATAAAATTAATTTATAGTAATGACTTAATTGAGTACTTAACTAGCTATATTCTTACTCATATATTTAAATAGCAATTACCGTGCCAAAAAATATATTGTTTTTTTTATTGTTTTTATTTTAAATACATACCTACCCTCAATTAGCCAAATAATTTAAACTGCTTTTTCTCCCTTAAATTAAAAAAAATATCATTTTGATAATTTTTTATCAAAATGATAATTTCTTAAATTGGTTTTATTGGTAAAATTTAACCTAATAAAGGTAAATTTATCATTTTGATAAATTTTCTTTTACTATTCTATTTTTCTATAAAGAGTAGCTATTCCTATTCCTAATTTTTTTGATGCTTTTATTTTACCCTCTGTAGAATTTCCATACTTATCCAAAGCTTTTTTTATATATCTTCTTTCAATCTCTTTTAACTCAATTATGTCATCATCAGGATATACTTCTTCACTTTTATTTTTAATTTCCTCAGTATAACTTTGTACAAATGATATTGGTAACATTGATTTCTCAATTACTCCATTTTCTCCTGATAAACTCACCAAAAATTCCACTAAATTTTCTAATTCTCTTATATTACCTGGCCAGCTATATACTTTAAATATTTCTATTAATTCTTTATCTATAGTATGTATATATTTATTGCACCTTAAATTATATTTTTCTACTAACATTTTAGTTAGTAGTACCACATCATCTCCTCTTTCTCTTAAACTCGGAACTTCCATAGGAATTATATTTAGCCTATAATATAAATCTGCCCTAAATTTCCCTTCATTAACTAGTTTCTTTAAATTCTTATTAGTAGCTGCTATTACCCTTATATTTAGATTTATTAATTTATTAGAACCTATTTTTACAATTGTTCTTTCTTGTAATACTCTTAAAATCTTAACCTGAAGGTATAAAGGCATATCACCGATTTCATCTAAGAAAATAACTCCATTATTAGCAAGTTCAAATTTCCCTATTCTCCCACCTGCACTAGCTCCTGAAAATGCTCCATTAACATATCCAAAAAGTTCACTTTCTAATAGATTTTCTGGAATAGCTCCACAGTTTATAGCTATAAACGGCATATTTTTTCTATTTCCTTCTGAATGTATTGCCCTAGCTACTAACTCTTTTCCAGTACCACTTTCCCCTGTAATTAAGGTTGTAGCGTCAGCATATGAAATTTTCTTTATTCTATTTTTCAAATCTACTAAAAGCTGTGCTTGTCCAACTATTGAATCACAGTTTATATTATTTTTTTTCCCATCTTCTTCAACATTAACTAATTCCTTAAAAATAATTATTTTATTACATTCTTTATTATTAATATAATTATTTACTACTTTTCCTATAATTTTAAATTCTTTATTATCAATACTAAAATTATATATGTATCCTTTAGGCGTATATTCATCAGTTTCATATATACTAATTTTACAACCTAAAACATTTGGCTTTAACTTAAATAATTTTAAGGCTCGATTATTTATATTTATAATTTTATATTCTCTATCTACAGTTATTACGCCATCATCTATTGAGTTTATTATTTCTTTGAAAAATTTAATGCTATTTTCATTTTCTAATATTTGATTTTGCTCTATTAACTTAATCGAAATAAATTCAGCTATTTGTTCTAAGAATTTAATCATAATAGTTAAATTACTTTTCAAACTCTCTTTTTGACTTTCAGTAGAGCACACAAGACCTATTACCCCAAATGTAGTTTCTCCATATTTAATAGGTACACATATTTCCATAAGTTCAATACAATTACCTCTTTTTTTACATTCAGCACATAATATATCTTGTCCTGGATCTTCTATTACTAAAGTTTCGCCTGTATCTAAAGCTTTTTTATATACGTACCCTTGATCCGTTATATTTTCTCCAATCCGCCCTTCATAAATCCCAGTACCTCCAATTCTTATTAAGTTATTATCAACTATTTCCACGTCTACCCTTAACAAATCTGATAATAATACCGCATATTTATTTATTACTACTTTTATATCAGCAAAATTAATCTTCATCCTCATTATCCCCATTTCCCCTATAATATTTTTAACTATATCTTTATTTTTTGCTTAGTATATATGAAATTTTTTTTAAACTAATCAGTACTATTCTTATAAATTTTAACTTGTTATTTTACTTCAGTTCCCTATATAGTGTTATATAATCTATATTACCATATAATACTATTTTACGACTAATTAATTATTAGTTTCTTTTAAACAATAAATTTTTTAAAAACAAGTATTAATATATATCCCTAACTAAAAATATATATTAAACCCTTATTGTTCTAATACTGTTAGCCCTGATAAGATTTCCACAGAAAGAAATAAAATTAAAAAGGTACAACCTTCAATCTTATAATTGAAGGTTGTACCCACCAATAGTTAAACCTATAAATAATAACATAACTAAAAATTCCATATTAAACTTTTACCATTTGTTAAAGTTACCCTAATCTTTGACTTTAGATTATAAGTAATATATGCCTATTTTTTACTCTTATATACAGTATGAAGTAACGAATGGCTAATTATACTATTAGGTTCACCCAAGAATTCTTCATATAACTTTTTAATCATTGGATTTTCATGTGATTTTCTTACTTCATTACTTGAATCCTCATTATAGATAGCATTTATTCTTTTCTTTAAAACTTCTCTATTTGACTTTATTAAAGGTTGCCCACCACCGTTAACGCACCCACCAGGACATGCCATAACTTCTATAAAATCATATTTGCATTTTCCTAATCTTATTTCTTCCATGATTTCTCTTGCTTTTGCTAAAGAACTAATAGCTGCAACATTTATATCTCTTCCATTTATATTTACAGTAGCTTCTTTAATGTTATCTAATCCTCTAAGCATTTTAAAGTCTATAGTATCTAACGTACTTTCTGTTAAAACTTCATAAGCTGTTCTAAGAGCAGCCTCCATTACACCACCACTACTACCAAAAATAATAGCAGCACCTGTTGATTCTCCAAAAGGAGTATCAAACTCTTCATCCTTTATATTATTAAAATCTATTCCAGCTTCTTTTATCATCTTAGCTAGCTCCCGTGTAGTAATAACTATATCTACATCCCTAATCCCATTATTATTCATTTCTTCTCTCTTAGCTTCATATTTTTTTGCTATACAGGGCATTATTGAAACTACTACTAGATTCTCTTTCTTTACTTTTAGATATTTAGGTAAATATTCCTTAGCTATTGAACCAAACATTTGATGTGGGGATTTACAAGTTGATAATAAATTTATGCTTTCTTCATAATTTTGCTCTACAAAGTTTATCCAAGCTGGGCAACAACTTGTTAAAAGCGGCATATTTTCACCACTCTTAAATCTATTAACAAACTCATTAGACTCTTCCATTATAGTTAAATCTGCTGCAAAATTTGTATCATATACAGCATTAAATCCTAATGACTTTAGTGCACTAACAATTTTTTTTGTTGTAATAGAGCCTGGAGGCAGTCCGAATTCTTCCCCTAATGCAACTCTTACAGCTGGTGCAATTTCAGCAACCACACATTTATTTTCATCTTCAAGCAATGGCCATATTTCAGAGTAATTTTCAACTTCCATTAATGCTCCAGTAGGACAAACCGCAACACATTGTCCGCAATAAGTACATGCAGTATCAGTTATTGGCCTATTAAAAGAATTAGAAATATATGTTTTAATTCCTCTATTTATAGGAGTTAGTATATTTATATTTTGAACATCATTGCAAGCTGTTACGCACCTTCTACATAAAATACATTTATTCATATCTCTAACAATTGCAAAAGATGAATTATCTATTTTGCAACCTATATTTTCTCCGTCAAACCTATTTCTATCTACCCCCAGTTCTGCTGCAAGAGTTTGAAGTTCACAATTTAAATTTTTATTACATTTTAAGCAATCATTTGGATGAGTTGAAAGTAATAACTCAACAATAGTTTTTCTAGCTCTTATAACTCTAGTGGAGTTAGTCTTTATAAACATTCCATCGGTTACTTCAACAGCGCAGGCCGCTTGCAAAGATTTTCTTCCTTTAACCTCAACAACACAAACTCTGCAACTGCCTTTGCAATTTCTACTTTTCCCATCTATCATATGCATATGACAAAGAGTTGGAATATTAACACTTATTTTTTTAGCCGCTTCTAATATTGTGCTTCCATTTTCAACTTCTAATTTTCTATTATTAATTGTGATATTAGCCATATTATCACCTCCATTTTATTTAATTATTATTGCTTTTACTGGGCATTTATCTAAACATGTTCCACACTTAATACAATTACTACTATCTAATATATGTTTTTCTTTTATTCTACCAGTAATGCAATTGACTGGGCAATTTCTAGCACACTTAGTACAACCTATACACTTATCTGTAATTTCATAAGATAAAAGTTGTTTGCATACTCCAGCGCTGCAATGTTTATCTTCTATATGAGACTTATATTCATCCATAAAGTATTTCATAGTACTTAGTACTGGGTTAGGGGCTGAATCACCTAATCCACAAAGGGCAGTTTCTTTAATAACTTCACATAATTCTTTTATATTATTAAGATCATCATTAGTTCCTTCACCCTCTGTTATTTTATTTAATAATTCTAATATTTTTTTTGTTCCTATTCTACAAGGTGTACATTTACCACATGATTCATCCACAATAAAATCCAAATAAAACTTTGCAATATCAACCATACAGTTGTCTTCATCAATTACTATCATTCCACCTGATCCCATCATTGAACCTATTTCTGTTAAAGTATCATATTCAATTGGTATATCCAGTAAGGAAGTTGGAATACAACCTCCTGAAGGACCACCTGTTTGAACGCCCTTAAGCTTTCTATTATCTATTACTCCACCTCCAATATCATAAATAATTTCTTTCAAAGATATTCCCATGGGAACTTCTACAAGGCCTACATTATTTATTTTCCCTGCAAGCGAGAAAACTTTTGTCCCTGGAGAATCCTTTGTGCCTATAGATCTATACCATTTAGCTCCATTATTAATAATGGCAGTGATATTTGCAAATGTTTCTACATTGTTAACACAGGTAGGTTTATTCCAAAGACCTCTTTCACTAGTTCTTGGAGGCTTCATAGTAGGCTCACCCCTAAGACCTTCTATAGAATGTATAAGTGCTGTTGCCTCACCACAAACAAAGGCACCTGCCCCATATTTAATTTTTATATTAAAATTAAATCCCGTACCTAAAATATTTTGCCCAAGCAAACCCATATAATTAGCTTGTCTTATGGCAATCTCTAACCTTGAGATTGCCAAGGGATATTCTGCCCTTATATATATATATCCAATATCTGAACCAATAGCATAAGCACAAATAGCCATTGCTTCAAGCACACTATGAGGATCACCCTCTAATATAGACCTGTCCATAAAAGCTCCTGGATCGCCTTCATCCGCATTACATATAACATATTTTTTATCACTTTGACTTTTTAATGTAGCTCCCCATTTTATCCCTGTTGGGAAACCTCCACCACCTCTTCCTCTAAGCCCAGAATCTGTAATTTCTTGTATAACTTCTTCTTTAGTCATTTCCGTAAGAACCTTCCCAAGCGCTATATACCCTCCGGAACCTATTGTTTCTTCAATATTTTCTGGGTTAATAACCCCACAATTTCTTAAAGCTATCCTTTTTTGTCTTTTATAGAATGGAATTTCATCTCTAGTTTCTGATGATTTTTTAGTTTCAGGATTTGTATATAATAGTCTATCTATAATTTCCCCTTTTATAATATGCTTATTTATAATTTCTTCTGCATCTTCCTTAGTTACTTTTATATAGAATGTTTTATCAGGCAATATTTGAACAATTGGTCCTTGAGCACAAAATCCAAAACACCCAGTCATAACTACTTTTACTCTTTGCTTAAGATTTTTTTTCACTATTGCACTATTTAAAGCATCAATTATTTCATCGGAATTAGAAGCTTTGCACCCTGTGCCTCCACATACCATAATATGCTTTTCATTTTCAACTATATTAGGACTATTAGTAGGTTGATTTTTTCTCATTAAAATTATATCTTCATACTTACTTTTTAATAACAATAGACTTTTATAATCATATATTCTCTCCATTTGAATCATTACTCCTTAAATTCATTTAAAACTTTTTCTATTTCACTTGAATCAAATTTACCATATATTTTATTATTAATAGTGACTACGGGTGCAAGTCCACAGGCTCCTACACATCGCAAAGTATCTAATGTATATAATCCATCCGTAGTAGTTTCGCCATCATTAATATTAAGTCTTTTCTTAAAACCTTCTAATATATCTTTAGACCCTCTAACAAAACAAGCCGTACCTGTACATACACTAATTACATATTTACCTTTTGGCTCAATTGTAAAATATGAATAGAAAGTTATTACTCCATAAATCTTAGAAATAGGTATATTAAGTTTATTAGATATAAATTGTTGAACTTCCTCACCTAGGTATCCATAAATTTCTTGGGCTTTATGAAGAACTGCAATTAAGCAACCTTCACTATTTTTTTGTTGATTTATATACTCATCAAGAACTTTAAATTTTAAATAATCACTACATTTAGAACACAATTTACACACCTTCCCTTTAATTTAGTTAGGCATTGTAAAATAATAAAATTATTTTACAATGCCTTATTAATTATTTTCCATAAACACTTATTTAATCTATATGCTAATGCATGCTTATATTATCTTACTAATTTCATAATTTCTTTCACATATTTTCTTCTTCATTAACGACTATTGATTCCTCTTTATCTTTAGGTAAAATTAGATTTAAGGCTATAGCAACTATTGTAGTTACAACTACTGATGATCTCCCAAATATTGATATAAACCATGTTGGGAATAATGCTAATGAATCTGGAACTTGAACTATACCAACTCCTAAAGCTATTGCTAACCCTACTATTGCAGTATTTCTAGCAGTGAGTTTAACTGATGTAATCATTTTAATTCCTGTCATTGTAATAATTGCAAATACTGATATCGTAGCCCCTCCAAGTACACATTGAGGAATGCTTATTAATATTGATGAAAGTTTAGGTACTAGACCAGCTATTATAATAACAACTGAAGCAAATATGAACACGCTTCTATTTATAACCTTATTCATTGTTACTATACCAACATTTTGACTAAATGTTGCAGTTGGTAGACCTCCAAATAAAGAACCTATAATACTAGAAATACCATTACCAACTATTCCTCCTGATAATTCTATATCTGTAGGAACTCTATTCATTCCTCCTTCTGTAGTAGATGAAAGATCTCCTATTGCTTCAATAGAACTTACAATGTGCATTATAGACATAGATATAATTGCGGTTATATTAAAACTAATTCCAAAGTGCATAATTTTAGGTGTTTGTATCCAACCTGATGCTTGAACCTCTGAAAAAGAAACCATGCCAAGACATAAAGCAACAATATAACCAACAATAATCCCTACTAATATAGATGCAAGCTTTAGTTTTCCTTTAGTAAAGTAGTTTAAATATATTACTACTCCTAAAGTTATAAGCGCAACTGCCCAATTTTTAGGTGATCCAAAATTTGAATTTCCAACTCCACCAGCCATATAGTTAACAGCAACTGAATATAAAGATAATCCTATTGACACTATAACTGTCCCTGTAACTATTATTGGAAACAACTTAATTAAATGTTTAACAAATATACCAAATATAACAGCAACTATTCCCCCGACTATCTGTGCACCAAAAACTGTAGCAATATCAAATTCACCTACTATTGCCACCACTGTTGGTACATATATAAAACTTGCTCCCATTATTATTGGTAATCTTGATCCAATCCCCTTGAAAACAGGAATAAGTTGAATTAAGGTAGCTATACCTGCAAAAAATAATGATGATTGAACAAGTAATATTTTATCTTGTGAGTTTAATCCAGATGCACTTGCAACTATTATAGCCGGCGTAACGCATCCAACAATCATAGCTACAACATGTTGCAACCCTAATGGGATGACTTCTTTTAATGTTGGTTTACCTTCAAATTGAAAAAGTAAAGATTTCTGTTTTGACTCCATAAAAAATTCCCCCTCATATTGAAATACATATTTATTTATATGGTTACAACAATTCCTACTAGCACTCTAATAAGTAATACTCCTTTAAACCCATTATTTAAACTAAGATTAAATCAAATATTATTCTATTTTATATTTATATTTTCTTCTTTATTAATTACTATTGATTCCTCTTCATCTTTAGGCAAAATTAAATTTAAGGTTATAGCAACTATTGTTGTTACAACTATTGAAGATTTCCCAAATATTGATATAAACCACCCTGGGAATAATGCAAGCGCATCAGGAACTTGAACTATACCTACTCCTAAAGCAATTGATAATCCTACAATTGCTGTATTCCTAGCTGTAAGTTTAGTTGATGAAATCATCTTAACCCCAGTCATTGTAATAGCTGCAAATACTGATATTGTTGCTCCTCCAAGTACACATTGAGGAATACTTGTTAATATTGATGCAAACTTAGGCACTAATCCCGATATTATAATAACTACTGAAGCAAATGTAAATACACTTCTACTTATAACTTTATTCATAGTTACTATACCAACATTTTGACTAAATGTTGCAGTTGGCATACATCCAAAGAAAGAACCCATGATACTACTAATTCCATTACCAATTACTCCTCCTGAAAGTTCTTTATCTGTAGGAACCCTATTCATTGCACCACCTGTAGTAGCTGACATATCCCCTATTGCTTGAACAGAATTTACAATATGCATTATAACCATAGATATAATTGCTGTAGCATTAAAACTCATTCCAAAATGCATTAATTTTGGTGTTTGTATCCACCCAGATGCTTGGACATCTGTAAAAGAAACCATTCCAAGACATAAAGCAACTACATAACCAACAATGATCCCTACTAATATAGATGCAAGTTTTAATTTTCCATTAGTAAAATAGTTTAAATATATTACTACCCCTAAAGTTATAAATGCAACTAACCAATTTTTAGGTGATCCAAAAGTTGAGCTTCCAACTCCACCAGCTACATAGTTAATAGCAACTGAATATAAAGATAATCCTATTGAAAATATAACTGTCCCTGTTACAATTAACGGGAATAATTTAACTAACTTTTTAACAAATATCCCAAATATAATAGCAATTATTCCACCAACTACTTGTGCTCCAAAAATTGTTGAAATACTAAATTCACCAGCTATTGCCGTTAATGTTGGTACATATGCAAAACTTACTCCCATAATTATAGGAAGTCTTGATCCAATCCCCCTGAAGATAGGAAAAAGTTGAATTAAAGTGGCTATTCCTGCAAAAAATAAAGATGATTGAACAAGTAAAATTTTATCTTGTGGGCTTAATCCTGATACACCTGCCACTATTATAGCCGGAGTAACACATCCAATAATCATAGCTACAACATGTTGCAAGCCTAATGGAATGATTTCTTTTAATGTTGGTTTACCTTCAAATTGAAAAAGTAAAGATTTTTGTTTTGATTCCATAAAAAATTCCTCCTCATATTGGAATATATATATTTATACGTTTACAATAATTCCTACTTATACTCTAATAAGCAATATTTATGCCAATGTAAATCATTGAAAATGGTGTTTTTATCTATTTTGTCTTAACAATTAATAATTAAGAATCTTTTATATACTATAAAAAGGCAATAAATATCAAAATGATAAATAATTATCATTTTGATATTTCTTACCTTCTCCTTATTCTACCTTATTGTATCTTTATTTAAGTATTAATTTATATCTCAAATTTATCATTTTAATAATTAACTTAAATAATTAAGTCTTGTATATAATTAATCTTGGTAAAATAAATAACAAGTCAGAATTAATTTTATATTTTCTTATTATTATCATCTTAGATATCTTCAAAAAAATAACTCTTCATAATTTATTTTATGAAGAGTTATACTACTAAATTTTTATTGTATTTTTACTCTCATTCATTAATTGAACAATTAAGTACATATTTCCAACATCACCAACAAGTAATTTTTCATTTAGCCCATAGAAATCAAGGCATGTCCCACAACTTAGAATATTAACACCTTTTTCTTTCATGGACGTTAAGCTATCAATTACCTTTGAGCCTTGGCATGTTAACTTCGCTCCACTGTTTATAAAAATAAGATTTTCAGGAAGAATAACACTTTCAGATAATGAATAAATATAAGACTTCATTAGTAATTCCCCTAAATTTGAATCTCCATTACCTAACAAATTTGATGCAACTACAATTGTTAAATCCTTTGACTTATTATTCCCCTCCTCAATTTTTTCTTCAATAAATTCAACTGCAGGTTGTGGAGTTGAAAGACCTGTACAATTAATATTTTTCATACTACACCTCATCTTTTTATTTATTTTATGGCTCTTTAATCATTTATTTAGAGATATCTAATACTTCTACTGAATAATATTAATCCCATATTTTTTTCGAATCTCTCATTTAATTTATGATGAAAGCTAGAATTTTCACCATTTTCATCTGTTATAGTAACTAATGCAGCTTTTTCCCCTTTACTTATTCTATCATATATTTTAATCAATACAATGTCTTCCATTTAAAATACGCTTTCCGCTTTATTCCACTTCTTGTCAAATAATTATAAACCCTTTATATTTTTCATTATTAATACAGCTTCCAATACTCCTCCACCAATGCTTCTTGCCTTGTCTGAAATAGTATTATAATTTTCAAGTTCCTTTAATCTCGGATCTATATCCCCTATTTTAAGCCCTTTACATACATCTGTTCCATCTTTTATAATTCCCCTTAGAATTCCACTAATAGTTGCTAAAACATTTTCTTCACCTATAAGCGCTATCACTTGACCCTTTTCAACTATGTCTCCTATATTGCTAATATTTTTTATTACACCATCATTATTACTATATATTACTCTTTCCTTTGAATATCCACATATTTCTCCAGGTACGCCTGTGTTTTCCATTGCACTTCCTTCAAATATTAACTTACCTAAATTATGACCTCTCATAGTTTCAATAACAATATTAACATCTTTTCCAGCATTAAAACCAGGTCCTAAAGCAATTGTAATTGGGGCCATTTTTTTACATGTCCCCATATTCTTTTTAGCAAGTATTGCATCAATAACTATATTGGGTTTAATTTTATTTATTAGCTCACCGCTGCTATCTACGGCAATAGGTATAATTTTATTATCCCAATTCTTATTTATCTCATATTCATTTTTAGCTAAAGATGCCTTTATGCCTTCAACTGTAGTATTACCATTATATACTGCATCGCTAAAAGCAACATTTCTTCTTATAGCTGTAGGTTTATCAATTTCTAAAACTAAAACCTTAAATCCGCTTCTATAAAGTTTTTGAATTGTACCTGTTGCTATATCCCCTCCGCCTCTTACAACTATTATATCTTCCATCATATAAACTCAACTCCTAATATTTATGTATTTTAAATTTCTAGTAGGTTATTATAATCTTCCTTAGTGTCAATGTCCCAAAGAATAAACTCATTTTTTACACTAATAAGTTTTACACATGAATTATTTTCTTTTATAATATTTCTGCCCCCTACATCACCTTCTAGTTCTAGAAGTTTCTCTTTGAAATTTTCTGAAAATATTGTAGGAGTCCCTCTTTTATTATTATAATTTGGTACTATAATACAATCTTTATTATTATTAAATTCCTTCAATAGTAAATTTATAGTTTCAACATCAATAAGCGGCTGATCTCCTGTAAAAAAAGCGTATCCATCTGATTTTGGAGAATTCTTTATTCCAATATTAATAGATTTACTTTGTCCAAGTTGCCATTCATTATTATAAATAGCTCTAATATTTCTATCCTTACATATTTTAAGAACTTCTTCATTATTATATACAACTAAAATGCTTTTAAAATCACAACTAGTTACTTTATCCAAGACATTTTCTATTATAGTTTTACCTTTATATGATAATAAAAGTTTATTTTTCCCCATTCTTTTACTTTGCCCAGAGGCCATTATTATAGCACTTACCATTATTGCCCTCCCTTAAGAGTCTCCAAATAAATAACTAGTTATTTTATAATCTCAAATTTCATATTTTTTAAACTTCCAAATATAATCTTATCTATGATGTTATTTTTTTCATTACTCTCTTTAATACTTTTTAATAAAAATAAAGAATCTTTATATTCCTTATGACTATCAATCTTATTAATAAATAATATTTTTTCACCTTTAGCCCTTTTAAACAATCCATCTTTATTAAATATTACAGATAAAATATTTTCTTCATTAACTTCTTCACCCGGCTTAGTATTAGTAATTTTATTAAACTCTTTTACCCTATGCACATTACACTCATTAATTTCTTTACCTAAAATATCTATGCTAATTATACCAATAGTTTTATTAGTTTTATTACAAACTATTGGTTCATTAGGTTTCCACCCTTTTATAGATTTCCGCTTCGAACCATCAGCTTCAATAATACTATAGTCAAAATATTTAAATTTAGCTTCTAAATCTTCTGGTTTAACCCCAACTAATTTATTATCATCATTAATAAAAGTTCCATAAGCATATATTCCTTTTAAACAAGAATTTTTCAACTTACTAAAACTTTCATTTCCTAAAGCTAAAAAATCAACTTCATCCTTTTTCGGCTTATATATTTTAGTAGTTGTGGTTACTAAAACCTTATTTTCATTTTTAAGTTCTTTTGCTAATAAATACATTAGCGTAGTTTTTCCCCCTGATCCAATTATAGAAATTACAGAACCCACCCTTAGCTCTAAAACTTTATTTAACTCCATAAAATATCACTTCTTCTCTATATTTTTTTCTAAATTATAAAATATTAATCTCTAATAATTAAATTTATTTTCCATATATTTTTAGATAGATGAAATAGGGATATTATCTTAATTAATATCCCTATTGTATATTATCTATACCAATGTAGACTCAACTAAATCTGAATTTAAAATAGATTTTTTAGTAGCGTTAAATATCTTTTGATACCCTGTACAACGGCATAAATTACCTGATATTTCTCTTTTTATTTCTTCATCAGTATACTTTTCTCCACTATCAACTAAAGCTGTAGTAGTAAGTACAAATCCTGGTGTGCAAAAACCACATTGTACTGCCCCTTCATCTATATAAGCTTGTTGAACCTTAGAAAGTTTACCATTCTTCTCTAACCCTTCTACTGTTACAATGTTTTTTCCATCTGCCCAAACTGCCATATATATACAAGAATCAATAGGAGTTCCATCAATTAAAACTGTGCACGCCCCACATTCTCCAGCACAACAACCAAATTTTACCCCTGTAAATTGTAATCTATTTCTTAAAACTTCTAATAATGATTCTCTAATATCTACTTCTAATACATAGGATTTATTATTTACATTTATAGAAATCTTTTTCATGCTATCTGTATTCATCTTACTGTACATCCCCTTTATTTATAATTTCTTTAATAGCTCGTACTGTTAACACCTTTATAAGATGTTCTCTAAAATCTTTTGATGCCCTCCATGAATTTCTGGCTTTTGTAGATTTCATTGTTTCTTTTGCTATAGATTCTATATTTTCTTCATTTATTTCTATTCCTTTAGCATAATTTTCTGCTTCTATACATCTTATAGGCGTTGGTGCTGCTACTCCTAATGCAATCCTTAAATCCTTAAATTTATTATCTTCTTCTATTAAAACCACAGCTACTCCTATCATTGCAATATCCATAGCTTTTCTATTACTAAATTTTATATAATGCCCCTTTGTATTTTCATAACTTTTCTTTTCTATTATTATCTTAGTTAAAATCTCATCCTTTTTTAAATCAACTTTTCCTGGCCCTAAATAAAATTCATTTATTGGTATAATTCTTTCACCATTACTATTTTGTAGCTTTAATTTAGCATTTAATGCGTATAATGTTGAAGCACTATCTGCTGAAACTGCACCATTACATATATTGCCTCCAATAGTTGCCATATTTCTTACTTGTGGCCCACCCATTGATACTGCTGCTTCCCCTAAAATACTAATATTATCTGTAATTATTTGATTTCTGAATATTTTTCTAAAAGAAGTCATAGCTCCTATTTCTATATCTTTATTTTCTAAAATCTTTATTTCATCTAAGCCTTCTATTTTTCTTAAGCTTATAAGTTCTACATTTTCAATATTTCTGTGATGTAATCTTATTAGCACATCTGTGCCTCCAGCTATAATCTTTAAAGAAGTATTTTTATTTAACATATCCAAAGCTTCATTAAGAGTTTCTGGTTCTACTATTCCTTTTATATCAAACATTCTCTTTCTCTCCTTCATACACGAGTCCAGATTCTTTAATTTTTTCAAATACTGATTGTGGATTCATTGGAATTTTATTAAATCCTATTCCTATTGCATCTAGCACTGCATTTCTTATTGCCGGTGCTGGTGATACTGTTGTATTTTCTCCAAGAGATTTTTGTCCAAAACTTCCTGCTGGTTCATACTTTTCAATAAATGCTGAATTAATAGTAGGTGTATCCATTATAGTTTGCAACTTATAATCTAAAAGATTGTCATTTAATAATCTTCCTGTTTTTTCATCGAAAAGCATTTGTTCTGATAATGCATATCCAAGTCCCATACTTACTCCACCATCAACTTGACCCTCAGCTAGCTTATGATTCATAATAATACCAGAATCATGAACGTTATATATTTCTAAAACCTCTATTTCTCCTGTTTTTATATCAACTTCAACTTCTGCATATGTAACTCCATATGCTATTGCATTCATTCTAACATTTGCAGATGTATCACTAGTAATAGGACAACATTTTATTCTATCATAATAAGATTCCATTGCTATATCTTCTAAAGAACAAATTCTTCTCCCTAACCTCTTTTCAATAATTTCACAGTTTACAATATCTAGTTCATCTTTATTTAAACCACAATTATTACTTGCAAATGTAAGCACTTTATCTCTTACTTCCATTGCTGCTTTTTTCACAACTGCTCCTGCTACAAATGTTTGTCTTGATGCATAAGATCCAGTATCAAAAGGTGTTATATCTGTGTCATGTGTTTCTATAACATGTACCATATCTATAGGTAAACCTATACATTCAGCTGCCATTTGACCAAATACTGTATCACTTCCCTGTCCTATTTCTGTAGCACCAATTTGTAATTGAATAGATCCATCTTGATTCATTACTATTCTTGCCCCTGCGGTCTCAAGTGCAACTGGATGTGTCCCACTAAAATAACTAAAGCAAGCCATTCCAACTCCTCTTCTTTTATCTCCCTTTTGATTTTTATATTTTCTCTTTTTTTCATCCCATTTTATTAGTTCCTTACCTTTATCTATACATTCTGGCAGAACAAATGACCTTACTACATTTTTGCTTAATGGGTCTACATAGCCCTCTTTTATTAAGTTTGCTTTTCTAAATTCTATTGGATCAATATTAAGTTCTCTTGCTATATCATCTAAATGACTTTCTAAAGCAAAGCACATTTGTGGTGCTCCATATCCTCTCATAGCTCCTGCAACTGGTAAGTTTGTATATACAGTCGTAGGTGAGTATTTTATTGAATTAAAATTATATAATGGTCTAAATTTCCCACCTGCGCTCATAGCTACTGAATGACCATGAGATGCATAAGCTCCATTATTAACTAAATTCTCAATATCTAATCCTAATAACTTTCCATCTTTAGAAACTGCAGTATTAAATTTTATTTTCATTCCATGCCTAGTTCTTGTATCTATAAAGCACTCTTCTCTACTTAATGCATATCTTACTGGTTTACCATGAGCCGCCAGTGACATAGCTGCAACTAAAGGTTCTATTACAACATCTTGCTTATTTCCAAAACCTCCGCCAACACAAGGCTTTATTACTCTAATATTTCCCCAGGACATTCCAAGAGCTTGACCTACAATTCTTCTTACTATATGTGGAATTTGTGTTGATGATATAATAACTATTCTTCCATTACTATCTACATAAGAATATGCAGTATGATTTTCCATATGGCAATGTTGAACTATGCTAGTTTCATAAACTCCTTTAAATATCTTGTGAGCATTTTTCATATCATCTTCAATTTTTCCAGTTTCTGATCCAAATGTACTTAAAATATTATTAGGTCTTTCTTCATGTATTATTGGTGCATATTCTTTTATTGCATCTTCTGCCTTTAATATGTGTGGTAAGACCTCATACTCTACTTCAATTAATTTAAGTGCTTTCTCTGCTATTAATTCATCACTTGCAACTACTGCTGCAATAGCATCTCCAACAAATCTTGCTTTATCAGTTAAAATTAATCTATCATCAATATCCCTATGACTTGGATCTAATGACCACGGATGTCCTGCTGTTGCAAACTTTATTTTGGGTAAATCCTTATAAGTTATTACAGCTTCCACTCCTTCTAAAGCTAATGCCTTAGTAGTATCAATATTTTTTACTATAGCATGTGCATAAGGGCTTCTTAGAACTTTTCCTATTAGCATATCTCGTTCAAAAAAATCATCTGTGTACTTTGCCCTGCCAGTTACCTTTTCAACTCCATCAAGTCTATTTACATTTTTACCAACTACTTCAAATGTCATTTTGCACCTCCATCATATTTTCACTAACCCACCCTTTAAGATTATTAAAAATCTTATCTACTATTTTAAACCATAATTGTATATTTGTATATTCTATATTTACATTTCATAAATAATATACGATATTTTCATTAAATTCAATACTCCACATATTGCATCGTAAATTTAATAAAAGGGCTATCTATTAAAATCATTAATAGATAACCCCTTTATTTATATTTTACTTATTTAACTATATTTTTACACAAACAAATCCATTAAATCTTTATTTGAAAGGGTAGAAAGTATATTTGCCCCTTCATATCCACCACTCATTACATTATTTATTAAATCCTTTTTTTCTTCTTGAAGGTTTATTATTCTTTCTTCTATGGTTCCTTGTGCTATAAGTTTTATTACTTCTACCACCTTTTTTTGTCCTATTCTATGTGCTCTATCGCTAGCTTGTTCTTCAATAGCTGGGTTCCACCAGGGATCAAAATGTATAACTATATCCGCAGATGTGAGGTTTAGACCGGTTCCTCCGGCTTTAAGGGATATTAAAAATACCTTTGCTTTTTCACTATTATTAAATTCTTCTACTAGTTCCAATCTTTTAGAAGCTTTAGTTTTCCCATCTAAATATGAATATTCTATATTGTTTTTTTCTAGTTCATCTCCTATAACTGATAGTACTGATGTAAACTGTGAAAATAAAAGTATTTTATGATTATTTTCTATTGCATCTTTTATAATTTCTAATGATGCTTCTAATTTACCATTCCCACCTTTATAACCCTCTATTAAAAGTGATGGTTCTAAACATAATTGTCTTAGCTTTGTTAAATATGAGAATATAGTAATTTTATCTCCCTCAAAGCTTTCATCTTCCATTTTTTCTTTTATATCTTTTACAAAAGCGCTATAAACCTTTTTCTGCTCTTTTGTAAGCTCTATATAATGTTTCTTTTCTATTTTTTCTGGAAGTTCTTTTATAACATCCTTTTTAAGCCTTCTAAGCATAAATGGTTTTATATATTTTTGAAGTTCCTTAGATCCTCCTTCCTTATCTATGAATCTTTTTTTAAACTCTGAATTATTATATAAATATTCTGGCATAACAAAATCAAATATGCTCCAAATATCTATTAAATTATTTTCTATAGGTGTTCCTGTCAAAGCAAATTTTACCTTTGCTTTGATATCTTTAATTTTTTTGGTACTTTGAGCAAGTGGATTTTTAATATTTTGTGCCTCATCTATTATACAATGATCAAAGATTATGTTTTTATAACTCTCTTCATCATTTCTTAATGTTCCATAGGTTGTTAATAGTACATCATACTCTATATATTTTTTTATTATTTCGTCTCTTTCCTCTTTGTTTCCATGAACTATTGCAATTTTAAGAGTTGGTGCAAATTTTTCAAACTCATTTTTCCAATTATATATAAGAGAAGTTGGTGCAACTATTAATGTTTTCTTCCCTTTTTCTGAAAGTATAAAAGAAATTGCTTGCAATGTTTTCCCAAGTCCCATTTCATCTGCAAGGACCCCTCCGAAACCAAGATAGCTTAAATTTTTAAACCACTTAAAACCATCAACTTGATATTCTCTAAGTGTCGCATTTAAATCTTTTGGAAGTTCATAGGATATATCATTTATATTTTCTAGCTTCTTCACTGTATCTTTTATTACTTTTGATCCTTTAATAAATTCTAATTTTTTTCTATTTACAAATTCATTTAGCAATACACTTCTATTTTTATGTAATCTTATGTTATTAATTTCTTTTTCATTTGATACTATTTTATCCATCATACCTAAAAGTTCATTAAGCTTATCATCTTCTAAATTTATAAAACTATTATCCTTTAATTTATGAAATCTTTTTTTATTTCTAAATGAAGATAATATGTTTTTATATTCCTTTGGATTAATATCTTCTATGTTAAAAGAGAAATCTAAATACCCATTATCATTTTCTTTTATATCTGCTTTTATTGAAGGTGTTTTATATATTTTTCTACTTTTGAATCTTTCAGAATAATATACTTCTCCATATTTATCTAGCTCTTTATATCCTTCTGTTAATAAATTATATAATTCTTCTTCATCTCCATTAAAAACAAACTTTTTATTTTGTATTGATATATTCAGATTTTCTATAGTTCTTAGTACTTCTGTTTCTTTCTTTTTATCTCTTATTATTATTTTATCTTTATTTTCATTCTCATTTTCTATTAATAATAGTTCCTCTTGGCCATATTTTAACTTCACATCTAGAGTTATCGTTTTTCTATTTTCATCAAAGTAAAAGGATACCTCTAAATCATTTTTTTCTACTGCTTTTAAGGAATTATCATATTCTATTTTTTTACTTGTATTTTCTAACATAGGAATAAGATCATTAAAAATTCTATTTACGTTTTCCTTTTTAAATAAAACTTTTCTTCTGTCCTCTATGTTGTTTGAAATTATTTTCAAATTATCTATTTGGTTTTTACAAGGTAAATAGATGTTATCATTATAAATAAAAACATCCTTTTTAAGACTAAGCGGAACTATATCAGTAGTTAATAGCTCTAGGGAATATTTTTCTTCTGCATCTATAGAAATTTTCAAATCTAAAGGTAAGTCTTCCTTTAATATTCCCACTTCTTTTCCTTCAAAATGTATTTTTTTATGACTAACAATTTCTAGAAACCTTCTTAAACTACTTATGGATAATTTTAATTGTTTTGAACTCCCGCTATCAAAACCATAGCTTTGCTCTGTAAGTAATCCCTTAGTAATAATAAAATCTTCAATAAAGTCTACTATATTCTCATCCTTTTCTTCAAAATCATTAATATTTGAATCATAGATAAAATCTTTTCCATACTGAAGAGGAGTATTATTAAGCCTTGCTAAAGTAAAATCCCTTAAATTTTTAAGAACATACATTTTTTTATTACCTATTTTAAAATCTACTTCAAAATACTCTAAATTTCGTTGTGCTTTTTTATGTAAGTTAACTTCTAGTTTTACTTTCTCTTTTCGTCTATATAATGCTTCAATATCATTTAAAAGTTTCTCACCTGTTTTTTCTAAATATTCACTACTATTATTAAGCTCTATTTCCTTTTTTAAATTTTCCATAAAAACATGGTACATTGCGGCTATATGATTACACATATATGTTCCGCTCCAATCATTATTTTTACGGTAATCTAAACAATCACATTCTGTATCAATTACTCTTCCACTATCTATATCAACAGAAAAATCTGCATCATAAGAAGATCTTTTATTATCTGATAAAACAGATGCGCTTATACTAAGTCCATTTATATTCATAAAATTATCTAAATCATTAATCTGCATTTCTACAACATTATCCTTACTATAAATGACTCCTGATTTCTTTAAATTTTTACTAGTAACATTTTTATTTAACTTCTCAATTAATTCTTTAATATTCAATCCTTCACCTCATGTTTTTTACTATGTAGCTTTCTACAATTATATACTATAAATTAGCTTTATATTACATAATAAAAAACAAATGCACTAGAAGTATACCTCCTAGTGCATTTGTTTAAACATATCTAATATATATTCCTTTTCTACATAGTTTTCAATATACGTTTTAAGAATTCTTTTGTACGTTCTTCAGTTGGATTATTGAATATTTGCTCTGGAGGTCCTTGCTCTACGATAACTCCTTTATCCATAAACACCACACGATCAGCTACTTCCCTTGCAAATTCCATTTCATGGGTTACTATTAACATAGTAAGACCAGTTTTTGCAAGTTCCTTCATAACCTTAAGAACTTCTCCTACCATTTCAGGATCAAGTGCTGATGTTGGTTCATCGAACAACATAACATCCGGTTCCATTGAAAGGGCTCTTGCAATAGCCACACGTTGTTTTTGCCCACCTGATAATTGTTTTGGCTTTGCATTAACATATTGCTTCATTCCAACAACATCTAAATATTTCATAGCTACTTTTTCAGCATCTTCTTTAGAACGTTTTAATACTTTCATTTGCCCAACAGCGCAATTACTTAAAACATTATGATTATTAAACAAATTAAATTGTTGGAATACCATTCCTAATTTTCTACGGTATTCGTAAATATCATGTTTATCATCTAAAATATTTTCTCCATTATAAATAATTTCACCACCACTTGGTTTTTCTAGAAGATTAACACAACGAAGAAGAGTTGACTTACCCGATCCTGATGAACCGATTATACATACTACTTCTCCCTTTTCTACTGAAAAATCAATATCTTTTAATACTTCATGGGTACCAAAGGATTTACTTAAATGTTGAATATCAATTACTTTTTCCATATTTCCCCCTTATCGGCATAAGCGATATTGAAAAACCCCTTATGTTTATTCCAATTATTATTTTAAAATTCTACATATTATATATTCATATTTTTATACTTGCATTTGATTTCCACTCATAATGTAATTATCTGGACCATCTAATTTTTTTTCAATATAACGTAAAATTCTTGTTACTGTAAATGTCATTATAAAATAAATAACACAGGCAACAAAAAATGATTCAAAATACCTGAAGTTATTTCCTGCAATAGATTTTGTTTGGAAATATAATTCTGTTACAGATATTACATTAAGAACTGATGTATCTTTAATATTAATTACAAATTCATTACCTGTTGCTGGCAGAATATTACGAATTACTTGTGGCAATACCACATGAATCATAGTTTGAATATGATTCATACCTATAGCTTGCGCAGCTTCAAATTGACCTTTATCAACTGACAAAATACCACCACGAACAATTTCTGACATGTAAGCACCTGTATTAACAGATACTATAAAAATTGCCGCTGCTATTTTGTTCATATTTATACCAAATGCTAAAGCAGAACCATAATAAATTACCATAGCTTGCACAATCATAGGTGTTCCACGAAAGACTTCTATATAAATAGATAAAATAGCATTTATAGATTTAAGAATCCATTTTTTTATTCCTCTATCTGGAATAGGGATAGTACGTACCCCTCCCACTAGCAACCCGAAAACAGATCCTACAACAGTTCCTACCATTGATATTAGAAGTGTCATACCTGCTCCACGAAGGAACATTGGCCCATTTTCCGAAATAATTTTCATTACCCACTCAAAACTCATATTTATTCTCCTTATAATAATTCCTGTAATATTCTCTACAGGAATTTGTATTTACTATTTTTATAAAATAGACTACATACTATTTGATGTAGTCTATACTTATTAATTAGCTGCTGGTTGGTTCTTTATAGCTATGTCCATAATGTCTGTACGATCTTTTTCTGAAATACCTGTTAATACTTCATTTATTTTAGATGTTAATTCACTATTTTTTGCAATACCTACCGCAATTGTTGTATCCTCATCTGATGCAACAAATTTCTCTTTAAATTCTACCATTTTAAAACTTGAGTTAGCATTTTCAGAACTAACACCTTCTGGACGTTCTGATACATATCCATCAATCATTCCTGATTGAAGGGCAACTCTCATTGTTGGGAAGTTATCCATAGCTGGTTCCTTAGACACCCCTTTAATTTGATCAATTACTGAATAGTGGAATGTATTTAATTGAGCAGTTACTTTTGCTCCGTTAAAATCTTGGATAGAAGTAGCGCCTTCATATTTTCCACCTTTTTTAACTACCATAACTAAATCTGATTTATAGTAATTATTTGAAAAATCTATTGTTTGCATACGTTCTTCTGTTGGTGACATACCTGCAATTATTCCATCTATTTTCCCTGAAAGTAATGCGGGTACAAGACCATCCCATTCAGTTTTAACTATAACTAATTCTTTTCCTAACCCATCAGCTATTTTTTTTGCAATCTCTACATCATATCCGCCTGCATATTCTGAGCTTCCTTCAATTTTAACTCCACCATTTGAATTATCCATTTGAGTCCAGTTAAATGGAGCATATCCAGCTTCAAGTCCTACTTTAAATGTTTCACCCTTTGCAGCCGTACCTCCAGACTTACTATTTGACCCACATGCTGCTAACATTGTAGCTGTTACTACAGCCATTACTATTGATAATATTCTTTTTTTCATAATTAATCCTCTCCTTCTTGTTTTTTTATTCTACTATAGATTTAGAAAGTATATTTTCACGCTTCTCACATGGATAATAATGTTTTTTTAGAATTTTGGGTAACAAAAAAAGACCTGAGATAAACCCAAGTCACAATATTCACAATTGCCCTTAAATCCTCTTTCTTCTCCTAAATGAGATAGCTCAACTCAATAAATCGGAAATTTATTGAGACAGTCCTGCAGTTATTTACTACAGACCCAGCAAATAATATTGAGAAATATTATAAACTTCGGCGACTTTTCCTTCTCTTTAGTATCAATGCTTCTCAAACTCCACTAAAGACTGTTAAATGTCGCGCCTCTACCTCACCTGTAAAAGCGAGGTATTATTAAATTATGATTTTAGTATATAATATTACATTATATCTGTCAACCCTTTTAGATTTTAAGCTATAACATATTAACAAGTTTATTATTTGTGTTTGTTTTTTACAAAATCATATCTTCGTATATTATATTGTTATTTGTTTTAATGTAAATTTCACTTTATCCACAAATTAATAAAGCACCTACCACAGTAAGTGCTTTATATTATTTATTATTTAATTAAACCTTCTGAGCGAAGATATTCTTTAGCAACTTGCGCAGGATCTTCGCCAAGATCATCTACTTTATAATTAAGGTCAATCATAGTTTCTTGACTTAATTTACCGGATAGCATATTTAAAACTGTTTTAAGTTCAGGATACTTTTCAAGTGTTTCCATTCTTACAAGTGGAATTGCATCATAAGGTGCAAAAAAGTTTAAGTCATCTTCTAAAACCTTAAGATTAAAGGTTTTTAAAAGTCCATCAGTTGTAAAGGCATCTATAACATCAGATTCGCCATTATCAAGTGCCTTATACCTAAGAGCTCCATCAATTCCAACAACATTTTTGAAATTTAAATTGTAAACTGAAGCTAAATTTGGAAATCCATCCACTCTATTTAAAAACTCTAAGGTAGGTCCAAAAACTAATTCAGAACTTACTTTAGCCAAATCAGATATTGAAGTTATTCCATATTTATCAGCTACTTCAGGTTTCATAGCTATAGTAAAACCATTATTAAATCCCAGTGGTTCTAATAAAGTAAGCTTATGTTCTTTCTCCATAATTTCTTTTGATTTAGAATAAATAAGCTCTTTATCTACAGAGGGTTCTTGATTTAATACATTTATATATAGTGTTGCTGTATATTCAACCATAAGATCAATTTCACCAGCATAAAGCCCCTCCATAGTAACAGAACTACCAGCTAAACCTAATTTTTTTTCTACATTTAAATCAGTATGCTCTTCTATTAACTCTGCATACATATTTCCTAAAATTAATTGTTCAGAAAAACTTTTAGATCCAATAACTATAGTTTCACCTTTAGGCTTTAAAACAGCAAATAGTGAAGAGCCTATTAAAGCAACTAAAATTATAGCTAAAGTAACTTTTAAACCTGTTGATTTAGATTTATGCTTAGTTGGGTTTAAACCCTTTGGCATAATAAGAACTTCAATTTTTCCAAAAAGAAAATCTATTACAAGTGCTAATATACAAGATGGTATAGCTCCTGCTAAAATCATATTGTTATTAACAGTTTGTATTCCAGAATAAACAAGGTATCCAAGCCCACCTGCACCTATAAATGCAGCAAGAGTCATAAGACCAACTGCCATAACTGCTGATATTCTAATACCAGACATAATTAGTGGAAGTGCTAGTGGGATTTGAACAAGTCTAAGTGTCTGTCTACTAGTAAGTCCCATACCTCTAGCTGATTCGAGTACATCAGGATTTATATTTGTAAGTCCCGTATAAGTGTTTTTAACAATTGGTAGAAGTGAATATAAAACTACCATAGTAATAGCTGGGACACTTCCAATACCCAGTATAGGAATTAATAATCCAAGAAGAGCCATAGAAGGTATAGATTGGATTACATTTATTAGACCAGAAATAGGTTTTTGAAGTGTTTTAACTTTACTCATCAAAATACCTAGTGGAATACCAATTAAAATAGCAATTAAAATAGCGCCAAAAGTTAAATATATATGTTGAATAAACAAACTTAGAATTTCTTCTTTTCTATTTATTACAAATTCAAAAAATTTACTCATTACTTAACTCCTCCGTATCTAAAAATTGTTCACTTAATACTGAAATCAAACTACTTCTAGTTACAAGACCAGCTAAGTGATTGTCTTTTGTTATAACCGGAATGTATCCGATAGCGTGAGAGTTAATTAATTCAAGTATATTTAAAATATTATCATCTTCATAAACAGATAATACATTATGTTCCATTATTTCTTCAAGTTTCGTTTCTTTTGCAGTGCTACGCTTAATGTCTTTTAAAGTTACAAGCCCTATCAAAATATTAGATTTATCAACAATAAGTAAACTATCTACCTTATTAATTTTCATAATTTCAATTGCTTGTAAAATGTTCCTCGAAGAAGAAACTGAAACAGGTGTTTTAATCATAATATCCTTAGCTTTTATAAATTCTGGGGTATTCCAGACTCTATTTGCTCCGATAAAATCTTTAATAAAATCGTTAGCTGGATTTTTAAGAATATTTTCAGGTGTATCAAACTGTGCAATTTCCCCCTTGTTCATGATACAAATTTTATCAGCTAGCTTTATAGCTTCTTCCATATCATGAGTAACAAATATTATTGTTTTGTGTAGCTCTTGTTGCATTGAAAAAAGTTCCTCTTGAAGAGAACTACGTGTTATAGGATCAAGGGCACTAAAAGGCTCATCCATTAAAATTATTTCAGCATCAGTAGCAAAAGCTCTAGCAACTCCAATTCTTTGTTGTTGTCCACCACTTAACTCACCAGGATATTTATCTAAGTACTCTTCTGGCGAAAGCCCTACAAGCTTTAATAAATCATTAGTTTTACTAGCAATAGCTTCTTTAGTTTCAATTTTTTTCAACTCTGGAATTAAAGAAATATTTTCTCTAATAGTCATATGAGGGAAAAGCCCAGTATTTTGAATAACATACCCTATTCCCCGTCTAAGCTCTATTGTGTTCATCTTAGAAATAGGCATGTTATTTATATAAATTTCTCCGGATGTAGGGGTAATAAGCTTGTTTATCATTTTTAATGAAGTGGTTTTACCGCATCCGCTAGAGCCTATTATAACAACAAGAGAATTTTTCTCTATAGTTAAGTTTATATTTTCTAAAATAGTTTTTGAACCAATTTTTTTCGTTACATTTTTGAATTCTATCATATTAAACCTCCTCGGCTAATGACAACTTGTATTTTTTATTAAGTTGTCAGTTATAAGTATAACATAATTTGCCCCAAAAGTAAAATTCTCTTTACCTTCTACTAAATATAATTACAAATTTCCAAACTACTAATAAGCCTTTAACGTGGCAATTCATTGTTTGTTAGAGGTTTTTTATAAATATAAAGTTACCCTCTTGCTTTTTAAATTATACCCTATGGAGTAGACTTTTTTTGAGGTCTATTCCATAGAATACATTTTAGTTTTATATTAACTTCTAATTATTTTGTTCCCTGTGAAATGCTACTTAAAGCACTTCCTGCCATTTCATCACTATTGTTTTCTGTAGCTAAATCCCCTAGTGCAATTATGCCAACTAAATTATTATTATCTACTATAGTCAATCTTCTAATTTGATTTTCACTCATTATTTTTGTTGCTTCATCTATACTCATATTTGGATTTCCTGTTATTATATTAGTAGTCATAATCTCATTAACAGTTTGAGTCTTAGAATCTTTTCCAACTGCTACAGCTTTTAATGTTATGTCTCTATCAGTTATTATTCCCTTAATTGTATTGCCTTCACAAACAGGTATTGACCCAACATTATGTTCTTTCATTAAAGTTGCAGCTTTTTCAACAGTATCATCTACATTTAAAGTTACCACTGACTTTGTCATTAATTCATCTACTTTCATTGTATGCACCTCTTCTTTCATTTGTAATTTAGACTTATTAAGTTCTTAACTAAACATTAGATGCTCATGAATTATTATCATCTATGATACTATAATATAATATAATATAATATAATTTTATTTTACATCTCTTATTACTCAGGTAAACCTCTAACAGGTTTAGTCAGATTTAAACCAGTTCCTCTTGTTACTGGCTGTTCTGATTTTGAATCTATAGTTTCATTTTTTCTTTTTTCTTCAGATTTTTTTTGCATTTTTTCATCACCTCCAAATTTATGATTCCCAGGGTTAAGATACATTATTCATTTTAACTTTCTTCACAATTTTAGTTTCAGTGTATTAAATAATTCAACTAAACTACTGAATAAAACTTGCTTTTGCTACAGCAATTACTATTAATAATAATGTCTTATTTTTAGAATTTTAGGCAAAAAAAGACCTGGGATAAACCCAAGTCACAATATGCATTAAATAATTCCTAGTCTAATCCTAATGTTCCTCCTGGATTCATTATATTATTAGGATCAAAATGTTTCTTTAATGCTTTATAGACATCCATTTGATTTTTTCCAATTTGACCTTCAAGCCATGGAGCTGTCATCTTTCCTATGCCATGATGATGACTCATTGATGCTCCATATTTTTGAATATTATCTAATATTCCTGACTGATATTTTAAATACTCATCTATGTCATTCATCTTAGCTATAAATATAAAGTATAAATTTGCGCCTTGAGGATATACATGAGACATATGAGTCATACAAATTGTATTTGGTCTGCTCTTACAATATTCTCTTACTCCCTCATGAACATATTTCATATTTTCCCAAGATACTGAACATTCTAATGTATCTGTCATTATTCCATAATCCTGTAAATCTTCTCTTAAGTATGGATCTTTAAACCTTCCATGTTCCCAAGATTTTGTAACAAAACCTGTAGTGTACATTGCCCCATATTTTTTACATATTTTATGAACTTTTCTTCTAACCACCTTTGTAAAACTCTTTTCTCCATCTGTAAATCCTAAAAACATACACCTTTGATTTTGTTTAAATCCTCTTGCTATCATTACCTTATCTATTATAGTTTCCTCTACTCCATAAAGCTTCATCATAACATCAGTTTCTTCTGGATCTGATAATCTAAATACTGATGGAAATCCAAATTGACCTTGCATTATTTCTCTTGCTGCTTCCCTTGCATCATCCCAATTTTTAAATATATAACTAAATCTTCTTTGGTTTTCTGGCATATGTTTAAATATTTTTACCGTTACTGATACAAGAATTCCAAAAGCACCTTCACTTCCCATCATAATTTCATCTATAGATGGCCCTGTTGAATTTGCTGGAAACTCTTGAGTTTTAATAGTTCCAATAGCAGTAATATATTCTTGACATATTACCATATCCTCTATTTTTCCAAAATACGTAGAATTTTGTCCAGCTCCCCTTGTAACTACCCAACCTCCTACTACTGAGTACTCAAAAGATTGTGGAAAATGTCCACAGGTATATGCTCTTTTAGCCCCAAAAAGCTTTTCTGCATTATTTAATGTTTCTTCAAGCTTTGGTCCTGACATTCCAGGTTCAACAGTTATTGTTTGATTTATTTCGTTAAATCTAATTACCTTATTCATATGAACTCTCATATCTAAAGATACCCCACATTTAACGCACTCTACACCTCTAGTTACTGATGAACCTCCTCCATAAATATATATAGGTATTAATTCTTCATTACAAAACTTAACTATTTTCTCTATATCTTCTTTACTCCTTGGATGTATAACTATATCTGGTATATTTTCAACTATCCCTTCTCTAAGCCTCATTAAATCTATCATTGTTTTACCATAAGCTACTTGTAGTCTTGAATAATCATCTCTCTTTATATTTTCTTTACCTACAATATCTTCAAAATGTTTAATTTGATCTTCAGTTAAAGTAATAGGTTTATTAAATGATACCTTTTCAATTCCTGTTTTTTGGGTATTTTTAAAATCAATATCTGTCATTTCAAATGTTTTCTTCATTAATGAATATAACCTATCATTAGGATGCTTAAATTCTTTTTTATCTCCCCATTTTAATATAGATCTATAAGAACCCTCTGGAGGTATCTCTTCACACCAGGTAGGTCTGAATTTATTTCCTTCTGTTTTACTCATAATATTTCCCCCTCAAATTTAAATATCTGGATAATTTGTAATTCTTTGAATTTCTGAATATAAATAAGAAAGTCTTAAATATACTTTTTTGTAAACTCTATTAAACAATTTCGAATAAATTAATGCATTATCCTTATTTGGCTCAAATACCACTTTATAATGAACCATATTATCAACAGCCTCATGAAAGTTTGGATATATTCCTAAAGCTACAAATGATACTATTGCAGCTCCAAGACCTGATGTTTCATGTGTATGACTTTTATAAACCTTTCTATTTAACATATCTGAAGTTATCTGACATATAGTATTGCTTTGCGAACCCCCGCCAGATACCATTACATATTTAACCTTTACCTTAGATTTTTTCTCTATTTTATTTATTCCATCTAATAATCCATAATTTATTCCTTCTATAATTGCCCTGTAAATATGAATACGTGTATGAATATCTCCAAAACCTATTATTGCACCCTTTGCCTTTGGAGATTTTAACCCAGGCCCCCAATAAGGTTGTAGAATAAGACCATGAGATCCTGGTGGAATTTCCATTAACCTCTTATTTAAAATTTCTTCCTCCGTTATACCTTTTTCTTTAGCTTCAATAGATTCCTTAGCTGCAAACTCTTTTTTAAACCAACTAATCATCCAATACCCTCTAAATATTTCAAACTCAGGATTATAATACCCCTGAATACAAGCTGGATAAGCAGGCATAAATCTTAAAGGTTCAAAATATTTCTCTGCCATTCCTTGTACTGTTGCTGTTGTTCCAAAACTTAAATTTACATACTCCAAATTTTTACATCCTGTTCCTATGGTTTCACAACCCTTATCTGATCCAGAAGCTATAACAGGAATCCCTATCTTTATTCCAGTCTCCTCTGAAACATCTTTATTTATATATCCTAAAATTGTTCCAGGTTCCACAAGTTCAGGCAACTTATCTTTTTCAATTCCAAAGGTTTCCCACCTATAATCTTTTTCTTTTTGTGGCCATTGCTTTTTCTTATAATTAAAAGGTATATGGCCTATCTGGGATGCTATAGAATCAATAAATTTACCAGTAAGCTTATAATTAAAATAACCTGAAAGTAATAAATATTTATAAGTCTTATCCCAAATATAAGGTTGATTTTCTTTTATCCAATTAGCTTTACTTTTACGCCTAGAAACTTCAATAGCTTTATTCATACCTACTAATGAAAACATAACTCTATATTTAAAACTTATTGGCTTACTACATTTAGCCATCCTTTGATCTAACCATATTATAGCTGGTCTTAGAACCTTACCATTCTTATCTAAATTTATTCCAGTATCTCTTTGAGTTGTAACAGTTACTGATAAAATCTCATCCCATATATCTTCAAAATTTTCTTTAAGATTTTTACAAACTCTGCATATCCCTTCCCAAAACACCTGTGGATCTTGTTCTGCAAATCCAGGCTCTGTAGAAAAATAAGGAATAAAATCTAATTTTTCTTTTCCTATTAAAGTTCCAACACTATCAAATATTAAGGCCCTAACACTTTGAGTTCCACAATCTATTGAAAGGACATATTTATTATCCATATCATTGCGTCCTCCTATTTTCATAGCCTAAATCTGAAGTTGAAATTACATTAACACCTGAATCTAATACATTTTCTACTATTACATCATTTACCCTAATAGGCTTATCTATTAAAACATTACTCAATACCTTCATTAAATCAATTATTCTTTCTTTACTTATCTCTGTATCTGTTCTTACTGGTAATCTTGGCATGTTTTCAAATATTGTTTTTACGGTTGATGATATGCTTCTTTTAGGGTCAATCATTTCATTTATAGCAAAATCTTTTCCTCTGCTACATTTATTACCCGTTATTATCAATTCTTCTCCTAGTTTTTTCACATATAATTCACAACCATTTGGACAAACAATACATATAATTTTTTTATTTTCCATTTAATTACTCCTTTATAGTGCTCATAAAGAAATTTAGTTTTGATTTATTATCTATTTGTAGCTTGTCTATTTCTATAATTAATTTTTCCATTTCTGGAGGCTTAATAACTATATATTTTTTACTTAATATTACTTCATCACCTAACTTTAGCTCTACTATTACATTTCTTTTTATCTCTCTACTTCTAAAATACATAGTAACTTTGTTTTTTGTAGTTATATTAATTTTTTGTGGTACAACATAAAGAAAATCTTTACTATTATAATTAATATCTATATCCTCTTTGCATATTCCTTTTTTAACATATTCCCCAGCATTCTTTCCTGCAAAATCTCCACTTTCAGAAACATAATCAACTAGATCGTTTACATGAAGTGCGTTTCCACAAGAGAAAACTCCATTAACACTAGTCATAAAATTTTGATCTACTATAGGGCCTTTTGTATTTCCGTCAATCTCAACTCCTAGTTTTTCAGCAATTTCATTTTCTGGTATTAACCCAACTGATAATATTAAACTATCACACTTTATGACCTCTTCTGACCCCTTTATTGGTTGCATTTTTTCATCTACCTTGCAAACTTCTACAGCCTCTACTCTTTTATCTCCAATTACTTTTGTAACGGTATGTGATAAATGTAATGGAATCTTATAATCATCTAAACATTGTGAAATATTTCTACTTAAACCTGAAGGCGTATCCTTTACTTCGTATACCCCTAAAACCTTTGCACCTTCTAAAGTTAGTCTTCTAGCCATTATAAGTCCAATATCTCCACTACCTAAAATAACACACTCCTTACAAGGTAAGTATCCTAAAATATTAGTAAAATATTGTGCTGTACCTGCGCTATAAATTCCTGCTGGCCTATCTCCATTTATAAAAATTTGTCTTGAGGTCTTTTCTCTACAACCATTAGCAAGTATTATTGCTTTGCTTGAAACCCTAAAAGTCCCTTCCTTTGAATTAACTAGTGTAAGTATATAATCCTCTTCTTTCTTATTTACATCTATAACAAAGGTTAATGTATAAATTTCAATATTTTTTTCTCTAACTTTTTTTATATATCTATTTGCATATTCTGGACCACTTATTTTTTCATTAAAGGTTATAAGTCCAAATCCATCATGAATACATTGCTTCAATATGCCCCCAAGCTTTTCTGCCCTTTCTATTATTAAAACTTTTGAGCCTTCTTCATTACAAGATAAAGCTGCTGCTAGCCCTGCTGGTCCGCCACCTAAAATAATTACATCAAAGTGAATATTATTATTATTCATTTATTTCCACCTCACTATCATTTTTAGGTTTTTCTTTATACACTTGCTGAACCTCTTCTATTAAAATTCTTGAACCTTCACCATTTTTAGTTATTTCATTAAAATTCTTTCCAGTCTCATTTTTAATTATCTCTAATAAATAAGGAGTACAAAAACCACCTTGGCACCTTCCAGCCCCAGGTCTAACCCTTTTCTTTATTCCATCTAAAGTTGTAACAGGTATTGGAGATCTTAAAGCATCTTCTATTTCCCCTTTACTAATTTCCTCACATCTACAAATAATTTCTCCATAAGATGGTCTTTTCTTTATTATTTTCGATCTTTCCTCAAAGGATAAATTTCTTATCTCTGGTATTCCAAGTCTTATTGGGTTCCAATTAATATTAGGCTTTATCTCAATTTTATTTTTTAATAAATTACAGGTTATTTTTTCAATTTCCTCTGCTATAGCTGGTGCTGAAGCTAATCCTGGAGATTGAATACCCGCTGCATAAATTAAATTTTTTACATATTCTGATTGTTCTATTATAAAATCCTCCTCATAGGTTGCTGCTCTTATCCCTGAGTAGTAAGTTATAACATCTCCCTTTGAAACCTTAGGAACTATTTTAAGATGCTTATTTATAACATTTTCAATATTTTCTTTATTAGTTGAATAATCCTCCCTATAAGGTTGTTCGTAAGCATCTGGTCCAACTAATATATTTCCTTCTATAGTTTTTATAAGACCTCCGCCTTTAGTGTTTCCTTTTGATAAACTTAATGAAGGCATAGCCACTACTCCATTAATCAGATTTCCAGTTTTCTTATCTAATATTAATGATTCTCCCTTTCTTGGGTGTATTGTAAAGAATTGATCATTTGCCATATCTGCTATTTTATCTGCATATACACCAGCCGCATTAATAACTACTTTTGGATATATAGTTCCTCTATTTGTTCCCACATAAGATATTTCATTTCCTTCTCTATTTATAGATGATACTATTGTATTAAAGGAAAACTCTACTCCATTCATAGCTGCATTTTCTGCATATGCATAAGTCATTTTATAAGGTGATAATACTCCTGTAGTACCAAAGTGTATAGCTCCAGCTATATTATCTAATACATTCGGTTCCATTTTCCTCACTTCTTCTTTAGATAAAAAAGTAATATCCTTTACTCCTACCTTTTTAGCTCTGATCATTATAAGTGGTTTTGCAATCTTTATTATATTTTTTTCAAAAAGCACTGTAGACCCACATCTATTAAAATCTACCCCAAGCTCTTTTGTAACCTTTGTATATAGCTCATTTCCTCTTACATTAAATATTGATTTTTTACTACCAATTGGAGCTTCTATTCCAGGGTGAACCATGCCATCATTTCTTGATGAAGTATGCATTGCAAGATCTTCTTCTTTTTCAACTAAAAGAATTGATATTTGCCATTTTGATAGTTCCCGTGCAATTGCCGACCCGATTACCCCACCCCCAATTATAAGTACATCAACCTTTTTCTTATCTAGCAAATTATCATTTATACTTGGGCTTTTTATTTTAGGTATATCTAGACCCCGAGCCGTAATCCTATTTACTACTCCCTTATATCCCCTTTTTGATGCAATCTTACCTGCTTTTATTACCTCATTCCAACTTAATACTTCACCTTCAAGTAGTATTGATGAGCCTAACTTGCTACAGTAAACCTCCTTATTAACATCTTTTTGTATTTTCCTTTGAATTTTTAAATAATCTATCTCCATAAAATACATATCTCCTTAGGATGTTTGGACATCTTATTATTTATATATACTATGCTGTTTTTATGACAATAATGATAAATCCTCACCTAAGTAGGATAAGGTAATTTTTTCTTTGATTAGGTTATCTATATATAGTTTAAGTATATGATTATGTTATAATAATACATAACAAATTAAAAAGGATGTAGATATAATGGAAAATATTAAACTTACTGAATATAGCCACGGTGCTGGGTGTGGTTGCAAAATTTCACCTGCAGTATTAGATTCAATACTTAAAACTTCACGTAATGTTATAAGCTATCCAAATTTATTAGTTGGGAATAGTACAAAAGACGATGCTGCTGCCTTTGATTTAGGTAACGGAACTTCTGTACTTAGCACTACAGATTTTTTTATGCCTATAGTAGATGATCCATTTACTTTTGGAAAAATAGCTGCAACAAATGCTCTTAGTGACATTTATGCTATGGGAGGCAAACCACTTATGGCTATTGCTATATTAGGATGGCCAATTAAAACACTTTCACCTGAAATAGCTAGAGAAGTAATTGATGGAGGTAGATCTGTATGCGATGATGCAGGAATTCCACTTGCTGGAGGCCATTCTATAGATTCTCCAGAACCTATCTTTGGATTAGCAGTAACAGGGCTTGTAGAAAATAATCGTTTAAAACAAAATAATATGGCAACTGAAAATTGCGAGATTTTCTTAACTAAGCCTTTAGGAATAGGTATCCTAACTACAGCTCAAAAAAGAAAATTAATAGAACCAGGTCATATTGATCCAGCTATTGAAGCTATGTGTACACTAAATAAAATTGGTGGTGAAATATCTGCCCTAGATGGTGTTGTTGCTTTAACTGATGTAACTGGTTTTGGATTACTTGGTCATCTTGGAGAAATTTGCGACGGTAGTGATATATCTGCTGTAGTTAATTTTAATGAAGTTCCTCTTCTTCCAAATGCAAGAAAATATCTTGCGATGGATTGTATATCTGGTGGTACTCGTAATAACTTTAATAGTTACGGAGATACTATCACTGAGATGACAGACGAACAAAAATTTATACTTTGTGATGCACAAACTTCTGGTGGACTGCTTGCCATTGTTAAGAAAGAAAGTGTTTCTGAGTTTTTACAAATTACTTCTTCAGTAGGTTTATCACTAAAACCTATCGGATATACTTGTAAACGCGAAAATAAACTTATTAAGGTGATATAATGACTTTTAAAACAACAAGTGACTTTAAAAACATTGTTCTTGAGGACATCCCATTAATTGATGTAAGGGCCCCTATCGAATTTAAAAAGGGTGCCTTTATAAATTCAATTAATTTACCTATTATGAATGATGAAGAACGACATTTAGTTGGTATATGTTATAAAGAAAAAGGAAATCATGATGCTGTTAAGCTCGGTCATGAATTAGTTTCTGGAAATATAAAAGATGAACGTATAAAATCTTGGGAATCATTTATTACTAAGAACCCTAAAAGTATGATTTATTGTTTTAGAGGTGGTTCTCGTTCAAGTATTAGTCAAGAATGGATTGAAAAGTATGCTGGCAAAGAAATTGTGAAACTAGAAGGTGGTTATAAAGCATTTCGTAATTATCTAATAGATGAACTTGATGCTGAAGTTCAAAGTAGCAAACCTATTGTTTTAGCTGGTTTCACAGGAACTGGTAAAACTATTTTGCTAAATGAGCTAGAAAATTCTATTGACCTAGAAGGCCTTGCTAATCATAGAGGTTCTACCTTTGGTAGACATACTACACCACAGCCTACTCAAATAAATTTTGAAAATGCTCTTGCTTGTAAACTTATAAAACATAGAGCAAAAGGCTACTCACATATTATTTTAGAAGATGAAGGCGGTAATGTAGGGCTTAATTTTATTCCTAAGCCCTTAGCCGCATATTTTAATGCTGGTGATTTAGTTGTTTTAGAGGCTCCTGTTGAAGAACGTATTAACCTTACACTTCAAGAATATGTAATCAACTCTCAGTCCGAATACATAGCACATTATTGTGATGAAGCGCTAGGGCTTCAAGAATGGTTTAATTATATGTCAAATAGCATAATCAGAGTAAAAAAGCGATTAGGACTGGAACGATTTACACAAATATATACTTACTTTGAAAAAGCTTATGCAAATCAATTAAAAACTGGAATTTATGATTTTCATCAAGATTGGATAAAGTTATTTCTAACTGATTATTATGATCCTATGTATAAGCATCAATTAGATACTACTACTAAAAATATTTTATTTAGAGGAAATAATTCAGATGTATTAGAATATTTAAAATCTCTAAAATAAAGAAATTATGACTCCTAGAGCAACCTATAATATAGATTGTCCCAGGAGTCATAATTATTTAAAAGTCTATTCTTATTTTATTTTCTGTGTCTTCCTTTATATATGCATTTTCTCTATCACCTTCTATAAAGAGCTTATCTCCATCATATTTAAGCCACACTTCATTTCCATTTTCCAATTTTTCTTCTCCATCAGCAGTATCCACTAATCTTCTATTAATTAAATAACCAAAACTATTTACTTTTTCTCCAGACATTAATCTGTAAACTATTGTTCCAATATTTTTTTCATCATTATTTCTGATTTTAACCTTAACAAATTTTTCTGTTCCCTCTTCTTTATAATCTGTTATTGTTAAAACTCCAGCCTTACCATTATATACTACCTTATCAATGCACTCTTTAGGATTAATTTCTTTAATATTTGGATCCCCCTTATACATCTCTACGGGAACTATATCCATATAATTCAAATCAGAATCAAATCCAGTATATATAACTGTTGTTAATCCATTTTCATCACCTCTACTACTCATATAACCTATGGTATCTTTAGGCTCTTCAAATCTAAAATATCTTGAATATCTATCATCATATTTTTCTTCATAGTTCTCATCAAAACTTATACAGTTTCTTCTGCTATAATCAACATACTGTATCTTTAAATATAATGGACTTTTAGTTACTGATTTAACCTCTATTTTACCTATAAAAGTATCTTTCTCAATATTTAGTGTCTTTTCAATTGTTTGATTATCCATATTAGTCCTGTCTAAACTTCCACTAAAGATCCAATTTCCATCTATACCTGTTATATTTGTAAAATTAATTTTATAATTAAATTTTTCAGGAATATCTGGTATTATTAGGTTAGTTATATGATAGTGACCATCTTCTTTTTCTTCATGAATTATATTATCAAATTCCGGTATATATAGCTTTCCATCTATTTCTACATTACAATTCCAAAGTTGAGGCATATCTAACTTTCCATCCAAACTTTTAATATAATATCCAATAGTTATGCCTGTTTTATCTGGAACTGCTGTCATAAGTGTTATCTCAATATTGCTATCCAAAACCTTTCCTACTATATCTGTTGAATTTTCCTCAACTTCACCTACAAAATTTTTATGTTCACTATTCTCATTAAGCACTTTGAAAAAATCTCCTACTAATGGTAAGCTTTCTGCAAAGGCTGGAAATGTAATAGCTGTCCCCATAAATAGTATTCCAGCTACCGATGCAGCTATTAAACTTTTTCTTATTTTATGTGACTTCTTCTTTTCTGGCAAGTTCTTAAGAAGCTTTTCTAATGATAGATGTACTTCATTTGGCACTTGGATATTATCATTATCTTCAAACTTATTTTTCAAGAAGCTATCTATTTCAAAATCCTTACTCATGATGATCTCCCCCTTTTAACAAATCATATAATTTTTCTCTTCCTCTTTTTAAATTTGTTTTAACAGTATTTTCTTTTATATCTAATGCACAGCTTATATCCTTTACTGATAAATCATCGTAATAATGTAAACTTAAAACAAGCCTCATATTACTGGGCAATAGCTCCATTGCTTTATATAAGTCTAAATCTTCATAGCTATCAATATGAATTTCATCTATTACTGATTCTTCAAAATCTAAAACTTCTCTTTTATTTTTCCTAAGAATTATATAACATTCATTAATTAATATTCTTATAAGCCATGTTTTAAAATAAGAATTATTTCTAAGTGATTTTAGCTTTTCATAAGCCTTTAGGGTTGCTTCTCCTATAACATCTATAACATCTTCATCAGATGAAAGATAATTTTTAGCTACCCTATACATAGTCTTTTCATTTTCCATTATAAGTTTTACAAAAGCTTCTTTATTCCCCTTTTTAGCTAAATATACATCTATATTATCCACAAAGTAAATTCCCCCTTTAATAGTTGCCTCCATTTTATCCCCTCCTTATTTTTCTTTACATATATTTAGATGGAGATATAAGGCTTTAGGTTTCATTAGTCGTAGTAAAATAAATAACAAGTCAATTTAGATATGCCTTAACATTATTTTTTACTATATATACGAAATAAGGCTCCTTGCAATAAGGAGCCTTATTATAATTTAATATTATTTTATTTTTATAATTTAAACATATGTATTTTACCACCGCTATTCAAATTTTTAAGTGTTATTATTATAATTGGCAAAATAAATAATCCTGCAAACCCAAATACTCTAACACCTATAAATATACACATAAGCATTATTAATGGATGAATTCCTATTTGATTACCTACTATTTTAGGTTCTATTATATTACGAATTACTGTAATTATAATGTATAAAGTAAGTAGTCCTAATGCAAATCCTATGTTTCCACTAGCTAGTTGAATAATAACCCAAGGAATTAATATTCCTCCTGTCCCAATTACTGGGAATATATCTAATAGTGCAATACTCATAGCAATCCCAATAGCTCCGTGTACTCCTAAAATTGACAATCCAATAGAAAGCTCTATAAACGTAATGCTAATTATAATACTATATGCTTTAATTAGATTAAATAAAGTGCCTACTGTATAATCCTTAATATCAAATATAGTTATTCGTAACTTTTCAGGAAATTGTTTAACTATAAATCCTGTAACTTCCTTATAATCTATAGCTATGAAAAATGAAGATATAATAGAAAAACCTATAACAATAAAAACTGTAGGAACAGATGTTACCATAGTTGATATTAAACTAATTACGTTAGATGAAACTGTACCTATTATAGATCCTAGTGATTTAGATAATGACTCGGTTATATCTTGTACCCCTTGTATCAAATTTGGGTCAATCCTTACCATTAAAGCTTCAACTTTATCAAATGATCCATATAAAGATGGTTCTATACTTGTTTCATAAATACTGGGAAGTTTTAAGAATATCTCCTTTACGGATATAGAAACCTTAGTTACTAGTAAGACTAGAAGTACACCTACTGTAGAATAAAATAATAAGACAATTACAGCAGCTACAGGTTTTCTATTAATATGTAGTTTACTTGATATTAAATTAATTAATGGTTTTAAAATAAATGCTACCATAAATCCAATCACAAATGGCAAAAACCATACAATCCCATACTTTATGACAATAAATATTGTTGATATAACAATACTATAGTAAAGTACATTAATAATAAAATTCTTTTTCTTTTCAATATTCATAATTTCCTCCTATTATTTTATGGGTCCTCCCCTTAAATTATTCAATACTCTTTTATATTTATTATATCCTATGACCTATATAATAGCATAGGAAATTAAATTTTATTTTATATAAAAACTAACAAATATCTAATTATCTATTAAAACTTATAGATAATTGAGTTTGATTAATTGAATAATTATTTAAGTTTAGCTAATACTAATATTGTAACCAAAATAAGGAGGTGTTCCTAATGGGAAAGGCTAAACAACAAGTAGACCAAAGTATGAGTACTGTTCAAACTGCTGTTAGTTCATTACAACAAGCTTTAATTTCAGCTGAAAAACCTGAAAATAAAACAAAAATTGAAAACGCTATTTCATCTTTAAATGTAGCTTGCCAAAGCTTATCTACTTTCCAAGACTAATTATTAAAACTTAATATGAGTACAAAAAAAGGTATGAGATTAACTTCATACCTTTTTTTCATATATTCATAAAATGTCTTGACTAATTATTAGCCTTCAATATCAATAAGCACTATCTCTGGTAGTTTGAACACCCTAGTCAATCTAAGAAATAACTTTATAATGAGCTGTACTAGTTGGTAATGTTCCAGCAGGTGTCCACCAAGAAATATTTTCATAAATTTTACCTTCATATACTACCTTTTGTTTATTTGTATAGGTAGTTCCAGAATTCCAAATCACTGCACTTGAATGTTCTTTATAAACAACATATATTATTACATCTTTTGTAACTATGATTCCAGCCTTATCTGTAATACTATAGTTTACTTTATAAGTTCCAACTTTCTTTGTATCAACTGTACCTGATGCAACTATATTACTAGTTATATTTCCATCTTCTACATCATTTGCAGAAATTCCAGTCATAACATCGAATGATGAACCTTCTACTACAACTTGGTCTTTAGCACCTTTAAGTGTAGGAAGACGATTACCATTAATAGGTTCACTAGCAGGAATTTTACCATTAATCTTTATATTTCTAACACCTGAGAAACATAACTTCATCTTAGCTTTAACTGATGCAGTTCCACCGTTTGGAGTATCCGCCCAACCTGATGTTTTTAAGTTTACTCTATAAAAATCTCCAACTTCTGTAACAGTTCCTGTTCCACCCTCTGCTCCAACATATAAAGCAGATTTAGGCATATCAAATTGAATTTCCCATCCCTTAGGAAGGGTAGCTCCAGTATTGTTAGTTATTGTAAATATAGTTTCTCCATTTGGATGATCATATTTAATCTTAGTATCAACATTAACATCAATCACTTCATTTTTTCCAATATCTTCTTTTGTTTCTTTACAATTTCCCATTTTATCTAATCCGACTTTTAGCTTTTTAGTTAATGTATCTCCCCAAGTGTACTTACCTTCATTTGTCTTATCCGAACCTTTAACATAGTTAGGATTTAGACCATAGTCACCATTCATAACCCAGATTAAAGCTCCGCCTAAATTCTTATTTTCGATGTACTTAACTCTTTCATCTATAGATTGTTCATTTTCAAAAGATAAGAATACTTTTTTATCTCCTTGCCAAACATATGGCACCTTACCAACATCGTCCCAGTTAACTTTTAAGTTAGGATCTTTTTCCATCAGGTTTAATACATGCCATAATGGATTAGCCCCTGCTGGGTCTGGAGTTCCATCTTTATTATCATCATCGCCCCAAAGATTGTATTTTCCTGATGCAGGTGTTTTACTCTTGCCGTGTAATCCTAAACCATTTCCACCTTGTACATTTTCCCAACCTCTTGTATAATATGGAATTCCCATAAGAATTTTTTCTGCTGGAAGCACCCCTCTATAGAAGTTATATGCCCAATCCATATTAAGAGTTGGCATTGCCATATTAGTTGTTTCATTATCAGCTTTATCTGGGTAGATATTTGCTAAGTTTTCAACATATTCATTCCAACCACCATGAAAATCATATGACATTATACTTAGAAAGTCTAAATAACTTGCATATTTGTTATCTGTAACTCCACCAAGTACCCAAGATGAAGCCGTAACAGCCGCAGTTAGTAAATAATCTTCATTATCTTGCTTTGCAGCCGCATCTAACTTTTCTCTTAACGTTTTCATTAAAACGTTATATCTTTCATTTAATACAGCTCTTCTTGGTTCCGATAAATCTTTATCTGCAGGGTTACCAGATGTAGCTACTGATGATGGATATTCAAAATCTATATCAACCCCATCAAAACCATATTGTCTAATAAAGTCAACGCAAGAATCAGCAAATGTATTAATTCCAGCATCTGTATCTATCATTTTATAAAAACCTCTAGTGCCTGTCCATCCCCCTATAGATATTAATAAATCTACATTTGGATATTCTTTTTTCATTTGTTGTAATACATTAAAGTGACCTTTATACGGTAGTTTGGGATCTAATTTGACTTCCTTCCCATTACGCTCTAACTTGTACTTTGAAAAATCCTCTTCTATGGCTGCGTACTTATCTCCAAATGCAATTTTATTGTCTTCTCCAACCATTGCAAATGAATACTGGATATGTGTTAAAGACTCCCATTGTAAATCAGCTACATCGAAATTACCTTGAACCTCACTTTTGTAAGCCCATTCTGGAAAATATACAACAACTTTTCTTTCTAAGTCTTTCGTTTTTTTGTCCTTTGTAGTAGCAGCATTAGCCGGTGTTACTAATGTCATAACTGTGAAAACAGATACCATAATTCCTGCCATTGCCTTTTTTAATTTTATTCCCTTCATTAACTATCTCCTCCTTTTATTATTTAATATATTTTACATTACTGTTAAATTATATAGTATAAATGCAAAACAATACAATATGTATTGTTTTGCATTTATATTTATTTTTTGCATTTCATTTTCAAAAAAATACAGTCATCCTGTTTTTTCTACAAGCTAACTGTGTTTTTAATTGAATATTCAGCATATTTAAAATCATAAATATCATCTATATCAATAGACGATGCTTTGTCCATTATATATGGGTAGCATTTCTCTTTATAAAAGCTTTTATATTTCATAAAATATTTTATGCCACATATATAAATAGCACCATTTATTCTATATTCTTTTTCTATATCTTGCCTTCTTACCTTTTTCAAGTCATAAAAATCTAATGTGTTATTAGATTTTATTTTTGTATTTATATTTGACGGATGATCTAGTTCACATATGCTAACAACTGCGTTCCCACTATTATTTAATAATATATCTACACTTTCTAATATATTTTTTTCATTTCTCAAAGGTGAAGTTGGTTGCAGAAGTATAAAATAATCATAGGTCTTTCCCACACTAGCTAAAGTTTCTAAAACATAAGTTATTACATCTATTGTAGATGTATCATCTTCTGAAAGTTTATTTGGTCTAAGAAATGGAGTTTCTGCACCATATTTATTTCCTATTTTTGCATATTCCTTCGAGTTTGTAGATAATATTATATTATCAAATATATTTGATTTCATTGCTGATTCTACCGTATATGCAAGTAGCGGTTTACCATCTAATTCCATAATATTTTTATCTTTCAATCCCTTTGACCCACTTCTAGCAGGAATTATAGCTAAAAAGCTTTTACCTTTAAACATTACTTCTCCTTATACTTTTAATTTTTCTATTGCATTTTCCATAGCTTCAAACTCACCTATATCTAGCCAATTATTTTCTGAAATTGGATATATTCCTACCACTTCTCCCATTTTTAAAACTTTAGTTATTAACTCTGGCATATCAAAATAAGTATTATCTGGAATATACTTTATAACCTCAGATTCCAATAAATACATTCCTGTATTAACCAAAAATTCTTGCTTTGGTTTTTCATTTAAGCCTTTAATTTCTCCATTTTCATTTAACTCTAATACACCATATGGTATAACATAATTTTTAAGGACAGCTACAACAGTTATTTTATATTTATTAACCTTATGATATTCTAAAATTTTAGAATAATTTGCTTCAACTAATATATCACAGTTTGTTACAAAAAATCTTTCTTTTAAAATATCATCTAGTAGTTTTAAACTCCCTGCAGTACCTAAGGGCTTATCCTCTTCTATAAAAGAAATTTTATATGGATTAACCTGATTAAAATAAGCTTTTATTATATCTTTTTTATAATTTAAAGTAAGATAGTAGTCATTAAATCCATATTCTATAAAATTATTTATTATCCTCTCTATTATAGGTATGTCTACTATTGGAATTAGCCCCTTTGGAATAATGTCTGTATAAGGCTTTAGCCGTGTCCCTTTTCCCCCTGCCATAATTACTATAGGTATATTACTGGTATTATTATAGCTAAAACGCTTATAAAAAAAATCACTCCAAAAAACTACGTCTAAAACTTCCTGATTGTTATTTACAATAGGTATTGCTTCAATACTTTTTTCCATCATAATTTTATTTGCTCTATTAATATTTTCTAATGTTAGAACTATTGGTTTAGTATTCATTATTAATTCTACACTTGAAGCTATATTTCCATTTTTTAATATCCACCGTCTAATATCACCATCAGTAATTACGCCAATTAGCTTTTTTTCTTTAACTATTAGCAATATTTTTTTTGCACCTTTATCAAGTTTTTCTATTGCATCTCTAATTGAAGTTTCTATATTTATTATTATTTTACTTACGTCCATAAGATTATTATTAACCTCCCTATAGCTTGCTTACTATATATAGTATATCTTTATTAGTAAGATTGGTACTACATGGTATATTTAATGTTCTTTCTAAATAATAATTTGCTTTTTCTATTTTAAAGGTTTGGTTATTCTTATATGGACGCTGAGTATGAATTAGTCCCCATATTGGCCTTGTTTGAACACCACTTCTTTGCATATGCTTCAAAAGTTCATCCCTTTCTATAGAATATCCTTCTAATATTAAAGAATAAAACCAGTAGTTATTTCTTGCTGTTTTATTAAACTCTAGTAATCTTAATCCTGGAATTTTATCTATATGTTCTTTATATATTTTATAATTATTTATTTTACACGAAATAAATTCTTCTATAGATTCCATTTGAGCAAGCCCAATTGCAGCCTGTAAATTTGTCATTCTGTAGTTATACCCTATTTCATTATGAATATAATACACTTCATCATCCTTTGCTTGTGTAGATAAATATCTAGCTTTACTTATAAGTTCTTTACTTCTACCAACTAGCAACCCACCTCCACCAGTTGTTAATATTTTATTACCATTAAAAGAAAATGCCCCAAAATCACCTACAGTTCCTGCATACTTACCTTTATATTTCCCTTCAGTATAATAACTTCCAAGGGCCTCGGTTGCATCTTCTATTAATTTCAAATTATATTTATCGGCTAATTCTTTTATTTCAGATATTTTAGCCATATTTCCAAAAACATGTACCACCATTATTGCCTTAATTATTTTTGATGTTGCTTTATTTTTAAGGCCTTTTTCTGATAGTTCACATTCTTCTTTTAAAAAGCTTTCTAATTTATTTACATCCATATTTAAACTATCATCACAATCCATAAAAATAGGTTCAGCACCTAAGTACTTTATTGGGTTAACTGTTGCAATAAATGTTAATGTTGGTACAATAACCTCATCTCCTAGTAAAACATCACATAACCTTAAAGCTAAATGTATTGATGCCGTACCACTTTGTGTTGCAACTGCATCCTCAACTTTTAAGTAATCCATTAATGATTTTTCAAATTTAGTAACATATTGTCCTGATGTTGATACCCATTGAGTTTTAATTGCATCTGTTGCATATATTATCTCATTTCCTTTTAAACTCGGAAGTGATAATGGTATCATTGCTTCTCCTCCTTATTTTCAATAAATATCTATATATATTTTTTTTATTCATCTATTAATTCATCTGCTTTGTAATTTTTTTTTGCTTTACTACCCAAGTATATATCCCACTGTTTAGGACTTATACCTGTCCCTGGTCTTTTTACCCCTAAATTTTCACTTGTGAAGTATTCACCAATTTTTATATCTTTTAATGATACTAAGCTCTTTCTTGCATATGTTGAAACTATTCTTTCAGATTCTGTTGGTATTTTTGTATTATTTCCTAATGCTTTTTCAATATTTCTAATTTTACTAACTAACTCTTTTAATTCATGTGGTTCTATACTTGCTTTATGGTCTGGACCATCCATTTCCTTACTTAGTGTAAAATGCTTTTCAATAACTTTAGCTCCTAATGCAACTGCTGCAATTGCTACTTCTGATCCATTAGTATGATCTGAATACCCTATATCAACATTAAATTTTTCTTCTAAAGTTTTCATTGCCATAAGATTTACATTTTCCATAGCTGTTGGATAGTTTGATGTACAGTGTAATAATGTAATGTCTTTTGCACCTGCCCGTATTAAAACTTCCATTGCGAACTCTACATCTCCTAAATTACTCATACCTGTTGAAAGTATTATTTTCTTATTTAAAGAGCCTATTTTTTTTAAATATGGTAGGTTTTCTATTTCACTAGATGGAATTTTATAAATTTCTAAATTTAAATTCTTTAATAACTCAATACTCTCTAAATCAAATGGTGATGATAGAAATTTTATTCCTACTTTATCACAATAGACTTTCAATTCTTTATGATTTTCTATGCTTAACTCTAATTTTTTCAACATTTCATATTGAGTTAATTCTCCACCTTGATTTTCTTTTTGATAACTAGCTCTTTCTGCAACTTTAGTTACAATATTTTCTGATTTAAAGCTTTGAAATTTCACTCCATCAGCACCTGAATCTAATGCTATATCTACTAATTTCTTTGCTATTTCTATACTCCCATTATGATTTACACCAGCTTCAGCTATAATAAATACTTTACTCATTTTTAAACTCCTTTGCTGGGTTTCCTGCTACCCTTATGCTATTAGTTAAATTTTTCAATACAACAGATCCTGCTCCAACCATTACATTTTTACCAATATTTATTCCTTGTAAAATAGTAGCATTGGTTCCGATGTGAGAATCATCTCCAATATTCACCCCTCCGCAAACAACTGCTGCTGTAGCTACATGAACAAATTTCCCAACATTACAATCATGCTCTATAATAGCTTTTGTATTTATAATTGAAAAATCGCCTATTTCTGCACCAGCATTAACAACTGCCCCTTTTCCTATAAAAATACCCTCTCCTAATTTGCTATACATAGAAATATTAGCACTTTTATCAATAATATTTGGATATTTAAAACCTATTAGTTGTAAATTTTTATATATTTTTCTTCTAGTTGTTGTATTTCCAATGCTTCCAATAGAAATAAAGGCGTTAGTTATGCCTTTATAATATAGTTCTTTTAGCATATTATCTGATCCTACAACCATAGTTCCCATAATTATTTCCCCAATCTTACTTGGATCTAATATACAAGCTATCTCAAATTTATCTCTTATAGAATCCATAACACTTTTGCAGTGACCACCTGCACCTATTAAAATAATTTTTTCCAAAATTAAACTTCACCACCAAATAGTATTAAATTAAATTTAAATATTATATAAGTTAGTTTTATATTTTGATAAATGCCCATCTTTTTTAAACCACTCAATAGTCTTTAATAAACCTTGTTCCAAGCTATATTCACTTTGCCAAGATGTTAATTCTTTTAATTTTTTATTTGAACCTAAAAGTCTATTAACTTCACTTTTTTCAGGTCTAATCCTAGTATTATCTTCTAATATAATTGCATTTGGATTAATAATATTTATTAGTTTTTTCACTAAATCTTCTATTGATATTTCAATACCTGAGGCAATATTTATTTCCTCTCCTATTGTTTTGTTACTTTTCCATATTTCTTCAAATCCTTTAACTGTATCTAATACAAAGTTAAAGTCTCTAGTTGGATTTAATGAGCCTAAATTTATTTCATTTACTCCAGATAACAATTGAGTAATTATAGTTGGGATTATTGCTCTTGCCGATTGCCTTGGCCCATAGGTATTAAAAGGTCTTACTATTGTAACAGGAAGTGAAAAGCTTCTATAAAATGATTCAGCTAACTTATCTGCTCCTATTTTAGAAGCTGAATATGGTGATTGGCCTTGAAATTGGTGATTTTCATCAATTGGTATATATTTAGCTGTTCCATATACCTCCGATGTTGATGTTATTAAAACCCTATCTACATTTAAGTCTCTAGATGCCTGAAGTACATTTAATGTGCCTTTTATATTTGTATCAATATAAGAATCTGGGGAATGATAACTAAATGGACTTCCTATTAAAGCTGCTAAATGAAAAATATCACTTACACCTTTTACTGCTTCTCTAACACCATTTGTATCTCTAATATCCCCTGAAAATATTTCTATTTCATTTAAAATATCCTTTTCTAAAGTATCAAGCCATCCCCAGGTATTAAATGAGTTATAATAAGTAAATGCTTTAACTTTATAGCCCTTCTTAACTAGATTTTCTACTAGATGACTTCCAATAAATCCATCTGCACCTGTTACTAATATTTTTTTCAAATCTACTCCCCCTATAATGAAAAAGAAACTGTTTCCAGTTTCTATATATAATTTTAAAAATTACTCTATTAAATTATCAACTACTACAACCTTATATATAAGATTCCTATTATATATTACAAATAAAAATTCTCCACATTCATTTGTTTTACTAATAGACAAGCACTGTAATTTTCTATATCTGCATTTTTTACATTTAGGATGGTTCCTATAATAGCATCCTAAAGGACAAATGCATTGTAATACTACATTTACTCCACTAGCTGGACATCCATTTTCATATATTACAGTCCCTACTAATACTAGCTGACCTCCATTAAACCTATATTTATAATTATTCATATTTCCACCTAATTATTTTTTAAAACAGAATATACTCTTAACATATAATATATATTTTTACCTTTTTTAACACATATATTATACGCACCTTCATTATTAGTTGTTGTATATCCTAGCTTAGTTACTTTGTATGGATTATAATTACAATCTATTTTACTTGCTTCAATTACTGCATTTTTTATATATCTCCCCTTTGAATCTAAAACCTTTCCCCATAGCAAAGCTTTATTCTGGCTTCTGATTACAATAGTTTTTCTAACTACATTTTTGCAGTTATATTCTTTTGGCTTTAAAACGCATCCTCCATAATATGACACTATATCACATCCTATTTATTTCACTAAAGGAGAGTATACAATAAATTCATAAATCATATTACATAAGGGAAGTATGCTAAAAGCATATTCCCCATTTCTATCCGTATAGGTACAACCTAAAACAGTTCTTTTAGAATCATATATGTTAACCTGAACCACTTCAATTGATGCACCTTTTGTAGGTACTCCTTTTCTTGTAGTAACAACACCTTTAATAATTGTTCTTTTATTTTCAATAATAAATGTGCAATTATTATTTTGACTTAATGAATCTGATGACACTACAATATAATTATTTTTATTTATTGATTTCATACTTCTGCCCTACTCTTTATTTTCATCGTCCTTTGAGATTATGGTTACTAACATAACCCCATCTGTAACATCATCGGATTTTATTTTACTTCCTTGTATTTCTTTACCATTAACATTCATTTTTCCAACTGGGATATCCTTGTATATTTGCCCATTTATTTCTTTACTCATAATATCCTCCTTAAAATATAACGTTTAATTTATACTATGATACTTATTAAAATTCGCTACCTCTTCTTTTACTATTTTTTGTACATCTTCTAACATCTTCTTCATATCTTTAAAATATCCTAGAAGACATTTACTTTGATATTTCATATTTGATGTTAATCTTTCATAATCCTTTACATCCATTCTAAACCTTTCCCTTTTAATATTAGATGTGAAATTATTAAAATAACCACCTAAAAATATACTTTTTTTAGAATTTTCAAAGTTTATTATTTTACTAAAGCAGTCCATAAACTCTATAAAATCCTTATCCTCATTATCTATATCAACTAATGATTTGTTTTCATGACATTCTTGTAACAATGTACATTTCTCAATTCCATATTTTGCTTCTTCAATGTAAAAACTTATGAACTCAGTAATATCATTAATAATTTCATCTCTATTTATTTTCATATTATATATTGGTTTAAAATTATATTTACTTGCATTAAATATATTAGTTTTAAATAGATCATCAAAATCCATATGAATAGTACCTTCTATCATTGCACCATTAGATACATTTATATATTCTACTTCATTAATTCTCTTATCTCCTTTAATATAATCTTGGAGAGTTTCTCTAAAACTATTTAATGTGGCATTGGTTTTAACCTCATTCCCATTTACATCTTTCACAAGCTCTGTGGCCTCATAATTTATACTCTTATCTAAGTTGAAAGTAGCCTCTTTTGCATGGTGCTTTTCATTAGTATACGCTAAGTCTTGTCCTGCAAAAATTATCGGGTTACAAGCTAGAGTTCGTGCTACATCTACTGCTGTATGAGCTACAGAGCCACCTAAATATATAGATTTTAAGGTATTTAACTCTTCTACAACTTTAGATAATATAGATGACAAATAAATTTTTTCACCTTTATATTCAGAAAGTATTTTTCTGTTGCTGTATTCATAAAAAGCTAATGGTATATCGCTATTTATATATTCACTAATCATTTCATAATTTTCATCTACTGGGTCAATAGTCACTATAAGATTTGGGTTTATTCCATTTTCAATAAGAGCTTTTAATGTTCTACTTCCTGCTACAACTAGATAATTTTTCAAAGCTTCTTTGTTTCTAACCATAGATTTTATATTTTCTTCTAATGACGGACCTGCGGATACGATTATAGCAGGAACATCTTTATACCTTCCTTTTATTTTATCAATTGAAGTTGATTTATTTATAATATCTAAGTTCCAAATTAAATTTCTAATAAACACTTCTCCAAATCGATTTGAAAGAACCATAAACGATAATGAATCAACAAATAAATAATCTAATGCCTGTGTTAATACTTCTGCTTCCTCTTTATATATCTCTTCATAGTTTCCAAAGAATTGAAGATATAAATTATCAAAATTTAAAGGATTTATAAATAAAGATAATTGTTCTTTAACCTTTTCTTTTTCAAATAAAATTAACTTTATTTTGTTATGAGTTAAATTTATAACTTTGTTTTCCTCAAATACATCTTTATTGGGTTCATAAATTATTACTCTATTTTGCTCGCAAATATTTTTTTTAAGCTCATTTAGATATTCTGCTGTATCTATACCAAAAATTATTATAAGAGAATTAAATTTTAAACCATCTAATTCCTTTATTAAATTGTCTATATCTTCTTTATAATTTTCTTTGTTTGCTAAAAAATACTCTTCACTATTTTTTTTTATTTTATAAACATATTTTCCATCTAATGTTTTACATTTTTTCATAGAATCCTCTCTTTTTTTAAAGAGATGTGAAGTTGTCACATCTCTTTAATTTAATTATTATTTAGAATAGAACCTAATATCATAAGCAGTATTTGCTTTTACAGTTATTCCAAATTGTCCGTTTTGATCTGTAAATGTTGTATAATCTGGAGCATCTACATCTGGATCTTTTGCATCTGACCAAATTAAAATAGCTCCACTTGCTAATGCTGCACCAGTTGGTGTTAATGCTGATCCCTTTATTAATGCTAACACCCATAAAGATGTTGATGCATTTTTAGCATTTACTATACCTGATTTTGTACTTGCTGCACTAATAGTTACATTCTTTGGTTTATAATTAGCCATTTAATTTTCCTCCTTTGAAAATAATTTTTTTCATCCTTATATATAGTATTCTTAACTATATATTTAGTTCATTATTTCTTTAACAATACGCAGTAATTCTATACCCATATGAAATTTTGTATGGGAGTGATATTCCATAAGACCCATCTAGCAAAGTAAATGTTACCCCAGTACATACATCCCTATATGGAATATAAGATTCATCAAACACTGTAATTTCTACTGCTGCTTTAGGTATTGGTTCTCCAAATATATTTACTACTCGTCCCTTTAAAAGTGTACGACCTTCATTAATTTGAGAAGCAAAATTAAAATTTAATTCTTTCACTTCGTTATTATATAATTCTATTCCACTTATCATTTTCCTTATAACAGCACACATATTTTCACCTCATTAGGCATTCTTAAAAAAATAATTAACTAGAAGCTTTATAATTTATTTTTTAAGAATGCCTTACTTTAAATTTAATATTCCTCTTTTAATATATATTCAATAAGACCATTCCAACTACTTTTTATATGCTTAAAATATATCTCCTTAGTCTTATCCTTATATTTTTCATATAATTCTTTTTCTTTAATAAGTTTATTAACAAGTATTTTCATTTCAATATAATCATTCACTTTAAATTCATCTGTTAAATATATTGCAACATCTCCAACATCAGTTGAAATAACTGGTATATTTGTTTTTATAGCAACAACTGAACTTAATCCACCACCAAATCTTATAGGATTTAAATACAAATTTGATAGTTCTATGGCTGATACTAGATTCTGCGCATAGGATATATTATATATTTTGTTATATATCTTTGGATCTACCTTGCCTTTAATACTTTCTTTATCAAAAGATCCTATAAAAATTAGAGCTGCACTTTTATTTTCAGCTAATATATCCTCACATAATTTCAAGAACTCTTTAGTTACTTCTGCATTTAACCTATTACCCACTATAGATATTAAAAAAGTATCTTCTGATATTTCTAACTCTTTTCTTGTGTATTTATTTTCGCTATTATCACTTATCATAATATCTGACATTGATATAGGAATTTCTAATGAATATTGATATTCATTAATTTTAGTTTTGGTAATACTATTTACTTCACCTGTATTAACTAAATACTTACCTTGTGATATTGGTAATTCACCACTTATTGCTATTGTATAAGTATTTGTAAATCTATTAGATAAATCTGATAATATACTAGATCCCCCTATAGAAATAATAAATTTAGGATTTAATTTATTTATTGATTGGAGCATTTCCTCTATTCTTTTTATAACTTTTGTATCTTTACCCCCTTGGTCATAATAAATTTCACATCTATTAATATCTTCCTCTAACATAACCCAATTTAAAATATCATCACCATAATCCTCTATATAATTTGCTACTAAGGGATTATAATAATAGTATTCTATTGAAGTTGGCATCTCTCTAGAATTAAATATATAAATTTTTTCTATTCCTGTGAAATTGTCATTTATAGTTTTTGCAATAGATAACAGAACTTTAGTTGGAGAATTATCATTAGCTAAAAATTGATTTGTTATAAATACTGCTATTTTTTCATCTTTAGCCTTTTCTTCTTTTATTAGTGGTACTTTTATACTATTTTTCATTTCAATAGTTCTTAATATATATGAATATATCTCATTTAATCTAATACTATCTTTCGCTTCTATATTTATAAACGCCTGTCTTACTAACTGCCAATATAAATATATTTTTGCTTTAATATTAACACTCTCATTAGTTATTATATTTTTAATTAAACCTAAACATCTTACATCTTTATAAAAGTAATAGTATTGTGAAATTGAAAACACAACTAGATTCAAAGTATTTTCATTTTTAAAATCTATATTTTCCACTCCAAATCTTAATAAATCTCTACATAATTTCATATTACTAATTAATTTTTTATTGTACATTACTAATTTCTTTTCAGATTTTTTCATTTTACATATATTCATTTTTCAACCTACTTATTAATTATTTCATTTTCTCATATACCTGTGATTAACTAGATGCACCATATCCTTCAATAAAAAGTAATATTCCTCTTTCATTATATATATTCAATTCTCCTTTAAATCTCTAATTTTTCTAGCCGGTACGCCTGCATACACACTATAAGGTTCAATATCAATAGTTACTACACTCCCAGCCCCAACTATTGAACATTTCCCTATAGTTATGCCTGGCATTATAGTTGCATTTGCACCTATCCACACCTCATCTTCAACTATAATAATTCCTTCTTTTGTCAAAACATCTTTTACATATTGTATTTCATTTATCTCTTTCCCATTGTTAGCTTCAGATTTACAAATAAATACTACATTTGGTGCTATTGATACATTATCTCCAATGTATAAACATATACTTTTTCCAGTTCTAATAACTGTTAGCCCTAAATTTGCCAGAGTATTCTCACCCATTCTAACTCCTAACTTTTCATAATATTGCTTTCTTAGATATGGATCTGGATGATAAAAAGCTATTATCTTTATAAATCTTTCTGGCATAATATCAACATATTTTCTGCAAAATTTATATATATAATTATCTATAAACTTAAGACTTTTTTTAAAAATCATATCCTACTTCCTTTAATTAAATACTTCTTATTAAAATATATATAATGAGGAATTTTCACCACAATTAAATATTAAATCTAATACAGTAACCCCATGTGTTACAAACGATCCCTTTATCTGCTTATATTCTGGATACTTATAATCCATATACTCAAGCGCTATATTATTATTTGAAAATTTTTGTGTCACTATATAACCTTTCCCTGCTGGCCCTGATAAATAAGTTGTAGCATCTAGCTTTTTACATATTTCGATTACTTTATCATCTTTTATTCCTTTAGCATCTAAATCAACTGAATTTATAAATTCAGTTTTTATTCCTAGAACCTTTGATATTAACTTTGTTGAATAAATATTTAGTTCTGATAAGTTTGTCCACTCTCTTTTTAAATATAATTCATCTAAAATCCACTCATAATCTTTATAATACTTAGATTTACTATAATTAAGTTTAAAAGCATTATAATGTTTTCTTTGCCAATTTATATTTTTATTAATTTCTGCTTCATATATTTTCTGACCTCTTCTACCACTATTCATTATCGGTACCGTTATCCATTTTTCTTCTTTTCCTACTAATATTTTATTTCTATTTCTCCAATCATGCTCTGTATATTGAACATCTTCTAAGAATACAAAAGTATCAACCTGATTTATCATGTCAAATACACCCTTCCAGGGAATATAATTAGATTGTAAGATAGCTATTTTTCTCATAACTCCCTCCTTTCTATTTTTAAACTTGATTTATTTTTCAAAATACTTGTTTATTTTATATACTATATAATTTATACTATTTTTATCTAATCCATAATATAATGGTAATCTAACTAATCTTTCACTTTCTTTAGTTGTATAAACATCTACTCCATTAAATCTCCCAAACTTTTTTCCAGCTTTAGATGAATGTAACGGAATATAATGAAATACACTTAGTATTCCATTATTTTTCAAATAATTTATTAGTTTTGTTCTTTCTTCTAAATCTTTAACTTTTATATAAAACATATGTCCATTACTAGTACAGTCTTTTGGTATATATGGCCTCTGAATTATTTGTTTATCATTAAGATCCTGTAGTCCCTCATAATATATATTCCATGACTTTAACCTATCTTCGTTTATAGAATTCGCCTCTTCTAACTGTGCATATAAATATGCAGCATTTAGTTCACTTGGTAAATATGATGATCCAATATCAACCCATGAATATTTATCTACTTGCCCTCTAAAGAATTTACTTCTGTTTGTTCCTTTTTCTCTAATTATCTCTGCTCTTTCTATATAATCTTTATTTTTTATTAGAATTGCTCCACCCTCACCCATACTATAATTTTTAGTTTCGTGAAAACTATAACATCCAAAATCACCTATAGTTCCCAGTGCTACTCCTTTATACAACGACATAACTCCCTGAGCTGCATCCTCAACTACATATAGGTTATATTTTTTTGCTATTTCCATTATTTTATCCATTTCACAACTTATACCTGCATAATGAACAGGAATTATGACCTTAGTTTTTTCAGTTATTGCATCTTCAATTAAATTTTCATCTATATTCATAGTATCTGGTCTTATATCAACAAAAACTATTTTAGCACCTCTTAAAACAAAAGCATTTACTGTTGAAACAAATGTATATGACGGTGCAATAACTTCATCTCCTTCACATATATTACATAATAATGATGCCATTTCTAATGCATGGGTACATGATGTAGTTAACAATGCTTTATTAGTTTTAAATTTATTTTCAAACCATTCATTACATTTTTTAGTAAATGGTCCATCACCACATATAACTCTATTTTCTTTTATAGCCTTCATAATATATTCTTCTTCTCTACCTATAAATGGAGGCACATTAAAATCTATCATTCTCCACAACCTCGCTTTATTACTTATCGCCTTTACTAATTATATATCCATAATGAAAAAATAACCTTTTGGTTTAATTCCTTCTAACCCTTCATATATATACTTATAATATTTAATAAATTTTCTTTTGTTCCTTAAATGAAAGATTATAATTATATAGTTCTATATTAAATGTATTTTTTGGGAGGTTATTATGAAAAAAAAAGTATGTATCGTGACTAGTACCCGTGCCGATTATAGTTTACTTAAGCCATTAATAAGTAAATTTGATATAGCTTTAGACTTTGATTTAAATCTAGTTGTTACTGGAATGCATTTATCTTATGAATTTGGAGCAACCTATAATATTATTGAATCTGATGGCTTTAAAATAGATAAAAAAATAGAAATTCTATTAAGTTCTGATACTAAAGTTGGAATATCAAAATCAATGGGATTAGCTATTATTAGTTTTTCAGAATATTTTAATGAAACATGTCCTGATATTTTAATAGTTTTAGGTGATAGATTTGAAATTTTTGCTATAGTATCCGCAGCTAATATTGCTAATATTCCGGTTGCACATTTACATGGTGGTGAAACAACTGAAGGTGCTTATGATGAAGCATTTAGACATTGTATAACTAAAATGAGTTATCTTCATTTTACCTCTACTAAAGAGTATTCAAAAAGAGTTATTCAATTAGGAGAAAATCCTATAAGAGTATTTAATGTAGGTTCTATTGGTGTTGAAAACATTAAAACTTTACCTTTATTAAGCTTACAAGAATTAGAAAGTTGTATAGATTTTAAATTGGATTTACCTTATGGACTTATAACATATCATCCTGTAACACTTGAAAAATCAAGTCCTAAAAAGCAAGTATATGAACTACTAGATGCTTTAGCTAACTTCTCTAATATGAAATTTTTAATTACTAAAGGAAATTGTGATACAAATGGTAGAGAAATAAACAATATCCTTGAAAAGTATTCTAAAATAAACAATGAAAATTTTAAGTTCTTTACTTCATTAGGTGAAATACCTTATTTAAGTTCTATGAAATACTCTAGCCTTGTAATAGGTAATTCATCTAGTGGAATTCTTGAAGCTCCTTCTTTTAAAATACCAACTGTTAATATAGGCGATAGGCAAAAAGGACGTATTCAGGCAGAATCTATAATAAATTCTGAACCTAATTCTAGTAGTATAACTTTAGCAATAAAAAAATCATTATCACCTGAATTTAAAAATACTTTACAATCTATTGTTAACCCCTACGGTGGTGAAGATACTTGTAATAAAATAATTAATATAATTACTAAGTTCTTAAATTCAACTATTGATTTAAAAAAGACATTTTATAATATTAATTTCTAAAAACACACTATTAGGTTTAAGTGATTATATTGACATTAAATACTTTTCTTGATAAAATAACTCTTATTGTTAGTTAGTATAAGTTAACCCAAAGTTTATTTATACTAAACTTTCTTTTTAAAAAGCAATTATTTTATAGGAGGTTACATGGGAAACTCATTTTTATTAATAAAATACTTATCTATTGGTTAGAATTAAAAATTTAATTTACGGAGGACTATATTATGAAAATTGAACAATTAGGTAGACATATTTTAGTTGAGTATTACAACTGTGACAAGGATATGCTAAAAGATCATGCAATTATTGAGGAACATATGAAGCAAGCCGCTATTAAAGCAAATGCAACAATAGTTACAAGTTGCTTCCATAAATTTAATCCATGGGGAGTAAGTGGTGCTGTAATAATCCAAGAATCTCATCTTACTATCCACACTTGGCCTGAATATGGATATGCCTCAGTTGATTTATTCACTTGTGGAGACACTGTTAACCCATGGGTTGGCTTTAAATATCTTGAAGATGCTTTAAAATCTGAAAGAAGCGAATCCACAGAAATTGCTAGAGGATTAGTTGATAAAATTAAAAACTTTGGTCATGGTGCTTATGATAATATGGATATAAAATTTAAGATGGAGGAATAGATAATATGGCTAATATGGAATTATGGTACACTGAAAACCAAACTGATAACGTAAATTTTTCAATGAAGGTTAAAGAACACCTTTACTCTGCTCAAAGTGATTTTCAAAAAATAGATATTTTAAACACTTATGAATTTGGTAGAGTTCTTGTTATTGATAATTGGACAATGGTAACCGAGAAGGATGAATTTATTTATCATGAAATGATAACTCATGTAGCAATGTCTACAAATCCTGATATAAAAAATATTCTTGTAATAGGTGCTGGAGATGGTGGTACTGTAAGAGAATTAACTAGATACAATACTATAACTAACATAGATATGGTTGAAATAGATGAATTAGTTGTTAGAGCTTCACAGGAATTTTTACCATTTACAGCTAATAAACTAGAAGATCCTCGTGTTAATTTATATTTTGAGGATGGAATTAAGTTTATTTCTGGCAAAGAAAATTTATACGACTTAATTATTGTAGATTCAACTGATCCAATAGGTCCTGGAGAAGGTTTATTTACAAAAGAATTTTACACTGATTGTTTTAATGCCTTAACTGATAAAGGTATACTTATAAATCAATGTGAGAGTCCTTACTATCCAAATAATGCAACAGAAATGAGAAGATCATTTTCTAAATTAGAGGAACTATTTGATGTATGTGAGGCTTACCAATACCATATGCCAACTTATCCATCTGGTCATTGGATGTTCTGTTTTGCATCAAAAAATCTTCATCCACTAAAAGACTTTGATGCCACTAGATGGAATGCTTTAAATTTAACTACTAAATATTATAATACAGATTTACATATAGGTTGTTTTTCATTACCTACTTATGTAAAACAACTACTTAGAGATTAAAACAAATATATATACCTATATTTGCACCAGGGAATAATCACATATCCCGGTGCTTTTTTTATTAATTACCCTGAAGTTAGGTAATCCCTCTAAAACTGATTTAGGTTATTACCAATAAATATATCTTTAATTTGTAATTGAATTCCAATTGACTTATTTAATAACATAAAGTAAACTATTTTTACAAAAAGAATATTGAAGACAGTTCGTAACCATCCTGTCTATAAACAAAACTAGGGCACAACTACGGATTTTAAGTAGTTTTTTTCTTCTAGGGCTGTTTAAGCCCTTTTTTATTTGCAAAAAAACACTTTATTACTATATAGTTTCTGCCCTTCATAAATGTATGGAGGCTTAATAATGAAAAAAATAGGATTAACAACCACAGTCCCAGTAGAGGTTCTTATTGCAGCTGGATATGAACCAGTAGATCTAAATAATGTTTTTATAACCTCTTCAGATTATTCAAAATATATAGATATAGCTGAAAGAGATGGTTTCCCTAAGAGCCTATGTGCTTGGATAAAAGGCATCTACGGAGCATGTTTAGAAAATAATATTAAAGAAATAGTTGGAGTTATTGAGGGCGACTGTTCTAATACAAAAGCTCTTATTGAAGTTCTTAATTTAAAAGGAATTACTGTTTATCCATTTTCATTTCCACAAAGTCATAAAAAGGAAGACGTAGAAGTTGAAATAAGAAAATTTATGGATATATTCAGTGTTAGCCTAGAGAATGTTGAAGTTGTTAGAAAAAGACTAAATGACATTAGAAAACTAGCTAAAGAACTTGATGAGCTTACATATGTATATAACAAGGCTACTGGCTTTGAAAATCATCTATTTCAGGTAAGCTTAAGTGACTTTAATTGCGACATAAATTCTTTTGAAGCTAGCCTAAAACTAGCTATTGAGACAATTAAAAAAAGAGAACCCCTAAATAAAAAGCTAAGATTAGGCTATATAGGTGTTCCTCCTATGACTTCTGATATATACGAATTTGTTGAAAACCTAAATTCTCATTTTGTATATAATGAGGTCCAAAGAGAATTTGCTTTTCCAAGAGCAGATAAAGCTTTAGATATATTTGAGCAGTATTATGATTACACTTATCCTTATAATACTGAATTTAGAATTAAAGAATTGAAAAAGCAAATTAAAGACAGGAAATTAGATGGTATAATTCACTATACTCAAGCTTTTTGCTACAGAGCAATTGAAGATATAGTATTAAAGCAGTCGTTAGATATTCCAATATTAAATATTGAAGGCGATAAACTAAATACATTAGATGCACGAACTAAACTTAGATTAGAAGCTTTTCTTGATATGCTATTAGATTTAAAGGAGAGTCAAAAATGCGAGTATTAGGTATAGACCTTGGAAGCCGAGAAGTTAAAATTGTTTTAATGGAAGATAATAATATAATACAAAAGGAAAAAATAAGTACCATGAGTTTTTACAGAGATTACTGTAGCTTTGATGGTAAAATAATAGTAGATTTAGAAAAGCTTAATATAGGTCAAATTGATAAAGCAATATCTACAGGTTATGGAAAAAACAATACTGATTTAAAGCTTTTCAAACCTATAAATGAGCTAAAAGCCCATGTTTATGGAGCTATTTATCAAACTTCATTAAAAGATTTTATACTTTTAGATGTAGGTGGCCAAGATGTTAAGGTTATTAAAGTGGAAAAAGGACTTACTACTGATTTAGAGCTTAATGAAAAATGTGCTGCCTCTTGTGGAAGATATTTAGAAAATATGGCAAATGTGCTTGAAATATCTCTTGATGATATGAGTAAGTACTCTGAAAATCCTGTAACACTAAATTCAACTTGTGCAGTATTTTCTGAATCAGAATTAATTGGAAAAATAGCTGAGGGTGCTAGTATAGAAAGTCTTTGTGCTGGTGTTAACTACTCTCTTTATAGAAGGCTACACCCTCTTTTAAATAAATTTAAAGGCAAAAAATTAATTATAACTGGTGGTGTTGCTAATAATTCTGCAATAAAAAAATATCTTAAAAATGATTATGAAGAACTAGTATCAGTTGAAGAGCCTCAGTTTAATGGAGCAATCGGTTGTTGCTATTATGGCTTCAACTCTTCTTCACCTACTAACAATATAAGCCACTTTCAAAAAAATGATAGCTCAATTTGCTAGTCTATTTCTTTGTGGCTCTTACTATTTTAAACTAAATTTGGAGGAATAATAATGTATATTTTAAAAGCAGAACATAGCTTTGATAGCGCACATTTCCTGTCTAACTATGAAGGTAAATGTGGAAATATTCATGGGCACAGATGGAAGGTTGAAATTGAAGTACAATCAGAAACCTTAGTAAAAGGTGGACAACTTGATGGTATGGTAATAGACTTTGGAGATTTGAAAAAAGATGTTAAGTCTATGGCCGATTATTATGATCATGCATTAATTATAGAAAAAGACACTATGAGAGAAGAAACTTTAAGTTGTATAACTAAAGATGGTTTTAAAACAATAAAAGTTAATTTTAGGCCTACAGCTGAAAATTTTGCAGCATTTTTCTTTAACACAATGAAAGATAAAGGCTATAACATAAAAAGAGCTACAGTTTATGAAACCCCTACTAATAGCGCTGTATATGAAGAAAGTGAGGCTAATTAAAATGAATTTTAAGGTAGTTGAAAAATTTGTTAGTATTAATGGAGAAGGTCGCCTTTGTGGGCAATTAGCCATATTTATAAGATTTGCAGGTTGTAATTTAAACTGTAGCTATTGCGACACCACTTGGGCAAACGAAAAAAATGTTTCTTATGATTTAATGTCCTCTATGGATATATATGAATATATAAAATCCACAAAGGTTAAGAATATAACCTTAACTGGTGGAGAGCCTCTTCTTCAAAATGGAATACTAGAGTTATTAGAGGTTTTATCTAAAGATACTGAACTTAGTGTTGAAATAGAAACTAATGGAAGTGTACTTATAAATAAGTTCTGCAATATAAAAAATCCCCCAAGCTTTACTATGGATTATAAGCTTCCTTCAAGTAATATGGAGGATAAAATGGACCTAGCTAACTTTGAGTATTTAACTAAAAATGATACGGTTAAATTTGTATGTGGTAGCTTAGACGATTTAAGTAAATCCAAATATATAATAGATAAATATAACCTAATAGATAAAGCTAGCGTATATATTAGCCCTGTATTTGGTAAAATTAATATAAGTGATATGGTAGACTTTATGAAAGATAACAATATGAATAACGTAAATTTACAAATACAAATTCATAAAATCATATGGGATAAAAACAAGAGAGGTGTATAACAAATGGCAATTGATACAAAAGCAATAGAAGAACATATAAGAGGTATTTTAATAGCCTTAGGTGATAATCCAGATAGAGAAGGTCTTCAGGATACTCCTAAGCGTGTAGCTAAAATGTATGAGGACGTATTTAAGGGTATGAACTATTCTAATGATGAAATTGTAACTATGTTTAATACAACTTTTGAAGATGATTTATCTGTAAAAGGCAATCCTAATGATATAGTTTTTATGAAGGATATAGAAATCTTTAGCCACTGCGAACATCATCTAGCACTTATGTATAATATGAAGGTTTCAGTAGCCTATATCCCTAATGGAAAAGTTATTGGTCTTAGTAAAATAGCTAGAATAGCTGATATGGTAGGTAGAAAACTACAACTTCAAGAAAGAATAGGAACTGACATAGCATACATTATGCAAAAAGTAACTTGTTCAGAAGATGTAGCTGTTATTATAGAAGGCGAACATGGTTGCATGAGTACTAGAGGAATACAAAAGCCAGGTACTAAAACAGTATCAACAACTTTAAGAGGAAGATTTAATACTGATCAAATTTTGAATAATAACTTAATGATGCTTTATAGAAAATAATTTAAAATTATAATAAGGATGGTATAGATTATGAATAAAGAAAAAGCAGTAGTAGTATTTAGTGGTGGTCAAGACAGCACAACCTGTTTATTTTGGGCAAAAGAGAGGTTTAAAGAAGTTATCGCAGTGTCCTTTGATTATAATCAAAAACATAAGCTAGAATTAGAGTGTGCAAAAGCCATATGTAAAAAACATAATGTCGAGCATCATATTTTAGATTTAGCTTTATTAAATCAGCTAGCACCTAATTCATTAACTAGACAAGATATAGAGGTTGATAAGGATGCTCCTAAAGAAGGAACACCAAATTCATTTGTAGATGGAAGAAACCTCTTGTTTTTAACCTTTGTTGCAATATTTGCAAAGCAAAGAGAAATAAATACTATAATAACAGGTGTTTCTCAAAGTGATTTTAGTGGATATCCAGACTGTAGAGACGTATTCATAAAATCATTAAATGTTACATTAACCTTAGCTATGGGTTATGAGTTTGATATTCTTACTCCATTAATGTGGATCAACAAAGCAGAAACTTGGAAAATGGCAAATGATTTAGGAGTGCTTGATATTGTTAAAAAAGAAACTTTGACTTGTTACAACGGAATAATAAGTAACGGTTGTGGTGAATGCCCCGCTTGCCAATTAAGAAAAAATGGATATCTAGAATTTAAAAAAGAATATTTAAAGTAAATATTTCCCAGTAAATAATAATCAAATGCATATTATAGATATTTGATTTAAGCCCAAATAGTGTTGATTTATACTTAAAACTGGTTCTTCGTCAAATTTGTTGGTTTTAGTATAATTGTTTATAATCCTATAGTTGAATTAAACTTACTATAAGAAGAAATAAATCATACAGCTGAAACAATAGATATTACTGTTAAGTCTAAAGAGAAGGGAGCTTTCTGCTCCAAATGTGGGGCATACTCTAATAATACTCATAGTAAATATATAAGAAAGGTTTTAGATATGCCTATAATTAATAAAAAGACAATTCTTTTTATCATTTCAAGGAGATTCTATTGTAAAAATCTTGAATGTGTACAAGTGGCATTCTCAGAACAATTTCATGATATTGCAGGAAAATATAATAGAAAAACTGGTAGACTAACAAATTACTTAGTTAAATTTGTACTATCTCAAAGTGCTAATAGTTTAACTAGTTTATTTAAGGAGCTAATACCTATAAGCAGTAGCACTTTTCTTAGAATAGCTCATAATCATGAAATTGAACCTAATTATACTTCTACTACAATTGGATTAGATGATTTTTCATTTAAAAGAGGTATTACTTTCGGAACTCTAGTTTGTGATTTAGCCACTAATAAACCAATTGATTTAATTGAAATTAGGGAGCTTGATCCTGTATCTAATCCTCTTAAGAATTATACTAATGCAAGTTTAGTAAGTCGGGACAGATCCACTACATATGCTAGTGCTATTAATAATTCATTACCAGATGCTATACATGTAGCTGATAGCTTTCATATAATTCATAATTTGATGGAGGCATCTTCTGATTTCTTAAAAACATACATAGGTAAAGGTGTTAAATTTGATATAGTTAATACAAATAAAATTCAATTTAATGATGAGATAGTTGTATCAAACAGTAAATTAAATAAAGCACATATTATAGATAAAGTTAAGGAACTTCATAAGAATGAAATGGCTATAAGACAAATTTGTAGAGAAGTTGATCTCTCAAGGAATACTGTCAGAAAATATATTAACTTAGATGACCTTGAAGATACATACTCTATAGCACATGTAAAGAAATATATTTATATCATAATGAGATAATTAATCTTTTAAAACTTGGTAAAACTTGGTAAAACTTACTCCCAAATAGCCACTGAATTTAAAGAAAAGGGTTTATCTTATTCATATTCATCAATTGCTAAGTATTGTAATTACATAAAGAAAAATAATGACGGAGAAATAAAGGATATAAAAGCTAAAAGGTTAATTTCAAGATATACGTTCTTAAAATACTTTTGGGATTCTAAGAAAATTACTACTTTAAAGGAAAAAGAGTTACTAGATGAATCATTAGTAAAATATCCTCATTTAAATGAAATAAAAGTAACTATTTCAGGATTTAGGGAAATATTTAAAAATAGGAGCGTAATTTTACTTAATGAATGGTTAGATTATTATGAAAATTCTAGTATTAAGCAGATTAAAAGCTTTGTAAATGGAGTAAGAAAAGATTATCAAAGTGTTAACAATTGTGTGATTTATAGCTATAATAATGGTGTTCTTGAAGGCAACGTAAATAGATTAAAAATGATTAAAAGAACAATGTATGGACGAGCTAGTTTTCATCTTTTAAGGCAAAAAGTATTATTTAATATTAATTAAGTAATGAACTTAATTGTATATAATTCAACAAATTTGACGAAGAACCAGTTTTAATTATAAATCAACATCAATATTAATGCAACAGTAAAAGTAATCAGGTTGATTTTTAGAAATCAATCTGATATATCCCCTTACTTTGATGATTTGATTTCTTTAATTTTTATTACTATTCATTAGACAAGTCAATTTTATTTTCTAAAGTTTATTCTTACTCTCAATTATTAAATTAGCTTGCATCTTTTTTAGAAATAATATGTTTTATTAAAATTCCAAATATAATTGCCACAAATATATTGGCTAATATAATTATATATGGATATAATATTGGACTACCGAAAATATTAAAGCTCTTATAAACTTTAAACACATCATAAGTTCCTATAAGTTTTATTATTGATAAATCTACAAATGAATTTACTACATTATTTTTATATAGACCTAATATCATTAATATAAATGGTAAAATATAAATACAAAATGATGTAAAAAAAGTTGCAAGAGAAGACTTATATAAAGATGATATAAAAGTTACCATAAAACTTAGTGTTATAGCTCCAATCACCTGAAAAAGCATGTTTATTCCAAGATACTGAATCATTGTTAACATATAGGGTGAATACATAAAATCAATTTGATTTCTTATTGAGGTATTCCACCCTATAGTAGTTGTCGGTATCATTATTGCTATAAATTGTATGAAATTATAAAATATAATTGTAGAAATAGAAAATATTATAGTCGCAATTAATTTAGCTTTCACTATTTTAAATCTACCATATTTACTACTAAAAATTAAACTATCCATTCCTGATGAATACTCATTTGAAAAAATAGAAGAGGTTAAAAGTAAAATTATGATACCTATAAATAGATTTGATGTTTTTGACGTTTGACTAAAAAAATCATTCCAGCCTTTTGCAAAGTAAAACTTTGGTTCAGGTACTGAAGTTATCATTTTATAATTCTTATAGATATTTTTATACTCATATGTCTCTTCCTTACCTTTACTTTCAGAACTTTCGAATTTTGACTTTAAATTTGAAAGAGAATCCGCATTAAATTTAATATTTTCTTTATAAATATTAATGTTATTTACTGAATTATAATAATCAAAATAAAATTGTTCCTCTTTATTTTCTATTTGAAACTGGGCTCTATTTTTTATCAATGATAGTTTATCTGGATTTTTCAAGAAATATTCCCCATCAATTTCACCTTCATATTTTTTTTCTAATTGATATAACTCATCAATAGATGTAACACCTTTAATATAGCTTAATTCAGTAAAGCAGTTGCTCAATGCTGGTATAATTGCAATCACAATTATTATACATAATGCAGTTCTATTTAAAAATAATTTTTTAATCTCATATTTTAATATTCCCATAGTTACTCACTTCCTCAAATAATCAAATTTATTATTCGTATATTTAAAATTTAGATATATTTATTCTTTATAATTAAAATAATATAAATAAACTTCTTCAAAATTAGCATTTACTAGCTCACACCCATCAAAAGGTATACTGTCACTAATTATTCTTAACTCAATATAGTTTTCTTTTTGAGTCATATTAGATACTACATACTTTGCCTCTAGTTCTTTTATCTCTTCTGCTTTGACTCTAGTAATCCATACCTTATTTTTTATACTTTCAACTAAATTTTCCACTGTTTCATTTTCTACTAACTCACCATTCTTTAGTATTATTACTTTATTTGCAATAAACTCTATATCTGATACAATATGTGTTGATAATAATACTATCCTCTCTCTGGAAATATTGGATATCATATTTCTAAAATGTATCCTTTCTTTTGGATCCAATCCAACAGTTGGTTCATCTAAAATCAATATTTTAGGATCATTAATCAATGATTGAGCTATTCCTAATCTTCTCTTCATACCTCCTGAGAATTTTCCACACTTTGTTTTTGCATCCTCCTTTAAATTTGTTATTTCTAACAAATTATATACCATTTCTTTTGCTACTTTTCCATCTATTCCTTTTAGTGCTGCCATATACATTAAAAAATCATAAGCATTAAAGTCCTTATAAATTCCCAACTCCTGAGGAAGATAACCTATTAACGCCCTATAGCCATCACCTAAAGAATTTTTATCTACCCCATCTATAAGTATTTTTCCTGAGTTTGCTTTTAATATATCTACTATAATCTTCATAAGAGTAGTCTTACCTGCACCATTTGCTCCAAGCAATCCATAGACTCCATTGGTTAGCTCCAAAGAAAAATCTTTAAGTACGACTTTATCCCCATATTTTTTGCAAATATTCATTATATTTAATACCAATTACTACTCCTCCTCGTATGATTCAGTTATAACCATTTGACTGAAAACTAAATCTATCCACAACATTAAGACTCTCATCATTATTATATTAACTTTCTGCCTAATCAATTTATTGATTATACTCATATCATGTAATTTAAAATTTCTAAAAATTAACCTAATAAAATTAAACATTTTGTATATTATATTTCTTAATAAAAATTGATTATTAAGAATATTTTTATTAATAATCAATACTTCTACTAATACTCCTATTCATAAGAAAAATTAAAAATCATAAAAGATATACTTGTATGTTGGAAAAATAGAAAACTACCCAACAATAAACTTTATTATAAATTTTTTTATTGCTATAGTGTATTACACATTAATTTATATAGTTGAAGTAGTTGCTATTATAGTCGTTACTTTAACTGGTTTATTGTTTTTAATCACTATTAAAATGAAATTTATAAATATATTTCAAAAGTAAAGTAGGAATTTATTGCTAGAAATATAGACTATCATCTATTATAAAATTAGTGAAAACCTCTATTATTCATTAATAATAGCACCATCTTTTAAATATATAATAGTATCCGCCTCATCAAAAATATTTTTATTATGTGAAATCATAACTACCGTATTTCTTTTTGAAAGACATTTAATTATTGACATTAACTTTCTACTAGACTCAAAATCTAATCCTTTATTTATCTCATCAAATAAAAAAATAGGTGTCTTTCTTAAAAGTCCTCTTACTATAGCTAGTTTTTGTTTTTGTCCACCAGATAATATTTTCCCATTATTATCAATAATTGTATCGTATTTATTAGGAAGACTCTCTATATAATTATGAATATTCACCTCTTTACAAGCAATAATTATCTCCTCATTGCTTATATCATCTATTCCTAATTTTAAGTTATCCTTTATTGACTTATTAAATAAAAATGTACTTTGCTGTATATACGTGATATTCTTCCTAAAGTCTTTTAAATTAAATTCCTTTATATCTTTTTCTCCTATAAAAATAGATCCTGAATAATTACAATAAAATCTAGTTAACAGATTTAGTATTGTAGTTTTTCCAGCACCATTTTCACCGATAAGTGCAGTTAGTTTATTATTTTCTATTTCAATATTCAAACAATTTATTGCTAGTTTATTCATATTATTATACTTGAAGTTTACATCCTCAAATCTAATTGCTCCTCTAATGTCGTTATTATCCGCTTGTAGTTTTAATTCCTCTATCTCATACTCTATAATCTCACTTACTCTGTCATCTGATATTTCTAGCAACTGTATATCTATAGGTATATTCCACATTGTCTTTATTGAGGATAAAAAATAAGCTATGTAGCTATTAAAAGCTACGAACTCTCCTAATGTTAAGTTCCCGTTAATTATTAACCACCCAGAATATACTACTAAAATTAAATTTATTGAGAATGAAGAAATTGAACTTACCGAATTTGATATAGTTGTAAATATAGTTTGTTTTAATGATAAGTTTTTCATCATATCTATGTTTTTATTAAAATCGATACTAACTTCATTTTCAATAACTAAACTTTTCACTTCTCTATATCCATATATTATTTCTTGTATATATGCTCTATTTTTATCTTTTATTGTCATCGTTAATCTTTGAATTTTCTTTAGTTTTTTGCTCAGAATAATTGTAGAAATAAAATTAAAAGGAACCAATATCAATGCTATAATTGATAACTTAATCGATATTATAAATATTAAAATAATTGATATTGCTAATTTTATTATTTCTATTATATAATCGGATAGTTTAGTTATATAAAAAGATGATATTATATTTGTATCTTCCTCTAACCTATTTATTATTTCTGGTCCCTTTAATTTATCTAAAACTTCTATTTTAGAATTAACTATTTTATCAAACAGATATTTTTCTAATTCTGTTTGAATATTAATTTGCAAATAAGAACTTATATATGTTTCTATAACACTAAAAGTCATAGTTATTATAAAAAATAATATTACTATAAAAATATATTGTTTCATATTTAAAAAAGATTTTTCTCCGATAGCATCTATTATCTTCCCCAAATATAAAGGAGTCATAAATTGTGTTACTGATGCTAATATTGTAGATATTATTAATATAGTAAATAAAATTTTATATTTACTAAAAAACATATAATATTTTTTAATTATGTTAATTGTAGTATTCATATTTCCACCTTACACATCTATATATTTTATCACTGTCACTTTTTATAATCATTCTATAATGAAAAATTTTAAAATATATTCTATTTTTATATAACTTAAATTTAGCCATATTGTTTATATATTTGAATAGTACTAAAATACAAGTGTTGTCTCATATTATTTGCTAGTACTTTAATAAATAAAACAAAAAAATAAATAATTGAACATATTAATTATATTTTTTAAATTTACCATACAATTATTATATAGATCCACTCTATTATATAATTGTATAGTAAATTAATTTAACATGTGTTTCTTTTATTGTTATACATTCAAAGCAAATAATAAATTATCAAAGTTCATATATTTTTTCATACTAATTTGGACTATCATAAATTTTCAAAGTCTAAATTATATTATAAGTAATCTTAAACTTCACTATGCCCACCAGTTGCTCCAAAGCATGAATTTCCACATCCACTACATTTTCCAACACAACCAACACAACTAGTACAATTTAAAACACAGTCTGTACAAATGAATGCACATCCATTACACCAAGATAGTGCAGATGCAACAGATTCTTGTCCAATTTTTGAATTTAATTTCATTTACTACTCCCCCTCTAATTAAAATATTATCGCATGCTTCCATAACATGCATCAGTACAATTCCCTGAACAACTAAATACGCAATCCGTACAGATAAACATGCATCCATTGCAAAAACTCATAGCTACTATATTATTAGATTCTTGAGACATTTTTGAATTTAATTTCATTATTCCCACCTCCTTTCTTAGTCTTTATTTTTTACAATAATTAAAAAATTTAATATTTAATCACCTATGCAACACCCCGGTATTTTATCAATCATATAAATTGATTCATCACGACAAGATACAGTATATGTGAAGCCTTCAACTTCTTTTAATTCATATCTCGAAAAAATTTCACCCCACCAGGTTCTCATCTTTAAATTAATTTCTGAATAATCATTGTTAATTCTATCTATATTTGATATTTTAAAGGCACTATATTCATCATTCGCATTTAGTGTTTCCATTAAACTATTTAAAGAATTACTTTTCTCAATTATCAATTCTATTTCCTTACTTTCACTTTTGGTTATATTTGCTACATTGTTTTTCATAACTAAATTCCTCCATATTTTTATTAACACATATTGTATGGTGAAAAAGTATCACTTTTAATTTTCTCAATAATATCATCATACTCTATTTCTTTTAACCTTTTAAATTGTGCTATTTCTATTTTATTATCTTCAATTTCTTTTATAAACTTATAGCTTGTACTATATTCGATTGAACTAACTTTGCATTGAATCGAACTTGGAACAGAATATTCTCTGGTTCTTTTTTTATTATCGTAAACACATCTATTGCAACTATATATTTCACATTGACTACAAAATTTAGAACTAGAAATTTTAAATAAATTTTGGTTTTTAATACTTATTTCTTCACCAATAGAACAAATATAATTTTCAGGATCATTATAATAAAATGCAGGACATATATATATTTTTCCATTAGGAGCTAAAGCATAATTATTAACTCCAAAGTTACAGTTTTCCATTTCATCAATTAATAATATATCTGTAATTTTGTTAACTTCTTTCATTACACCATTTTTGTAGTATTTCAACATCTCTTCTGATATATTTTTAAGTTTTTCTTTATATAAACTAAAATTAAAATCTTTACTATTTATTTTTATATTAATGTTTATTCTTTGAAATTTTTCTAATAATTTTATTACGGTACTATCTAAATCCTTAATTTCATTTTCATGTATATTTACTATACATATACTTTTATCTGACTTTAAATGTATATTTTGAGCACTATAAACAGGATAACTTGTAGTTTCACCAAATTCAAAGTCTCTCTCAACAGGATAAATATCAATTTTATCTTTGTACTTAGTTACTTTATTATAATCAATTATACTTTTACTATTAGAATGTAATAATACAGGCCTGTAGAAATTTTTTGCAGCAAAATCTAGCCCTCTATTTAAAACATCATGATTCATAAAATTTTCATTGTCATTATTCGAATAGTTACAATGCTCTACTGAATCATCTGAAAGTATGAAATATAAATGATTATTTTTGGATACCCACTGCCTTTCTTTACCTGTTTTTTCTTTTAACTTTTCCCAATAATAATTAACGGCTCTAACTCTAGCCTTATGCATTTTACATATATAAGTGCTCCTTTGAAACAATGTATCAGAATCCGAATTGTCATAATTATTACCCTGACACCATCCACAGCCGGCTGCTACTTCACAATTTAAACACTCATCTGTACTTTGAACCACTGCATCTAATCCATAAAATGTTCTAACTTTATCTAAATCTATTCCATCATATATACTGCCAATACTAAATTCTTTCTTTCTACTTAAAGAATAATCCATAAATCTAATGCACGGATATAACATCCCCCTATAATCTATAGCTAACATTTTTCCTGTTCCACAATGATTTCTACACTTATCTTTTTTAGATTGTGGATACCCTATATGTTCTTCAAACAATGTACAACTATATTTGTTCCAAAGCTCATTATCCAAAACGTAATCTGCCAATTTCATAAGTTGTTGTTCAAATAGAACATCATCCCCAGCCTCCCAAACATCTTCATATACTACATTTGCTGGCACGTTAGTTAATCCTAGATTCCATAAATGAATTATACTTTCTGCAACATATATTAAATCATCATGTCCTATTGTAACTTTTGTTATTGGGCTGCCGAACTGTTCTTTCCATTTATTTACATTATCTATTATATCATCATACGATCCTTTTCCATCAGGATATACCCTTTGCAAATCATGTTTCTCTTTAGTTCCATCTATTGTAATTCCCATAGAAATATTTGATTTATTTTTTTTTATTAAATTCTGAACTTTTTCTGTATCATAAAGTATCCCATTCGTGCATATGTTAAACCTATAGCAATTACCCCACTTATGGTTTCTCCTATATGTCTCAACCTTTATATAATCACAAATCTGATCTATTAAATCTATTTCTAACAAAGGTTCTCCTCCAATAAAATTCCATACTACAGCCTCTGAATTAAAAACCTCCCCGCTATCTAACAAATAATCAACTGCTTTCTTTGCTGTTTCAATAGTCATTACTTTTTCAGAAGCTTTGCCAGATATATAGCAATATTTACATCTTAAATTGCAATCTTCTGTTACTACAAATGTTATATCATGAGCTTCACCATTTTTCCATGTTGGTATATTTCCACACCCAAACTTTATATTATTATTTATTTCTTCCAATTGTATTCCTCCTACACTTTCTATTTTATTCTTATTTATCCAACATATATAACTATATATTATTTTTACATAATTATCAATCATTTTACATTTTTATATATATTTTTTAATTAAAACAAAAAGTTACATTATCTAATAATTTGTGACTTTTCAGCTATATTATTTAAATTTATATTTGATATAATTTTAGGTGCAGGAAATAGGGATAGCACATTCAGTGATATCCCTATTTATATCTTAGTTACACTAAGGTCGGATCTATTGGATTCAAGGTGAATATAGACTTTATGCAGTTTAAAGGATTTAAATTATTTTTCCGAACCGTGGATACATATCCACGAATTCTAGTTAATGCATTAGCACCTTCTAAACTTCTAAAAGTTCAAGATATCTTGTGTTTAACCTTAGTCATTCTCAGATCTCGTTCTGCTAGATTATTATCAAATGGTATATCAAAATCATACATAAAAGCAATTATCTGATTCATATAAACACTTAATCTATTTAATAAATTAAGGCTAGTACTTTTCTTAACTTTCTTTTTAGAATAAGCCTTACTATTAATAATATAGTCTCCTTTGCTGACTTACGGACAGTTAAATTACATTTCTTAAAATAATTTTATTATATTCACTTAATTACATTATTATGGATTTTTAAATAACAACCTAGTTGATTTTAATTGAATTAATTCATAAATATGGTAAGGAGTATTTTGAAGATACTACTACCGATATGTCAATGTAAATAAATTACTCTAAGACTCATACAATATAAATGAAAATTTTAGAAGATATTTCTTTCGACATGAATAATAAGATAATTTAAACCATTTAAGACCTGCTCTAAACAAGCTATAAATTCTAACAATATTTCCTTTAAGCTTCTTAGTTACTCCTAATTGTTTATTTTTCTTATCTTTAGAACAAGATGCTCCAAGTGTAATAATAAAACAATAAGCTATTGAAACACATAGATAAAGCATTTTTATATATTGAATATCCATACTCCAAGTATGCTCTATATTAAACCCACCACCCTTAAAATCTTTAAACATTTCTTCTATATCAAATCTCTTTTTATATTCTCTTATAGCAAATTTTCCACTAAGGTTGTTAGCTATAAACCAAGTATCATCAGCATCTTCATCCTTGCACACAGCCATATTACATACATACTTTTGGGCTGTTAATTCTATATTTGAAAAGTGTTTAACTTTTCTTTTTAAGGTGAGTATATCTTGTAATTTATTTATTTTAGGCTTGCCCGATATTGTTATACCTAAATCTTTAGTACATCTCATACAATATTCCCAATTAAGATCTTCATCTATAAATCTAAATAAATCCATACTTTTAAAGCCTCTATCTGCAAGTAATGTGACCTCGCATCCGTATGGAGTTATAATTTCATGTAGAAATTTAATCCCTTGTTTTACATGATTAAAATCTTTGTTTCCATCTTCTTTATATAGAAAAACTTTATACCAAAGTGGTATAGATCTTCTTCCTATTTTTAATGAAAATTGAAGTATTTTGCAATTCTCATAAAGAATGTTTGGGGAAATATTTTTCATTAAAGAATGGCATACCATCTCATGACACTTTTTAACGTGTCATCGGGATGATAGATTCAAAAGCTATTCAACAATTACAAGTAGAATGGAATGAATATTTAACTACAAAAGAAGGTGAAGGAATAAAGAAAATATTGAAGATTGACGGTAAGACAATAAGAGGTAGTAGAACTAAGGATAAGAACCCGTTACACGTAGTGGCAGCCTGGTGTGATGAAAATGGATTTTGTTTAGGCCAAACGGTAGTTAAAGAAAAACAAAATGAAATAGTAGCCATTCCAGAGATTATAGATAGATTAAATATAAAGGGTATGGTTGTTACTATAGATGTAATGGGGAATCAAATTGATATTGGGGAAAAAATTATCTCTAAGAAGGCCGACTATGTTTTGGCTGTAAAAGGTAATCAAGGTAATTTGCATAAAGATTTAATAGACTATTTCAACGAAGAAAGTTTCCGAAAGGACATTAAGAATAATAGTAATTATAAAAAACTACTAAAAAGAGCCACGGGCAAATGTAAACTAGGGAATATTATCAAACTGAAGATATATCATAGTTAGCAAAGAAATTAGGTATTATATAAGTAGTTTAAGTCCTGATATAGAGCTGTTTTCTAGGTCTATAAGACAGCATTGGAAAGTTGAATTAATGCACTGGCATTTAGATGTTACATTTAGAGAAGATTCTAATAAAACTATTGAAGAAACTGCAAATAAAAACATGAATATTATTCGTAAATGGGCATTAGGGATACTAAAACTTTTAGATACTGGGAAAAAATGAGTATGAAATTGAAGCGATTTACAATATTTACAAATCCGATTAAACATATAAGTAAAATTATGAAAATGTAGTGATGTTATAATTTTACTTATGTAGTTAAAAGTTTTCATGCGTTTGTCCTGCAAATCTATCACCTATAGTTGTGTGATCGAAAATTATATAAATACGATTTGAGTTTTACTGTTGCAGAAAGGTAGAATTTTTATAGTATGATATTTAAAACTCCAACAAATGGAATTATAATTGAGTGGAGTTTTATTATTTAGGTTATAAATTACTAATAGGAATATTATGTATACCCACTATTGTAATGATTATTCACCGTAACAAAACATTCCTTAAAGCATATTTTTCTAATATATTAACACTTAATTTTCGGAATATATTAAAAAATGCTTAGGTTACTTTTAAATTTATATTTTATTAGAAGTAATAAAATATAAACAATGAGGGCAGAATATATTTATATTGATATTGCGTTAAGGAACCTTCCGACCCATTTTTTAATGGTCAGATGTTGTTCTATCCACTTAAATAATAATTCAATATCCCAGCGCTTTTTATAGAGAGAGATTATATCTTCAGCTGGCATATTAAATATGTTGGTGACTAATCGAAATTCTTCATCAGAGTCCTTCGTAAAATATAAAATATCTCTATATTTATGTCTAGTTTTATTTTTACTGTAATCTGATCCCATTGTAATGATATAATCATACATATCTTCTATCTCAGTAGAAGTTGCTAAATATTCTTCCGTAACAGCATTGCTTTGCTGACGAGTTATAAATTTTTGTTTCTTATCCGTCATTTCATCATACCAAGAATACTTAAAGTATCCCTTATCAAAAATATATATATTTTCTTCTGAATCTACATACCCATCAATACAGGTGCGTTATCCTATCTTAGCAGGAGCTATATTAATTTTACTAGGCAATTTAGTTCCATAGGAAAAAGGTGTACTAATCCTAATAGCAGATTTCTTATCTTGAAAATAAAGTTCCGGTGCTAATCCTTTACCTATATTAACCACTGATGAGTCTATTATTTTAATATCCTTAAACTCCTTTATATTAACCGAAGACTTTAGCTCTCTCTCAGCTTTCTGAAGTAAATCTTCAAAGATATTCTTAAATAAATCACATGACTTACTTTTGTTTAGTCTAGATAGTTATGAATAAGTTGGCATATTAAAATCCTTATTTACATTAGATGATTTTCTATATTTTTCATCAATATCTCTTAGCCCATCACAACCTGAGATTTGTAAAAATAACATTGTCATAATGTGATCCCGACCTGTATAATTCTTTAAGTATTTATACTGATTATTCGCCTTTCTTAAATTTCTACCAATATTACCATCAATAAGTTTAATTAATTTTCTGAAGGTACTTCTGTTTGCAAATTTATCCATAATAAAAACAACCTCCAATCTTATAATTGGAGGTTGTACTTTAATATTGATTTTTATACATGAAAATTTATTGATTAATGCAACAGTAAAACCTTTTAAGGTCTATTTTCATTCTTTATTTCTTCTAGAGTGCCAATCTGTGCAAGTAATTATTTGTAAAGGATTTATTTAATGATTTTTTTAGATATATTCCACTACTTAAAAAAATTTCATCTAAAGCTTTTAATGTAATAATTATATTATTTACATTACAATTTTCACCCATATGTCCTATTCTAAATATTTTATTTTCTAAGAAATCAAATCCTCCACCTATTAATATATTATATTCATTGTTTAAAGCTTTGAATATTTCATTAAAAGAAATACCCTCTGGCACCACTACTGATGTTACTGTGTTAGAATAAAAACTTTTAGGATATAATTCTAAACCAGCTTCTTTTATTGTATATCTTAAGGATGTAGCTATGTCTGCATGAATCTTTAAAAATTCTTTATTATTCAATACTCTATCAATTGCTACATCTAATGCATACAAATCACTAATTGGTTGAGTGTATGGAAACCATTTTTTCTCGTACCAATCCTTCCATATAGTTAAATTATTATAAAATCCTGGTATATTACTTTTTCTATTATACATTTTTTCCTTTGCTCTATTACTTAATGAAAGAAATGTTAACCCTGGGGGCGCTGAAATACATTTTTGAGATGCACCTATAGCAACATCTATTCCCCATTCATCAACATAAAGTTCTTCACCACCAATACTAGAAACAGAATCTACTATTGAAATTATTCCATATTCATTTAAAAGTGACACAACTTCTTTTACTGGATTAGTTATACCAGAAGGTGTTTCACAATGTACTACTGTAGCAACCTTAAAATCATGATTTTCCTTAAGATATTCTTTTAAAACTTCAATATTTATTCCTTCTCTTCTATCAGATGAGCAATAATTAACCTTCCCACCAAAAAGTTTTACAAAATCTCCAAACCCATAACCATAAATACCATTTTCAATACATAAAACCTTATCTGAAGGTTCAACTAATGACGCTATAGCTGCTTCAAGTCCTAATATTCCTTCTCCTGATAATATTATTATCTCATTATCTGTTTTTAATAATTCGCCTATCTTGCTACATAAATATTTATAAAATTCAAAGAAATCAATATCTAAATCAGGATTTGTTATTTGCTTCCTTAAGGCCTCTCTTACATCTTCGTGTATATAAGTAGGCCCTGGTGTCATTAATATTTTTGCCATAATTCCTCCTATTTAATTGATATTCTTTTATCTTCAAGATATATATTAACATTTGCCTTTTTTAAGGCTGCTTTTAATGTTACTGAAAAAGGTATTCCTATAACAGTCCCTACAACACTTTGCATAAAATTTCCCCAAACTGATTGTAATGGAGTTATAAAATTATGATATAGTATAACTTCTGATATATAATATCCAACAATCATAACTAATGTGGCTACAGTTATTCCAACTAGAATACTTACTATATTATAAACTTTCTTTTTTTGAAATTTTTCTGCTGCAGCTCCTATTATATAACCCATTGCCAACCTAATAACTAAAGTAAACGGGGCCCATATAGCATAAGGACTTGTTAAATCAAAAAGTGCCATACCAACTCCTCCTGATATTGCCCCTGCCTTTTTACCAAAAACAATTGCTATGGTAAAAAACATAACATTTCCTAAATGAAATAATCCTCCTGGAGTTGGTCCAGGTATATTTATAAATCTTGTTGCTACATAAACTAATGCTATAAATAGACTGTTTAGCACTAAATTTTTAATATTATTACTATTCATTATACATCCCTCAATTCATTTATAATTTCTTATAACTGCACTTACTATTAATATAATAATATAGTATATTGAGGATTTTTCAAGTGTATCGATACAATTCTAATAACACTTCGGTTCTTCTACTTTTCTACCCGAAACATATCTTTCTTTAATATTTCTATCATCTCCAGTATAGATGAACTTCTGCAATCTTTCCTCTATTGATAAAGTTTTAAATATTGATAAATTGCTATCATCAATAACTAAAGCATCAAACTCATATCCTTCTTCAAAACTTCCTACTTTTCCAAAGAATTCTCCCCCGCCTTTTGTTGCAAGATAAAATAGCTCTACAGTACTAAGTGACTTGTCTACTTTATTGCTCTCAATCCATTTTATATTTGATGCTTGTGCCGCATTAACCATTACATTGGTAATTGATAAGCTATGACCTGCTGATACATCAGTTGCTAACCCAACAGGCACTCCTCTTTTGATTAATCTTCTTATAGGAGCTATACCACTTGATAAATTGCTATTAGAATTTGGGCTATGAGCAACAAAAACCTTTTTTCTTGCCATTAGTTCTATTTCATCCTCATCTACTAAAACACAGTGAGCCATTACCGTTGGCATATCTCCAAATAATCCAGCTGAGTCATATATATTTGCATAATTACCAAATTCAGGATGCAACTCTTTAACAAAACTAATTTCACTATAATTTTCGCATAGATGAGATTGTACAGGAATATTATATTCCTTAGCTAATTCTCCAAGATTTTTTAAAAGATCAAAGCTACAAGTTGGAACGAATCTTGGTGTAATTATTGGTTTAACAAGTGGGTACTTATTACAGTATTCTTCTAATAAATATTTTGTATCCTTAATAGAATCCTCTAATGTCTCTGTTAGAAATTCTGGTGAGTTCCTATTCATATTTACCTTTCCTACATATGCACCTAACCCTGCATCTGCAAATAAATCCATTAATAATGCTGTAGACTCCTTATGAATAGTAGCAAATACAACAGATCTTGTAGTCCCAAACTTCCATAATTCCCTTATAAAAGCAGAATATACCCTTTTAGCATAACTAATATCTGAGAATTTAGCTTCCTCTGGGAATGTGTAGGTTTCAAGCCAAGGCATTAATTCCTTATCAAGTCCTAAACCCATATTTGCAAATTGTGGTGCATGTGTGTGTAAATCTGAAAAACCTGGTATAATAAGTGAGTTACCATAATCTATTACATCTATCTTATTAAATTCTTCAGGAAGAGATTCATAAACTCCTCTTACTAATCTATCCTCTACAACAATGTATCCGTTTACAAATATATTGAATTTATCTAAAGTCTTAGTAAAAATAATATTTCCTTTAACTGCATATATCATTTCAATAAATACCTCCTTAAATAATAATTTAATAATATATAGAATGGGTATATTTATATTTTAAGTTATTTATACATACATATACATCAGCAATCATTTAATTATACAAATACCGGTAAATTTTTGCAATAGATATTTATTTTTAATTTAATATATGCTCTAATAAATATTTTTCAAAATAAAATTAAGTTCAAACTCCGTGGTGCTAGCAACCCCTTCTTTAGCAATAAAAAGAGGTTTGCTAATTGATGGATGCTAATTATACTCTAATCTTTTACTATTACAGCATAACCCACAACTGCATTTAACATCACCAAACATTAGAGAATAGCTCGATTTAAGCTCTACATTAACCTTCACTACTTTTTTTGCAAAATCAGAACTATCCTTTGGTACATTGTCTAAATCATCAGCTTTTGCCTGAGTATCTATTAATGCTCCCGTTGGAACAAATTTATTTGCTTTTATCCTTACTCCATCACTTACAGTAGCGTTTGAAGCTATATAACATCCATCCTCTACTATAGAATTAAAAACTAAAGAATTAAATCCAACAAAAACATTATTCCCCACAATACAAGGTCCATGAATTAAAGCACCATGAGCAATGGAAGTGTTGTCACCAACATAAATGGAATATTTTTTTTTATTTACAACAAATTGATTATTCTTTAGCCCATGAAATATTACTCCATCTTGAATATTAGAGTTTGACCCAATATAAAATGGTGTTCCCTCATCTGCTCTAATAGTTACATTACAAGCTATAAAGACATGTTTATTTATAGTAACATCTCCTATAATAGTAGAAAATGGTCCTATAAATACAGAAGATTCAATACTTGGATATTTGCTAGAAGCATTAAAAGATGTATATGGATTTTTACCTACAAAATATGAATATAAGTTTACTGGATATTTAGTATCATTATTTATTTTTTTAATTTCTACAATACTTTGATCAAAATTCTTATTAGCTTTTAGTTCTATACATTTGTTTTCATTCCACATAATTTACCCTCCAATAGTAGTTTTTATAAAATTATTACTACTATACTATTACCTTCCCTTAAAATTTGTGCTTATAATAGCTTCATCTATACTATCCAACTTCATTTCATTTAAACATAAAAATAAATCCACTAGAATTTTTTCTAGTGGATTCATTTAATCTTTATTATTTAATTTCCAAATTTAATTCCCTTACTATAATTTTTGCTGCTTCCTGTGCTACTTCACCAGTAAAATAAATACATTGTTCCATATGTTCCTCAGAACCAAGTGTCATACCTTTTGTTAAAACCCTACAGCATAAAAACTTATGTCTCTCTTTAAAAATATCATGCAATTCTTTAGATAACTCCATAGCCTTATTAACTTTTGTATCTTTTGGTTCATTTCTACCAAAGAATAATCCTATTGCCATGACACCACCTACAACTGCACCGCATGTACAACCAGAGCCACCTATGCCTATTGGGAAACCTGAAGCCATTGCAATAATATCATCAGATATAGATAGACCAAATTCATCTTTGATTGTCTTTACTATAGCTTCAGAACAAAAAAAATCTCCATTCCGATAGTAATTTTCTGCAGTAGTTTTAATCTTATTTAAGTCAATAATTTTATTCAATATAATCGCCCCTAAAACATTATTTTTCTTTTGGAATTTATACCTTCTTATTTACCACAACATTTTTTATATTTCTTACCACTTCCACAGCTGCATGAATCATTTCTACCTATTTCAACTGAATTTTTCATTATAAAGTCATTAAGTCCCTTTTTTAGTTCACTTGCTATTAAATTGTTTAAAGAAGCTTCTTCTGCTTTTTCTAATTCTGCTTTTTCTTCTCTTTCTTCTTCTCCTTTAAAACATTCCCAATTAACTATTTCATCAAAAATATTGTCTATATATCTAGGATTATCTCTTTGTATTATTTCAAAGGCATTCTTTACTGCATACTTAATTTCTTTAGACACATTATCACTTTGTATAATTTCAATTAATCTAGTATCGTCTCCATTATAAACAGAAGCAATAATCTTGCCCCCATGTTCTTTAATACCATCATCATATAAAGCCATTGCTTCATTATCTGGTAATTCTAATATATCTAAATATATGTCATAAAATTTCTTTTCTTTAAATTGAGCTAGTAAATATGTTGCATATATGTGACCAAAGTATGACATATCCTCTAGTGCTACTTTATAATCCTTTTTAAAGTCTTCCATATAATCTATTAAGAAAATTCTTGTTTCATCTTCTCTTCTTATTAACTCTTCTAATTCTTCTTTGGGTAATCTACCCTCATTATGCTTAATACCATTAAATATTTCTTCTATAGTTTTGTTCATAAGATCTCCTAACTGTTGCTTTTTTTGCAACTCCTAATAATTATGTATCTATTTTTTCAAATAACCCCAAATTAAAGGATTATAGTACAGTCACTATTAAATAAGTTTATTATCATTATACTTTGAAAAACCTTCTCTGTCTTCACTTTTTTGACATATCTACTTGATATTTTTTCACAAGCCTTAATAGTTCTCAAATAAATAGCATTTATCACATAGCAAAAAAACTAGAAGTTTATTACTTCTAGTTCCCTTAAGTTTCATTTTAAACTACAATACTACAACTGTAGTTTCTTTACATAATTAATACTTTACTTCAATAATAATTATTTCAATTAAAACTAATTCTTCTACCTTCTGTAAAAGATGTAATTTGAGATACTTTAATAGTTTCTCCTGGTTGTGGTGCATGTATATAACATCCCCCGCCAACATATATTCCTACATGATCAACCCCATACATAAATACTAAATCACCTAATTGCAATTCACTTAATGATATAGATTTCCCTTGTTTAATTTGTGTATATGTTGTTCTTGTAATATCTATACCAACAGTATTGTTGTACACATATCTTGTAAAACCTGAACAATCAAACTCATCAGGGCCATTACCGGCAACTACATATGGTTTTCCTAAAAATTGATATGCATAGCTAACTATTAAACTTCCTGATAACACTCCAGAATTTAAATTTGTTCCTTTATCTTTTAAATATTGTTCTAACCCACTAACTCTTTTTGTAACTTCAATAATACTTTTATTAATTTGCTCTATTGAATTTAAACTTTTTAATTGTTTGTCTCTAATATTTATTAGTTGTACTATGGCACCATTTAATTCTTCTAATGAATTAGACTCTTTTAGAATTTTTAATTGTGGTTCTATTATTTTCATTTCACTTACGGCTAAATATTCAGTATCAAATTTACTTTTCTCTAATAATATTTGAGATATTAATAATACCTGTTCCTTCTTTTTATTTTCTAATTCTTCTAGTGCTTTTTTATTATTTTCCGTTACAATAGCACTATCGCTAATTTTTTTTTCTGATTCCTTTACACTTTTTTCTAATTTTTCTTGATTATCCTTAAGCTCACTTACTATTTTTTTATCTAAATCAACTACTTTACCAACAGTATAAACTTTAGAAATTAAATCTGTAATTCCTTCTGAATTTAATAAAACCAATATTAAATTATTTTGACCTCCCGATTTATAAAGTTCTCTTATCCTTTTAGCTAACATATCCTCTTGCTTTTTTATTTCATCTTCTCTATATGTCATTTCTTTTTTAGAAACTTCCACTTCATTAGAAATTACTTTTAACTCTTCCACGTTCTTTTTTATAACTTCAGTAAGTTTTTCTATTTCTGTATTAAGCCTATATACTTCTCCTTGTGTTTTATCAATGTTTTCAGTTAACACATTGTATTTCTTTTGATTTTCAATTACTTCCTCATTAGGTGTTGCAAGTACAGACATACTTGTATTTAATATTATAACTACTATAATTGCTGTTGATATAAAAGCTTTTCCTATACTCCTTGTCCCCATAGCTATACCTCTCTACTATTTCCTATTTTTATTTAATTAATATAATTACTTCGGTCCACTATACGTTTACACCTTATTATAGCTTTAATGTATATTTTTGTAAATATATTTTCAATAAAAATCAATCTCTAGATTAAAAGAGTTATCATGTTGACAAATAAGCATTAATAATCTAATTTAATTTTTCAATTGCCTTTGATATTTTTTGTATACAAAATTCTATATCTGATTTATTTGAAGCTCCTGATCCTACCTCTAACATAATGGCTTTTGATGATAAATCTTGATTGAAATCATTTAGAAGTGTCACATCCTCATATAAAACTATTGTTCCTACTAACCCTTGTACTTTAAATTTATTTATTAACGTATCTGCAAAAATTTTGTTTTCTTCATATTTAGGGCTTGTTTTACTTAATATAATCTTAGTTACTCTTCTGTTTTCCTCATCTTTAATACCTTTTGCAGGTCTATGAATGTCAATTAGCATTTTATCTTCATAATTTTCTACGCCTTCAATTACCAAATTTCTAGATTCATTATAACTTTCAACATAAGCTACTGTTTTAGTATTTTTTAATAATTTTGCTTCCAATCCATTTTCTTTCAATTTACTAACCAGCATTTCACCTGCATCAATTACAGTTAACCCCGACATATAATCTTCATCATAATGCGAATTATAAACTACAATACCAGAATTCACCTTTCCCAAAGTTAACTCATTACTATTTTCTTTTATACTTTCTACATTCAAAATATCATCAGTTTTCGCTGAACTCTTAGTTGTTAACCCCACACTACATACTATCCCTATTAGAAGCGACCCTATAATTAAAGCTTTAAAACCATATTTTTTATTTATACTAATCATACTTATTCTCTCCTTGATATCATTTTTATTTCTAATCATTGTTGTTGTCCCTACAAATGTTTTTTTACTATTGATAGAGCTAAGAACTTTCAAAATAGCCATACCATAATCTATATTTTCTCTTTCCGATACTTTATTAAGAACATTTGCATCACACGCGAGCTCACAATCTTGTTGCATTAACTTAATTGCTATAGTTATTATTGGGTTAAACCAGTATATTATTTTAATTATTAGTAAAACCCATATAATAATATTATCACGTCTTTTCAAGTGTATTAATTCATGTAATAAAATGTACTTAAGCTCTTTACTTGTACTATTTTCTATAATAGTTTTAGGAATTATTATCCTAGGTTCCATTATTCCAAATAATGTAGGACTTTGAAATTCATCGCACATTATTATTTTCACTTTCCTTTTTATACATAATATATTTAAAGTTTCTAATAATATTGATTCCACTGGATAATTATTGTATTCTTTCCCTTGAATATACTTTTGAAGTATATTATATGAATATATTGATCTTATTGAAAGAAAACCTATCCCCATAACCCATATGCAACATAACATTGCCTTTAACTTTATGTAATCTATTTTATTATTAGTATCTGTTTTATAAATTTTACTTTCATCTTTCAATGTTGATTTTACATTTATTTCATTAATTATATTCGTGGATTCAATTTCATTAACCCTTTCAACTACACCCACTTCACTTTTTGAAAATACATTGTATATACTGATATTACTTTCAGGCCCATTTGGTATAAGCAATTTAATAATTACTACAAACCACATATAATATAAGATATTAGGATTTACCCTTTTCTTAATTAATCCTCTAATACATATTACAATCAAAACAATAATACTTGCTGCAAAAGATGTTTCAATAATCCAATCGAATATCATCATGTTACATTTCACCCCTATTTTTAGAAGTGTTTAGTATTTGTCTTAGTTCTTCAATATCTTCCTCTGATAAACTTTCTGATTTAACAAAGTTAACAAACATAGAATTAAATGATCCATTAAACACTCTATTTACAAATGATTCACTTTCTTCTTTAATGCATTCTTTCTCTGATACTAATGAGTAATAAAAATATTCTTTTGATTTTTTCTCAAATGAAATTGCTTTTTTATTTAAAAGTCTATTTATTAAACTTTTAATAGTTGATGACGTCCACTTACTCTTATCATTAAGTTCATTAATTATTTCACTAGATGTTATCTTTGAACTACTCCAAATTATTTTCATAACTTCCCACTCAGCATCTGATATTTTAGGTAACATTTCATTGCCTCCTTTTTAATTACAAACGTAATCTATTATATATTTACGTTTGTAATCAATAAATTATGACAGTTTTACAAAAAAAATAAGAGAACCAAATTTATAGTTCTCATAATGAACGTTGTAATTTTTTTTAAGTCTTTTAGTTTATTTAAAATAAAATATTATATTTTGGAATACTGAAATATCTTGATTTATATTTTTATATGAATGTGGCTTATTAGCCATAAATCTAATAGAATTACCTTTTTGTAGTATAAACTTTTTATCATTTATAGTTATCTCAATTTGACCTTCAGTAACTATAATATACTCTTCAACTCCATCATTATGGGGAGTAGATATATGGTTACAACCTGGTCCTAACTCTATAGTAAATATTTCAAAACCTTTGTTTGAATCAAATGGAAATATTGGATATAACTTCATTCTATTATTTTCTTCTATTATTGGACTAATATCATTCTGATATATTACTTTCAAATCATCTTGATTTTCATCAACAAAAAATGAAAAGGATACTTTTAATCCCGTTGAAATTTTCCATAGTGTAGACACTGTTGGATTTGATTGTGCTCTTTCTATTTGACCTAACATTGCCTTGCTAACACCAGTCAACTTAGCCACTTCATCTAAACTTAAATTTCTTTCATTACGTATACTTTTTAATTTATTACCTATAATTAAATTTAAATTTTTCATTATTTAACTCCTTATATAATTATATTCCTAATCTTATTTTAATTTTATATTCACATACTACTAATAATCTTTTATAGATTTTGCATTCTATATCATATAATTATTTTATACTAATTTATTATTTCTGTAAATTACATATTGTGCTACATAACATACACATGTATAATATAACATACAGAATTTGTTTTCTTTATAAAAATAATTTTAAATACAAGGAGTTTTATAATGACAAAAGCATTTATACTAGGAATAATAGCCTCATTCTTTTTTTCATTTACTTTTATACTTAATCAGCAAATGAATGTTTCTGGTGGTAGTTGGCTTTGGAGTTCATCACTAAGATATATTTTTATGTTACCTATTCTATTTATTATCATGATTATAAAAAATGAATTATTAGATGTATTGAATGATATAGTAAAAAGACCTATTCAATGGATTACTTGGAGTACAATAGGCTTTGGCTTATTTTATGCTCCTTTAAGTTTTGCTTCAGTATATAGTTCCTCATGGTTAGTTGCTGGGACTTGGCAAATAACTATAGTTGCAGGTGCACTTATGTCTCCATTATTTTCAAAAAATATTGAGACTAAAAGTGGATTATGTAAAACAAGAAATAAAATCCCTAAGAAATCTCTACTAATGTCTTCAATAATTTTATTAGGTATATTTTCAATGCAGTTTGAAGAAGCAACAAATATATCTTTTTTAGAAACACTTTTAGGTATTGTACCTGTTGTTTTAGCTTCATTTGCTTATCCACTTGGCAATCGAAAAATGATGGAAATTTGTGATAATAGATTTAATACATTTCAAAGAGTATTTGGTATGACACTATGTAGTATGCCTTTTTGGATAATTATATCTATCTCTGGAGTATTAACTGTTGGTTTACCAAGTAAAGGCCAAATAATTCAGTCTTTAATAGTTGCAGTTTTCTCAGGAATTATTGCTACAATACTATTTTTTAAAGCAACTGATATAGTAAGGAATGATATAAATAAGTTAGCGGTAATAGAATCAACACAAGCCGGTGAGGTAATATTTACACTTTTAGGAGGCGTATTTATATTTAATGATAAAATCCCAACAACTATTGGACTAATAGGATTAATGCTCGTGGTTATTGGAATGATTTTAAATAGCATTACACCCTTATACAAGTAATTAAAAATAACTTTCACAAAATAAAAGAGATTTGGTCTATTATCAATACCAAATCTCCTTTCTACATTTCTTAAATTTATCATTATTTTAAATTGTATAACTTAGTTACAATATATTATCCCAATCCGATTTTCCTCTTTTAATAAATTTACCTCGTCCCTTTTTCCCTACAAATTTATTATCCCTAACTATTATTTCACCACGTGAAATAGTTAATATAGGATAACCCTTCACCTTTATTCCTTCATATGCAGAATAATCTACATTAGAATGTAATTTAGAGTTCGTTATAGTAACTTCTTTATCTGGATCAATTATAACTATATCTGCATCTGATCCAACTTGTATAGTTCCCTTCTTTGGATATAATCCGAATATTTTAGCTGGCTTTGTGCAACATACATCTACAAATTTATTTATACTTATTCTATTTTTCATAACCCCTTCTGAAAAAATAAGAGGAATCCTCTCTTCTATTCCTGGTGCTCCATTTGGGCACTTAGTAAAATCATCTTTCCCCATTTGTTTCTCTTTATTAAAAGCAAATGGACAATGATCTGTTGCTATTGTTTGTATATACCCTTCATTAATTCCCATCCACAATGCTTCTCCATTTTTCTTTTCTCTTAATGGAGGACTTATTATATATTTCAATCCCTCATTATTTGGTAAACTATATTTACTTTCATCTAATATTAGATATTGTGGACAAGTTTCTGAATATACTTTTTGCCCTCTTTCTCTTGCCATCTTTATATAGTCTAATCCTAAAGCTGATGATAAATGAACTATATAAAGAGGTGCCTCTTTAGCTATTGCTGCAAGATTTATCATTCTATTTACAGCTTCTCCTTCACTTTCAACTGGTCTACTTAAAGGATGATAAATAGGGCTTTTAAATCCACTTTTAACATACTCTTCCCTTAATCTTTTTATACTTCCATGGTTTTCACAATGAACAGTTGTAATTCCTTTTAAGTCTTTTAGTTTATTTAATACTCTCAATACGTTTTCATCATCAATCATATAATCATATGTTAAATAAAGCTTGAAGCTAGATATTCCTTCATCTTCAACTATCTCCTCCATCTCATCTAGGATATCATCGTTTACATGTTGAATAACCCCATGAAAGCTATAGTCAATTACAGCTCTGCCATCTGCATGTCCATGATAAACCTCAACTTGATGTTTCAAGTTACAGCCTTTAGGTCCAAAACCCATATGATCTATTATAGTCGTAGTTCCCCCACAAGCTGCTGCCACTGTACCCGTATAGAAATCATCATTTGCAACAGCAATTCCTACATCTAAATCTAAATGAGTATGAACATCTACTCCCCCAGGAATTATATATTTATTTTTTGCATCTATTATTTCATCTGCATCTTTTATAATATTTATACCAATTTCTTTTATAACACCATCTTCAATGTAAATATCTCCTTTATAAATATCACTAGCTGTTACTACAGTTCCATTTTTTATTAATAAAGACATTCTTATCCCTCCGTCTTATTATCATTTCTATATTATTTACTTTTCTTTACTACTTATATATTATTTACTTTTCTTTACTACTTATATATTATCATACTTATTAGCAAATCTAAAACATATGAATTATCATGTTTGAATCAAGTAAACTATATACTCTTCTAGATTCTTTTTAAAATTATGTTATTATATAAGTATACAAATAATTTACTACTAGGAGGATACTATGAGAGTTGGAATAATAGGAATAGGTAACATTTGTAAAAAAGCATATCTGCCAATTATAACTGCTATGGAAGATTTAGAACTGGTTTTATGTACTCGTAATGAGAATACTAGGAAAGAAATTAGTAAGAAATATAGAATTAAAGAAGCTGTATCTACAGTAGATGAGCTAATCAAAAGAAACGTTGATTGTGCCTTTGTTCATAGTTCAACAAAAACACACTTCTCCCTTTGCAAAACCCTTTTAGAAAACGGAATTCACGTCTATGTAGACAAACCCCTAAGCTATAATTTAGATGAGAGCCTTGAATTGCTTTCCATTGCAAAGAAAAACAATAGAATTTTAAAAGTTGGTTTCAATAGACGAAATGCACCAATGATTCATGACCTAAAGAATATGGGTCATGCAGATATTATCATTATGCAAAAAAATAGAGTCTCAGCTTCACTAAATCCAAGGGTATTTCTATATGATGATTTTATTCATGTTTTGGATACTGTAAGATTTTTAATGGGTAATGATTATAAAAATATAAGAGTAGATGCACTAAAGGATGACAAAAAGCTAAAGAATATTGTGGTTACACTTTCTAATTCTACTACCACTGCTATTGCCATTATGAATAGAGATAATGGAACTAATGAAGAAAATATAGAAATAATGGTTTCTGGTAAAAAGGCTGTAGTTAGAAGCCTTACTCAAACTACCTTTTATGAAAACAATCTTACTACAATTAAAGATTTTGGTGATTGGGAAAATACTCTTTATAAGAGAGGATTCACTTCTATAATTGAAAGCTTTATAGAGGAAGTAGCTTCTGGCACTATTTCATATGAATCATTAGAAGATGCTATTAAGAGTCATAAATTATGTGAGGAAATATTAGAGTTGTTATAGTAATCCCCTTTCACTGAGGTGCTTACGGTTCCCACCAGTTTTCAAGGAGACAATAGAATTTATAAATTTTATCTCAGATACTAAAATATCAGAAAAAATTACAATAAAAACAATAACTTCGAGTAAGTTACTGTTTTTACTGTAACTGCTAGATAAATAATAGCTTAAAGATCTTCTGAAAATCATTGAATGTAATATTTTTCTATACAAAAACTGTTTGTTATTTATCATTATGCCCCAATTAATTCTCTTACAAAATCTGTTTTAGGATTTTCCATTATTTCAGTTGGAGCCCCAACTTGTATTATCTGTCCCTTATCCATTACAAGCACTCTAGTTCCAAGCTTTAATGCTTCTTTAATATCATGAGTAATAAATACAATTGTAACATTAAGTTCCTTATAAATACGTAGTATTTCTTCTTGTAATAGCTTTCTTGTTATTTCATCAACTGCCCCAAAAGGTTCATCCATAAGCAATATATCTGGCGAAGAAGCTAAAGCTCTTGCAAGCCCAACTCTTTGACGCTGGCCACCCGATAGTTCACTTGGATAACGATCTAGCATATCTTCACTTAAACCAACAACTTTTATTAACTTTAAAGCCTTAGCTGCTATTTTACTTTTATCATCCTTCTTTGTTAAATTAGGTACATACGATATATTTTTCCTTATATTCATATGTGGAAATAATCCAACTCCTTGAATAACATACCCAATTTTTCTCCTTAATTGAATTTGATTCACCACTGATATATCTTCTCCATTTACATGAACTTTGCCACTATCTGGTGTAAGTAATCCATTAATAAGTTTTAGTACAGTTGTCTTACCACAACCTGAACTACCTATTATAGTTAAAAACTCACCTTTATTTATATTTAAATTAAATTCATTTAATATTAGATTATTACCATATCCCTTAGAAACACCTTCTAGTTTTATAACCCCTTGCTTTTCCATCTATATTTCTCCCTCTGATATTATTATTTTAATAATCCCTTACTTACTAGAAATTCTTTTGCAACTACTTTTTCATCAATACCATCAGTTTCTACTTTATTATTTAACTTTGCCATTTCTTTGTCAGTTAAAATATTTTCCATTTTCATTAAAATTGATTCTAGTTCTGGGTATTTTTTAAGAACATCTTCACTGACAACTGTTCCACAATAATATGTTTGGTAGAAATTTTTATCATCTTTAAGAACTACAATATCAGAAGTTGCAAGTTGTCCATCCGTTGTGAATGTATTCATTACATCTATTTCCTTAGAATTTATGGCTTTATACTTAAGTCCAATATCCATATCAGATGATTTTTTAAACTTTAATCCATATTTAGCACATAATGCATTAAATCCATCTTCCCTTTCATAAAAATCATATTCAGCTCCAAATGTAAGCTCAGATGAATATGCTGCAAGATCAGAATAAGTCTTTATATTGTACTTTTCTGCAAGATCCTTTCTTATTACTAATCCATAAGTATTATTAAATCCATATAATCCAACCCACTTTAAATTGTACTCACTTTCATATTTTTCTGTAAGACCTTTATATAATGTTTCATCATCCGGAATTCCCTCTTCTTTTAGCACAAAACTCCAACCAGTGCCTGTATATTCTGGGTAAAGGTCAAAATCACCTTTTAGAATAGCTGGATGAATATTACTTGTTCCACCCCCTACTCCCTTAGTTATTTCAACATTTAGGTTAGTATTTTCCTCAATAAGTAATGATAACATTTCTCCTAAAATAAATTGTTCAGTCATTGGCTTAGTGGCTATTTTAATAGTTTCTTTTTTCTTTGAACATCCTACAAAAGAAATTATCAAAGTAAATAATATAAGTATTGAAATTTTTTTATAATGTTTCTTGAAATTTTTCATTGTATTAACCTCCATTTCCTTTTAATTATTTTTTCTACACTTCCAATAATAAAATCAGCTACTAATGCCAGTAATGCTATTAATAAACTTCCTGCAATTGTCATAATTGAATTATTAGTAGTTATTCCTCTATAAATAGCGACCCCAAGCCCACCTGCTCCAATAAAAGAAGCAATGCCTGCAAGTGCGATTGTCATAACTACCATATTTCTAAGTCCTGACAAAATCACTGTAGTAGCTAGCGGAAGTTTAATTTTATATAATATTTCAAAAGATGTACTTCCCATTCCTTTAGCCGCTTCAATTATTGAAGAATCAATATTTTCTATCCCTGTATATGTATTTCTAACCATTGGTAAAAGTGCATAAATTGTAAGTGTTATTATTGCTGTTGTATTTCCAATTCCTGAAAAAGGAATTAAAAATCCAAGAAGTGATATTGATGGAATTGTATAAATAAAATTTGTTATACTAAGAATAAAGGTAGATGTCTTTTTAAACTCACTAATTAAAACTCCCAAAACTAACCCAATTATTGCTGCTATTAATATAGAAAATCCTGCAATTTTCAAATGTTCAATTATTAGTTTTAAGAAAAAATCCCACCTATCAATATACAACTGAAATACTTCTTTAATCATTTAAACCTCCAATTTTCTTGATTATATATTACCTTTTTCATTAATTATCACTACGATTAATCTTAATAAATCCTTCCTTACTATATTATTCTTTAAAAAGGAAAAAATTCCCTAAAATTACTTTTAGAGAATCCATATCATATTCTTCTATAATATTAATCAACACTTAGGAAGCTTCAAAAAATAACTAGTAATATTCTTTCCACTACCTTATTCTATATAAGATTTTTTACATAACAACAAATAAATAATTGAAACTAAAATTGAAACTATTAATAATCCAATAAATAGCCATTCCTTATTTAAATGGTATATATATGCTGAAACTATAGGCCCAAGTGCATATCCCGACGCTTCAGCAGCTCCTACAAATCCAAATACAATTCCTTTTATATTATCATTTTCCCCAAACTCCAAAAGCAAACTTTGAAGTGATGCATTTAAGAAAGTAGCTCCTAAGAAATATACTACAATAATTATTGTAAATATTATTATTCCTCTTACAAAGGATAATCCCAGTAATGCTAAATTCATAACAATAAATGAAATAAATAATTGCTTTTTATTTCCTATCTTATCACTTACCCATCCACCTAAAGGGGCAAAAATACCAAATACAAATAAATATATAGCTATTATTGCAGAAGTATACCAAGCTGTTCCTCCTAATACCTCTTGTCCGTAAAATGGAAAAATTGATACTATGCAACCATATATAAAGTCTCCAAGTAATGCAATAGCTCCTAACATAATAATTTTACATCCAAGTTTATATTTTTTTATATCTGCAATTATTACTTTCATTTTACTTTTATCTTTATTCTTAAGCTTTATATTTTTATTTTTTTTAGTCTTAACATCAACTTTCTTTATCTTTAAGGTTACAAATATTAAAGTTAACAAAATTCCAACTGATGATATGTAAAATACCATATTATAATTATTAAATTTTGCTACAATAAAGCCACCTATAGCTGCCCCTATTCCACCACCAAGTGTAAAAACTGCTGAGGCAAACCCTGTACATTCTCCTCTTTTTTTCTCATCTAATGATCTTGATAAAATTGAAAATGTAGCAGGTGCTGCCATTCCAAGTATGGCTCCTTGCATAATATATATACCACTTGCCAATATTTTACCACTTGCAAAAGTATATGCAAAAGGTACAAAAACCATTAAAGCTAAAGCTATTATTAACATTAACTTATCGCCTATTGCATCAGATACCAAACCAAAAGGCATTTGACACAAGGCTTTACTTACTCCATATAAAGACATTACTATACCTATATTCATAGTGCTAAGTCCTATAGAATTAAAGAACAGAGGAATTATAGGTATAATAAAACTATAACTAATACCAAAAGAAAAACGTGAAATACAAAAATTCAACAGTTCTTTTTTCTTAAATAAAATACTATTTTTAATATTCATAGTTAACTCCTATAATATTGAATTCTTAATTCATTTTAGTATTTTACTATTCTTAGTTTTTTTATACTAATAATTTATTATATACGAGCTTTTTTATGAAGAAACAAATAAATAACTGAAACTAAAATTGAAACTACTAATAAACCTAGAAATAACCATGATTTATTTATCCTGTATATATACGCTGAAATCATTGGCCCAAGTGCATATCCCAAGGATTCAGATGCACCAACAAACCCAAATACAATACCTTTAATTTTATGGTTATCACCAAATTCTGAAAGTGAACTTTGTAGTGATGCATTTAGGAAAGTAGCTCCTAAAAAATATATAATTATTATAATTGTAAAATAAGCTACATTTCTTGTAAAAGCTAATCCTAGTAATGTAATATTCATAACAGCAAAAGAAATAAATAATTGTTTTTTATTTCCTATTTTATCACTTACAAAGCCAGCAACAGGTGCTCCTAATCCAAAAATCATCAAATAAATTGATATCATTGCAGATGTATATACTGTAGATGTACCTAAAACATCTTTTCCATAAAAATGAAAAAGTGCTACAACACATCCATATATAAAATCACCCAAAAATGCAATAGTACCTAATACTATAATCTTATATTTAAGGTTATATTTTTTTATTTCCTCAAATATTTCTTTCCGTCTACTTTTATTTCTGTGCCTATTAAATTTTTCTTTAACATAAATTAAGTTTGATTTTCTTATTTGTAAAGTAACATATATTAATGTAATAAATATTCCAATTGAAGATATGTAAAATACCATATTATAGTTTCCTAGTTTTGCTACAATTAATCCACTAATAGCCGCGCCAATGCCACCACCAATTGTAAAAACTGCTGATGCTAGCCCTGTACTTTGTCCTCTCTTTTTTCCATCTAAGGATCTTGATAAAATTGAAAAAGTTGCCGGAGCCGCCATCCCAAGAATGGCCCCTTGTAATATGCATATACTACTAATTAATAAACTATTACTTGCTAAAGTGTAGGCAAAAGGAATAAAACTCATTAATAATAATGCTATCATTATAGTTAATTTATCTCCTATAGTATCCGATACAATACCAAAAGGTATTTGAATTAAAGTTTTACTTACCCCATATAAAGACATTATTGTTCCAATCATTACAGTAGTAATTCCCATAGAATCAAAAAAAAGCGGTATTATAGGAATCATAAGACTATAACTTATTCCAAAAATAAATCTATAAATACAAAATTGGCGTAACTCTCCCTTTCCAAATAATACATTATCTTTAACAATCATCTTTATCTCCTATAATATTAATAGAATAACTTTTCATAAAACCATTATTCATTTTAGTATATTCTAAGAAATTTCATATTATTTATTTTATATTTCTACTTATCCTAAAGCTCTTTCAAATACTAATTTTATTATCTAAAATGAACCCAACTACTAAATTTAATTGAGCTACATAATCACCCTCTTCAATTTTTATGTCAATGACATCATAAAAAAGGATATCTATTTTAATGATATTATCATCATTAATAGATATCCTAATTCTTTATAATAAATATCTCTAAGTAATAAAGATATTTTTTTATAATTTACACTCTCTAAACTATAAATAATAATTGCACCTGGAAATCATCTCCTCATCCCAGGTGTCGCCAAAGTAAGTGATAGTCCCTAAACTAAGTTTTCTATCTGTTACTTTCAACTACTTCCTTATATGCATTTGTGTCTGTGTACATTTCATCTTTTAATACATTGAATTTATTTTTACGTATTTTACTAAATTGGTAAACTACTAATGCAATGTTAGCTATTAAAGATATTAAACTCGCACTAAAGAAAGCTACTTTGTTGTGAGTAGTAGCTACTGGAGCTATCTTATCTGCAAATTGTGGTATAGTCATTACAAACATAATCCATAATGCTAGTGTTTGTGCACGATGTTGTAACCATGCTCCTCTTTTTATAAAGAAAGCAGGGATTGTACATGATAGTAATAATACTAGTCCACAATAGAATGAATGGTCTGCTATACAATTATATGTATATGCAAAATTCCATAAATCATAAGCTATAATCCAAGGCCAAATCATATCAGGCCAAATCATATCTTTTGTTTCATTTTTAGAAATAAATATGCCTGCCCAACCACAAATTGCTATAATATTAAGCAATCCTGCTATACCATTCATAATATTCCAAGGTCCTGACATTACCCAAAGGTTGTCTACACTTGCGCCATTCCATGCCCCATATGAAAAACATTGAAAATCACGAATAGCTGCTTCTAAAATATTAACCGCTAATATAATTGCTGGTACGCATATTGCCCATCTCTTTTTAACAAGTTTTGGAAGGTAACGAAGCCCCATAAACCAAATACACCCTGCTAATGCTGAATAAGTTTTTACCCAGTTAAACCAAGTGCCTGTACCATATTCATTTCCAGGCGCTGCAGTTGTTGGCCAAACAAATATAGTTAGTAGTATAGGTAACACTATAAATAGTACTATACCTCCCCACTTTGTTGAACGACCAAATTCATTGAAAGCCATTAAAGAAAATAAAACAAATAAACAAATGGCCCAACCATTAAATCCAATTGACTCATAGAAAATACCCATAATATATAATTCCTCCTTATAAATAAATTTTGTTATAATTCCATAAACATAACTCATTATTATTATTATTCTTATTTTTTTGAATTAATGTTTTATTTTATAATTATAGTCCCTTTATTTTTTTTATGTCAAACCTCTATATAACCGACTAGTCAGTATAATGTTCGTCCTTTTGTTAACTTACTTTGTTTTTCTCCACCTTCCTCCCATTATTGTAAATACCGACTTCATAAAACATAAAATGACATTATACTTTTATATATCACACCTATTTATTTATAATAAAAGACTGCAATAAAGTTTTTAGCTTTATCACAGTCTATAATTACTCAAAGGTTTTTTCAACATTCCTTGCACATAAAAATCATCTCATCCTCTAAATCTTTAATCTTTAATCTTTAATCTTTAATCTTTAATCTTTAATCTTTAATCTTTAACTTTTTTTCATTTTAGTATTTCAGCTATCTGCTCATCAGTTAAATCAATATGATAAAATTTACTACAAAAATCTTTTACTTCTTTATTAATATCAATTTTATACTTATCTGGATATAGTAAATTACCAAGCCACTGAACACCAATAATACGGTTAATAGATGGAGGGCTACCCATAAAGCTATAAGGTTTATTTGGAATTTTATACACCTGCTTATTTTTAACAGCCTCTAAATCTTGCCACACGGGTTCTGAAATAATTTTATTATAAAGATCATCAGTATCTACAATAATTACATCCGGTTGCCATAATGAAAGTTGCTCAAATGATATTTGTGTTCCCCCTCCTGATGAAGCAACTTCAACTTGTGCTACGTTTTTCCCACCGGCTACTTCAATTGCTTGAGCCTGAAATGATCCTGATGCATTAGTATTAAGGCCTTCTTTACCTAATGCAAAATAAACAGATTTTTTTTCGTTATCCTTTAAATTTTTACTAATATCATTAGCCTTATCAATTACACTTTTGCAATATTTAGCATATTCTTCTCCTTGTTTTTCTTCTCCTACTAATTTACCCAGCATATTATAAGTTTTATCCATATTAGCTAAATTAGCCTCTACGAATATAACTGGAATTCCTAATTGTTCCTGTAATTTATCCATATCTTCAGCTACGTTTTTTTTAGCTTCTCCAATGTCTACAATAATATCTGGTGCTGCTTTTAGTAGTGCTTCCATATTTAAATTTGCATTTTTTCCATAGAACTGTCCAAATTTGGGTAAATTCCAATACTTCTCATCAAAATATTTCTTCGAATCTTCTGAGAAATCAGTAGCAAGACCTCCTAATTTATCTGGACAAGCAGTGTATAGTACAATTTGAGCTAGAGGCCCAGATGGTGCTATAGCTTTTATATCCGTTGGAATAGTTACTTCTCTCCCAGATGAATCAGTAAATATTCTTGTTTCTTTTACTACGGCCGTCGTTTCTGTAGATTTTGCTTTATTATCACAGCCAAAAAAGCTTGTGGTAATTATGATTGCAAGAAAAGCCAGAGTTATTTTTGATTTTTTCATAGTTGCCCTCCTAATATTTTTTCTATCCTAATTTCCTTTCCACATTCTACTAGTGGTGAATACTTACACTCCTTAATAATCTCACTACACTTTAAAGTATCTGTAATCACTGCTCCGCTTAATTCAGTTACTCCATATTTAAATAAAATTGGTGTCATAGGTGTAGTTGGTCCAACTAAAATAACTTTTGCATTACTAGATAGTTCTAATAATCTTGGTAATGTTTTATTTATAATAGTTGAACCTGTTATAAATACATAATCCATAAAGGGCAGAATATATTCGCAAGCACTTTCTGGATAATCCCCCTCTTTTGGATTTTTTTCTATAATGTAAAGGTCTTTAACCTTATCAGTAAAATTACTAATATTTCTAAAGTGTCCTATAATAGCTACTTTTTTATCTTTCACTTTATTTTCATAGGCTACAAATGTATCTTTGTTATCTAAGAATCTAAGTTCCCTATTTTTATTAATTAGATTTTCAATTTTTTTATTATCATTATAATAAAGATTTAATGCTGCAGCTCCCATACTTGCTTCAGATAAATTCCATGATTTTATCGCTGCTGCAACTTCCTTTAGTGATTTGCCTATAGGACTCTCTTTAATAATAGGTGGAATACTAGTGCCCGAGGTATTCATAGCAACTCCAATTCTATCTCCAGACCTTACCATTACAAAGCGTGGACCATAAATCACCTCATCTACAGTTATATTTATTGGGACCTCTTTAATTAGTTCATTATATAATTGCCACATATTCAATCCCTTCTTTTGGAATACAGATTTTATATTTACTATTTTCTACATTTAATAAAGATATAGATATTCCATATATTTTTTCTAATAATTTCTCTGTTATAGTCTCTTCTGTCTTTCCATAAGCTACTATTGCACCATCAACTATAGCTAATACTTTATCCGCAAAAAGCAATGCATGATCTGGATTATGAGTTGATTGGATAATTAGATACCCTTTACCGGAAAACTCCTTTACTTTTTTCATTACTTGTATTTGATTTCCATAATCTAAATTAGCGCAAGGCTCATCCATAATTAAAATCTTAGCCTGTTGTGAAATCGCTCTGGCAATTAATACAAGTTGCTGCTCTCCACCACTTAACTTAGAATAATTTCTATTAATAAGATGTTCTATATTTAATGATTTCAGCGCTTCTAACACAATTTTTTTCTCCTTATGGCCTGGACACCCAAACCTCCCCAACCTAGATGTTGTACCCATTAACACCATATCCATTACCGAGAAATTAAAAGTAGAATTATGACTTTGTGGAATATATGCAACCTTTGAAGCAAGTTCCTGCTCACACATGGTTTTGATATCCTTTCCATCTACTTCAATGCTCCCCTTATATCCAGATAAAAGACCTAATACACATTTAAACAAAGTACTTTTACCAACACCATTTTTACCTAATATACAAACAAGATTTCCCTCTGATGCCTTAAAATTAATATTTTTCAATACTTGAGAATAATGATACCCAAAGGATAAATTCTTTATTATTAATTCCATTCTATTATCACTCCCCCAATTTTTTTATAATTTATTACCATCTTTTAAAATTAAAAACATAAAAAATGGTGCTCCTACAAAAGCTGTTAAAATCCCAATTGGAATTTCACTAGTAGTGATTAGCCTTGCAAAATTGTCAACAATTAGCATATAGCTTCCTCCAAGAAATAAAGAAGCTGGTACAAGTTTTCGATAATCACTTCCTACTATCATTCGAGCTAAATGAGGAATTACGAGGCCTACCCATCCAATCATGCCACTTACAGAGACAGCTGCTGAAGTAATTAATGTAGCACTAACCATAATAATTAACCTTACTCTTTTAGTGTTAACCCCCATAGAACGTGCTTCTTCATCTCCTAGTGTCAATAAGTTTATTTTCCACCTTAGCAAAAAGATAGGTATAATTCCAACTACTATTAATGGACCTGCAAAAGCTACATCATTCATTCGTATAGATGCTAGGCTTCCCATTAGCCAATAAGTAATAGCTGGGAGAATATTAGTTGGATCTGCTACAATCTTTAAAAAAGATATACCTGCAGTAAATAGTGAACTAACCATCATTCCAGTTAATACTAATCCCAAAGTAGGATTATTTTTTATCTTTTTACTTACTAAATAAACTAATAATACAGCAATGATACCAAATAAAAATGCACTTACAGATACTCCTTTATATCCTAAAGCAAGAAACAAACCTAATGCCGCTCCAAAACCTGCTCCCGATGATGCTCCAAGAACATCTGGTGATACCATTGGGTTTTTAAATATACCTTGATAAGCTGCCCCTGCACATGATAATCCTGCCCCTATTAAAGCTCCCATTATTACTCTTGGGAGACGTATCCCAAATATAAGATTCTCTATTTGTGTAGGCCAGTCCACTGTAATAGGTAGAATCTTTGAAATTAATACTTTAATCAAAAGCCCAGGCTTAATAAAAAATCTTCCTAAGAGCACCGATACAAATAAAGATAATAAAAATAAAATAAATAATGTAACCAACCTTATTTCCACTTTTTTATTAGTAATCATATTAACACCTCTTTTTTCTTTGAAAAGAAGCTTTTATAAATTCCTGCATTTTTTCTATTCCTTCACTTTTTCTCTCTATAGAATAGTCGAATATTTCTACATTAAATTTATTTACCATATCCAAAGCCAATTGATCTCTTAAATTATCAATATCGCTATTTGAGCCTATCTCTTTTCCCATTGCCTTATAATTTCTTTGAGATTTTAGAATTCCAATACATGATTTATTACTATCTAGCAACTCATATACTGCAGCCTTAAATTCTGGTACATATATTTCCATTCCGCCAATTTCATCCATAACAATTAATGTTTTATCCTTAGACTTTTTTAGAAGTTCTACTCCATATGTTCGGAAAACGTCTTCATTTTTAATCCAGCCATTAGCAGTTTTTTCTAAAAAAATATTAGGCAATGTAGGGTTACATCTATATGATGTACTACTTGACTCTTCAATTGATATTAGCCTAAACCCCATAGTTACTCCTTCTTTATCCAATAACCTTTGACTTAAAAATCCCCCACAATCTTTCTTATAGTCCCTAATACAGTCTAACAATAATGTTGATTTACCAATTTGCGAATATCCTTTAATAAATAAATGTCTACTCATATTCATCCTCTTTTAGCTTTTCTTATAGCTCTTGTTTCTATTAATTCTCCTGCAATACTAATAGCAATCTCTCCTGGAGTTTCTGCCCTAATATCAGTTCCTATAGGAGTTCTAAATCTTTTAATATCTTCATCACAAAATCCATTTTCTAATATTTTTTTAGAAAGTGCTTTTATCTTTGTCTTGCTTCCCATAACTCCAATGTAACAAGCCTCTGTTCTTAATGCTTCCATTTGAATTACTAAATCATGTTGATGACCGCGAGTCATAATTGCAATATAATCACTTTGTTTTATCTTTGTATTTATAAAGAAATCTTTATAATCACAAGCAATGGTGTCATAAGCCTTTGGAAAAAGTTTAGAATTTGCAAACTCTTCTCTATCATCAATAACAACACAACGAAACCCAATATGGCTAATAACTGGCACTAACTCCTGGGCTACATGTCCACCTCCGAAAATATATACAATACCCGAATTTACAATTTGCTCACTATAATAACGTTTACTACTAACATTAACTTGAACTGACTTTGACCCTAATAAATCCGACATATCTTCTATTTCAATACCTTTTAAACCAGTATTTTCACTATAAATACCCATTCCCCAAGCAGTTTCATCAGTAATATCTGTAATTAGCCAAGTATCTTTACCTTCATTAAATTGTTTTTCAACTATCTCACATAAATTTATCATATCTTTATTTTTTCCTTTTATGTATTGGAAATACACTACTACATTTCCACCACAAATCATACCCAAATCAGCTACCTGGTTTGGTACTAAATTAAAACCTTTTATAAAAGATTCTTTTTCATTTAAAACCTCAGCAGCTAATTGTTGTGCCTTATATTCTACTGCTCCACCGCCTATTGTTCCATAAGTATATCCATTTTTCTTTACAATCATTCTAGCACCAGCACCTCTTGGAGTAGACCCTGAACCTGCTATAACTGTAACCAATGCTACATCCTCATCTTTAATTAAGGACTCAGCCATAATTTCAAATAACTTTTTCATTATAATTCCTCCAGACCATCAAAATATTCTGTAAATAACTCCTCTGCTTTCTCTTTTAATTTTGATTCCATTTCAAAATAGCGCCTTAAAATATCCTCTCCCATATCTGATAAACATGATGACCCTCCATTAGCACCTCCACTTTGCCTTACTAAAAGCGATACTCCGAGCTCTTTCTCTGCTACACTTAACATTTTCAAACCCTTACTATATGACATATTCATCTGCTTACATGATGTTTGCATAGAACCATTATTCTTAACTAATGATAAAAATTGAGCAATTCCTGGTCCAAAAAAAATTTCATCTTTTGCAATTCTAAGCTGAAGTAAATATCTAAGTGAACTCTTCTCATTAAAAGCCTTTTCCTTAATTTTCTCATAATTTTCTTTGGAATCAGCAGCCATTATCACACTCTCATCCTCTACGTTAACTAGCTCTACATTTTCTATTAAAGTACTAATTGCTCCACTTAATCCATGTTCACCTTTATATTTAAGAATTTCATTAATAAACCTAGTCTCAAATATAACTGGATGTCCTTTTTTACCTTCATAAACAGGATATGCAGCTGAAGCTTTACTTTGTAGTAGCTTCGAAATTGTATTTGTAGAAAAAAGAGGGATCTTCCCTGGCATAACTAGTATTTTATCACAAAGATTTTTCATATAATTAATGCCCAGACTTACAGCCTCAAACATTTCCATATCCTCATAATTATCTATTCTAAGAAATATTACCCCTCTTTTGGCTATATGTTTTTCAAGTTCATCTGCCCTCTTACCAGTAACAACTACTATTGGTTCTACCTTTGCCCTTTGCAAGGTTATAATTGTACTCTTTATAATAGATGTGTTCCCAATTGTAAGTAATGGTCCTAACTCTTCCATATCCTTTGAACTTTTCCATGCAATAATAAGAGCTCCTATTTTCACTAGACCACCTCCATTCGTTATGTTTTTCAAAATATAACGGTTTATACGATTATAACATTAATAGCTTTTATTGTAAATATATTGATTAAATAGTTTTATAAACCATTTTGTATAATAGCTTTTCTGATAGATACTGGAATCATTTAGTATGTCTATGCAAATAAAGGACATATTTGTATCTTTAGTGTAATACTTGTAATATTTTATAATGTTATACTATAAATACAATTTACTTTACACAAAAGATGTATTTTATATAAAAAGGAAGGTATATTATGAAAACAAAAGGAATAATTTTAACAATGCTATCCTCAATTACCTTTGGATTTGCATTTGCTCTTGCCCCTATGACCTATGGTGTTGAAGGAAGTAATCCTGTAACATTAACTTTTCTGAGAAACTTTTTAAGTCTACCATTTTTATTAATTATCTTATTATCTTTGAAAATTAATTTAAAAGTAACAAAAAAACAATTTGTAAATTTAATAATACTTGCTTTGATTGGAAACTCAACAACAACTCTAATGCTAAATATGGCTTTTGCCTATATAGATGTTGGTATAGTAATGCCTCTACATTTTACTTATCCTATTTTTGTAACATTAGGATGTATATTTTTTTTCAATGAGAAGTTAAATAAACGGAAGGTTTTAGCACTAATTGTGGCTATGTCTGGTATAGGATGTTTCTTTATATCAGCTATAACTTCTGCTTCTCTTAGTTCTAGCACCGCATTTGGATTATTATTAGCAATAGGTTCTGGAGTATTTTATTCATTTTATATTATTTTTATGGACAAAAGTGGATTAAAAGGCGAATCACCATTTAAAATAACATTTTATATAGCTATTACTTCAAGTATATCTATGCTTTTATATGGACTAGCTACAAATCAACTTGTATTCTCCTCATTAACACCTAAAGCATGGGGTATATCAACAATATTCGCATTTTTATGTACAATTGTTGCTTTATCTTTATTACAAGTTGGAATAAATCATATTGGTGCAAGTGAAGCTTCTGTTATAAGTACATTTGAGCCTATAACAAGTGTACTTTTTGGGGCATTATTATTAGGTGAAAAAATTACACTAATAAAAATAATTGCATGTATATTAATCTTTGCAGGTGTTTTAATACTTTCTACTTCTAAGAAAAAACAACCTGCTTAATAACATTAAAAATAGGAGTCTGTGACACTTTAATGTCACAGACTCCTATTTTTCTTTTTATAAATTTAAAAATTTAAAATATAACTTCTAAGTCCCTTAAATTCCACTTAATACTAAAGCACTACATCGGTTTATTATTTAATCTTATGCTATGGTTGCAAATGTAAAAAACCATAGGTCATAACTCCTATGCTTACCATAATACCAATATTACCAATTAATACTATTAAAGAAGTTTGAGAAACACATGCTAGAAAAGAGCTTACCCCCATCAAAACTATACCTAATATAGCACTAATCTTATATTTTCTCATAATTAACTCCCCCTTGTTTTTTTGATTTTTTTAATATTATAGTTAATATTGGGAAAATTATAATTGAAGAAATAAGACTAGTTAAAGCTGGTAATCCAAATGGTATAGCGAAAGATAAGCCAAGAGATATTAACCATGTTGCAAACGCTAATATATTCCATTTTTGAAATTTAGCATTATTAAGAGAATCATACTTTCCTTTATTAATTATAAAGTAATCTGCTATTATTATTCCAGCAAGTGGAGGAATAACATTTCCTAATAGCTCTAAGAATGTAAAAAACGCTCCTATTTCATAAGGTCTAGTTAGTGTACCTAAAGCGGCAATAACTAATAATATAATTATCATTTTTTTACGATCCATATTAAATGAGTTAGAAAGATTCAGTGAATTGGAGTAAAGATTGGCAGCATTAGTTGTAAAAATATTTGTTGTCATAAGTATAATTGAAGGAATTAACAATCCCATAGATAATAACACTGCAGGTAAATCACTGTTATTTACAGCAATTGCAGCTAAGGCTCCACATATAATCATTAATGAATTACCAAGTAATAACCCAGTAAGTGAACTTAAAACAGCCTCTTTAGTACTTTTAGCATAACGCATTATATCCGCTATACATGTAGCAGAAGATAAAATCCAAGTACCTATAATTGCAGTAACACCTGTACTAATTGCCATAGGCGCAGACGGAGTATAATCGAATATGTTTTGAATACCACCATACATACCTATAGCTCTAACAGATGTAGCAATAGATAAGAAAACTATAGCCGGAATAGATACATATCCCAAAACTGTAATTGCCTTTATGCCTGAAAATGCAAATACACCCATTAGTACTGCACTTGAAACCATACAGATTCCTTCACCTATAGACCCTAAATTAAATATTAAAGCAATAAAATGCCCATAGGTAGCTGCTTGAATAATATACCATCCAAGATTAACAACTGGTACAAAGAATGAAGCAATTTTAGATCCATTTGTACCAAAACTATATTTAGTAAGAAGGGCAAAGCTAAGACCATTTTTACTTGATATAATACTTATAAGCGTTGCTATAACACCTAAGAATACGTTTCCAAGAATGCAAACAAGTAAAATATCTTTAAATGTAAGCCCTAGTGCTAATCCTCCACCTGCCATCATACTAGTAATAACAAATACATAACCTGTCCAAACAATTGTAAGACTTGTATAACTTTTTCTTTTATCCTCAGGTACTGCAGTAAATTCATAGTCATTAGTTCTTGATTTGCTTTTTTCTTTAAAACTCACTTAAATCTCCTCCTAAATATTAATATTTCTATAATTATTTATTCCAAAATTCTTTGTGCACTTCAGCTACAGCATCTACAATTTCAGGAAATGGTCCTAACACTTTAATATCTTTTTGACCACGTGCAAGTACTTCTCTACAAGGTAAATCAAAAGTAGGATTTTTAGGATCACTTCCTGTTACAGCTAATAAATCTTTTTCACTCATACCATAAACTATTCTCCCAAGATTAGCCCAATACATTGCACCTGTACACATAGCGCATGGTTCTGCTGTAGAATATAAAGTGCAATCCCACAAGAAACTTTTCGTATATTTCATTGAAGCGCTCTCAATCAATTGTGTTTCTGCATGTCCTGTACATTTATAATCTGTACCTTCTACATTCATTTGTTCCATTAAAATTTCACCATTTTTGTTAACTAAAATACAACCAAATGGCATATTACCAGAATCTCGTGAATATTTTGATACTTCCACGCATTTGTCTAAATAATAAAGGTGATCTTTGTAACTCATCTCATACCCCCCCTATAATTATAATAAATTTCAATATATAATTACTTATATGTTAAATTAAAATTAGTTATGTCGGTATTATTCACTTAATAAATTTCAAGAATATTTATATGTAATACTTAAAATTTATTACTCTCTTTATCAATACCAACTTTGTATTTAATAATAAAAATAGGACATATATTAATGGTTTTATTACCATCAATATATATCCTTAATCCTTATATTACTCTCTAAAGCTTTAATACTCTCGTTTTTTATTTCATTTACATAATCCTTTAATATAATTTATTAATTCCTTTGTAATATCATTCTTTTGCTGAATATAGTGTATAATACTATATTCACAAGATTTCAAGTCTCCCCTTAGTTCATTACTTCTTTTTTCATCTTTTTCATTATTAGATTTTCTAAATTATCGAATAAAATTCGTAAATACTTTATTTTCTCTTTCTGGTTCTTTAACAGTTTGTTTTCCATTTTCAACCAACTTCATAAGCCATGCCATATTTTGTCCAAGAACTCTCATTATTTGTCTTCCTTCTTCATCTTCTGTAGCTTCGCCTGGTGCAGTTCCATGTATTACATTCCAGTAATTTGAACTTGGCATAAGCATTTCAGCATAATTAATGTAATTATTCAATTGATTAAAAGTAGTAACCCCCCCTGAACGTCTAACCGCTGCTACTGTAGCTCCTACCTTATGCCTTAACATTCCACCGTTGGCAACATAAAATGCTCTATCTAAAAATGATTTCATAGTTCCACCTATAGCTGAATAATGAACTGGAGAACCTAGTATTATACCATCTGACTCTTTCATTTTCTGTATCCATTCATTTACTTCATCATTATCAATTATACATTTGCCATTTTGATTTCTTGCACAAGCATTACATGCAAGACAGCCTCTTATAATCTTGTTCCCTACATGTATAATTTCAACTTCTATGCCTTCCTTTTCTAATTCCTTTGCTACCATACTTATAGCGTGATATGTGTTACCTTCCTTTTTAGGACTTCCATTAAATGCAACAACCTTCATATATTAAATCTCCTCTATATATAGTTTATATTTAAGTTTACTTTTTCAAAATGTTTATATAAGACTTTTAACAGCCTTTTCTGCCCACCTAGAGTCTTTTTTAATATTGCATTCATTTACACTATCCTCCTAATTGTATTTTTTTATGATTTATGCTATCATTATAAAAAATAAGTTTAAATATAGCAAGTACGCACTATTTTGTATTATAGTACCCAAAAGGATACTATTGAAAGGATGAGAACTATGAGCTCCAGTTGCAATACTTTAGAATTTAAAAATAAAATTTATACATGTACCTTTGAAATTACAATGGATTTAATCGGAGGAAAATGGAAGCCAATTATTATTTGGCATCTAGGCACCAAAGGAACGCAGCGATTTACTGAATTAAAAAAACTGATTCCTCAAATAACTCAAAAAATGCTAACTCAACAGTTAAGAGAGCTAGAAATGGATAATTTAGTTAATAGAAAAGTTTATGCTCAAGTTCCTCCAAAGGTTGAATATTCATTGACCGATTTAGGAGAGACTTTAATGCCTATTCTTAGTATGATGTGCCATTGGGGAGATGATTATTATAAACTAATTACTTAGGCCCCTTCTTTTAATTGATTCTTCATAATCAAAGATAAATACACCTTTGAATCTATACATTCTATATCATTATTTTCATCTCCTCTTCAGTATATTGTATAGATCTTTTTCTTCTTAATATAAAATTAAATCGTCTTCACCTTCAATTAAATGAACTTCCTGATCCTTACTCTCTATAGTATTATCATTATTATTAAATACATCTACATCATATAAATTATCCTCAAACTTTAAATTGGTTAAGCGACTAATTTCTTTTAAGCTTACTTCATAAGGCTTTAAAAATTTCAAGCCTTCATTTTTTCCTCTTTTTAAATATTCCTCTTGGCTCATAATAAATGATATGCATTTCAAATTATTACTTTTGTTAATATAGAATATTACCTTCCAAAAAGCAGTTGGTATAAAAATTCCACAGCCTAATACCTTCTTAACTCCGCAATACTCCATACTGCCACCACCATTAATAGGTCCTGTAAAAATTGATATTTTTTTACTTAGTATATCTGGATTTTCAATAATCCAACCTTCTAATTTGCTCCAAATCCCTGTATTAAATTCATGGTGCTGTAATGAAATATTAGCCCAGCAGCAAGAATCATATTGTGCATTTTCAACATCATCCTCACTTCCCCACATTAAATCAGCTCTTCTAGCTAAGTGCCCTCTATCCCAATTATTCTTCTCATAAAAATCATTCCCCAGTTGATTTTCTTCACCTATTATACTATCAAAATGCCAATGTCTATGCTCATGTATTTTCTTAAACTTAGATTTATCCACATTACTAGCAACGTATATTGCAGATTTTAAGATCTTATTCATAGCTAAAGAAAAATGTGTAAAATCAAATATTTCTCCATTATTTAATGAAACCTTCAATAATTCTTCATCTAAAGTAGGAACCTTAACTTTTAAATTTCCCCCTAAAAAATCTACATTAAAACCTTTCATTTTTTTATTTCCCTCCTTATTAATAATCTAAATTTATTTTCTGGATATACGTTATACTATACTTTTGACTTCCCTATTGTACTTAACCATCTATTTTGTTTAACAAGTCCTACTACTTTTATTTGCTTGTCTAGCTTTAGCCACCGCTCTATCTAAAACCTTTTTATCTAAATGAAATAATACTGTCCATAATCTATTTTTGTTAAACAAAAAACTGTAATAAAGTTTTATCTCTATTACAGTTCAATCTTTGATCTATACACTATATTTGTAAAATGGTGTTACAGTCTAGTCATCTGACTTAAGCTTAGTAAGAAGTCTTAATATTTCAATATATAGCCAAACCAATGTAACCATTAATCCATATGCAGAGTACCATTCCATATATTTTGGTGCTCCCTGGGATACATTTTTCAAAATAAAATCATAGTCTACTATTAAATTTAATGTAGCAATGACAATCACGGCAACACTAAATAATATTCCTATAGGACCTGAGCCAAATATAGGTAAGCTTATTCCAAAAAATCCAAGAACGAATGTAACTAAATATGTTAAGAATACACCAAAGGTAGCTATCATTACTCCCCTTGTTATCTTGCCAGCAACTGCTGGATTTCTTCTATATATTAACAATGTAGCTAAAGTTAAAGCTAAAGTTAATAATATAGCTGAGACTACTATTCCAGGAAATTTTAAGTCAGCTAATTTTGATATATAACCTAAAAGTATCCCTTCTGATACAGCATATATAGGCGCTGTAATTGGAGATATTTTAGGTATAAAAGCCGTTACAAGCGAACTTATAAATGCAATAACTACAGCTATTCCTAGTATTGTTGTAAATTTACCTATACCAGACCCCATTTCCAACCAACTATATATGAATGAGAACCCAACTAAAGCTAATAACACCATTGTTTTTAATACAGTTCCACCTACTGTCATTGAATTATCCTGGTATGTTACATTTTTGAACCCCTTCTCTAAAAAAGGATTTCCATTTTTAATCAATACAATCAACTCCTCTTTATATCTAGTAGTTTATATAAGGCTAATTGACACCTTATTCTTTTACTTTTGTTTCTTACATGAACATTATATCATTAATAATAAATAATGTTATTTTTTTAGGATGTTTTAGCTTTTTAAATTTTAAAAATACATATACCTATTTCTAAGTGTTTCGGTGGTTGCATTATGCCAAATGTGAAGACTATATTAAATGATATTGAAAAGTTACCTTTACATCAGGAAGAACAAATGCTATCAACTTTAGAAGAAATTCTTGTCTTAGGTTCGCAAGTAGAACAAGAAGTTAAATAACTTAGATTTTCTAAGGAGAAAGTATTCCCTCTTTGTAGATTTGAAACTATATCAAGTTATTTAAATGGCTTCAATTGTTCGATACAGATAAGGAAATCATAAATGTTAAAAATTTTATGGTTCAAAGTAATGTAGAATATTAATATACAAAAGTAATTCTTTTTAAAAACAGAGAACCAATATATGTATAACTTGCCATATGTTTTTAAATTATGTTATGATAAATGCAATATAAAACTATAATACAATTAACAATTGTAGCAAAAACTAACTAAGTGTATTTATATTTTGTGAGTAAGGAGGGAGTGCAATGGAGACATTATTTTGGAATATAGCAGGAGAATATAATAAGGATACATGGATATTTCAGATTGCTATTTTTTTAATAGAACTATTTATTATATTTTTGATATATAATAAACCATCAAAAATTATAATTTTATGCGAAAAAATCTTTTTGGCTATATGTTTTACATGGATTGCAGTAGTTTATTTTATTTTGCATGGTTCATCTGAATTTAATAATGTATTAAACGCAATTCCTTTTGGAATTGTAGCATTATTATGGATTGTTGATATATTTGTAAATAAAGTTAAGTTTACAAGAAACAAGAGGTATGACAAAATAGTCAGTATACTTTATGTTATATGGTTCACTTTTCCTATTTTTAGTTTTCTGATAGGAAGAGAATGGCCAAAAATGTTTGGTATAATTTTTCCTTGTAATTTAATTACTTTTACATTAATTCTTTTGATTTCTTATTCAAAAAATGTAAATTACATTTTACTTATAATATTGATAGCATTAGCAGTTCCTGGTGGATTTATTAATGTATTTGAATTTGGAGTATGGGAAGATATTATTATGATTTTTGTTGGTATTGTTGCAACTGTAATTTTCAGTAAAATTATATTTGAAAAACATCAATGTAAAAGAAATTAAAATTTGATTTTAAAAATATAAATATTTTTACTGTAAAATAAAAAGAGGATATCTATTTCAATGGTTTTAGTATCATTAATAGATATCCTCACTCTTTATAATATTTAGATTCTATTACGCCTTAATATAACTATTTAATTATATAGAGGAAATGATTACGTTAGGTACTTCTAAAATTTCGCTTAATGAAAATTTTAAGGAGTCCATATTTAGTAAGGGTGAACACTATTCGCATTGTCAATCCCTCGCTATTATTAAGAACGGAAAGTTAAATGAGCGTTGAAGATATGTATGTAAAGAGTGTAATAAATCATTCAATGATTTAACTAAATCTTCTTTACCTTACACCAAATTACCTTTAGCAAAATGGTTTAAATAGTATATAATTAATATATATGCTATTTAATAATTGTATTATATTATATAATACCTTTATTATTGATAAGGAGGAAAAGATTAAATGAAAAACAAAAATGTATTTATGATGAGCTTAATTATAATGATAATTACGATAATATGTATGGGGATTAACTGGTTTATATCACCATTCTCTGATGTTGCAATAAGAGTTATAGGTGGCATAATGCTTATTGATTTATTTTTTTTAAGTTATAGCACTGTAAAATTAAAAAGCAACAGTTAGTAATGTGGATTTTATAAATTATGTGAGAATAGTCATAATGGTTTTAGTCCCACTATACCTATCCTCAATCTTTATAATAATGTTTTTGCTCTCCTATATTAATAACTATTAATATATTGTTACTTTTTCTACTTCCCTTAGCCCTGCTGTTTTGTGATACTTCATATTATAATTGAAATTTCCAAGTGCATCTGAAGGATCAATTAATTCAAAGATTAATTGATCTAAAGTTTTTCTATCCAATACAACCGATAAAATAATAATATCATTATTAAAACCTGTTGATGTATTAAGCATATTATCAACATCATAAACTACAACTTTATCAACTGGTAAGAGAGCCATAATATCTCACGAAATTCTTATAGCACAGCTACATACATAATCCTGAACAAGTTCATAATATCTAGTTTTAGTCATAGCTTTCTTTGATAATTTTCCTGTCTTTGTCAATGATAAAATATCTTTAGGAACAACACTATCAGATTTAACTCTAAACTCCACTTCTATAGAACTGATGTCATTAGCACCAAATTCAAGTAAACCATCTAATGGATTCATTTCTTTAATAACATTAGGCCATGTTAAAAAATAGTGTTAATAATTTTACAATTTTTAAGAAATCTAGAAGCACCTTCCTTTAGTTTTAATTTCAATAAAATTTATATCTGTTTGTTTTTATTTTTAAACTTACCTTATCTGTTATTGTATATTCTTTATCAACTTTATAATAAACTGCCATACTTAATAACATTGGTACTACTATAAACAATGACTTAATTAATAAATCTAACATACCCTTCCCCCTTAAAACACAATTATTTAGACGCATAAATCTTAACATAGTGTGCCTATTAACTTATCCAACATAGTAATGTAATTATTTAAACCAGTACATGTAGTTAGCAATATATTTTGCTACTACACTGTGAAAACTATATGTCTGTTCATATTATACAATATTTATTTTATTTTGTATAAATACCTATGTTTTGTTTGTATTTCCTTATTTTCATATTAACATCTACTATAAATTATATTTAAAACTAAAAATTATATACAAATATAGTTTTATAATGCTTTTATTGTAATATTCTCTATAAAGTTGTATAATTTTTAATATACATATTACTTTACATTGTATAATTTAGGGGGAAACATATTAATGAAAAAAACTAAACTAAAATTAATTACTTTAACAATAACTATATCTATCTTCTCAAACTCTTTAACTGCATTCGCACATCCAGGAAAAACAGATTCTAATGGTGGTCATAAGGATAATAAAAATGCTTCTGGCCTAGGAAGTTATCATTATCATCATGGTATGGGTCCTCACTTACATCCAGGTGGCGTATGTGAGTTTACTACTAATTCTAGTAATGAGGCTTCAGTCAATCAAGAAAAGGCTTATAAAGAACAGCTAGAAAAAGATAAAGGTTATGATCAAGGCTATAATGACTCCTTAGTTGAAAAACCAAGTACACCTTCATCATCTAGTTCATCTTTTTCTACTGGATATTCTCTAGGGTATTCCAAAGGTGTACAAGTATTAAATGATGAAAAAGCTTCAGTAACAGAAATAGCTAAGTCTAATGGAATCAAGGATGGCTACGCTGGAAGCAGTAATCAATCTTCATCATATTCAGATAAACATAAATCAGTTTATACAACTCAATATGCTTTATCTCATAAGGAAGGATTAGATAAAAGAAATGTAGAAATATCTACCACTAAGACTAAAGGAAAATCCTTAGGTATAGAAGATGGATATAATAAAATTACTAAAGAATCATTGAATTATGAAGGAAATTATTTAGATGAGTTTACAGGATCATACAAAGAGGGTTATAGCGAAGGCGAAAAAAATATTGATGCTGATATGTTGACGCAGTCTATAGAATCATATATAAGTGGTTTGAAAAATGAAGAATTTGATGAAATAGCTTATACTAATACACATATAAAAAATGCTGCATTAGAATCACATAAAGAAGCTATTGATGTCTTTAATAATTTTCTTAAAGACGTGCCTATGCTTGGAGAATCTTTAGAAGACTTTTCACTTTACGCTGAAGAAAATGATAAAATTAAAATTGGTAATACTGATATTGATGACAGTACATTTATTTCTATAAATGATAAATCAAAAAAGAAAGTTACTGATATTAGCTTCTTTATAAATGCTATTGAAGAAAATGGATACACTAAAGAAACTACCTCTGCATTAATTGAATCATTCTTAAGTAAAGACTTTATAGATTCCTATACTACAAAGTCATCTTATCAGAGATCTAACGATGACTTTACTTATGATATATATAATTTAAAGCGAAATAATAAAATAAGTAAATCGGCTCCAAAGAAAATATCTATAATTACAATTTCTAAAGATAATATGGTTCAAGAAGTAAAAATACTAAATAAAGAACCTAAAGACATAAAAAAATATAAAAAGATAAAAGCATAAAATTTGTAAATTTTATCTTGAAATATAAAAGCAGATAAACTTGTATAAAAACAAATTTATCTGCTTTTCCATTACTAACTTCTACCTATTATCCCGGCTCTTTGCCTTTACCATTTTCACATGATCTCTTCTCAATTTTTTATCGGTTATATTTGCATTAGATAATGTTTTATAAACATAACTAATATCTTCTGATGTTAATTTTATATCATTACCAAATTTCAATATAAACTTCTTTAAATCATTAAGATATATTACCGGTGTGATTACTGTAAGTTTTTTTAATTTACACCTATATCCAAATACAATTACTGAATGTAGTGAATCTTTATATTTTTCGTCTATAATTTTTTCAATTGCCTTAACATGTCCATAGTTCTGTCTTATTGGATTAAAGAATCTGCTTTTTTTCTTATAAATTGTTTGAGTCCAGTATTTAGATTTTTCATCACCAAATATCCAACCATCATAATTTTTAGTTTCTATAACAAATACTCCTTTTCTTCCAATTAAAACATGATCTATTTGCGTAGTTCCAGTTTCTGTTTTCAGCATAATATCATGTAAAACTTCATACTCATCAATTTTTGCTAACACGCTATTAACTTGACTTTCTCCTATATACCCCTTTATGTTAGGCTCAAATACTTTTAGTATCATAATTATTATAAATAGTATTATTACCATTACGATTTCCACATTGCCGTCCCCTCTCTACTTCGTATGTTTCTCCATCTGCATCTATTATTGCCGATATTTTTTATACCTTACCATGGTGCCGTGGAGGTAATGCCAATCGTTTAAATCCTTTATTTTCCATTTTAAGCAAGTCACAGTTATCCTTGTGACGGATAACTCGCTGAGGTCCCTCTAACTATACAACATTTATTATATCTATTATGCTGTCCCCATACTTTTCAACTTTTATTGGTCCAAATCCTCGTACTTTCATTAATTCTTCTTTATTTTTAGGCTTTATTTTTATAATTTCTCCTAAGGTTTCATTGTTATATATAAAATATGGGCTTACTTTTTCTGATCTTGCCATACTGGTTCTATACTCTTTTAGTTTATTTATTAATATATCACTTGATTCTGAACTTATAACCTGTTTTTCTGATAACTTATATTCACTATCTTTTTTAGTGATTTTTTTTATCAGTTCTTCTACTATTTTTTCTTCATCTATTTCAATTTTTTTATACTCTATTTTATTTGCTTTAAATTCATTAATTACAACTTCAGCCGCTTCATTATTTCCAATGAAATCTTCCTCAGTTAATGAGTATTTTTTATTATAATCTATATGTATGTTTTTATTATTAATAATTAGAAAATCCGCTACTTCCTTCATTCTATGTTCCAACATTTCACTGTCTTTATGTACTTTTAATTTTTCATTTAAAATTTCAGTTAACTGATCATATCTAAATATCTCATCCTTAATTTTTTTAGATGCTTTAGTTTTATTTACTATACTCTTTGGATTTGCTATTACAACACCTGATATAATAGGCGTATTTCTTATTTTACCATTTTTCATTAATATTTCTTTTAGTATTCTCACATGTCTATCATTTTGTGCTATTGGACTGTATATTCCCTCTTTTTTTATACCCTTACTGTAGTTATTTTTTATACTTCTAATAAAGTCACCACATTCATTAATTAAAATATCCCCATTAAGTTTTTTAGTTTCTAAAATCATTATATACTTATGTGTAATTACTACAAAATCTAATTGGGCTGCATAATCGCCATCCTCAATTCTTATATCATGTAGACATATCATTGGAATAAAAGAATTTTTCAATTCATAGTAAACATTCTTCTCACCACTAATTCCGGCCTTTAAAAAAGCTATGTCCCTATCAATATTCTTTTTCTTATTACTTTTAATCCTACTACTAATATCTATAAGCTCATTTAACCAACGATTATCCTCACTAAAATCCTTATAGAAAATTGTATTTTTTATTTCTTTAATTCCTAGTAAACTTTTTATTATTGACATAATTCCCCCTAAACGATTAACTAATACATTAACCTTACCCTCATACTTTTGTAATGCTTAACTCTATTACAATTTATTTATTAAGTTATATTTTTATAAATACTCCATCCAAAATAAAGCATATATTACCATTATACAATATTTTTGTTATTTTGTATAAGTAACTTAACACTAATCTAATATTGTATTTAAACTAGCTAATTATAAAAAACACGGTATCTATTTAAATGGTTTTAATACCATTTATGCATTTTTAGTTTTTTTTTGAATTTTTTGTATATTTTTCTTGATTTTAGTTGTAATAAATTGTATTATATAATCAAATAACAAACATCCGTTTGCGTTTTATGAAAATAGAATAATCTTTCTCATTTTTTCACTAATATTTATAAAGAATATTTACAAGCAATATTCTTTATAAATATTAGTAAGGACTATACACCTATTAAGCACCATGGGGATAAGGATGATGTTTTTGTATTATTAACCCTTTCAAAAAATGGGGATAAGGCTGCAAAAGAATTATTAATAAAAAAATATTATGCTTTAATAGTTTTCCAAACTAAAGGTATTTACTTAAATGGATATACCTTTGATGATTTTGTTCAAACTGGTATAGAATCAGTACTTAAGTCAATAAATAACTTTGATATAAGTAAAGGAATTGAAGCTTTTAATTCTTATGTGTTTTTTTCTATAAAAAACAACTTCAACTATTTATGCAGAAAAGAAATTAGATACAATGAAGTTTTCAGCTTAAACACCATAGTTAAGGATAATATGGAATCTATGGATCTTATCCCAGATACTAAAATATTAGAAGAAGTTATAATTAAAACAATAGCTTCAAAAGAGTTGTTGTTTTCACTGCAACTCCTAGATAAAGAGGAACTTGAACTTGTAAAGTTTCTATACCTAAATGATGAAACTAGTGAAAAACAATATCTATCAAAATATGCAGAGCTAAAAGAAAAAGACTACTACTATTGTACAACCCTTAAAAAGAGAGCTCTTAACAAGCTGAAGTCAGCTATTGGGTGTAACATTTTTCATATTTCCTGATACTTATTATCTCTTTGATTTTTACACCAAAGGTGGGCAGCGCCAAAAGACGATATCTATTTCAATGGTTGTAGTCCCATTAATAGATATCCTCAATCTTTATAATAATGTTTTGTTTATGTTTCTTTATATAACTGGGAATTTTACAACCCCCAATAGTGCTGGCATCGACTGAGTTTACGAAGGATGAAGGGGCTTACTCCTCTAATCCTTTTGCCCAAAAACTTTCTTTAGCTCTTTCTATTGCTTTGTGTAGTTTTTCTTGAAATAATTCTTTAGGTGGCAGCAGAGTTAAGTATTGACCAACATGTATTCCACTCTTATCCACTTCAAGCAACTCTATTTCTTCCTCATTTTTGCTTGCACATAATATTATAGCAATAGGTGGATTTTCACCCTCATTCATCTCATTCTTTTGAAGCCATCTTAGATATAATTCTACTTGACCTTTATGTTCCGGTAAAAATTCGCCTAACTTCAGCTCTATTAATACAAGTCGTCTTAATTTTCTGTGATAAAATACTTAACTGCTTTAAATCATTCACAATTGTTAATTCTGGTTTTTTAGATATTGCAGTTCTTTCATAAAGCATAGAGTTTATTCTATCCGTTAGAGCTCTTACACTCCAATGTTCATTAATGCACATTGTAATGTAAAATTCTCTTTTTAAATCATCCTCGATAGTTATAAACTTTAACAAATAGGACCAAGTCAATTTTACAGACAGCGTCTGTAAAATCTTAAAATCTTGAATTGTATCATATAATCTGACCATATTAAATAAATTAGCCTCACTATAATCTTTACCATATTCATTTGATAGGTAAACAAGCCTAAACTTATACTCTGGAAAGTCGATTATTTCATATTGATCTGGAGTGATGTAATTATAGCTGACTGAATTCTTTTTCTGCTATACAAGCCCTCTACATATTTAAATATTTTAATTCTAGTTTCCTAAAAAATTATATAAATTTCTTCTTTGTTTATTACCAGTTCAACTTAATGTGTGTACACTTTTATACTAACATGATATTTATCTGAGTTTAGGGTCAATTCGACTATATTTGTCATATTATGAATTAGATATGTATCCCTATAATTGAACTCATATCTTCCAGAGAACTCCATTGTATGTAAACTACTATTCTTTAAATATGGATTAAAAATAAATAAACAGGAGTGATTAAAAATAAATAAACAGGAGTGATTAAAAAATGAGTGTTAGACATTATGTTCTTGCTGCCACTGATGGTTTCATAGAACTTCCGACCTCTCCCGACCTTCCACCCGTAGGCACTGAGCGTAGGAAAGTGTATGTTTTTGGTTTTGTTGGTGGACTTTTTAAAGTTAATAATAAAGTAATAAATGAAGATCTTAATTGGACAAACCCCTCTAATTGGCCAAAATTTAAAGACTTGATAGGAACCGCCACCATACCTTCTCCGATGGTCTGGGGAGAAACGGGCGATAGAGTCTATATAACCTTGATAAATTTAGGCATGCCTACCGCAGGTATTATGGATGCTCACACTGTGCATATGCATGGTGCCCATGTAGCTACTCAGCTAGATGGCTTCCCAGAATCATCCTTTGGAGTTCCTATGTGGATGGATTTTGATAAAGCCCCACCCGTGGCAACTTATCTTTTTGATACGGAACATCCCGGAACCTATATGTATCACTGTCATGTTGAAGCATCTGAGCATGTTCAGATGGGTATGTACGGAGCCCTAGTTGTCTATCCGTCCATGAAAAGTCTTGAATTGGTAGGCATAAGAAAATTATGTAATGGCAGTTGGGTATACAAAGGAAAACTACAAGATCATATTTCTGAAACTGCCACAAATAGAAACTTTGCATACAATGATATACGGTCTTATTTTAACAAGGAATATATAATGTTACTTTCTGATATAGATACTAGATGGCATGATAGTGTTCAAACAGGTGGTAATTTTAATCCTATCGATTTTAAACCTGATTTTTGGCTTGTAAACGGTCGTGCCTTCCCAGACACCTTGCTTCCACATCCCTTAACTCCGATTGAAGGCAGTAATAAGGATGTATCTCAGCTTAACTACGAATCCTATGTTCATGTAAAAACAGGAGAATTGTTCCTGCTTAGAATGATTAATATGGGCTATCAGGTCGTACCGTGGCATATACACGGATGGCATTTTGCAGTAATAGGTAAAGATGCTAATCCAAGTCCATTTTTAAAAATATCTGAAACATTAGGTTTACACGCACACGAGGGCCTTGAAAGAGGATTTACAGCTACCATAGGTTCAGGAGAAACCTTTGACCTATTGATAGAAGCCGAAGATAAACGTCCACAATATAGAAACTATATTGTAAATGGACAAGATTGTATATCCTCATTGTGTAATCAAATGCATAAAATAAAAAATATAGATCCAAATGTAATAGCTAACATTCCAACTGAACCAGTCAACATCAATAATATAGATACAGTCAATTATGTAGATATCTGCGATGAACCTTCAACTGTTAATGATAACTTTTTCCCCCAATTTTATCCTATGCACAATCATGATGACTATAAAGCTACTAACAATGGGGTGTATCCAGGAGGACAATTGACCTATATTCAAACAGATGCTCCTGAGCAAAAGTGTGAAAAAAAGAATCATGGTTCTTGCCCTGAAAATTACTGCATTCTTGGTATATAAAAAATCAGTATAAATTTAGAGTTGGTATTTAATAAAAATAATGAACGTAACACAATTACTATTGTGTTACGTTCATTAATTTTTTAAATTCTTATAATTTCTACTTTGTATTCATCTGGATTAGTTACAACGTAATAGCTAGATATTTATCCTGATAATTTTTATCATACAGTTACAGGCTGTAGCTACTGCGGCTATGGCGGAAATCTTCATAGGCATGCAACATATCAAAGAAATGTTATTTCTAGTGAAATAACAACTACTATAAATATCTAACGGGTGATATAGCCTGATTGTAGTAAAACTCACGCTATAATATTAGATAAGGTAATGTAAAACTCTTGTTCTTCCTTTGTTTTTGCACACTTAAAGAAATTCATCAATTCACTATATGAGCACTTTTCAAATATATCATATAAATTTTCCTTATTATCATTCGTTAATAAAATCCTCCTGATTAAAACTATTTATATAATATTATATACCACTAGAAGAATATTATCATTTAATTCAATTAAATTGTACTCTTAGATGTTTTTCTATACACCTTAACATTTATTAAGTAGCAAAAGGACCCAGAAGTTCATCCACTTCTAGGTCCCTTAAATTCCCCTTAATACTAAAGTACTACATCTGTAGTTTCTTTAGTTACTATTTGAGCTTCTTCCTTAGATACAAGTTTACCACCTTTAGATAAAAACATATCCTTTGCAATAATACTATCCATAGCTGTAGATATATCTGCATCTTTAATATCAGGTTTTATATCTTTAATTGCAAAAATAAATTTACCCTCAGCTACGTCATTAAACTTCATATTTAATACTCTTTCAACCATTAATGTTTCCTCTGTAGCTAATAAATTTAATTCATTAGCTCTTTGATTTTTTCACCAAAGGTGGGCAGCGCCAATATTTCATTACCTTTTGTATCAACACCAACTTTGTACTTAACAACAACTGCTGTATCAACTAATATTAATTAACTGCCATATGTTTCACCTCCCTGCACTTAACCATGCAGTAGTTAAGGTTTTTGAAAAAATAGAGACACAAAAATGCCCCCTTTATAGTAACAGCTTTTTGTTATTTAATCTGTCTACTTTAAGGGGAGCATATCATTATCTACTCTATAGGATATATTTTATTTATTTGCTACTCTTCTTTTTCTTATAATAACTAGTCCACCTAATGATAATAAGACTGCTCCTGATAACAATACAATATTCTTTGTCTTATTACCACTTTTAACTTTATCTCCATTAGTTGCAGTTTCAGTTTCATTATTGTCCTTTGATGAATCTGTCTTTCCTGGAACCTCCTTATTTTCATCTTTCTCTAGATTACTTATAGAATCTTCTAGATTATTATAATCTTCTGTTATACTCTCCTCCGTAGCATTTACATCTCCAATTACTGATCTAGCCCCTCTTATCCTTTCAGCTAATAGGGATGCTGAATTTCCAGTATACTTACTAATATCTATATTTTCAGCCTCTGCTATTTTTTTATTTATGCCGTCCTTAGTAATTGTAGCTTGTTTCTTTTCTAGTTGATCTAATGCACCTTGTAATTCTTTAAGTGCTGTAGCTATACTTTCTTGTGTAGATTTTTCATCAATTACAATTGCCTTAGCTGCATTTAATTTTTCAACTAAA
>NZ_FNJM01000014.1:0-17312 GCF_900104115.1 Clostridium gasigenes
ATTTAATCTACTGAAACAAGAAACTGATAATTATATTGATTATTACAATAACAATAGATATCAATGGAATTTGGCCAAGCTATCACCAAATAAATACTACGAATATCTAGAAACCGGTGAATATCCGATTAAAATCTAGCTAAACTAATTTTATATATCAATATAATTTAAAGCACTGGTAAATACCTACAAACGGTATAATACCAGTGCTTTCTTGTCATACATCTTCCATGAAAAATATTCCAATTCATTTTTTAGGCGTTTTTTTCTAACTGTCCTTGACATAGGGACCACTTTAAAAAGGTTAAGCCGTTTTTTATTTATATGGTGTCCTCAACAGGAATCGAACCTGTATCTGTCCCTTAGGAGGGGACTGTTCTATCCGTTTAACTATGAAGACATATAAACCAACAATTAGATTTTATTATATATAGTCTTATATGTCAATCTAATCCATGCTATATATTAATAAAATTCACTATTAATTATAAATACGCCTCTTAGTTTTAAAAATTATTTATCTATTATTCTCTTCGTCAAACATCCTATACTGTTTAAATATTCCCCAATCTTCTTTCTTATTATATTCATTCAACATAGAATTGAAATGTACAATTATAGGAACATTATCTAAATTATTATTTTTACAAAAAAATTTACGATCCCCATATCTTATTGCTGTTAATGCTAACGGCAGCTCTCTCCTAAAAATCTCATTTCTAATAGCTGTTTCTTTTATACCTTTTGATCCATCCACATGTACATATACTTTCAGTTTATATTTACCATCTTCTTTTACCCACTCTGCCAAAACTTCATCTCTAACTGGTGTTATTTTATCCCAATCATAAATTGTTCCAACAGTTACAAATAAATCTCCGGTTTCGTCTGAATGGGTCATGGTATAAGTTCTTGGTACTAATCCCTCTGTTTCTATTACTCCATTTTTAAAATCTACAAATAGTTTTTTTGGTTCAAATTCAAACAAATTTTTTCTCCTAAATAATTATCTACATTTATAATATATGTGGCTATTCTCCAATGTTCCACTCTATAATAATTTTTTATTTACTTTTATATCTGTCTTTTTTGTAATATACTTTAAATAAGAACATTATAAGAAACATGTTGAAAATATTTTTTAATATGACTCACATTAGGGCGTTTCAAAAAAATAACTAGTCAGATTCTAGTATATTTTTTTGCTCCCTTATAATATATTTTTACTATTGAGAGGAGATTTTAAAATTATGTTTAAAACTATTATATGGTACACTTACTTCTTTTTAAGTATTCCATTAACTATTCCCGCTTTGATTAAGGTTAAAAGGCTGGAGAAGCAAGGACGAACAGATGAGAAGGTTGCTTTCGTTCATAAATTTACTAGCAATTGGACTAGAAAATTGCTTAAGATTCTTAATGTTAAGGTAAATGTACACGGCAAAGAAAATTTACCTAAAGATAAAAATGTATTATTTATTGGAAATCATCAAGGGAATTTTGATATCCCTATTTATATTAGTTGTATTGATATTCCTAAAGGTTTTGTAGCTAAAATTGAATTAACTAAAATGGCAGGTGTGAAAAATTGGATGGAATACATGAACTGTATTTTTATGGATAGAAGTAGCATAAGAAAAGCCGGCGAAGCTATTATTACGGGAATTAACTCTTTAAAAAGTGGTAACTCTCTAGTAGTATTCCCTGAAGGCACAAGAAGTAAAGGTGATAAAATGGGTGAATTTAAAGCAGGTAGCTTTAAACTTGCCACTAAATCTAAAGTTCCTATAGTTCCTGTAACTATGAATGGATCTTATAAAATAATGGAAGGTAATTCTAATAAGCATTTAACAAGTGCTACTGTAGATATTTATATACATCCTATGATAGAAACTGCCAACCTTTCAAAAGAAGAACAAGCTCAACTTCCAGAAAAGGTTAAATCTATAATAGGTTCAAAATTACCACCACAATAATATGGTATATAAAAAATAACAATTCAATGTGCTATGTATATTGACTAATTATTTTTTAAGATCCCTAAATGCCTTTGGATTTCTAATAATCCAAAGGCATTTATTTTTACAAATCTTATTAACTCTTCTTTTTTAATATGATACTTTGTAATATATTTAAATGTTTATATGTACTATAACTCAATACTTATGTCGTTAAAATTATCAATTATAGTGAAAATATCATTAAAATAATATTCATATTTCTTTCCCATTTTACTTATTTTGAAAAACCCAAGTGCTACTAATACATTTAAATCTGACCTTGCGGTTTCATAGGACACCTTAGATTTTCTTTTATAATCCTCTATACTTATTTTATTATTACTTAAAACTATCATGCTATTTATAAACTTAATTTGTCTATCTTCTAATGAGACCTTCTTTTTTTCAATCAATTCTTTTATTATTTTTTTTCCATACTTAACGCTAACCTCTTTAGTTAATTCTTTAATAGAGCCTTGAAGAATTCCTACATAGTATTTAATAAAATAAGTTACATCCCCATCATTAACTATGCTATTTTCTATGGCATTATAGTATCTTCTTTCATCAGCTTTAATCAATGTTAACGTCTTACAGTGCCCCATTATTTTATATCCGTTATTTATTAAATATCTGTTTGTTATATGTTCTGCCATATCTAAGTTATACTTAACAAAAGGATTTAAATATGAAATGTAAAAATGTAATATAGATGCTTTTATAACAGCATTGAAGGACTTATTAGTTTCAATAAAGTCTAATAAATCTGCTAATAACTCTTTTATAGTCTTATCATTCTCTAATTTATAAGGCTCATAATTATACATATCTACGCATTCTACTTTATTGCCACTTCTATAGACTTCTTCTTTTTCAGTATCTTTATCTCTATATGTATCTATATAGAATTGTTCTATATTATTAATATTTAACACTATAGAACAATTCATTGGACACTCTTTATTATCACTTAGCCAATTCTTATCTATAATGCTACTATCTGATAAATAATTTATTATTTCACTTTTTTCAATATAATTTATATATGTAATTATTAAATTCACATCTTCTGTAATATTATACCAAATATTGTTTTTTTCATTTAATTTCATCTCAATATCTATAGATGTATCTTTTCTAATATTGTTAATATTTTCCCATATTATTTCCAATTCATTATCATCATATATTCTTCTTCTTAATTGATTCTTTCCAAAATACATTTTGTTAAATACTTCCATTAATTGTTTATCCATAATGCTTCTCCCGTATAGTAATTACTAAATTAAAACTAATTATACTACTATTTTATTACTAATAAAATACTATTTTCAAAAAATTTTATTACTTAAAACAATAATTACAAATGCTATTTTATAATTTCATTGTTAAAATTACATAAAAATAAAAAGGGAGAGGTTTGCCCTATCCCAATTTTTGTAATTTATTGATTTTTATTTTATTTGTTATTTAATTCCATATTTTTCTTCACATCTTTAACTTATTCTTATAATATTATCCAATTCCTAATTGTATTTATATTAGGTATATTTAAAGTAATTCTTCTAATTTTATATAAGGATTTTTATATCTATTCTTTTTAATAGTAGATTTTCCTATATTAATAGCATTTCTAGGGCAGTTATTTATACAAGCCATACAATCTGTACAGTTTCCTTTCCAAACAGGCTTATTCTCTTTGAGTTCAATATTATTCACAGGGCATATTTTTTCACATACCTTACATCCAATACAATCATCATTAACATTAAACTTTTTATCCTTATTTTTATATTTATCTCTCCAAATCTTATAGAAAGTGCTATAGACTGGATTTTTATTTTTACTTATTTCATCTACTTGTTTCTCTTTAATAAGTTGAATTAATTTATCAACCTTCCATTCATTATTATCTAGTGCTACTTGAGCTCTCTCTGCTGTAGGGTTTTTACCCGCCTTAATGTAGTTTGAAATATATTTTATTTCTATTTTGTTACTTAATTTTGGGTTGTTATTACCTAATGCCTCATCTATTTCTATAAATGAATTGCGAGAGCTTCCCCCTCCTGTTATTTGAACGGCAAAAACATAAGCATCCCTATTCAATTTTAATTTTGAAATAAAATTTTCTACTATAATAGGAAGCCCAAAACAATGCAATGGGAAAATTATAATTGCTTTTTCGCAATTATAATCAAACATATTTTCATTATAAGCTTTTGGTATTGATACTAATTCACAGTTTTCTATTTTTTCCTTTAACCGTTTTGCTACATATAAAGAGTTACCTGTAGATGAAAAATAAAAAATTTTTGTTCCCATATTTCTTTTCCCCTTTTAAAATTATTTATATGTTTTTTCTAACTCTATTAACTTTAATTGTACATCAATATTATCTCCAGCGTAACCTCTTAATTTGTTATTTTTCCCAATTACTCTGTGGCAAGGTATTATAATAGGCAGTGAATTTGATTTATTAGCTTGACCAATAGCTCTTATAGCTTTTTCATTATTTATTTCTTTAGCTATATAACTGTAACTCCTTGTTTCTCCATAAGGTATTTCCATTAAAGCTCTCCAAACTTCTTTTCTAAATATAGTACCTTCTATTACTATAGGTAAATTAAATTCTTTTCTTTCTCCTTTAAAATATTCATCCATTTGCTTTACTGCATCCGTGCAAAATTCTTTATCTATATTAATATCAGAATTGTTTTTTATAAACTCTTGCCATTTACTTTCTATTACTTCTATTCTTATTACTCCAACTTCATTCATTACAATATATACTTTTCCAATTTGTGTTTCTATATAATCATAAACCTCTTTCATAATTGACCTCCCTAGGATATTTTTTTACATAATCTTATATTTTAATACAATAAAATCGTTATCAACACCTTTTTTTAAATATTTTTTCATTATAGTTTGAATTAAATGATTTTATGTGCCATAATGTATTGACTAATACTAAAGAAAAGATAAGGTAATTGAAAAAGAATATATAAATATCTTAATGAAATTTTTCATAGATGTTTGAGCCTTTTTCTCTAAACTTTGCTATCGGATCAATGTTTTAGGTATCGTAGCTGTCTCTATACGAGGGCTTCTTTTAAGATCTAATCTTTTTATTAGATGTTGTAAATATAGCTCTAAAATTGCAGATATATTAGCCTAAACCGGCACAATTCTAATTAACCATTATTTCTAAAGATCCTTTAGATATATAGAGAGTCTACTACATAGGTTAAATTCTTAATCGTCGACAAATCTTATTTTGACTTTAAATACTTTTTAATATATATAAACAATGCCATTCTATATTGCATTTAGCATATTTTCCAAAAATTAAAAACGAAATCATAAATCTAAATTAATATAATTTATTAATTTAGTCAATAATAGAAGTATAGAGTTATTATATCTATATTATTTAATGTAATTTAGCATGAAAGCTTATACAGACGAAATAAATACAAAATAACTCTGTATTGTTAATAAATAGTTAGGGCATATTTGTGGGATGTAGTGTATACTAAAAAGGTTAGTACAAAGAACGGTAAAAATAAACAAACAAAATATTAGCTAATTAAATTCTCCACTTATAACTTATATAAGTGTAAATTATTTAAAAGCGAAAAAGAAAGAGGAATTATTGAATGAATGAAATCAAATTTAGCGACTTAGGTTTAAGCGAAACCCTTTTAAGATCTATAACAGACTTAGGTTTTGAAAAACCATCAGACATACAAGCAGAGGCTATTCCAGTTGCCATAGCAGGATTTGACCTTATAGGCCAAGCTCAAACTGGTACAGGAAAAACTGCAGCTTTTGGTTGTGGAATAATCAATAATATTACAGATAAAAGTGTTCTTAACGCTGTTATATTAGCTCCAACAAGAGAATTAGCTATACAAGTATGCGAAGAACTTAAAAGAATTTCAAAGCATGATAGATTAAACATCTTACCTGTATATGGTGGAGAGCCAATGCAACACCAAATAAGAGAACTAAAAAGAAACGTTAATATAGTTGTTGGAACTCCAGGTAGAGTTTTAGACCATATTAAAAGAGGAACTCTTGTTTTAGATACAGTTAAGTTCTTAGTTTTAGACGAAGCTGATGAAATGTTAAACATGGGATTCATCGACGATTTAGAAGATATAATCGGTCGTATTCCTAAAGAAAGACAAACACTATTATTCTCAGCTACTATGCCTGCACAAATCAAAAGATTAGCTGCACGTTACATGAAGCCAGATGCTAAGCATATAGCTATAAAAGCTAATTCATTAACTGTTTCAAAGATTTCTCAACATTTCTTTGAAGTTAATGGAAAAACAAGATTCGAAGCACTTTGCAGAATCTTAGATTTTGATAACCCAACTACTTCTATAATCTTCTGTAAGACTAAAAGAGGCGTTGATGAAGTTGTTTCTGGAATGCAAGGTAGAGGCTATGTAGTTGAAGGTATGCACGGAGATATGTCTCAAGCTCATAGAATCAGAACTTTAAACAAATTTAAAGAAGGCGGATTAAACTTCTTAGTTGCTACAGATGTTGCTGCTAGAGGTATTGATGTTGACGGTATCACTCATGTTATAAACTACGATCTTCCTCAAGATGTTGAATCATATGTTCACAGAATCGGAAGAACTGGTAGAGCTAACAAGGAAGGTATCGCTTATACACTAATTACTCCAAGAGAGCAATCAATGTTGAAGCAAATTAGAAATGTTACTAAGGCTGAAATAACTAGAAAAGCTATTCCAACTGTTGAAGAAATATTTGCAACTAAATCAAGCTCAATGATTGATGAAGTTCAACAAATAATAGAAAAGAAAGATTTCGAAAAATTCGTAGCTGTTGCAACTGAATTAAACGAAAAATTTGACTCAGTTGATATAATTGCTGCTCTTATAAAGAGCCAATTCAAATCTGATATGGCTAGTGGATATTCAGATAACGCTTTAGATTCTCCTAAGGGTGAAGATGTTCGTCTGTTCATATCAGTTGGTAGAAGAGATGGATTAACTCCAAAGGGACTTGTAAGCTTCATTCAAGAAACAGCTAACGTTAAACCAACAGCTGTTGGAGATATAGATATATTAGAAAACTTTGCTTTTGTAAATGTTACTCCTGATATCCAATCTAAAGTTATGGATACATGTATAGGACAAAGATTACACAATAGAAAAGTTAATATAGAAGTTGCTAACAAAAGAAAAAGATAATATCTTTAAATAGTAAAGACGAGAAGTAATTTATTACTTCTCGTCTTTTATTTAGTTATTTTTATAACATTTATTTAGATTCCTTATCTTATTTCAACTTTTTTTTAGTGCCTTCATATAAGTACTCTAAATAATCTATTTCTACACCTTCTTTTTTAAGAAATTGTATTCTCTCTCCAGCTTTTTCAATAGCTTCTTTTGCTTCTTTAAAATCTTTAAGAGCTATACATCTAGTTGTATAAAGTATTAAGTAATCTACTCGCTTAACAATTTGAGCCAAATCTTCCCTATTATCATTTACTAAATGTAATAAAATAGCATACACCTTTGGTGTAGTTGTAAGCTTGGAATTATGTAATAAATCATTATTTTTGCTATTAATCTTTGCCATTATTTCACCTCTAACCTATATTTAGTTATCTACATTATATTCTATTTATTTTTATAATCTATATTATATATCAAAATTAAAAATTTTAATATATTTTTCCCATTTAATTACCATTGACGATTTTCTATTAATGACATATAATATTAATTGTAGCAGAGATATTAAATATCAAGCTAATAATATCGCGGGGTGGAGCAGTTGGCAGCTCGTTGGGCTCATAACCCAAAGGTCATAGGTTCAAGTCCTATCCCCGCAACCAAATAGTTAAACCAATTACATTATTGTAATTGGTTTTTTTGTATTTAAATTGTTTTTGTATATTTTTCGTTATATTTCCTAATGCTTATATATATAAGGCATATTTGACTTGTTATTTTTTAAATACCTTATAATTAAAATTTAAAGGGTGATTAAATGAAAAAATCCATTCACTTATTACTAATTTTACTATTATTAAGTTTATCGCTTCCTCTTTCTAGCGTTAAAGCTTATGAATTATATAATGCTAATAAGGAAAGTTTAAATAATAGATATATTATTTTTATAGATGTTAATCAATTAAATCTATCTCTATTAGATTCAGAAACTAAAGAAGTAAAAAAATCCTATCCTGTTGCAATTGGAAAGAAAGATACTCCTTCTCCAATTGGTAACTGGAAAATTTCTAGTAAAGCTCTTATGAATGGTCCCTTTGGTGGTTACTGGCTTGGTTTAAACGCACCTTGGGACACTTATGGTATTCATGGCACTAGCAATCCTAATTCAATAGGTTCTATGGCATCTAGCGGGTGTATAAGAATGTTTAATAATAATGCCCAGGAACTTTACTCATTAGTTGATTATGGTACTCCCGTTATTATATCTAGTGGCCCAAGTTGGCTTTTTTCTAGCTATGTCAGGGACATCAGCCGTAATGATAAAGGAACAGATGTGTATGAAGTTCAAAGACGGCTTCAATCCTTAGGATATTTTAAAGAAAAGCCTGATGGTATTTATAACTACTCTCTTGAAATAGCAGTAGAAAATTATAGGAAGGATACCAATTTACCAGGAACATCACTTATAGATAAAAATTTCTTAAATAGTATTGGTATTTTTAAATTTGAATAAAGTAGTTATATATAATATTTTATTCAAAATATTTTTTAAGCCAAAAGAAATAGGAATATCCTATGCAGATACTCCTTATTTCTATATCTTATCATTATAATAAGATTTACTATTTTTATTCCGATACATCGCCTCATCAGAACGGTTTAATAAGTCTTCGATATTTTCTCTATTAGGATTATAAGTTGCTATCCCATAACTAAATTTGATTTTATATTCTTTACCACTATTTTCATTGTATTCCTCTAACTTATTAACCAGGTCTTTTATAAATTTTTTTATAAAAAATTCATTATCATCTTTTATTAGAATAATAAACTCGTCCCCACCTAGTCTAATAGTTTTAATATTTTGCCCAAATACATCCTTTAATAATGTAGCAAAAACCTTTATAGATTGGTCGCCTTCATAATGACCGTAATTATCATTAATATATTTAATACCATCTAAATCTATATTTATCGCTGTTAATTTAAGATTGTTTTTTTTCTTTAACTTATCAATATAAATATAATATTCTAATCTATTTTCTAATCCAGTTAATGAATCTTTTTTTGAATTATCATTTAAAATGAAAGTATACATTATAATAATTGAAATACCCCAACTGCTCCATATAGTCAAATATATATCATATTTTAGCTGTATAGCCCCTAATATAAACGGTATTAATACTACCAATTTAAATATAGTTAATTCTTCCTTATTTATCTTCCTTCTATTGACCCATAGAAATATTAGGGTTAATAGAAAATAAAAGCAATTCACTAAAGGGGATATTAAAAACATAGGTCCTCTTAAATATGTATTTTCTATTGTAATCTTAAATATATAATTAAATCTATAACTTAATAAAGAAAACATTAAATTAATTAATAATGGTATGGATAATAAACCTAATATTTTTCCATCAATTTTCTTATATATCCACTTATTTAATAAAATGTAAATTAGTAATATCGGAAAAGGAGCTAGTGAAAATCCTATAATATTTATAACCTTATGAATTACTATACTATCTAGATAATCAACTTTATTGTACATCACGCTTAAAATTTCAAGTATTAACATAACTAATATAATGATTTTTGTAGTAATAAATAAGTTAAATATATTACTACTCCTATTTAACTTAAAATAAGCATGAACTATTGTTACAATAAGTAATAAACACATAAAAATATTTATCTGAAGCTCTAACAATATATTTATATAGCATCCCCCCTCATCCTTTTATAATCCCTTGAAAACTTTAATTGTCTTTTCATTAAACGTTACAATTTTTCTATCTAGCATAATATTCAAAATAACAAATGTCATTTTTCTATCAACACATGTTATTTATAATGGTTAATTTTTTAACATTCCTATTATAAAATAGTGTATCATATATTCTTTTATTTTTATGTCTTATTTTGTCATATTTCTATTTTTTTCGCCATCATTCTCTCATCCACCTACATTGTAGTCATCTCCTACATCCTATTTAAAAATTATTAATTTCCATCTAAATTTAAACAAAAAAGAGGATGCAATTCACCCTCTTTTTTTAACTACTTAAATATAATTAATTTTTCTATTTCTATTCTAAAATCTTTTTTAATTTATTCTGAACTAACCACAACTTCTTTTGTTTTCTATTGAAGGCAACTAGTCTAGTTTTACTATTTTTATTTTCTTCAATTAATTTTATATATTCTTCGTCAGCAATTCTTAATGCATCTTTAATAACTAAAAGTTCCTCACTCGTAAACATATTTTCCCTCCTTTTTTTTAATACATCTTCAAAAATATACATATCATCTTAATTTTTTATTTTTTCAAATGCCTAATATATTAAATAAATTATATTAATATTATAAACCTATAAACAGAAAAAGAGAAAGGCTTTGCCTTTCTCTAAAAAATATATTTAATTTAACCTATTTTGCTTTCAATTTGCAAATTATTTTATCCCATTAATAAAGAAGTTAATTAAAAATAATACACTTACTATATACATAATAGGATGAACATCTTTAGTCTCTCTCTTTGTTATTTTAGCAATACAGTAACATATAAATCCTGCTGCTACACCATTTGAAATGCTATAAGTAAATGGCATAAATGTTACTATAAAGAAAGCTGGCATTGCCACTTCAAACGTGCTCCAATCTATCTTGCTAAATGACTCCATCATTAGCACTCCAACAACTATTAAAGCTGGTGCAGTTGCTGCCGCTGGCACCATTCCCATTATAGGAGATAAAAATAAAGATACTAAGAATAAACCTGCAACAGTAACTGATGTTAACCCTGTTCTTCCACCCTCGCTTATTCCTGATGCACTTTCAACATAAGTAGTAGTATTACTTGTTCCAAGCAATGCTCCTATTGAAGTTGCTGTAGCATCTGCAAATAAAGCTCTTTCTAATTTTGATGAAAAAGTATTTCCTTCTGAAAATAACTTTTCATCATTAGAATCAAAAATTCCTGCTTTTCTTCCAGTTCCTAAAAAAGTTCCAATACTATCAAATGTATCTGATAATGAAAAAGCAAAAATTGTTGTAAATACTAAGAAGAATTTAGATGGATCACTAAACAATCCTGCAAAATCTAATTTAAAAAATGTTGGAGCAATACTAGGTACCGCAAAACTTATTGCGCTAAAATCTGGTACTTGTGTAACTCCTGTAAATATACCTATTGCTGTGGTTGAAATAATACCTACAAGAATAGCACTTTTAAGCTTTAAAAGCATAAGGACTATTGTTATTAATAAACCTATTAATGCTAATTGAGATACCGGATCTTTAAAATTAGTTAAAGAAGGTATTATATCACTATATCCAGTAGATTCTCCTGCGGAAAAAACCTTATTAACCCCTTCTCCTGTAAATGATAAAAACCGAGCTTGCTTAATTCCAATATAAGCTATAAATAAACCTATGCCCCCTGAAATAGCATATTGAAGAGATTCTGGTATAGCTTTTATTATCATTTTTCTAATTTTTGTAGTTGTTATTATTATATTTATAATCCCGCAAATAAAAACCATTGCTAACCCTTGTTGCCAAGTAAATCCTAACCCAAAAACTACTGTAAATGTGAAAAATGCATTTAATCCCATCCCTGGTGCTTGTGCGAAAGGAACATTAGCAACTAACCCCATAACTAAAGTACCTATAACTGCTGCTATTATAGTTGCAACAAATACAGCTCCTTTATCCATTCCCGTTGCAGATAAAATCATTGGATTTACGAACAATATATATGCCATTGTTAAAAAGGTTGTTAACCCCGCAACCATTTCGGTTTTTACATCCGTTCCGTTCTCTTTTAATTTAAAAAACTTTTCCATATTAAAAGGCCCCCTTCTTTTTTTCCGAATATTATAACCACATTTTATCATATCATTCGTATTTTATCAATTCTTTTATATTTTTTTGTATTTTCCTAATCATTATGTTTGCTTTTTTATATTATTAATTTGAACTAAGGCATCTCTAAATATTTCAATTACCTAAATATATTTAGCCGTCAATGATTTTCCACATTTACGTAATTCTACAGGCGTTCCCTCAAATACTATTTCTCCACCATGTGTTCCACCACCTGGACCAATATCAATAATCCAATCAGCATTTTTAATCACTTCTATATTATGTTCAATTATTATTACTGTATTCCCGTTATTTACAATGTTATGAACTATATTAATAAACTTTTCAATATCAGCCATATGAAGACCTGTAGTAGGCTCATCCATTATATATACTGAACTTTCCTTATGTAACTCACTTGCAAGCTTTAATCTTTGACATTCTCCACCTGATAAAGTATCAAGGGTTTGACCTAATGTTAAATATCCAATTCCCATTTCATTTAGGCTCTCTAGCTTAGTCTTTATTGACTTTAATTTAAAAAATTCTATTGATTCTGAAACTGTCATATCAAGAATATCTATTATATTTTTTTCTTGGAATTTGTATTCTAAAACTTCTTTTTTAAATCTCTTACCTTCGCATATCTCACAAGTACTTTTTACATTTTCCATAAAAGCAAGGTTTGTTTCTATAACTCCAGTTCCATTACAGTTCTCACATGCCCCTTCTGAATTATAGCTAAATAACGATGGATTAACTTCATTAGCTTTAGCAAAAGCTTTTCTTATATTATCCATAATTGCACTATAAGTTGCTAGGTTTGACCTTGAGTTTGCACCAATTTGACTTTGGTCTATTAATACTGCATCTTTATTTTGTTTTAAGAATTCATACTTCATAAGTGTACTCTTACCAGAACCTGCAACACCAGTTACTACCGTTAACACATCTTTTGGAATTGAAACCGAAATATTTTTCAAGTTATTTTTAGTACAATTAGTAACTTCTAAATATCCTTTATGACTCCTTGGATTTTCATTTATTGAAAGACTATTATTTAAAGCATTACCTGTAAGTGTCCCCGATGTTAATAGGCCTATATAACTTCCATGATATACAATGTTCCCACCGTTAACCCCTGCACGTGGTCCTACATCTACAATATAATCTGCAATTTTAATTACATCAGGATCATGCTCTACTACTATTACTGTATTACGTTTATCCCGTAGCTTCATTAAAAGGTTATTTAACTTATGAACATCGCTTGGATGAAGTCCTATACTTGGCTCATCAAATATATACATCAAATCTACAAGGTTACTATTTAAATGCTTTACCATCTTAATACGTTGAGATTCTCCACCTGAAAGAGAAGATGTTTCTCTTTCTAAAGTTAAATATCCAAGACCTATATCTATAATATTATTTAACTTTTCTATTATACCTTTAACTAAAGGTACAGCTTCCTGCTCATTAATTTCTGATATAACATTTACAAGTTCATCAAGTTGCATACTAGTCAGATCTGCAATATTATAGCCATTAATTAAACACTCATATACTGCTTGATTAAGTCGTTTTCCTTCACATAATGGACATTCACCTCCAGTAAGCAACTTACTTAATTTTTTCTTAGAAGCTTCTGATGTTTCTCCCTCTTTCTTTAAGTATAGTCTATTAAATTTAACTATTAATCCTTCATAAGTTAAGTTCATAGTACCAACTTCATCTATCTTTATTTTTTCCGCCTCTCCATATAAAAATTTATGTAACTCTTCTTTCGAATAGTTACAAACCTTTTTATCATTATCAAAAAAACCTGATTCAGTGAATAGTTTCCAATGCCAAGAACCAACCCCAAACCCTGAGAGCAATATAGCTCCTTCATTTAAAGACTTACTTTTATCAAGAATCATATCCATATCTACTGTTAGTTTTTTCCCAAGGCCTTCACACTCTGGACACATACCATTTACATCATTAAAAGAAAACATATTAGCTTTTCCTATATATGGACTTCCACATCTTGAGTATAAAGCTCTAAGAAATGAATTAATATCAGTTATTGTTCCTAAAGTTGATCTAGAGTTTCCACCAATTCTTTTTTGGTTAATAATTATTGGTGTTGATAAATTTTCAATACAATCGGCCTTAACACTACCATACTTAGGCAGAAAATTTCTTATGAACGCACTAAAGGTTTCATTTAACTGCCGTTGAGCTTCCTTTGCTACAGTCTCAAAAACAATAGATGACTTACCTGAACCAGATACCCCTGTAAATATTGTAATCTTTCTCTTTGGTATCTTTAATGAAACATTTTTTAAATTATTTTCCCTACATCCTTTTAACGTTATATATTCTTCATTCATTTACATTCCTCCATTTATTATTATATTTAATTTTAACACATTTACTACAATTTATATTTGTCTCATTACCTCTAAATTCAAAATATTTAACCCAATATTCTTTAACGTAAAATAAGAAGGAGTACCCATTACAGATAGTCCTTCTCCCCCACTTAAATTATCATATAGGGTTACTAATATGGTTGCTTTTCACATTCTAACACTATTACAACATTTTATAAGAAATTCATTGTTGTACAATCCATTGAGTCACAATTTTTAACAACTTCATTTAGTTGCTTTTTTAAAAAATTTAACTCCTTTATTTTAATATCAATTGTATCTATTTTATCACTAACTATAGTTTTGAGTTCTTTATTATTAGCATCACCTAGAGATAGAAGATTTATAATTTTACTAATCTCTTTTAGGGTAAATCCATTATTTTTACATAATATTATGAACTGAATTATCTCAACATATTTTTCTGAATACACTCTGTATTCATTTTCCATCCTTTTAGGCTTTGGTATCAATCCAATTTTTTCATAGTACCTTATTGTATCAATTTTTATTTTTAAAATATTTGCAAGTTCACCAATCTTATAAGATTTCATATTTATCTCCCTATTATTTGTTTGAGTTTTATTTCCAGCTATTTTAGTACTTCCATATTATGCAGAAAAACGAACCAATACTTTATTTAAAAAACTTTTTTTCCTTTTATCTGTCCCACTGGTTGTATAACTACTATTTAACCACTTAACATTTTTAATTCCAATCCCCTTCAATGTACCTTGAATAAAAGAACGTTTTATTGGATTTCCTACTAAGTATTTTAGATACCAAGTCGGTACCTCTGAGGTTGTTATAACTGTAGTAACTTTAATATTAGTTAACAGACCCTTTAATCCATATTTACCCTCAATATAAGCATAATTCTTCAACATTACTTTATCAATAAACCCCTTTAGAATAGCTGGTAAATCAAACCACCATATAGGGAAAATAAAAACTAATTCGTCAGAATCTTTTAACATCATCTGATACTTTTTTACCAAATCATCTTTAAACTCCCCTTTTGAATACAAGGAAAGCTCCTCCTCTCTAAGCACTGGGTCAAAATTTTCCTTATTTAAATCAATGATCTGATATTCCTTTTTCATTTTTTTAAACTGCTCCACCGTTGTGTCCATTATAGCTTTATTAAAGCTCCCATGCCAGGGATGAGCAAGGATAATAGTTGTTTTCACTCTCTGTCACTCTCCTTATTAGTTGTTTTTATTTATGGATAACTCAAACTGATTCGAAAATTACACTCTGCAATTACCTCTAATTATTGTTACCTTAATTAAAGTATAAACCCTAGAGTATACTCTAGGGTCAATAGAATTTTTTAATTTAGTATATTAAATCTAGTTTATAATTAAAAACCCATATATTAAAATATTAAAATGTACCCTATAGCATAGTCAGTAAAAAAAAGTCTACCTATAGGGTATTTTTGTGTACAATAAGGTAAACAACATTAGGGGTGCTGACTATGAGCGGAAAACTTTTTAACAATAAAGAAATTGAAATACTTTCTAGTAATAAATATGTAAAGAAAGTGAGCGAAAAGGCTATTACATATACTGAAGACTTTAGAAATATATTTATTATAGAATCTGATAAAGTAAAATTTTCTAAGCTGATATTTGACGAGTGTGGATCTGATATAAATATTATAGGTATAGAAAGAATAAAATCTGCATCTAAGAGAAGGGTACCTTTTATTGTGACCTCCCCCCCTATTGCATTACGATTGTTGTTTTTCTTCCATTGCTACAGAGACCATGATACAGTGAGATTATAGAAAAACAGTAGAATTACTATTACTTTTTTATAAAAAATTTACGAGTAAATATCTGAAAGTTCCACTTTTACATTTTCATTTTCACTTCTCACGTTGCCACTATAGCTTATATTCTGATTAAGTACCTTTCCTGAAGGAATTTTGACTGTAAATTTACTTCCTTTGCCAAATTCACTTTCAGCATATATAGTTCCACCATGTAATTCTACAATCGATTTAACTAAACTTAATCCAACGCCTGCACCTTCTGTCTTTCTTGATAATGATTTGTCTACCTGCTTAAATCTATCAAATATCATATCCAAGTTCTTTTCTTCAATTCCAATACCATTATCTTTTACTGATATTTCAACAAATTCATTCTTATCCTTAACATCTACAAATATTTCATTGCCTTCATTTGAAAATTTTATGGCATTTGATATAAGATTTAATATTATTCTCTCTATATTTTCAGGGTCACAAGCAATTATTTTTTCTTCTTTATCCGTATCAAAAATAATATTTAACCCTTTACTTTGAGTAAAATCAACTACAGACATCACTATTTTTTCTATAACTTCGACTATATTTTTGTTTGATAAATTCATTTCAAAGAATCCTGCTTCAATTTTTGATGTATCAACTATATTATTAATAAGTTTAGATAATCTATATGAGTTTTGTTTAATTGAGTTTATATACTTAATAATTGAATCCTTATTCTCGTCCAGTGAACCACTATTGCAATACATACTAAATAACTGGGCAGTTGCAAATATAACATTTAGTGGCGTTTTAAGTTCATGAGAGATATTAACAAGGAATTCTCCTTGTGCTTTATTAGCAATGATTAACTCCTTATTAGCAATAATTAACTCTTTATTAGCGATAATTAGTTCGGCTGCCCTATCCGCTTTCTCATTGCGTTGAAAGGCAAGCTCTTTATTAGCTATGATTAGCTATGATTAACTCTGCTGCTCTATCTGCTTTTTCTCTGCTTTCAAAGGCGAGTTCTTTAATC
>NZ_FNJM01000014.1:17527-86175 GCF_900104115.1 Clostridium gasigenes
TGCTTTCTCTCCGCTTTGAAATGCAAGCTCTTTATTAGCTATGATCAACTCTGCTGCCCTATCTGCTTTCTCTCCACTTTGAAAGGCAAGCTCTTTATTAGCTATGATTAACTCCGCCGCCCTCTCTGCTTTTTCCCCGCTTTGAAAGGCAAGCTCTTTATTAGCTATGATTAACTCTGCAGCCCGGTCTGCTTTCTCTCCACTTTGGAAAGCAAGCTCCTTGTTAGCTATGATTAACTCTGCTGCCCTATCTGCTTTTTCTCTACTTTGAAAGACAAGTTCTTTATTCGCAATTATCAACTCTGCTGCCCTCTCTGCTTTCTCTCCTCTTTGGAAAGCAAGCTCCTTATTAGCTATTATTAACTCTGCTGCCCTGTCCGCCTTCTCCCTACTTTGAAAGGCAAGTTCTTTATTCGCAATAACTAACTCTGCAGCCCATTTTGCTTTCTCTTCACTTTCTTTAAATCTTATTTCCAGTTGATCTGTTACCGGTCTATAAAAATTATCATTCATATTACATCCCCTTCAGTACACTTTTATCGTTACCAATTCTCCACAACTGAATCTACTTTTCTTTCAATCTTATCACTTTTAAAATCTGTGTGTTCTTCGTACTTCTAATAATTGATTTAATAAAGATATCATTTTTTTATCCATATTATCAACTCCTATCTATATTATATCATTATAAATATTATTTAATTAAATTACCCTAATATCCATCATAAAAAGTGATTATATAAGCTTTCTCTCTAACATCGTGAGTTTTATTGGTACGCTCCAGATTTTTTTAATACCAGCTAATCTACTACATTCAAATTTCATAACTCCTTCTAAGTACATATAATCCTGACTTCCTTATGTACCCGATGTAAATAAAATAACTATTTACATCGGTTTTTCTTATAAAACTACTAATATTATTTAAATAATTTTTATAAATATAATAATACTTTCCTTTATAAAATAATACATATCTAATTTAAGTAAAAACCGCACTTGTAATTGATACAGTTCTCCGTAACTACTCCAAGTGAGGTTTTTCCATTCTATTCTTGTGTATATATTCTTCATAATTATGGCATAATTCTAAAACATAATCTTTTTATACATCATTTAAAAATTAAGATTAAATTCCTTGGTCTTGGTATAGAAGTTAAAAGCAAAGAAAAAAGTGCCCCATCCTGCAAATAGTAGCACTTTTTCTTAATTAATCTTCAATTAATTTCATCTAATAACCCTAAAACAAAATAAATGTTCTAAGGATTGCTATTCATATATTGGCTATAAGAGCACCTTTACTTATTTTCCATTCAAAACGATACATAATAATATATCCCCCTTCAATACCAACTACAACTAATCCAAATAAAATATTTGCTATATTGATGCTTGAAATTTCAATAGTTAAGTTGTCTTTTAACAAACACCTCATTTCTTATTTTTTTGATTCTTCTGGTAAATAATTATACTCTTTAGTTATAATATTGCCCTCCTTAATACAAAAAGATTACTATATTGTGATAAATTGATAGTAGCTATATTTGATTACATCATTTATTTTTTATATATCATATCTATATGTGGAATATTATCCTCTAGATATTCTTCTGAAACTGCTTTAAAGCCAAGACTACTATAAAAATTTAGTAAATATACTTGTGCTTGAATTTTAATAGTTTCTTCTTTTAAATTGTTTTCTATAAACTCAATAGCTTTTAACATCATCTCTCTTGAAATTCCTTTACCACGATAATCTTTTTTTACGGCTACTCTTCCTATTGATATTTCATCGTAAGAAACTCCCTTCTCCAAAATTCTTAGGTATGCAACTACTTCTCCATTTTCTTCAGAAAATAGATGATATGATTTTAAATCTTTATCATCACAGTCAAGGTATGCACACTCCTGTTCTACAATAAATACTTTATTTCTTAATGCTAAAATTTTGTATATTTCTTCAACCTTAAATTGATTAAATTTTTTAATGTTCCAATTCATTAAATTACCTCCATCTACATCAAATATTAGATTTTAATATAATACTTAAATTCCCCTAATAAACACAAAAGCACTGAGTCTTATTCCTCCTTAAAAAGGCCCTAATGGAATAACACTCAGTGCTTTTTAACATTCTTACCCGGGGATAAGAATAAGCATCATATTATTTAATTATTACACATAGTATCATAGAATTAGCTTTTAAGCAATAGTGGATTTAAACTAGTTGATAAATTCCTATTTGTCTTTTACTTAATATTATTACTTATAAAAATACCCCTAGGCAAGTCATATCAATACCTAAGGCTATAAACCTCATTTATTTATGATAAGGTTCTCCGTATCAGTATTAAGTGAGGTTTTTATATTATGTTTATCTATTAGTTACAATGTAATTTATCTTTGTTGCTTATTTTATTAATGTTATCATTTTCTTTTTATTTTCAAGTATTTTAATTTAAAAAACTTGTAAGTTCTAAAATTTTATCTTCTACGCTTTTTTGGTAATCACTAATTCCACTTTGGCTCAATGGTTTTTTGTCTTTGATTAACTCCGTTTCTCGTTTTTTTCGTAAGTCTTTCTTATCCTCTTTTTCAAGTAACCTAAATTTCAATGTTACACTTGAGTCTCCGATTGTTTCTTCTGTAAAGCCAAAATATTCTGGCTTCTTATTTAACTCATATAAATGTGATGCACATCGTACTAAAACAAAAACTGATTCACCTATATAAAGAACCTTAGATTGGTTATTTTTGTATATACTAATCTCATAGATACCAGCACCTATCGCTTGAATTAAATCGCTTTGAAAAAAGTCGATTCTAATATTCATATTTGTTTTTTTCAACTATATAACCTCCTTCTTTAATAAATTCTAATTTATCTCTAGGATAAAATTAATACCTTTATTATAATATTCAATATATAATTTATCTATAATTACCCCTCAACTCATTATAGTAAATTAAACATACCTTATCCAATTTTAGTAACTACTACTTTTTTATCTTAGAATTAATTATGTTTAAATCTTTTTGTATTTTTTTATTTAATTTATTTCTTTTTTGTAGCTGTAATAGCTCATCAAGAATAAAGTATACAGACTTTTCCACAACAGAGAAATATTCTGAGCACTCTTCTTCTGTCAAACTATGCACACCAGCACTTAAAATACTATAAATATATGTATTTTCAGTTAAATGTTCTGGTAATTCAGCTTTTAATATATCTATCTTTTCTATGAATTTAACTTTTTTTTCTTCATACCTAGCTTGGTTATCAACATTTATATTACATTTTACTTCTTCATATTTATAATCAACTATTTTTTCTAAAACCCTTCTTAAATATAAAAATCCTCCAACAGCAAAATTGTTTTCATAAGATATTACTGCTTTATTCAAATCTGATTTAATATTTTTATAATTTTTATATTTGCTGTATTTATCTCTAATATTATGGTTATGAAACTCAATATTAGATGGGTCTTGTCCTATTTTCTGTAATATTAATTTTTTTTCCTCATTTTCCCCATATTGAAGCTCTAACTTATATATAAATATTTGCTTATGATTACCCTTATGTGAGCAATTTACTGATTTAGTAAAATACTCGTGTTTTTTTAGTAAGATATCTATTCTATCATTTAATTTAAACATTGCCCTATAATCATCATAATCATCAAAATCATCGCCATATTGTCCATGTAAAGTTCTTTCTAATAATCTTTCATCTACGTTTATCTTTACTGACTTTAACGAATTTTCCTTTTTACACTTATTACAATACCCATATATATCATCTTCATATAATAAAAAATCTATAATTTCATCAAAATCTTTTGGATATTTTTCTTCATAAATTTCTTCCTCATACTCCATAAAATTTTCAAATCTAGTTTCACTTCTACCAATCTTCTGTATTTTTGTAATACCTATATTTAACTTTTCATATAAGGGCATTTTAAATAATAATCCATTTATATCATATTTAGAAATATTCTCCATAATTCCTCCTTAGGTGTTATTATATATTTTTACTTTTAGTATACATTATTATATCAAATCCAACAATCTTTTGCATTTTTTATATAGCAATATCTAAATTCAATGTATTTATCCCAATATTTCTTAATGCAAAAGAAGAAGGAGTACCCATTAAAGATACTCCTTCTTCCTTGCTTAGATAGTCAACTAAGCTATCATTTATATTAAGTTTTATTGAATCAATTTCCCTTAGTTCATTAATTGTTATTTCTGAAATTATCATATGTAACAATTTCTTCTGTTGTTCCCTTGATACATTTCCTGTTAAGACTTTACTAAAATTCTCTAATATGCTTTTAATAAAGTCATAGGGTATTGCTTCACTGACATCATCTGATAAAGTAACTAATAATGGTGCTTTCTCTTCTTGAAGCTTCTTTGATCTTTCATCTAACTCTTGCTTTCTAGATTGAAACTCTTCCTTAGTTAATATTTCATCTTCGTATGCTTCAAAAATCTTGCTTCTTTTTTTATCTAGCTTTTCTAGCTCCTTGTCAATCTGTTGCAACTCTTTCTTAGATGGATTTACTTTATTAACTCTTTCTTTATTAACATTACTTACTATACTTTTGACCATTTTTTCATTAGATAACAGTTCTGAAAGCTTATTAAACACATATTCATTAGCTTTATCTACTCTTATTGTATTACTGTTACATACTGCTATACCTTTATTTTTCCAATTACCACATGCATAGTAAACTATTCTCTTCTTAGTTCCGTCCACTAATGTATTAGTAGTTCTTGATATTACCATTCCAGCTCCACACTTAGGACATCTTAATATTCCTGTTAGTGGATATTCACCATCATATATTCTTGATGGCTTACCCTTCTTTGATTCAAGTAAATCTTGAACTTTATCCCATATATCAATATCAATTATACCTTTATGTAGTCCATCTACTATTATTGGATTAGGGTTTATGTTTCTTCTTCTTTTCTCAGACCAATTCTGTCTAACATTATATCTAACTTTTCCTATATAAACAGGATTAGTAAGTATATCTCTTATTGAACCCACTGAGAAGTTATTCCCTAGTTTAGTTTTATACTCTAACTTATTTATCTGATTAGTAATAGCCTTATATCCCTTACCTTTATAGTATTCATTAAAGATAAATCTTACTGTTTCTGATTCTTTTTCATTAATAGTCAGTTTAGTTTTTCTTCTTTTAGCTCCTTCTAATCCCTCTACTACCATTAAATCATAGCCTAAAACTCTTCCTCCACACCAATTTCCAGATTTTGCCTTAGCACACATACCCATTTTTATATTCTGCGAAATCGTACTTCTCTCAAATTCTCCTATTAATGCCATCATTTGGAATTGCATTTTTCCTGCTGGTGTATCAGTTTCAAATGGCTCTGAATATGACTTGAAAGTTATATTATTCTGCTCTAATATATCAACTATCTTTAAAACATCTGATAGTTTTCTACTTACACGGTTAATTTTCCATGAAATTACATTTGTAAACTTTTTATCTTCTGCATCCTTTAACAACTCTTTTAATGCAGGTCTACTCTTAATATTTTTACCACTTATACCTCTATCCGAATAACACTTATAAACTTCATATCCCATCTTTTTGCAGTATTCATTTAGTAACCTTTGTTGTTCATCTATACTGTAACCCTCTTCAGCCTGCTCAATTGTAGATACCCTGGTATAAATTGCCATTTTTTTTATTTCATCCATTGTTGTTACCTCCATATGTTAAAATAATATATTCTTTTTTAAGAATTCCAAGAAATTAATCTTAGAATTCTCTTTTATAGCTTCTAAAAAAATCATATTTGCATTATAAATTATCATTAACTTATTAATCCTACTACTCTATTTCAGAATAAAAATCACATATTAACCTATAATCATTTATATTAAATTTATCTAATATAGTACTTATATCCCTCACTGTATTATTTATTTCTTTATACATTTCTTTTATCGTAACTACATGGTTTGAAACCGACTGCGAAAAGAATAGTGAAACTTCGGTTTTTGATATCTTAGTAGTATGAACTCCATCAAAAAACTCTTTATCTATTGCATTTAAATCTATCTCATCTCCTATTGCATCCATTGGTATTATTATTGTATGATACCTATATATAATACCCTCTTCTTCTTTCCACACTTCTAACCTTTTTACATCATAATTCAAGTTTATTAGTACATTTTCCTTAAGTATTCTAGCATTGTTTATCATATTAACAGCTCCCTTTATTCATCTTATTTATAATATATATCTGAACCTATGTTTATTACACTGGTATGGCTATTAGCCATACCAGTTTAAATATTATCTTTAATTACTTTTTATAATTACTATGTACTTTATCTTCTTTAATGTACTCTAATATTACCTTTGACAGTATATTAAGAATTTCATCAACCTTTTTTGACTTGTCCATTTTAAATCACCGCCTTAATTAGCTATTTAATATTTTCCATTAAAAAGCCCTACTATACTTAGCTACTACCTTATTAAGTCCTGTTAATGATTCACAAAAACTTATTATTGAAATCTGCCTCAAATAACAACCTACTGCTATACTTGGAAATATAAATTCTTCAATGTCATTAACCGACCATATCATAAGCACTTCTATCTTTTCACTTCTTATATCATTAATTAATTCTTTAAGCTTACTACTACTATCATATTCATCTATGTATAACTCAATCTCTCCTCTATGTTCCCCAAGTTCACATCTTAACCATTGCAATCTTCCATAACCTGTTGAAAAATTTTCTGATTTTTTTTCCTTCCTCATATATAATCCTATTCTCTTATTACTTAATTTATTTAAATCATTCATCTTAACATTACTCCTTTTTCAGTATGTATTTTAGCTCTAAACCTTTCTGAAATCTCACTCTGCTTACTTATTAAACTCGTTAATTACGCTATTCTATTATTTTAATAGCGTAATTAATATCTTAAACATTTAAAATTTCTTATTCTATTATGTTTACTATCTTATAGGCTATTCAACAAACAAGTTCTCCATATAGCTCTCATTTAAAAAATAATATGAAAAATTATCATCAATATTTTTACTGACTGTTATGTATGTTTTTCCATTCTTATTACTTGTAAAAATCCTGATGCCTCTAATTTCTAAATTCCCTTTAATTTGTTTTAGAGTATTAATAAACATCCTCTCATCATTGTGCCAATCCTTCCATTTTGGAATTAATCCAATTCTTTTTTGACATACAAGTAATTGACTTACCAACTGCTCATAGTCACCTGTCCACCTATGACATGTATCAGTAAACATAATCATATAAATTAACATTATATTACTTTCTTTTCTTTTAATTTTATTTACCTTATCCTTATATAAATAAAACTCCTTATTAATCATTTGAACGCCATCCTTTATAACTTATTTCTTCAATAAAATCTATTACCGTTACCTCTTTAGTTTCATTATTAAAATCATTAATATTAAATTCATATTTCGCATTTACCTCTACATCCTTTTCATTAATATTACCATTATCTAACGTAAATCTTTCATCAAGTTTCATTCCTTCAATCCCAATTTTACATATGTATTTTTTAAACTCCTTAAATATTTTTTTAAGATCTACGGCTGTCCAAATTATTTCTTTTGCATTATTCCTCCAAACTACTCTAAAATAATAAGCCTCTATATAAATCATTTTAGGTTTTACCTTTAAAGTCTCTACATAAGATTTGAGTTCTTCTAAATTTTCATCGATTTTTTCTTTTTTAGGTAAATCATACACCTCTAAATCTATAACGTACCTAAGAGGTAGCAATTCCTCGCTAGTTACCTCTTTAAATGGTACAAGTGCTGTAATATCTCCTATTTTGTAAGTCTTATTATTTTTCTCTAGCTTAATACATTCACCATTTTTAGTTTTTTCAAAATAATTCCTTTTCGTCTCATTTCTCACAAAAATATTCCTCCTTTAATCTAAATATTCTTTTTTTATATGTAACATTCTTGGTCTTGAATTACTTCCATCATCATTTCTTATAGTCTTTTTAGGTAAATTATTTTTATCTTCTACCTTAATTACCCTTCTATCTGCAAGTGCTTTAAGCAATCCTTTTATTGGTAGTTGTAGATATACACCAGCTCTTTGTAACTTACTTCTTACGATCCCATAAATATTATTTGAATTAAAATAGTAGTATTCTGAATCATAAAACCCATCAATAGACTTATATTGATTTCCTACCACTTCACCAGTTTCTAGATTTTTCATTGTTACAGACTTGCTTGTTATTAATTCCTTTATAGTTTCTAGGAATAACTCAACTGGATCATCTGCCTTAGAATTTTCATGTTTGTTTTTTATGTGCTCTAAGAATTCTAACTTTGCATGTTCTATAGATTCATCAGCTTTTTCTGCTGTAATTATTCCAACCTCAACGTAGAATTGGTACATCATATCTAATCCAACTAACAACCATGCAAAAGATTCATAAGTTCTTCCATGTGTCATAATCGCCTTCTCTCTTATTTCATTTAAATAATAGTAATAATTGGCTTTTATTGCTTCTAGGAACTCCTCGTAATTATTATTAACTTCTTTCTTTATCCATAAGATATACGTTCTCATACTAATTGATAACAATTCAGTATTTCGTTGTGCTTCAGTTAATGCTTCTAAATTTACACTATCTTGCTTTAATTCTATTGGTAATAACCTTGCTACTGTTGAATTTCCTGGTACAATTGATTCTCCAGTTATAAGTGTCATCCCCCTAGGTATAAACTGCGTTTGACTTTCCATCGTAACTGTTAACCTACCTCTTGATGTTCTATCTCCATAAGCTCTTACAATTCTTTCAGCAACAGTATTAATATTTTGAGTTTCCTTATGACTTTGTTGAGGACAAAAATCATCAAGTATCATTAATGAATCCTTTAACTTATATGATTTCAATTCTATTGATGAATATGTATCATTAAAACTTGCTGTAACTCTATTTTCAAAACTGCCGAAATGAGATAAAAACAACTTACCTATTGTAGTTTTACGAGTTCCTGTAAACCCGTACAGCCACACAACAAATTCTGGCAACTTCAATATTTTCCCAATAAACTCTAGAAGTGGACATAAATAAACTAATCCTAATAATATGTAAGCTATTCCTTCATCTACTACATTTAATAAATCCAAGCTTTTTTGTGTTGCTAATGAAACATCTGATTCCTTTCTTGATATCTTATAATTTCTAAAATGCTCATCCATCTCAACATCAATAGTTTCTTCTCCGATTGCTCCATCATAATCTAAATATTCATATTCACCATTCCCACTCTTTACCCACCCTGTATTGCTATATTGTTCAATAGTTTCTACATATCTAAATAATTTCTTTATAATTAGTAAAAAATCTTTTTCTTTACCTGGATATATTATTGCATCCATACCGAGGTAGGAAGGTACCCATTTTAAATTAGATACCTCTGAAGCTGATAACTTAATATCATCAACCTCCCTATCACCATCAATAACAACTGATACTACAATATATATTTCATACATCCCATTTCTAATAAATCTAACTTGCCTCTTTGGAATAATTATAATATTCGTAACTGGCGAGTTTTTATTATTTACGATTTGTCCATCTTCAGTACACTTATACCCATCTCTACCCAAAATATTTCTAACATCATTTTTATTCATTTACAGTCACCTCATAAGTTGATGGAGTAGTTATTATTTCTGAATACCCATACTTATAATTAAGCGTTTTATTAGTAAGAAAAGTATTTAACTTCCTTATAACTTTAATAGCTTCTTCATATCCTCCATTTACTATCATATTTACAGCAACTTCTACTACTTGTCCTACTTCTTTACAAGAATTAATATTCACCTTACTCATATTTCTATTATTGAAATTTAGCAAGTTATCTACAATCCCTCTATTCTCAGCTACCACTCTTACCTTTACTAATATTTCTTTTCTTTTGATCATATATATCCTCTCCTTTTTTATCTTGTGCCCCTCAAGCCCGTTAATTATTTCTTATATTTATATTTCTTATATTTCTTATATTTCTTATATTTATTTTTCTTATATTTATTTTGATGGGCTTGACGGGATTATGAATAATTTATTACTATCATGATGCTTATAATAATATTTATTATAGCTTCTATCAAATCATCCAGACCTCGTCTGAACAAATTGACATATATTCCGTCTCAACTTCAACCTTACTTAATTTGTATTTTTAACTATATATATCCTTGCTAGAGTTACTTGCCTAAAAATTTCTTTATCTATTCACTATAGGACTTCCTTGGTTCCATTTATATGTTTTTATGTATTTATATTCAAATTAATTGTATATTTATTTTATTTATTACATTTACTTGTTTATTTGTAATTTTGGTGCAACTTTTATATACTTATGATTTGTACTATTTACTCCCGATTGTATTTTCTTATTTAATTTCAACCTATATTCTTCCCTACATCTATTTATATCAATTAATCTATATCCTACAGTTTATTTTTCCCCTCTACTTTTGAATTGTATTTAGTTCTTATCCTATTGGATTTCAATCGTTTAGCCTGTTTATTGAGCTTTTTTCTTCACTTGTGCATTTTTGTGCCCTTACTTTCTAGCTTTGCTTATTTCTACCCTAGTTATTCTTTTTTTACAATTGTATTTAATTATCTAGTATCTATCTCGTAGAAAAAAAAATAAAGTCTTAATCTATATTTAAATAGATTAAGACTTCGTATTATTTATATATAATTGCTTGTACTATACTAATTCAGTACCATTAGAATTAGGTAACTTACCTGTAAATATTTGTATTGCATCAATTATAGCCCATATCCAGCATCCCAGAAGTACTGGTTCAAAGAATAACATTGCTATTGCAAATAAGCCTAATTGCATAAACCCTATTTCTTTATATCCTAGATAGAATCTATGTATCCCCATTGCCCCTAAGAATATGGATAATAGTCCTGCTACTATTTTATTATTGTTATTAGTAGAACTACTATTATTTGTAGCGTTCTTTATTTGATTTGTGAAGTTGTTCATTGATCCTTTTAATCTTATCCCACAATTTAAGCAGACCTCTGCGCCTTTATTCTTTACCTCTACCCCACAGTCAGGACAGAATTTTTCACCTTGTCCTTTATTTGTCGCACATTTAATGCATATTACTGCCTTTTCATTAGTTATTTGTTCCCCACATTCTCTACAATACATTTTTTTATTCCTCCGTTTTCACATTATTTTTAACTTCAATTTTATTTATTACTTGTTGTAACCAGTTGCAAGTATATCCAAGCTCCCTAGATAGTTGCTTTAGATTATTTCCATTATAGTGTTTTATTAGATATTCTATTATGTAGTTCTTAGAATGTAATCTCATCGGAAACGTTACCTGTTGTCCTCTGTAATTCTCATAGATTTTAAATGTAATATCTTCTCCTAAAACTTCAATCATATCTTTATAAATGCCACTATAATTTTCACTTTTTTTCTTCATACATTCTATTTATATAACCTCCTTTTTCAGCTCTAATTAAATAATAACCTGTCTTAGATTCTTTGTAATGCTGATTATAGTTGTGATTTTATCTTGTAAAATCACATAATAAATTAATATTTATTATTTACTTGTTAGCCTCTATTCCTGTCGCTACAACAGTACATACTGCACCTAAAATCTTTAATATTGTTGAAAACCCCATCTATTTCACCTCCTTTAAATATGTATAAATATATGAATAACAGTCTTTGACTGGTATTAACTTAATTACATACTTAGCAATTTCAAAGTCAATGTATAGAAGTTTTTCATTATCATAGCCTGTACCCTCGCATAGCTCTACAACTTTTTCATAGGTATTTATTAAATCGAATTGTATATGATTTAAATCCTCTTGTAGCTTCTTTAAATCTATTTGCTTCTTATTACTTAATTCAACTACTAATTCTCTTGGATTCCATTGATTAGCTAATCTTCCATCATAGAAATCAAATCTCATTACTCCTAAAAGATCCTTACTGTCATATTCAAAATACTTTTTTTTGCTTAGATTTTTCATCTTATTTACCTCCATTTTAGTATTCTTCTATTAATCCCCACATTATTAGTTGTAAATGTAGTGATATTTGATTATTTATTCCTCTAGTAACATACCTATTATTTTTCTTAAACATTTGCTTTTACCTCCTTATTGTTACAATTCTTTATAGTTAATTTCCCTTTTTTAATTACTCCAACACATATTAAATATTTCATTATCCTTTAATCCTCCTTAAAATAGTAAAAGTCCTAATCACTATTCTTTATAGTAATTAGGACTTTATTTCTTACTTAGTTCTTGTTTTAGCATTGTAATAAATTCATCTGAAAACACCTTTTCTTTTAATGAAGCTTTTATAAGCTCTATTAACTCTAACTCTGTTACATCAAGACTTCTTGGTATATATCTATTCTCTCTTGTTATAGTATCTTTATATAAACAGAATCTAATCTCAAATCTCTTCTTTGCTTTTATATATATTCTTTCAATGCAATATGTGTACTCCGCATCATTTACTTTTCCTTGACCTAATATGTCACAGTATTTGGTTGACTTGATTATCTTCTTAGTCACCTTATTTCCTCCTTCTATTCTAGTAGGAGCTTAGAAAGTTCTTCTGTTGCTATTACTACTATTGAGTAATCACTAGATAGTAAGTATAAACTTGATGTATAGTCTTCTATTATATCTGTGTATTCTGGTTCTAATCCTTTTAGCAACACTTTCTTTATATCATCTACATCTAATTTATCTTCTAGTATTAATACATAACCTCCAAGGTCAAAATCTACATTTCTATAAGGACCATAATTTTTATCTAGTAGTGTTATTATTTCATCTACTTCTTGTATGATTTTCTTTGAATATTTTGGATTTACTGCTTTTAAATGCTCTTTTTTATATATCTTTATCATTACTATTCCACCCTCAATTATATTTAAAAGCCTCTATATATTTTTTTAATTCTTTAGATACATTTTGTTTATCTATATATATATCAACAAAATTCATATATCCAAGTACTATAAAAATATTATAATAAATAACTCCATCAAAGTCCTTTTCTTCTATCCATGATGGACATTCCTTTATACAATTTTTATTATAGTTAATTATCAATTTATCTTTTTCAAATTTAATTTCTTCATATTTTAAAATTATAATTTCTCCTATATAGTTATTTAATTTAAATTTATCCAAGCTTTGTTCTTGGTTACCTAAATTCTTATATAAGTGAATTATTTTATTTTTTATTTCAATTGATAAACTATTACCTCCTTTTAAATTACTTAATTTATTAACTTCATTAACATTGTTAATAATAATCATTATTAAACCTCCTTTATTATCATTATAATAATATATATTTATTTTTTGCACTATATTCATACTTGACTTTTCAATTTAATTGTTGTAGTATTTTGTTATGACTTTAGTGCAAATAAAATTATGAGGTGTTATTAATGAAAAATAAAGATTTAAATGAACGAGTTACGGAAGAACTTTTAGATAATCTTTTCTCAGCCACTGGTTATTCTACTCCAAAAGTTCACATTGAAAAACAGAAAAGCTTAAATCCTGAAATTAAAAAACTTTTGAAAAATGCTAGTAAAAGTGGTCCAGGTAAAGGTGCACCTGAACATATAATTACTATTGACGGATATCCTAATTTTATTATAATAACTGAATGTAAAGCCGATATAAAATATCATGAAAGTAATTCACTTGATATTCCTAAAGACTATGCTGTTGATGGTGTAATACACTATATGAAATACTTATCTAAAGATTTCAATGTCGTTGGAATTGCAGCTAGTGGAATGAATGAATCTGAATTAAAAATTTCTAACTTCTTTCTTGGTAAGGGATTAACTTCAAATACAATTACTCGTTTACCTGATGAAAAAGTATTATCTCTCCAAGACTATATTAAAATTTGGAAATACGATTCGAATATTAAGAAACAAAAAACCTTTGATTTAATGAAATTTTCAAAAACCCTACACAATTATATGAGAGACTATGCAAAACTCTCTGAAAATGAAAAACCTCTACTAGTAAGTGCTATTCTTCTAGCACTTGAAGATGCTACGTTCCAGATTAGCTATGAATCTAATACAAATGATGTTAAATTAGCTAAAAAGATGATTGATGCAGTAAAAGATATTTTAGATGACAATAAAATAATAGGTCTAAAACAAGATAAAATATTAACTTCTTATTCATTTATAAAAACTCACCCTGAATTAACTAAGGATACCAGAGATATAAACAAAAGGGTTTTACTAAGATTAGTAAAACAAATTGATGAACATATAATGCCATTCATTAAAGAATATAATGATTTAGATATAGTTGGTAATTTTTACGGTGAATTTCTTAGATATACAGGTGGTGATAAAAAAGCTTTAGGCATTGTTCTTACACCTAATCATATTACAGAACTATTTGCAGACTTAGCTGATTTAACTACTGATAGCAAGATTTTAGACATTTGTGATGGTACTGCTGGTTTTTTAATTAGTAGTGCTCACAAAATGATTGAACTCGCTGGAAACGATAGTACTAAAATAAAAAAAATAACAGACCAGAATCTAATTGGTGTAGAACAACAACCAAATATGTTCACTTTGAGTGCTGCTAATATGTTGTTAAGAAAGTATTCAATGGAACACTGTTACCAAGATAATTGTTTTGAATTAAAAGGACTTTTAACTAGTCTTAATGCTGATATTGGTATGATAAATCCACCTTATGCTCAAAAGGGAGATGGGTTATCTGAATTAGAATATATTGAATTTCTTTTGGATTGTATAAATAAAGATGGAAAAGTATTTGCTATTGTTCCAATGTCCTGTGCAATTCTTAATAGTCCATCTAAAGGAAGACTATTAAAAAAACATACTTTAGAAGCAGTAATGAGTATGCCTAATGGTTTATTTTATCCAGTAGGTACATATACTTGTATAATGGTATTTACAGCAAAGAAACCACATCCAAATAATAAGGAAACCTGGTTTGCCTACTGGAAAGATGATGGATTTGAAAAGACAAAGATGAATGGTCGAATTGATATCAATGATAAGTGGAATAGCATCAAAAATGAGTGGATTAATATGTATACAAATAAAGATATTCTATTAGGAGTCAGTGTTAAACATAAAATCACAGCTACTGACGAATGGTGTGCTGAAGCTTATTTACAAACAAACTATTCCACTATATCGAAAGAAGATTTCGAATCTGAAATGGAAAAGTACATGAACTTTAAAATGTCTAATAAGGAGAGATTACAATAATGGCTAAATTATCTGATTTATTCGACATTCAATATGGTAACAACTTCATTTTAACTTCATTAACTCAATTGGATAATGGTATATCTTTTGTTTCTAGAACATCAAAGAATAGCGGTGTATCTGCTATTGTCAAACCAGTTCCTAACATTAAACCATTTCCTTCTGGACTTATTACTGTAGCATTAAGTAGTATGAGTGTTTTAGAAACTAATATTCAATCATATGAATTTTATACTGGTTACCATATTGCTGTCCTTACCCCAAAAAAAGAAATGTCTATTAATGAAAAAGTCTACTATTGTTTATGTATTAAATGTAATAAATATAGATATTATTTTGGTAGGCAAGCAAACAGAACACTAGGTGAATTAATTGTACCAAATACTCCACCTAAATGGATTAGTGAATTTAGTACTTCTTCTTACAACGACATTGCATTACCTTATAATGATAATTTATCTGTAATTTTAAATACGGATAAATGGAATAATTTTAAAATTAATGAACTTTTTAAGATAACTACTGGTAAGGGACCTCTAATTCGCAAAGCAAAATCTGATATTGGGACAACACCCCTTGTTTCTTCAACTCAATTTAAAAATGGTATTGTAGCCTATACTAATTGTGATTATACTCATGATGGCAATGTACTTACACTTGCTAAAAATGGTAGTGTCGGTGAAATATTTTATCAACCTATTGATTTTGTAGCTACATCAGATGTATTAGTGTTAGAACCTAAGTTCACTTTAGATATATATATAGCTATGTTTTTAATTCCAATAATTAAACAAGAAAAGCACAGATATAATTATGGAAGAAAATGGAATAAGGAGCCACTTGAACAATCTCTCATAAAATTACCAATTACTATTGACAATAAGCCCGATTGGAACTATATGAGAGATTATATTAAAACCTTAAAATTCTCTAAATATATACAATCAAAGTAATCTATAACTTTAAAGTCCTCTTATTTTTATAATGAGGACTTTATCTTTTATACTATTATAGTAATTTATTAAATATTCTTTTATTCAATATCCAATTTTAGTAAAAACCTCCGTTACTTATGGTACGGTTCATTTTTCATTATTCTAAATGCTCTATATACTTGTTCTAATAACATTACTCTAAATAACTGATGCGGAAATGTCATTTTTGAAAAGCATAGTTTATAGTTTGCTCTTTTTATTACATATTGTGATAGCCCTAGGCTTCCCCCTATTATAAAGGTTATATTCGAGTTACCCATTACTCCGCAATTTTGTATGAACCCCGAAAATTCTTCTGAAGTTATATGTTTCCCGTTTAAATCCATAGCTACCACATAGGCGTTTTCTCTCACTTTTGATAGTATAAGCTGGCCTTCTTTTTCTTTTATCTGAATTTCTTCCTTTTCAGAAGCATTATCTGGTGTTTTTTCATCTGATAATTCTATTATATCTAATTTACAATATCTGCTTAATCTTTTTGAGTATTCATCTATTGCTTCTTTTAAGTACCGCTCCTTAAGCTTTCCAACTGTAATTACCGTTATATTCATATCCTTTTCCTCCGTTGTTGTTACTAATGGACATTCAAAAGAATAACAATCCAAGCTACATGTCTATTGGATTGTTATTTTTTTGAATATCCCTAATATTATATTATCATATTTTCTTCGCCCGATATATAATTATCAACATCTATTACAGGCGTTATATCAACTTCTTTTTTATTCTTAGGTAAATATATACTTAATATATCCGATTTAAATACTGCTGAAATTCTATTTATGTCAACATCATTAATTATAAACTTCTTTTCAATATCGGAATTGGGTTGTATTATTGCTACCATTTTATTTTTCCCATTTGTAAAAAATTGATTATTCTTTACTTTTACAGTTAATGTTTCTTCCTCATAATCCAAATCTATATCCTTTTTATTTACTCCAGGTAGCTTTCCTTCAATTAAATATCTATCCTCATAAGCCTTTAACTCTATATTCATACCATCTATTTTCTCAATTTCTTCAATCATACCACCTACTAAATCACTATTTAAAACAGTATCTACTATATTTTCTATAATATCCTGATTATTAATTACAGCCGAAAATGTTTGATTGAATAATTCATTAAACTCATTAGCAAAGCCATTATTACTATCATTAGATCCATGACTAGTTTTATTATTTTTTTCATGCCTACTCTTCATATTACCTTTACTTACAGCTCTATTTTTTTTATTATTACTACTTATATTATTTTCTTGATTACCCATTATCCCGTTTATCATATTCATTATATTATTATTAGTTCCCTGATTATTAGTCATAGTTCCAATATTATTATTTCTCTGTTTGTTAGCCCCACCACCCATATTATTATTTCCTTGACTGCCCATCATGCCGCTTAACATATTCATCATGTTATTATTATTTCCCTGGTTGTTAGCCATTCCACTCATATTATTATTTCCTTGACTACCCATCATTCCGCTTATCATATTCATTATATTATTATTATTCCCTTGTTTATTAGCCATTCCACCCATATTATTATTTCCTTGACTCCCCATCATTCCGCTTAACATACTCATTATATTATTGTTATTGTTATTGCCCTGGTTGTTAGCCATTCCACTCATATTATTATTTCCTTGACTCCCCATCATTCCACTTATCATATTCATTATATTATTACTACTTCCTTGGCTATTAGCCATTCCACTCATATTATTATTTCCTTGACTCCCCATCATTCCACTTATCATATTCATTATATTATTACTACTTCCTTGGCTATTACCCATTCCACCCATATTATTATTACCTTGATTCCCCATCATTCCACTTATCATATTCATTATATTATTACTACTTCCTTGGCTATTAGCCATTCCACTCATATTATTATTTCCTTGACTCCCCATCATTCCACTTATCATATTCATTATATTATTACTACTTCCTTGGCTATTAGCCATTCCACCCATATTATTATTCCCTTGATTCCCCATCATCCCACTTATCATATTCATTATATTATTACCATTTCCTTGGCTATTTCCACCCATATTATTATTACCCTGATTACCTAACATTCCTCCTAACATACTTACTATATTATTATTTCCTTGACCGTTAAGCATACCGCCTAACATATTATTAATTATAAAGGGAAACATCCCAGCCATATCTTTCTCCTAATTTAAATTTCTATACACTATATACCTATTCTATTAAATGGTTTTTGACACAAAAGGTCTTCTTTACTAAACATAAGTCATTTTCAAAAATAACAAGTCATTGCGCGATGCATATTAGCTTGTTATTTTTTTAAGATTCCTTCTCTTTATTATAATTAATTATATAAAAATAGAGCTCTGCATATGCAGAGCTCTATAAACTATTCGATAGTTTATTATTATTTACCACAACACTTCTTATACTTCTTACCGCTTCCGCAAGTACAAGGGTCATTTCTACCTATTTTATTTTCATTTCTTACAATTACAGATCCATTATATTGTTTTTTAATTTCTTTTCTCTTTTCGTCTGAGAATATAGCTTCCCATTGTGGAAGTGTATATAAATACTCAGCCTTAGCATCTAACATATTATAATATAATTTTTCTAGATTAATGTCTAAAACTAATTCTTCTGTGTTCTTTATAGTTTCTAAATCATATGATTTGTTTAAGCTATCATTGATTCCATCTGTGAATCCCATAACAAACTCTTCAGTTGTATTGTATTTTTTTGCAGCTTCTGAAATTACTAATTTCATTGAACCACTATGATTAGCTAATATATCTTTATATATAGCTGTTTCTACTTGCATGTATTCTTCCCAAAAAGCTTCTTCCCCTTTAACTTTAACATATTCAGTTACCATTTCTGTCCATTGCTTATATAAACTCATACTATTTTCTCCTCTTCTTGCTTTTTTATTTAAATTATTTACTATTTACTTTTAGTTCATAATCCGAAGTGTTATTACAATAGTTACATTTTTCATTAATACACGTTTCCATTATCGGAAATGTCTCTTGCAGATTAACGATATCATCCATAGCCTCTTCTACATGCTCTAAACAAGAATAAATAATTTTATTATTACTCATATAAACCACCTTCATTAACTAAAATTCTATTATGTTACTTGGGTTATGTCTACTTGCCATAGCTAAGTAGATATCTTTATTTTGTTCTATACTATTTTCTTGTAGAACACTTAGTACTGTTTGATATGCTAAATCAGGATTATTATTAGTTCCACTTAAATGGCCTAATAACACTCTTTTTCCAATACCATATTTAAGTATATCAACAATTACTTTTCCACAATCTTCATTAGATAAATGTCCTACTTCGCTTAAAATTCTTCTTTTTAAGTTATAAGGATATGGTCCATACTTTAACATGTTAACATCATGATTGCTCTCAAGTAACAATACTTGTGAGTCTTTTATATTATCTCTTATTTCTTCAGTATATACTCCAAAATCTGTAGTCACGCTAGCTTGTTTACCATTTGAATGAACTGTATATCCAACTGCTGCAACTGCATCATGAGGTATATTAAAAGATTTTATTTCTAAATCTTTTATTTGAAGAGTAGATCTTCTATCCATTATTTTTATGTTATGTTCTTTTATTTTACCTATATTAGATTCCATAGCTGCCCAGGTATTAGCGTTTGCATATATAGGAATATCATACTTCCTTGATAATACGCCTACGCCTTTTATATGATCTGAATGCTCATGAGTTATAAAGATTCCATCTATACTATCTGAATTTTGCTCTATACTTCTTAGCGCTTCATCTATTTTTTTTCCTGGTAACCCTGCATCTATTAATATTTTAGCCTTTTCAGAAGCAATAAAAATACTATTTCCACTACTTCCACTATATAACGAGCAAAATTTCATTTATTTTACCCCCGTATAGGGCTCTTTAAAAAATAACTAGTCAGATTTTGGTCTATCTTGCACTATGCCGCATTACAATAAGAACACATAGACTTACTATCTGTTATTTATTGTTCTTAACCTAGCACAAAATATCCTATAAATCTTTGATTTGTTATTTTCTTCTAGCTCCCTTATCTAACTTCTCTTCTTATATCTGCACCTAATTCTCTAAACTTATCTTCTATATGTGGGTATCCTCTGTCAATATGCTCTATTTCAACTATTTCAGTCTTTCCTTTAGCCATTAACCCAGCTATAACCATAGCTGCTCCAGCTCTTAAATCAGTAGCTGTAACTAAAGCTCCAACTAATGATTCACAGCCTTCTATTATGGCCGTTCTACCTTCAACTTTAATATTTGCACCCATTTTATTAAGTTCATCTGCGTGCTTATGTCTGTTTTCCCATATACTTTCTGAAATTAAGCTCTTTCCTGGGACAATACTTAAAAGTGCTGCCATAGGTTGTTGTACATCTGTTGGAAAACCTGGATATGGTGCTGTTTTAACGTTAACACCCTTAAGTTCCCCTTCAACTGTTACTCTTACACTATCATCGCCTTCTTCTACCGTAGCTCCCATTTCAATAAGTTTCGCACTTATTGATTCTAAATGCTTTGGTATTACATTTGAAATAGTTACATCGCCTCTTGTTGCCACTGCTGCTATCATAAATGTTCCAGCTTCAATTTGATCTGGTATAACACTATAGTTACATCCTGTTAATTTTTCTACGCCTCTAACTCTTATTATATCTGTTCCAGCACCTTTTACATCAGCACCCATAGTATTTAAGAAGTTAGCCACATCTACAACATGAGGTTCTTTCGCTACATTTTCAAGTACAGTAGTTCCTTCTGCTAAAGTAGCTGCTATCATTACGTTTATTGTAGCTCCTACTGAAACAACATCAAAGAATATATTAGCCGCTTTAAGTTCTTTCGCATTAATTATAACTGCTCCATGTTCTATTACAACTTCTGCACCTAATGCTTCAAATCCTTTTATATGTTGATCTATTGGTCTCACTCCTATAGGGCATCCCCCTGGAAGTTCAACTCTTGCTTTTTTAAATCTAGTTAATAATGCTCCAATAAAATAGTAAGACGCTCTCATCCTTCTTACATCTTCGGTACATGCGTCTAAATTATTTACATTTGTAGCATCAATTTCTAGAGTATTATTGTCTATTTTTTTAACAATACACCCTAAACTTAAAAGTATTCTTTCTAAACAATGTACATCTTCTATGTCTGGTATATTGTCTATTATACATTTGCCCTCGCTTGCTATTATAGCCGCTGGTAAAATAGCCACTGCTGCATTTTTAGCACCAGTTATATTTACCGATCCTTTTAGAACTTTTCCTCCATTTATAACTAATCTTTCCATCCGCTTCACCCTTATCATACTTTATATATATTAATCTTTCCTATTCTTCTAACTGTTATCCATTTTTTCTTATAAAAAGTATCTTTATTTTATTAACTTACATAATTAATAAATCTACTTTATCTATTATAACATAAATCAAACTTATTTATATACACTTTTTCTTCCAAAATTCTCATTTAGTTAATAATAAAAGCTATGATGAAAAATCATCATAGCTTTTATTGTTTTTTTTTGTAATTTTTTTGATTATATTAGTCTAACACGAAAGATTTACAATCTGTACATTCTACCACTGTAGGATTTTTTTCATGTGTTCCTACTTGTATTTGTTCTAATGAACAATAGTCTTCAGCTTTATAGTGATATTTGCATTGGTTTATATCACATTTAATACAATTATTTTTTTCCATTTGTAATCACACCTTTCTTTACTAAGATATATTTATTATGTTCTATTTGCTTAAAATTATTCTAACGCTTTTTATATCACTATGTTATAATTTATATATAGTTTATAGATTAAACTATAAACAAATTTAACTTGAGAGGTTAAATCTATGAGATATTACTTAGTGGCATTGTTTGATGATGAATCTTACAAAAATTTAAATCCTATTCAAAGAAATCTTTCTAAAAAATATAGAGCTAATAGAAATTCACCTATACCTTATATACCTATAGAAGCATTAGAAAACCCTAATCTTGATAAATTAGATTTAGTTGTAGAGAAAATTCTTAAACCTTATAAAATCTTTACAGTTGAAGTATCTAATATAGCTTGTATTTCAGAAGTTAATAAAACTCTGAATATAAAAATAGAAGATATAGGATATATAAAAAGACTTAATAGGTTAATGAATGATACTTTAAAGTTACATGGCTTTAATATAAGAAATTATAATAATAACGACTTAAATATGCACATAGCTTTAGCAAACCTTAACTATGTTGCTAAAGATTTTAAAAAGTCAGATGATGATAATTTCTCATCTACATTTAATACTTTATATGTAAATAGAATAGAACTTTGGAAGATTTCTAATAATAAAAAAGAAACTTTAATTAAAAGTTATAAATTAAAAGAAAAGTTTTAATTTATAACTATAAAAAATATGTAATATTTTTTTAAAAAGTGCTAAATACTAATTGTATAGGCACTTTTATTTTCCATTTTTTTTAAATATTAAAAATTTATTTTTTTGTATTCGTTTACTGCTCTTTTCTTTCTTCAAAAATTTTTGTAAACTATAATAGATTAATCCTTAAGAATAGGGGGATACTTATGAATATTATATCTCTTTTTGAAGCACAAAGAGAAAACAACAAAAAAATTACTATTGATAAGAATTTAAACCAATATAAACTTTCAGCTAGAAAGCATCTTGAACTATATATTAAACTTAGTTCTCTTGCAGATCAAACTAAATGTCATACATATTGGTTACACTGCAACTCTGAAATTGACAAAGAGATTATTTTAAACAACTACTTAGACTTTTTAGGTCAAATATTAATATTAGGTTTAGATTGTAATTATACAGATATTACTGAAATTAAAGCTTTACCTAATGATTATTGTTTAAGCGACCAATTTTTAAATCTATATATAGACATAAATGATTTGATAACTTCATCTTCTAAAGATCATTACTTAACAATTTTAGAAGATTTTATCAGTCTTGGAATTACCTTAGGTTATTCTGAAAATAAAATTACAGAATCATTTATCTTAAGATAATTTTAAACCTTCTATTTATTTAGAAGGTTTTTTTTTTAGGAATAGTAAACTGAATGACCAGTCAAAAATTCTTAAGCATATTCAATACTTAAAGTGGAATACTAACTTTGAGGTGAATTAAAATGATGGCAATTATATCTGCAATAATTTCTGGTATTTCTATGAGTTTACAAGGTGTTTTTAATACCCGGCTTGGGGAAAAAATAGGTACTTGGGAGACTAATGTGTTTGTTCAAGCTAGTGGATTAGCACTTACTTTAATTATTTTAATGTTCTTTGGACGGGGTAACTTTAAAAATATTAAAGAAGCTAACAAACTTTATCTTTTAGGCGGTGTACTCGGAGTAATAATTATATTTACTGTAATGAAGAGCATTGGTTCTCTTGGTGCAACTTGTGGTATATCTATTATCTTAGTAGCTCAATTACTTGCCGCTGCTACTATTGATGCGTTGGGTCTTTTTGGAAGCAAAAGAATTCCTTTTAACCCTAAGGAATTTATTGGTGTTGCAATTATGATAATAGGAATTCTCATCTTTAAATGGAAATGTTAATTATCAAAAAATTGTTTTTATTTTATCATTAACAAAATTGAACATTTTAATATACTATATAATGTGACTAATTTTAGGAGTTTTATATGTTCTCATTTAAAAGTAAGCTAGAACTTAATCTTAAAAACTGTATGGCATCTAAATCCACTAAAAACTATCGAGTGATTATTAAGTGTAAAAACTTTCAAGAAAATATAGTTAAAAAGATACCTACTTATAAAGGTGAAGTTTTACATTGTATAAAAGGCTACAATTTAATCTCTGCCCGTTTAAATTCTAAAGGAATAGAACGTCTTTTAGAATACCCAGAAGTAGAATATATTTGTTTTGATGAATATTTCTTCTTGTGTGGAATGAGCATTCCAACTGCAAACAAGGTGAGATTATCTGATAAATCTAACATAACAGGCAAAGGAATTGGTATAGGTGTTATCGATAGTGGAGTTTATCCTCATACTGATCTCTTGACTCCTTATAATAAAATTGGATCCTTTATAGATTTAATAGATGGGCTTAATTATCCTTATGATGACAATGGTCACGGAACTTGTACTTGTGGCATAATAGCCGGTAGCGGTGAACGTTCTAATAAAATGTATTGCGGCGTTGCTCCACAAAGTACACTTCATTGTTACAAAGCCTTTGATAAGCTTGGAAAAGGTTTTGTATCTGATATATTATATGCTTTAGAATTAATTCTATTAGATAGTGAAAAATATAATATAAAAGTTCTTTGTTTGCCATTTGAATTACTTCACTATAATCCTTTTATAATATCTTGTTTTAATAGTATATTGGAACAATTCACCATTAAAGGAATAGTTCCTGTTCTTCCTAGCGGTAGCAATAAAAATGTGGAAGGTTCCCTAACAGGTATTGCATTGTGTACAAACTGCATAACTGTATCTGGTTTAGATACTAGTTCATCACTAAAACCATATGCCTATTCATCTTCTGGACTATCTAAAAAAGGCTCTAAGCCTGATTTATGTGCAGCTTGTGTAGATATCGTTTCTCTTAACAGTAATATAAGTTATATTTCTGAAAAAAATGGAATAAAACTATATCCTCACAAGTTAGAAACATCCTATAAAACTTTTAGTGGGACTTCTATAGCTGCTGCTTATATATCTGGCTTATGCGCTCTATTATTTGAAAATAACCCCACTTTAACTTTTAAAGATATTGTTTCTCTTCTCAAGGTTTCTTGTGAAGAATTAGATATTCCCCGAAGTTTTCAAGGGGATGGAAAGGTAGATATAAATAAGATACTCTCAAAAAAATAAAAAAAAGGTGCATTATTTTATATAATGTCACCTTTTTTTATATAATTTAATTATCTTCTAAAAATTAATAGGTTACTATTATAATTTTTTTCAGCTTCTTTATCCCATTAAATATTCTGATGGGTTAACTGCTTTTCCACCAACTCTAAGTTCAAAATGCAAATGAGGCCCCGTGCTAAATCCAGTATTTCCTACCAGCCCTATTACATTACCTTTTTCTACTTTATCCCCAACCGAAACATGAATATTACTTAAATGAGCATAATATGTAACCATTTCATCAGCGTGTTTTATCATTATTAAATTACCATATCCACCATCGTTATACTGTGCATATGTAACTTCTCCATCAATAGCTGCCATAACATCATCACCTACATTACCTGCTATATCTATTCCCTTATGGAATGACTCCCATCTAGCACCATAATCCGATGTAGTGAATCCCCCCCTTGTTGGTCTACTTAAAAATGCTATACCATCATCATAAGGATTTTTACTTCCTCTATGCACAACTGTATTTTGTGCAGAAGCTAAAACTTCCTCTTTTAACACATTGCTATAACTAACTTCACCATTACTATATACTACTTCTTTAGAAACTATCTTTTTACCACTTTTCCCAGTTTTTTCTTCTATTTGCCCTAAGTACATAGTATCATCATTAACTGTTATAGTATCTGCTAGAATTTCTTCTTCTACAATTTCTTTTACTTTAATATCTATATTTAATAACCCATCTTCATTTATAGAAGTCTTATATATTTCATTTGAAATTTCATCTTGTGTTTTTACATCTGCAATATTTATTGTTGTTTCTTCTACATCTATTTTACATTCAATATCTACTGATATTAAATCCTCTTTTACTATATCTAATGATTCTATATATTTATCCGTTACTAGCTTTAATACGTCATTGACATTTTTATCTGAATTTATATATCCAAAATTCTTTCCTGATATCTTTAATTCAAACGCACGCGCTTTACCGTTAATAGATCCTAATATACCTTTTTCTATTTCTTGCTTATTACTTAGTAATATAGTATCATCCTTTATTTTTTTGAATTCAACCTTATTTTTTTCTATGTCCACATTTTTATATTCTGTGCCTATTGTTGTAATTAATTCATTATAAACCTTCACCGTTTCTCCTCGGCTTTCTACATAGCCTATTATTTTTCCGTCTATATATGCCTCTAAATTATTAAACTTACCATCTACCACTATAATTATTAATAGGGGTAATAATATTGATAATGCCAACTGTATCGAGGCACTAACTATATCCTTTTTAGAAACCATGTTTTCTCCTTTCATTTTTAAACAATTATTTTACAGCACATCTACTACTTTTCCCTATTCTTCCTATAATATTCTTTTTATAATTCAATTGTTATGTTGAGGGTTATACTTTGCTTTGCTATAATTAACTTAACTTAAATAATTGTTAGTAATGTTATAATAAATACATTAGTCCCTATTTTAATATTACTTAAGAAAGGTAGCGAAAAATTATGAGCACATTTATGCTTAAGACAAAGCCTTTAAATTTTACTCCAGTAAGTAATATATTTATTGAGAGATATATGCCAAAGGCTCGTGGTGAATTTATTAAAGTCTATTTATTAATGCTTAAATATAATATCTCTGGAGAAATAGGTGTCAGTGCTTCTATAATGGCATCTTCTTTAAATTTATTAGAATCTGATATTATAAATGCCCTTAATCACTGGAATGATGAAGGAGTTTTAAAACTTGTTCCCATCGATAAAATGGGTAACTTTAATATTGAATTCTGTGATTTAAGTAATGATCCTGTTAACAGCTCTAAAGAGATAAATCTATTAGATGCCTTAAACGAGGATAGTACTAAAGGAATGTTAAGAGATATAGAAGGTATTTTAGCTAAACCTCTATCCCCTAAGGAAATGACAACTTATCTTAGTTGGCAAAAAGATTTCAACTTTTCTTCAGAACTTATACTTATTTTAATAGAGTATTGTGTATCTAAAGGAAAAAGTGATTATAGATATATAGAAAAAGTTGCTATGGCATGGCACACTATGAAAATAACAAATATAGAGCAAGCTCAAAACTATATTAGGCAAACTGAAGATAAATGGGTAAAAATCAAACAAATACTTAATTATTTGGGAATTAAAAATATGGAGCTTATGAAACCTCAAGAGGAAATGTTAGAAAAATGGCTTGTAACTTATAATTTCTCAATAGAAATTATTGAGAAAGCTTGTAATATTTGTTTCCAAAGGTTAAATAGAGCTGATTTTAAATATATTGATGGTATTTTATCAAGTTGGAATAAAGATAAATTAAATACTATTGAATCTATTGAAAATAAAGAGGTTGCCTTTAAAAATGCATCAGCTAAGAAAAACTTTAGTAATTCTAATAACGCTGCAAACACAGGAAATACTAAACCACCTCTAAGATTCAATAACTTTGAGGCAAGAGACTATGATTATGATTCTATTGAGAAAAAACTGTTAGGATGGGATAGCGATGATTAAAGGATACCAGAAAGAATTATCAAATATATATGAAAAGCTTAGAACTACAGAGCAACAAAACTTAAAGAAAAGAAGAGATGAAATCTCAAAGAAACATCCTGAAATAATTGAATTAGATACTAAGATACAAAAATTTTGTTTAAATCTTTCCCTAAGTATTTTAAAAGGCACTTTAACAGAAACTGATCTTAATAACCTTAGAGATACTATCACTAATCTTAGAGCTAGAAAATATGAATTGCTAGTATCTAAGGGCTATTCTCAAGAATATCTGAATCTATATTATCACTGCCATAAATGTAAAGATAATGGCTTTATAGGTACAGGTAATTCTAAGTGTTCTTGTTATAAAAATAAATTAATAAAACTATATTACAAAGATTCTGATTTAGAAGACGCTGTTAAGGATAATAATTTTAATAACTTTGATATAAATCTTTATTCAAGTCATAAAATAGCAGATGATAAATATTCACCTAGAAGAAATATGGAAAATATTTTAGAAACAGTAAAGGGTAATTATATTCCAAATTTTAATAATCACGATAATAATTTATTATTCTATGGAAACTCTGGTACTGGAAAAACATTTTTATCTTGGTGTATTTCTAAAGATTTACTAGATGCAGGTTTTTTAGTTGTTTATAAAACTTCTGATGAGCTTATAAAAGGATTAAGAGACATACGTTTTAATAATAATTCTGCCCTTGAGGAATTAATTATTAACTGTGATTTACTAATTATTGATGATTTAGGTGCAGAACAAATAACTGAATTCTCTGCAACAGAACTATTTACACTAATAAATAAGAAGATTCTTAAAAAGAAAAAAATGCTTATATCAACCAATTTAAGTCTTCCTATGATAAGTAAACTTTATAGTGAAAGAATCTATTCTAGGTTAGTTGGAAACTTTAAGTTATGTAAATTTTATGCTGATGATATAAGAATACAAATTAATCTTAAAAGAAAATAATATATTATCTTCTAAAGGACATTCAAATAAATAAAGAATTGATTTGAATTAAGGCATTTTTCAAAAACAACAAGCCACTATGCTAGCCTGTTTTTGGAAGATGCCTTAATCAATTCCTTATTTTCTTATAACTATATAACGAAAAACACCTTAGATAAATCTAAGGTGTTTTATATATATGGATCTAGTAATAAGACTTAAATCTACAATTTACTAATTATAAATTAGCTACTATATCATTAATCTATCCTATGTACCATATATGAAATTGGCGACTCAGAAGGGACTCGAACCCTCGACCCCCGGCGTGACAGGCCGGTACTCTAACCAACTGAGCTACTAAGCCACATTATGGTGGGAACAACAGGGCTCGAACCTGTGACCCTCTGCTTGTAAGGCAGATGCTCTCCCAGCTGAGCTATGCTCCCGCAATATTGAAAAATGGTGACTCCTAGGGGAATCGAACCCCTGATACCACCGTGAAAGGGTGGTGTCTTAACCGCTTGACCAAGGAGCCATATGGAGCTTTGAACAGGAATCGAACCTGCCACCTGCTGATTACAAGTCAGCTGCTCTCCCAGCTGAGCTATGCTCCCGCAATATTTAAAATGGTGACTCCTAGGGGAATCGAACCCCTGATACCACCGTGAAAGGGTGGTGTCTTAACCGCTTGACCAAGGAGCCATATGGAGCTTTGAACAGGAATCGAACCTGCCACCTGCTGATTACAAGTCAGCTGCTCTACCAGATGAGCTATCAAAGCATAATGGTAATTATTGTTTAAAATTTAAATTGGCGACTCAGAAGGGACTCGAACCCTCGACCCCCGGCGTGACAGGCCGGTACTCTAACCAACTGAGCTACTAAGCCGCATTGTGGTGGGAACAACAGGGCTCGAACCTGTGACCCTCTGCTTGTAAGGCAGATGCTCTCCCAGCTGAGCTATGCTCCCGCAATATTTAAAATGGTGACTCCTAGGGGAATCGAACCCCTGATACCACCGTGAAAGGGTGGTGTCTTAACCGCTTGACCAAGGAGCCATATTAGGTTTATTAAACGACATTAAAATTTAAAATGGTGACTCCTAGGGGAATCGAACCCCTGATACCACCGTGAAAGGGTGGTGTCTTAACCGCTTGACCAAGGAGCCATGTTTTGTTTTTTTCTCTTTGCTTGTTAGCACTGAGCACATAAACTATAATACCTAAAATAATAAATAGTGTCAACACTTTTTTAATTATTTATTATTTATTCGTGTATTTTTTCTCTTTTTTTTATATTTCAGCTTAATAACTTATCACCCCTAACCCCTGGCTTTATGCACTCTAACGCCTCCCCATACCTAGATAATGCACCCTCTTTATCTTTTATATTTTTTTGTATTTTTTTTATTTCAAATCTACATAAATCCGAAAATTCTTCTATTTTTATTTCTTCTAAATTTATATTATATCCAATTTTTTTAAAATTTTGCCCATTTGCAGTAATCTTAATTGGGATATTATTATTTATCACACATATAATTTCTTTATCCCAAATGCCTCTTTTATTTACGGAATATTTATCTCTTAATAAATTTAATGATTTAAACTCACCTTTTAATTGTCCTTCTATAGTCTCTAATAACATTTTATAAAGCGATATTGATATGCCCCTATTTAATCTTATTTTTAAAAAGTCTCTATTTTTAACTAGAAATTCATCTAATTCAGATTCTGTAATAAATTCAACATCTTCATTTAAAAATAGCTCCATACCTTCTCTATTAGGATAAATTACTACAGTTTGATCATAATTCATCCTTTTAACTTTAAATTCTTTATTATAATCACTATTATTTTCATTAATTACTTTAACTTTCAAAATTATCACCTCAAAAATAGTATTCCTTAGTTTTATAACTTATATTACTATGTTAGAATTTATTTAGGGTATCTAAAAAAATATCAATCCGGGATAAATCCTATATTTTTTTAATATACTAAATACAAATCTTATATAATTTAAGGAGAAAATTAATTATGATACATCATGATTTAATAATAGTTGGCGGCGGAGCCTCAGGTTTAATTGCTGCAATAGCCGCTAAAGACTTTGGTTTAGATGTAGCTATTTTAGAAGCTACTGATAGAATAGGGAAAAAAATACTAGCTACAGGTAATGGTAGATGTAATATTTCAAACAAAACAATATCTTTTCCTTTCCTTTCTTACCATAGTGAAAATACAGGTTTCTATGCAAAAACCTTATCATCATTTGGTGTTAAAAATACAGAGGAATTCTTTTTATCTTTAGGATTACCTTTAGTAGAATTACAGAATGGAAAAATGTATCCAAAATCATTGCAAGCTTCTTCGGTTGTTGATATTTTAAAATTATCTTTAGATGATAGAAATATTCCGTTATACACAAGTTGTAAATTGAAATCTATCCACAGAAATGAAAACTTTAATTTATCCACAGATAATCAAGAGTATAAGTTATTCACATGTAATAAATTATTATTAGCTTGTGGCGGAAATTCTGCAGTAAAAACAGGTTCTGATGGTTCAGGTTATTATTTATCAAAAACACTAGGACATAAAATGGTTGAACCTTTGCCAAGTATTGTTCAATTAAAATTAGAAAGCCCTTACTTAAAATCATTAACAGGAATAAAGTTTGATGGGTTTGCAAGACTTTTAGTTAATGGTATTGAATCTAGAAAAGAATTTGGAGAAATTCTTTTTACTGACTATGGTATATCAGGCCCACCAATACTTCAAATTTCAGGTTATGCCTCTAAAGCATTATCAAATAAAAAGAAGGTTGAAATTATAGTTGATATGATGCCGACGCTTTCTTCTGACGAAGTTGCTAATTTTATAGAAGGGCATTTAGCTATTTTCTGTCACAGATCTATTTCTGATGCATTAATTGGTATTATTAATAAAAAATTAATTCCTACCCTTCTTAAAGAGTCAGGTATTTCAAATATACATACACCTTGCTATGATTTAGACTGGGAAGAAAAACGTAAACTAATTAAACTTTTAAAACATTGGAAGTTTACTTGCACAGGTACTAATGGATTTGCTCAAGCTCAAGTTACTATCGGAGGAATTGATACTAATGATATTAACCCTGAAACTCTTGAGTCCAAATTAATCCCTAATCTATATTTTGCTGGAGAAATTATTGATGTAGATGGTGACTGTGGTGGTTTTAACTTACAATGGGCTTGGAGTTCTGGCTACTGCGCGGCTAAAGCTATCTCAAATAATAATAAATAGAAAATTATACAAAAAAAATACAGAGTATGATTGGTTAATTAAAACCTAAATACTCTGTATTTTAATTTCATTAAATATTTATATACATGAATAAATTCTTCTAATCTTCTGATGGTTCAAGGTATTACTTTTATACAAACCCTAATTTAGTCATGTTCAAAAAAAATACCTTAAGCTAAGGATTACTTGATTTTTCTCCATTCTCCTACTAACGATGTAATTTTCTTACCTGAAGAGTTCTCTATTTTATGGATGCTAGTTATAGTGCCATCAACTTCTTCTCTTGTTGATGTTGACACACATACTTCTTCTCCATATAAACACTCTTTTTCAAATGTTACCTTAATCCTCTTTAACTCATAATCTTTAACTAATTCTAATGGTAACGTCTCAATAGCCCATTCTATATATTTAGTATTATTTACATGTCTATTTGAATCTATATCACTGTATCTTATTTTAAATTCTTTTGAATACATAGCCTCTTCTAATTTTTCTAACTTATCAATTTTAAAATCTTTTCCAAGGTCCCCTTCTATTCCATAAACAACATATTGGTCTTCTGGAACTCTCATAGCTTTTCTCTTATCCGTATTTATTAAGAAAAATATAGCTTGTGCTTCAACTATTTTGTTCTCATCCTCATCATAAATAGTATACTCTCTAGTTGCATAGAATTTTTTAAAACCGCTAGGTTCGGTTACCATTTTTAATTTTTCACCATATTTAGGATATCTATGAACCTTTATATCGTATTTATAAAATACCCATGTCATATTTTTTGAAATTAAATATTCCATTCCTACACCTAACTTTTCCGATTGTTCTGTTCCTATGTCCCCCATAAAGTTAACTATGGTTGTAATAGTTGATTGTAATCTATAATCAACCTCATAATAATGTATCTCATAATCTTTTGAAAACTTCTTCCCCATTTTTTCCCCCTATTTTTTTCTTTTATATAATAATACCATACTCTTTTATATTTTATATATTAGAAATTTGCTTTTCAAACCTAAAAAACACTCTATAGTCTTTTATAAACTATAGAGTGTTTTGGTTTACCTATTTATTTAATGCTTCTAATAAAGCTTCTAAGCTTAACCCATGTACTTGTGCTGCATCCTCTACGCTTTCTGATTGTGCTGATGGACACCCTATGCATCCCATACCAAAGCTCATTAGTATCTCAGTTGCATTTGGATTTTTACTTATTATTTCACCTATAGTCATTTCTTTAGTAATCATATTTTTCACCCTACCTTTAATTATTTTTTAATGTACTTATTATATGCACATAATTATATTCCTATAAATTTGAAAAGTCAACTTACTTTATACTAATACTATTCACCACTTTCATATCTTAATATATGCCTTATAATATACTGTTTTTTCTATCCTTATTAGTATTATTCCTTTTCAAATAAAAAATAACCCCTTTAATACAAAATATTAAAAGGGTTATTTAAAAATTCTCGTTTATTCTATAAAATTCACTTCACTAAAACCATCTTGTGGCTCCATATCTTCCATTACTATTATATTGCAAGCTGCCATTAGGAAGCTTTGAACATATACTTGACCTACAATTGCTAGTATAGCTACTATAACTCCTAAAAGAGGAATCATTGCTAATAACACTATTACTAAGATTGCTAAATTAGTAATACCACTTAATGCAGCACACTTTCCTATCATTCTCCAGAATCTTCCTTTTTTAAATAATCTAAAAGTTTGTTTAATGGCATCCATAGCTCTTAAATCTTTAGTTATTAACATAGAATTAAATAACATAAACACTGCAGTTACTATTACGGATAACGCAATTAATATAGGAACTATAATTATCAACCCAATTCCAAATGTTACAGCTGTTAATATCCCGCTTAATATCATTATCACTATATATGCTACAAAATATATTAATAAAATAAGTAGGTTCATTCCTATTAGGCTCCATTTTTTCGCCCAAACATACTTCATTGAGTCTTTCCAACCAGTATCTTCACCCTTGTATCTATCACCTAATACTTTAATTATGATACCATATCCAAAATATGATACAAGCGATACTAACATTATTAATATTGTAAATATTAATAATGGTATAATCATTTTGAAAAATACTAATATTAACTCATCTGGGCTTGACCTATATATTCCCGTTCCAATTATTCCAATTAATGCAAATATTAATGCAACTAATAATCCAATTATCACTAAAAATACAGGTACTAAAAAAATACCAGTTATTTTTAAAATTTCTAAAGCATTGTCCACTACTAATTTAAAAGATTTTGATATTATTTCTCCTAATTTCAATTTTGATTGCGATTTGTTAAATTCCATTTATTAATCCTCCTCTATTTTTATCAATATATTTAAATATATTACATTTTTTATATTTTTATAACAATAAAATACCCAAGACTAAAAAATCTTGGGCTTTTATTAGGCATTTTGAAAAAATAGCAAATCATCTTCTAGTCTATTTTCTTTCAGTGCCCTTATTAAAGTTCTTTTCTTACTCTAATTGTTTGATCTCTTTTTGGACCTACTGAAACTATTGAAATCTTTGTTTCTGTAAGTTCTTCTATTCTCTTTAAATACTTCTTAGCATTTTCAGGTATTTCATCATAGCTTCTTGCATCTGCAATACTATCATCCCAACCATCAAACTCTTCATAAATTGGTTCACATTTAGCTAAATCTTCTAAACTTGCTGGGAAGTAATCTATAACTCTACCTTCAAAGTTATATCCTACACAAACCTTAATCTTTTCTAAGTTTGCTAATGTATCTATTTTAGTTACAACTAATGAAGTTAATCCACATACTCTAATAGTAGTCTTTAATATAACTACATCTAACCAACCACATCTTCTTGATCTACCTGTAGTAGTTCCATATTCATGTCCTTTTTCTCTTATCCACTCACCAGTTGCATCTTCTAATTCAGTTGGGAATGGTCCCTTACCAACTCTTGTAGTATAAGCTTTCGCAATACCTACAACGTTTGTTATCATAGTTGGTCCAACACCTATACCAGTTGAGACTCCACCTGCTGTAGTGTTTGATGATGTTACATATGGATATGTTCCATGATCTATATCAAGAAGCATTCCTTGAGCACCTTCAAATAGTACTGTTTGATTTTTCTTTATTTCATCATATACTCTAACTGAAGTATCTTGAACGAAAGGTCTTAATCTTTCCCCAAGCTTAACATAAGCATTAAATATTTCATCAAAATTTAATTCTTCTCCACCTAATACGTTAGTTATATAAGCATTTTTTGATTCTATGTTGAATCTTAGTTTTTCTTCAAAAACTTCAGTATGCAATAAATCACAAACTCTAATTCCACATCTTTCATATTTATCTGTGTAGCAAGGACCTATTCCCTTACCAGTTGTTCCTATATCATTTTTCCCTCTAGCTTTTTCTTTTAGTATATCTAATGTCTTATGATAAGGCATTATAAGCTGAGCTCTATCACTTACAATAAGTTTTTCTGGTGTAACATTAACACCCTCTCTTTGCAGATAATCTATTTCGCTAAATAAAGCATTTGGATCTACTGCAACTCCATTACCTATAACATTTAATTTATCATCGTGTAATATACCTGAAGGAATTAGATGAAGTTTATATTGTTTTTCTCCAACTTCAACAGTATGACCTGCATTGTTTCCCCCTTGAAATCTAACTACTACGTTAGCTTCTTCTGCTAAATAATCTGTTAACTTTCCTTTACCTTCGTCTCCCCACTGTGCTCCTAGAACAATAAATGCTGACATTTATGTTTCCTCCTTATTAAAAGACTATTTTAGTCTTAAACTAATAAATTTGAGATATAAAATAATTTAAATCCCACATACTATAGTATCAAAGTAAGGTAAAACTTTCAACTTTTTTGCGAATATTTTTTTGCTTTTTTTTACTATAATTCGTATAATCATTAAATTTTTAATTTTCAATTACATATTTTCAGATTTATCTGCGCACTTTTCCATAGCACTTATAACAGAATTTCTAAAACCTTGATTTTCTAATTCAATTACAGCTTCTATAGTAGTTCCTCCAGGTGAACAAACCATATCTTTTAATTCTCCTGGATGCTTACCAGTCTCTAAAACAAGCTTTGCTGAGCCTAATACGCTTTGCGATGCCATAGTGTATGCTTTTGCTCTTGGTATTCCAAGTTTAACTGCAGCGTCTGCCATAGCTTCTATAAACATAAACACATAAGCTGGTGAGGATCCACATAATGCTGTAAATGCATGAAAATCTTTTTCCTCCAAAATTTCATACTTACCAAAATTATTATATAAACCACAAACATAATCTAATTCTTCTTGCTTTATTAATTTATTAAAGCAAATTGCCGACATACCTTCCCCAACCATTGCCGGTGTATTAGGCATTGTTTTTATTATTTTAACTTCTTTCCCAAACCACATTTCTACATCCGAAAGTTTAACCCCTGCAGCAATCGTAACTATAATCACATTTTCTTTTACATAATTTGTAATTTCTTTTATAACTGATTTGTACATATTAGGTTTTACTGCTAAAAATAAAACATCTGCAAACTCAGCTACCTCACAATTGTTCAAGGTATATTTTATTCCAGTTTCATCTGTTATCTTAACTCCTGATTTCCTTGTTCTAGTAGAAATAAATATATCATTTTTAGTTATTTTTTCATTAGTTAAAAGACCTAAAACCATAGCTTTTCCCATATTCCCGCAACCAATAAATCCAATTTTTTTACTCATTTTTTTCCCCCTATTTTATTATAGACTTCTATTTTTATCTTTATTATTAATAATATACATTACCCACCATAACCATCATAGGATAGCTTGTTTCATCTTACACAAACTATTGTTATGTAAGGAGGTTTTTTTATGGTAATTAGAAATTCAAAAAATAAATTTTCTTTATTAAAAAAATCATCTAATGATAATAAACTAAATCAAAACACCTTAGATATTAAAGATAATATTTTAGTTAATATATTAGATAATCCATATAAATATACTATTTCTATTTACCTTCAAGGATTGCATAAAGATAGTATTGTTTTAAGCTATCTAAACAATTTTCTTGTAATTGATTTTACCTTTAAGGGTAATAAATATTCTTCTTTAAAATATAAAAGAACTTTTTATTTAAAGGATATAGATATAACCCAAACTCAAAATATATGCTTTCCACATTTAATATACATAACCTTACCTAAAAAATTTCAATAAATTATATTTAAAAGAAAAGCTATGCATTTAAGCATAACTTTTTTTTATTCACCATGAACTACGTCTAAATCGGCAAACTTACTGTGTGCGCCTATCCAAGCCATTTTAATTGTTCCAACTGGACCATTTCTTTGCTTAGCTATTATACACTCAGCTGTCCCTCTATCTTCTGATTCTTTATTATAATATTCATCCCTATATAAGAACATAACAACATCAGCATCCTGCTCTATAGATCCAGATTCTCTTAAATCTGAAAGCATAGGTCTATGATCTGCTCTTTGTTCTGGAGCACGTGATAGTTGTGATAATGCAATAACAGGGCATTCCATTTCTTTTGCCAATGCTTTTATGGATCTAGATATTTCTGATACTTCTTGTTGTCTACTTTCAGTATTACTTCCAGACATTAGTTGCAAATAATCTATAAGTATCATATCTATTCCATGTTCCATTTTAATCTTTCTACATTTCGATCTCATTTCCATTACAGATAACCCTGCAGTATCATCTATATATATTTTAGCTTTTGATAATGGTCCAGTAGCCTTTGCTATTCTTTCCCAATCATCATCTTCTAAATTACCAGTTCTAAGTTTCAACATATCCACCCTTGCTTCAGAACAAAGTAGCTTATAAGCTAATTGTTCTCTTGGCATTTCCAGAGAAAATATAACTACACTTTTACCATGTCTTAAAGCTGCTGTTTCAGCTATATTTAATGCAAAAGTTGTTTTACCCATAGATGGTCTTGCTGCAATTAGAATCATTTCACCCTTTTGAAAACCAGAAGTTTTTTCATCTAAATCTTTTATTCCTGAGCCTACCCCTGTAATTTCACCTTTATTATTAAAAAGTCTTTCTATTTCTAAAAAGCCTCTTTCTAACACACTTGAAAGAACCTCATAATCTCCTGAGTTTTTCTTTTCTGCTATGTCAAAAATTTTCTTTTGAGCGCTATCTAATACTTTATCTACATCATCTTGCCCATTATAACTTTCTTCTATTATTTTAGTTGAGGACTTAATTAATCTTCTAAGTAATGATTTTTCCTCTACTATTTTTATATAGGCACTTAAGTTTGCAGTAGTGGGTACTGATGCACTTAGTTCTGATATATATGTTACACCACCAGATTTTTCTAGCATATCTGTTGATTTTAAATACTCTAATATAGTTAATAAATCAACCGCCATATCTTTTTGGAACATTTCTCTTAAAGCTTTATATAAAGCTTTATGCCTATCTCTATAAAAATCTTCTTCTTTTAACTTCTCTAACACCTTAGAAATAGCACTCTTATCTATTATCATAGATCCGATAACAGACTGTTCCGCCTCTGTACTTTGCGGCAAACTTCTCATAGCTGCAGCTTCCATAATGCACCCCCTCTTAATTTATTTAAATTTATTATATGTAAATAATATCACATATATAGGCCTTTTTATAATTTTTCTCATAAAATTAAGCTTCCTTTTTCAAGGAAGCTTAATTCATTTTACTTCTCAAATACTATCTTTAACAATTCGTCTATATGATCTAATGCAATTACATCTATATCATCTAAGCCAAGTGGAATTTCTTTTTCATTAGCTTTTGGAATTGCCACAAGTTTTATGCCTTTTCTTCTTGCTCCATATATTTTTTCAAATATACCTCCTACGGGTTTGATATTACCTCTTAAAGATATTTCCCCGGTAATAGCTATATCTTGTCTTATAGGTTTCTCAAGAAGTGCACTTATTATACATACTGTTATAGCAGCTCCTGCTGAAGGACCATCAATCTTTCCTCCACCAACTACATTTACATGTATATCATAATCTTTAATTTCCTTTTCTGTTATTCTTCTTATAACAGATGCAGCGTTAAAGACTGAATCTTTAGCCATTGAACCTGCAGTATCGTTAAACTTAATAGTTCCAAAGCCTTTCTTTTTAGCTGGGAAAACTACGGCTTCTATTTCTAATGTCGATCCTATGAAACCACTTACTCCTAAGCCATGAACTTGACCTATTTTACTATTATCTATATCTTCTATAATTTCATAAGGTGAATATCTACCAATAGAAATAACCTCTTCTACATCCTTAAGCTTAATTATATTATCTTCTATTGAGTTATCAGTAGTATATAAAGAGTATCCATAAGCATCAGAAAGGATATTTACAGCCTTTCTACCTTCTATGGTATATCTGCTTATAAATTCCGCAACACCATCTTCTAGCTTTACGTTAAGCTTAGTAGATGCGGTTTCTATTATCCCCTCTATATCCTTTGCTGATAATGGCTCAAAGTACACTTCTGTACATCTTGATCTTAATGCAGAATTTATTTGACTTGGAGCCTTAGTAGTTGCTCCAATTAGAACAAAGTCTGCTGGTGCTCCATTATCAAATAAATATTTTATATACCCTGGTGTATTTTCATCATCTGGATCATAGTATGATGATGAAAATGCAACTCTCTTATCTTCTAAAACTTTTAACAGTTTATTTTGAAGAATATCATCAAGTTCACCAATTTCATCTATAAATAAAACTCCACCATGAGCCTCTGTTACAAGTCCTGTTTTAGGTTCAGGAACTCCTATTTCTGCAAGGTCTTTTTTACTACCTTGGTATATAGGATCATGTACTGATCCTAGTAGTGGATTTGTTATTTCTCTTGGATCCCATCTTAATGTAGTTCCATCAACTTCTATAAATTTAGAATCCTCATCAAAAGGAGTAATTGCTAGCTTCTTTGCAGCCTTTAATGCAAGCCTTGCTGCTGAAGTTTTCCCAACCCCCGGTGGCCCATATAAAAGAATATGTTGAGGATACGGAGATGCCATTTTAGATATAAGTGATTTTATAGCTCTACTTTGACCTATTACTTCATCTAAGTTTTCCGGTCTAAGTAAATTCATAACATTCTTATTTATATTCTTTGCATCTAAAGCTTGAAGCCTTTCCAATTTTACATTAGTTTTTTCACTTTCAGGACCTTTTTGCTTTTTAATTATAGAGACCTTTAAGTCATCCATAAATTTATCTTGTCTTTCTGCTAAAGCTTTCTCTACTTCTGTCTCTATTTTAGTTTGAACATATTTTCTTGCTAAATTCTCTGCTATAAAATATATAGTATCCTCTAACAAATCTTTAACATCTTCTTCTGAAGGAATTGTTTTTACACCCTTTCCATCAGAAGCTATTATATTCAACGCATAAACTCTTTCACATATATTAGCAGAATTTACGTACTTTTGAAGTTTAAATCTTACAGTTCTTGCTCTTATTGCACCTTCATCTAAAATATTTTTAAGTATTTGATGTATAACATTCACTTGTGCATCTAATGATAAATCACTGTTTAGTATATCTTCTAAATTCTTTATTTCATCATATGACTTCAAAACTAATCCCCCTTATTATTGCGTAGCAATAATTACTTTCATCTTTGTAGTTACTTCTGGGTATAATTTAATTTCTATCTCATAAGTACCTGCAATTTTTATTGTATCCATTATAACTTTCTTTTTATCAATTTCTAATTTAAATTTTGCATTTATTAATGTAACTACATCTTTATTAGTAATAGCTCCAAATAATTTGCCCTTATCTCCAACCTTAGCTTTTATTGTTATTTCTTTTCCTTTTAACTCACTAGCTAGTTTTTGAGCTGCTTCTAATTCAGCTAATTTTTTCTTTCTTTCATTTTCTTTTTTCGCATTTAATACATGTAAATTATTATCATTAGCTTGCATAGCTAACTTCTTTGGAAATAGGAAATTTCTTGCATATCCATCTGATGCCTCTATTACATCTCCCTTTTTTCCCATATTCTTAACATCTTGTAATAGTATTACCTTCATGTTACTCACCCATCCTTAATTTTTTTGTTATCGCGTCTTTTAACTGCTCTATGGCACTCTCTATTGTTGTGTTTGTCAGTTTGGTTCCCGCCATATTCATATGACCGCCACCACCCATAGCTTCTAATATTATTTGCACATTTATATCTCCAATAGATCTTCCACTTACTATAATTTCATCATTTATTTTTGCTAAAACAAATGAAACTTTTATTCCTGATATACTTAATAGCTCATCCGCTGATCTTGCTACCATAAAAGATTCTTTTAATCTTTCTGGTGCTACTGCAATTGCTATTCCATCTTCTACCTCTGCGGATCTAATAGTATCAGCAATCATTAAATAATCTTCCAAATCATCAGTAAACATCTTTTTAACCTCTATAGTATCCGCTCCTAAACCTCTTAAAAATGATGCTGCATCAAAGGTCCTTACTCCAGCTTTAAAGGAGAAACCTTTTGTATCCATAAATATACCTGCGAGTAGCCCTTCAGCTTCATTTTTAGATAGCTTTGGTTTTTCTACCATATATTGAATAAGCTCTGTTACCATTTCTGCGGTAGATGATGCATATACCTCTATATATGTTAATATAGCGCCTTCTATAATGTCAGGACTCCTTCTGTGATGATCTATAATAACTTTCCTGTGGGCCTTTTCTACAAAGGCTATTTCCTGAGCATAACTTTTATTGTGAACATCAACTACTATAACTAGTGACTTCTCTGTTAGTTGTTTATTTGCTTCTTCTGATGTTATTAGTAAGTTATTATATCTACTATCTTCTTTAATCTTATTCAAATAATATTCTATTGCATTTATATCATTATTTAAGACTATATTACAAGGCTTCCCTAGTTGTCTTACTACAGACGCTATTCCTATAGCTGAACCAAAGCAGTCCATATCTGGACTCTTATGACCCACAATAAAAACATTGCTACTTTCATAAATTAATCCTTTTAACGCATGAGCTATAACTCTAGCCCTTACTCTTGTTCTTTTTTCAATTTCTCTTGTGTTTCCACCGAAAAATATTATTTTATCATTATTCTTTACTGCGGCTTGATCTCCACCTCTACCTAGTGCTAATTCTTTTGCCGCACTAGCAAAGTTATAATTTTCTTGAGGAGATATTCCACCTCTTCCAATTCCAATACTAAGAGTTACTTCTAATTTATTCCCTCTATCAATCTTAGATATACTCTCTAAAATACTAAATTTACACTTAATTTCTTGATTTATATATTTATCTTGAACCGAAAAAACATATTTATTAGTATCATACTTAGTTATCATAGCCTTAAGTTTGTGTGCATATGCATTTATATCTCTTTCAACTTCTGCCACGAGCATAGGTTTATCTGCATCCAATGTAGTCTCTAGTACTTCTACTAAGTTATCGACCTCAATTAATATAATACTTTCTTTTGTAGAATCAACGCTATTAAACTCACTCATATTGTTAAAATATACGGCATATATATTATCTTGATACTGCTTATTATTTATACTAACCTCTTGTGAATATACTTTATATAAGGAATTTTCAATTTTAATCTTTTGATAGAAGTCTTTATCACAATCTATTAATCTAGATAATTCTAAACCTGTAGCAACACTAATTATATTTGCTTCGCTTGCATCTTTTTTTAGAATATCTTCAAACTTAGTATTTTTCCATACAATATCTCCAGCTCTATTTATTAAAACCAAAGGAAATATAAGATTTAACATATTCTCACTTATAGCTTCATCTATATTAAATTTCAACTCTTCTATAGAGCTCTTATGCTTACGTTTATTATTAACTCCACTTAAAATAAATAATATATATATAACTATTAGTATAGAACCTAAAAATACATTATCTATATAATAAAAACTTATACAAGCACCAATAAACATTATTGGTGTTATCACAGGCTTAATATTTTCTAGTTCTTTTTTCATAAAAGCCTCCTACAATCATTGAATTAATGATTTTGCTTTAAATGGCTTTGAAGTTTACTTAAACTTCTACCTTCTTTTTCATATTCATGTCCTTCAGATATTCCAACTTTTAATTTACTCTTCATATCTTCATCAATATCTTTACATGAATATCCTAACTTTTGTCCTAATACATATAATATTAACATAGCTCCAGATATGCAATTTAATATAGAATCCTGTGCTACATTACTACCTTTTGTTAACAAGGTAAAAAACTCACCTATAATACATAAAAGATTGGCTTTTAATTTTTCTATAATTTTTATGTTAGCCATTATATTTAAATCTTCTCTCTTCACCCATTTCACCTCTATTTCAGACACCTTCAAAAAATAATTAATCCATATGTTAGTCTATTTTTGTCCATACTTTGTCGATATAATACACTTATAGAAATACTATCAGTGTATTTCATCTCCTCGCATAATCAAAAAATATACATCTCACGTTGAACTGTTATTTTTTTAGATATCTTAATACCCTTATATATCTATTATAAATTATAAATTATTATTATTGCAACAAATTAATGACCTCAAATATATATATTTATATAATAAAAAACCCCTGACTAATCAGGGGTTCTAATTACTACTCAGTTGTGAATGGTAATAATGCTATATTTCTTGATCTCTTTATAGCTGCTGTAACTTGTCTTTGATGTTTAGCGCAAGTTCCAGAAATTCTTCTTGGAAGTATCTTTCCTCTTTCTGTAACAAACTTTCTTAGCTTATTTATATCTTTATAATCGATATCTACAGCTTTGTCTACGCAGAATGAGCATACTTTTCTCTTAGATCTTCTCATTTTTCCACCAGATCTCTTTACGTCTCTCATGATATTCCCTCCTTAATTAAAAATTTAGACTTATCTTCTTAGAAAGGCATATCCCCGTCATCGACAGGAGTCATATCTTCTTCAAAGTTAGCTCCACCAAATGAATTGTTTGACGGTGCTGAATACTCAGGTTTTGAAGCTCCAAATCCACCATTTGATGAATTTTGATCTCTTCCACTATTAGCATTGCCTCCGATAAAATCAAATGATTCTACAACTACATCAGTTGTATATCTCTTTGTTCCATCTTTAGCTTCATAACTACCAGTTCTGATACTGCCAGTAACTGCTATAGGGCTTCCTTTTGTAAGATATTGTGCTATTATCTCTCCTGTTTTACCAAATGCTATGCAATTAATAAAATCAGTTTCTTCCTTTTTAAACTGTCTTGTTACAGCTAAAGAAAATTTTCCAACGGCAGTTCCGCTGTTAGCTGCAAAGTTTAATTCTGGATCTCTAGTGAGTCTTCCAATAAGCATTACCTTATTCATACAATATCACCTCTTACGCTTCTTTTTTAATTATGATATGTCTTATAACACCATCAGTAATTCTGAATACTCTGTCTAATTCTTTAGGTAATTCAGGATTTGCATTGAAGTGCACTAATGTGTAGTAACCATCGTTAACCTTTGATATTTCATAAGCAAGTTTTCTCTTACCCCAGAAATCTACGTTTTCGATTGTTCCTCCACCATTTTCTATAACACCTTTAAACTTTTCGATGTTTGCTTTAACAGCATCTTCATCTAATGATGGGTGTAATATAAATATAACTTCGTACTTTCTCATCATTTTCACCTCCTCCCCTTGGACTATCGGCCATGCTTTACACAGCAGGGATTACAATTCAATATTTTATCATTTTTTTTAAGATGTTTCAAGTTTTTTTATTTTTATTTTTACATTTTTATTATTTTTTTTGCATCTTTTTGGAATTTACTTCTTGGAAGCATTATTATTCTTGCACATCCAGTACACTTAATCTTTATATCCGCCCCAAGTCTAATTACCTCAAACTCTTTGCTACCACAAGGATGTTGCTTTTTCATTTCAACAATATCGCCTAGATCAAAGCTATCTACCATTATTACCCCTCCATTCCATTAATATTTTAACTAAATTTTTTTTTATTATTTCTCTATTTGTCTAAATCTATTTCCTTTTTAATATTTATTATTTGTGTCTTAGGATAAGGAATTTCTATTCCACACTCATCTAATGCAAATTTAATATCTTTTCTTAGTTTTCTTTCCATCTCCCATTGACTTAAAGGCTTTGCCCTACCAATAATTCTAATAGTTACTCCCGCTGCATTTAATGCTGTTACTCCTAACACATCAATTTTTCCTCTTAAATCCTCTTTATATTTTTCCTCAAATTTAAGACAAACCTTCTTTATCAAGTCTAATGCATTATCTACATTTTCTTCATATGCTATTTCTACATCTACACTAAACCTTATATCCCCTCTAGAATGATTTGTAACCTCTAATATCGATCCATTAGTTACAGTGTATACATCGCCTGTAAACCCTCTTAATATAGTGGTCCTAATGCCTATTCCTTCTACTATACCTTCATATCGCCCTAAAGTTACATGATCTCCAACACCATATTGGTCCTCAAATAATATAAAGAAACCATTAATTAAATCTTTAACTAAACTCTGAGCCCCAATACCAATTGCAAATCCCCCAACTGCTAATATTTCTCCGGAAACCTTGAAATTACTAAAAATGATGGTTGAAAATCCAGAAAAATAAATTCCATATTTTAGAGCGCTTTTTAAAACAGATGCAATAGTTATTGCCTTTTGTTCATTCATAGAAAAACTTAGTTTACTTTTAACTTGTTTCTCTACAAATTTATTTATTATTGCATCTCCAATTTTAATTCCTATCCACATTGCCAAAAGAATAAAAATCACTTTAATACTTTTACCTATAATAATTTCTATCTTGTCCCAGTCTAATGCTATACTTGACCCTCCAGCTTCTGCTTTTTCAAATGTGAAAATGCCTATTTTATTAACCATCATTAAATTACTATACATACTTTCTCCTCTTAATAACTTTATTTAGATGATAGCTTTATTTAGATAACTTTATAACCTCATTTAGATAATCTTATTGTATCTATCTTCTTTTCTCTCATATATACTTTTAAATTCAATAATTTTATCATTAATTATATTATCTATTTTATTTCTATCTTCAATTCTTACACATATGCCACAACTTTGTGTAATTATAGTTGGTGTTGGCATTATTCTTAATACTATATTTTTTTCTTCCAGCTTTTTTTCTGCACTCATGGCATCGTAAGTATTTTTAAAAACAATTATAAAATAACTCATTCTTTCCTCCTTATATAATTTATATATAACATATAAATTTATCTATGCTAATTATATTATAACTTTTTCTATATTAAAATACCTATACATAGTAAAAATAACTATTTTCATTAAAATGATGCATTTATTATTGCATTATTTTATAATTAATCTATTATGTTTTTAAAGGTATTATTCTAACCACTTATAATAAATATATTAATACTTATTTATTATAAAATTTAACGTCTTAAAGGAGATTTTATGGATATATATTTAGATAACGCAAGTACAACTTTCCCTAAACCTAAATTAGTTGCCGACTCCATGTACAATTTTCTAACTAATATAGGTGGTAACTCTGGTAGGTCCAATCATTCTAATTCGTTAAAAGCTAATCGTATATTATATGACACCCGTGAATCATTAGCTAATTTTTTTAATTTTGACTGTCCAGCTAATGTTATTTTTACAAATAATATTACAACATCACTAAATACATTACTTAACGGAATTCTTAAACCAGGTGATCATGTTATCACATCTTCTATGGAACATAACTCCGTTATTAGACCTTTATATCAACTTAAAGAACAGTTAAATATTGAGATTGATATTGTAGCTGCAAATATTGAAGGCTTTATTAATTCTAATGATATTTTAAAGTCAATTAAACCTAATACAAAGTTGGTTGTATTAAGTCAAGCTTCAAATGTTACAGGTAGTATTCAACCTATAAAAGAAATAGGCAATATTTGTAAGCTTAAAGGCATATTTTTTATACTTGATAGTGCTCAAGGTGCAGGCGTATTGAAAACCGATTTTAAAGAAATGAATTTAAGTGCATTAGCTTTTGCAGGCCACAAAAGTCTATTTGGACCTCAAGGAATTGGGGGTTTTATTATAGATGATAATTTGAATCAAGTATGTAAACCTCTTATAGTTGGGGGCACTGGAAGTTTATCTCATTCTATATCTCAACCAGATTTTTTGCCTGATAAATTTGAATCAGGAACCCTTAATATTCCTGGTATAGTCGGCTTATATGAAGGTATTAATTTTATTAATACCGAAGGTTTAGATTCTATTTATGAACATAATAAGTATCTTCATTCATACTTTATTAAAGAACTTTTAAATATCGATGATATAACTTTTTATGGAGATAAAACAGCATTAAATTCTACTACCTGTATTTCATTTAATATTAACAATATGGATACATCCGAATTATCTTTTGAGCTTGATAATACTTATGGAATAAAAAACAGATCTGGATTACACTGTGCTCCTCTTGCGCATGAAACAGTAGGTAGTTATCCCAGCGGCAGTATCAGGCTTAGTGTTAGCTATTTCAATAAAAAATCAGAACTAGATTATACTTTAAAGGCTATATCTGATATTGCTAAAAACAGGTTTAAAATTTAAACTATATTTATACAATTAATTTTATATCGCTTTAATTTATTTTTTGAATATCCCTTATATACATGAATAGTAGCTTTCTTTATTGTCAATAATTTCAATAAAGGAGGTTTTTGTATGAATACATGTTTTTCAGTAGATTCAACATCACCCAACTCTTATTCAGAAGTTAGGGATTTTCTTTATATAAAGTTAAACGATATTCTAAAGGAAAATAGGCCTATAGTGTTTATTTGCATTGGAACAGATAGATCTACAGGTGATTCACTTGGGCCCCTAGTAGGATATAAGTTGAAATTTCTATCACTAAATAACATCCATGTTTATGGTTGTTTAGAGAGCCCAGTTCATTCTAAAAATCTTATAGATGTATTAAATAAAGTTAATTTGCAATTTAATAATCCTTATATTATAGCCATAGATGCATCTTTAGGAAGTCTACATAATATTGGTAAAGTTTTCATTGAAGAAGGTCCATTATATCCAGGATTAGCACTAAATAAAGATTTACCACCAGTTGGTGATCTTAGTATAACTGGGATTGTGAATATTTCTGGAAATTTTGAATTTATGGTCCTCCAAAATACTAGACTTTATACAGTGATGGCCTTAGCTGATTGTATCTCAAACGGTATTTATCATTTTATACTAAAATCATTAGGATCTAATAATAAACATTTTAATAATTCCTTAGAAAATATACATTTTTTATAAAATTTGAATGCTGTGCTATCTCATTTAAATGTATTATTTTTTCAAATTTGTAATAAAAAAAGTGCCACATAATTTAATGTGACACTTTTTATTTTATTATTTATTTATTGCTTCATTTAAAACATGAATTTCTTCTTCTGATAAGTCATATCTCGATATGCCTTTGTCTACAGGTTTAGCATAAGTAGTGCTATCATTTCTTGCATATATTCCAGTTATTAATACGCCATCATTATAATCATCTAATATTGCAATTGAAAAACTTAAATCACTTCCGATATCCTCAAAAGCCTTATATCTCATTATAGCGACTTTATTAACACAACTTCTAAGTTCTTCTTTTAGATTTTTGCATTCTTCTAATGATTTCTCAGAATTTGTTACTGCTCCTTCTATTTCATCCACTTTAGATGTTATATATGCTTCTAAATTTTTATTATTTACCCCTCTCATCATTTTTCTATATTTTTTTTCTAGCTTATTTACTGAATTTATCAGTATAATAACAATTACAAATAGTAAAATAGTAATTATTGTTAATCCTATAACTATAAACGTTGAATATTCATTTATCATTTTCATTATATTCTCCAATTCAAATTTCATCCTTTCAAAAAAATGTTTCACGTGAAACATTTTAAATTTATGTCTTTATTTTTTTGTCTAAAAAATTATAATTTTCATTTCACAAATTGTTTCACGTGAAACATTATAAATTTATAATTTCTAGTATTCTTTGTAAATCCTCTTCTGAATAATATTCAATTTGAATCTTACCCTTATTGTTTTTGCTATTAATGTTAACTTTAGTCCCAAAATAATTTTCTAATCTATTGGTTATATCTTTATAATATGGATTGTTAAGTTCTCTTGGTTGTACAATATCTACCTTTTCTTTGTTTAAATATTTAACAATTGTTTCTAGTTCCCTAACTGATAATTTTTCATCTATTACTTTTTGAGCAATTTCATATTGTAAGTTATTATCACTTATTGCTAATAAGACTCTTCCATGACCTTCGCTAATAACACTATCTATAATATATTGTTGAACACTCTCATTCAAATTCATCAATCTCATAGTGTTAGTAATTGAAACCCTCGATTTACCTATTCGTTTACTTAATTCTTCTTGAGTTAAACTAAATTCACTTAATAATCTTTTATAAGCGATAGCTTCTTCAATAGGATTTAAATTTTCTCTCTGAATATTTTCAATTAAAGATATTTCCAATACTTGTTTATCCGTTAAGTCCATAACTACTGCGGGAACTTCTTTAAGTGCAAGCAACTTAGCCGCTCTCCATCTTCTTTCTCCTGCAACTATTATATAATTTTCTTTATCTTTTCTTAGTATTATAGGTTGCACTATTCCATGATGTTTAATAGATTCTGCTAATTCAGCTATTTTTTCATCATCAAAAGCTTTTCTCGGTTGATTCTCATTACTTTTAATTAAATTAATTGAAATAAACATTTCACTATTATTTTTCTTTTCCTTTGGTTCTAATTCATCTGGAATTAGAGCACCTAATCCTTTTCCAAGCACAAATTTTTTACTCATAATTCTATCTCACCTTCTGCCTATTTAAAAATTCTTTTGTTAATGCATTGTATGCAGCTGCGCCTTTACACTTCTCATCATATAACATTATTGGCAAACCAAAACTCGGAGCTTCTGCCAGCCTAATATTTCTTGACACTGTGGTTGTATAAACTTTATCTTTAAAAAACTTTTTAACTTCTTCATATACTTCATTACTTAAATTGGTTCTATAATCATACATAGTCATAATTACGCCTTCAATTTCTAAATCTTTATTTAAAGATTTTTTAACTAACTGAAGTGTATTCATAAGTTGGCCTACACCTTCTAATGCATAGAATTCACATTGTATTGGTATCAATACAGATTCTACTGATGTTAATGCATTTATAGTAAGTACTCCTAATGATGGAGGACAATCAATAAATACAAAATCAAAGTCATCTTCAACTTCCTTTAGTTTGTTTAATAATATAGTTTCTCTATTCTCTTTAGCTATTATCTCAACTTCTGCTCCCGCTAATTCCATAGTTGATGGTGCAATAAATAAATTTTGTACTAATTCACTCTTTAACATAACATCTTTAATCGATACATCAGAAGTCATTACATCATACATTGATAATTCTAGATTTCTTTTATCTAGCCCTAACCCACTCGTTGTATTTCCTTGAGGATCTATATCTATTGTTAATACTCTATATCCTTCCATTGCTAAATACGCACAAAGATTAATATTAGTTGTTGTTTTACCTACTCCGCCCTTTTGATTGAAAACGCAAATTCTCTTCATAATATAGCTCTAATAATAGAGCTTCACCCCCTTCTCTATTAACATTATATATATTTTTATTACATATTAAAAGGTAAACAAAGCAGAAATGTATATAATTTAATATTTTTTTAAGTTATTTTTAAAAAATAATATTTAAAAATAAAAAAATAGCGATAATTATAAATTATCGCTATTTTATATAAATTTAATATACTTAAATATTAAATAATAAATTTAATTACTTTCTATTATTTTTAGGTATTAAAACTGTAATTTCTATACAATCCTCGGAATCTTTGAACTTATATTCTGCCGGTATATTGCATTTGTCAAATACTTGCTTAATTGTATTTATATACAGTTTGGCTGGGAAAATAGTTTTTACTTTTTTCTTATTTCTCTCATTAAGTTGTTCTCCTGCTAGCTTAAGTAATTCCTTATTAATTAATTCCTCTGTATTTTTAACATTTAGACCATCTTTTACTACTATTTGAACAACTTTATTTTGCAATTCTTCATTCGGTAGTAAAAGTAATGCTCTCGCGTGTCTTTCTGTTAATTTATTTTCAACACAAATATTTCTTATATTTATGCTTAATTTAAGAAGTCTTAACTTATTTGCTATAGTTGATTGTTTTTTACCCATTCTTTTTGCTAATTCATCTTGAGTAAATTTATGGTCGTGAATAAGATTATAATATGCTTCAGATTCTTCCATGAAATTTAAATCTTCTCTTTGAAGGTTCTCCAATAAGGCAATTTCAGCTGATTGAGTATCTGTAATGTCTATTACATTACACGGAATATATTCTAATTCAGCAATTCTAGCAGCTCTCCATCGTCTCTCTCCAGCAACTAATTCAAATTTTTCTCCCCTTTTTCTAACTGTTATTGGCTGAATAATTCCATATTGTTTTATCGACTCAGATAATTCTATTAAAGCTTCTTCATTAAAGAATTTTCTTGGTTGATAAGTATTAGGAAAAATACTACCAACATTTATACTTATAATTTCTTTATTCATATGCACCCAACCATCCCTCATCTTTTCTTAATTTAAACATCATTTTATCTATATTTTAACAATTCTATTTTATTCTTTTAATTCCTCTTTTTTTACATTTTTATCGTAAGACAAATTATTCATTAAAGTAATTAATCATTACATATTAATATATTTTTCCCAATATTTTGTTTATTTTTGCTCATTTCGTAGAATAAATAAGCGTAAAATATATCTTTTATTTAAGAGGATCTTTATTTATGCTACCAGCTTTTCTCGGATATAGCTTTGAACATAGCTTTATCTTCTTAATTTCTACTATATTATGCCTTAAATCAGTGTCTTCGATATTAACTTCTATAACTCTTTGAAGTTCCCCTCCTAATATTTTTATAGCAGCCTTTCCATTCTTAAGTTCTTCTACTATAGAAGGTCCTTTAAGCGCTACAAAATATCCTTTAACTTTTACATATGGCATGCAAAATTCAGTAAGCACAGCCATATTAGCTACAGCTCTTGATGTCGCTACATCAAATTTTTCTCTTAATTCAACTTTTCTAGCTCCATCTTCTGCTCTTGCATGTATTGTTGTTACATTAGTTAACCCAAGCTCATTAACAACTGTATTTAAGAAATTAACCCTTTTATTTAAAGAGTCTAATAATGTTACCTTGATCTTAGGATTCATTATTGCAATAGGAATACCTGGAAACCCCGCCCCAGTTCCAACATCTATTACTGTCTTAGCCTCTCTAATTGGTTTAGATTTAAATGCTTTAATACAATCTATAAAATGTTTTTTTATTACGTCTTCATCTTCTATAATTGTAGTTAAATTAACTTTTTCATTCCACTCTTGAAGCAGTCTCATATATTTAATAAACTGGTTATATTGATATTCTGATAACTCTAAATCAGCTTCTGTAGATGCACTTTTCATTAATTCATAAAATTCCATATTGCACTCCTTAATTATTACTATTCATTTTACGCTTATTCTCTAAATATATTAATAACACTGATATATCAGCTGGAGATACCCCTGATATTCTTGATGCCTGCCCTATACTTATTGGCTTTATACTAGAAAGCTTTTGTATTGCTTCTATTCTTAATCCCCTAATCTCACTATAATCAATACTTTCATCTAATAATTTCTTTTCAAATTTTCTAAACTTATTTACTTGTTCTAACTGATTCGTTATATAACCTTCATATTTAGCTATTATATTAATTTGTTCCCCTATATCATCTGATTGCACAGGTCTATTTGGATCTAAGGCTGATAAACTAAAATAATCTACTTCCGGCCTTTTAATTAATTCATAGAACTTTATAGGTTTCTTTAATTCACTAGAACCAATTGAAATTAAATACTCATTAACCTCTTTTTTACCAGTGACTTGTAAACTCTTTACTCTATCTAATTCAGTTTCAACATTATTTTTTCTTTCTAGATATTTATCATATCTATCTTCTGTAACAAGACCTACTTTATAACCGATATCTGTTAATCTAAAATCAGCATTATCTTGTCTTAATAACAGTCTATACTCTGCTCTAGACGTCATCATTCTATAAGGTTCATTAGTGCCTTTTGTCACTAAATCATCTATTAAAACGCCTATATACCCATCAGAACGTGTTAGTATAAGTTCTTCTTTCCCTTGAACGTTTAAAGCTGCATTAATTCCTGCTACTATACCTTGTGATGCTGCTTCTTCATATCCTGAACTTCCATTTAATTGACCTGCGCCATAAAGACCTTTAATACTCTTAAATTCTAGTGTAGGTTTTAATTGAGTTGGATCAATGGAATCATATTCAATTGCATAAGCAGTTCTCATTATTTCCACATTTTCTAATCCCTCTAATGTTCTTAACATCTTAACTTGAACGTCTTCTGGTAAAGATGAAGACATTCCACCAATATACATTTCTAAAGTGTCTTCACCCTCTGGTTCTACAAATATTTGATGTCTTGGTTTATCCTTAAATCTCATAACCTTATCTTCTATTGACGGACAATATCTAGGTCCTACCCCTTCAATTAACCCATTATACATAGGTGATCTTGAGATATTTTCTTCAATTATTCTATGAGTTTCTGAATTTGTATAAGTTAACCAACAAGAAACTTGCTCTCTATTTATATTTTTACTCATAAATGAAAAAGGCACTATCTTCTCATCTCCCGGTTGCTCAATCATCTTTGAAAAATCAACCGATCTCATATTTATTCTTGCTGGGGTTCCAGTCTTAAACCTTCTTAAAGAAATCCCTAAATCTATTAACGACTGTGATAATTCATTAGCAGCTGATAATCCATTAGGTCCACTGTTATACGTTACGTCACCTATTATTATTCTTGATCTTAAATAAGTTCCTGTAGTTAATACAACTGACTTACAATTAAAAATGCCTCCATTTTTAGTAACTATCCCAACTACATTACCTTCTTCAACCTGTAATTCTGTAACTTCTAATTGTCTTACTTGAAGGTTCTCTTGACTTTCTAAAACATTCTTCATTCTATCTTGATACTTTTTCTTATCAGCTTGTGCTCTCAATGAATGTACCGCTGGTCCCTTAGATAAATTTAGCATTCTAGATTGGATAAATGTATTATCAATATTAATTGCCATTTCTCCACCTAATGCATCTACTTCTCTAACTAAATGACCTTTGGCAGTACCTCCAATATTAGGATTACAAGGCATCATTGCAATAGAATCAAGATTAATTGTGCATATCATTGTTTTTAATCCCATTCTAGAAGCTGCAAGTGCAGCTTCACACCCAGCATGACCTGCCCCAACTACTATTACATCATATTCTCCTGCATTATATTTCATAATTATTCTCCCTACTTTCCACAACAAAATTCTCTAAATATTTTGTTGATTAAATCTTCTTCTAATTCTGATCCAGTTATCTCACCTAAAGCCTTTAATCCCGATGTAACAAATATAGAAATTAAATCTAAATATTCTTCATTTCTAACTCTCTCTAAAGCGCTTTTTACATTCTCTTCTGCTCTAATTAAGGCTTGCTTATGTCTTGTATTTGAAATTACTAAACTCTCACCATCTATTTTACCACTAAAAAACATATCCTTAATATTATTTTTAAGCTGAGCTATTCCAAGTTCCTCTCTAGCTGAAATATCTATTATATTTTCAAATGACGCTATTTCATTTTTATCTATTTTATTTTCTAAATCCATTTTATTTAATATAACTATAGACTTCTTTCTTTTGACTATATCTATTATTTCTTTATCTTCATCATCTAAACTTCGAGATGAATCTAAAACTAATAATACCAAGTCCGCTTCCTCGATCTTTTCTCTAGATCTTTCAACTCCTATTTTTTCAATAATATCACTAGTTTCTCTTATACCAGCTGTATCAATTATCTTAATAGGAATCCCATCAAGATTTATGTATTCTTCAATAACATCTCTTGTTGTTCCTGCAATATCAGTAACAATAGCTCTTTTTTCCTTTAGTAAAGCATTTAAAAGAGATGATTTACCAACATTAGGTTTACCAACTATAGCCAAACTTAACCCTTCTCTTATAATCTTACCTTCTTCTGCAGTTTTAAGTAATTCATTTATATTATTTATAGCATTTTCTAATCCCTCAGCGACTCTTATAGGTATAGTTGGGTCTAATTCCTCATCATCTTCAGTAAAATCAACCGCATATTCTATTAACGCTAATACATTTAATAGATATTCATTCAATTTATTTATTTCCTGGGAAAGTGACCCTTTACTTTGTAATAAAGCTGATTTCATAGCTAAATCAGTTTTAGCTCTTATAATATCAATTACAGCTTCTGCTTGAGATAAATCTATCCTTCCATTTAAAAAGGCTCTTTTAGTAAATTCTCCTGGTTCCGCAAGTCTTGCTCCAGCTTTTATAGCTGCTTCTAACACTTTATTAGTAGACATAACTCCACCGTGACAATTGATTTCAATTGTATCCTCTGCAGTAAAGCTCTTAGGACCTTTCATATAACTTACTATTACTTCATCTATTAAATCTTCTGTTTCGTGATCTATAATATTTCCATATCGCATTGTATAAGTCTTTATTTCCTTTATGTCAATTCCACTTTTTGCTCTGAATATTTTTGATATTATTTCTAAAGCCTTATCTCCAGAAATCCTTATTATAGCAATTCCACCCTCACCTAAGGCAGTAGCAATAGCACAAATAGTATCAAATTCTTTCATAATAAAATTCTCCTTTCTAATTTGATCCTTTCTTTAGATATCATAACTCCAATATACTATTATTCATTTTACAAAACTATTTAAAAATAGTCAAAAAATCATTAAATAAAAAAAAAGCCAATTATGGCTTTTTTATTCTTTTCTGATATCAACTACTATTCTTCTGTAAGGTTCATCCCCATCACTATAAGTATATATAAATTCATTATCTTGTAGTTCAGAGTGAATAACTCTTCTCTCATATGGGTTCATGGGCTCAAGTTTAAATGATCTTCCAGTCTTTCTAACCTTATATGCAGTTTTTTGAGCAACTCTTTTAAGAGTTTCTTCTCTTTTAGACCTATAATTTTCAGTGTCTAAAATTATTTTCTTATAAGGTATATCATGACTTTTATTAACAACTAAAGATACCAAATATTGTAATGAATCTAATGTTTCTCCCCTATAACCTATAATTAACCCCATTTTAGGACCAGTTATATTAATGTGAAGCATATCATTTTCTTCTTTAAAACTTATTTCTGATTCAATACCCATAGAATCAAGTACATTTCTTAAAAATATTTTTCCATCTTCTATATAGTTCCGTTTAACCTTAACCAATATTTTAGCAGGTTTATTACCAATAAGATTAAAAAAACCTCTGCTAGCTTCTTGGATAACTTCAAACTCAACTTTATCTTCTGTTAAATTTAATTGCTTTAAAGCATTTTTTAATGCCTCATTTACAGTTTTACCTGTCATTTCAACTATTTTCATACCATATTCACCCACCTATAAATACTCTTTAAAGTATTATTATTATCTTTTTCTAGTTTTTGGTGTTGCTTTTTTAACCTTTTCAGAAACTATTAAAGCTTCTTCTTTGGTTTTTAATGCTAATTTTTTCTGATATGGTAAATAATTTACAAAATATGTTTGAACTAACTGAATCACTCCACCAATTATCCAGTACATAACTAGAATTGATTGGAAATTCCATGCCATGACCCCCATCATACCTGACATCATTATGTTCATAGTACCCATGTTCATAGGACTACTATCATTTTTAGGCATTGACTTAGTCATTAAAATTGTTGGTAAATACGTACCTAAAGCCGCTAAAACTGGTAGTATATGATACTTATCTGCTTTAAATATATCACTTATCCATAAAAACGATACATTTCCTGTGTTTGGAATTTCTCTAAATACATAGTATAAAGCAAATAATATAGGTAGTGGTAATAACGAAGGTATGCATCCACCTAACATACTAACTTTATTATCCTTCATTAATTTTGAAGATTCTACTTGTAACTTCTCAGGGTTACCCTTATATTTTTCTTGTATTTTTTTTAATTCTGGTTGAATTTCCTGCATTTTCGCATTAGATTTACTACCTTTAATAGTTAATGGAAGTATAAGAAGTCTTATTGCTAATGTAAATATGAATATTGCTAATACATAAGATACTCCTCCGGTTACTCCCATCTGTTCAATAAACAAATGAAGCGATTGAAATATTGCTGTCATCGGTTTTACTATAAAGTCCAACATATCATAACCTCCTTTATTTAACGGGGTCATATCCTCCCTTACTAAAAGGATTACACCTTAAAATTCTTTTAATTGTTAAAAAACCACCTTTAAGAGCACCATATTTACTTATAGCATCTATCGCGTATTGTGAACACGTTGGAGAGTATATGCAACATGGTGATCTCATTGGTGAAATATATTTCCTATATAAGTTTATAATACTAAGTATTAGTTTTTTCATTATTTATATAAGCCTGCCTTTTGAAATAGTTTTTTCATAGCATCTTCTACTTGTGAGTAGCTTTTTTCTTTAATTGACGTTCTTGCTATAAAAACAAAATCATAACCTTCTTTTAAAGAATCACAATTTAATCTATAGCTTTCAGTTATTAATCTTTTGCTTCTGCTTCTAACTACACTATTGCCGACTTTTTTACTAACAGAAATCCCTAATTTATTATAAGGATGTCCATGTTCATCTTTATTTCTATTGTTATTATAAATATATAGAACCAAAAGTCCATTAGCTAAGGACTTGCCTCTTCTATACACAGTCCTAAATTCAATATTTTTTCTTAATCTATATATCATGGATTATTATTTCTCCTTTTTTTTCTGCATTTGCAGAAAAAGAGCCACATTTGCGGCCCTTATGCTGTTAGTTTACTTCTTCCTTTTTGTCTTCTTTTTCTAAGAATGTTTCTACCTGATGCAGTACTCATTCTTTTAAAGAAACCATGTTCTCTTTTTCTTTGTCTCTTTTTTGGTTGGTATGTCATGAACATTCAATACACCCCCTTTAAGTTTTATTAACAATATAGAAATAACTATATTATTCAAGTATTTTAATTTTACCTTATTATTATATATATATCCTCTTTTTCTGTCAATACGCTATAATTGACAATTACCTGTTAATAATTATAATTCAATATGTTTTTTTTGTGGATAACTTATTGAATACAATGATTCACTTATGATATTATTAGTATTAAATGTGAATAAAATTGTGTATAACTTACTTTATCCACAGCTGTGGACAAAATTGTGTATAACTTTTTAGTTTTATATGTTAAAATTCTATTTCTAGTAGTAATTATTAGGAAAACACATGAATTTAAGCAATATTCTTATTGTTTATAACTTTTATGTGGATAAACTCATTTTTTTATATTATCAACATAATTATTAACATGTGACTAATTTTAATTATAGTTATTAACATTCGATTTTACCTGTTAATAATTATGTTGATAAGTTGTGATTATATTGTTATTATATTATTTTAAAATTTATTTTAATGGAGGATATTCAATGGAAACTGATCTTAACATACTCTGGGAAAGAACTTTAAATATTATTAAAGGTGAAATGAGTGAAGTTAGCTTCAACACTTGGATTAAAAGTTGTAATCCAATTGCTATATCTTCTAACACTATTCAAATCAGTGTTCCAAATTCCTTCACTCAAGACATTTTGGAAAAAAGATATAAAGACTTAGTTGTCAATTCTATAGAAGTTGCTTGTTCTAAATTATATAAAGTAGAATTTTTCATAGCATCTGATCTACAAGAAATCGAAGATAAAAATAGAGAAATAGAAGAAATTAAATTATCTAAACGAAATAATGCATCTGTTGCCGTAAATGATGAAATGTCTAGTATATTAAATCCTAAGTATACTTTTTCTTCATTTGTTATAGGTAATAGTAATAGATTTGCCCATGCTGCATCTTTAGCTGTTGCTGAATCTCCAGCTAAAGCATATAATCCTTTATTTATTTATGGTGGGGTTGGTTTAGGTAAAACTCATTTAATGCATGCTATAGGTCATTATATTCTACAAAATAACCCTAAAGCAAAAGTAGTTTATGTATCTTCTGAAAAATTTACTAACGAGCTTATAAATGCAATTAAAGATGATAAAAATGAAGAATTTAGAAATAAATATAGAAATATAGATGTTCTCCTTATAGATGATATTCAATTTATAGGTGGTAAAGAGAGAACTCAAGAAGAATTCTTCCATACATTTAATGCTCTTCACGAAGCAAATAAACAAATAATTCTTTCATCTGATAGACCACCTAAAGAAATACCTACGTTAGAAGCTAGATTACGTTCAAGATTTGAATGGGGTTTAATAGCCGATACTCAAGCTCCCGATTTTGAAACAAGAATGGCTATTTTAAAAAAGAAAGCCGATGTCGAAACTTTAAACGTTCCAAATGAGGTCCTTGTCTATATTGCAACAAAAATTAAATCTAACATAAGAGAATTAGAAGGTGGCTTAATTAGAATAGTTGCTTACTCTTCTTTAACTAATAGAAATATTACAGTTGACTTAGCTACAGAAGCTTTAAAAGATATTATATCCAATAAACAAAATAAAAATATTACAATGGATGTTATTCAAGATGTTGTTGCAAATTATTTTAATTTGCGAGTTGAAGATTTAAAATCTCAAAGAAGAACCCGGAATATATCATATCCAAGACAAATAGCTATGTACTTAAGTCGAAAGATTACTGATATGTCTTTACCTAAAATAGGTGAAGAATTTGGAGGCCGAGATCATACTACTGTCATTCATGCTTACGAAAAAATTTCTGAAGGATTAAAGAATGATGAAAGCTTACAAAATACTATAAATGATATAACTAAGAAGATAAATCAAAATTAATCAACAGGTGTACATAATTTTATACAAATGCCTGTGGATAACTTTATAGAATACTACCAGCTGTTGATACTGTGGATAAACAGCCTATATTGTTACGGACTTATCCACACATTTTTTTTGTATAAAAGTGTTTAGTTTACAGGGCTGAGAGTACTTTTCAACATATCCACAGCCCCTACTACTACTATTACTATATATTTTATATATATTATCTTATATTAAGCCATATTTATTGTTAACAAATTAGGAGGTATTTAAATGATTTTTATATGTGAAAAACAAAAACTACAAGAAGGTATTTCAATAGCTACAAAAGCTATAACAGGAAAAACTACTATGCCTATTCTAGAAGGTATTTATATATCTGCTTCTAAAGAAGGTTTAACTTTAATCGGATCCGATATGGATGTAAGCATTGAAACAAAAGTTTGTGCAGAAGTACAAGAAGAAGGAAAAGTAGTTATAGATGCAAAAATATTTGGGGAAATAATTAGAAAGTTATCTAACGCAGAAGTAAAAATAGAAACTTTAGAAAATGATATAATCCAAATTACATGCGAAAAATCAGTATTCAATATAGTTTGTATGAACGCAACAGATTTTCCTGCATTACCAAGTATTAATGAGGATGTAACTGTAGAAGTACCTCAAAACATAATAAAAAATATGATAAAAGGGACATCTTTTGCAATAGCTCAAGATGAAACAAGACCAATACTTCAAGGAATTTTATTTGAAGTTAAAAATAAGAATTTAAACTTAGTTGCATTAGATGGCTATAGATTGGCTGTTAAAAGTGAATTTTTAGATAATAATAATAATATAGAAGTTGTAATCCCAGGAAAAACTCTTAATGAAGTCTCTAAGATATTAGAAGATAAAGATGATATTGTTAAAATAACATTCACTCCTAATCATATCTTATTTAATTTGAGTGATACCAAAATAATATCAAGATTACTAGATGGGAAATTTGTAAATTATCTATCTTTATTACCACAAGAACATAAGCTGCTTGTTAATATTAATAAACAAGAATTCCAAAATGGACTTGAAAGAGCTTCATTAATGGCTAAAGATGGTAATAGTAATTTAATCAAGTTAGATTTCCAAGAAGAAAATGTAATTATAACATCTAATTCTCAGTTGGGAAAAGCTAGAGAAGAAGTTTCTATAAATATGCAAGGAGAGGGAGTTCAAATTGCATTTAACTCAAGATACTTATTAGATGTTCTTAAAAATATGGAAGAAGATGAAGTTGTTATGGAAATGACTTCGGGAGTAAGTCCTTGTGTTATTAAAGGGAAAAATATGAGTAATGCTAAATATTTAGTATTACCAGTAAGACTAATAAGATAGAAAGGAGGAAGGTTGTATAATTATACATAAAATATACAACTAAATTGGAAATGAATGAAATTAAAATAAATACTGAAATTATTAAATTAGATGCTTTTTTAAAATGGAGCGGTGCTGCATGTTTAGGATCAGAGGCTAAAATATATATATTAGATGAATTAGTAAAAGTTAATGGAGAGATATGTACACAAAGAGGAAAGAAGTTAAAATCTGGAGATATAGTTGAATTCAATAAAGAAGTTTATAAAATTCTTTAGGGTTTCTAAATTTTTACTCTTATTAGTATGTTATAATTAATAGATGGGTGTTGAAAATGTATATTAAAAGACTTCAAATGTTAAATTATAGAAATTACATAGCCTTAGATATAAGTTTTAGTAAAAATGTAAATGTATTTATAGGTGATAATGCTCAAGGTAAAACTAATATATTAGAAAGTATATATTATTGTGCTTTTGCAAAATCTCATAGAACATCAAAAGATAAAGAATTAATAAATTGGAATGGTGAAAATACATTTATTAGTTTAAGTGTATCTAAGAAGCGTATTGACAAGCGAATAGATATTAACATTTTAAAAGATGGAAAAAAGGCTATAAAAATAAATAAAATAAAAGTAAATAAGATTGGTGAACTATTTGGGAGTTTTAATGTTGTTATGTTTTCTCCAGAAGATTTAAAAATAATAAAAGATTCTCCAGGAGTTAGAAGAAGATTTATAGATATGGAGTTATGTCAATTAAACTCTAGATATTATTATAATCTAGTTCAATATAATAAAATTTTAAATGAAAGAAATATAGTTTTGAAAAACATGAAGATAGATAAAGATATTTTAGATGTATATGATATTCAATTAATTGACTACGGATATAATATAATTACAGATAGAATAAATTATATGGATAAATTAAATTATTATGGAAAGAATATACATGAAGATATAACTTCAGGAAAAGAGCAAATAGAATTTAAGTATGTTAGTACTATAAAAGATTTAAAAAATATAAAAGAAGATTTTTATAAAATTTTAAAACAAAACAGAATAAAAGATATAGATAGAGGAGTAACTAGTGTAGGCCCGCATAGGGATGATTTTTTAGTCCTTATAAATAATGTTGATACCAAGATTTATGGATCTCAAGGACAACAAAGAACTGCGGTTTTAACAATAAAGTTTTCTTCTTTAAAAATAATTAAAGAATTAACCGGTGAAAATCCAGTACTGTTATTAGATGATGTATTATCTGAATTAGATTTTAGTAGAAAAAAATATATACTAAGTACTATAGGAGGACTTCAAACGATAATAACATGTACAGGAATTGATGATTTGACCGAATATTTAGATGAAAATTCTAAGATTTTTAAAGTTAAGAATGGAGAGATCCTAAATTAAAGGAGGGATTCTTGTGTTTTTACATTTAGGAGAGAATGTAGTAGTTCCTATTAAAGATATAATTGGAATTTTTGATTTACAAACAACTATGTATAGCTCAGATACTATATCATTTTTAAGAATGGCTGAGGAAGATGGGTTTGTTGAGAAAATTTCTAAAGAAAAACCAAAATCTTTTGTTATTGCAGAAGTTAATAAGATGAGTAAGGTTTATTTATCACCTATATCATCATCAACTTTAACAAAAAGAACAAATATAGATTATAATTCGTAATTTCAATATCTAACCTTCATTGCGATTATAATACCATATGTTATTTTAGGAGGAATTTATGTTGGAACAAAATAAAGAAAGTTATGATGAGAGTCAGATACAGATTCTTGAAGGCTTAGAGGCTGTAAGAAAAAGGCCTAGTATGTATATAGGAAGTACAAGTTCCAGAGGATTGCATCATTTAGTTTATGAAATAGTTGATAATAGTATCGATGAAGCCTTAGCTGGATACTGTAAGAATATATCAGTAACTATTAATGCGGATAATTCTATTACTGTAATAGATGATGGTAGAGGAATGCCTGTAGGTTTAAATGCTAAAATGGGTAAATCATCTGTAGAAGTTATAATGACTATCCTACATGCGGGAGGTAAATTCGGAGGCGGAGGCTATAAGGTATCAGGAGGTCTTCATGGAGTTGGAGCTTCTGTAGTTAATGCACTTTCAGAATGGTGTGAAGTAATTGTAAAAAGAGAAGGTCATATTTGGAAACAAAAGTATGCTAGAGGAGAGGTGATGAGTGAATTAGAGAAAATTGCTGAATCTGATGAATTTGGAACTCAAGTAAACTTTAAACCAGATAGTGAAATTTTTGAAGAAATAGAATATGATTTTGATGTTTTAGCTAATAGATTAAGAGAGTTAGCGTTTCTAAACAAGGGAATTAGTATAATTTTAACAGATAAACGAGAAGAAGATAAAGTGGAAATTTATATGTATGAGGGCGGTATAAAAGAATTTGTAGCCTACCTAAACAGAAATAAAGAACCACTTCATCAAGAACCAATATATGTTGAAGGTGAAAAAGATGGCATTATAGCCGAAATAGCGCTTCAATATAACGATGGATATAGTGAAAATTTGTATTCATTCGCAAACAATATAGATACTATTGAAGGTGGTACGCATTTATCTGGATTCAAGAACGCATTGACAAGAGTAATTAATGATTATGCTAAAAAGTTTGGACACCTAAAGGACTCTGATAAGAATCTTTCAGGTGATGATATAAGAGAAGGCATAACGGCCGTTATATCTATAAAAATAACTGATCCACAGTTTGAAGGTCAGACTAAAACTAAACTTGGAAATTCAGAAGTCAGAGGGATTGTAGATTCAATAGTAGGAACTGGAGTATCAATGTTTTTAGAAGAAAATCCTGCTATTGGTAAAATAATAATAGACAAGGGTTTAATGGCAGCAAGAGCTAGAGATGCAGCTAGAAAAGCTAGAGAGTTAACAAGAAAATCTGTTTTACAGAGTTCATCATTACCAGGAAAGTTAGCAGATTGTTCATCTAAGGACCCTATGGAATGTGAAATATACATAGTCGAAGGGGATTCGGCCGGTGGATCGGCTAAACAAGGTCGTAATAGAAGATTCCAAGCAATTTTACCTCTAAAGGGTAAAATAATGAATGTTGAGAAGCAAAGATTAGATAAGATATTAAATTCAGATTCTATAAAATATATGGTTACTGCATTTGGTGCAGGAATAGGAAATGAATTTGATACAGAAAAATTAAGATATAATAGAATAATAATAATGACAGATGCCGATGTAGATGGAGCCCATATTAGAACATTATTATTAACATTCTTTTATAGATATATGAGAGATCTATTAGATAAGGGGCATGTATATATAGCACAACCTCCACTATATAAAGTAAGCAAGAACAGAAAAGAACATTATGTTTATTCTGATTTAGAATTGGAAAAGCTTCTTGAAGATATTGGTGGTAAAGATAAATCTACTGATATTCAAAGATACAAAGGTCTTGGAGAAATGAATGCTAATCAATTATGGGAAACAACAATGGATCCAGAAAAAAGAATATTATTAAAAGCAAAAATAGAAGATGCAATAGCGGCTGATGAAATATTTACTATATTAATGGGTGATAAAGTTGAGCCAAGAAGAGAATTTATTAGAAAGAATGCTAAAAAAGTAAGTAATTTAGATGTTTAGCACTAATGTGAGGTGAAGTACATGAATTTGAATGAGGGAAAAGTCATTGAAGTTGATATAAATAAGGAAATGAAGAAATGCTATATTGATTATGCTATGAGTGTTATAGTTGGGCGTGCACTACCTGATGTTAGAGATGGGTTAAAGCCTGTTCATAGAAGAATACTATTTTCTATGCATGAACTTGGATTAGCACCAGAAAAAGGATATAGAAAATGTGCAAGAATAGTTGGGGAAGTTTTAGGTAAGTATCACCCACATGGTGATTCCTCAGTATATGGTGCATTAGTTAGAATGGCGCAAGATTTTTCGCTAAGATATATGCTTGTAAATGGTCATGGAAACTTTGGATCTGTAGATGGCGATAATCCAGCGGCTATGAGATATACAGAAGCGAAAATGAATAAGATAGCAGCTGAAATGTTAAGAGATATAACAAAAGATACTGTAGATTTTAGACCAAACTTTGATGGGGAAGAACAAGAACCGTGTGTATTACCATCAAGATATCCAAACCTTTTAGTTAATGGATCATCAGGTATAGCGGTAGGAATGGCGACTAATATTCCACCACACAATTTAGGTGAAATTATAGACGGTACTATAATGCTTATAGACAATCCAGAAGTTTCAATACTAGAATTGATGACTGTAATAAAGGGACCTGATTTTCCAACTGGAGCTATTATAATGGGGAAGGCTGGAATTAGATCTGCTTATGAAACAGGAAGAGGAAAGATTTTAGTTAGAGCTAAGGCTGATATTGAAGAAGAAAATTCAAGACATAAAATAATAGTAACTGAAATACCATACCAAGTTAACAAAGCTAGGCTTATAGAAAATATAGCTGAATTAGTTAAAGATAAAAAATTAATTGGTATATCTGACTTAAGAGATGAATCAGATAGAGATGGTATGAGAATAGTAGTAGAACTTAAGAGAGATGCTAATCCTAATGTAGTATTAAATATGTTATATAAACATACTCAAATGCAAGATACATTTGGTGTAATAATGTTAGCATTAGTTAATAATGAACCAAAGGTATTAACACTTAAGGAAGTGCTTGAACATTATATTACTTTCCAAAAGGAAATTATAACAAGAAGAACAACTTTTGAATTAAATAAGGCTAAGGCTAGAGCTCATATATTAGAGGGGTTAAAAATAGCTCTTGATAATATAGACGAAGTAATTAGTATTATTAGGGGATCTAAGACTGGTGAAATAGCTAGAATTACATTGATAGAAAGATTTAATTTAAGCGATAAGCAAGCGGTAGCTATTTTAGAGATGAGATTAAGAAGACTTACTGGTTTAGAAAGAAATAAAATAGAAGACGAATATAATGAACTTATGAAATTAATAGATTATTTAAATTCTATACTTATGAGTGAAGAAAGATTATTATCTGTTATAAAAGAAGAGTTATTAGAAATAAGAGCTAAGTATAATGATGAAAGAAGATCTGTAATTGAAAAGAATATGAATGAAATTGATATTGAAGATTTAATACAAGAAGAAGAGGTAGTTGTTACCTTAACTAATTCAGGGTATATAAAGAGAATATCAGCAGATACTTATTCATCTCAAAAAAGAGGGGGAAGAGGAATACAAGCAATGACTACAAAAGAAGATGATTTTGTAGAACATGTTATTGTGACTTCAACTCACTCAGATGTATTATTCTTCACTAATAGAGGAAGGGTATATAAATTAAGAGCATATGAGATTCCTGATGCAGGAAGAACTGCTAAGGGAACTAATATAGTTAATTTAATATCTATAGAGCAAGATGAAAGAATAGAGACTGTATTAAGTGTCCAAGATAATGTAGAAGGTGGGTACTTATTTATGGGTACTAAACAAGGTATAGTTAAAAAGACACCTTTATCAGAATTTAAGAACTTAAGAAAAAATGGATTAATAGCTATAAACTTAAAAGATGGAGATGAACTTCTGAAAGTTAAGGTTACACGCGGAGATGCAGATATTATTATAGCTACTCAAGATGGTAATGCAATTAAATTTAATGAAAAAAATGTAAGACCAATGGGTAGAACAGCAGCTGGTGTTAGATCTATAAGATTAAGACAAGGTGATATCGCTGTATGCATGGACATAGCTGTAGAAGGTGAAGAATTATTAGCTATTAGTAAAAATGGCTATGGGAAGAGAACTCCTGTTACTGAATATAAGAGACAAAAAAGAGGTGGAGTAGGACTTATAACTTACAAAATATCTGATAAAACAGGTAAGTTAGTAGGGGCTACTGTATGTAAAGAAGATGATGAATTAATGATTATAAATACAAATGGTGTAGCTATAAGAATTAATATTTCAGATATATCAGTAACTAGTAGAGCAACTATGGGTGTAAAACTTATGAGAACTGGTGAAGAAGAGGAAGTAGTTGCTATAGCTAAAATTAGAAATATAGATAATGAAAGTCAAGAAGAACAATTAGTGTTAGAAGGAACTGATCTTGATGAAAGTATTATGAATGATGATGATGATGATGATGAGTTAATCATAGATGCAATAGTTGATGATACTTTAGAAGAGAATGATACTAGTTTAGATAGACTAATAGAAGAAGTAGATAAAGAAGATTAAGATAAATTATTTAAAAGCCTTACTATTATCCGATAGGATAGTAGTAAGGCTTTTATTTTTATGTTAGATATCCTAAAGAAATAATTAGTCAGATATGCCATCCTATTTTAAATCATACTATACATAGAACCTTGGATTATTATTTGAATAAGGCTGTATTTAATTAGCTCTAGATGTAATATTCAGTAGAATAGGCATATAAATAAGATATTGTTGCCTGGTGTATCAATAACAGTATTTAAGAGCAATATAGATAAATGTAAAGTAATGGTGAGGTAACGTTACTTAAAAAGGAAATACGTATAAAATACTATAAAAATATATGTTAAGATAATCAAGTCGAAAGGGACAAGCAAACAAAGAAAAAACAACATAAAAAATAGTTGTTGACAGAGTTTAGAAGCAGTGATAAGATAAAGAAGTCGCAAATGACGAACTAAGAAAAACAGCTTGAAAGAAAGGTGTTGACAAGGTTTAGATGCGGTGGTAAACTAAGAAAGTCGCTTAAGGGTGACTGGAGAAAATGGTCTTTGAAAATTGAACAGATAAATAAAGTTAAGTAATAATAACCAGCAATTCTTTTTGAGAGTCAGCGAATAAAAGGAAACTTAGCTCGAAAGAGATAAGGAGTACTACAAGATTAAACTTTTTAGTGAGAGTTTGATCCTGGCTCAGGACGAACGCTGGCGGC
>NZ_FNJM01000019.1 GCF_900104115.1 Clostridium gasigenes
AAATTTGAGAGGAGCTGTCCTTAGTACGAGAGGACCGGGATGGACCGACCTATGGTGCACCAGTTGTTCCGCCAGGAGCATCGCTGGGTAGCTAAGTCGGGACGGGATAAACGCTGAAAGCATCTAAGCGTGAAGCCTCCCTCAAGATGAGATTTCCCATAGCATAAGCTAGTAAGACCCCTTGAAGAACACGAGGTTGATAGGTCAGAGGTGTAAGTATGGCAACATATTTAGCTGACTGATACTAATAGGTCGAGGGCTTGACCAATTTACAATAATTCATGTGCAATTTTCAGAGAACATTCTCTGTATTATAATATTCCGCGATAGCTCAACGGTGGAGCACTCGGCTGTTAACCGATAGGTTGGAGGTTCAAATCCTCTTCGCGGAGCCATTTTATTACTATAGATAATATAGATAATATAGATAAGAATTAAATTCTTGTCTTTTTTTTTGCAAAAAAATATATTAAAATTTATATAAAGATTATTATAAAAATATATGTTAAAATTTACATAAATATGGTATATTAAATTCAAAATGTAACTTATTTGTAGTATTTAGTATTATATTTGTAATCATTTAAAAAGAATAGGCATATATAATTATATTAAGATGTTTAATATAAAATAGTATAAGAAATAAAATAGTATGAGAGAAGTAGGGGTAAAAATGAGAAATAGTGGAAAGCATAGTAAAAGTATTATAAGAGATAAAAAAATATTCATATTATTAATAGTATTAATAATTGTTTCTTTAGCAGGAGTAACAATGTTTTCAGGTGGATTAAAAGCCAATATAGTTGATGCGAATGCAGAAACTATAGAAACTGAGAATAAAAATACAACAGAAGCAATCTCAAAAGAAGTAGTTTTAGATAATTCAGGATATTTACCATTGGAAAAGGATATTAATGCAGATGATGCATCAATAGTATTACCAGAAACTATGTATAAATGGAATTTCAATAGAAAAGATGGAAAGAAAATTGTTTATTTAACATTTGATGATGGGCCATCTACAGAAGTAACTACTCAAATATTAGATATACTTGATAGGAATAGTGTTAAAGCTACATTTTTTGTTCTTGGTAGTTCAATTAAAAGTAATCATAAAGCTCCAAAAATATTAAAGCATATGGCAAAAAGCGGACATGCCATAGCAAATCATGGATATTCACATAAGTATAAAATTTTATATCCAAATGGTGTTATAGATGTAAAAGCATTTATGAATGATATGGATATGAATTTACAGCTTTTAAGAGGTATTTTAGGACGGGATTTTAATACAAGAGTACTTAGAATGCCGGGTGGATATGGGACATGGTATGGGGTTACACCCCTTAACGAAGCTTTAAAAGCAAAAGGATATTATCAAACAGATTGGAATTCACTTAATGGAGATGCTGAAGGTAAACCAAAAAATCCACAGGAATTATTAGAAACTTTAAAGAAAACTATGTCAGATTATGATACGTTAATAGTATTAATGCATGATACTGATGAGAAAAAGAATACTGTAGAATATCTACAAAGTGCAATAAATTATTTAAAATCACAAGGATTTGAATTTAAGACATTAAAATAATAGAGACGCATTTTATGCGTCTCTATTTTAATATCAGGTGATGCTAAGTTTCAAGCATTTTCAAAAAAATAATAAATAAAGTATAGTTAATATAAAAGCAAAAGAATATATTAGGGTATAATTTATAATAGAGTAAGATATAAGCAAAAAATATAAGTAAATGAGTGAGGTGGAGATTTTTAAATGACTAAGATTTTATTGGTTGAAGATGAAGTTAGTATAAGAGGATTTTTAAAAATAAATTTAATAAGAAATGAATTTGAGGTAATTGAAGCAGGAACTGGTGAAGAAGGAATAGAAAAAGCTATTAAAGAAAAACCTAGTATAGCTATATTAGATGTTATGTTGCCAGGAATTGATGGATTTCAAGTTTGTGAAAAGTTACGACTTGAGTATCCAGAAATGGGAATAATAATGTTAACTGCTAAGGGGCAGGATATGGATAAAATAATGGGGCTTGAATATGGTGCTGATGATTATATTTTAAAACCATTTAATCCTATAGAAGTAGTATTAAGAGTAAAAGCTTTATTAAGAAGAGTAGGTAATGTTAATAGTAATAAAGATAAACTTATTAATGGACCGTTTATTATAGATCTATATTCTAAAAAATTATTAAAAAATCATGTAGAAATAGATGTGACACCTAAAGAATATGCATTAATAAAATTATTTATAGAAAACCCAAATAAGGGATTTAGTAGAGACGAATTACTAGACTTGGTTTGGGGGTATAGTTATTTTGGTGATTCAAAATTAATAGATGTTAATATAAGAAGACTTAGAGCAAAAATAGAAGAAAATTCATCGGAACCCAAGTATATTGAAACTATATGGGGGGTGGGTTATAGGTGGAAAATACTAAAATAAAAAATATTAAAATAAAAAGTATTAGAACTAAGCTAATAAAGGATTTTTTTATTGTTATATTTTCAACTATAGTTATTTTAGATGTATTTTTAATGGTATTTGTCAGAAAATATTACTATGATAATACTGAGCAATTATTAAAAAGCCAAATAGAAGTTTCGGCTAATTTTTATAGTAAGCATTTTTCAGCATCAACACTTATAGATAATATATATGATAATGTAGATTCATTCTGGAGTCAAAGTAATGCACAAGTTGAAATATTAGATAAGAATGGCGACTTAATAATGGATTCCATAGGAGTTAGAGATGATAATATATTAAAAACGGATGATATAGGGAAAGCATTACAAGGGCAAAGTGCAAGATGGGTAGGTAATGTTAGCTATTATGAAAATAAAGTAATGATAGTATCTCAGCCGCTTGTTTCAGATGGAGAGGTATTAGGTGTAATAAGATTTATTACATCCTTAAAAGATATCGATGGAACTATAAACACTATATTAATATTTTTCTTTAGTATTTCTATAGTAGTTTTAGGGATTGGAATATTACTTAGTATAGTTATAGCAAATAGCATAATAAATCCTATAAAATCATTAACTAAAGTAGCAGAAAAAATGGCTGGTGGAAATCTTAAAATAAGAAGTAATATACAAGACAATAATGAAGTTGGTAAATTAGCTGAAACTTTTAATTTAATGGCAGATGAATTAGAAAAAAGAGAGCAACTAAAAAATGAATTTATATCATCAGTCTCTCATGAGTTAAGAACTCCTTTAACAGCAATAAAGGGATGGGCGATAACTTTAAATGATGAAACTACAGATAATGAAACATTAAAAATAGGGTTTGAAATAATAGAAAATGAAACTGATAGATTAAGTGTTATGGTTGAGGAGCTTCTAGGATTTTCAAAACTTCTTAATGGGGAAATAACCCTTAGAAGAACTAAGTTAGATTTAGATTTATTTGTTAATCATGTAGAAACATATATGGGACCGAGGGCAAATAGAGAAGGATTACTTTTTGAAGTTAAAATTTTAAATAGTTTAGGGAATGTATATATAGATAGAGATAGATTTAAACAAGTATTAATTAATATTTTAGATAATTCTTTTAAATTTACAGAGACCTTAGGAAAAATAAATTTAACAGTTAGTAAAGAACATAATAAAATAATATTTATTATTAATGATACTGGATGTGGAATAAGTGAAGAGGATCTACCTAAAGTAAAAGAAAAATTTTTTAAAGGGAAAAATTCTAAATCACAAAATGGAATTGGATTATCAATATGTGATGAGATTATAAGGTTGCATAAAGGAACTTTTAATATAAAGAGTAAAATTGATGTAGGTACTGTTGTTGAAATAATTATTCCAACAACAAGTGAGGTAGAATAATTATGAAAAAAATAGTATGTGGAATGTTACTATTGATACTATCAATAGTAACTATAGGATGTAGTAAAGCAACTGCCGAAGATACAAGGGCAATAAAATCACCAACTAATAATTCTTTAAACATATATGGTAAATGGAAAATTAAATCCATAAAAGTATTTGATAAAGAAATAAATGTATTTGAGGATATAGATAGTATTAATGGTAAGGAAATAGAATTTTCGAATGATAAAATAAATTTTATAGACACTGTATATTTAAATCCAAGTTATAAATTGAAGGTAGTTGATAAGGATTATATTTTATCTTATGAGTCCAATATAAAAATAGAAGATTTTATGGATGAAAAAGAAAAAAGAGATGTAATATCAATAATCTCAAATAATAATATGATTAGTGAATTTATATTAACAGAGAAAGATAAGGGCTATATAATATATATGGGATCTTTAATAGAAGTATATAAAGTTAGTAATAATACTATACCTAATACAGATGATAAGATAATAAATGATAAAGTTAAGGATACTGCAGACATAAATTATTATGAAAGTGAAACAGGTGTAATGGTGGGATTAAAAACACCAAGAATAAAAAATGTAGATGGAACATTCACAAGTGAAGAGTATAGAACCTTATGGATTTCTTTTAAAGATGGGAAATTAATGCCTATAGTAGAGAAAAAAAATATTATTTTTCCAAGAATTAATGGTATTTGGAGTTTAGAAAATAAATTTTCAAAAACAGATAAACATTATCAAGAGTATTTTGAAGTAGGTTCAGTAGATAATAAAAATATATCTACTTATGAAATTATAAGCAATAAAGCTATTTTTAAAAATATAACATTTATAGGAAATAACTATATAGGAATAGAAGAATATAGTGGTGAAAACTTCAATAATATTTTCACTAATTATAAGGTTGTACCAATAGATAATATAAATTCTAGTAGTGGATTAAAAATAGAGGAACTATATTCTAAGGATATAAATAATAAGTATGAAATAGAATATAAAAAGGCTTTAAATGATATTTCACTAGATAAGCCAAGTAATACTTCTGATATTGATTATAATAATTTTACTGTAAAGAGAAAAGAGGGTAAGTGGCAGTTAGTAGGAAGTTTAGGTAGGGTGGATAAAAATGGAGAAAATGAAGAATATTTATTAAATTTAAGACCCAGTAATAAAATGTTAAATTATGATAACTTAATAATACCTTGGAAGATGTTAAAAGGGGATATTCCTTCTATAAGAGATGCATATATATCACCTAATCAAAGAATAGCAATTATTTTATTTGAAGATAATTTGGCAATTTATGAAATAAAGGATAAAATGTTAAAGGGGGCACCTTTAGCAAATATAAATATAGGTAATGAACAGGTAATAATGTCAGAATGGAGTACTGGTGGGTATGTAGAAAAATGGGCAAAAGTATTCAATGATGGAATAGATATAACAAATTAAGGAGGGAATTAAATGTTATCAAAAGATATTATTTCAAAAGTAATACAAAGATGTTTAATAACAGGAGGAGATTTTGCAGAAATATTTGAAGAGGATACAATAGATACTACAATTAATATACTTGATGGAAAAGTTGAAAATTCTATTTCAGGTAGGAGCTATGGTGTTGGAATAAGAATATTTAAAGGACTTAAAAGTGTATATACTTATACAAATAACAATAGTTTAACTTCACTTTTAGATGTTGCTCAAAAAGCGGCATTAGCTTTAGGTGAAATAGGGGAAGAGGGCAAAATTATATTAAATAGCACTATAGTTATAAATAATAATCCTATAATATATCTTCCATCAACTATTGGGATTAATAAGAAAATTAGTGTAATGAAAGTAGCCTATAATGGGGCTAAAAATTACAATAGCGAAATCACTCAAGTATCAGTAGGTTATTCTGATAAAGAGCAAAATGTATTAATTGCAAATTCAGAAGGTCTATATACAGAAGATAAAAGAGTTAGAACTAGATTATATATAAGTTCAGTAGCTTCATTTAATGGAGAAAACCAAACTGGTACGGAAGGACCAGGAAGAAGTATGGGATTTGAAATATTTAATGAAATAGATCCAGAATACCATGGAAGAGAAGCCTCAAGAGTAGCACATACTATGTTACATGCAGATAATTGCCCTGCTGGAAGAATGACAGTTGCAATAGACAATGGGTTTGGCGGAGTTATATTCCATGAAGCTTGTGGACACTCCTTAGAAGCTACAGCTGTTGCAAAGGGGAATTCAGTATTTACTGATATGATTGGAAAACAAATAGCATCAACTAAGGTAACTGCTATTGATGACGGTACAATAGCAAATGCTTGGGGTTCAACTAATATTGATGATGAAGGAAATAAAACAAGGAAAAACATACTAATAGAAAATGGTATATTAAAATCATATATGATAGATAAATTAAACGGTAGAAGAATGGGAGAAGAGTCAACTGGTAGTGGTAGAAGACAAAACTATAAATTTGCCCCAACTTCAAGAATGACTAATACTTATATTGAGAATGGAACTGATAGCACAGAGGATATTATAAAATCAATTTCAGATGGATTATATGCAAAGAAAATGGGTGGAGGTTCAGTTAACCCAGTAACAGGTGAATTTAATTTTTCAGTATCAGAAGGATATATAGTTAAGAATGGAGTTATTCAGAAGCCTGTTAGAGGAGCTAGTCTTATTGGTAAAGGTAGTGATATTCTTATGAATATAGATATGGTTGGAAACAACTTAAGCCGTGGTCAAGGAATGTGTGGTTCTTCATCAGGAAGTATACCAACAGATGTAGGGCAACCTTTAATTAGAGTAAAAGAAATCACTGTAGGTGGAAGGTAGGTATAGATATGGAATTCAAGATTTTTATAGACGTGTTATTTAAAGAAGCTAAAAAAGTAGGGTTCGAAGAGTATGAAGTATATTACACTGATAGTGAAAGTTTAAGTATAAATATATATAAAGAAGAAGTTGATAAATATAAGTTAACTAATTCCTATGGATTATCATTTAGAGGAAAAATAGGAAATAAAATAGGGTATTCATATACACAAATTTTAGATAAAGATGCAATAGATATGATGATAAGAAATGCTAAAGAAAGTGCACTTGCAATTGAAAATAATGATATTCAATTTATATATGAAGGGGATAAGGACTATAAAGAAATAGAATCCTATTATACTGAATTAGAAAATATTAACCCGGAAAAATTAATAGAACTGGGAATGCAAATGGAAAAGGAGTGTAAATTATTAAGTGATAAGGTACACAACTTTAGTGCATGTGGTATTGGATATAGTAATTCAAAGTATGGAATAATAAATTCAAAGGGATTAAATTTAGAAAATAAATCTAATTTATTAACTGCATATGTATGTCCAATAATAAAGGATGGAGAAAACATGCATGATGGTATGGGATATGCAGTTGCTACCTCTTTAAATGAAGTAAATCCTAAAAAAATAGCAGAGGATGGAGTTAAGGAAGCTTTATCAAAAATAGGGGCAAAATCAATACCTTCTGGAATTTATAAAGTTGTAATAAACAATGAAGCTATGGTTTCGATGTTATCTACTTATGCAGGTATATTTAGTGCAGATGCAACGCAAAAGGGACTTAGTTTACTTAAGGATAAGGAGGGGGAAGTAATAGCTAGTAGCATAGTTACATTAGTTGACGATCCTCATTTATATAAAGGATTAGGTTCAGTATCATTTGATGATGAAGGGGTTGCAACTTCTAAAACAGAATTAATTAAGTGCGGAGTTTTAAATACATTAATTCATAATTTAAAAACTGCAAATAAAGAAAATAAAACTACAACAGGGAATGGATTTAAGGCATCTTATGCATCACCAGTTGGAGTTTCACCAACAAACTTTTATATAGAACCTGGAGATAAAACTTTTGATGAACTATTAGAAGAGGTTGGGGAAGGGTTAATTATTACAGATTTTGCAGGCCTGCATTCGGGCGCAAATTCAATAACAGGAGATTTTTCATTAGCAGCCAAAGGTTTCTATATAAAGGATGGAAAAAAGACATTCCCAGTAGAACAAATAACAGTTGCAGGAAATTTCTTTAAGCTATTAAAAGATATAAATAGAATAGGAACAGATTTGAAGTTCCCAATGAGTAGCGTTGGAAGTCCATCTGTTATAGTAAATGAATTATCAGTAGCTGGTAAATAAACTGATAATAGTTAGAATCTTTAATAATTATTAGTTGAAAATGCCTAAAGAAAAGGTGTGTCTAAAATTTAGACACACCTTTTAACTATTTAGCTAAGTAATTACTTCTTATCATTTTGTCTGAAAGATCTAAAATATTTAGATGCATTTCCTTTTCTTCTTCGGATAAACCCTCTTCAACTAGTGTATTATTAGTTAAAACCGAGAAAGATTTATTTGTATTAAGTAGATTTCTTCCAAGTGCAGTATGGGAATATTTTTCTGATGGAACGCCCATTGCATATAAAAGAGTTGGCATAATATCTATTTGTCCACCAATTGTATCAAAGGTTTTTGGAGCTTCAATATCTTTATTCCATATTATAAATGGAACAGTAGGATGTCCAGTATCTTTATACCATTCTTCAGGGTTACTTAATTTGTCTATACTATTGTTATAATATTTATGAACTCCAGTATGATCACCTTCAATAACTACTACAGTATTATCAAGTAATCCTTCTGAATCAAGTGATTTTAAGAAATTACCAATTGCAGCATCTGTATATTTAATGCTTTCAAAGTAGCCACCCATTTCATTATTAGCAAGTTCAGTATCAAGACCTAATTTCCTATATTCATCAGGTAAATCAAATGGTCCGTGGCTTGTTAATGTAACTGTAAATGAATAGAAAGGATCTTTCATGTCTTTTAGTTTAGGAATCAGTTGTTTAAAGTAACTTTCATCACTTAAACCCATTCCTATTTCCTCATCCATATTAAATGAAAAATAATCAAGAAAGTTTTCGAAGCCTATACCTGTTAAACCACCAACGTAGTTCCAAAAGGATCCTTTATCGGAATGGATAGCAGCGGTTTCATAGCCAGTATCTTTTAATAATAAAGGAAGTGAATTATAAGTTGTGTTTGGATACCTAAAGAAGGTACTACCCCGTCTTAAAGGCAACATTGATGTATTTACCATTAAATCGCAATCAGAACTTGTACCTTCGTTTACTTGTTCATATATATTAGGGAAGTATAAGCCTGTATTTATTAAATTATCCATTACAGGAGTTAATTTTTGATTATTAACTTCTTTTCCAATAATAAAGCTTTCTAATGATTCTACTTGAATAACTATTAAATTTTTATCTTTAAACATACCTGCGTATTTATTATCAGGTAAATTTTCTTGTTTGTTTTTAAAGAAATTATCAATTTCTAATTGTTCCTCTTTAGTTAATTCATAAGGCTTAGAATCTCTATAAACTGTATATAAGTCAAAAGCATGATATCCTACTGGAGAAAAGAATTTAGCTGTGTTAGTAGGGTCATAATTAGAAAATATCCAAGCATTTTCAACTTCTTCATTATGTAAGATATATAAATTAAAAGGAACATATCCTACATAAAGAACTGTTATAATAATAGAAATAACAAAACTAATAGGGGCTCTTCTTTTAACCTTTGTTATTAATTTTTTATTGAAGAATAGGAAAAGTCCCATAATAATAAAATCAATAAAAAATAGTACATCATATTTACTAAACATAGATAGGATTGTTGCACCCATATTATCCATATTTGATGTCTGTGTTAGGAGAAGAGCAGATGGTAGTGTTAAGAAACCTCTAAAGTATCCTAAATCAGCTATTATTAGAACTGTTATAAAGAAATCGGTAGCAAATAAGTAAATAATTCTACCTTTTCCTTTAAATAATAATGCGAAGCTTAAAATAAAAAGCGTAAAAGCGTAATAATACATTAAAAAGCTTTTTGCAGTTGAATATCCTTTGTTAAAGTCAAAATCATAAGGATTTTCACTTGTTAAGAAACCTTGAAATAAGATACTCTTAAGTACGATTGCTATTAATGGAATTATAAATAATATAAATCTAGCAAATCCTTCAATCCCTATTTTATTTTTGAAAAATGATTTTATATTAATGAATAGTTTGTCCATAAATTCACCTCTTAAATATAATTAATATACTAGCATATTTACTAGTTATTTTTTGAATATGTTTTAAGCATAATAAAAAAATATAACAAATTAAATAATAAGTAGTTATATTTTTTCGAAAGAACCTAAATAATTATAATATATAGATTATATTATAATTATGTCTAGAATACAAATAGTAAACTATTAAGAATTTATATGTTTTTTGTATATACTGTAAGACAAAATAAAAATTAGAAATTAATAGATATTTTTATGTAGTTGTCTTTTTAAGTTCAAAAAATCATAAGAATCTTTGACTAGTTATTTATTTTATAATGCTTTATAGTTAATATATAAGAAGAATTATTAGATTTTATAATTGGTGGATAAGAGAATAAGAGATATAAAAATAAGATATAAGATATTTAAGTTTGGGAGCTGAAAGAAAATAACAAGAATATTACTGGCTATTTTTTTGAAATTCCCTTTATGGAGGTAGCGTAATGGTTAATTATGATTTAGTTATAATTGGAGGGGGAGCATCAGGTCTGACTGCAGGGGTTGAGGCTTTAAAGAGAGGAATTAAAAATGTCTTAATAGTAGAAAGAAATAATTATTTAGGTGGAAACTTAAATGTTTTTATACATAAGGGGTTTGGAGCGTATTATTTAGGTGAAGAAGTAACAGGACCGGAACTTTCAAGTTTTTTAATTAGGGAATATAAATTTTTAGGTGGGAAAATAAAAGTTGAAACTCAAGTATTAGAAATAACAAAGGGGAGAGTTATTTCTTATGTTAATCCTAAAGATGGAATAACAGAAATAAGTGGAACTACAATAATAGTGGCAAGTGGATGTAGAGATAGATACACAGGAAACATTATAGTTCCAATTCATAAGCATACAGGTATTTTTACTATAGGCTCAGCTCATAGGCTTGTTAACTTAGAAGGATATTTACCAGGCAAAGAAGTTGTTATTTTAGGAAAAAGTAAGTGGGCATTAATATTAGCTAGAAGATTAATAATAGAAGGTGCAAAAATTAAAGCAATAATAGACAACTCACCAAATGGATTTATAACCGAAGAGGAATTAGATATAGTGGAAGGGTTTAATATACCTATAATAAATAAATCATATGTTGTTGAAATTTTAGGAAATGAAAGAGTAGAGGCAGTTGGGATACAGAGTGATGAGGATGAAAGTATTATAAAAATAGATTGTGATTCGTTAGTATTAAGTGTTGGATATTTTCCGGAAGTTGATTTTCTAAGAAAATCTAAGATTAGGCTTGATGATGAGAAGATACAATTACTTACAAATGAGTATGAAACATCAATTAAAGGAATATATGCTTGTGGAACTGTATTAAATGGAGAGGCAGGAATAGGATTTAGTGGAGAAGAAGGGTGCAAGGTAGGTGCAATAGTTGCAGATTATTTAAATAAATATATTATCTAGTGACATGAAAGAAAATAATAAGCCAAATATTCTGAACTAGGTCAAGAAACTAACCAGCTCAGAAAAATTGTTAGTAAGGGTTAGGGTGCTGGATATAGCGCAAAATAGAGCAGCCCCTGACTAGTTATTTTAGAATATGATTCAAAGTATATAATTTATATTAAAAGGTTAAGGGTGGTTATGGGTTAAAGTATTACTAGCGTAATTAAATAATAAATTTTGTCCTTTTATATTTAAATGAATACCATCATTAAATATATCGGTATACATATTTTCTAAGGTAAGGTTATAAAAATCCCAATATTGCAAATTATATTTGTTACTTAACTTTATAAGTTCCTCTCTAAGTTTTGATAATTCATTTTCACAATAATCATAGGTAGATGATGGTGAAAAAAGTTTATAAGCATCTGATCCTATTATAGTAGGTGGAATTCCAAGTATAACTTTAGAATTTATTGAAAGTGATTCTTTTATCATAAGTTCAATGTTTTTGATAATTGAACTTAATGATTTATTAGATAATAAATCGTTAGTTCCACCCATAATAAATATTAAGGTGGGATTATTAGCTATAACATCTTCTGAAAATCTAATAAGCATGTCTATAGTAGTATTCCCATTAACACCTTTATTAATTAAATTGTAATTAAGTGATTGTTGAAGTTTATAAACCCAATTTTCATTTTTAGAAATACCATAACCAAAGGTTAAGCTATCACCTATAAGAATAAATAAATCATTTTCCATAATTTTAAGTCTCCTTTAAAATAGTTTAGTAAAGCAAGATCTGCATATAAGGGTTTTTCCACCATTAGCTTTTATAGGATCAATTTCTTTTATGGATTTCCTGCAAAATTCACAAACTATTTTATTACTATTAGCTGTAGTTTTAGCAGGGGTATTTATATTTTGTCCAACTTTTCCAGTAGTTATAGGTTTATATAATAATTTTTCAATAGGAATTTCTACTTTTTTTATTGTATAAGAAAGTTCGAATTGACTTTCTCCGTAAAATTCTAATTCAAAGCGGGGGTTTTCCTTATCATAAAACTCTTCTGTAATTATTCTTCGTATTTGAGCATCGTTAACTATTAATCCGCTTTTTTCAATGCCATCAAAAATACTTTTTGTAATGTTAGCAGTATCAGGATGACGTTTATCGCTTTTATAATAAACTTTAAGAATGGCAATTAAAGATTCATCTAAAATTATATTAGGATTTTGACTTCGGGCATAATAAGCAATTTCTTCTTCGTATAGTGCATATTTATCATGCGCCTGACCTGTATTAGAAGGAAGAATAGCTCTTCCATTTTTATTATGTAATTTGAAATTTGATTTTGATATAGGTGAGCCTAAAACAATAACTTTAGCATAGGGTAACATTTATTAATCTCCTTTCATTATCCTAAATAATCCAAAAATTCTAATAACAAATAATGAATATTTTTTTAAAAAAGTATATAATATTTAATAGAATATGGAGATAGGAATTATTATTTTTAATATACATTAGTAAATTTACTTTAACAAGCTATAAAAATTGAAAATGTAATGTAAGTAGAGTATAATACTTTTGATAATAAAGGTTTAATCATATAAAAAAATAACTGATAAATAGATTGGTATATTTTATATGGAATTATTTATTGAAAAGCAGGGGTATAAAAATATGAAGAAAAATTTAATTTTGTCAATAGAATCAAGTTGTGATGAAACATCAGCAGCAGTAATAGAAAATGGAAGAGAAGTTTTATCAAATATAATAGCTTCTCAAATATCTACACATGAAAAATATGGCGGTGTTGTTCCAGAAGTAGCATCACGAATGCATATAGAAGTTATAAATAAAGTTGTAATGGAAGCTTTAGAAGAAGCAAAAGTTACATTAAAAGACATTGACGCTATAGGGGTAACCTATGGGCCAGGTCTTGTTGGAGCTCTATTAGTTGGATTACAATATGCAAAAGGATTAGCTTTTTCAACTAAGAAACCATTAATAGGCGTAAATCATATAGAGGGACATATAAGTGCTAATTATATAGAGCATAAAGATTTAAAACCACCGTTTGTGTCATTAGTAGTATCTGGTGGGCATACATTTATAGTACATGTTAAAAATTATGGAGAATATGAAGTAATTGGAGAAACAAGAGATGATGCAGCAGGAGAAGCTTACGATAAAGTTGCAAGAGCTTTAGGGCTAGGATATCCAGGCGGTCCTAAAATTGATAAACTATCAAAAGAAGGAAATCCAGATGCAATAAAGTTTCCAAAGGCTAATTTCCATGAAGATACATTAGATTTTTCATTTAGTGGTGTTAAATCATCAGTTTTAAATTACTTGAATAAGAATAAAATGCAAAATATTGAAGTTAATAAAGCGGATGTAGCAGCATCTTTCCAAAAGGCAGTTGTAGATGTATTAATAGAAAATGCACTTAAAGCTTGTAAAAAGAAAGATGTTAATAAAATTGCTATAGCAGGAGGAGTAGCTTCAAATTCAGCACTGAGATTTAAATTAACAGAAGTAGCTAAAAAAAATGGAATAGAAGTATTATTCCCATCACCAATATTATGTACAGATAACGCAGCTATGATAGGAAGTGCTGCATACTTTAATTTTATTAGTAATAAAACAAGTAGTTTAGACTTAAATGCTAAACCAAATTTAAAATTATAATTATAGGGTATGGGAGGATGTTTATGAAGCTTTTACCACATTCAAATGGAGTGTATAAAGTTAATATGAGAAGAAAATTAAAGCCAAAGGAAATAGTCAAATATGTTTTGATTTTTATTACGGCTTTAATATTAATCGGGTTAATTTATCAGAAAACAAGTGATTTTGTAGCAAGGGAAACTCTTAAGTCAAAAGTAGATTATACAAGAGTAAATGACAAAAGATTAGATTATATTTTGAAAGGGGATGGGAAGTACACTGTAATTTTTGATGGAAATTTAGGTGGAAACTTAAACCAGTGGACAAATATAACTAAGGAACTTAATAAGTCAAATGCTGATGTTAGCACTTTTGTTTATAATAGAAGAGGATATGGGTATAGTGATTCGGGTAGTAAAATTACTCCAGAAGAACAAGCTAAGGATCTTAAAATATTATTAAGAAAAGCAGGGGCACCAGAGCCGTATATTCTTGTAGGTGAAGAATATGGAAGTTTAGTTTTAACTAATTTTGCAAAACTTTTTCCTGAAACAATTGTAGGGTCAGTTTTAATAAACCCAATAGTAGAAGAAGAAATAAAAAGTGAAGAATATGTTAAATCAAATAGAATACATAAAATAAGAAGAAAAATAGAAGACATAGGATCTCATATAGGGTTTACATCCTTATTAGATGCAATTAAGTTAGATGTGAAATTAGAAGGATTTGAAGATAAACTTAAAGAAAGTCAATTAGAGGAATTTAATGTGCAAAGGACAAAGGCGAATTATACAAGTGCTGTGGATAATGAGCTAAGATCACTTATGGAAGGAGACAGTAATAGTCAAAATCCAGGAGTGTTTGAGGGGAAACCATATTATTTAATAGCTAAAGATGGACAAGAAGGTCTGAAAAATCTAGGGAGTGAAGGGTTAACTAAAATACATAAAACAACATGTATCAGTAATTTTATTTCTTTAGAAGATGAAGAGGCTACTCTTATAGGAATTAGAGATGTTATAAAAGAAGTAAATGATATTGAGAGAAAAAATAAAAAAATTAGTGCTAATAACATAGGATTAAAACTATAAATTGAATATAAGATAACGCCTTAGTTAATTTAACTAAGGAGTTATTTTTATGTTTTAGAATAAGATACTTCATTTTAAAACATATTGATTATAGGTATGTCATATAATTGTCACAGAAAAGGGGTATAGTATAAATATAGAAAGACATACAAGGAGGATTTAGTTAATGGATGATAATAAAGAGATATATGATGTTGATGATTTTCAACATGTAGATACAGAGAAAAATGATAGCCGATATTTAGATAATATAAAATCAGAAGAGGTATATGATAATAGAGAAATTAATATGGAATATGAAAATTCTAGTAGAATCGAAGAAGAAATTAGCAGTGAGGAAAAATCAAAGAAGAATAAAAAGACTAGAGTGAAGAAAAATCGTGGTGGATTTAAAATAATAGCGCTTATAATATCATGCTCACTTTTAAGTGGGATAGTTGGGAGCACAGCTACTTATATATTATTTAAGAAAAATATATTGCAAAGTAATATAAAAAATATAAATAATGGACCAACAACTTTCGATATAGATACTACAGTGCTTACTCCAACAGAAGCTTTTGAAAGAGTTGCCCCAGCTGTTGTAGTTGTGTCAAGTAAAAGCATTAAGGAATATGGTGGGTTTTTACCAACTGAAGAAGTTGAAGGAATAGGTTCAGGGTTTATAATAAGCGAAGAAGGTTACATTTTAACAAACTATCACGTTATTGAAGGTTCAAAAGATGTTACAGTAACATTAAGTGATAAGAGAGAAGTTAAAGCAAAGGTTATAAATTATGATAAAAATCAAGATGTAGCGATGTTAAAAATAATAGATGAAATAAAGGTGCCAGCGGTAGTTGAACTAGGGGATTCTGAAGCGCTTAAGCCAGGAGAAGAGCTTATAGCAATAGGAACACCATTATCTAAAGAATTTTCACAAACTGTAACTAAGGGAATAGTTAGTGCTGTAAATAGAACTGTACAAACAAGCCAAGGAGTTAACTCAAACTTTATTCAAACAGATACTCCTATAAATCCAGGTAATAGTGGAGGACCCTTAGTAAATAATAAAGGGCAAGTAATTGGAATTAATGCTAGAAAAATTGATGGGAAAGATTTGAAGGTAGAAGGTATGGGATTCGCAATTCCTATTAATGAAGTAAGAGGACGGATAGAAGCTTTATCAAAACCAATAATGGAATTAGGAATTACTCTAAGAGCAGTAGACAAAGATACTGCAAAACAAAATGAATTAGAAGAAGGTTTATATATAATTAATGTTGTAGAATACTCTTCAGCAGAAAAAGCTGGTTTAATACCTAGAGATTTAATTACAAAATTCGATGGAAAAAGAATAAAAACATTTGATGAACTAAAAGCTATAAAGGATACAAAGAATGTTGGAGATACGGTTAAAATAGAAATTATAAGAGATAAAAAAGAAATGACAGTAGATTTAACTTTATCAGATAAATAAATATATAATAAGGATTAGTAATATGATTAATAGAAAATAGGCACGGTAATATTTTACCGTGTTTATTTTTTATAGAAAATATAAATGAATTGTAAATATAGTTAAGTAAGTAGTAGTATAAATATAGTTATATATTGTATAATTAACATAGTTAGACAAATAAGATAATAATATGAGGACTAAATGGGTGAGGATTTCAAATTAAGGGGGTAGCTTTGTGAGCAAAATTAGTCAAGTGTATGAAGCGTTAATTAATTTAGAAAAAAAAGAAACTAGAGGAATTACAGCTGCTGAGTTAAGCGATTATATGAATTTAGATAGAGCGAACGTATCTCGATATTTGAACCAGCTCTATAAAGACGGTAGAGTAAGAAAAATAGATGGTAGACCTGTGGTGTATTCAGCGGGGATAGATAATAAATATAATTTATCAAAAGATGTTCATATATTGGATGAAGAAAGAACTATTAAAAGTAATAAAACTATTAGTAGTGATAATAGTTTAGACATGCTTATAGGTTCAGAGACGAGCCTTCAAGTGCCTATTCAACAAGCAAAAGCAGCTATACTTTACCCTCCAAGAGGATTACACACCTTAATTTTAGGCGAAACAGGGGTTGGTAAATCAATGTTTGCAGAATTAATGTATGAGTTTTCAAAGGAGTCAGGAGTAATACCAAAGGAGTCGTCCTTTGTAAGATTTAACTGTGCAGATTATGCAGATAATCCTCAATTGGTTATTGCACAAATTTTTGGAGTTAAAAAAGGCGCTTATACAGGAGCTGATTCGGATAAAGAAGGTTTATTAAAAAAGGCTGATGGTGGGATTATATTCTTAGATGAAATACATAGACTATCGCCACAAGGACAAGAAATGCTGTTTACATATATAGATAAAGGTTATTTTAGACCACTTGGGGATACTGATAAACAAATAAAAGTAGAAGCACAAATTATAGCGGCTACAACAGAAGACCCGAAATCATTTTTATTGAAAACATTTACTAGAAGAATTCCAATGTGTGTCACCTTACCTTCTTTATCAGAAAGAAGTATAAAAGAAAGATACTATCTTTTAAAGCAATTTATTAAGGCTGAGTCAAAAAGGTTAGAAAAGAGTATTTACTTTAATAAAAATGCTTTGATTTCATTTTTATTATACGATTGCCCAAATAATATAGGACAGTTAAAAAGTGACATACAGTTATCTTGTGCAAAGGCATTTTTAAACTATAAAACAAAAACAAAAGATTTTATAATAGTTGAACAAGGTGATTCTCATCAAAGAGTTAAAAAAGGATTAATGAAAATTCAAGATCATAGAGATGAAATTAATGAACTGTTAGCTAATATGGGAGATGTTCTTAAATTTTCTTACAAAGATAATCAGAATGATATATACAATGGTACGGCTGAAAAAGATGTAACAAAAGGCGAGTACTTTTATGACATAATAGAGAAAAAGCTAGAAAAACTTAAAAGTAAAGGATTAGAAGAAAAAGAAATAAGCCAAATAATTAATATAGATATTGAAAGTTACTTTAAAAAATATATAAGAGATTTACCAGGTGAATTTAGAAAAGATGAAATATCTAAAATAGTAGAATTAGAAATAGTAGAAATAGTAGAAGAAATATTAACATTTACTAGTAAAAAATTAAATAGAGAATTTGATGAAAAGGTCTATTTTGGATTAGCATTACATCTTCAAGGTAGCATTGATAGAATTAGACAAGGAAATAAAATATATCATCCAAAATTAAATTTTATAAGGGTTCAATATGCAGATGAATTCTTAGTAGCAATGGAAGTTGCGAAGCTTATAGATTCAAAATTTAATATTCAAGTTCCTTTAGATGAAATCGGCTACTTAACAATGTTTTTAGCAGCGAGACCTTATGAATATGATATTAAAAAAGAGGGTAAAGTTGGAGTTTTAGTAATAATGCATGGACATTCCACAGCAAGTAGTATGGTTGAAGTAGCAAATTCTTTAATAGGAGAAGCTTGTGCACAAGCTTTAGATATGCCATTAAGTATGAAAGCCGAAAAAATGTATGAAACAACAAAAAATAAAATTAAAGAAATGGACGAAGGAAAAGGTGTACTATTATTAGTGGATATGGGGTCATTAACTAATTTTGGTGAAATGATAAAGGAAGAAGTAACAATTCAAATACAAACAATAGATATGGTTAGTACTCTTTTAGTAATTGAAGCTGGTAGAAAGGCTTTCAATGGTAGAGAGTTAAACGAGATATATAAATCCTGTAGTGAAATTTCAAGGTTTGGAATTCAAGGAATTAAGGAAATTCAGACTAATAAAAAAAATGTTATTATTACAGCTTGCTTTACAGGGGAAGGAACAGCTGTAAAGCTTAAAGATATGTTAAAACAAAGAATGAGTAACTCCTTTAAAGTTGAAGTGGTGCCATTAAACATATTAGATAAAGAAGATTTTATTAACAAAATAGAAAAACTTAATAAAACTAGTAATGTAGTTGCTATAGTAAGTGCTATTAATTTATTAGTAGAGGATATTCCATTTATACCTGTGACAGATATTTTAACTGGGGATGGAATAACTTATTTAGAAGCGTTAGTAGAATATGAAGAAGACTTTTCTAAAATAGCAATATCTTTAGATTCTCAAATAAAAGATGTTAATGGAGAAAAATTAGTGTCCATTATTAGAATTTCAATTAAAGAAATAGAAGAAGCACTTGCAATAAAAATTAATCATGAAGTTGAAGTTGGGATAGTTATTCATTTATGCTTCTTAATAGATAGAATAATTAATGGGGGAAGTGAAATATATTTTGAAGACCTAAATGATTATAGAAATAATCATAGTAAAGAATTTATCCTTATAAAGCAATATATTAAAAAAATAGAAATTACTTATAAGGTAAATATTGGGGAAAACGAACTTGCATTTATTGTAAGAATGTTTATAGAAAATAGAATTACAGTGTAATACCTAAACAGTGTAAGAATTAAACAGTGGTGTGTAATAAATTTACACACTATTATTTTTATTATTATGAATGTGAATATGGACAAAGTCTTTTAAATAGCCAATCTATATATATATAGTGAAAAAATATAATGATAAATAAATTGGCATGCAAATTGCTAATGATATAGTGAAGAGAAAGATAATGAATTTTATTAGAACAAATGAAACAAATTGAAATATAGGCTTATAATAAAAGGAGGATTTTAATTATGAAAAGAATAGTATTAGTATGTTCAGCGGGTATGTCAACAAGTTTATTAGTATCAAAGATGCAAGTTGCAGCAAAGGATCAAGGTTTTGAATGCTCAATAGAGGCTTATGGTGAAGCTCAATTAAAAAATCATGAAGATGAAATAGATGTATTATTACTTGGACCACAAGTAAGGTTCTTATTTAATAAATTAAAAACTAAGTTTGATGCAAAGAATGTTCCTGTAGAAGTAATTAATATGATTGATTACGGTACAATGAATGGTCCTAAAGTATTAAAACAAGCTCAAAACTTATTAAATAAATAATAATTTTATAAAGAAAACAATAGTATTAAATATGCTTAAAATATAATAAAACATAACTTAGTTACAGGAGGAGCGTATAATAAAATGGAAGAAATAATAATGAATTTAATAATGCATAGTGGAGAAGCTAGAAGTTATGCAATGGAAGCTATGGAGTTGGCTAAAACAGGGGATATTAAAGGCGCAAAGGAATTAATTCAAAAATCAGCTGAAGAATTAGGGGAAGCTCATCATTCACAAACATCTTTAATTCAAAATGAAGCTGGTGGAAATAAAACTGAGTTATCTTTATTATTAGTTCATGCACAAGATCATTTAATGACAACTATGACATTAAAAGATGTAGCTAATGAAATAATAGATATACATGCTGCAATACAAGCAAAATAAAAAATCGAAACTCTAATGGATAACATTAGAGTTTTAGTTTTAAGGCATTTTAAAAAATAGATTATTTTTTAGATTATTATTTTTAGGATGTACCTTATATAAGGAGATGGGAAAGGTGGAATATGTAATAGGCGTAGATGGCGGAGGAACAAAAACAGAGTCCGTTGCCTACGATTTAGAAGGAAATGTATTAGCGTCATCATTAACTGGTTTTGGGAATCTAGTTAATGATAAAAAACAAGCTCTTAAAAATGTAATTTCTGGAATAGAAGAGCTGTTAAATAAGTTAGGAAGAGATGGGTTAAAGGGTTTATATTTAGGACTTGCGGGATCAGAAGTGGGAGAAAACGCAAAAATAGTTCGCCAGGAAATAAAAACTGAATTTGAAGTGGATTCAGTTATAATGAATGATGGAGATTTAGCTTTAAAGGCATTGTTAAAAGGCGAGGATGGAATACTAGTTATTGCAGGAACTGGATCTACATCATTTGGGGTAAATGGTAAGAAACAGGCTAGATGTGGCGGGTGGGGTCAGATTCTAGGGGATGAAGGAAGCGCTTATAAAATATCAATTGAAGCATATAAGCAAATGATTCATGAAAATGATTTCGGGTTAGAACTTAGCAAGCTGTCAAAAAATATATTAGCTAATCTAGGGGTTGAAAAAGTTGAAGATATTCTAGGAATTATTTATTCTTCAACAAAGGATGAAATTGCGAATGTAGCAGAATTAGTGTCTATAGAAGCCGAGGAAGGTAACGAAGTAGCTATTAATATATTAAAAACAGAGGGTATTGCAATTGCAAAGGCTGCTGAAAGAATATTTAATAAATTAGAATTTGATAAATGTAGTATAGGTTTAGTTGGAAGTGCTATAAAAAAATCAGTGATTCTTAGAGAAACTTTTGAAACATATTTAAAAGAAAATATAAATATAATTGAGTTTATTGATGTGGAAGTATCTCCAGCAAAGGGGGCATACTATCTATATAAAAAGGAAAATAAGGAATAACTTTTAAAAGATTAAATAAAAATTATAATTTATGGAGGATTTAATAATGAAAAGATTAGGAATATCAGTTTATCCAAATCATATAGATATGGATAAAGTAGTGGAGTACATTGAATTAGCAGCAAAATATGGATTTAGTAGAATATTTACTTGTTTAATATCAGCAGAAGGTAAATCAACAGAAGAAATAGTTAGTGAATTTAAAGTTATGTTAGATGTTGCAAACAAACATAACATGGAAGTTATAGCAGATTTAGATCCTACTGTGTTCAAAAATTTAGGAGCTTCGATAACTGACCTTTCAATGTTTAAAAAAATGGGGTTAAGTGGAATAAGATTAGATGCTGGATTCTCAGGAAATGAAGAATCTATAATGACTTATAACAAGTTTGGATTAAAAGTAGAGTTAAATGTTAGTAATGGAACCAAATATGTTGATAATGTAATGTCATTTAGACCAAATGTTGAAAATCTTTATGGATGTCATAACTTCTATCCACATGTTTACACTGGACTGAACTATGATTACTTTATAAAATGTAGTGAACAATTTAAAGAACTTGGAATTAAAACAGCTGCATTTGTTAATGCACCATCAGCTGAATTTGGTCCATGGCCAGTATCGGAAGGATTATGTACATTAGAAATGCATAGAGATATGCCTATAGATGTCCAAGCTAAGCATTTATTTGCTACAGGTCTTATTGACGATGTTATAATAGCAAACTGCTTTGCTTCAGAAGATGAATTAAAGGCTTTAAGTGAAGTTAATAGGGAAATGTTACAATTAGATGTAGAGGTTGTAGAAGATATTCCTGCAATAGAAAAAATTATAGTTTTAGATGAATTTCATTTTAATAGAGGGGATTGCTCTGACTATGTTATAAGATCAACTCAATCAAGAGTTAAATATAAGGGTGAAAAATTTCATCCATTTAACACGCCTGATATAGAAAGAGGAGACGTATTAATAGAATCAGATTTATATACTAGATATGCAGGTGAGCTACAATTAGCAATAAAACCTATGAAAAATAGTGGGAAAACTAATGTTGTTGCCAAGGTTATTCCAGAAGAATTATTCTTATTAGATTTAATTCAACCATGGGATAAATTTGAGTTTAAATTAAAGAAATAGAAGATTAGGTAATGTTAAATACAAAAAGCTCTTGGTTTATACAAGAGCTTTTTATAATATAATTTATAGAATAATAGTATATTTTTGAAATTAAAATTGAAAATTAATACATTTATTATAAAATTACACTAAATTTTATACGGTTACATTAGTGTAATTAAAGTTAAGAGTGTGTAAATAGAGTGTGTAAAGGTTATAATAACTAGCAAACAGCCAAGCTATAAGGGTTTGAAGAAGATTTAGAGATTTGATAAAAATTGGCACAGCAATTGCTATATATAATAGTGTAACGAAAGAAAATTACAACTTAATAAATCTTACTTAACACAATTAAATAAATAAACTACAAAACTAAATAAGTTATTTACTGATTATCTTAATACTAAACGTAATTATCATATTAAATTAATATTTAAAATGGATAATCAGAAGATATAAATTTGATTAAAAAAGGGGAGGACATCATTATGGAAAAATTCATGGCTTTTATGGAAAAGTATGTAGTACCAGTAGCTTCTAAAATGGGGGCACAAAAACATTTAATAGCAATAAGAGATGGATTTGTTAGTATTATGCCACTAATTATGGCAGGTTCATTAGCAGTTATGATTAACAACATACCAATTCCGGGATATGCTGATTTCATGGCAAAAATTTTCGGAGCAGAGTGGGGACATGTACAAGGTACAGTATGGAATGGTACATTCGGAGTTATGTCATTAATACTTGTAGTGACAATGGCTTATAGCTTAGGAAAATCTTATGATAAAGACGCTATGGCTTGTGTTGTAGTATGCTTCGCAGTAGCAGCAATGCTTTATGCACCAGGAGCTGCAGGGGATGCATTTAAAGGCACAAATGGATTATTCGTTGCTTTAGCCATTCCGTTAATATTTGGAACAATATTCTGTAAGTTACTTGGAAATCCTAAATTACTTATAAAGATGCCAGAGGGAGTTCCACCAGCAGTTGCAAAGGGATTTGCTGCAATTCTTCCAACTATAATAGTACTTGCATTAGTAGGAATAATTGAAGCAGTACTACTTTGGGTATTTGGAATAAACAATATACACAAAGTAGTATCTGATGCAATTCAAAAACCATTTATGGATATGTTTTCATCAAGTATCGTGCCAGTATTAATATTAATATTATTCCAACAATTATTCTGGTTCATGGGTCTTCATGGAGCAAATCTAGTTGCACCAATAGTAAACACTGTATTATTACCATTAACTTTGTCAAATATAGACGCTTTTAGCTTAGGACAAGAACCAACTAGTATAATTACTTCACAATTCTTAGATTCATTTGTAAACTTAGGTGGATCAGGTGCAACAATTGCTTTGCTAATAGCTATATTCCTAGTTTCCAAGAGTAAATCTAGTAAGTCTATTGCAAAAATAAGTCTTGCTCCAGGATTATTTAATATCAATGAGCCAGTAATATTTGGTATGCCAATAGTATTAAACCCAATTTACATTGCACCTTTCATAATAGCTCCACTAGTATGTGCAGTTATTGCATATTATGCAACTTCATGGGGATTTATCCCAACAACAAGAATGGTAGTTCATTGGACTACTCCACCAGTGCTTAGTGCTTTCATTGCTACAGCTAGCTTTAAAGCTGGATTAATTGCATTAATTAATGTTGTAATTTCTGTAGGAATCTACCTACCTTTCGTTAAGGTAGCTGATAGAAAAGCTGCAATAGAAGAAAGCCAAGGATTAGCTCAATAATTATTAGTAAATAATTAAGAGAAAATAAAGGTCTGATAGATAAATTTATCTATCAGACCTTTTTGTTTTAAATTTTATGTAATAATAATTTACTGTATTATATATTTTTCAGAGATAGTAAATTGTTGCTTAGTATAATATTATTAGTTAGCTATTTGGAATTCTGTATTTGTTAGGTTGAAGATAGTCTTCATTCCTGAACTTAAGTATATCTTGTTATCGGTAGTTACAAAAATAGCTTCTATATCAGATTGAGATTCTATAAAAGCTAAACCATCTTCAACACCCATAGCAAACACTGAAGTTGAAAGTGCATCTCCGTCAATGGATTTATCACTTATTATTGAAATACCAGAAATATTATTTTCATAAGGAAACCCAGTTTTAGGGTTAAGTATGTGATGGTATTTAACTCCATCATATTCTACAAATCTTTCATAAGTTCCAGATGTAACTACAGATTTATTATTAACTTCAATAGTCCCTAAAATATCATTACGGCTAGAAGCTGGGTTTTGAATACCTATTTTCCAATTTTCACCGCTAGTTTTTTTACCGTGAGCAAAAATATTACCACCTAAATCGATAATAGCACTATGAACGTTGTTTTCAGTTAAAACCTCTGAAACTTTGTCAGCGGCATAACCTTTAGCTATTCCACCTAAATCTATAATCATATGAGGGTTCTTAAGAAAAATAGATTTATCTTCTTCATTAAGTTCTACGGCATTATGATTTATATAACTTAGAGCGACATCTAGTTCTTCTTTTGATGGTACACCTTGCTGTGGCGATCTTTCTTCAGGTAAACCAATACTCCATAGTTTAACTAAGGGCCCTATAGTAATATCAAAAAGACCATTAGAAATATTGGAATACTCAAGACCTTTTTTTACTATTGTAAGAGTATCATCATCAACAATAACGGGTGATATACCTGAGGAATCATTGACTTTATCAAGTATAGTACCATCTTTATTTATACTAACTGATTTTTCAATTTCTCTTACTCTATCAAAAGCCTTATCTAGAATTTTTTCATCATCACTATCATATAGAGTAACTTTTACAACAGTACCCATAATGGATTCCGTTCTAGTTAAAGGAGAAGTAACTTTATTATTTTTAGAACAACCTACAAAAGAGATAATACAAGAAATTAATAATGTAGATAATACTAAAGATTTTAATTGCTTATTTTTCATATAAACCTCCTAAAAATCATTTGTAATTTGAATTATTATATCCAAAGTATTTAATAAAAGAAAAAAAGGCTTTAGGAAAAATCCTAAAGCCTTAAATTTTAAATACTACTTAGCGCTTTCTAAAGCTTTAGCAGCTAATGTTTTGAATGAATCTGATGAAGTAGTTACAGCTGTAACAGCATCAACAGCTGTAGCATCTTGCTTTTCAATTAAAGCAGCTTCTAATTTAGGGAAGGCTTCTTTTGGATTAGAAGCTGAACCGAATTCTTTCATTTTTGCGTTGTATGCTTCGTCAGTTGATTTAGCAACACCTTCAGCGTTAATTTCATCATACTTAACTGTAGCTATTTTACCATCTTTAACTTCGATGTTTACTTGACCAACAAAACCTCTTTCATCTGCTGTGCTGTTAGCTTCGTATTTGCCATCTTTTAAAGCCTTAGCCTCATCTTTAGATCCACATCCTACTAATACAGTAGTTGCTAATGCTGCAACAGCTAATAAACTTAATATTTTATTTGATTTCATAAGAAAATCCCCCTTAAAATTATATAATTAGAATAGTAATAATTATTATTAAAAGTCATTATCACTATCTAATTATACACAATGTGACAAAATATAGATATTCGTTTTACTTATGTTGAATAAGTTTTTTTAATAGCGTTTAAGTTTTAACAATATATCTTAGGATAAGCTATAAAAGGGATTAGACTAATTAACTTAATAGAAAAATTTAAAAAATTGTTAAAAAAATTACTAATAGGGTTAGGAATTAATATAGACAGATATCTAAATGGGCTATACAATTAATGATGGCTATAAAATAAGGGAGATTCAAAAAAATAACTAGTCAAATTATTTGGCTTGGTATTTTCTTTCAGTTCCCTACTAAAGTATATTAATTATAATGAAAGGATTAGGTGATATTATGTCTAAAAATAAGATTCTTGTTCTTGGTGCTGGTTATGGTGGTGTACATGCTGCTAAAAAACTTGCTAAGAAATACAAGAAGAATGAAGATGTGGAAGTTACTATAATAGATAGAAACCCATACCATACATTAATGACAGAACTACATGAAGTTGCAGGGGGAAGAGTTCACCCTGAATCGGTTCAAGTAGAGTTAAGTAAAATATTCAGTAAGAGTAAGATTAATGTTGTTACTGATACTATAGAAAAAGTTGATACAGATAATAAAAAGGTTACTACAACTTATGGAGAATATTCATATGATTACTTAGTAGTAGGTACTGGTAGCGAACCTGCTTTCTTTGGAGTTCCAGGAGTTAAGGAAAATGGATTTACTCTTTGGTCATTTGAAGATGCTATTAGAATAAGAGAGCACATCCAAAGTATGTTTGCAAAAGCAGCTATGGAAAGAAATGCTAGTAAACGAAAAGAAATGCTTACATTTGTTGTTGCAGGTTCAGGATTCACTGGAATAGAAATGGCTGGAGAATTAATAGAGTGGAAAAATAGGCTTGCAAGAGAATATAATGTAGACTTAAAAGAAGTAAGATTAATGGTTGTTGAAGCTATGGGAACAATATTAAACATGCTTGATAGAAAACAAGCTGATAAAGCTGAATCATACATGACTAAAAAAGGTGTAGAGTTATTAAAGAATTCACCAATAGTTGAAGTTACTGATAAGAAAGTTGTTTTAAAGAGCGGTGAAGAGATATCAACTAGTACACTAATATGGACATGCGGAATCCAAGCTAATCAAGAAGCAAAAGAATATGGGCTTAAAACTGCTAGAGCTGGTAGATTACAAACAAATGAATATATGCAAGCTGTAGGGAAGAAAGATGTATTTGTAGTTGGAGATATGGCGTACTTTGAAGAAAAAGAAGGCCAAGGGACTCCACAAATAGTTGAAGCTGCAGTTCAAACAGCAGATACTGTTGTTAAAAACATAGTTGCTTCAATTGAAGAAAAAGAAATGAAAAAATTCGAGGGAAAATATCATGGATTCATGGTTTCAATCGGTGGAAAATACTGCGTTGCTAGCTTAATGGGTGTTAAGATGTCAGGCTTCTTCGCAATGGTTATGAAACATATAATCAACATGCATTACTTATTAGGAGTAAATGATGTACATGCAATATATAATTACTTAAAACATGAATTTTTTAGTATAGAAGATAACAGATCTATAATGAGAGGTCATTTAGCATCAAAAGCTAATAGATTATGGCTAGTACCTCTAAGAATTTACATAGGTTGTTTATGGACTATTGAAGGTTTAAAGAAATTACTTGGTGATACAAGTTGGAAAGCTATGTGGGATTCAAATAGTTTAAGTCAATTCGTTGATAAAATTAAAATTGGGTCAGATAGTTGGATTACAGCTGGAAATGTTAAAATGCCATTTACATGGTTGCATGATGCAACTACAGGTGCTTCAGCAGCTACAGAAACTGTAACAGAATTTGCTAAACCAATTATAAAAGAAGTACCAGGTTGGTATGCTTCAATAATGCAAATAATGATGCCAAACCCAGAAGTAGCTGTTTGGTTCCAAAGAATAGTTGTTTTAATGGAAATTGGTATGGGACTATGTTTAATAGTAGGATTATTTACATTCATATGGAGTTGTGTTTCAGCAGGTATGGTAATAAACTTTATTTTATGCGCAATGGCTGGATGGGAAATATTATGGTTCTTCTTTGTTTCAATAGCCTTAATGGGTGGAGCAGGTAGAACATTTGGGTTAGATTATTACTTAATGCCATGGATAAATAAAGTTATATCTGAGTTCTGGATGGGTAAGAAACAACCAATTTACAAACAAACAATATTAGTAGAAAATGAAAGTGCACAACTATAGTGTATAGGATATAATTAATAAAAGATCCTTATTGAAGGGTCTTTTACAAGGTAGAGCAAATTGCTCTACCTTGTAAATATTTTACTGTAGATATTATTTCTAAGGGATATTCAAAAAATCATCTGATATAATAATACTAAAAATAAAATGAGATGAGGAATTTATATGTTTAAGAAATGGGATATTATTATAATAGTAGTGCTTATGGTTCTATCATTTATTCCTGAAATAGTTTTTGGATTAATTTTAGGAAAAGAGTATAATAGTACATATGCCGAAATAACAGTAGCGGGAGAAGTGTATAAAAACATACCTTTATCAGCTCATAAAGGAAAAGAAATAATTGAAGTTGAAACTAAATATGGAAAGAGTAAAATAGAAGTAAAAGATAATAATATAGGTATAATAGATGCTAGTTGTGCTGATAAAATATGTATGCATCCAGAATATATAAATAAGCCGGGAGATGCATTAGTATGTTTACCTAATAAACTTATGATAGAAATAAAGGGTGATATAGAAGAGGATATTATAATCTCTCATTAATGAGGTGAAAGAGTGAAAGATACAAGACGAATGGTCTATATAGGTTTACTAGTTGCGCAAGCCTTAGTATTACATATTTTTGAAAGAATGATTCCTGTGCCGTTTATTACGCCCGGTGCAAAACTTGGACTTGCAAATTTAATAACAGTAGTAGCTTTATACACACTAGAGGATAAGAAGGATGCATTTTTAGTAATTTTTCTAAGATTAACATTAGGAACAATGTTTGGTGGGAATTTATCTTCATTTATGTATAGTGCAATGGGTGGAATATTAAGCTTTTTAGGAATGGTATTTATAAAAGAAACATTTAAGGATAAGGTGAGTATAATAGGTGTAAGCTCTGTAGGCGCAATATTTCATAATGTAGGGCAACTTATAGTAGCATCTTTAATTGTAAAAAATATAGGGGTTATGCTTTACTTACCGGTATTATCAACTATAGGAATAGGGACAGGGATTTTTATTGGAATTACAGCTAATTATTTAGTAAAGCACTTATCTAAATTATCTATATTTAGATAGGGAATAGAAGGTGATTAAAGTGGATAAGATTTGGAACAGCTATCCTGATTTAAAGGGTGAGCTTACATTAGTTCTTGATTTAATGAAGAAAAACGTAAAATGCAAAGATAAAAAAATTGAAAACTCAATAATAGAATTAATAGAATCAGGTGGGAAATTATTAAGACCGGCTTTTGTTTTAATTGGTTCGAAATTTGGTAACTATGATAGAGAAAAATCAGTGCCTACAGCTGCTGTAATAGAAATGTTGCATATGGCAAGCTTAGTACATGACGATGTAATTGATGATTCTAAATTAAGAAGAGGTCAAGAAACTATTCAATCAAAATATGGTAAAGATTATGCAGTGTATATAGGGGATTATCTTTTCTGTGTATGCTTTAAAATATTAGCAACTAGTTCATCGCTTCAAGCTATTAAGATGGATTCAAGAGCTATGTCTAAAATATGTATGGGGGAAGTAAATCAGTTAAATTCAAGATATTCTACAAAATTATCTATTAAGGAATATTTAAGTAGAATTTCAGGAAAAACAGCTGAATTATTTTCATTATCGTTATCACTAGGAGCGGCTGAATGTGATGCAAAGAAAAATATAACTAAAACATTATATAATATAGGACATAATTTAGGAATGGCGTTTCAAATAATAGATGATATTTTAGATTATGAAGGTAATGATGAAAGTATTAAAAAATCAGCGGGTAATGATTTAAAACAAGGGATTTATACAAGTCCATTTATATATGCTAGTATGAATAATCCTAAAGAATTTAAAAAGTTTATAGGAAATGATGAGTTAGAAGATGAAGACATAAAAGAAATAATAAAAAAAGTTAAGGAAAATAATGGGGTTGTAGATGCCAGGCAACTTGCAGGGAAGTATATGGAAAAGTGCTTTAAAGGAATAGATTCATTACCAAATAGTGAATATAAAGAAATATTAAATGATATATCTAAATGGTTATTGCTTAGAGAATATTAAAAAAAGCTTCTTATTTTTATAAGAAGCCTTTTATTATGTTTTTCAGTGATTTTATAAATTGTGAATTATTTTTGTAAAAGCTATCAAAATAGCATATGTAAATAGGCAAAGAGAATTTTATGTTTTCAACATTTATTAATTTTAAAGAACTAGATACAGAGTAGCTATTATAAATACTTTTAGGTAAAAAGGTTACTGCTCTAGATGCTTTTAAACCCTTCAATGATGAAAAATAAGAGTTTGTACTGTATATAACATTAAGTCCATTAAAATCAGGTAAAGTATCAGTTAGTGTTTGATTTAATAAAAGGTTAAAGCATTTTTTAGCGGAAGTCTCTATAAATGGTGTTGTTAAAAGTTCATCTAAAGTAAGGGAGTTCTTATAGAAAGATGAATCTGCAACAAGAACAATATCATCATTACCAAGTTGATTAATAATTAATCCTTCATAATCGCTAGGTCGTTTATAACATAAATATATATCACAAATATTATTTAAAAGATTAGTAGCACTGCAACAATACAGAGATGTTAAATTAATAGTGTAATCTGTAAAAGAGTTTTTTAATTTTGATATAGCTATTGGAAGAAAGGTATAACTAATAGATTCTATAGCTTCTATAGAGATATAATTTTTTTTCTGATTTGAGCTAAAAAGTTCATCTTCCATTTTTTTATATGTATTCAGTATTGTTTCACAGTGTTTAAATAATATTTCACCTTCAGAAGTTAAGGTAACCCCTTTATTACTTCTGTTTAAAAGCTTTACATTTAATTCTATTTCGAGTTTTACAAGCTGCTGACTAAGTGCAGATTGTGAAATATGGGATTGCTTAGCTACAGTAGATATACTTTTGCTTTGGGCAACATCATAAAAATATCGTAAACTATCTATATGCATAAGTTATCTCCAATCATTTTTAGTTTAGGGGGATGAAAAAATCTGACTAGTTATTAAAAAAAGTCTTGCTATTAGACTATTATAGAGAATATTAACTAAAAAATCAAATATACAAAGTGATAAGAGAAAGAAACCGCCTATTATTTTTTAATATAGGTGGTTTCTTTATTTTATAGCTTAGATCAATGAATTATAAGCTTCAAGAGTTTTTTGTGCAGTATTTTTCCAGGAAAACTCAAGACTTTTTAGATATCCTTTAAGTGCCAGGGCATTTCTAAGTTCGTCATTATCTAAAATATTAAATAGGTTAGTAGCAAGATCTTGAGAATCAAATGGGTCTATTAGAATTGCAGCATCACCAGTAACCTCGGGTATAGAAGTTAGGTTAGAGGTTATTACTGCTGTTTTACAACTCATTGCTTCAAGTGGTGGCAAACCAAACCCTTCATAAAGAGATGGGTAAACAAAAGCTTCTGCACCGTTATAAAGAATAGGTAAAATATCATCATTTAAGTATCCAGTAAAAATAACATTATTTTGTAAATTTAGACTTTCTACAAGTGATACAAGTTTTTTACCTTCATCTTTTACAGAGCCCCCAAGAACTAACGTATAAGGTGTTTTTAAACTTGGATTTATCTGTTTAAAAGCTAATATAAGTTCACGAACATTTTTCCTAGTACTAAATCCTCCTATGTATAGGATATAAGGTGTATTAATTGAAAAATTTTCTGCTATAAAGTCCTTACAAACATTTTTATCTAGAGGTTTAAAATTAGAATTTGCAGCGAGTGGAGTAACAAAGATTTTTTCTTCAGGATAACCGTGAAAAAACTTTAGAATATCCCTTTTAGAATACTCTGAAACAGTTAGTATTCCTTTGGTCTTATCAATAATCTTAGGCATTTCTGTTAAAAATCTTTCTAAGTATTTTTTTCCTACAGTTTCAGGTAATGTATAAGGTATTAAATCGTGAAGAGTTATAATTGAATTAGTTGAATAACTTTCTGTTAGTCCTATTCCATTTTGAGGAATATGATGTAAATCAATGTTATTTTTTTCTATATAGCTTGGAATATAAAAGTTTTCATAAAATCCACCATGACGATTAGAGGAAAAAACTATTTTGCTGTTAGATTTTTTAAATAAATCATAATCTTTTCCTGTCCAAAATAAAGTATAGTCATTTTCTTTATCAATATTAAGTAACTCTCTTGTAACATTTTCTGTGTATGTTCCAATTCCAGTTCCTTTGTACAAATTAATTCCTCTAGCATCAATTGATATTTTCATAAATCACACCCCTTTTAAGTTAGTGGTAGGGAACTTCAAAAAAATAGCTAGTATATAGTTATATTTTTTGAGGTGGCATTAAACCTATAACAATATTTTTTCTACATACAATATACATATTAAAAAATAATATATATATAACAAACTGTTATTAAAAATTTTATTCCTCACAATAAAAAGAAGAAATTCATATAATAAAAAGAAGAAATATTGAGGGGAATGCCATGGATGTTTTAGAGATAAAAAATATACTTGAGAGTAATTATTTATTGAAAATAGTTAGTGTAGAGAAGGTTAAAAATACTTTTAAAATAGAAAGTGAACATGAGAAATATTGTATTAAGATAATAAAATATGACTATCCTCATTTTAATTTTATTTTATCTGCTATAAATCATCTTCAAAAAAGAGGATTCAATAAAATACCAGAAATAATAAAAACAAAAGATAATAGTGGGTTTATAAAAATTGGGAATAATTATGCGTATCTTACAGAGTGGGTGACTTCTAGGCTAAGTAATTATGATGATATATATGAACTAGGGAAAATAACAGAAAAACTAGGGGAACTTCATAAATGTAGTGAAGGTTTTGTGACAAATAAAGATATGAATCCAAGAATAGGATGGTTTTCTTGGATTAATGTATTTGAAACTAGGTGTAGTGAAATTTTAGACTTTAAAAAAAGGATAGATCAAAAGGCTAATAAATCTAATGTTGATAGGCTATATTTAGAGGCTATTGACGGGGAGTTACAACGAGGAAAAAGAGCCATAGAAGATTTAAAAACTGAAAAATATATAAACATAATGGAAAAAGAGGTTATGAAGAGAGGATTTTGTCATCATGATTTTGCTCATCATAATATATTAATAGATACAAAGGAAGATATAAATATAATTGATTTTGATTATTGTATATTAGATAGTCATCTGCATGATTTATCATCATTAATGATAAGGACTATGAAAGGGGGAAAGTGGAAGCCCGATATAGCAAATTTAATATTAAATAGTTATTCAAAAAGCAATGAGGTTTATGACGAAGAATTAAATTTAATGAAATCATTTATACGATTCCCACAAGAATTTTGGCAAAGAGGCCTACAGTATTATTGGGAGCAACAACCTTGGAGTGATGAATTCCTTGAAAATAAGATACGTAAGTATTTAGAGGATGTAGAGCAAAGAGAAGTGTTTATAGAAGAATTTTTTTAGGGTAGTAATATGAAAAAATAGACGAACAGGTTGGCTTGTTATTTTTTGAAGGTGTCGTATAGGAGGTGGATAATATAGATAACAACTTATATTCGTATTTCACAAAGAGAGATATAAAATTAGTAAACCATAGTTTTGAAAATAGAGGAGAGATATCCTTAGAGAGTATTAAAAGACAAATAAGCAATATAGTAGTTTTTCAAAATAATGCCAAGGGCTATAAGGATAATATATTGCCTAGAATAGGTAGTAGCATAGGTCGGGATCTAGAAGGCTACAAGGTTCAAGTTAAAAACTTGGAATTAGATTTAGACTATATAACTGATAAAATAGATAAGAATAGCGTGGATATATTTATATTAGAAGAAGGGGAGATGCTTTTAAGTAGAGGTAGGAGAGCTATTAATCATGTTGAAAATAGTAATTATAGTAAACTAATTAGAAGAAGTATGGCTAACTATGAAGTATGTTTAGGAAGGGTTTGTGAAGGAAATCTTAGGATGGACGAAAATGGAAAAGTTGAAATTGGAACAATTAAATACCTAACTTATAATTTAGTGGAACATGATTTTTATTCGTATTTAAAGAGACTAAGAAAGAAAAATAATATATTAGATATTGAATGTTTAATTAAATATTTTGCAGAAAAATCATTACTTAAAGATGATAGCATTGAATATTTAAGAGGGCTACTATCTTACCCAGTGGAGAGTTTGAAATTATGGGAAAAATATAGGATAAATAAAAAAAACTTAACGGAAGAAGAATATATGGATGGGTTCTATAAGGCTAAGAAAAATGATGGGAAGGAATTAATAGCTAGGGAATATGAAAAAAATAATAGTCAACGTGAGAAAATTGTTTACTAGTATTTTTTCAAGATTCCTAAGAGAGGAGGACTTTAGTGAATAAGTTAAGGTATATAGATAAAAAAATATTATGTAAATATGATTTAAGTGAAGAGTTTTTTGAAAATTTAGGAGTTGAAATAAATGATATAGTACCTCTAAGAAAGGTTTTTGTACTTGTAACTTCAGAAGGGAAAAAAATATTGAAAATAGTAAATTCTACAGAAGAAAGATTAGAATTTATAGATAAGTCATTAGATTATATATCTAAAAGATACTCAAATGTATTAAGTTATTATAAAAATAAAAACAATAAGGTTTATGAGATTTGGAAAGGGGAAACCTATGTGCTTTTAGATATGATAGATGGAAGGGAGGCAACTTTTTCAAATCCCATTGAAATTAATCTTTGTTCTAAGGCAATAGCAAATATGCATTTAGCATCAAAAGGAATATTAGATACTATGGATGAAGATATAGTTATTGAAAATTCAGGGGAAAATTTAATTAGAGTAATGAATGATAGTTATAAAATATTAGAAAATATAAAATATAATGTTAATAAATATAGATATAAAAATGAGTTTGATAAAATGTTTATTATAAATGTAGATTATAATTTAAAGGAAATTGAAAAATCTTTAGAGTTTTTAGCCCTAAGTGATTATAATAATATTTTATTAAATAAATCAAAGATGGTATTATGTCATAATGATTTAGCTCATCACAATTTCATAATAGATGGAGAAGAAGTTAAAATAATTGATTTTGATTATTGTAAATTTGATACTAGGGTAGTTGATGTAGCTAATTACACATTAAAAGTAATAAAGAATTTTGCATATGATAGTAAGAAGGTAAAAGCTATATTGGATAGCTATAATGAAGTAGAAAAATTAGATAACGAAGAAATAAGGTTATTATACGTAATACTATCATTTCCAAAGGATTTTGTAACAATAGTAACAGATTATTACTATAAGCAAAAGAGCTGGGATGAAGATGTTTTTATAAATAGGTTTAAAAGCAAGCTTGAAAATGAAACTCATAGAAAAGAGTTTTTGAATAATTTTATACAAGAATTTAAAGAATATTTTTATTAGGGACATGAAAATAAGCTAGTTATATTAAATTATAACTAGCTTATTTTTTTTAAGTGCCTAATATAGTTTCATATGCTTTAATTGTCTGTAGTGCGGTATTTTCCCAAGTATAAAGAGAACTTGTTAAAAGGCCCTTTTGTATCATAGTTAATCTAAGTGTATCATCAGTTAAAACATTTTCTATGGATAATTTTAGTTCAGATATAGAATATGGATTTATTAAAATAGCAGAATCTAAACAAACTTCTGGCAATGAAGTTACATTAGATGAAATTACAGGAGTGCCGCAGGCCATAGCTTCAAGTGGGGGAAGACCAAATCCTTCATAAAATGATGGATAAACTAATAACTTTGAAGCATTATAAAAAGTAGGAAGATCATTTAAAGGAATAAAATCTGTAAAAATTACAGAGCTACTTATGAAAAGATCCTCTGTACGCTTTTTATATAGTTCGTATGAAATTCCCTTTTTACCTGTAATCACTAATTTTAAATCTTTTTTTATAGTACTATCTAAAAGAGAAAATGCCTCTATAATACCTAAAATATTTTTTCTAGGACTAAAGCCCCCAACATATAAAATAAAATCATCTTTAATACCATATTTATCACATAAATTCTTTTTACATAAATCTTTATTTAAAGGTCTGTATATATCCTCTGCAGCGAGATGCGTAACAAATATTTTTTCTTTAGGAAAGTTGAATTCCTTTGCTATATCTTGCTTAGAAAATTCTGAAACTGTTAAGATACCATCGCAATTTTCTATAATTTTAGGAAGTTCATTATTAAAAATATTAAGATATCTATCACTTACTGTTTCAGGCATTCTCAAGGGAATTATATCATGTAATGTAATTGCTTTAAGGCAATTTATATTTTCAGAAAGTCCTACTCCGTTTTGAGGAACATGATATAGTTCCATATCGTGATAGGGGAAAGTATTAGGTGTTCTAACGTCATCCCAAAAGTTTTTTTTAGATAATTCTTCTGCAGTCTCCACTGCAAAATTATCTTTTAAATTTAGAGAGGAGCCGTTGGGTAAGAAAATTAAGTAGTCATTCTTAGAATCAACTTTATTTAAGCTATTTATAAGTTGATAAGTGTAAGTTCCTATACCAGTTCCCCTATACCATTTAGCAGCTCTTCCATCTATGCCTATCTTCATGATTTAATCCTTTCATAATGCTTTTAATTTATTATATTAAAGAAGGTGAAAAAATGTTAATAAAAGAATGAGTAACCACATATAAATATAAAAGGGGGTGAGCACTATGATGAGAGAATTTGAAATAGAAAGGCAATTTGATATAAAAATCGAAGTTATAAAAGCGAACAAAGGGATTTATTATTTAAAGAGTAATAAGGGAGAAAGGTGTTTAAAAAGGATAAATTATGGGCCACAAAAATTATTGTTTGTATGTGGGGCAAAGGATCATTTAATTAATAATGGATTTAAAGGTGTGGATAAATATTATTTAAACATAGAAGGTGAACCATATGCCCTAGTAAATGAAGATCTTTATACATTATCTGAGTGGTTAGATGGAAGAGAATGTGATTTTCATAACATAGAAGAAGTGAAAATTGCAGCAAGAACATTAGCAAAAATGCACGAAGCTTCTAAGGGGTATGACCCACCGGAGAATTCAAAGCTTAAAAGTGATTTAGGCAGATGGCCGAGCCTTATGGCAAAAAGAATCAAGTCTCTTGATAAAATGAGGGATATGGTAAGGAAAAAAAATAATAAAAATAACTTCGATTTAATATATCTAAAATCTATGGAATTTTATAAAGAAATCGGTAAAAAAGCATTAAAAACATTAGAGGAATCAAACTATATTGAATTATGTGAGATAGCAGAAAATGATAAAAATTTCTGCCACCATGATTATACTTATCATAATATTATTATTGATAAAGATGAAAATGTAAATATAATTGATTTTGATTATTGTAAGAGAGAGGTAAGAACCTTTGATATTTCTAACTTTATGACAAAGGTACTAAAAAGAGTTAATTGGGATATGAATTTTGCAAAAGCAATTATAGATTCTTATAATGAAGTATCCGAGTTAAGAGAAGATGAATATAAAGTGTTGTTTGCATATATGCAATTCCCACAAAGGTATTGGAGACTTGCAAATAGATATTATTACAATGAAGTTAACTGGGGGCAAAATACTTTCGCAAGTAAAATAGAATCTATAATAAAAGAGCAAGAACAATTTCTACTATTCTTAGAAGATTTTAAAAATGAATATTTTTTATCAAGTGATTCTTAGAGTTAGGTTATTTAAAGAAGTATATTATTAAATCAGAAACCTAAAAGAACTTATCCAGAGAACAACTTATAAATAGAAAAAGTGCTTAGGCACTTTTTTTATGTAGCAAAATATCTTACTTATCATATTATAAATAATAAGTAATAAGTAAGAGGTTAGATATGATTATAGGAGATTTAGTTGTTAGAAAGTCTTATGATAGAGATATTACATTTAAAATAATCGATATAAAGGAAGAAGATGGAAACTTAATATATTTTTTAAAAGGAATAAGTATAAGAATAATAGCGGATTCATCAAAAGATGATCTTGAGAAAGTTGATAATAGTTTTATAGGTGAAAAGGAAAAGATTTTAAATAGTAGAGTTAATGCGGCTATTAAAAATGCAATATCATTAAGAGGTGATGATGTTGCAATCAAAGCGATAAATAGTAGAGGGGCAAAAACTCAAAAGTTAGCAGCAAATAAGGACTTAATGTTTGGACGGCCAGGGAAAATATTACATGTAGATGGAGATAGTCAGTATTTAGAAACATGCTTAAAGGTATATAAACAGTTATCTTTAAATGCTGTAGGAAGAGTGGTGACAGAAAGTAAACAACCAGAAGCTATTGTGGCATTAGTTAAGGAAATAAAGCCTGATATAGTTGTTTTAACGGGCCATGACGGAGTTATTAGAGGGGCGCAAGATTACCTTGATTTAGATAATTATAGAAATTCTAAGTATTATACTCAAGCGGTTAGAGCTTTAAGAGACTATAATTCAAGCTATGATGAGTTAGTTATATTTGCAGGGGCATGCCAATCCTGCTATGAATGTATGTTAGATGCAGGAGCTAATTTTGCAAGTTCTCCAAGTCGCGTGTTAATACATTGTTTAGATCCAGTTTTTGTGTGTGAAAAAATAGCTTATACTAGAATTGATGAGATAGTATCTATTCAAGAATTGATAAACAATACAATAACAGGAATTAAAGGTATAGGAGGGCTTCAGACAAGAGGCAAATATAGGGAAGGTTACCCAAAGTCAACATATATATAACTTAAGAGGCATATCAAGGTTATTGGATTAGTTGAAATTCTAGATGTTTATAATGATCAATATAGATAATTAAAATTAGAGTGCATAGAAATAGGGTTAAAAGGAATACTAATAGTTGTGTATTAGCAATACAAATAAGTTAAAAGTTTACATTGACAAATATACTAGAAAAGTGTTAAAATATAAAATTTATTTGACAAAAACTGGTGTGTAGTGTATAATGTAAATTGGAAAGAAGGTGTTTATATGGAAAGGTTAAAAACTATTGCAACCATCAAAAGAGATATCGAAGGGCATTTAGGCGAAAAGGTTACACTTAAAGCTAACGGTGGAAGGAAGAAGATCCTAGTAAACAACGGAGTAATAGAAAGTGTTTATCCAAGCATTTTCGTAGTAAGATTAGAAAGTGACAATGAAAGAACTGTAACATACAGTTATTCAGATGTACTAACAAATACTGTGCAATTATATTTTGCTGTATAGACAATAGAACTTCGATTTTCGAAGTTCTATATTTTTTTATATTATTTAGGCATCCTAGAAAAATAATTAGTCAATATCCATGGAAACTTTGACTAGTTATTTTTTTAAGATGCCTTATATTTTTAATATTATAAAAAAGTATAAAAAAAAGAAAGATGGTGGGTTCCCATCTTTCAACTATGGTATAAAAGGGTATTGAGAATTTATGAGAGGTTATATGGTCAATAACCTCTATTAGGATACGACAAATTTCTTATGTTGTCAACATTAAATTAAAAAAAACAATGAAATTATGTTTGAAATTCGACAATAATATTATTGAATACATATTATCCCATAACAAAAAGAAGTATTTGTCGAAGAAAAGGGTATGATTTTATAAACAATAAAAATATATATGAATAAATATATAGAGATGGAAATATATTTATGGTAGGAAGTATTCTATAGGAGGGATAATATGTCACAGATTGATGTAATAAAAGAAAGAGTTCAATATGAGCAACTTTTAAAAGAAAGCTCATCAAACCATATTTTAAAGGGTGAATATTTAATAAGGGATTCTCATCCTGATATGAAAGAGGTTTTAGGAGTTGAAGCAAAGGCTACAATAACAAATAAAGAAATTCTTGGAGATAAGGTAATGGTGGAAGGATTATTAAACTACACTATGTTTTATCTACCAAAGGAGGAAGCAATATCGGAAAATGCTTCAAGAAAAATTCACTCAGTTACATTTACAGAAAAGTTCGCAAATTACATTGAACTTGAAAATGATGAACATAGGGTGATTTGTGAAGTTGAGTGTGATATTGAACATATTGAGGCAAATTTAATAAATGAAAGAAAAGTAGGAATAGATGGGGTCATTGAATTAAAATGGGAAATTTATAGAAGTGGAGAATTTGAATATGTAAAAGATGTAGAAGGAAAAGAAGATATTCAAGTACTTAAAAAGCAAGAAGTACTAAATGGTGTTAAGGGTGAAAAGGAGATTGAATTAGTAGGTAAATCTATGATGAAAGTAACTATGGATAAACCAGAAATCGAAGATATTCTTAATTGTTCAATGAATCTTCATAAAAAAGAAATTAAAATTGGTGAAGATAAAATTTATATAGGGTGCTATTGTAAAATAGAAGTTTTATATAAGGGTAAAGATACCTCAGATATAATGACTTTACAGGATGATGTATATTTATCAAAGGAAGAGGAATTAGTAGGAATAACTAATGAAATGATGAGTTCTATGAATATGGATGTTAATAATAGTGAATATACTATTACTGCTGATGATTTAGGAGAAAGTAGAGTAGTTAACCTTGAATTTGTAATCAAAGGAAAGGTTAAGGTATTCTCAAAAGAAAAAATAGAATTAATTAAAGATGCATATTCACCTACTATGAATATGGAATTAAATATTGGTAATCACGAAATAGGAATTGTTCAAGGTAGTGCAAATAATGAATCAATGGTTAAAGATAATATTTATTTGAAAAATGAAAATACTAAAATTGAGCAAATAATTTCTGTAAGTGGAAGTGCTGCTATCACAGATAAAATTGTAGAAAATGATAGAGTTAAAATTGAAGGAATAGTAAAAGTAAATGTATTATATAAGGCTATGGATGAAGAAGATTGTTATGCCATAGTATCTGGCGAAATACCATTCTTAGCATCAGCAGAAATAAAAGGTGCTAAAGAAGGTATGGATATAGTAGTTAAAGCATCATTAGAAAATATAGATGCAAGTATAGAAGCAAATACAATAGCTATTCGTGCAACAGTAATTACATCTTCAAAAGTATGTCATAAAGTAAATAAAGAATGGGTAGTTGATATAGTAGATGGTGGAGATGAAAAGAAAGAAAAGAAAGCATCGATTACTATATATGTAGTTGGAGCTGGAGATACACTATGGCAGTTAGCTAAGAAATATAATACTACTATGGAAGAACTAACTAAGCTAAATGATATGGAAAATCCAGAAGAATTAAAATGTGGAGAAAAATTAATAATTCCAGGTAGAGCTATATTTTAAAAAAACACTAAGGCATATTGACTTGTTATTAAAAAAAATGTCTAAGAGGAGCCGCGTTTATAAACGTGGTTCTTTTTTTTATGCTAAAGGAGCTTTAAAAAATATATAAAGTAAATTAGTTAAAAATGAATAAGAATAATGGAGGCTGGATAAAATAATATATGTATGATTAGAGGTGATAGAATGAGTGAAAAAATAAATGGGAATTTAATAATAATAGGTGGCGCAGAAGATAAAGAGGGTAAAAAAGAGATCCTGAAAAAGGTTTGTGAATTTATAAATAAAGATAATGACACAATATTAGTTGCAACAATAGCAACAGAATATCCAAAGGAAGCATTGAAGAAATATAAAGAGGTATTTACAAAATTAGGTGTGAAAAATATAAAGGGGTTAGATATAAGTAATAGAGTTCATGCATTTGAAGAAGAAAATTTAAATTCTATTAATGAAGCAGCACTTATATTTTTTACAGGTGGTGACCAATTAAGAATAACAAGTATAGTTGGAGGAACTCCTATTTATGATGCTTTAAAAAAGGCTAGTAAAAGGGGCTGCATAATAGTTGGAACATCAGCGGGAGCTTCTGTTATGAGTGATACTATGATTGTTCAAGGTGATGATGAAGAATCACCTAGGAAGTGTACTTTAAAGATGGCACCAGGCCTTGGGTTTGTAAAAAATATAATGATAGATCAACATTTTGATCAAAGAGGAAGAATAGGAAGGCTACTGACAGGCATAGCTCAAAATCCTGAAGTTTTAGGAATTGGAATAGATGAAGATACTGCAATTATAGTTACGGATGAAGGGATGGCAGAAGTAATAGGAAGCGGAGCTGTTTACTTTGTTGATGGAAGTGGGATTACTCATAGTAATGTATCAGAACAATATTGCGATGAGGTTTTAAGTATGTATAATGTGAAACTTCATGTGCTTAAAGAAGGTAATAAATTTAATATTTTAGCTAAGGCACCTTTTGAGGAGGAAATTAGTAGCAATGAGAGTAATAAAAACTAAAATATATGAAGGTAGAAATATCTATTCACATAAAAAATGTATTAGGATGGATATAGATTTAGAAGGGTACTGTGAAATACCTAGTAAAGAAATAGAAGATTTTAACTTTAATTTGGTAAATATGATACCGGAGCTTAGAACACATAGATGTGGAATAGATGAAGATGAAGGTTTTATTAAAAGGTTAAAAGAAGGAACTTATCTAGCTCACATATGTGAGCATATAATAATTTCTATTCAAAATAAAATAGGAATAGAAGTTTCTTATGGTAAATCAAGAGAAATAAAAGATGATTTATATTATATTATATTTGAATATAAATATGCAAATACAGCAGTAGAGACATCAAAACTGGCAGCTGATATAATAAATGCTTTAATAAATAAAGAAATTATAAATTATGATGGAAGAATAGAGTTATTAAAAGAATTTTTAAATGAAGAATGTATAGGGCCGACTACGGAAGCTATATGTAATGCTGCTAAAAGACGAGATATCCCTGTAATAAAACTTGGAGAAAGTGATTTTTATCAGTTAGGATATGGGAAACAAGGAAGAATAATTGAGTCGGCTATCGGATATCAAACTAGTTGTATATCAGTAGATATGGCTTCAGATAAATTGTTAACAAAAGAATTATTAAAACTTCAGAATTTGCCAGTAGCTAAAGGCGCTAAAGTTTATAATGTAATAAACCTTCTTAATGAAGGTGAATATATAGGATATCCATTAGTGTTAAAACCCCAGTTTGGAAATCAAGGAAAGGGCATAATCTTAAATATTAGTAATGAAAAAGAATTAATTAGTGCTTATGAAGCCTTAAAAGGAAAATTTAAAGATTTAATAATAGAGAAATACCATAGGGGAAATGATTATAGAATTTGTGTTGTAGATTATAAAGTTACGGCAGGGTCTTTAAGAAATCCTCCATATATAATTGGAGATGGTAAAAGTACTATTTTTGAGTTAATAAATATTTTAAATGAAAATCCATTACGAGGATATGGTCATGAAAAACCTCTTACTCGTGTGCAAATAGATATTGAATTAATAGAATGCTTAAGAGATATGAATTATAACGAAAAGAGCATTATTAAAAAAGATGAAAAAATCTTATTAAGAAGAAATGCAAACCTCTCAACTGGAGGAAACGCTATAGATTGTACAGATATCATATGTGATGAAAATAAAGATATTTGTATTAGAGCAGCAAAGACATTAGGCTTAGATATATGTGGAATAGATATATGTGCAGAAGATATTTCAAAGCCTATATATAATGGTGGAATAATTATGGAAGTAAATGCAGCTCCGGGTTTAAGAATGCACTTATATCCAAGTAAGGGGAAGGAAAGGGATGTTGGTGATGATATAGTTAATATGCTATACAAAGGTAACCCAAAAAACATACCGGTTATTTCAGTAACAGGAACAAATGGTAAAACAACAACAACAAGAGTGATTAGTCATACACTCGCTAAAATGGGATATATAATTGGAATGACAAGTACATCTGGAATATATATAAATGAAAAATGTATAGATAAAGGTGATGATAGTGGTTCTGAAAGTGCAAAGAGTGTTTTATTAAATAGAGATGTGGATATAGCTGTTTTAGAAACAGCCCGTGGGGGAATAATAAAAAAAGGGTTAGCTTATGACTTAGCAGATGTAGCTGTTATTACTAATATAACAGAAGATCATTTAGGCATAGATGGAATAAATACTATGGAGGAACTATGTTTTGCTAAATCTTTAGTTGGTGAAGCTGTTAAACCTAATGGATATGTTGTTATTAATGCAGAAGATAAATGGAGCAAAAGTATCATAGAAAGAATATCAGCTAATAAAATCTATTTTTCTAAAAATAAAGAAAATAAGTTAATTAAACAGAATATAGATGAAGGTAAAATAGCCATATATATAGAAAATAATTGGATTACTGTAAATAATAAAGGGAAAATATTTAAAGTATCTGAAATAAATAACATACCAATAACTTTAGGTGGAAAATTAATATTTAATATAGAAAATATATTAGCTGTTTGTGGAGCTTTAGTAGGTATGGAAGTTGATTATTGTATGATAAAAAGAGGTGTAGAAAGCTTTTTGCTAAATTCTGAGAAGAATTTAGGTAGATTTAATTGTTACTCAGTTAATGGAGTAAACGTAATTTTAGATTATGGTCATAATATAGAAGGGTATAAAGCGGTTCTATCATCAATAAAATCTATGCATTCTGGTAAAATACATGGTGTTGTAGGGATTCCTGGGGATAGAAGTGATGAAGTATCAATTGAAATAGGTAATATTTGTAGTCAATTCTTAGATAGTATAATAATTAAAGAGGATAAGGATAAACGGGGAAGGAAGATTGGAGAAATTAGTAAGTTGATTCAGAGCGGGATAAAATCTTCATATAACAAAATACAAAGTAAAATAATTTTAGATGAGAAAGAGGCTTTTAGAAAAGCTATGGACGAGGCTAAAGTTGGAGATACTATAGTTGTATTTTACGAAGAAATAGAGCCTTTAATTGAAATAATAAAAAATGACTATTTAAAAGTAATCGAAACAGATGATAAACTAATAAGTTCATTATAAAAGGCAAGTTATTTTATTGAAGAGGCCTTGATAATTTTCAAAATATCTATTAACGATGAGTGATATATGTCGTATAAATCAAGTGTAAGTTATTCTAACAGGTATTAGGTTGAATTAGATAGAGCTGAAAGAAAATAACAAGTCAAATATTATTAGCATCTTTTGTGCTAGGAAAGAACCATAACCTGTGCATAGTAAGCCTGTGTAAAGGTTATGGTGATGAATCATAGCTCAAAATGTATCAGAATTTGACTAGTTATTTGTTTTAGCATCCATATTATGTTTACTAGTAGATAAAAAAAATATATAATTAGCATACAAGTTTAGAGACAGTCATTTTTTTTGAAAATGACTTAATATATCATTGAAAGGATTTGAAGATATGAAGGTTAAGGCGTATGCTAAGGTTAATATATCCTTGGATATAATAGAAAAAAGAAAAAGTGATGGCTATCATCTATTAAGAATGATAATGCAAAATATAGATTTATATGATGAAATAATAATTGAAAAACAAAAGTCTGGAATAAATATTAAGTGCAATAAACCTTATGTACCCACAGATGAAAGAAATTTAGCTTATAGGGCTGCAAAATTATTTAAAGAAACTTTCAATATAGAAGAGGGTGTATCTATAAATATAAAGAAGAATATTCCTGTAGCAGCTGGACTAGCTGGAGGAAGCACAGATGGAGCAGCGGTTTTAAAAGTAATGAATGAAATATTTAATGTTAATGCAAGTGATGAAGAATTAATGGAAATAGGTCTTAAACTAGGTGCGGATATACCTTATTGTATAAAAGGTGGCACGGCTCTATGTGAAGGCATAGGGGAGAAGGTTACAAGTTTAAAACCTTTTAAGGACAAGATACTTGTTTTAGTTAAACCCCCTTTTGGAGTATCAACTAAATTTGTTTATCAAGAATTTAATTTAGAAAGAGTATTAAATCATCCAAAGACAGAAGAATTAATAGAGGCAATGGAAAATGATGATTTAAATTATGTTTGTGATAATATGAAGAATCTACTTGAAAATGTAACATTAAGAAAGCACAAGATGATAATTGGCATAAAAGAGGAAATGAAAGCTCTTGGAGCTAAAGGGTCAATGATGAGTGGAAGTGGGCCAACGGTATTTGCAATCTTTGATGATATGCTTAAAGCTCAAAGATGTTTTGAAAAGATGAAAGATAAGTATGATGATGTATTTATAACTAGAACAATATAAAACTTTATGTATAGACCTCGATTTTATGGCAATAATTAAGCTATAAAGGGGGTTTTTATATTATGAGAAGAAGGTTAAGTATAATAATATTAGTAATTATAGGTACAATAGGTTTATTAAATGGGTGTGTAAGCAGTGAAAGTGGACAAGGTAGTCTTAATGGAAAACAATTGGTTTTAGAAGATATACAAAATGAAATAATAAGGTTTCATGTACTAGCGAACAGTGATACAGAAGAGGACCAAAAGTTAAAACTTAAGGTTAGAGATAAAGTAATAGAAAATATGGCAAGTAAATTTATTGGGATTAGCAATATTGATGATGCTAGAAAAATAATGTTAGATAGTATGGATGAAGTAAATTCTATTGCAAAAGAAGTAATTGAGGAAAATGGATATAGCTATGGAGTAAAAAGTGAATTATCAAGAGAAAATTTTCCTGATAAAATGTATGGAGACACACTTTTTCCACAAGGAAACTATGAAGCTTTTAGAATACTAATTGGAGAAGCAAATGGTCAAAATTGGTGGTGTGTAATGTTTCCACCGTTATGTTTTGTAGATGAGAGCAAACAGGCAGTTAATTCAGATGAAACTAAAGAAAGCTTAGAAAAAGTAATAGATAAAGACAAAGATAGCGATAAGGGAAATATAATTGATAAAAGTAAAGATTCAGATCAAGAAGATAACGTAGATAATAAACAAAAGATAAAATTCAAGTCTAAATTATTAGAAATGTTGAAGGGAAATTAAAATGAAAAAATAAAAAATTCATATAATCCTTGATATATTTGATTAATAAAATTAAACTATACAATAGATATAGAACAAATTTGATTTCAGGGGGAAATAAAATGACAAAAGCATTAGCAATGGTATCTGGCGGATTAGACAGCATATTAGCCGCAAAATTAATTAAGGATCAAGGAATTGAAGTAATAGGGATATGCTTTAAATCATATTTCTTTAGTGAAGAAAGTGCTAAGAGAATGACTAAACAAATAGATATTCCTTTAGAAGTAATAGATTTTTCAAAAGAACATATGAAGATGGTTAGAGATCCTAAACATGGATGGGGAAAAAATATGAACCCATGCATAGATTGTCATGCCATGATGATGAAATATTCAGGAGAGTTATTAGAAAAGTTTAATGCAGATTTTATAATAACTGGAGAAGTTTTAAATCAAAGGCCAATGTCTCAAAATAGACAAGCTTTAAATACAGTAAAGAAAGCGTCAGGATTTGCAAATAAAATACTAAGACCTTTATGTGCTAAGAATTTAGATGAAACTGAAATGGAGACTAATGGGCTAGTAGATAGAGAGAAGTTATTAGATATAATGGGTAGAAGTAGAAAACCGCAAATGGCATTAGCAGAAGAATGGGGAATAACAGAATATCCATCGCCAGCAGGTGGATGTAGGTTAACAGAACCAAATTATGCTATTAGATTAAAGGAAATGTTAAGCTTTAAAGAGAATTCAGAAGAAAATTTAGACGAAAATGAAATTGAATTATTAAGATTTGGGAGACATTTTAGACTTGATGGTAAGGTTAAGGTAATAGCAGCTAGAACTGGAGATGAAGGAATAAAAATAAAGGAATATATTAATAATAAGTACATAGCATTTTATGCATCTAACTTTACAGGAGCTTTAGTAGTATTAACTGGAGAAGGAACTGATAAAGATATAGAAATAGCAGCAAGAATAACAGCAAGATATAGTAAGGGTAGAAATGAAGAAATGGTAGAAGTGAAATATGGACAATATGGTAAGAAGTTTACATCAGAAGTAACAGTGAAGCCTATAAATGATGAAGAATTACAAACATTTATAATTGGAGCTAAATAATAAGGGGGAGTAGCTATGAAAAAAAAGGCGATTATTTCAGTTAAGAGTATTTCTGAATTAGATAAAAAAGATAGTATAGAAGTTATTACTCCTGGAGACTTTATAATTGAAGATGGAATCTTTAAAGCGATTTATAAAGAAACTGAGCTTTCGGGGATGAAAGGAACTGTAACTACAATTAATATTTTTGAAGAAAATTTCATTTTAGAAAGAACAGGAACAACTAATACAAAAATGGAGTTTGAATTAGATAAAACAGCAATATCCTTATATAGTACACCATATGGTGTAATGGATTTACAAATACATACAGAAGAGTTGGAAATAAATGTTGATGAAAATGGCGGAGATATTAGGGCAAAATATAATATGGGGTTTTCAGGTCAACCACCTATAATAACAGAAATTTGGATTAATATAAAATTATAAGGAATTTAAAAAAAACAATAAGTCAAAGGGAGACGTGTGGCACCAAATAGACTAGCTTGTTATTTTAGTTCAGTTACATAAAGAGGATATTGAGAATTAATCAATATTCTCTTTGATCATCTTAGAGTATTTCAAATAAATAAACTTCCAAACAATGTATAATAATTAGTTTAAAGGATATACTTTTAAAAAACAATGTGGAGTGATAAATTTGAATAATATAACTAAATTAAATAAAACAACAATAATTATTAGTGTTTTAAGTAGTTATTTAGGTGAAGACTTTGAGGAAATTAAAAATATTATAAAGAAAAAAGAAAATAGATATTTATTATTATTGTTATTAAAGAATTATAAATGTTTAAATAGGGAAGAAATAAAGTTAATGTTTAATATAAGTAGTGAAAAGAGTGTAAATTATAATATAAAAAAAGCAGAAGAAAAGCTCTTAATAAATAGAGATTTTAGAGAAATCTATTTTAAAATTGAAAAATATTTAGAACAAATAATATAAGGTGCTTTCAAAAAATAATAAAATTACTTGAAAATTTAAATAAAGTAGGACATAATATAGCTTACACACAATATAATTTACACATAAAAAATCTTATGCAATCAAATCTTAGAGTGCAAATCTTAGAATAAGCTCTTTAATATAATTTCAAACAAAAATAAAATATTTTATCTAATTGGAGGTTTCGGAGTGACAAAAGAAGCGTATACAAAGATGACTTTAGTAGAACTTAAAGAAGTAGCTAAAGACATGGGAATAAAAAATATTAGTAAGTTAAAAAAAAGTGAGCTTGTAGAAGAAATTGTACAAAATGCTCCAAATAGTGTTGAAAAAGATGGGGTTATATTAAAAGAAAATATAGCGCCTAAAAATAGAGAAGAAATAATAGCGGTTAAAGAAGAATCTAAGCCTATAGAAGCTCCATATTATCCGTTTAAAACTAGTGAAACTAGAAAAAATGAAACTGTAGATTATCCATTTAAAACTAGTGAAACTAGAAAAAACGAAACTGTAGATTATCCATTTAAAACTAGTGAAACTAGAAAAAATGAAGCTGTAGATTATCCATTTAAGACTAGTGAAACTAGGAGAAATGAAATGGGAGATACAAAAACAGAAGAAACTAATTCAAGGCAGCTTGCAGAAGAAAAGCAAGAAAGACTAAAAGCTATGATAGATGAATCAACGAGTGAAAAGGGTATTTTAGAGATATTAGAAAGTAATAATTTTGGTTTCTTAAGATGCAATAATTACTTAACAGGTGAAGGCGATATTTATGTATCACCAGCACAAATAAGAAGATTTAATTTAAGAACTGGAGATGAAGTTTTAGGTAAGATTAGACAGGCTAAGGATGGCGAAAAGTTCAAAGCCTTACTTTTTGTTGAAAAAGTAAATGGAGATTATCCAGAAAGCGCTATATGCAGAAAATATTTTGAGAAATTGACACCTATATATCCAAAAGAAAGATTAAGATTAGAAACAAATAATGAGAATGATTTGTCTTCAAGATTAATGGATATAGTTTGTCCAATAGGTAAAGGACAAAGAGGTATTATAGTTGCTCCTCCAAAAGCTGGGAAAACTACATTATTAAAAAAAATAGCTCAAAATATATCTACTAATTATCCAGAAGTAACTTTGATAGTGTTACTTATTGATGAGAGACCAGAAGAAGTAACAGATATGAAACGTTCAATAAATGGAGATGTTGTTTATTCAACTTTTGATGAAGAACCACAAAATCATGCTAAAGTAGCGCAAATGGTTTTAGAAAGAGCTAAGAGAATGGTTGAGCATGGGAAAGATGTAGTGATACTACTTGATAGTCTAACTAGGCTTGCAAGAGCTTATAATTTAACAATAAATCCGACTGGAAGAACATTATCTGGTGGATTAGATCCAGGTGCTTTAATTATGCCAAAGAAATTCTTTGGAGCAGCAAGGAAAATAGAAGAGGGTGGTAGTTTAACAATATTAGCTACAGCGCTTGTTGATACTGGATCAAGAATGGATGATATGATTTATGAAGAATTTAAGGGTACAGGGAACATGGAAGTTCACTTAGATAGAAAATTACAAGAAAGAAGAATATTCCCTGCTATTGATATATATAAATCAGGTACTAGAAAAGAAGAATTAATATTAAACAATGAAGAAAGAGATGTGGCATACAATATTAGAAAGGTTATGTATAAAGAAGGAAATATAGGTAACGTAACTGAAAAATTAATTAATATGCTATCAAAGACAAAAGATAATGAAGAATTTATCAATATATTTTCAAAAAATGGAATAGATAAAAAGTAATAAGAAAGACTAGTTGTTTAAAAAACTGAACTGCCCCCTGTCAAGTAGACAGGGTAAATAATAAAAATTACGCTGTTAAAGTATGACTTCGATATTCTATTGGAGTCATACTTTTTAACTTTTTCTGTAATCTTTGTGTGTTATAAAAATCTATATATTCGTCAATGGCTTGTTCAAG
>NZ_FNJM01000038.1 GCF_900104115.1 Clostridium gasigenes
TTGGAAAATGCAACACATTTAATCTACTGAAACAAGAAACAGATAATTATATTGATTATTATAATAACAATAGATATCAATGGAATTTGGCCAAGCTATCACCAAATAAATACTACGAATATCTAGAAACCGGTGAATATCCGATTAAAATCTAGCTAAAGTAATTTTATATATTAATATAATTTAAAGCACTGGTAAATACCTACAAACGGTATAATACCAGTGCTTTCTTGTCATACATCTTCCATAAAAAATATTCCAATTCATTTTTTAGGCGTTTTTTTCTAACTGTCCTTGACATAGGGACCACTTTATTTTTAACTCTATTACAGTCTCATAATTTAAGTATTATAGTTTTATGATGCCTAAACTACTAGCACGTCCTTTAAAGGGTAGCCATTCTTCATAACTTTCAGCAGTACTAGGTATAAATTTCATTTTTTTAAATCCTTCACCTGTTGATTTATATTCAGATCTTAATTGATTTTTCTCTTCATAAACATTAAGTTCTGAAATTAACCCTACTGCTTTTAGTGCTAGGATATGTGTTTCTATAGTTTTATCGCAACATTGTCTTTCATTCCCATATTCTAAATTAATTAGCCTTATAATCTCACCTGTATTTATTACTTTAGGCTGAATACTTCTTTCACAAATTAATTGAAGCATTCTAAATTTCATTGGTAGTTTCATATTATTACTCCTCATATTCTCTTAATTTGACCATTTCTTTTGGGTTTCCAGAAACCAAAATTGCTCCAAACACAATTATAAAACACCCAATTATTAAATTTGGAGAAGCATGTACACCATTTATTAACCATTCTAAGATTATTACCCATATAGGATAAGTAATATTAAGAGCCATAGCTCTTCCTACTCCAGTCTTACTTAACCCAAGATAAAAAGTTATATAGGATATACTACATACTATACCTGCTAATATTAAAGTTAGCATATTAGGAGTTGTAAATGAATTAGATAATATTTCATGTCCTTTTATAAATGGAATAACACAAAATAGATACATGAAGAAAGAAACTGTTTGTCTAACTGAAATAGCTATTTCAGGATCTACAACATCCATAGCATAAGCACCAAGAACTCCTTCTAACCCCCATCCTAATGCAGCTATAAATGCAAATAGTATTCCTAAATAAAACTTAGGATATATTGTAGCCGTTGGTGCTACATATCCTGTAGCTATAGCTCCAATAACACATAATAAGATTCCTATTAAAGTTCTTTTATTTAGTTTTTCTTTAAGAAATATTACAGCTAAAATTGTTCCAACAGCAGGATAACAAGAAGTTATAACTGCTGTATACGAAACTCCCGCCATATTAATTCCAATTAAATATCCTGACATTGCAAGTGGTCCGCTAAATACTGCTGAAATAATAATAAGCAAACCCATTTTACTAAATAAACACCTATTAAATTCTTTTATTTTACCAGTATACCAATTGTAAAGTAAAATAAAAATAGATGAAAATCCTGTATGTATGCATGCCACTATAAGAGATGCTTGAACTGCAGTTTTAACATCGTTAAATGGATATCTAGTTAATAAATATCCAAGTAGAACTGCGTCTCCCCCCCATGTTATACCCGAAATCAAGCAATTACCTATACCCCTTTTAGCATAATGTAAATCTCTCTTCAACGTCAAACTAGCTATATCTTCCAATATTAATCGTCCCTTTCATATATATAAACTTTGTATAAGTCATCATAAAATAAATAACAGACTAGTATACTTTGTATATTATTTATTTTATAATACCTAATTACAAAATTTAAGATTTATATATTTTCAATTTAGATTGTAGAACTTTTAAATTTTATTCAATATATTTTATTATTTTGCAAGGATTTCCAACTGCGACAACATTAGCTGGAATATTTTTTGTAACCACGCTACCAGAACCTATTACGCTATTATCTCCAATAATTATACCTGGGTTTATTATTGATCCACCTCCAATCCATACATTATTTCCTATAGTCACAGATTTTGTATAATCAGCATTTTTTGGTCTTAGTTTCGGATCAAGTAGATGAGTTGCAGTAAATATACTTACATTAGGGGCAATTAATACATCATTTCCAATTTTCACAAAGCCATCATCTAAAACTAAAAAATTAAAATTAGCATAGAAATTTTCTCCAATTTCTATGTTAGTACCATAATCACAAAGGAAAGGAGGTTCTATTTCAAATTTTTTTCCTATTTTCGAAAATAGTTTTTTTATAATATTTATTCTTTCTTCTGTTTCTTCAGGATCTGTATTATTATATAATTTTGTAAGATGTCTAGCTTTATTTCTTAAAATTATTAAATCTTTATCATACGCATTATATATTTGACCATTTAGCATTTTTTGTTTTTCACTCATTTTATACACTCCTATTCATCTCTTCTTAATTAATAGAGTATAGCATAACAGTATAATAAATATGGCTATACTGGTCATAAGGACTCCTATGTATAGTAAAGTGTTTACAAAGGAACCATAGCGTATATGTTTAAAGCTTATAGTCTCTATCGATAATATCAGGGGGATTTTACAAGAATTTGAAGAAATAATTGTGATGAAACATTCTATGTACCCTTAAAAAATCGCGTAAAAATAGGTAGTCCATATTTGGACTACCTATTTTAGTATAGTATATCAATAATTTAGTCCAACAGAGTTTTATTTTTTATTTCATATGTATATCCATTTGAGGGTAAGGGATATCAATTTCTTCATTATCAAACTTAATCTTGACCTTTTCTAATAAATCAAAATAAACTGTCAAATAATCCTCGGTTTTACACCAAGCTCGAAGAACAAAATTTACTGAGCTACTCCCATGTTCATTTATAGCGATAAATGGCTCGGGAACATTTAAAATTAAATTATGTTTATTCACAATTTCAGTAAGTACTTTCTTTACATGTAATATGTCAGCTGTATAAGCTACTGCAAATACCAAATCAACTCTTCTTGTATCTTTTGCAGTATAGTTTACTACAATACCGTTAGATAAAGTTCCGTTTGGTATAACAATTGACTTATTATCATTTGTTACTAAGTTTGTGTAGAAAATTTTAATACTTTCAACAGTACCTGAACGTCCATTCGCTTCAATATAATCTCCTACTTTAAAAGGTTTAATAAATAGTAGTATTACTCCACCAGCAAAGTTTGATAAACTTCCTTGAAGAGCAAGTCCAACTGCTAAACCAGCAGAAGCTATAAGAGCCGCAAAACCAGTTGTTGGGATACCTATGTAACCTAATATAAATATAACTAAAAGAATTTTCATTATAGATTCACATAAGCCATCTAAAAAAGTAATAAGTGTTGCCTCAACATTTTGTTTCTCTAAAATAGATCTAAATCCTATAATAACCTTGTTTATTAATTTAAAACCAATAAAAAGAGAAATTAAACCGATAATAAGTTTTAAACCGTTTGTTGATGCCCAAAAAATAATTTGTTCCGAAATTTTAGTTATGTCCATAAAGCCCTCCAATCTAATTGTAAAATTGATTATAGTCAAAAAAGTATAATAAATCAATTGTTCTGAATTATTATATTAGTAAGTGAAAATGATATCACCTAACTGTAAACCTTACTAAGAAATTGAATAATACAACTATTACACTATTTGTGTTTTATATTTACTAATTATTAAAATAAAGTTATAAAACAAAAATACCCCATTTCCAAAACAGCTTCACCAAAACCATCTTCGAAAAACTCTATAATTGCATCAGTATTATTGCCTATAATTCTTGAAAAAGCTACAATATAATCTTTTATGTCTTCAGTCTCTATTTTTTCATTTTTATTCATACAATACTTCAAAAATACAGCATACCTTACTAATAAATACTCTAATATAATCATTTGAAAAGAAATTGCCATCTCCTCAACATCATTACTGACGCAGCTACTTAAAATCTTAGCTACAATGCAATTTTCAATTAGCTTATTATGTTGTTCAAACAACCTTTTATAATCATGCCACTTTGCTGAAAGGCTTTCAATTTTAATAGTTTCCGCAAAGTTAGAACTATCTTTAAAAAGCTCCTCTAAAATAGAAACTTCCTTATAATTCTGTATAATATCTAAAAATAGAGAATTAATTTCTTCAATTGAATCATCTGTGTTTAACTCTATTTCGTGATACATAGCTATAAGTTTTTGTATATACTCTCCTTTATTATACTTTTCTATTTTTTCTAATAAAGTATCTTCTCTAAGATTTTTATTTTCTAAAGTAGTTAATAACATTTCAAAACTAATAATAAGCTTATCTTCTAATAAAAAATTCTCCTGATTTATTATATTAATAAGGGCTTCTCTTATTCTAAGTTCTAATAAATGGCTTTTTAAAGTAATATCATTTTCTGAAATTATATTTATTTTTCCAACTATGCTTCCCATAAGTTCTACTACTTCTGGACATGCACATGATAATGAAAGTTCCTTTCTATCCTCAAAGATATTCTCTATCCTAGGAAATGTATGACATGTTAAAGATAAATACCCTTCGCCATGGCCTTTTACTATCTGGCATAACCCCTGTTTATCTAAGAAAGGACACTCTTCACCAGTCTCCTTATCTATAAAATACTCTGTTTTACTTCCACATTTTTTTATTTTTACATTATTAAAAATATAATCAAACTTATCATTTTCTTTTTCCCATTTATTATAAGTATCAGTATCTATACTGACATCCCAACCTTCACAACATGTAAATTTGCATTTATCAGCTATGCAATTAAACTTATCATAATTTGAAATTTTTAAGATATCTATTCCTTTATTCATATAATTTTACTCCAATTTTTTATAATATTTGTTTAACCATTAATTATTATAATAGACTTATTTGGTTTTAGTATATTTTTTATTATCTAAAACTATGTAAATCATATATGCCCATTATAACCTACTTGTTGTAATTTTCTATAAGTAATAATAAACCCGTCTGAATCGTTAGTAAGTATTTAATGAACTATCTTCATCTTGTGCTTAATTATATATGTATATCAGCCGCTTGCATTTTGAGAAATATAACTCAAACTTCAATAAAAAACTGCAATAAAGTTTTAAACTGGTACCTATAGAATGGACAGTTAGAAAAAAGTGCTAAACATTTATTTAACTGACTCTATTTTATAGGGTCTTTTTTTATTGTAAAATATTTTAAAGGAGGATTGTAGTTATGGGAAGAATCTATTTTACAGATGAACAATTGAAAGATTTATCAGTAAATCCATTTGTAAAAAAAGCTAGTAATAAAGCTATTACTTATACAGATGAATTTAAGGAGTATTATATTTCTGAATATAATACCGGGAAAATGCCATTAGAAATACTACGGAATGCAGGATTTGATGTTAAGGTTTTAGGAAAACAGAGAGTTGATAATTTATCGCGCCGATTTCTAAGT
>NZ_FNJM01000028.1 GCF_900104115.1 Clostridium gasigenes
TTTTTTCTAACTGTCCTTGACATAGGGACCACTTTATTTCTAGCTCTATTGCAGTTAAAATCACCAATTCTTTCAGCATTATATTTTAAATTTTTTCATATTTTTTTATACCATAACTCATTACTACATTATACATAATTGCAATAATAATAACTAAGATAGCTATTATTGAAGATGTTATAATTAGCCCATTCCCACCTATATTTTTGAAATTGATTAATGTAATTACTCCAACGGCACCTGCTACTCCAAAGTTAAACATCATCATAATAAACACCATTAAATTCTGCTTAACAGCCTTATATTCATTTGTCCAATTTAGCTTTGGTTTAATAATATCAAATAATATTTGTGTAATATTAATTAATATTATTGTTAAGATACATGTAGTTATACTAACTACAAAATTAATAATCGGTGTTCCTAAAACTAAATTTATTATAATAATATAAACTAAAACTATTGAATTTATTAGAACTCCACTTAACAATTTACCTATTATCTGATGTTTTGCACTTATAGGCAGAAATTTATTAACATAAAAACTTCCACCTTCTCTAGTTATTGAAGTTCCTGATACTATAGCTGAACCCGCTACAAATATAGTTATAACAAAAGTAGCTATTGCAAATAGCGCTACTGTTTCACTTGCATTGCTTGAAACAAATTCTCTAGCTTTACTTAGATTTTCTTTAATTGCTGTAATATCTGTCCCATTTGCTATTGCAGGTATCAATAAAAATACAGGTAATAAAATTTCTACTAAAACACAATTCATAAAAAATGCAGGTGTTCTAAGTAATAATTTTATTTCCTTCATCATATATGCTATTATTTGTGATTTCTTTTCACTTTGTTTTGATAAATCAACCTCTGATATTTTTTTTCTTTTTGAACTTGATGAGCTTATTGACATTGCAGACTTTAGATAAAAAGCCTCAGCAATTATTATATATATAAAGAAAATTCCTATTGTAAATACTACAAAAAACATAAAATTCATAGATGAAGATCCTATATCATTTTGAGATAAAAAATTCATCGGTGCTTTTATTAGTGGATTATTAAACAGTGTACTTGCTAAAGAATCTCCATTTCCTAATCTTTCCATTAGTTCATCTTTAGGTAATCTGGTCATTTTTTGAAGACCAATGTTAAATACTATAGCAAGTCCCATTCCCACAATACCTATAAGCATATTAAATCTGTCTTTGTTTCTTGTAATAAAATTAAACTTCATAAGGAAAATACATAGTATGCATGCAATTGAAAGTGGCATAATTGGTAGTATAATAGTCACAACTATTAATTTTATCCAATAAATTGGTCCTGCACTTTCTAAATATCCATAAGTTCCTCCTATTGTTCCTGTTATAAATAAAACAAATGCATATTCATGAGTTAAAATTGTTATAAATTTTGCAGATACTATTTCCCGTACTTTAAGCGGAAGATGTAAAATACTTTCTATATCTGATGAAAAGTACAATACAGAAATAGAAATTAGCATTCCAAATATAAGTACTACACTAAATGTACTCATTACTAATGCACCAACTATTAAACTTTCCTGCCCCATAGGTTTAAGAATTCCATAAATTTCTTTTGTTCCAAATGAAATAGTTCCCATAAGGGGTATTAAACATATAAAAATAAATATACCTAATAATATTTTTTTATAATTCCCTCTTTCTTTTGTACTTTGATTTTCCTTATTTCCAAAACCATCTTTTAAAAATAGCTTTGTAAGTCTTATTACATTACTCATTGCCAATCATCTCCAAGAACATTTTTTCTAATGAATCACTTGTATTTTTTTCTTTTCTTAGCTCTTCAAGTGTTCCACAGAATAAAATTTTTCCTTTGTTAATAATGGCTACCCTGTCACATATCTTTTCTGCTACTTCAAGTACATGAGTTGAAAACACTACTGTTTTTCCACTATCTGCATGTTCTCTCATCATTTCTTTTAATTTAAATGAAGACTTAGGATCAAGTCCAGTCATAGGTTCATCAAGTATCCAAACATTTGGGTCATGAATAAGCACACCCATTATTATCATTTTTTGTCTCATACCATGTGAATAACTTTGAATTTTATCTCCTAATGCTTCTTCCATTTCAAACTCTAAAGATAATTTTTTTATTCTTTCTTTTCTAATTGTAGTATCTATTCCATATATGTCTCCCATAAAATTAAGATATTCTATCCCCTTAAGTCTTAAGAATACATCTGGACTATCTGGTACAAATCCAAACTCTTTTTTAGCTTCTAAATGGTCTTTCACTATACTTTTGCCATTTATTTCTATTTCTCCTGAATCTGGTGATATTATACCAGTTAGCATTTTGATTGTTGTTGTTTTCCCTGCACCATTAGGTCCTATAAACCCAAAAATCTCCCCAGCTTTAACCTCTATTGATATATTATCAACAGCTTTGATTTTCCCATTATAGGTCTTACTAATTTTATCAATTCTAATCATAAATGTAGCTCCTTTTCTCTTAAAATTTATCTACTTGTTTCCATTATACACTTTTTTAAGAATTATTTCTATTTTTTCCCTCCGTTTTTCACCTTCTATCTTTGGTTTTATGACTTCTAATAAATTTATTATTATCATATTCTTCTAAATAATAATGCTCCAAACCTGTTTTTAGCTATTGTTTCATCAAGAGGTTCAAAATCCAAAAAATAATCTACTTATTTATTCATATTAAATAAAAATAAAAACCATATTGACTCTTCCATCAATATGGTTTTCGTAGATTTAAATAGTTTTGAAACAATATTTTCTAACTATTAAAAACTAATTTCTTTCTTAAATTGATGGCATTCCCTTAGGTTATCATTGCTCCTACTGATTTTAGGAAAGGATTAAAATGGCTTGCTTTTATCATTTTTTTAATCATAACCCAACTAAAGCTTATAATTACTACTACTATTACAATAATAATAGTAGATATTATTACATCTACTAATGAATCGTATTTAAGTAATTTATATCCTATTAGAATTTGAGCTACTCCAGAATGAACTAAATATAATATTAAAGAATATCTTCCTAATTTATCTAACGCAGTCTTCTTTTTAGGAATATATATAAGTATTGTCATACCCACAAAAACTGCAGCAAAATAGTGAAACATTCTCATATACATTGGAAACCAAGGGCTATCAAAGTACCAAGTGTATTTTGAGTACTCAAAAAATAATTCTACTGGAATCTCTTGACTTAAAACCCATAGTGCTCCTAATGTAATTATAGATACCATTAATATTTTAATTCTATTTAACTTTAAAATACTTATATATTGTAGTTTAAATGCATTACCAGCAATAAAGAATGGTAGAAAGAATAGTGTTCTCGAAACACTTCCATTAGTTCCAATACTTGCATCAAATCCAACTAATATTGCTAGAGTTATAGTAAATATAATCCATTTTTTATGTTCCTTAATATAATCTTCTATCATATGCCAACATACCAAAGATAAAAGATACCATAATGTCCATTGTGGCATTAACAGTTTTAGACTTACATCATCTCTTCCAAGAATAAAAAAATTAAATGCGGTATAAAACATTTGTGAATAAAAATATAATTTTATTGTATCCTTAACTTTTTCTTTTACAGTCCTTGTACTTAATTTGGAAAAATATCCTGATACAAATGCAAATAATGGCATATGAAATACATATAGTAAAAGTATCAAAAAATGAATATTTACATATTTGGGATTAGCAACTTCCAATGAATTTCCTACAATAACTGCTATAATTAAAAATCCTTTTAAATTATCAAAATAAGAATCCCTATTATTAATTTGCATAATGTTCTCCTTCTTTAGTAATTTTGTATTTATTTTTTATAACCTTTGTTAATATAATTTTATTATACTCATGAGTTGTGTAGTATTCATGTAATAAGTGTGTCAACTCTGTGTGTTTTTAAACTTTAAACTAAAATAGAAGTTCATATACTACTTACTAATATTATTTAAAGAAATCTCTACTATATAACTGTTAACTCTTCATTTTGCCATAACTCCTCAGGAATCCAAATACCTTTATTATGTTTCCATAACATTCCTTGTTTGTTTTCACACTAGCCCTTTAACTTTTCATAACCCCTATTAAAATAAAAAAAACTGTAATAAAGTTTTTATCTCTATTACAGTTCAATTGCTTAAATTAGCTTACACCTTGAAATTTTCTAAATCTTCGAGGTCGTTACGCATCTTTATTTTTAATTTCATTAACAAGTCTTTCTATTAGATCTTCCAACTTTAAAGTTCCTTCATCTCCATTTTTTCTACTTCGTAATGAAATTTCATTATTATTTTCTTCTTTTTCCCCAACAACGATTATATAGGGAACTCTTTCATTTCTAGCTTCTCTTATTTTATAACCTATCTTTTCATCTCTATAATCAATTTCAACTCTTATTCCCTTTGCATATAATTCTTTTTTAATACAATCTGAATAATTTCCAAACTTACTTGATATAGGTAGTATTTTCACTTGAATTGGAGATAGCCATGTTGGGAATTGCCCAGCAAAATGTTCGATTAGTATTCCTATGAACCTTTCTATACTTCCAAATATTACTCTATGAATAACTATTGGTCTATGCTTTTCTCCGTCATTTCCAATATAGTCTAATTCAAATCTTTGTGGTAATTGAAAATCTAATTGAATTGTTCCACATTGCCATGTTCTCCCTATACTATCTTCAAGATGAAAATCTATTTTAGGTCCATAAAATGCTCCATCGCCTTCATTTATTTTATATTCTAAATTTAGTTCATCTAATGCACCTTTTAAAGAATCCTCTGCTAATTTCCAATCTGCATCACTTCCCATAGGATCCTCTGGTCTTGTAGAAAGTTCAAGATTATATTTAAATCCAAATCTTGAATAAACCTTATCAATAAGGTCTATAACCCCTTTTATTTCCGATTTTATTTGACTTGGTAACATAAATATATGAGCATCATCTTGAGTAAAGGCTCTAACCCTCATTAATCCATGTAATGCTCCTGAAAGTTCATGTCTATGAACCCTTCCAAGTTCCCCTACTCTCATTGGAAAATCTCTATATGAATGAGCTTCTGATTTATATACTAACATTCCACCAGGGCAATTCATTGGCTTTAATGCAAATTCTTCTTCATCAATAATAGAAGTGTACATATTTTCCTTATAATGATCCCAGTGTCCTGAAGTTTCCCATAATTTCTTATTAAGCATTATAGGTGTTTCAATTTCAACATAACCATGTTCTAAATGTAATTCTCTCCAAAAATCAATAAGAGTATTTTTTAAAACAACTCCTTTAGGTAAGAAAAATGGAAATCCTGGCCCCTCTTCAATAAAACTAAATAGCTTTAGTTCCTTACCTAACTTTCTATGATCCCTCTTTTTAGCTTCTTCTAAATTATGCAAATGAGTTTCCAGTAATGTTTTATTAGAAAATGCTACTCCGTATACTCTTTGCAACATTTTATTCTTATCATTACCTCTCCAGTAAGCTCCAGCTACACTTATTAATTTAAATGCTTTTATATACTTTGTAGAAAGAATATGTGGACCTCTACAAAGATCAATAAAATCTCCTTGCTTATATAAAGATATCTTTTCATTATTTGGTAAATCATTAATAAGTTGAACTTTATAATCTTCATTTCTTTCTTCCATTAGCTTTATAGCTTCTTCTCTTGAAACATCCATTCTTTCAAACTTCAAATTTTCTTTAATAATATTATTCATTTCCTTTTCAATCTTATCTATATCTTCCACAGATAATGGATTTTCAATATCAAAATCATAATAAAATCCATTTTCTATTGAAGGTCCTATTGCAAGTTTTGCACTATTATAAAGTCTCTTAACTGCCTGAGCCATAACATGTGAAGTAGAATGTCTGATAGCTTCAATTGATTTTTCATCATCATATGTCAGAATATTTACCTCATCATTATCTTTTAGTTTATAACTTAAATCAACTAGCGTTCCATTTACTTCCCCCACTACAGCTGATTTAGTTAAATTTTTGCTAATTGAATTTGCAAGATCATAAATATTAGAATAATCCTCAATTTCTCTTATCGATCCATCTTTTAGTTTTATCTTTATCATATATTACTACCTCCTTTTATTAATTAATTGTATGAAAAAAACACTCATCCCAGCTTGGGACGAATGTTAATATCCGTGGTTCCACCCAAATTGAATTAAATTAATCCAATTCTTCTCAATATGTTTAACGACTTTCACCGATGGTATTTCACTAGTTTTAGCTAATAAACCATAACTCCAGGGTAGTTTTCTTATAGTCATATCTAGGAATGCTTACAACCGGTGACATTCCCTCTCTAAAAACTGTACTCTATAATACTCGTCCCTTTCTCTGCTCATTTATATTTAATTTAAAATAATCTTATTAACTTAACTCTATATTTAAAATATGTTATCACTTTTGTAATAGATTGTAAATACCTTCTTGTAATAGCTACGCTAATAATTTTAGATATTACTTGTACCTGGAAGTTTTCCTTACCTCTAACTACGTTATTCGCCATATCTTTTACTATATTTTACCTGTATTTTTATATTTGGATGCTTTATGCAAAACTGACTAATTACAAAATAACAACTTGGACAGGGTTCCCATTTACTATATAAAATAAGATTTCCTTCATCCTTAAGAATTTTTGCTTCTATTTGTTTATGTATTTCTTCAAATATCTTTTTTTCACTATCAAAAGCTCTCTCATATCCTATTCCTAATTTGCCTAATTTATTAACTTTACTACTTTTAAAAATTGCCTTTTCTAGTGGTGGTGATGTGCAATAATTTTTTATCTCATTACTTCCACTAATTGCTCTAAATTCTTTCTCATCATATATTGCTACTGCTATATTTATAGAGTCATTTAATGCTTTGCTTTGATCTATTTTAAATGTTGTCTTTTCTTTTTCATCAACTTTCATATATTTATCAATATTTTTTATTAAACGTTTCATTCTTTGTATGTTATTACTTAAATATTGATGATACTCTACAGTACCCTCCTTAGCCCTAATATATTCATAACTTATTTGCTTAGGTATTTCTATGGATACTGTTTTAGTTTTAGTTTCGGCATTATATTTTTCTTTTACGCCTTCTTTTCTAATAGAAACCATTTTTTTCAATAGTTCAATATCCTTTGCATAAAGATAGTCCTTATCTAATTCTTTTTCTAACTTTTCCAATTTCATTTTTTCTTCTTCACTTATTACTCTAGATATATTACTTTTTATTTCTTCTATAGCCTTTATGATATCTTCAACATTATCTTGAGAGCTTACCTGTCGTTCATATTCAAGTCTATCTATATTTAGTTTTTTTACTTCACTTATTTTTTTACATAGTTTGTTATGTTCATTTTCAAACAATATCATTTTGGCTATATAGTCCATAAAATCCTTAATATCATTTGCTCTATAAGTAATCTCAGTATCCTTAATATATATATGCAATCTCTCCGTTACACTATTATCTATTTTAAAAATCTTTGTAATTTTTTCTTTGAATTTTTCGTCATCAAATTCATCTATCTTATATCCTTCTCTTTTTAACGCATCTTTAAAGTCATTTATATTATTAATTTTTATTCTTTCTTTTTTTCTATTCTTTAATTCAATATTTCTTTGTTTCATATTCACCCATTTCCAAGTACTTATTTAATATGGCTTATTAAATAATCCAGCTCCTTGTATAATTTCCTGCTCCCTAAATAAACTTAAGACAGCCTCATTATAATCACTTAAATTTTGTGACTTCTTTATTTTTTTAGCATATTTTTTATTATCTGAAAATATGCAACTCATATACCCCCATAGTTCTTTCATTCTAAATATTGCATTTCTATCTTCATTAAATAATTCTATATATTTATATAAAATTTCATCATGAAAATCTTTTAATACTTCTTTATCTATAAAAGTATTATTTTTAATTTCATTCATTAACCCTGGATTGGCTAGTATCCCTCTTCCTAGCATTACTGTATCTACTTTTGGAAAAGCTTTTATTAATTTATTATGATCATCTACAGTGAAAATATCGCCATTATAACATACTGGATTAGTACTTAATGATAATCCATCTTTAAACACCTCTAAATTAGGTTTATTTCCATAAAAGTCCTTTTGTGTTCTAGGATGGATAATTAATTCTTCTAAAGGATACTTATTGTAAATTTTTATTAGTTCATAAAATTCTTCTGGACTATCTTTTCCTATTCTAGTTTTTATAGAAATTTTCATATCATCTATTTTAAATATTTCATCTAAAAACATGTCAAGTTCTTCTCTTTTAGCTAGAAATCCTGATCCTCTATTTTTCGAAACAACGGTTCCAGCAGGACAACCTAAATTTAAATTAACCTCATTATAACCTAATTGTTGTAATTTTCTAGAAATATTAATAAAACCTTCTGAATCGTTAGTAAGTATTTGAGGAACTATATTCATCCCTTCATTATTTTCAGGAAAAACATCCCTTAATTCTTTAGTTTTAAGACTTCTACTTTGATTGGTAACGATAAAAGGTGTAAAGTATTTATCAATATTGCCAAAATATTTTTCATAAGAAGTTCTATATATGTATCCCGTAATTCCTTCCATTGGTGCTAAATAATATTTCATTTAATAACTCCTTTTATAGTTCAATTGTTTAAATTAGCTTGTACCAAAAAAACCTCTGACCGACCTAGTCATTACGCATCTTTAATTCTAAAATAACTGTCGCGCCTAGTCTGTTCGAATATCTCTTATTATATCCAATTTAAATATATTAAACAACATAATAAAGCGTGCCTTTATTAGCACGCTTCATTTAATATTTAAGCATAATTCAGAATATATTACTGTATCAACAACCTTAATTATTTAACAAAATCAAGGACACTGGTCTATTATTTATTTGGATATGCCTTATATTATAAACCTAATAACTTTAATCCTAATCTAAGATAGTCACCTAAAGGAGATTTCGATACCATTTGGTCAACTTCTATTTCTTTAGTTTCAAATCCTAAGGTTTTCTTTTTTTCTTCAATCTTAGCCCATACTTCAGTCTCATCACTATAGGTTTTATTACTATAAATTTCATCTCTACCAATATACATAATAGCTTGTACTGCACGTACTGTATCATCATCAAACGACTCTAAATATCCAGATAATTTTCTTCTTTCTTTAAGATCCTCCTGTGAGTAACGTATCTTAATATCATCTTTTTCTTTCAACTCATTATTTCCTAAAAACCTATGGAATTCATCTGATAATTTTATAGTTTGTACAACAATTTCTTTAATTTCATTTAATTTCTTCATATTAAATAACCTCCTAATATAAAATGATTATGTTACCAATTATCACATATTTATTTGTATATTTCAACTACTTTATAGTATTTACCAATGTAACCATCTCTTCCTTAGGTAACTATTATTTCCAATACAAAAGACGTTATCACGAAACGTGCTAACGTCTTTACACTATAAAATCGACTTAACTATCAAAGCGGTCTGCATTCATCACCTTGTTCCATGCAGCTATGAAATCTTGTATGAACTTCTCCTTATTATCATCACTTGCATATACCTCTGCAACTGCACGAAGCTGTGAATTTGATCCGAATATAATATCTACTCTTGTAGCTGTCCACTTAACTTTTCCTGTCTCTCTATCTAAACCTTCAAACCTTTCCCGATCTTCTGATAATGGCTTCCAAATAGTATTAATATCAAGAAGATTTACAAAATAATCATTTGTAAGAGATTCTTTCTTATTTGTAAACACGCCATCCTTATACTGATTATAATTAGCATTTAACACACGCATACCACCAATTAATACTGTCATTTCAGGAATAGTCAATGTTAATAATTGAGCTCTATCAATTAACATATCTTCTGGTTTTACTGCATAGTTAGTTTTTTCATAATTTCTAAAGCCATCTGCCTTAGGTTCAAGTACACTAAAGGATTTTACATCTGTTTCCTCTTGAGTTGCATCTGTACGTCCTTGAGTAAAAGGAACACTAATATTATATCCTGCATTTTTTATAGCTTTTTCTATCGCCGCACATCCACCCAGTATAATTATATCTGCTAATGAAACCTTCTTATCCTTTGAATGTGAATTATTAAAACTCTTCTGTATCTCTTCTAATATACTCAAAATATTTTTAAGACGCTCTGGCTCGTTAACTTGCCAATTCTTTTGCGGCTCAAGGCGTATTCTTGCTCCATTTGCTCCACCACGTTTATCTGAGCCCCTAAAAGTTGATGCAGATGCCCAAGCTGTTGTAACAAGATCAGATACTGATAGCCCCGATTCTAAAATCTTTTTCTTAAGTTCTGAAATATCCTTTTTGTTAATTAATTTATAATTTGCTTCTGGTACAGGGTCTTGCCAAATAAATATTTCCTTTGGAACCTCCGGGCCAAGATATCGTGATATTGGCCCCATATCTCTATGAGTTAATTTAAACCAAGCTTTTGCAAAATCCTCTTCAAACTTTTTAGGATTTTTTAAATAATCTTTTGCTATCTCTTTATATATAGGGTCATATATAAGACCTAAATCTGCTGTAGTCATCATAGGTCTATGTTTTTTTAATGGATCCTGAGCATCAACTACCATATCCGCTTCATCTACATTTATAGCTAACCATTGATATGCTCCTGCAGGGCTTTTAACAAGTTCCCATTGATATTTAAATATTGTCTTTAAGTAACCCATAGTCCACTTTGTTGGCTCTGCCTTCCATGCCCCTTCTATTCCACTGCTTATTGTATCATCACCATTTCCAGTTCCATAGCTATTTTTCCATCCTAAGCCTTGCTGCTCTATAGGTGCAACCTCTGGTGCTGGTCCAACATAAGTAGGTGATGCTGCTCCATGACACTTACCAAATGTATGTCCACCTGCTATAAGTGCCACAGTTTCTTCATCATCCATAGCCATACGTGCAAAAATCAATCTAACATCCTTAGCTGATGCTAGTGGATCTGGATTTCCATTTGGACCTTCTGGATTCACGTAAATTAACCCCATTTGAACTGCAGCTAAAGGATTTTCAAGTTTACCCTTTTCAAAGTTATCTCCAAGTATTTCTTTGTTCCCCCAATCAATATCCTCTTGTGGCTCCCAAACATCTACTCTGCCACCACCAAAGCCAATTGTCTTTAATCCCATAGATTCAAATGCACAATTACCTGTTAATACCATAAGATCCGCCCAAGATATTTTATTTCCATACTTCTTTTTAATTGGCCAAAGCAAACGCCTTGCTTTATCTAGACTAATATTATCTGGCCAGCTATTAACTGGTGGAAAACGTTGAAGTCCTTGTCCTCCACCACCTCTACCATCACCAGTTCTATAAGTCCCTACACTATGCCAAGCCATACGAATAAAAAATGGTCCATAATGACCATAATCGGCCGGCCACCAATCCTGAGAATCTGTCATTAGCTTATATAAATCCCTCTTTAGTCCTTTGTAATCTAACTTTTTAAATTCTTCAGCATAGTTAAAGCACTTTGACATAGGATTGCTTTTATCACAGTTTTGCCTAAGAATGTTAAGATTCAACTGGTTCGAGCAGCAATCCTTATTAGTAGTTCCACCACCAGCTGTAGCTGTACTAGTTTTTCCTGTTACTGGACATTTCATTTCTGACATAACACTATCCCCCTTGTATGATGTAGTTAGAACATTTGATAGAAAACTAAATACGCTTCTAACGAACATTAGAACTAACTTAATTAAATTTAAATATAGAATACATATAGATACTGTATTCTATATTATCTATCCCTTCTCATTTAAATGCTATTACACTTTATTATATAGATGTCTAACTAATCATATGAGTAACTTTTTATAATTATACTTTCATTTATCAATAGTGTGACTTCATGCCACTCTAGTTCCGCTGAGGTTGCTATGATTTTATATGTGTTTATTACCATATTGATATAAAATATTCCTTATGATAAACTATACTAAACTAGAATTATAAGGAGTGTTTATATGCCTAATACATTAAAGAACGAGTTTAAAACATATGATGAATATTTAGATATATGCAATAATTCAGATCAAAGATTAGAGTATATAGATAATTTAATCTGTATGTCACCTAGCCCATCAATTCCACATCAAAGAATTTCGAGTAATTTACATGCACTATTATGGAATTTTTTTAGAGGAAAAAGCTGTGACGTATTTTCAGCTCCAACAGATATAGAATTAATTAAGGATGGCAGCAAAAATTTAGTTATACCAGACCTAAGTGTTATATGTGATAAAACTGGTTTTACTAACAATAAGTATATTGGTGTACCAACTTTAATAATAGAGATATTAAGCCCCTCAAATCAATCTCATGATTTAGTTACAAAAATGAATTTATATATGAAATACGGCGTAAAAGAATATTGGATAGTAAATCCAATGAAATATTCACTTGATATTTATTCATTAGATGAAAATGGTGGCTATGAACAATATTGTGTACGACATAAAACAGGTAAGATTGAATCAAATATATTTTCAGAACTAAATATATCTATGGAAGATATATTCTCTGATTTATAAACGTACTTACCCAAACAAAGGTGTTGCAAATTTGAACTGACCTCTGTCAAGTAGACAGGTTAAATAATTAAAAATGTATAAGTTGATGCGACCATATTATTGGTCGCATTTTTTATGCACTTTGTTTCTTTGATTCTAACATTGCTTTATAAGCTTGTATTCGTTTATTTTCAGGAATAGGATATTGAATTGGATTATCATTTCTTAATGCAGCATTTCTTACTTCAATAGGTGCTAGAATACCATATCTTTCTTGATATCTATAGTTGTTGTAATAATCTATATATTCATCGATTGCCTTACGTAATTCTTCTTCATTGCAAAAATCAGATATATAATACATCTCTGATTTAATAATGCCCCAAAATCCTTCGGTCGG
>NZ_FNJM01000015.1 GCF_900104115.1 Clostridium gasigenes
TACTGAAACAAGAAACTGATAATTATATTGATTATTACAATAACAATAGATATCAATGGAATTTGGCCAAGCTATCACCAAATAAATACTACGAATATCTAGAAACCGGTGAATATCCGATTAAAATCTAGCTAAACTAATTTTATATATCAATATAATTTAAAGCACTGGTAAATACCTACAAACGGTATAATACCAGTGCTTTCTTGTCATACATCTTCCATGAAAAATATTCCAATTCATTTTTTAGGCGTTTTTTTCTAACTGTCCTTGACATAGGGACCACTTTACTAAAGCCTTTATTGCAGTTTTTTATTGAATATAGATTAACCTTTTTCACAATATTCGGCTATATCATTAGCAGCTTTCATAGCACTATTTACAGCCCCTTGTATCCAAGCGTGGCTTGAAGAAACGTGTTCACCAGCAAAGTATACTCTATTCTCATATTCTGGCTTCGCCATTGCATATGAGAATAGCCTGAAGTGTCCAGGGTTAGCATAACAAAATCCTCCATAAAATCCTTTTTCAGTATTCCATTGAGCAGTTTTAAAGTCATCAACTATAGAATCAAGATATCCTTTTTTAAGGCCATGAATAGATTCAATTTGTCTTTTTATTTCTTCAACACGTGTTTTATCTTCTAAGTTACCTAAACGGATTGAATCTTGATTTAAATTGTAAGATGCTAAAAGAACGCCTCCGTTATTATTAGAAATTTTCTTGTTTTGTATTTGACTACTACTAATACCTTTATGATAATCATTGTACCATATAGTTCCAACTGATAAATCAGTATGGGATCCACCTCCTATTATTTTCTCTTTAGTATCGCCTTCTTCCCAAAAACGTTTATTGCACATAAAAACAGTTTTTTGAGCTGATGCATAATTAACTTCTTTTATTGCCTGCATTTTTTCAGTACTAAACATAGGATATACAGTAACATTACGAAGACTAGAAAAAGGAATTGTACAAACAATAAAATCAAAGGTTTTCTGAAAAATTTCTGAGGATTTTTTATTTTTATATTGTAGTATAACCCTATTATTTTTATCTTTTTTATATATACTTGTTACTGTTTTTCCATTTTTCCAAAGAATTTTCCCTAAATCTTTTTCTTGAATATTAGAGTATTCCTTAGGTTTTTTAGACATTAAAGAATTATAAAAAGCAAGTGGGAGATTAACAAAGCCATCAACTAGTTCATATCTATAAGCATAATCTACTGTATATTCTTCCTGAAGATTTTCATAATAATTATTATAGTAAAAATAACCTGCAAAAGGTGCAACGCATGAGATCATCTCTATAGCACCTTCACTTAAATTCATTTTTTCAAGTACTTGTCGTATACTTAAACTATCCATATATTCAATTGTATTTGAATATTTCTTTTTAATTTGCACAAGTTCTTTTCTTATATCTGGATGTATTTTTAAAAGATTACTTCCTAATGCATAACCAATAAGTTTTTGCCAAGGTGTACTTCTTTCCCATGGTGAAAGATTAAATTCAGGATATATTTTCTCCATTACACTTTTACCTTGAGGATCATTTCTTGCACGTTTATTTCTTACATAGATAAATGCATTTTCATTGTTTTGAATAAACGGCCTTGTTTTTAAACCAAAAAGGTCTATATAGTGCCATGTAGTTTCATGGCTTACAGGTATCCGCATAGCTCCAAGTTCTCCAAAAAATCTTTTATCCTTATCAAAGTAATGGGTATAAACCCTGCCACCAATACGTTTTTCCTCTGATTCAAAGATAGTAATATCAAAGCCAAGCTTTCTAAGTTCAAAGGCAGAAGCCAAACCTGAAAGCCCCCCACCTATTATACCAACCTTAATCCCTTTGCAATGTTCTGGAGAGCTAATTGTTGTAATATCTTTTGGTGGACCAAGCAACTCTACTAAATTATCAAAATCTTCAATGTGATTTCCTTCTTCTAGAGCAATCCTTAACATTTTAAGTCTCTCTTCATAAGTTGGATTAATTTGCTGTATATATTTAATATCTGTAGGCAAATGAATTCAACTCCTTTTATATCTTTATAATTATAACTAGCATTATAATCTATACTAAGTATATTCTTCAAAATATAATACAAGACTACCAAAATACTGATATTTTCTTGGAATTTCATAGCAAGCATTTTTTTCTTTGAAAATCAAGGATGGGAGAGCACCTTTGAGCAATTTCAATACTGCTAAGTAATGATTTCTAAGTGCTAAATGTAATCTACATTTATTGACAATCATTAAATAAACGCGTACAATTATATTAGTAAATTGTAGGATAATTGGTTTTAAATTACTGGAATTATTATATTTTATTAAGGAGGAATATTTATGTTTTTTTTCGAAGCACAACCTTGGACAAACTGGCTTATGTGGCTGGTAGTATTTTTTGTGTTGATTGGACTAAATGAAGTAGGTCGTAAATATAAATGGGGAGGAGTATTTTTTTTCGTCGTATTACCACTGGTTCTTACCTTTGCAGTATGGCCAAAAACTACTAAAGGAACAAGTGTAAACGATTGGTTTCATTATGCTAAAGTGTACTCATCACTTGCAGGATGTATTGGCTTTTGGCTGATTAGACATGTGAAAGGTGCAAGTAGCAAAAAATGGCTTTTGTGTTTTCCACCATTGATTTTAGCAATCAATATTTGCGAAGCAGTAGCACGTGATTTTCAAATTTATGGATTACATCTTAATAAAGAGATATTTGAAGGAATGATGACTGTAAGCGGTTCCTGGAATATTATGAATGGAATTGCAGGTATCTTAAATATCATTACTATTACAGGTTGGGTTGGAATCTGCATCAGTAAAGATAAGAGTAAGGATATGTTATGGCCGGACATGCTTTGGTTCTGGATTATAGCATATGATATTTGGAACTTTGCATACACATATAACTGCTTACCTGAACATGCATGGTACTGTGGGTTAGCGTTATTACTAGCTCCTACATTTGCAGCTTTCTTTATCAAGAAGGGGGCTTGGCTACAGCATCGTGCACAAACACTTGCATTATGGTGTATGTTTGCAATGACCTATCCAAGTTTCATTGATGAATCACAATTTGCAGTTAAATCATCACATAACACAACTGCTTTATTCATTGTAAGCTTAGTAGCATTACTAGCAAATATCGCAGTATTTGGATACTATATTTACAAGATTGTTAAGACAAAGCGTAATCCTATTAAGGACGAACTTTATACAGATCTTAAGAGTTACAAAGAAATTAAATCATTAGCTGAGTAATATTAGAGAGCACTTGTCGAACATGATTTCAGAGCAATGACGTGAATGGCGCTATTTTCAGAGACAAGTAGGTTAATAATGTAACTTGGTAATTGAAATGAAATAAGTATGGTTAAATACTCATTAAGATAAGTCGTGCAGAAATGTATGGCTTATTTTAATGCGTTTAAATAATGGTGTATAAGAAAATTTATAATTACTCTATAAAACATTATCTAATTAAGCTTTAGTTACAGATGTTGGATAAATAGTTATGAAAAGTTAATGTATTTATTGTAATTTAAAGCAAATTTAAGTATTTTGTAAAAGAAAATGGTTACAAGAGGTAATCCTTTATTATACAATTTATGTAATTAAATGTATAATAAAATCATAAAACATGTAAGGAGGAATAAAAATATGAAAAAAATAATACTTTGTTTTTTATCAGTAACTTTAATAATGGGAACGTTATTAATGCCTAAAACGGTTCATGCAGCAGAAAATGATGAATGGGTAGTGTATAGAATATCAGCTCCAATATCCTATGATAAAGTGGATACTAGGGACATTAAAAATATTACTGTACATTTTGGAGTAAACGGGTGGAATGAAATAAAAGATGTTGAGCTAAGCAGACATTTTGTAGATGCTTACATGGGAAGAGTATTTGAAGCTTTTTGGACTGATGTTTATGTTAAGAAAGGTTCAACTTTAGATTATTGTTTTAAGTATGACTTTAATTCAAATGAAGTTAAATGGGATAACAATAATGGTAAAGATTATCATGTTGTTGTAAGTCAACTACCTTAAAGGGGAGTTACTTGTAGGAGAAGTGTTGCTATTTCGAAACATTAGTTAACATTGGCGAAGATAACCTACCTGTTTGTCAGTTGAGATTAGGAAAGGTCATAAGGAAACTTATGACCTTTTATTGTTAAAATATAAAAAAGTACCTATAATAGTAAGTATTAACAAATAGTATAGTAGGAGAAGAGATATGAGAGTAAATTTGATTTATTTTAGTGCTACAGATAGAACAGCTAAGGTTGTAAAGGAAATTGGAAGTGCTATTAGTGATGAATTATTTGAAAATGATATAACATTAGAGGAAAATAGAAATGAAGGGTTAGTTTTTACAGAAAAAGACTTAGTTATTGTAGGAGTTCCAGTTTATGCTGGACGAGTACCTAAGTTTTTAGTCGAATATTTTAATAAAGTAAAGGGTAATAATACTCTAGTAATTTTTGTTGTAACATATGGCAACAGAGCCTATGAAGATGCTTTATTAGAATTAAAGAATACATTTGAAGAAAATGGGTTTATAGGAGTAGGGGCAACTGCATTTGTAGGAGAGCATTCTTATACTGATCTTTTAGGAAATGGAAGACCAAATAAAGAGGACTTAGAAATAGCAAAAAAATTTGGTGACAGAGTTAAGATAAAGATTAATGCAATAAAGGATATTAGTGAAATAGGAAACTTGAATGTTCCAGGAAATTATCCCTATGTGGTAAAGGTAAGTAAAATGAAACCTATGGCACCAGAAACTAATGATAATTGTATAGATTGTGGAATATGTAAAAATTCTTGTCCCACTAATGCTATAAGCAAGCAAAACTGTAGGAGTGTTGATAAAGAAAGGTGTATTAAGTGTTGTCGCTGTATAAGAAATTGTCCTGTGAGTGCAAAGGAAATGACTAATAGTGAATACATAGAAATGAGAGATTTTTTAATAAATAATTGGAGCAATATATATAATTCTCCTGAAATTTATATATATTAAAAAAATAAAAAATAGACTATAATATTAATAATAAAGAGTGCTATATAGAATATAGAAAAAGAGGATAGGGGTGATAAGTATGAAGGATTTATATAGCTATAATAACTTAATTAGTCAAATAGACAGAAAAATAAAAGTGCTAATTGATGCTGAAGTAATAGAAAATAGATATGAATTTCATAGATTAAGAGATTTAGTTGAAGAAGTTTATTCCACTAATTCAATAGAAGGAAACACTATGGATATAATGGAAACTAAGTATATTTTGGAAACTGGATTTACAATTTCGGGAAAAACTATAAAAGAGCATATGGAAATTGATAACACAGCAAAGGCAATTAAATATGCTGATAGTAAGCTGTTGAATAAGGATGGTGTAACTGAAAGTCTGATTAAGGGAATTCATAGAATATTAACTAATGGAGTTTTAGAAATAGAAGAATCAGGTGAATATAAGACAAAAAGAAATTGGATTGGTGGAGCTAGTATTCATACATCACCTCCTAATGGCGTAGAAAAACATATGAAAAATTTAATTGAATGGTACAATGAAAATAAGAGTGAGTTAAATCCAATTGTATTAGCAACAATATTTAAATATAGGTTTGTTTGTATTCATCCATTTATTGATGGTAATGGTAGAACCAGTAGGATTATAACTAATTATATATTAAATCAAAGTGGATATTGTGGAATAATAATTGATCCAAAATTAAACAAGGTAAATTATTATAAAGCTTTGGAAGAAGCTAATAATTATTCCGAAGATAAATTTAAATGTGATCCATTAATTAAGTTTAATTGTATATGCTTAAATAGTATATTAGATAATTTATTAGAGCGGTTTGTATATGAAGAGTAAAATATGAAAAAAATGCACTATATACTGGTAATAAGGAACTTTAATCAGAGATTAGAGGCTGGTTTGTCAATATAAGAAGACTATGATAATATATATAAGCATATAAGGAACGCCTTATATGCTTATATATATTATAATTTAGACATCTTTAAATGTCTAAGAATAACGAATGGAGGAAATGGAATTATGGTTGATTTACCAAATTGTCCAAAATGTAATTCAGAATACACTTATGAAGATAGAAGTCTTTTTATTTGCCCAGAATGTGCTCATGAGTGGGCTTTAGAATTAGAAAACGAAAATAGTGAAGATGAAAAGATTATCAAAGATGCAAATGGAAATATCTTAAGTAATGGTGATTGCATAACAGTAATCAAAGATCTTAAAGTAAAAGGCTGTTCAGCAGTTGTAAAAGTAGGTATAAAAATAAAAAATATACGTTTAGTTGATGGAGATCATAATATTGATTGCAAAATCGATGGTATTGGAGCTATGAAACTAAAATCTGAATTTGTTAAAAAGGTATAAATGCAGTTTTGATGAAACAGAAATAAAATAATTATAGTAGAGGGATAGATGTGTTATATATCATTTTCACTATGAAATACTCTATTGTAAAGTTACAGTTATTAAGTATATACAGCTAGGCATTAAGCCTAGCTTATTTTTATACTTTGACTTAGGCATCATAAACTAAATAAATTTATATAAAGACGTCAATTTAAGGTTATGAAAATAAACAACTTATAAATTTAGCTAAAAGATTAAAATCATATCATACCATTCAGTTCCACCATGTACTGATTTAGATATACCTTTATTTATGTATCCAAACTTTGTATAATAATCAACAAGATTTAATTTGCAAGTTAGAATAACACCTTTTCTACCCGCTAATTTTGATGTTTCAATCATATAATTCATTAACTGTGCGGCAATTCCCAAATTACGATAATCCGGGATTACATCAAGGCCAAAAATAGTTTGGAAATCTCCATTTGGAATATGTAGTTTAGAGTCAAAATATAGTTCGTCATATATAGTGTGCTCATTAGTAATACAGCCATTTATAAATCCTATAATTTTATTATCTATTTCTGCTACAAAAAAGCGTTCTGAAAATGTTTTAATACGTTTTTCTAAGGATGCTCTAGTAGCTGCCTCTTCCTTTGGAAAACAGATTGCTTCAACTTTTGTTACTGCATCTAAATCTTTTAGGGATGCTTTTCTAATTAAAATATTCATTATAATTCTCCTTTTTATCTATTTATATAAATCTCCAGCAAGTTTTTCTAATGCATTTAAATTTAAAATGATAATAGAATTTCTTTCTTTTTTTATTATATTTTCATTGCATAATTTATTTATAGTTCTGATTAAGTGTCTATAGCTTGTTCCAAGTAAATCAGCCATTTCTGTAAATTTATCTGTTATTATTCCACCATCTAAATTGGAATGTTCATTATTCTCTGGTGCAATAGCAAGTAGATAACTTGATAATCTATTTTCTAGAGGGTAGAGAATATTTATTGAACTGGCGATAGAGGAACTAATAAATTTTTTACCAAGGCTCTCACAAATACACTTTAGAAAAGTTGGATCATTGACAGCGTATTTTCTTATATTACTCATAGATATTGCAATGCATAAACATTCATTTATTGCTTCAATGTTTGAATTAGCTTTATCACAGTCAATAAATTCAACATCCCCAATTATAGTTAGTGGATTATATAATCTGAAAAGTAGAGATTTACCGTTTTTTAGAATAGTATATACCTTTATTTTACCTTCTACAAAAAAATAAAAATAATCTATTGGTTCATTAACTTTGACAATGTGACTTCCTTTATTAAAAGAATGTAACTCCATGTGGTTTTTCATATTTATTCCAAAGAAATCTTCAATATTATATTTTTCTATGTAATCATCTAATTTAGATTGATTATTTATACGGTTCATTTAATTAGTCCTCCTTGTAATCATCTAAGAGAGATAAAAATTATTAAGCATTTCAATATTTATAAGTATTATTATAGTTGTTTATTTTACAGAAGTGAACTAGAACTGAAAAATCGCTAATATTAATTAATCAGAATAGGACATATGTCATATATAACTTTAAAATTCTATGTTAATCTTATAAAAGAGACGTAATCAAGGAATGGGGGAAATTACATGTATAAATCGTATGCGGTATTTATAGGATTATTAATTACTATAATGGTAACGTTTAATGGTGCTTTGGCAAAATATACAAATCAGTATGTAGCGATATTAATAATCCATATGGTAGGACTTATTTCTTTAATTATTATCTTAATATTAAAAAGAGAGAAGTTCAAGTTAAAGAAAAATATTCCGATTTATTTATTTAGTGCGGGATCAATAGGAGTTTTCGTAGTGTTTTTAAATAATTTATGCTTCAATTCTCTAGGAGCTTCTTTAACATTATCATTAGGTGTTTTTGGACAACTAGTATTAGCTTCTTTAATAGATCATTATGGGCTATTTGGATTGGATATTTATAAATTTAAAAAGAAAAAAATTATTGGATTTTCTATAATATTATTAGGGCTAGTTACAATGATAATATATTAAGCATTTTAAAAAATAAATCAATTTGCTATTTTATTATTTTCTAAATTGACTTAGAAAGAGGAGGATAAATATGTTATATATTATTTTAGCGGTTTTATGTGGTTCTATTACTATAGTAGCTATGATTATAAATTCACATCTAGCTAAAAAAATAGGTGTTCTTCAAGGAACTCTTATAAACTATATAGTAGGTCTAGTAAGTACTATATTATTATTAAGCATAGTGAGAAATTATGTGGACTTATCTGTTGGTAGTTTAAGTGAAATACCATTTTGGGCGTTCTTAGGTGGGCTGCTTGGAGTAATTGTTGTTTCGACATCTAATATTATAATTCCTAAAATCCCTACTATATATACTACTTTGCTTATATTTATAGGTCAGCTTTTTACAGGTATATTTATTGATTATTTCATAGTAGGATTTGTTTCAAAAGGAAAAATTATTGGGGGATTATTGATTCTCTTAGGATTAATATATAATTCTAGTGTGGATAAAAAAGAATTAATAAATTAAATAAAGGGAAAAATTTTATAGATAATTAATATTGATAAATGTAAAATTATATTAAAACTTAAGTGATTCATAAGGCGAATTACTTGAGTTTTTTTATTTTACCATACATTAATTATAATTAATGTGAATAGGATAGCTACTTAAACTTTATTGGATGAATTTGGGGCATGTGTTATAATTACGTTGAAGCAGTAAGATTTAATAAAAATTACAATATAATGGAGGGGCTTTATGAAGTTATTATTAAATGATATTGAAAAAAAATTTGGGGATAAAAAGGTGTTAAATAAGGCTAGTTTTACTTTCGAAAAGGGTAAAATATATGGCTTACTAGGGCGAAATGGTGCAGGGAAAACAACACTTTTTAACTGTATAAGTGAGGAGCTAGAATTAGACAATGGGTCTGTGAGTTTGTTAGATGAAAATGACAACATTATAAATTTAGATCACTCAAAAATAGGTTATGTATTTTCAGAACCTATACTACCGGATTTTTTAACTGGTTATGAATTTTTAAAGTTTTATATTGATATAAATAAAGATAGTATTGAGAACATTAAAAGTATAGATGAATATCTAAAATTAATTAAAATAACTAAAGAAGATAGTTATAAATTAATAAAAGGATATTCCCATGGAATGAAAAATAAAATACAAATGCTTTGCTGCATTATAACTAGACCACCAGTAATATTATTAGATGAACCATTAACATCATTTGATGTAGTTGTAGCTCTTGAAATGAAAAAGTTACTTAAGGAAATGAAGAATGATCATATATTAATATTTTCAACTCATATAATGCAATTAGCTGTGGATCTTTGCGATGAATTAGTTATATTAAATAATGGGACATTAGATAAAGTGGACAAGGCACTGTTAAGTAGTGAAAATTTAGAGGAAAAGATAATTGAGTTGCTAAAGGAGAATAATGATGCTTAATATATTTCTTACTAGCTTTAAAGTGTCTTTTGTAGAAGGGGCTAACTCATTTATATATCTTCTAAGTAAGTTACCTTTAATAGGGAAAAAGATACCTGAAAGCTTATATAAAGAGACTAAGATTAAGATGATTTTAGGATTAATTAAATATATACTTAGCCTATTCTCTGAGTTCTTTAGAAAAGCTATATATTTGGCTATATTTGTAGGAATACCAACAGTAGCTTTAACTAAAGGAAGAGGAATTGAAGTAGATACAGAAAGATTATATATACACATATATTTTGTTTTAAGTTTTATGGCAGGATCATTATTAAATAGTATATTATTAAAAGTGGACAATGATGCTTATAACGTGATTACTTTAATGAGAGTTGACCCTAAGAAATATTATTTAGGAGAAATTATTTATAAGATAATTTCACAGTCTATATTTCTAAGTCCAGTAATGATAATTAATATAGGCTTTAAAAAGACACTAATAGTACTATTAACATTAGGTGCTTTTAGGATTTTTGGTGAAACTTTAGTTCTCTTTATCTTTAATAAACATAAGGTTGTACTAGGACGAAATAAAGTGCTACCAATAGTTCTAATTTTAGTAGCGCCTATATTTGCGTATCTATTACCATTTTTTAATATTATATTAGGGGAATTTATAATTTTAAATCCAATTTCAATTTGTATTATTATAGTTTTAGGATTTTTAGCAGCATCTTATTTATGGAATTCTAAAAGTTATACTGCACTTTCTAGAAGGTTAATATCCAAGGGAGCTATATTTAATGATGGTGAGAACCTTAAGGGAGTAGCTTTTGCAGATGTTGCAATAAATGAAAAGAATATAGATATAAAAACTTTGAATAGTAAGAAGTTAAATAAAAAAAGTGGATATGACTATTTAAACTCAATATTTTTTAATAGACATAAAAAAATAGTTATAAATGCTATAAGAAATAGAGTAGTAATAATTGGAGTAGCTACAGTAGCTTCTGTAATACTACTATTAATATTTCCGGATTATAAAGAAAAAGTAGCAGCGAATATAATAAAAGCAAGTGGATATTTAGTATTTGTAATGTATATGATATCTACAACACAACGAATTTGTAAGGCTATGTTTTTCAATTGTGACATTAGCTTACTAAGATATGGCTATTATAAAGACCCAAAGGCAATTTTAGATAACTTTAGAGTAAGGCTTAAAAGAGTTGTTTTATATAACTTAATGCCTAGTGTTACAATATGCTTAGGGTTAACCATAATAATTATTTTCTGTGGTAAAGCTTATAATATTATAGAGTTACTTCCTATATTTTTAGCTATACTTGGACTTAGCGGTTTCTTTTCTATATATCACTTATTTATGTATTATATAGTTCAACCTTACACTAAAGATTTAACAATAAAGAGTCCGCTATTTCATATTTCAAATTTTATTGTATACATGGCTTCATATCAAGCACTTCAAATAAAAGTAGCTCCTAGTTACTTTACTTTGGTAGTAATAGTTATAACAATGTTATTTATACCAATAGCTTTGTTTACTATTTATAAGATGGCACCTAAAACATTTAAGTTGAAATAAATAACCACAAAAAAGGTTTCAGATACATATTTATCTGAAACCTTTTTTTGCATCTCCAAATAAATAACAAGTCAGTATTCTTGTTATTTATTTGGAGAGGCCTATTTATTAAAAAAAATTAATGTAACTCTAATATTGATTTAATTTCTTATATAGGAGTTTACAATATAATTAAATCAATGAGAAAGTAATTAATATCTAAACAAGTAATTAGAAAAGAGGAGGAATTTTTTTAGCAGTGTTAGTTTTAATAACTTTAGTATTATATATTTTTTAATTGGTGGATCATTAATATTTGTATTAGAAAAGCTGAAGGTAGTATTAGAAAAAAAGGTTGCTTTAGATTAAGGACTTTTAGCTATATGAAAAAGAATAGATCTTATTAAAAAAATAAATAAATGGAGTGATAAAATATGGAAAAGATTTTTGATAAAATTGTTAAATTTATTGAACATATAATAGAATATAAGAAGAAGATAATAAGGATTGGTGTTTTTATAGCTTCAATTGGAGTTGCATTAGTAATAGTGCTTGGTGGTGTTTACTATAGTTATGCTAAATCAAATATTAAATATAGTAAGAGTGAAGCAGAAGGGATAGCCCTTAAAAAAATTCAAGGAGAGGTAGTAAACTTTGAAAAAGACTTAGATTTTGAAGATGCAACTTTTGAATATAAATTTGAAATAAAGGATAAGGAAAATATGCTTAAAGAGATTACGGTAAGCTCAAAATCAGGAGCTATAACAGATATAGAAAACCCATATGAAGAAAGATACGATGATTAAAAATAATGATATAATATCATTAGAGGTGATATTTTGAGAAACATTTTAATTATTGAAGATGAGGCAAATATTTCGGATTTTATAAAGATTGAATTGGAATATGAAGGATATAATGCTAAGGTTTGTGAGGATGGCAAGATTGGATTGAGGGAAGCTATAGATGGAGATTATGATTTAATAATACTGGATTTAATGCTTCCTACATTAAGTGGTTTAGAAGTGTGTAGAAGGCTAAAAAGAGAAAAAGACATTCCAGTTATAATGCTTAGCGCAAAGGATAGTGTTATGGATAAGGTTGCAGGGCTTCAAATAGGAGCAGATGATTATTTAGAAAAGCCTTTTGATATAGAAGAATTACTTGCAAGAATTCAGGTTGTTTTTAGACGCGAAGAAAAAGTAGCTATGGAAAAAATTAGGTTTAAAGATATTGTTATAGATAGAGGCTCAAGAACTGTTATTAAAGATTCTATAAAGTTAAATTTAACAAATAAGGAGTATGAATTATTAATTCTCCTTATTAATAATAAAAATAAAGTAGTAGCTAGAGATGTAATATTAGATAAAGTATGGGGTTATGATCATGATGCAGGGACGAATGGAATAGATGTTTATGTAAGCTATTTAAGAAATAAGTTAAATCAAAACGATAAAGAAGAATATATCCAAACAGTTAGAGCTGTTGGATATATTATGAGATTATAACTATGAAAAGAAAGAAGCGATTACCAATTTTTTTAGAGCTTACTATAGGATCACTAGCTATTATAGTTGCAATATTAGTTATTTATACAGGCATACAAATAGTAAGTATTAATTTTTTTAGTATAGATTATCAAAAAGAGCAGGTAAGAAATAGATATGAAGAAATTAAGTACTTATTATCAAACATAAATATAGAAGGAAAAGAAATAGATGAATTCATAGGTAATGAAGATGAATTTATTCGTATATATAAAGATGGTTATGTTGAATATGCAACAGATAGTAATATATGGGATAAAATTCAATTAAGTGACGAAAGTGTGAATTTAAGAACTAAAGTGAAATATATCAGGTTTGAAAAATATATAGTATTAGATGAAGTAATTAGTATAAAGGGTGAGGAACATAAAATACAAATAGTTAAAGGCGAGAATATTTTTCATGAATTTATAGAAAGTTATTTTGAAACCTTTATATTTGCCTTATTTATAGGCTTAGTTTTAAGTGTTATTGGAGCTATATATTTATCAAAGCGATTTATATTAAGATTAAAGGTATTATCAAACACAATGACAGAAATTAAAAAAAATGGAATTACACAAAGGGTTGAAATTTCAGAATCAAATGATGAATTTGATAAGGTAAACATAGTATTTAACTCTATGATGGATGATCTGCAAGAGTCATTTGATAATCAAAGTAGATTTGTGTCAGATGCATCTCATGAACTTAGAACTCCACTTACAGCCCTTCTTGGACATTTAAAAATGATAAAAAGATGGGGAAAGAATGATAAAGAGCGTCTTGAAAAATCTTTAGATATTTGCATTGATGAAACGGAGAGGTTAAGTAAAATAGTAAGTGATTTATTAATAATATCTAGAAATGAAAAAGAAGTTATAAATTTAGATGAAATAGAACCTATAAATGTTGAACCTGTAATATTATATATAGTAGAAAATTATAAAATATTAAACAATAATATTAAGTTTGAAATTATAATTGATTCAAATTTGAAAGTTAAAATTATGAAAGATCATCTAAAACAAATTTTAATTATATTTATAGATAATGCAATAAAATATAACAATAAGGAAAATATTGAAATTAATATTAAATTAACTGAGGTTAATAATAAAATAATAATATCTGTTAAGGATAACGGAATGGGGATTCCTAAAGAGGAAATACCATACGTATTAAACAGGTTGTATAAGGTTGATAAATCTAGATGTAATACTAATAAATCATTTGGACTAGGATTATCAATAGCAGATAGAATAGTTAATAATTATAAGGGTAAAATTATTATTTTAAGTGAATTAGGAGAGTTTACTGAAATAATAGTTGAGATGTAAATGTTGTGAAGAAGTCATAAGAGTTTAATTATCTTACGCATATCCAAAAAGCATGTAAATAATTTTGGATAAACTGAATAAAAACAATAAAAAAAGCTAGTAATTGCTGTTTAGCAACGACTAGCTTTTTGGTAAAGATTAATTATAAGAGATTAGTAATTTGATTGACTTTTGTAATTCTAATATATATTGCACATTATTTTTTAAGTTTAATAATAGCTCTTCATCAGAAGGAAGCTTATATCTATGTGCAAGCCTATTTCGAAGTCTTCTTGATGTAGCATAGAAATTAAGAAAATTAATACCTATTCTATTAGAATCCTTTATTATTTCCATTCCATCAATTGCTGATAAGCTAATTTTAAATTTATTTAGGTCTTTTAAGTTTATTGAAATATAATCTTCGCAAAGAATATGAAAGTCTAAAAAATATGCCCTAATACTATGGTATAGAATTTTCTTAAGATTTTCATTTTTATTAGTTTCTATTTCTTTTACACACTCTGTATATTCTATGTTCCATTCATTTAAATCAGTTAATAATTTCAAAACTCTATCTTTATTAATCATTAAAGCACCTCCTTTTACCCATAAATAAGGTCATGTTCTCTTAATTTTAAGAAATCATGGTTTTCTATAAAAAAGTTTTCTACAAAAGAATATAATTTTTCATACTTATCATTTTGATTATATAATATTACTGAATCATTCATTATATTTTTAAGTAATATTACATCTGTATCTTTAGACAAGCTTATTAAATCTACAGGAGCATTAAGTAAAGTTTCAAATTCTGATTCAAGTATCAATTCAGTATCTAAATCAATATGCGCTATAATAAATAAATCATAATCAGAGTATTCATTATGATCATTTCTAGCTCTACTTCCAAATAGACCTATACAATCAATATTATACTTTTTAACAACTATATCTATAATATCAGTAAGATCCATAAAATCACCCTCCACTCATTTACTATAGTTATTATTATACCCAAACTTTGTAAGCCTAACAACTTTTTATAATGCAAGTAATGCATGGACATTAAGAAAGTTAATTCTCTATGATATAATATTAATACATAGAATTTCTTGAGCAGAGAAAATATTATTGACACTCCAGTGCAGTGGACAGATTATAATTTGAATATAGAGGTGAATTATGTATAAAATAGGTGAGTTTTCAAAGATAACAAATCTTAGTGTAAAAACATTAAGGTACTATGATGAAGAGAAAATACTTCTGCCATCATTTCGTGATGATGAAAATGGATATAGGTATTATAATGAAGAAGATTTTCAAAAAGCTAAATTATTAGTTCTTTTAAGAGAATTAGATTTCTCAATTTCTGAAATAAAAGATGTACTATCTATCTGTAATAATAGTGAGGATTTATCTTATGTTTTTGAAGAAAAGAAGGAAATGATTAAAAAGAAAATATTTCAGCAAGAAGAATTGCTAAAGAAACTTAACCTCTATACAGAATATAATTTAATGGAGGAATGTCATATGGATTATAAAGTAGAAATAAAAAGCATGCCGGAAATAATGGTTGCATCAATTAGGTACAAAGGAAGATATTGTGATGTTGGAAACTATATTAAATCTATCTATAAAACCATTAAAGGTAAAGCGAGCGGAACTCCTTTTAATTTGTATCATGATGGTGAATATAAGGAAATTGCTGATATAGAAGTTTGTGTACCTATTAAAAAATATATAGAGACATCAACTGTAGATATTAAAAAATTACCATCCATAAAGGGGATATCTACTATACATTATGGGAAATATGAGCAGTTAAATAATGCATATAAAGCTCTTTTTGATTATGCGAGCAAAAATAATATTAATTGCATAGGTCCAGCAAGAGAGACATATTTAAAAGGTCCTGGTATGATTTTCAAAGGGAACCCAAGTAAATATGTTACTGAAATAATTATTTCGATTGGGGAGATGTAGACATGAAGCATGAGTGGAGAAAGCGTGAAAAAGAATATTATATGCCTAAAGAAAAGCCAGTTTTAGTAGATATTCCTGAATTTAAGTTTTTTATGATAAAAGGAAAAGGAAATCCAAATAGAGAAGAGTTTTCACAAGCTGTAGGAGTATTATATTCACTTGCCTATGCAATAAGAATGATGCCTAAAAATGGATATACTCCAGAAAGATATTTTGAATACACTGTTTATCCACTAGAGGGAATCTGGGATTTAACAGAAGAAGGCAAAAATCAAGAAACATTAAATAAAGATGAGTTTATTTATACGATAATGATTAGGCAACCAAATTTTGTAACAGAGGAACTTGTAGCTAAAGCAATGGAAATTGTTAAAAAGAAAAAACCACATCCTTTATTAGATAAAATTATTTTTGAAACTATAAAGGATGGACTTTCAGTTCAGATGTTGCATATAGGCTCTTTTGATGATGAATCTAAGACTTTTTCTATTATGAAAGAGTATTGCGAGAAAAATAATTTGATTATAAAAACAAAAGCACACAGAGAGATATATCTTTCAGATTTAAGGAAAACTGAAACGGAGAAATTAAAAACTGTACTTAGGTATTGTGTCAAGGAAATTTAAAAAATATATAAATGAATATATATAATGTATAATGAATGTTAAATTTATTATGATTGCTGATAAATGTGAATAAGAAGAATTAAGGGGTTGATTAGGTGAAAAAGTTATTAAGTTTTACTTTGCTATTTTTATTGCTATTTAACTTTGTTCCTTGCTTTGCAGATACTAAAAGCTATGAAATTGATAAGGTAGATATTAATGCAGCTATTATGGATAATGGGGATATTAACGTAACTGAATATTTAACTTATAATTTTTCAGGGGATTTTAATGGATTTCTTAGAGAGTTAAATTCAACTGGCTCTGATGGCTATATAATAAATTCAGTTGTTGTTATTGATAAATCTGGGTTTGAAACTATAGCTACATCAGGAAATACAGAGGCTGAAAATACCTATGAAATTTCAGAAAATGGAGATAAAACGTCAATTAAATTATATTCAAAAAGCTCTAATGAAAAGAAAATTTTTAAGGTGAATTATACTGCTAAGAATGTAGCTAAAAAATATGAAACTACTGGTCAATTATATTGGGATTTTTATTCAGTAGAAAATATTTCATCTATAAAGGAAGCTAATCTTAATATTAGTTTTTATAATAAAATACTTACTGCTGAAAATTCCAGATACCAAACCTTTGGAGATGGTGAACTTTTAACTAGTTATATTAATAATGGAATAAATATTAATTATAAAAACTTATCCTCCAGGATAGGTATTGATTTAACTATTCCAGCAGAATTTTTAGTTAATAGTTCTATAATATCAGGTAACGATAGTATTAAGGGGAATACAGAACCTAATAATAAGGATATTGTTTCTGAGAATAATTCTAAAAATCCAAATTATGGAGGCGTTATTTTTATTTTAATTGTTGGTGGAATTATTACTTTAATAGTTATATTAGTTGTTAGTGAAAATAAAAAACGTAATGAAGCTATTAAAAAATATCGAAATGAGTACAACTTTATTTCAAATATTAAATATATTGAGCCTCCTTCTAGAATTTCACCGGCTTTAGTTAATTTATTAATAGGTAAGAAAAATATTTCTCAGGAAATTCTTAGTTCTACTTTATTCTACCTGTGTAACTTAGGGTATTATAATATTGAACAACTTAAACATACAGAAAAAGGTTTTTTGAGTAATAAATCAGATAATGATTTAGTCTTTAAAAGAAACATTAATAAAACTTTACCTAAAGAAGCTCATCTTAATTTTATTATTAAATGGTTTTCGGTTTATGAGATAGATAATGAATTTTCATTGATTAATATACAAAATTTATTAAAGAAAGAATCGAAAGCAAAAATATTTTTAAAAAAATTAAATGAATGGAAAGTGAAAGTCGGAGAAGATGCTAAATTACAAGGATTCTTTACCATTATTGGAAATAGAGAAACATTAACAAATGAATTTTATAATGAAAAATTAAAATGGTTATCATACAAAGGGTTTATAGAGAATACTATCAACCTTAAAGAACGGTTAAATGAATTTAATACAGCAGATACTATTCTTTTATATGCAAGAGCATTAGGAATTAATAATGCCTCAATTGAGCATTACATTAATGAATTAATAATTACTGCAAAAAGAGCTAGTGAACGTGACATGGATTCACTTAATTATATTAATAGAACATATTACTTTAACTACTATTTAATTCACATGAATACCATGAATTCAATATATAATAATGCAACACCTAGTAATCATGATTCTGGTGGGGGATTTACTGGTGGCTCAAGTGGTGGAGACTTTGGTGGTGGAGGCGGAGGAGGTTCAGGTGCCTTTTAAAATTGATAAAACAATTATGACTAGGTAAGGTTTAGTGATATAATAAATATAAGTATTGATATTTATTTGTATATATATAAATACTTAGGGGGTGGTACTATAATAAAATTATTAAAAATTATGGCAGAGTTCATTAATAATATTCACGATGAAGTTGTAAATTTTGTTGGGATAGGTGATTATGCAATTGATGACAAAAAGCTACACTTTATATCAATGGCTATTATAGGTATGGTTATCTTTCTTATTACACAATTTGTATTTAAAAGAGTGGCAAAGTATAGCATAACAGCTATATCATTTATTTATACATTTACTGTTATGATTGTTATTGTATTTGTAATTGAGATACAACAAAAGCTAACTAATAGGGGTAATATGGAATTTGCTGATATCGCCTATGGAATCTATGGCTTTTTATATGTTTTCTTAATATATTTAGTTATAAAGTTAATTTTTATATTTGCTAAGAAACAATTAGTCAAATTGAGTGATAAAAAAACAAACAAATTTAGGGATACTGAGGAGCAGTAGATTACATATACACTAAGTTATCTATAGTCTCAAATATAAAGAGAGCTAGGACCTTTAGCATAAAATGGCTAAATATCCTAGCTCCTTTTATATAAAATTGTTTTGAGGTGAAATTTAATCTTAAATATTCATTTAAGATTAAAAACTATTATTAATTGTATAGATAAATTTAAATAAAAGTAATCTTTATTGTGTAAAATAATAAAGACTATTTTTTATGGGGTTTAAGGGGTTTTATAAATTAATAAAAAACAATAAAGAGGTAATTTATGTATAAAAAATTAGATGTGAAAAGGTTATATAATTTTATAAAAATTAAGATGACCCCAGAAATTACAGTGCTTATTCTAATAATGATTATAGGTACATTTGGATTATTTATAAAACCAATAATCGGGATTGCGGATAATGGCGACTTTTATAGAATCATAAGTCAGAATGGATTATACCATTTATCAAATAATGATAACGATATAATGTTTGGATATTTTAACAAAGAATATGGAATATATAAATATGCAAGTGAAACAACTGGAGCATTATTTTCAACTCAATCTATATTTATAAAATTAGCAGTCTACATATCAAAAATATTTAATAATAATAATATTTTTGATATTAGGTTTCTTTCAATAATATTTTTGAGCTTACATGCAGTAGCAGCTTATTTACTAGTTAAGGTTTTTACTAAGGATATAAAAACACAAAAATTTAAGTATCTTATAGCAATTATATATACATTTATTTTTTGTGATACAGCATATATTTCATATTTCAATTCATTTTATGGTGAAGGGGTAATAATAGCTTGTTTTTTACTAAGTGTAGCCATATTACTATATATAATAAAATTCAACAAAATAAATTTGGTGAATTTAATTTTATTCTCTATTGTTTGTTTATTATTTTTTGGGGCAAAGCAACAATTAGCACCTATAGGAGTGTTAGCTGCAATATTAATTATAAGGCTGGGATATGTTAATGAAAATAAATATATAAAGATATTATCAATAATAATAGGTATTTTCTTTATAGTATCAGCAGGGTTATTATATAAATCTATAAAGGGCGATTTTGACTATATGAATAGATTTCATGCAATGACTAGAGGTTCACTTATGAATGGAGAAGATCCAGAAAAGGTATTAGAGAATTTTGGTATAGACGGAAGCTACTCTTTGCTAGAAGGGGAAAATTTTTATAAGAAAGTACCCTCTATAAATCCAAATGATGAAAGACTAAAGGAAGACTTTTATGAAAACTATTCAATACCATCACTTTTTATATATTATTTAAAACATCGAAAAGAATTTAGATCGATTTTAAAAGTAGGCATTAAAAATGCATACACTATAAAGCCTGACGCCATGGGAAACTATGAAAAAAGTGAAGGCAAACCATATGGAGCTAAAAGTTATTTTTTTAGTGGATGGAGCGCTATAAAAGATAAAAGTGTATTTAAGACATCTGGCTTTATGATTTTATTTTTAATAATTTACTTTTTATGTTCCTTTAAAAGTTATAAAAAAAGCCTTAATACTAAAGATGTTAATGGGTGCTTATTTGAAGAAGCATATTTATATATTTTTTTAGCTGGATTTTCACAAATTATAATATCAGTAGTTGGAGCAGGTGATGCTGATATTGCAAAACATGAGTTTTTGTATAATTTGACATTCGACTTAATGGTAATTAGATTAATAATGCAATATTTAATAATAATGGAGGGGAAAAGAATTGGGAAGCAATGAAAAAATAAGTATGAAAATTGATTTATATGCAACATTAATGGTAGGATATTTTTTCGTGGCATGCATAGCCTTTGTATATTTAGAATTAAGTAAAAGTCTAGAAGGATATATAATGTTAATGATATTAATGATTGTGGCTCAAATTAGCTATTATCTAGGAAAAACTGGGGCCTTAATAGTAGGTATGATAGTAGATTTTGTTTATTGCACCTATAAATTTTATCTTTCATTTACTAAAGGGGTAGTATTAGATAATAAAATTTTTTATTGGATTATAATAGTTCCATTAACTGCTTTATTAATATCTACAATAGCGGAATTAATATTAGAAATGCAGGTTAAGATTAGTGAGTTAGAAGAAAAAAATAAAAAATTTATAATGATGGATGAATCTACAGGAATAAAAAATGGAAGGGCATTTATAAATGAAATGCCTATATATATGAATTTACACAAAAGATATAAGATGCCAATAACATTAGTAATGGTAAGACTTAAATATAGTGATAAACTAGCTAGTATAGTAGGAGAAGATTTATTTAAGGAAGTAATAAGAAAATGTTCAGAGGTATTAGGTGAAACTTTAAGGTATGAGGATGGAAAATATTTAATTGATAAAAAAACATTTGCCTATATATTAATATGTGATGAAGATGGGGCTTTAGTTGTGAAAAATAGGATGAAGGAAGCTGTTAGGGAGATAAAAATAGGAAAAGAAAAACTATATAAAAATTTAAATGTTGAGGTTCAAATAGGAGGCTTTACTCAAAATGAACAGGTGATAGATCCTATGAGCTTTATTAATTTAGCAGAGAAAGAATTAGAGTATGATGTTTAATAATATAAAAAAAGCAATTATTTTATGTATAGGAATAACGTTAATACTTCCTTGGAAGGTTTCCTTAGCAATAGAGAATAAGAGTGAATTACTAATTATATATGATCAATATAAGGAGTATGCAAGCAAAAATAATAATTTGAATTATGTTATAAAAATGGCATTGACTACAGGAAAAAACATAGAGTTAAGAAAAATAAATAGTTATACAACAGAAGATTTAAATAATGCTGAGGGCATTATTATATTATCCAATGAAGAGGGAAGCTTTAAAGGGCCTGAAGTAGAGGAGCTTTACATAAGAAGTGAAAAATTATTGTGGATTGGAAAGAATTCTTCTGATGAGGAAGTAGTTCCATTAAATTTCAAAGATAAAAGATCAATATTAGAAATAAAGAAAAAAATAAATGATAAATTTAATAATAAGGAAAATAAAAAGAGAAATTGTTATCTATTAATAGATGAAGTTTATCCATATGATGATTTAAATTGGTTAGTTAAAAAAGCAGACTATTTATATGATCAGGGAATTCCATTTTTAGTTAGTGCCATGGGGGTTTATGAAAATTTAGAATTTGATGCCATGAAAAGATATGTTGAGGCTCTAAGATATTGTGTTGCCTCAGGTGGGACTGTTATTTTAGGCGATCCTTATTTGTATGATAAGGGACCTACAGAAGAGGAACTAATGCAAAATGTTTCTATTGCCCAGGATGCCTTTGTAAATTATAAGGTATATCCAATAGCAACAACCATAAATGATTATTATTTATATAGAAATGATAGAAAAAAATATTTAGATGAGACTTCTACAATAATAATTAATGAAAATCAAAATTTAGGGGTAATAGATTTTGAAAAATATTCTATAGGTTATTTTGATAATGTGTTGCTAAAAATTGATGGTGAGGAATTGAATTTTTCAAAGGAACTATTAACTGATGTAGCAATAGGGATTAAAGGCAATGAGCCAATTAAGGATCTTCAAGAAAAAATACGATTATATAAAAAAAAGGGAATAGAATTTTCAAATACTATAAATTTAGAAAGTAAATTAACCTTTGGTAATAATAAAATAACTAATAATAGAAATGGATTAATGGTTAATGATGTAAATTTACGAGGAAATAAATTTTTATCAAAACAGGGGTTATATGGGGATGAAGATAAAAATTTGGAAGATGAGATACCGGAAAAATCGGGTATTATTGATTTAACTAACGTAAACAAAGGGATATTTGTAATTGCTATTATGGGGGTAATAGTATTTATAATATTCTTCTTATACAGTTTAAAAATAGATAAGAAAAAGTATTTTAAGTAAAGGAGATCAATATGAGCCTGGTTGATTATTTACTAGTGTACTCTTTAGGAGTGATATGGGTAGTTATTTTTATGAACATTATTTTAGTAATCGGAGGATATATTTATTATACAAAAATACATGATAAAAAAATGAAGGAAGAAATAGATTACTATCCATTTGTAACCGTTATGGTACCATCTCATAATGAGGGGGTGGTTATAAAGAGGACTGCAGAGTCTCTTTTAAGATTAGATTATCCAAAGGAAAGATATGAAATAATAATAATTAATGATAATTCTTCAGATAACTCTGAAGAGATATTAAATCAGGTTAAGGATAAATATAAAGGAAGAAATTTTACTGTGATAAACACAGATAGTGTAACTGGCGGGAAGGGAAAATCGAATGCTTTAAACATGGCATTTAATATAAGCCGGGGTGAATATCTTGCTATTTATGATGCGGATAATACTCCAGAGCCAAAGGCTTTAAAATATTTAATTCAAACTATTGACGAGGACCCAAAACTTGGCGCAGTTATAGGTAAGTTTAGATGTAGAAATAAAAATGTGAATTTACTAACTGCATTTATTAATATAGAGACATTATCTTTTCAGTGGATGGCACAAGCGGGAAGATGGCAGATCTTTAATCTTTGTACTATTCCAGGAACTAACTTTGTAGTAAGAAGAAAATTAATAGAAGAAATGGGCGGTTGGGATACTAAGGCAATAACAGAGGATACTGAAATTAGCTTTAGACTTTATAGAATGGGTTATAAAATAAAATTTATGCCCCTGGCAGTTACCTGGGAGCAGGAACCACAAACCTTAAAGGTTTGGTTTAGGCAAAGAACAAGATGGGCTAAAGGAAATATTTATGTAGTAATAAAAAATGCAAAGTACATTTTCAAACCAAGTGCTGGAGTTATAAGATTTGATCTTATATATTATGTAACTATATATTTTCTGTTTTTGTCAGCAAATATACTTTCAGATGCTATTTTTATTCTTGGTTTGCTTGGATTAATACAAGTTCATGTAAAAGGATATGTACTGGCTATATGGGTGATGGCTTTATCGGTATTTGTATTATCACTTTTAGTTTGCATATCAACAGAAAAAGGAGAACTAACATTTAAAAATTTTATCGTAATTTTACTTATGTACTTTACTTATTGCAAGTTATGGGGCGTTGTTGCTGGGTACGGTTTTTATAGTTTTATAAAAGATACAATATTTAAAAAAGAAGTAAAGTGGTATAAAACAGAACGGTTTGAGTAAGAAATATTGAAAAATAGGAGGTACGGTATGAATAAAAAAATATTTAATAATATAAACAAAATTGTAACTTTAATATTATTAATTGTTTCAATATTGACTGTGATTCCAGTGGAGGTAGCACAGGGAGTTTTGAAAAATAGAAGTTATAGTAATAATATCTATAATAAAGAGCTAGAGCTTTCAAAGAATGTTTCTTTTTCAGGAGTTTATGATAGTTATTCTTGGAATTTTAATATAGATAAGAGAACTAATATTAAGGATATAAAGACCTCTATGGTTTTTGAAGTTACAGATGTATTAGAAAAAAATATAGGCAGTTATTTAACCTTTTTAGTAAATGGAACAGAATTTTATTCGAAAAAAATAGAAAGTAATAATGGACAAAACCAAACTATAGAATTAAAACTTCCATTAGAATTATTAAAGGATGGATTTAATGAGATTAAGGTAGAAGGTTATCTTAGACTTACAGATATGCCATGTACAGATGATTTAAACACTGCAAATTGGCTAGTTTTAAAGAAAGAGTCAAAAGTTAATATAACTCAAACAAATATGATTCCAGAAAATTTAATAAGTGAACTGACCTATCCATTAGTAAATATGGGAGGATATGAAATCACTAAAATAGTAATTCCTGATAGTTATACTGATGGAGAATTAACATCAGCATTAAAAATGCAAGGATTAATTGCAAGAGAAGGCGGAAGGGGACAAATTATTAAAGCTGAAAATGGGAAGGCTTTAGAAAAAAGTAATATAGCATATATAGGAAGAATAGATGCTATGCCAGAAATATTAAAAAAAGGGATAGGAGGTTTTGAAGATCTTAATAATCAAGCTTATATCAACATAGCAAACTCACCAGTAGGAGCTACAGGACAGGAAAAAATTCTGTATATTTTATCGGAAAATGATAAAGAATTAATTTGTGCTGTTAAATTCCTTATGAATAAGGAGTTGGTTAGCCAAGTTAACAAAAGTTCAGTTTATATAAATAGTAAAATGGATTTAAATGATAAGATTAAGGAACCACAAAAAACTTTCACATTTAAGGAACTTGGATATAACCAAAAAACTGTAGAAGGATTATTTAGAAATGAAATGGCTATTAACTACTCATTACCTCAAAATAGACAATTAAGTGTAGGAGATACAATTAATATAAATTTCAGGTATTCTGAAAATTTAGATTTTGATAGATCTTTATTTACAGTATTTATAAATGATATTCCAGTTGCTAGTAAAAAGCTAGAAAAAGAGAAGGCAAATGAAGATAATCTTTTAATTACAGTACCAGAAGATGTTACAAATATATTCTTTATTGAAATAAAGTTTGCCTTTGATTTATTACTAAATGATGTAAATTGTGAGATAAGAGATCAAAAGCAACCATGGGTATTTGTTAGAGATGATTCAACTATTCAAATTAATAATAAGGAACTAAAACAATTTTATTTTGATACATATCCAGCACCATTTGTATCTGATTGGGATATGAATGAAACATTATTTGTTCTACCTGATAATCTTTCAAGTAGTGAGTTAACAGCTCTAGGTAATATGTCAGCTTATATGGAAAAACAAACTAAATACAATTTAGGAAGTTTAGAGGCTATAAGTTCAAAAAACTTAGAAAATCAGCATAATGATAAAAATATTGTTATTTATGGTACCCCAGATAATAATAAATTAATAAAAGAATTAAACAAAAATCTTTGGATGCAGTATAATAATGAATATACAAAGTTTGAATCTAATGAAAAATTAACCCTTATGGAGGATTTTTCAAAGACAATATCAACATTCCAATTAGATAAATCACCATATAACTCACAAAAAAATATGATGGTTTTAACATCACCAAGGGCGGATTTGTTAGAAAAAAGCTTGTTGTTTTTAAGTGAAGATAAGGAGTTTTATAAACTAAATGGAGATGGAGCAGTTATAGATGAGCATGGAAATGTTAGATGCTTTAAATATAAGGAAGAAGTGGAAGCACCAAGTTATGATAAAATAATAAAGCTAAGTAGTAGTTCTAAGATTTTATTAGTAGTGCTATTAGCATTAGTCATATTTACAATAAGTGCAATTTTATTATATAAGAAAAAATATAAAATTAAGGTGTTTAGAAAAAATAATAAGTCTAAATAATTATTAATAAATACAAGGTGGGATATTATGTCTAAAAAAAATAAAATAGGGCTAGTGACTATTTTTTTTATAGTTGTCGTATGTTTTTATATGTATAATTTTAATTATACAACTAGAGGGATAATTAATAAGAGCATAAATAAATTTCAAGGAAAAACTTTAAACGATAAATTTGAAAAAAAAATAAAATCAGGTAATTTATCTACTGATTATACAGTAGAAGAGGCACTTAATGATATTGATAAATTTGGACTAAATACTATAAATCTTCCTGTAGTAATAAATATTGACTCTCTCTCATCTAGTGATATGAGTATATATGACAATAGTTTAGAAAGAGCGAAAATGCTACTTGACGAGCTAAAAGGAAGAGATATTAATATAATCCTAGAACCTTATCCATGGATAGAGAATGGAAGTAAATATGAAACGGAACTAAATCCAGAAGATAAAGAAGCTTTTTTTAATAATTGGAAAACAAAGGTCATTAAGCCCTTAATAGATGAAATAGCAATACCCTATCATATAGATGCATTTAACATAGCAACTAGCTTCTCAAAGTTAGAATATATGGAAGATGAGTTTTGTAATATAATTGATTATGTTAGAGGATATTATAAGGGATTAGTAACATATAGAACTAGCTTTTGGATAACAACTAATTGGAATGTTGAAAGTACTATGGAAATAGAAAAACAATTAAAGAGCCAATATGAAAATAAATTAAATAATAAGTTGTTTTCAAAGGTAGACTTTATATCTATTGCTTCATATTTTGAGCTTACAGATAATGATATAAATACAGTGGATAGTTTAGTAAATTCAATAAATTCATCACAAAGATATTATAGAAAACAAGAAATAAAAGAAGAAGTAAAAGCTTTTAATGAAAAATGGGAAAAACCAATTTTCTTTGGAGAATTAGGCTTTCCAAGAACTGAAAAAGCTTCTATAGAGCCATGGAATCCTTATAAAACAACTGTGATTAATAGTCGCGAGCAGGGAAATTGTTTTGAGGCTTATAAAATAGCATATAAAGATGAACCTTGGTTTTTAGGATTTTCTCTTTTTGCTATAGGAAACCAGGGAGCGGATAAGATGTATTATCCTGGAGTAGAAGCCAGTGAGGTTATAAAAAATTGGGATAAAGAGTAATAAGAAAGGCGGTTGTAATTAATTTTACAACCTCCTTTTTTATTACAAAAGGCAAGCTATATAACATAATTTACAAAACAAGTCAAACTGTTTAAATTAGGAAATTAATATTTTTTTGAATTTAAAAAAAATAAAATAGGGGGAAATATGTAATAATAATAACAAAATAGTAAATAATACACAAATAAAATATCAATAAAATAAAAAAAGGAATATAAAAATAAAATTAGAAAAAATTAGATGGAAATTAATGTTATGTATATATTATAATTAGTTTGCAATACAATAAAAAATTTACAAAGGGAAGGTGCAAAAATATGTTTATATTAAAGAAATTTAAAAGCAAAAAGACTTTAGCAGCAACATTAAGCGCTATTATGTTATTTAGTTTATTTAGCCCTATAACGGTAAAAGCTGCCGAAGATGAAATCGTTAACATTCAGCTTATAGCGACTTCTGATTTTCATGGGAGATTTTATCCATATGACTATGCTCAAAATAAAGAGGATAAATCAGGGAGTTTAGCTCAAATTGCTACAGTGGTTAAAGAGTATAGATCAAAAAATCCAAACACTATAGTTGTAGATGCTGGTGATACAATACAAGAAAATTCAGCTGAAATATTTTTTAAAAGTAATCCAGAATATAAACTAGAAGGAAACCCTATGATAAAAGCCTTTAATGAAATAGGGTATGATTCAGTTACTTTAGGTAATCATGAATTTAATGGAGGAATAGACAAGCTTAAAGAAGCCTATGGTACAGCGAATGCTAAAGTACTAAGTGCGAACGTATATGAAAAAGATGGAAAAACTAGAATGTATGGTAACTATACAATAGTAGAAAAAGGTGGAGTAAAAGTTGCTATTTTAGGAATAACAACACCAAATATAACTAGATGGGATGAAGAAAATCTTAACGGATATAAAGTAACTAATCCTATAGATGAAGCTAAAGCTGCCATCAAAGAAATTAAAGATGGTAATAAAGCAGATGTAATCATTGCAACTGTTCATATGAGTGAAGGTGATGAGTATGATGTACATGGATCTGGAGTTGTAAATCTTTTAAATGATGTTCAAGGTCTAGATTTTGTAGTGGCAGGACATGGACATAAAATTGTTGATGATACAACTGTAAATACCGATAACCCAGGAAAATTCAACGTTTATAATGGCGTTAAAATGATCGAAAATGATGCAAGAGGAAAGACAATAGGTAAGGTTGATATTAAAGTTACAAAGAAAGATGGTAAATATATAGTTGCAGATAGAGTTAATGACGTAACAGCTAAAATAACTAAAATTAAGGATGTTACACCGGATACAGAGATGATGACTTCACTTAAATCATATAATGATTTTGCAATAACTGATGCAAATAAAATTATTGGTAAATTAGTTGATGGTAATTTATCTCCTGAAAATGAAATAGATAAGGTTCCACAAGCTCAATTACAAGAAACACCACTTATTAATCTAATAAATGAAGTTCAAATGCATTATTCAGGAGCAGATGTAGCAGCATCGGCTATATTTGATGCGTCAAGTCCAGTTGTTAAAGAAGGAGAGTTTAAGAAAGCTGATTCTTCACTAATTTATAAATATGAAAATACTCTTTATTCTCTTAAAATGACAGGAACACAATTAAAGAAATATATGGAATGGTCAGCTAGCTATTATAATCAATATAAACCAGGGGACTTAACAATATCATTCAATCCAACTTCTAGATTATATAACTATGATATGTTCTCAGGTGTTAAATTTGGTATAGATATATCAAAACCTGTAGGATCAAGAATAGTTAATTTAACTAAAATGGATGGAACAGCAATTAAAGATGAAGATTCTGTGAAAGTAGCAGTAAATAATTACAGAGCTAATACTCAATTATTATCTTATGGACCAATATTTAAAGCTGGAGAAGCTCTTCCAGAAATTATAGAGAAAGATATTAAATCTAATATAGGTGGAGTAAGAGAACTTATAGGAGATTATATTAAAAATGTAAAGGGTGGAACTATATCACCTAAAATGAATAATAACTGGAAAGTTACAGGTAATAACTGGGATCCTACTTTAAGAAATGTTGCGGTACAAGCTCTTAAAGATAAAGCAGTTACGCTTCCAGCAGGACAAGATCCAAGGGCTGTAAATAGTGTAAGTTTAACTGTTGAGGATTTAAAGAAAGCGACAGGTAATAAATTTATCTCTTTAGCATCTATAAATGATATACATGGTGCTTTAGTAGAACAAGGAAAAAATGTAGGAGTAGCTAAGCTTTCTACAGTGTTTAATGACTATAAAGCAGAAAATCCAAATACAATCCTGGTTTCAGCAGGAGATAATTATCAAGGTTCTGCCTTATCAAATTTATTAACTGGAGAACCTATGAATAAGTTCTTCAAGGCTAATGAATTTGTTGCATCTGCAATAGGAAATCATGAATTTGATTGGGGTGTAGTAGGTAAAGATGGAACTAATATGTTTGAAAAATGGTCTAAAGATTCAGGGATGGATTTCTTAGCTTCTAATATTTATTTAAAAGGAACTAAAGATACACCAAGCTGGGCTAAGCCATATAAAATAGTGGAAAAAGATGGAGTTAAAATAGGTATAATAGGTATTACTACTCCGCAAACAGTATTCCAAACAAAGGCTGAAAATGTAAAAGATTACGAATTTAGAGATCCAGTTGAAACAGTTAACTACTGGGCAGACTTATTAAAAAATAAGGGTGTTGGAAGTGAGAATGTTAAGGTTGATGCAGTAGTTGTATTATCTCACTTAGGAACATTCCAAGATGCTAAAACTAAGGAAATAACAGGGGAAGGTGCAGAGGTTGCAAAATCTGCAAAAAATATAGATGCTGTAATTACAGCACATAGTCATCAAGAAGTTGCCGGTATGGTAAATGGTATTCCAGTAATACAAACAGGATATAATGGAAGAAATATTGGGAAAATAAACTTAGTATTTGATAGCAATAACAAGTTGTTACTAAAAGAAGCTAATTTAGATAAAGTAACTACAAGAGCTAAGGAAATAGCACCTAATAAAGAAGTTAAAGATATGTTGGACATATATGTAAATGATGTAAAACCACTTCTAGATGAAGTAGTAGGATATACTAATATAAGTTTAGATCATGATAGAAAAGCTATTAAAGGAACATCACCACTTGGATACTACACAGCAAAGGTTATGGCTAAAGTAGCTGGAGTACAAATAGGTATAACAAATGGAGGAGGACTAAGAACTCCAATAGCTAAAGGTGAAATAACTATGGGTAACCTTTATGATGTAATGCCATTTGATAATACTTTAGTGAAAATGAATATTACAGGAACTCAATTAAAGAAAGTAATGGAAAATGGAATAGACAATACGGAAATAGGCTGGGTTCAAGTTGCTGGTATTAAGATTTACTACAATGAAAAAGCGGCATTTGGATCAAGAATAACTAAAATGATTCTAGATGATGGAACAGTTGTTAAGGAAGATGGGACTTATTCAGTAGTTACTAATGATTTTATGTCTACTGGTGGAGATAAGTTTGATTTCTCTAAGGGCGTTTCTAATCTAGCTGATATGTCAGTGCCAATAAGAGATGCTTTAGTAAAAGAATTAAAAGAAACTACATCTAAAGATAAGCCTCTTGATTTTAAATTTGAACAAGTTCTAATTGCAGGTGATGCACCAGCAATAGATACAACAACTCCAGACAATAATGGAGGAACAACAACTCCAGACAATAATGGAGGAACAACAACTCCAGATAATAATGGAGGAACAACAACTCCAGATAATAATGGAGGAACAACAACTCCAGATAATAATGGAGGAACAATAACTCCAGATAATAATGGAGGAACAATAACTCCAAATGTTAATGAAGTAAAGACAGATTCAACTTCAGATGGAACTTCAATTAAAACAGGACAAGGAATTCCTAAAACAGGTGCACCAATTGGAGCAACTGGAATAGCTATTATATCTGTAGCACTTATAGCTTCAGGTTTATATTTAACAAAGAAAAAAGCTGCATAGTAAAAAATACTACACTACAGTATAAAGACTACTATTATTATTAATATAAATCTATATAAGTTCTATTAAATAATATACATATTAAAAGCTAGATTACTTACAGTTGTATGGTTAGTTATCTGGAATTAATGTAGATTACTAATTAGAACTTATATAGATTTTATCCAATTAAGATTCATAATTACTAATAAGTATCTATATAATTATAATATAAATTTGTTGAAATTTTACTATTAATTTTATAGGGGGTCTCGTTAATGAATATAAAAAATCAGAAAAAAGTAACCAAAACAAATAAATTAGATGAAATGCTCCCACTAGGACAATTAGCTACTCTAGGACTTCAACATGTACTCGCTATGTATGCCGGTGCTGTAGCTGTACCCCTTATAATTGGTGCTGCTGTAGGTTTAAGCCCTCAACAATTAGAATTGTTAGTTGCAGCTGATTTATTTACTTGTGGTATAGCTACATTGCTGCAAGCCATTGGAATAGGTAATTTTGCAGGTATTAAATTACCTGTTATACTTGGATGTACCTTTGCTGCTGTAGGTCCATTAATTATTATAGGTAAATCTTTAGGAATGGATTATGCATATGGTGCAATAATAGTTTCAGGATTTATTGTTATTTTAATTGCTCCATTGTATGGTAAATTACTAAGATTTTTCCCCACTGTTGTAACCGGCTCTGTAGTAAGCATTATTGGGCTTTCCTTAATTAATGTTGGTATTAGAAGTTGTGGCGGTGGTGCTGGTTCTAAAGATTTTGGAAGCATTGCTAATATATCATTAGCGGGACTAGTAATGTTTATTATTTTACTTTCAAACAAATATTTAAAAGGATTCTTTAAATCAATATCTATCCTTAATGGTATAGTTATTGGAACTATAGTAGCATCCTTTATGGGTATGGTTGACTTCTCTATTGTTGCTAATGCAAAATGGGTTAGCTTTGTTAAACCATTTGTTTTTGGATTTCCTAAATTTGAACTTAGTTCAATTATTATGATGACTTTAGTTATGTTTGTAATTATGGTTGAATCTACTGGAACATTTATGGGAGTTGCAAAGTTATGTGAGAAGGACCTTTCTGAAAAAGATATTGTAAAAGGACTACGAGCAGAGGGAATAGCAACAATTTTAGGTGGAATATTTAATTCTTTCCCTTATACTACCTTCAATCAAAACCTAGGACTTCTATCTTTAAGCAAAATATTTAGTCGTTTTGTAGTTGTTGCATCTGGTATTATCCTTGTTGCTCTTGGATTAATTCCAAAGTTTGCAGCTTTAGCTACAATTATTCCTCAACCTGTTATTGGTGGGGCTACTACTATAATGTTTGGTACTGTTGCGGTTGCTGGTATAAAAATGTTATTTGCCGCTGATTTAGAAAAAGATTCAAATATTTTAATAGTTGCTTGTTCTTTAGGTGTAGGCCTTGGAATTACAGCGGTTCCTGAATTACTTTCACAAACACCACAATTTTTCCAATCTATTTTTGGAAGTGGAATAGTTTCAGGTTCTATAGTTGCAATTATTCTTAATGCCTTATTAAACTATGGAAGTAATGATACTAATACCAATTCAGCTTATTCGGATAATCATTCTATCCTTTAAACATAAAGAAGATGTCGCTTAAATTATTTTAAGCAACATCTTCTTTTTTATTTACAAAACTTATCATCAATATCTCTTAGCCCATCGCAACCTGAGATTTGTAAAAATAACATTGTCATAATATGATCCTGACCTGTATAGTTCTTTAACATTGATTTTTATACATAAAAATTTATCGATTAATGCAACCGTAAAACCTAAATTATATTTTAGTATATTATATTTTTAATATGTTACGTAATGATAAGGTGAATTTACAAAAAAAATTAAATCTATTGACCAAAAACCTTATAAGTATTAAAATTAACTTATAATTTAATACACAATGACGTGTATTTGATGAGCAACGAAGCTTCATGGGGATTTATCCTATGGAGCTTTTATTTTTTAGGAGGTAATGCAATGAATAAATTTTCAATTAAAACCAAAATTTATTTTGGTGAAGGTTCACTATCAAGATTAAGTGAACTAAACTATAAAAAAGTAATGGTAATCACAGATCCGTTTATGGTTAAGAGTGGCACTATTAAAAAAATAACAGAACAACTTGAAAAAGGGTCAGTAGAATATATTGTATTTGATGAAATTGTTCCAGATCCACCTATTGAAACTGTAGTAGTTGGTGTAAATAAAATGATGGAGTTTAAGCCAGAAGCTATAGTAGCTTTAGGTGGAGGATCAGCTATTGATGCTGCAAAAGCTATAAAAGAATTTGCTTTAAAAATAACTAAAACTGATGATGTATATTTTATAGCTATACCAACAACAAGTGGGACAGGCTCAGAGGTTACTAGTTTTTCAGTAATAACTGATAAAGAAAAAAATATAAAGTATCCACTAGTATCAGATAGTTTATTACCAAATGAAGCTATATTAGATCCAGAACTTGTGAAAACTGTTCCGAATTTTATTACGGCTGATACAGGAATGGATGTATTAACGCATAGTTTAGAAGCTTATGTTAGTACAAAATCTAATGACTTTACTGATGCTTTAGCAGAAAAATCTATAAAATTAGTTAGTGATTATCTTTTAAGAGCATATAAAGATGGAAATAATACAGAGGCAAGAGAGAAAATGCATTCAGCTTCATGTTTAGCAGGAATGGCATTTAATGAGGCTTCATTAGGTTTAAATCATGGTATAGCTCATGGTATAGGCGGAAAACTACATATAGCTCATGGAAGAACAAATTCTATATTGCTTCCTCATATTGTAGAATATAATGCAGATCTAACAGGATATACAAATTGTGAATATTCAAATGCAGCTATAAGATATGCAAATGTAGCTAAGATTTTAGATTTACCTTGTTCTAATGTAAGAACTGGTGTTAAGAGCTTAATAAATTGGATTGTAAAATTACAAAAAGAAATGAATATGCCAAGAACATTAAAGGAATGTGGAAAGGATATAAATGAAATAAATAATAGTATAGATGCTATAGCAGAAAGTGCTTTAGTTGATGGTTGTACAATCACAAATCCAAGAGTTCCAAATAAAAATGAGATAATAAAAATTTTAAATATAATTTCTAATTAATAGTTTACAAATAATTTAAAAAATGTTGACAAATTATTTGTAAAGGAGTACAATTTTTATATAGCACAAGGGCGTGTTATTCATATGTAGCAACGAAGCTTCTTAAGAATAGTATTATATTTTTAAGGAGCTTTATATATTTTTTTTAAGAAAGTTGGTATAAAATGAGTGAAATTAACGAAAAACAAAGAGTGATTCAAGAATATGTACCTGGTAAGCAAGTTACATTAGCTCATTTAATTGCAAATCCTAATAAGGATTTATATAAGAAATTAGGATTAAATGGAGATAATAAAAATGCTATTGGCATATTAACTATTACACCTGGTGAAGCTTCTATTATCGCAGCAGATGTCGCTACTAAGGCAGCAGATGTTCAAATTGGTTTTGTTGATAGATTCAGTGGTTCTCTTGTTATAACAGGTGATGTTTCATCCGTAGAATCAGCATTGGGACAAGTTTTAATTGTTCTTTCGAATATATTAAAATTTACTCCAGCAGAAATAACAAGGACTTAGGTGAACAAATGAAAAAAGTTATTTTTATGGGAAAATGCGGTTGTGGAAAAACTACATTATGCCAAAAATTACATGCAGAGAATCTAGAGTATAAGAAAACTCAAGCTATTGATAATTATGAAAATGCAATAGATACTCCTGGTGAGTACATAGAAAATAGATCATACTATAGAGCATTAATTGTTACTTCAGTAGATGCTGATGTAATAGCTTTGATACAAGATTGCACAGAAGAAGAAAATTATTTTCCACCAGCTTTTGCAAGTATTTTTCCTAAAGAGGTAATCGGTATTATAACTAAGATTGATTTATCGAATAGTGAAGAGGAAATAATAAAGGCAGAAGAAGCATTAATAAATGCAGGTGCACAGAGGATTTTTAAAATTTCAACTATGGAAAGCATAGGGATAAAAGAATTAGAAGAATATTTGAAATAATAGAGGTGTGGTATGAGTAAAAGAATTGTAATAGTCGATGATGAACCTATTACGAGGATGGATTTGAAGTCATTATTAGTTGATGCAGGTTACGATGTAGTAGCAGAAGCAAGTGATGGATTTGATGCCGTTGAAGCTAGTAAAAAATATTTGCCTGATATTATATTGATGGATATAAATATGCCTAATTTAGATGGTCTAAAGGCAGCTAAAATTATCTCAAGGGGTGGTTATGCAGGTGGGATTATACTTTTAACAGCTTTTTCAGATAAAGAATTTATAGAAAAAGCTAAAGACGTTGGTGTATTTGCATATTTACTTAAACCCTTGGATGAAAAATCTTTGATACCTACAGTTGAGATGGTATACTCAAAATCTAGTGAGTTTAAAAAATTAAAAAAAGAACTGGATTTAAGTATTAAAAAAATTGAAGAGAGAAAAATAATTGAAAGAGCAAAAGGCATGCTTATGAAAGAAGACAACCTTACTGAAGAAGAATCCTATGAAAAAATAAGAAAATTAAGCATGGATAGAAGATGTTCAATGAGGAGTATTGGAGAGGCGATTGTAATTGCTTATGAAATATAAAATTACCGAAAATTTATGTGAACAACAGTCAAGTCTAACAGATAGTGATATTAAAATTATCATTGAAACAAGTAAGGCTGCAGAATATATTACACAAATAGAAACTTGTGATGTTTTCATAGATATTAAAAGCAACATTGAAAATAGTGCTTTAGTTGTATTTGAAAGTAGACCAAGTGATGGACAAAGCTTATATAAGAATTCAGTTGTTGGTGAACTTGCATTAAGAGTAAATGAACCAGGTGTTTTAAGAAGTTTAGAACTAGGTATTCATACAAAAAATATTCATGCTAAAACACAAGAAAACATATGGGTAAAGCAAAATGTAATACCTATAAAAAATGGAGAAAACACTATAGCAGTTTTAATAACTGAAAGAAATATAAGTAAAGAAATATTAACTGATGAGAAAATCAAATCATTATCAGATGATAATGAGGTATTAACTTCAACCTTAATGACTTTATTAAATTATGAAAATGATTTTAAAGATGAAATGAAGGAAGCAATACTTATTTTTAATAGTGAAGGAAAGCTTGTTCTTAAAAATAAGAGTGCTGATAATATTTATGAAAAGTTAGGTTTTTTTGAATCACTAAATGAGTTAGATTATAATAACTTGCGGTTTGATGAAATAACATTAACAGAAATAAATGAAATAAATCCAAAAGAATATAAAAATTTTCTTTTGCATAAAAAAGTAACCATTGGAAATAACTATTTTGAAGTTAAAAAAATAGTTACAGATAATAGTGAAAATAAAATTATTATGATAATAAATGATTTAACAGAAATAAAGAATAAGGACGATGAGATAATTTCTAAATCAGTAGCTATAAGAGAAATACATCATAGAGTTAAGAATAACCTTCAAACTATAGCTTCATTATTAAGACTTCAGAGTCGAAATTGCATAGGCGATGAAGCCAAGCTTGCATTACTTGAGAGTGGGAATAGAATTTTATCAATTGCTACAACTCATGAACTATTATCTAAACAGATAGAAGATAATATATCTATAATAGAAGTATTATCAACTATTAAAAATAATATGTTAAGATGCTTTAGTAATTCTAACAAAGTTTCTATTGATATAAGTGGTGATGATTTTATTGTTAATAGCGATAAGTCTACTACTATAGCATTAATAGTAAATGAGCTATTTCAAAACTCTATGGAGCATGCTTTTATAGGAAGAGATAAAGGCTCTATAAAATTAATACTTGAATCAATTGGAGAATATAAGATAGTTAAAGTTATTGATGATGGTATTGGATTTGATATAAACGATACTAGAAAAGATAGCCTTGGAAGTAAAATAGTTTCAAGCTATGTTAAGGATAAACTCAAAGGGAATCTTATTATAGATTCTAATAGATCAGGAACTAGCATAATAATAAAATTTATAGTATAGATATAACAACTTTTACGCTGTAGTAAAAGTATTAAGCAAAGAGGCTTAATGTTATGACTTTTTTTTAAAAAGGTTTAACATTAAGTCTCTTTTTTGTGGGGTGTAGTGATGAAAGAAGAAATTTTAAGCGTAGGAATTGATATTGGAACATCAACAACACAACTAGTTTTTTCAAATATAACTATAGAAAATATGGCATCTAGTTTTTCAGTGCCAAGAATAAGTATTGTTGGTAAGGAAATTATTTATAGAAGTGATATCTATTTCACGCCGATACTTAGAGGGAAAGAAATAGATATGGAGAAAATTTTAGAAATAGTACAAAAGGAATATATTAAAGCTGGTGTTAAAAAAGAAGAAATATCTACTGGTGCTGTAATAATAACTGGTGAAACAGCGAGAAAAGAAAATGCAAATATAGTGCTTCATAATTTAAGTGGTTTTGCAGGAGATTTTGTTGTTGCAACAGCAGGTCCAGATCTTGAAAGTATAATTTCGGCTAAAGGTGCTGGAGCAGATGTTTATTCAAAGGAAAATAACAATACAGTAGTTAATATTGATGTTGGAGGGGGAACTTCCAATATAGCAGTATTTACAAGGGGAGAATTAATAGATACAGGGTGCCTCGATATTGGAGGAAGACTGATAAAAATAGATGTAACTTCAAAAAAAATAACTTATATAGCACCAAAAATTAAAGAATTAGCAGAAATAAATAATATTAATATTAATGTTGGTGATAGTTATTCAGAAACAGCAGTTCAGAAAATAATTGATGAAATGGTTAAGTTACTTGAAATTTCTGTGGGAGTAACAAAAGAAAATGATTTTTATCAAAGAATATTAACTAAAAAGGGAATTGATTTAAATACGCATATAAATTGCATATCTTTCTCAGGAGGAGTTGCAGATTATATATATAAGGGTTTGGAAGAAAAGGATGTTTTTAAATATGGTGATATAGGAATACTTCTTGGTAGAGCCATTAAAAAATCCTTGCTACTTAGCAAGTTAACTCTCGTGAACTCAACTGAAACCATAAGAGCTACAGTTGTAGGGGCTGGTTCACATACCACTGATATAAGTGGTAGTACAATAACTTACACTGAGGATAACTTTCCTCTGAAAAATCTACCTATATTAAAACTTTCTATAGAAGAGGAAAAAGATACTTCGTTAATAGCTGATAAGATAATAGAAAAATTAAATTGGTTTAAGATTGAGGGAGAACTACAAAGAGTTGCTGTTGCAATAAATGGCAAGAAGAACCCAAGTTTTATAGAAGTAGAAGAAATAGCACAGTCTTTATTAAAAGGTATGAATGAATTAATAGAAAAAGATCTACCTTTAACAGTAATCGTCGAAAATGACATGGCTAAGGTTTTAGGGCAAACACTTCATAGATATTTAAACTATAAGAAAAATATAGTTTGTATAGATGGAGTGAGGGTGGAAAATGGAGACTACATAGATATTGGAAAGCCACTAGTTGGCGGACAAGTAGTACCTGTTGTTATTAAAACTTTAGTATTTAATTAAAGAAGGGGTGAATTATTTTGAAATTAAAAACAAAACTATTTGGTAAAAGCTATGAATTTAAAAGTGTAATAGAGGTGCTTGCAAAAGCTAATGAAGAAAAATCAGGTGATCAACTAGCAGGTATTGCAGCTACAAGTGCTGAGGAAAGAGTTGCAGCAAAGGTTGTTGTATCAAACATGACACTTGAAGATTTAAGAAATAATCCAGCAGTGCCTTATGAAATTGATGAGGTAACAAGAATAATCCAAGATAATGTCAATGAAAAAATATATGCAGAAATTAAAGATTGGACAGTATCAGATTTAAGAGAATGGTTATTAGATCATAATACAACTGGTAGAGATATTGGAAGAGTTTCAAAAGGTTTAACATCAGAAATGATTGCTGCTGTTGCAAAAATTATGTCTAACTTAGATTTAATTTACGGAGCTAAGAAAATAAAAGTAACTGCTCACTGTAACACAACAATAGGAGAAGAAGGAAGACTTTCAATAAGATTACAACCTAACCATCCAACAGATAATCCAGATGGTATTCTTGCTTCATTAATGGAAGGTTTAAGCTATGGAGTTGGAGATGCAGTACTTGGACTTAATCCTGTTGATGACTCTGTTGAAAGTGTAACAAGAGTATTAAAGAAATTTGATGAATTCAAGAGAAAATGGGATATACCTACTCAAACTTGTGTACTAGCTCATGTAACTACACAAATGGAAGCAATCAGAAATGGTGCTCCAGCAGATTTAATATTCCAATCAATAGCTGGTTCAGAAAAAGGAAATACAGCTTTTGGATTTAATGCAGCTACAATAGAAGAAGCAAGACAATTAGCTTTAAAACATGGAACTGGAACTGGACCAAATGTTATGTATTTTGAAACAGGACAAGGTTCAGAATTATCTTCAGATGCTCATCATGGAGTAGATCAAGTAACTATGGAAGCTAGATGTTATGGATTTGCTAAGAAATTTGAACCATTCATCGTAAATACAGTTGTTGGATTCATTGGACCCGAATATTTATATGATTCAAAACAAGTTATAAGAGCAGGACTTGAAGATCACTTTATGGGTAAATTAACAGGACTTCCAATGGGATGTGATGCTTGTTATACAAACCATATGAAAGCTGATCAAAATGATATAGAAAACCTTGCAGTTTTACTTGCAGAAGCAGGTTGCACATACTTTATGGGAGTTCCACATGGCGATGATGTAATGCTTAATTATCAATGTACAGGATATCATGAAGCAGCTACACTAAGAGAACTTGTAGGATTAAGACCTATAAAGGAATTTGAAGTATGGCTTGAAAAAATGGGAATTTATAAAGATGGTAAGTTAACAGAAAAAGCAGGAGATGCGTCAATATTTCTTAAGTAAGAGGGGGAACTAAAAATGGTAAACGAAAAAGAATTAAAGTCCATGGTTGAATCATTACTTACTGAAATGATGAAGGGTAATGTTGAACTACCAAAAGAAAATAAAGTAGAAAAACAAAATGAAACTTCAAATATAGAAGATGGTTATATTGAAGATATAACATTAGTTGATTTAAAGGAACAATTATTAGTTCCAAATCCAGAAGATAAAGATGGATATTTAAAAATGAAAATGAATACTCCAGCTAGAGTTGGTATATGGAGAGCAGGTCCTAGATATAAGACTATAACATCATTAAGATTTAGAGCGGATCATGCAGCAGCTCAAGATTCAGTGTTCTCAGATGTTTCAGAGGAATTTGTAAAAGAAATGAACTTTATTAAAGTTAATACTATATGTAAGGATAAAGATCAATATATTACAAGACCTGATTTCGGAAGACAATTTTCTGATGAATCTAAGGATATAATGAGAAAATCATTAAACAAAAATTCTAAGGTTCAAATAGTAATTGGAGATGGATTAAGTTCAGCTGCTATAGAAGCAAATGTTAAAGATATATTACCAGCTATAATTCAAGGATTAAAGGGATATGGAATAGATGCAGGTCCTTGTATATTTGTAAAACATTGTAGAGTACCTGCAATGGATGTAATATCAGAGATAACAGGAACAGATGTTACATTGTTATTAGTTGGTGAAAGACCAGGTCTAGTAACAGCAGAATCTATGAGTGCTTATATAGCATATAAGGCTACAGTAGGTATGCCAGAAGCAAGAAGAACAGTTATATCTAACATACACAAGGGTGGAACAACAGCTGTTGAAGCTGGAGCTCATATTGCAGAACTTGTAAAAACTATGATAGATAAAAAAGCATCAGGTATAGATTTAAAAAGTTTATAAAAAAGGGGAGTTAATAATATGAAAAACGAAGCATTACGTGCAACTGTTTTAGGTGTGAAAATAATATCAAATGTAAGTCCCGATATGGCAGAATTATTAGAACTTAAACCTTATCAAAAGAGTTTAGGAATAATAACAGCAGATATAGATGATGTAACATATACAGCGTTAGATGAAGCTACTAAAGCTGCTGGAGTTGAAGTAGTTTATGGAAAAAGTATGTATGCAGGTTCTGCAAATTCATCAACAAAGCTTGCTGGTGAAGTTATAGGAATGATAGCTGGAACAAGCCCAGATGAAGTAAGAAGTGGTTTAAATGCAGCTATAGATTTCATTGAAAATGGAGCTCATTTTATAAGCGCAAATGATGATAATACAGTTCCATATTTCGCTCATTGTGTATCAAGAACAGGATCTTACTTATCAAAAACAGCAGGTATAAAAGAAGGGGAAGCTCTTGCTTATTTAGTAGCACCTCCACTTGAAGCTATGTATGGTATAGATGCAGCTCTTAAGGCTGCAGATGTTAAGGTAACTGTTTTATTTACACCACCAACTGAAACTAACTTTGGTGGAGGCTTATTAACTGGAAGCCAATCAGCTTGCAAAGCAGCTTGTGATGCATTCGCAGCAGCTGTAGAATTTGTTGCTGAAAATCCAACTAGTTACTAAGAAGAGAAGTGATTAAAATGGGTGGAAAAGCACTTGGCCTTATAGAAGTTAATGGTTTAGTTGGAGCAATAGAAGCCGCTGATTCAGCTTTAAAAGCCGCTGATGTTAAACTTCTAGGAGTAGAAAAGATATCTTCTGGTTTAACAACTGTTAAGATTATAGGAGATGTAGCTGCAGTGCAAGAGGCTGTAGCAGTTGCAAAGATTGCTGTAAGTAAAATAAGTTCTATATTTTCTTCTACTGTAATATCAAAAATGGATAATCAAACTGAAGCTATGATATTAAATTCTAAGGATAAGACAAAAAAAATTGAGTTGAATGTTAATAGTGAAACCTTGAATTGTTCAGAAAAAACTGAAGAAGTTATTAATAGTGATATAGCTGAAATTAATATTTCAGAAGTTACTGAGGTAACTAATCCTGTTAAAATAGAAGATGAAATTTTGATAGAAAAAGTGGATAAATGTGAAGAAAAGATAGAAGAAAAGATAGAGCTAAAAGAGAAAAAAGTTTATACAATCATAGAGATTAAAGCTATGAATGTAGAAGAACTTAGAAGGTTAGCAAGACAATTGAAAATAACAGAAATGAATAATAAACAAATTAAATTTGCTAAGAAAGATAGGCTTATAGAAGTTATAGATAAGCACTATAGAGAAGGAGATAAGTAATGGAATTATTAGATAAGGATCTAGTTTCAATACAAGAGGTTAGAAATCTTATAGCAAAAGCAAAAATTGCTCAAAAAAGATTATCTGAAATGAGTCAAGAAGAGATAAACAAAATTGTAAAAGCAATTTCTGATGCAGGTTATGAAAATGCTGAGAAATTAGCGAAAATGGCACATTCAGAAACTGGTTTTGGGAAATGGGAAGATAAGATAGTTAAGAATACTTTTGCTTCAAAGGTTGTATATGAATCTATAAAAGATGTGAAGACAGTTGGAATTATAAATGAAGATAAAGCTTTAAAGGTTTTAGAAGTAGCTGTACCAATGGGAGTTGTTGCGGGTCTTATACCATCAACAAATCCAACATCTACAGCAATTTATAAAGCTATGATAGCTATTAAATCAGGAAATTCAATTGTATTTTCACCGCATCCAAATGCAAAGAATTGTATTCTTGAAACTGTAAGAATAATATCAGAAGCATCTGTTGCAGCTGGATGTCCAGATGGAGCTATAGGATGTATGACAGTTCCAACAATGCAAGGTACTGATGAACTTATGAAGCATAATGATGTAGCATTAATTTTAGCTACAGGTGGTTCTGCAATGGTTAAGGCAGCTTACTCTTCAGGAACTCCAGCAATAGGAGTAGGCCCTGGAAATGGTCCTGCATTTATTGAAAAAAGTGCAAATATTAAATTAGCAGTAAAAAGAATTATGGATTCAAAAACTTTTGATAATGGTACTATATGTGCTTCAGAACAATCAATTGTTGTTGAAAAAGAAATTGAAGATAAGGTAGTTGAAGAACTTAAAAACTCAGGTGCTTATTTTGTAACAGAAGAACAAAGCAAAAAGCTTGAGAAGTTCATTTTAAGACCTAATGGTACAATGAATCCTCAAATAGTTGGTAAAAGTGCAGAGGTTATAGCTAATCTTGTAGGGATAGAAATACCAAAAGGTACAAGAGTTATTATAGCTAGAGAAAATAGAGTTGGACATAAAGTTCCATATTCAAAAGAAAAACTTTGTCCAATACTAGCATTCTATGTTGAGGATAATTGGAATACAGCTTGCGAAAGATGTATTGAGATATTAAATAATGAAGGTGCAGGACATACTTTAGTACTTCATAGTGAAAACCAAGAAGTTATTAGAGAATTTGCATTAAAGAAACCAGTAAGTAGATTACTTGTAAACACTCCAGGAGCACTTGGAGGAATAGGAGCATCTACAAATTTATTACCAGCATTAACTTTAGGTTGTGGAGCTGTTGGTGGAAGTTCAACTTCTGATAACATAGGTCCATTAAATCTAATAAATATAAAAAGAGTAGGTTATGGTGTTAGAGAGTTAGAAGAATTAAGAGGAACTAAATCACAAAGCGTAGAATCTGCTTGTACAGTAAGCAACGAAGAAGATTTAATAAATGTTCTAGTTGAAAAAATTATGCAAAAGTTAAACAAATAATTAGTTAACATTAAAATTTAAATAAATTCAAAATTTAGGAGGCAAAATATTATGGCAAACACAAACGCATTAGGAATGGTAGAAACTAAAGGATTAGTAGCAGCAATCGAGGCTGCAGACGCAATGGTGAAAGCTGCAAACGTAACATTAGTAGGTAAAGAACAAATCGGTGCTGGATTAGTAACAGTTATGGTAAGAGGCGATGTTGGAGCTGTTAAAGCTGCTACAGATGCTGGAGCTGCTGCTGCTGAAAGAGTAGGAGAATTAGTATCAGTACACGTAATCCCAAGACCACATGCTGAAGTAGATATATTAATTCCAAAAATAGCAGAATAATAAATTTCAAAACATACTATCCGCGTTTGGCGGGTAGTATGTTTATATTCCATAAGGATGTGAGATAATGAGCGTTTTAACAGAAACAGAGATCAGAAAACGTTTAAGAGATAAGGATTTAAAGTTACTTAAAGAATATGAAGTTGAAAAAGGAGTAATAGTAACTCCATCAGCAAAAGGATATTTAAGTGATAATAATATACAATTAAAGATTGTTGAAAAAATAAAAGAAATAAATGAACCTGTTATTATTGAGAAAGAAGTAAGAATTGAGCCTAAATTTAGAACTATATTTGGGGGATATTTAGACAGTAAACCTGAACACATGACTCATCTTAATGGAAATCTATTAGTATTTAAAAATCATAGTAGAATTATATTAAGAGGGAAATTTGATAGTTTAGAATCTCAAATATTACAGGTTCAAATACTTTCTGATAAATTAAAGCATGAAAAGCTTACAAATGACTTAGAAGAAATTTTAGGTTTTGTTAGAAATCTATTAAGAGCAGAAGTTCTTGAAGAAAAATTAAATGAATTTAAGCTTTTAGATATGGATGAAAAGGAACTTAGAGAAAAATCACATCATCCTAAAAAATATTATGGTATGGGCCATTTTCAGCCAAGTTATAAAAATGGTGAAATTGTAGTTGCATTAAATTCTTTAAGATCAGCTACAAGAGAAGTGGAACTAGCATCTTATAATGCTTTTAAAACTGAGTATGGTGATGTAGAAAGAGAAGATATTGTAAGGGCACTAAATAGGCTTTCTTCTTTATTTTGGATAATGATGTTTAAGTTTTTAGCTGGCGAATATACAAATAAGGAGAAAATACATGGACGATAAATTAATTGATAATTTAGTTGAACAAGTTTTAAGTAAAGTAAAAGAAGAAATTTTTATAGGGGTTGAAGCCTCTGGTAGACATGTTCATTTAAGTAGAGAATGTATAGATATATTGTTTGGAAAAGGTTATGAACTTACTAAGGTTAAGGAACTTTCTCAACCCGGACAATTTGCTTGTAAGGAAAGAGTAACACTAATAGGACCAAAGGGATCTATGGCAAATGTTGTAGTTTTAGGACCAGAACGAAAAGATACTCAAGTTGAAATTTCAGCTACTGATGCATTAATTTTAGGGTTAAAAGTACCAGTAAGAGAAAGTGGAGATGTTAAAGGCTCTTCTGGAATATTAATTGTTGGAGAAAAATCAGCAGTTAAACTAGAAGAAGGAACCATTATAGCTAAAAGACATATTCATTTAACACCAAAAGATGCTAAGAAATTTAAAGTTAATGATAAAGAAAATGTAAAGGTTCAAGTATTAGGTTCAAGAAAATTAATATTTGATGATGTAGCTATAAGAGTTTCAGAGCATTTTAATTCTAAGATGCATATAGATTATGATGAAGCAAATGCTTGTGGTTTTAAGAATGGAATATTAGCTAGAATAATAAAATAGGTGGTGATATTTTGGAGTTTGATAAATTAGTTGCCTTAATTACAGAACAAGTATTTAATAATATAAAACAAAATACAGTGATGAAGAAGAAAATATTATTATTATCTAAAGAAAATAATAATAAAATACAAGAATTGCTAGGCAGTGATTTTGATTTAGAATATTATGAAGATAATATTGATTTAAATTCTTATGAACATATAATTTGTCCAAGTTTATGTACTAATGGTTTAGCATCATTAGCATTAGGGATGAGTAGTTCAAAAATGCTTAGTAAAATGATTGAAGCTATATTTATGGGCAAAAATGTTATAGTACTTGAAGATGGTATGGAGTATAGAAAGTTTAAGGGAACAGCACCTAAAACATTATATAAAACATTTTTAGAATATGAAGAAAAGGTAAGAAATTTTGGAGTTAGAATAGTTCAGGTAGATTCATTAAAAGCTGAATTAAATCAAAAAAAATCAAAAAGCAATTTAATAGAAGATGAAACTGTAAAAAACAATGATGATGTAGTTTTTCATAAAGAAGTACAATCTACTGAAATTATTGAAGTAAAAGACAGTTTGCATATAAGAAATAAAAAGCTTATAGCAGAGTCAGATTTAAGAAAAGTATATATGAATGGTGTTAGAAACATAACTATTGATAAAAAATCAATATTAACACCTCTAGCAAAAGATTTCGTTAGAATATATCATTTAAACATCACAAGAGCATAAATGGAGGAATTATAATGGTAATAGGTAAGGTTGTAGGAAATATTTGGTCCACTAGAAAAGACGAAAAACTAAATGGAATTAAGTTTATGGTAGTAAAGCCATTAGATGAAAATTTTAATGAAAAAGGTGAGGTTTTCGTAGCAGCAGATAATGTTGGTGCTGGAATAGGGGATACAGTTTTAGTGACTACAGGATCAGCCGCAAGAATTTCTATAGAATACAAAGAAATACCTGTTGATGCAGTTATAGTAGGAATAGTTGATTCAGTAGAGGTTGACAATGTCTAGAGCGGTTGCAATTGTTGAACTTAGAAGTATTGCCTCAGGAATTTCGGTTGTTGATAAAATGCTAAAAGCTGCAGATGTGGAACCTTTATACTGTAAACCTATATGCCCCGGGAAATTCTTTGTTATTGTTTGTGGTGATGTAGGAAGTGTTAATGCAGCTTTAGAGGCTGCATTAAAAGAAAATAATAAATACATAATATCCACTAAAATACTACCTAATATTCATGAGGATATTATAAATGCAATAAAAAACAAATATTTACGCAGTACCAGCTTAGCTATAGGTATAGTAGAAACTATCTCTGTAGCTGAAGGTATTGTGGCATTAGATACTTCACTAAAAAATGGTGAAGTTACATTAGTTAAGTTATCATTAGGATTTACTACTGGTGGGAAGTGTTATTATATTGTGTCAGGTCAATTAAGTGGGGTAAAGGAAGCTATAGAATGTGCTTTAAAGGTTATAAAAAAGGACAAACTATTATGCTATGAGATTATTCCATCACCGGATACAGAATTATTAAAAGTACTAAATATTATTTCAGGCATCTGACAAAAAATAGCAAGCTAAATATTAAAATAAACTAGAATATTAATTTGTTATTTTTAAAAGATGACTTATAAGAAAAGAGGTATGAATTATGGAAATTAATGAAATTATAATATGTATTATGGCAGTATTTATGGCATTAGGTGCTATTGATAAATGTATAGGAAATAAATTTGGTCTTGGTGAAAAATTTGAAGAAGGTTTAATGGCAATGGGAGCATTAGCAATTGCTATGGTTGGAGTAATATGTTTAGCTCCAGTACTTGCTGACGTATTGAAGCCAGTGGTAGTTCCATTATATGAATTTTTAGGAGCTGACCCTGCAATGTTTGCAACAACATTGCTTGCAAATGATATGGGTGGATTTCCATTAGCTTTAGAACTTGCAAAAGATCCTCAAGCAGGGTTATTTGCAGGAGCAATACTAGGAGCAATGCTTGGACCTACAATAGTATTTACTATTCCTGTAGCTTTAGGAATTATAGAAAAAGAAGATCATAAATATTTAGCAACAGGTGTACTTGCAGGTATAATAACTATTCCACTTGGATGTTTAGCTGGTGGACTCGTAGCAGGTTTCCCAATAGTTATGATGTTGAAAAATTTAGTTCCAATTGTAATATTCGCAGCATTAGTAGTTTTAGGACTTTGGAAAATGCCTGAAAAAATGATTAAGGGTTTTACTTATTTTGGTAAAGGTGTAGTTGTAATTATAACTCTTGGACTAGCAGCAGCTATTATAGAAAAATTAACTGGTCTTGTAGTAATACCAGGTATGGCATCAATTGATGAAGGAATTGGAATTGTTGGAAATATAGCAATTGTTCTAGCAGGAGCATTCCCAATGGTACTTGTAATAACTAAAGTATTTAAGAAGCCATTATTAAAAATGGGAAAACTTCTTAAAATGAATGATATTGCAGCAGCAGGTATGGTTGCTACATTAGCAAATAGTATTCCAATGTTTGGTATGTTAAAAGATATGGATGAAAGAGGAAAAATAATAAATATCGCATTTGCAGTTTCAGCAGCATTTGTAATTGGAGATCATTTAGGATTTACAGCAGGAGTTGCTAAAGAAATGATTTTCCCTATGATAGTTGGTAAACTTGTAGGTGGAATTACAGCAGTAGTTATTGCTTGTATAATCGCTAATAAAACAATGGCTAAAAATAAGAGTAAATAATAATAAATATGTAATTAAGGAGTGTTAGTTATGGAAAATTTAGATAGAAGCATTATTGAAGATTTAGTAAGAAAAATTATTAAAGAAAACTTATCAGGAGTAACTAATGTAAATGCAGATAGACATGTAGATCAAAGTGGAATTATGTCTGTTAAGTTACCTATGCTTAAGCTTGAAAAATTCGATACAGGTAAATCACAAGACAATGTTATGTTAAGAGATGCATTATCATTAGAAGAAAGTCCAAGACTTGGTTGTGGGCTTATGGAAATGAAAGAAACAACTTTTGATTGGACATTAATGTATGATGAAATACAATATGTTATAGAAGGTAGACTTGAAATAAATATAGATGGAAGAAAAGTTTGCGCTGATGCTGGAGAAATTATTTTAGTACCTAAAGGTAGTAAAATACAATTCTGTGTACCAAACTATGCTAAATTTATGTATGTAACTTATCCAGCTGATTGGGCAGAACAAAAGTAATTGAGTTGTGAAACAATCAAAAATATGTTACTATAAAAAAAGATGAAAATAAAATTTAATATAATTATTAATTAAGGAATATGGTGAGAATCCATAGCAGCCCCCGCTACTGTAATTGTGGACGATAAGCTTAAAAAACCACTAGAATTAAAGTTCTGGGAAGGAAAGCTTAAAGAATGAAGCAAGAGTCAGGATATTTAATTATAATAGAAAACTATATATCTTCGGAGGGAAGAGCGTTGTATTTATAACTATTAAATTATTTTGATTTTAATATGTTTATATAAAGAAGCACTTTTTTTAGAGTGCTTCTTTTTGTTTTAGAAATTTTAAAATATAAGGAGAGAATAAAATGAATAATAAAAAGGTTTTAGTATCATTATTAATTGTAATTATAGCTATAGGGGGATACTTTAGTTATAATAAGTTTTTAACAGAAAAGACTGTTAAAGGAAATAAAGAGATAACTGTTACAGTTATAAACAAAGATGAAAATTATGAAAAAGAGCATATACATAGAACTGATGCAGAAAAGCTTGGAGTAGCATTAGATGAAATGGGAATAGCAGAAACAAGTAAAGGCGATTTTGGTAGAATGGTTACTAAAGTAGATGGAATAGATACAGAAATGGCTAAACAACAATGGTGGAACATAGCTATAAATGGAGAAGATGCACAAACTGGAATAGATGACACAGTTATAAAAGATGGAGATAAAATAGAGTTTATTTATAAAGTAGGTTTCTAAAAATGAGAAACAATTTAAAAACAATTATATTGATGGGTTTCTTAGGAGCTATTGTAGTTGTATCTCAAATAGCATTGAATTTTATACCAAATGTTGAATTAGTATCATTATTATTAATAATATTTACGCTGATTTATGAAAAAAAAGCACTATATATAGTCTTTGTATTTGTAATGTCAATGGGTCTTATGTATGGTTTTGGTTTATGGTGGATAGGATATTTAATAATATGGCCAGCCCTTGTTATGATAACATATATTTTAAAAAATAAATTTAATAAGAATTTTTTAGGGTTAGCTATTTTTTCCGCAGGATTCGGATTAATATTTGGAGCATTATATGCAATACCGTATATATTTGCTTCAGGAATGAATGTAGCAATAGCTTATTGGATTAGAGGGATTCCCTTTGATTTAATTCATATGGTTGGAAATTATTTTGCTATGATATTATTAGGTGAAAAAATATATAATTTATTATTATTTTCAAATAAAAAATATGGATATTAGTTATTTTCAAAAGCCTTATATAAATAGTTCTAATGTGATAAAATTAAATATATAAAAAGAACTTATAAATAGGCTAGAAGATGAGATTCAAAAATTTTTAATATGAAAATTGGAGGAAATTATGATAGAAAAAAATAGTGTTGAAGTAGCAAAGATAGCAACTAAAATGGCCATATCAACAAGAGAAGAAGAACATAAATTAGTAGATGAGTTAAGAAAAGAGGATATATTTGCAGTAGCAGTAGATATAGGTGGAAACTTAAATACATCTATACCTAAAATAATTGAGAGAGCGTTAGTGGCATCAAAAAGAACTGGAATTATTAAAGATTGCCATCTTCATGATGGTGCTGTTGTAGGTGCTACAAGAGAAGCTTTAATGCAAGTATCATCTAAAGCTAATGGATTAAGTGTTGGTGGAAAGATAGGTATTGCAAGATATGGAGAACACTTAAGTGTAACAATATTCTTAAGTATAGGTTTATTGCATTTAAATGAGGTAGTTATTGGAATAGGTCATAGATCAATACCTGAAATGTAAAAAAACATTGACAGTATTTTAAAATGATTGTATTATTAGTAATAATTAAGTAGTATATATGCTAAAGGTTGCATATAGTAGTAAAAAAGTAGTATAGAAAAAAGTAGTAGTATAAGTAGTAGAGTAGTAGTAGTACTAAAAAGTAATAAAAATGTAGCATAGTAGTTTTGTAGGAGATAAGTTTAATCGTAAATAATGTATCTAACAATAAGGGATCATAAAATAAAGAACCAGTCAAAGATAAGAATATTGACTAGGTATTTATTTGAATATCTCTAAAAGATACTTAAGTGATATTTATGGACCCTCCTTATAAATTATAAGGAGGGTCTTTTTATTTTAAAAAAAGTTAATTTTAGGAGGATGGTAGTATGGTAGTTAAGAAAAAAGTTTCATTATTAATTTCAATTATTTTAACCACAACAATTATAGCTGGTTGTTCAGCAAATAAAGGTGGCAATCAAAATAAAAAAATATCAATTGGTATTACTCAGATAGCAGAGCATCCTGCATTAGATGCAGCAAGAGAGGGATTTATAGAAGCATTAGAGTCTAAAGGATATGTGCAGGGAGAAAACCTAAATATAGAAATTCAAAATGCACAAGGAGATATAGGAACTTCTCAAATGATTTCACAAAATTTTGTGTCACAGGAAAAAGATTTAATATTTGCGATTGCAACACCTGCAGCTCAAGCTGCTTTTAACTCAACAAAAGAAATTCCAATAATAGTTACAGCAGTATCAGATCCTGTGAAGGCGGGGCTTGTTAGTAGTATAGAAACATCAAATACTAATGTTGCAGGAACAAGCGATGAAGCTCCTTTAGATAAGCAGTTTAAATTATTAAAAGATATATTTCCACAAAGCAAGAAAATAGGGATTTTATATAATACAAGTGAAGTAAACTCAGAGGTTCAAATAGAAAAAGCAAAAGAAATAGCTGGAAAATATGATTTAGAAATAATAACATCTGGTGTAACTAGTGTTAATGATATGACAACAGCTTTAGATATAATACTAGATAAAGTTGATATATTATACACATTAACAGATAATCTAATAGCATCTTCAATGCCTTTAATTTCAGCAAAAGCTATAGAAAAGAAAATTCCTGTAGTTGGAGCAGAAGAGGCTCATGTTAAAGGGGGCGCTTTAATAACCGAAGGAATAAGTTACAAAAAATTAGGTTTTGAAGCTGGGCTTAAGGCTGTAGAAGTTATTAAAGGACAAGATATAAAACAAATGTCAGTAAGTTCTTTAAAAGATACAGAGCTTATTATAAATACGGATACTTTAGAAAAGCTAGGAGTTAAAATTTCTAAAGATATTATGGATAAAGCAAAGCTGATAAAGGGAGGCGAATAATATGCCTTTCTTTATAGGAATATTAGAACAAGGACTTATAATAGCTATAGCGGCTTTAGGTGTATATATAACTTACACTATATTAGATTTTCCTGATTTATCAGTTGATGGAACCTTTTCTCTGGGGGCAGCTGTATCTATAGTTGCTATTATAAATAATGTAAATCCATTTGTATCACTAATATTTGCATTTATAGCAGGGGCCTTAGGTGGGCTTATTACAGGAATACTTCATGTGAAATTTAAGATAACAAATCTTTTATCTGGAATACTTGTGATGATTGGATTATATTCTATAAATTTAAGAATAATGGGTAAGGCAAATTTACCTATTTTTGATAAAGTAAGTATATTTTCATCAGAAAATAAGTTGATGATTATAATTATAATAACCATAATTATAAAAATAGCTATGGATCTAATATTTAAAACAAAGTTTGGATTCATATTGAAGGCAACAGGGGATAACGAAACATTGGTAACTACCCTTGCAGTAAGTACTGGTAAAATAAAAATTATTGCACTTATGTTTTCGAATGGGCTTGTAGCCCTTTCAGGAGGAATAATGGCACAATATCAAAATTTCTCAGATATATCTATGGGAACTGGTCTTGTTATAATGGCATTAGCTGCTATTATTTTAGGACAATCAGTATTTAAAAGTGAAAGAGTATTAAAGGCAACCACTATAGTAATTATAGGAGCCATATTATATAAATTAAGTATAGGACTCGCTCTAAAAGCTGGATTCCCACCAACTGATGTTAAATTAATAACCTCTCTAATTGTTATTATTGCAATAGTGATGAATAACAATAAGTTTTCAAGTAATATAGGAAAAATGTTTAAAAAGAGAGGTGTTTTAAATGCTTAATATAAAAGAAGTTGATAAGATATTTAATGCTGGAACAGTAAATGAAACAAAGTTGTTTGATAAATTTAATTTATTAATAAACAAAGGTGATTTTATAACTATAGTTGGAAGTAATGGAGCTGGAAAATCAACAGTTTTAAATATGATCGCAGGAACACTTCCTATTGATAATGGAGGGATATTTCTAAATGGAAATGAAATAACAAATATGAAGGAGCACAAGAGAGCTAAATTTATAGCAAGAGTATTTCAAGATCCTACAAAAGGAACATCTCCATCTATGACAATTATAGAAAATATGGCACTAGCAGATAACAAAGGGAAAAATTTTGGATTTGCTTTTGGAATAGATAAAAAAAGAACAAGCTTTTTTAAAGAGCAATTATCAATATTAAATTTAGGGTTAGAGGATAAGCTGGATACTAAAGTAGGATTATTATCAGGAGGACAAAGACAAGCATTGTCACTGTTAATGGCAACATTAAAGAAACCGGAAATACTTCTTCTGGATGAGCATACAGCTGCCTTAGATCCGAAGACATCAGAAAATATAATGTTTATTACAGATAAAATAGTTAAAGAAAAAAATATAACAACATTAATGATAACCCATAATATAAATCATGCAATAGATTATGGAAATAGAATTATAATGATGCATAATGGTAAGCAGGTTTTAGATAAGACTGGATTAGCTAAACAAGCTTTGACAAAAGAAAAGCTAATAGAGCACTTTACCACAGTAACATTTAATGGAAACTTAGATGATAGAGTTATTCTAGCTTAGCAGATATTGATAGTTGTTTTTAAAAATGGTTTAATTCTAAATACTCAAGAAATAGAATAGAAACTTTATGTATTATAAATAAAAAGTGTTGAGTTCTTATAATAAAGAATTTCAATACTTTTTTTATTTATTATAAATATTGAGAAACAGCTAACTACATAGAACATATATTATTATAGATAAAAGTATTTTACTAATGATAATAGGAGTTTATGAAGCAGTTGTTAGAATACTAGCTAAAATTAAGTATCCGATTGGCTTTGATTTATATGTTTCAAAAGATGGAAGGTCATTTAAGAGTATAGTAAAAAGAGGATTGAAAAATCCAAATAATTATGGTGGTAGAATATTATTTGTAGACAATGAAGAAGAATTATATCTTGGTACAGCGAATCCATTCCAATGCTGTGAAGTTTGGAAGGGTATTAGTAAAAAAGATAATGACTGCTACTGTGGGGATGAAATAGATAAAAGTTATGATAGCGAATTGAATATGAGACTAGAGATAGAAGAAGAAATAGAAAAACACTTTACTGTTTTAAAAGAAAATTTGCCTAAAATTATGGATATTTTACCAAAAGAGACTTTTCATAATTTTATATAATAATAAATTTATTTATTATTATAACAGGTTAAATAATTATATTGACTTGTATAAAAAAATAGTATAGTATAATAAAAAATGAATAAGAAATTTGAAATGCGTTGAAAAGGGAAAGTAAGTAATATAAGTTACTACAGAGAAAGGTTAGTTAGCTGAGATAACCTATAATAAGTATTGTTGAAGTGCCCCTTGGAGCAGAAAAGCCGAATTAAGTAGGTTTTTATGGGAACTCCCATTATAGAGTTATGGTATTTTTGTACCAGAAATGATATGGATATTTATTATCTAATTAGAGTGGAACAGTAGAAGTATAACCTTCTACCTCTGTATATTACAGGGGTAGAAGGTTTTTTTTAGTTCAATAAATATGATTATAATTTATTAAATTAAAATATAGTTTACTAACTAGAAAAGCAATGAAAAAATTCGAAATTGAGGGAGAGATTACAAATGACAAACACTAAATTAATATTAGCAATAATACTATCAATAATTTCAATATACATTATATATAAAGTAAAAGAGAAAACAAATAAATTTTCATTTGCTACACTGACGGCACTTTCTTTAGGATTAATACTTGGAATTATATTCAAAGAAGATATCCTATTTTTAGATACAGTTGGAAAAGCATATATGTCTTTAATTAAGATGGTAGTTGTACCTTTAGTTATGACATCATTAATAACTAGTATAGTAAGAATTGGAGATTTAAAAACTTTAAAATCGGTAGGAATTAAAACTTTTACTATTTTACTAGGAACTACAGGAGTTGCAGCAGCTATAGGTATTATCGTAGCTAATACCTTAAAATTAGGACAAGGGTTAAGCTTTGCAGGGGTAGAAAGTTTTAAAGAAAGAGAAATCCCAGCCTTTTCAAAAGTGTTAATAGATATGTTGCCATCAAATCCAATAGCGGCAATTGTAGACAATAGAATAATTCCTGTTGTAATATTTTCACTATTTGTAGCAGTAGCATTAGTTATACAAGATAATACAAATCCAGAAAAAGCAAAACCTTTTAAAGATTTTATATTATCTGCTTATGACATAGTATTAATAATTACAAAGATGGTATTGAAAATAATTCCATATGGAGTGTTTGCATTAATTGCTACAGCAGCAGCTAGTAATGGAATAGAAACTATAAATTCATTAATCTGGGTGATTATAGCTGTTTATATTGCAGCCATACTTCAATTTATAATTGTATATACACCTTTAATTGCTTTTGTTGCAAGAAAGAATCCATTGAAATTTTTCAAAGGAATTTTCCCAGCACAAGTAGTAGCATTTACAAGCCAAAGTAGTTATGGAACTTTACCAGTTACAATTAAATCTTTAGTAGAAAGAACTGGAGTTTCACAAAGTATTGCAAGTTTAGTAGCACCTATTGGCGCTACAGTAGGATTAAATGGATGTGGTGGTTTTTATCCTGCAATAGTAGCAATATTTGTAGCAAATGTTTTTAATATAGAACTTACAATTTATTCATATATATTAATAATATTAACAACGATTGTTTCATCTATAGGAATTGCAGGTGTTCCGGGATCAGCTACAATGTCAACAACAGTTGTACTTGCAACATTGGGGTTACCTATAGAAGGTATGGCAATGGTAATTGCAGTAGATTCTATAATAGATATGATTAGAACAGCAACTAATGTTACTGGGGCATCTGTTGCAGCATTAATTGTGGATGAAACAGAAAAGAGAAAGGTAAATAAGGCATAGTAGGAGAAAACTTATAAATAACAAATATTAAAGCCGTACACTAGATAAGTTAGTGTGCGGCTTTTAATAGGTTTAAATTAATAGTAACTGTTCAGCTATTAAATAAGGTAATTGAAAATTAATATAATTACATATTTGAAAACTTATCTTCAAAATAAGTTTTTATAATTTCTCTGTCAGCAGAGAAAACTTCAAGATGAATTTTTTTGTACATATAAATATGAAGAAATAAGTCACGGCTCTCCCTGAAGTTATTATATTTATCTTTTTCACAGCGGAAAGTAAATTTTATAGAGTCATTTTTGCTAACAGATTTTATTTTCAGAACATCAGTACAGTTAACAATATAGAATCGCTTTATGCTAAACATATTATCTAACTCATAGAACATAATTTTTTTATGAGTGACAAAAACTTTGAATTTATCTCCAACATCAAATTTTCCTAAAATCATGGGAGCAAGCATATTATCCGAAGAACCAAAAATATTTATATAGGTATTAAGGTAAGTAGCCTTTGCCAAAAAAGTGAATTCAACAAATTCATTTTCTTCAAGTTCAGTATTAGCATTTTCTTCAATAATTCTAATGTTTTCTTTAATGATTTGACGTTTTAATTCTATTTTTCTATTTTTATCAGTCTCATCAAAGCTTTCACCAAGAATTTTCAAATTATTAATTTCATCTTCAGTTATATCAATAAAATCAACCTTGCTTAAATCTAATTCATAGCTCATAATGTAACTCCTTCAATTATATTTTTTAATTTAATTTTCCCTCTAGAAATGCGAGTATAGACAGTGCTTTTAGAAATTTTAAGTTTTGAAGATATATCATCAATAGTAGATTCTTCAAGAAAACGTAGTTTGAAAACTTCTCTATCTATTTCATCTAAAGACTCAATTGCCTTTATAAGTTCAGCTTTTTCTTCTGTTTTTATGATTTCAGAAAGAATATTACATGAATCCTCAAGATTAGGGGAAAGAACTTCATTTCTATACATTTTATTGCAAGATCTTTTAAAATCAATGGATTTAAATCTTATTAAGGAAATTAACCAATTTTTAAAGGGACCCTTATTTTCATCATACTTTTTGATGTTAAACCAAATAGTTAGAATCACATCATTGTAGCACTGATCAATAAAACTTTCTTCATGTGAAGAACATAAAACGCTTTTAATAATACCATGAAAAAGCTTTCCATAGTGGTCTATTAGAATGTATAAGTATTTTTCTTTTCCATCCTTCAATCCTTGAATAAGCTCCTTTTCATTCATAGTTTATCACCCCCATTAATTCTCTATTCAATTAATATACGATTGTAGTTGTTCATTTCTTACAAAGAAAATTAATGGTAAATTTATTTAAGTGACTTTTAAAAAAAATAGACCAATTTGATAATCAGTTATGGGAAAGTATCTAATATAGAAGTATAGCTATATAAAAATAATTATGAAAAAATTATAGCCATATGAATAACTTTGGAAGTATAATAGTAATTATACATGATTATATTTATGTAAGGAGAGAATTATGTCAGAATCTTTGATTACGAAAAAAGCAATAGCAGAAGCTCTTAAAGAGACTTGTAAAATTAAAAACATAGAAAAAATATCAATTTCAGATATTACAAAAAGTTGTGGATTGAATCGTCAAACTTTCTATTATCATTTTCAAGATAAGTATGAACTTTTAAACTGGATTTATTATAATGAGTTATTTATAAAGGTTATTGAAGATATTAGTTTTGATAATTGGAGTGATCGTATATATGAATTATTAGAAATAATGAAAGAAAATAAATCCTTTTACATAAATACAATAAAGAACTCAGATGAATATTTTAAGGATTATCTTTTTAATATAACTAGTGTAATATTTAAAGATGCTATAGAAAAGCTAGATGAGAAAAGTAAGTTAAGTGAAGAAGCCAAGGGGTTTATTTCTGAATTCTATTCTTTTGGAATTTGTGGGGTAGTATTATCTTGGGTAAAATCGGGAATGAATGAATCTACAAAAAGTGTTTCTAGCCATTTAAAGCAGTTAGCTCTTAATACAGAAAAATTAGGCTATGAAAGATATTTATTACTATGAAGCATATATATTATATGCTTCATTTTTTTATAGAAAATTTTCAACAACAAAAATTTTTATTATTTTTATATTTTCATTTGGAATTAAAGTAATTAATTCATTGTAAATTTTATCTATAGTATCTTCTGTTATAGTATTTTTACTCAAGCTACATCCAATATCAATAATATTTCTAGCAGTACGGTTTGTAGATTTCCTTTTTTGTATTAATAATACATTAATTGCAGTTTCTAATGTAGCCTTTCTAATTTTGTAATCTATAGTCATAAACTTCATCCACCTTATTTAAGGGACGTTCAAATAAATAACAAGTCAGCATGTTAGTCTATTTACATTATACTTTGTTGGGAGAACCCTTTGATAATACACTATAACCGGAAGCTGTTTACTTCTCCGATACAAAATATATATCACATCTGTGACTTGTTATTTATTTTCAAATTCCTAAATTAACTTATATAAATATTAAAGCTTTAATTTTGAAGATTATATAGACAAATATTAATAACTGTCTGAATTTTAACCAATAATATAAATGTGTAGTTTTTTTAGACACATATAATAAATAGTATAATTACAAATACAATTTTTTATACTATATTAAGAACACGGAGAGAATATATTATGAAAGAAGGAATTTAATATGGTAAGCAAAAAGACAAATAATAAATTTTTAATGGTTAGTGCATTAGTGGGAGCAACAGCAGCAGCGGCTGCAATATACACAAATAAAAAATGTAAGGAAAATAAAGAAATTAAAGAAAACACTTTTGTTTTTAGAGATTATGGAGAAAAACAAGCCTATTTTATAGGTGGTGGTTTAGGATCACTAGCAGGAGCAGCTTATCTTATAAGAGATTGTAACTTTAAGGGCGAAAATATACATATAATAGAAGGTATGAATATTTTAGGCGGAAGTAATGATGGAGCTGGTAATGTAGCAAATGGTTTTGTATGTCGTGGTGGTAGAATGCTTAATGAAGAAACTTATGAAAACTTCTGGGAACTATTTTCTACAATTCCATCTATTGAAGATGATAAAAAAAGCGTAACAGAGGAAATATTAAATTTTGATCATCAACATCCTACAAAAGCACAAGCTCGTTTAATAGATAAATTTGGAATAATTCAAGATGTAACAAGTATGGGATTTAATAATAAGGATCGTATGACTTTAGGAAAACTTATGGTAACACCTGAGAAAAAACTAGATAATATGACTATAGAACAATGGTTCAAATCAACTCCACATTTCTTTGAAACAAATTTCTGGTATATGTGGCAAACTACATTTGCTTTCCAAAAGTGGTCTAGTTTATTTGAATTCAAACGTTATATGGAAAGAATGATATTTGAATTCCCACGTATAGAAACTTTAGAAGGGGTAACACGTACTCAATATAATCAATATGACTCTGTTATTCTTCCAATTAAAGAGTATTTAGATAAAGCAAATGTAGATTTCAGTATTAAATGTACTGTAACAGATTTAGATTTTAAAGACGGTGATGGTATTACTGTTACTGCAATTCATTGTGATCATGATGGAGAAGAAAAATTAATTACATTAAATAATGGTGATATATGTATTATGACTAATGGTTGTATGACAGATTGTGCAACACTTGGAGATCTTACTACACCGGCAGAATATGACCCAAGTAAACCAATATCTGGACAACTATGGGAAAAAGTAGCGGCTAAAAAACCAGGACTTGGAAACCCAGAGCCATTCTTTAATCATCCAGAAGAAACAAACTGGGAAAGCTTTACTGTTACATGTAAAGGAAATGAATTATTAAAGAAACTTGAAAAATTATCAGGTAATATACCAGGTAGTGGAGCTTTAATGACATTTAAAGATTCTAATTGGTTAATGAGTATAGTAGTTGCAGCTCAACCACATTTTAAAAATCAACCTTTAGATACTACAATATTCTGGGGATATGGATTGTTCACAGAAAAAGAAGGTAATTTTGTAAAGAAACCAATGAGAGATTGTACTGGTGAAGAAATGATGACTGAACTATTACATCATTTACACTTTGAAAATGAGAAAGATGAAATAAAGGAAAGTGTTATAAATGTAATTCCATGTATGATGCCTTATATAGATTCACACTTCCAACCAAGAGCAATGTCAGATCGTCCAGAAGTTGTGCCAAAAGGATCTACAAACTTTGCAATGATAAGTCAATTTGTTGAAATAGCAGAAGATATGGTATTTACAGAAGAATATTCAGTTCGTGCAGCTAGAATGGCAGTATATAAATTACTTGGAGTAAATAAAGAAATATGTCCAGTAACTCCATATAAACGTGATCCTAAAATATTAAAAACTGCAATAGCAACTAGCTATCGTTAAAAACTAAATTAAACTAGATTTAATTAATTAGAGCCACATTATTAAAGTGGCTCTAATTTTTTTATTTTTCAGCAAAACCTGGACTACTTTATATCATTTAGATAAGCTGACTTTATATGTGCAATTAAGGTTAGTTAGTTTACTATGCCTAAGGCTTATTATTTAACATAGATATGTAAAAATATTGAATTGATATGATATAATTAATATAATATGTGGTAACTAATAAGTTACGAGTGAAGAGTTAATTATTTTATAGGGAGGGCATATTAATGATTAAGAATAAAAATATAATGAAGGAAATTAGAGGTGGAATTTTTTCTGTGCTAGTAGCAATTTGTATAGTTTCAGTAGTTAATAGTAAGGTTTTGGCAAATGTAAAAGTAGAACAAAGTTCTATGGATAATACATTACATGATGGACAACATCTAATAGTAAATAAATTAAATTATAACTTTAGTGATCCTAAAAGGGGAGACATTATTATATTTCTTGAGAATTGTAAAAGGGGAACTATTATTGAAGATACTATGGAGAATATAAAATCAATACTTGGTAAGAAAAATAATAACAATAATAGATTAGTAAAAAGGGTTATTGGAGTTTCCGGAGATGAAGTTGATATAAGAGATGGAGTTGTATATTTAAATAATGAAAAACTAGATGAACCTTATGCAAAAGGTGAAACTATAAGTAACGATTTTAAACTTCCAATTACAGTTTCAGAAGGTAAGGTATTTGTACTTGGAGATAACAGAGCTGTAAGTAGAGATAGTAGAAAGTTTGGACTTATTGACTGTAATCAAGTTGAAGGAAGTGCATCTTTTAGAGTATATCCATTTGATGAAATAGGGTCTATTAAATAAATAGGGTAATATGTACTAATTAAGACATCTCCAAATAAATAACAAGTCAGTATTCTTGTATTTTAGATAAGTATATTAAAAATAGGGAGCTTTAAAAGAGTTAAGAAGGTCGAACTCCCAATTTTAATTGAAAAATTCCATAAAAGGTTGTATTATATATAAGGAATTGTTAAAAACATAACAAGAAAATATACTTGAGTTAGGCGGGATGTAAATGTACAGTAATGAAATTGATAAAATAGCCCATTCAGCAGAAGTTAAAATTGGGTTATACAAAAAAGGAAAAACTAGATATTTAACTAGTGCAATCATTGGAAGTTTATTTGTAAGTCTTGGTATTATGCTTATTTATACTATTGGTGGAATAATGAAGCATGGTGGTTCAGCAAATTATAAAATAGTAATGGGATTATCATTTGGTGTTGCTTTAAGTTTAGTTTTAATGGCTGGTGGAGATTTATTTACTAGTAATGCTATGATAATGACACTTGGTGGACTAGAAAAGAAAGTTACATGGAAAGATGCTTTAACTATTTGGTTTGGTAGTTGGATTGGTAATATAATAGGTGGAGTAATTGGTGCTACACTATTCGTGCAAGCTGGACTTGCTAGTGGAGCTAACTCTTATATTGGAGATTTTATAGTAAGTAGTTCAATTTCTAAAATTGAGATAGGATTTATGCCTCTTTTAATAAAGGGTATATTATGTAACATACTTGTTTGTTTAGCTGTATGGATGACGTATAAGTTAAAAGAAGAAACAGCGAAAATATTAATGATATTCTGGTGTTTATTTACATTTATAACAGCAGGATTTGAACATAGTGTAGCTAATATGGGAATGCTTGCAATGGGTTGGATGATTGATCCTGCGCAAGTGACTTTAGCAGGTTACGCTTATAACATAATTGTAGTATCTATAGGTAACTTTATAGGTGGAGTAGTGTTCGTAGCACTTCCGTACTATTATATAACTAAGGATAAAAAATAAAATACATATATAATAAAATCAAAAGGTTAAGTTTTCATTTGTTGAAAACTTAACCTTTTTTATTTACTTAAACTTTGTAGATCCAACCTTCTGGAGCTTCTACATCTCCAAATTGAATGCCACAAAGAATTCTATATAATTCTTTTACAATTGGACCAACTTCAGTTTCACTATGGAACACATGAAGTTCATCTTTATAAGATATTCCACCAATTGGAGTTATAACAGCAGCAGTGCCACAAGCACCAGCTTCTTTAAATTCACTAAGGTTATCAGCCAATACATCCCTTTCTAAAACTTCAAGATTTAAGTAGTCTTTAGCTATATCAATTAATGAATACTTTGTTATACTTGGAAGAATTGAAGGTGATATTGGTGTAATAAATTTATTATCCTTTGTTATTCCAAAGAAGTTTGCAGCACCTACTTCTTCTATTTTTGTATGGGTAGCTGGATCTAAGTAAATACAATCTGTAAATCCTTTTTCAGCTGCTATTTTATGTGGTTGCATTGAAGCTGCATAGTTTCCACCAACTTTTTGTCCACCAGTACCTTGAGGTGCAGCTCTATCATAATCTGAAATTATAAAGTTGCATGGAGCAAGTCCACCTTTAAAATATGGGCCAACAGGCATACAAAATACTGAAAAAATATATTCTGAGGCTGGTTTAACCCCTATGTTATTTCCAACACCTATCATAAATGGTCTTAGGTAAAGAGTAGCTCCAGTTCCGTAAGGTGGAACAAAATGTTCGTTAGCTCTAACAACTTGCATGCAAGCATCAATGAACTTTTCTTCAGGGATTTCAGGCATTAATAACTTCGCATTACTGTCATTCATTCTTGCAGCATTTCTATTTGGTCTAAATAATTGTATTTTTCCATCTTTAGTTCTATAAGCTTTAAGTCCCTCAAAGCATTGTTGCCCATAATGAAGAGCAGTAGAAGCCTCGCTTATTGTTAGCATATTATCTTCAGCTAACTTTCCGTCGTCCCATTGACCATCTTTCCAAATTGACAAATATCTGTAATCAGTTTTAATATAGTCGAAAGTAAGTTTACTCCAATCAATGTTTACATCTTTACTCATTTTAATCGCTCCTTTTATATCTTGTGTAACTATGATAAATGAATTTCTTTTTAAAAAATTATTTATTCATATAATATATAATTTTACCACTTTTGAGGGATGACATAAATAGTTAATCCAATAAATCCAAAAAAATGCTAAATTATAATTGTTATTTCAATAGAATATTGCAGAAGGAAAGAAAAGAGCGTATAGTTTTAATATAAATAGTCTATTGGTTTTTGTATCTAACTAGAATTGTTTTTGAAAAGGAGAGAAGTATTGGACCTTAAAAAGATAATCAAAAACAATTCTAGAATTTTAGGACCTATGGGAGAAGCTAATTAAATATCGCAGTTATCAGCTTCTTCCCCGTATCGAACGGTGCCATTAGTAGAAAAATTATCCTTAGGAGAATTATCTATAAAAACACCGTCATTAGGTTCAGGAGATGCATTTTTTAAATTTTTGTTATTAATGTTAGTATTGTTTTTTTGGGGTTTTTTACTCAAAGTAAAGACCTCCTTATTAATTATTTGTAGTTAGTATGTGTTAAAAATAAATAAATATACAAAGGAAGTGTAGTTATGAAAAGAGAAATTATTTCAACAAATAATGCACCACAAGCAATAGGACCATATTCACAAGGAATGAGAGTTGGAGATTTTATTTTCACATCAGGACAAATTCCAGTGAATCCAGTAACTGGAGAACTAGTTATGGATATACAAAAGGCAACTAGACAATCTTTAGAAAATGTAAAGGCTGTTTTAGAAGCTGCTGGAACTAGTTTAGATAAGGTTGTTAAAGTTTCTGTATTTGTTAAAAACATGAATGATTTTGCGCTTGTAAATGAAATATATGCAGAGTACTTTAAGGAAAATCAACCGGCAAGAAGCTGTGTGGAAGTAGCAAGATTACCAAAAGATTCAGTTATAGAAATAGAAGCTATAGCAACTATTTAAGCAAATTATTATTTCACTTCAGTAAGATGTTTCCAATAACGTTTAGGCATTTGACCTTTTTGATGTCTAGGGTTTGCTCTTTCTTTTATTGTAACTGAAGTGAAATAGTCTTTCCAAAGGTCATGGAAGCCATCTGTATAATTTTTTAATTCGTTATAGGATTCCATATCCATTTCGACAATTTCCCAGGAAATTGTATTATAAATTGAAGCAAGTCCACGATTTATATCGTGGATAATCCAATATTCACCTGGAAATCTTCTTTGAAAATGTGGTGAAATAAATTCTAATATATTATTATCTGGCTCAATTGAAGAATAAAGAAATTTATCGTTAATATAAGAAAATCTAACAAATCCTGTAAACCTATGTGATTCAAGAGAAACTTTTTTATTTATACTATCAATAGATTTTACTAAATCATTATGAAGATATTTGTGTATGTCAGGTCCAATTTTAAAAGCTAATTTAAGATAGTTAAAGCATAACATGCCCTTATTTTCTTTATTTGATAAAAACACATTATATAATTTGTTTAAGCAAAGTGGATCAATTTTAGTAACTATAGAGGTTTGTACTTTTTTATATTTTATAGTATCAGTTTCTATATTAACTACTTCAGAAAGAAAATCTACTTCGTGTTCATATTTAGTAGAGATAATATTTGGTGGGGTATTAGCATAAAACCCATCATAAATAGAAGTTAACAAACCTTCAAAAGTTCCATCGTAAAAATATATAATCAAAATAAAATCTCCTCTCTTAAAACTGTCCAGTAGTGGAAGTATAGGTATCTTTAGGTAAAAGTATTTTCTTTTTCTCAGGTAATATTATACCGCTACTACTAGGTTTAATATCATCAAAAAATGAAAGTTGTGATGAATTTTGCTTATCTAATGAAGGCTTATCCATATATAGCAGTCTATTTCTAATCTTTTCATCATCAAAGGAAACATCACCATAATATTTGCCGGTGCAAGTTATAAAGTATTGGGCACGTTTAAGGACAATTCCAAGCTTTCTTAAATCCTCAAAATTTAGTGTGTGAATTTTTCTTGTTATAACAATTCTTTTTGCAGATATTACCCCTATACCAGGAATTCTAAGAAGAGCTTCATAGGAAGCTTTATTAACCTCAATTGGAAATTTATCAATATTATTTAAAGCCCAAGATGTTTTAGGATCAAAATTCAAATCAAAATTATCATCTTTATTTTTCAATAATTCTTCAGCTTTAAACCCGTAAAACCTTAAAAGCCAATCAGCTTGATAAAGCCTATGCTCACGAACAAGAGGTGGATGAGTAATGTCTGGCAAAAAATTATTATCTTTTATAACAGGAACATAAGCAGAGTAATAAACTCTTTTAAGATTATAAGTGTTATAAAGATTTTCAGAAAGGTTCAAGATTTTATAATCACTTTCAGGGGTCGCTCCAATAATTAATTGAGTACTTTGACCACCAGGAACAAATAGTGGAGTTGATTTTATTGTTTTCTTCATATAGTTATGTTCAATAATATTATTTTTAATAAGATTCATAGGTGCTAGTATTGCATGCTTTGTCTTTTGAGGTGCAAGTAATTTTAGGCTACTTGAAGAAGGCAGTTCTATATTTACACTCATTCTATCTACAAATTCGCCAGCTTCTTTAATCAAAATATCATCAGCCCCAGGAATTGCTTTAAGATGAATATAACCATTAAAGTTTTCTTCAAGTCTTAACTTTTTAACAACAGATAATAAAAGTTCCATAGTATAGTTTGGAGATTTAAATATAGCAGAGCTTAAAAATAAACCTTCAATGTAATTACGTTTATAGAAATTTATTGTTAAAGAAACAACCTCTTCAGGTGAAAAGATAGCTCTTTCAATATCTTTTGAAGAACCATTAACACAATATTTACAATCATAAATGCAATTATTAGTAAGTAGTATCTTTAAAAGAGAAATACATCTACCATCAGCAGCAAAACTATGGCAAATACCATTAGATGAAGCATCACCAAGTCCATTATTTTTATTTTTACGTTTAGATCCAGAAGAAGAACAAGACACATCATATTTTGCAGCAGCAGATAATACTTGTAATTTTTCGTTTATATTCAAATTAATCACCCTTATTTTTATAGATTTATAAAGTGATTCCTATCTTCAATTGAAGTTTTTTTAAAATGTCATGTAAATTGAAGGTTAGAAGTACTTAACTCCAGTAATATAAAATAATTATAGCGAACAAATGTTCTATTTGCAATAATAAGTTTAAAAGTTATAAAAATATAATATTTTAAAGAGTTCAGAAATATATTCTGTTAAATTTATACTTTTCAAATTTCAAAATAAACTATATAATAAATGATAATGTTTATTAATAAATAAAAAATACAATTAAAAGGGAGCAAACAAATGAACAAAATATTTAAAATTACTGCTTTATTGTCAATAATGGTTTTAGGAACATCTTTATTTGTAGGTTGTGGAAAAAAATATGAAACTACAATTAATATTTTAAACTATGGAGAAAACATTGCAGACGGAGTAATAGAGGAATTCGAAGAAAAGTATGATGTAAAAGTAAACGAGAAAAAATTCGATGAAATGGAAACTATGTACATAGAAGCAACTTCAGGAAAGGTTGAATATGATGCAATTTTAGTTTCAGATAACATGGCTGACAGATTAATTCAAGAAGGGAAGCTTCAAAAATTAAATAAAGAAAATATACCAAATTTACAAGAAATGAATGAAGATGATTTGGCAAAACCATACGATCCAAATAATGAGTACACAGTTCCTTATATGAATGGAACAATTGGTATAGTATATAATAAAGATTTAGTAAAAGATCCAGTGGATAGTTGGGATATAATGTGGGATAAAAAATATGAAAAGCAAATTTTCTTATTAAATTCACAAAGAGATACTATTGGAATGGCTTTAAAAAGATTAGGATATTCAATAAATAGTACAAGTCCTAAAGAATTAGAGGAAGCAAAACAATCTTTAATAGATCAAAAGCCTCTTGTTTTAAAATATGGTGCGGATGATGTTATGGATATAATGAAGCAAGGGGAAGCTGCAATTGCTATGATTTGGTCAGGTGAAGGGTTAACACTTGCAGATGAAAATGAAAACTTAGAATATATAGTTCCAAAAGAGGGAGCAGATTTCTGGTTAGATTCATGGGCAATACCAACTAATGCAAATAATAAAGATGTAGCAGAAAAATTTATTGATTTTGTAAGTGAAAAAGAAAATGCATTAAAAATAGCAGAAGAAATTGGTTATACAACTCCGCATAAAGGAGCAATGGAAGCTCAATCAGATGAAGTTAAAAATAATCCAGGGGCTTATATGCCAAAAGAAGTTATGGATAAATGTGAAGTATATAAACATTTAAACACAGAAGAGTTAGAACTTTATAATAAAGTTTGGACAGCCATAGGAACAGATTAATAAAAAAATAAGGAATAGTAATAGTTTTTTAAGAATATGGAATAATAAATCTTAGTATTGTATAATGATACTAAGATTTATTTTATAATTAGGGAGATGTTTTAAATGGATAAAGTAATAGATTTTAATCAAATTAAAAATAAAGCTAATGAAAAAGATATGGATAAGGATATAGATAAAATTGAAGCATACATGTACTCTTTATATTACAAAATGGCAGAGGGAAAATTAAATATGTCTGAGTTCACAAAACAAATAACATTATATATGGAAGAAAATAATATATCTCAAGATAGATTTTTAAAAATGCAAACTAAACTTATGGAGCGATATGGTTTAGATACAGGAGCCTTTGAAAAGCAGCTTAAAGACATGGGATTAAATAATATACAAGCTGATCCAAACAGCTATGAAAAAGCAAGAAAAGCAATGGGATTCCAAGAGAAATATAAAGAAAGAATGGAAGTAAAAGCTGTAAGCACATACTACATTAAAAATGAAAAAAACAATGTGAGTATATATGTTGAAAGTGAAAATGTAATTTTAAAAAGCTCAGGAAAAATTGATTTAGCTGATTTAGAATTAAATGAATTTTTATGTTCGTATAAAAAAGTATTAGAAGATAAGCCTTTAAAAATATCTATTTGTGAAGATGTAAAGGAATATATGTATTAAGGTATCTCAAAAATAGATATAGTAAAAGAAAAAATATCTTTATTTTGTGACATAATAGTTTATAATAAATAAGGTGTGATATTAAATTGCACCTTATTTTGTCGTTTGATTATAGGAGGAAAAATATGAGTGTTTTATTAGTAAAAAATATGAATCATGGTTTTGGTGACAGAGCTATTTTTGAAGACGTGTCATTTAGACTTTTAAAAGGTGAACATGTAGGGTTAATTGGAGCAAATGGTGAAGGTAAATCAACTTTCATGAATATAGTAACAGATAAGCTTATGCCAGACGAAGGAAAAGTAGTTTGGTCAAATAATGTTAGAGTTGGATACATGGATCAACATGCAGCTTTAGTAAAGGGACAAAGTGTAAGAGATGCATTAAGAGATGCTTTTAAATATTTATTTGATTTAGAAGCTGAAATGAACTCTCTTTATGAAAAAATGGGGGAAGTTAAAGAAGAAGAACTTAATAAAATGCTTGAAAGAACAGCTACTATTCAAGATCTTTTAGATCATAATGGTTTTTATGTAATTGATCCTAAGGTTGAAGAAATTGCTAAGGGGCTTGGGCTATCAGGTGTTGGGTTAGATAAGGATGTAGATGATTTATCTGGTGGACAAAGAACAAAAATTCTTTTAGGTAAATTACTTCTTCAAAAGCCTGACATACTTCTTTTAGATGAGCCTACAAACTATTTAGATGAAGAACATATTGAATGGCTTAAGAGATATCTGCAAAGTTATGAAAATGCATTTATATTAATATCTCATGATATTCCATTCTTAAATGAAGTAGTTAACTTAGTGTATCATGTTGAAGAAAGAAAGCTTACTAGATATGTAGGTGATCATACTGAGTTTATGAGATTATATGAAGATAATAAAAAAAGACATGAGCAAGCTTTTGAAAAACAACAAAAGGAAATTGCAAGGCTTGAAGATTTTGTAGCTAGAAACAAAGCTAATGTAGCTACTTCTAATATGGCTAAATCAAGACAAAAGAAACTTGATAAAATGGATGTTTTAGAATTATCTAAAGATAAACCAAAGCCAGAATTTAGATTTAAACAAGCAAGAACCGCGGGAAAAGTTATATTTGAAACTAAAGATTTAGTTATAGGATATGATAGTCCATTAACAAAACCACTTAACTTAGCTATGGAAAGAGGTCAAAAGATAGCTTTAGTTGGAGCAAATGGACTAGGAAAATCTACACTACTTAAAAGTTTACTTGGAAAAGTTAAACCATTAAGTGGAGAAGTGGAACTTGGAGATTATCAACACATAGGATACTTTGAACAAGAGGATAAATCAGGAAACACAAACTCATGCATGGAAGAAATATGGCAAGAGTTTCCAGGAAAAACACAATATGAAATAAGAGCCTCACTTGCTAAATGTGGATTAACAACAAAGCAAATAGAATCTAAAATAATGGTTTTATCAGGTGGAGAAGCAGCAAAAGTAAGACTTTGCAAGATATTAAACAATGAAACAAATATATTAATCTTCGATGAGCCTACTAATCATTTAGATGTAGATGCAAAAGAGGAATTAAAACAAGCATTAATAGCATATAAAGGTACAATATTACTAGTATCCCATGAACCAGAATTCTATAGAGATATAATAACAGAAACATGGAATTGTGAGGATTGGACAACTAAAATAGTTTAAGGAAGTATGAAAATTGTATAGTTAATACAAATAAAAAGTCGCTTTAGGTGGGTGGCTTTTTATTATGTTCAAATTTCAAGGGAATTTTAGGACCCCAAAAATTGTGTATCTAAACAAAGCTTTAGATAAGCCAATATTATATAACGTTAACAGTGATTTTACTTTGTTAGCCCCACAATTTTTGGGGTACATAATAAGAATATTACTATTTAATAGTGCAGAGCACACTTTTTATTAAAGATATCATTTTATATTTTTTATATAAAAAAAAAGCAAGTAAAACCTACTCTTTATCAATCAAGTTATTTTCTTCTAGGTACATCTTTAAGCATCTATCAAGTAATTCACTAAATGGTACTTCAGTTTCTTTACTGTGAGTCATTAAAGCATCAAATAGTTTTAAATCAAAAGATGCAGTATATCTTTTTCTATTTTTTAAATCATTTTTATTCTTACTAGTCATATCTAAAAACCTCCAAAGTCATTAGCTATCTTTATTTCTTAGTATTATTATACCACATTAACGAAGTTTAACTAAGATGATAGTATTGAGTTATAACTTGACGAAGAATGACGAAGGACGTGGACTTAATGACTATTGACGGATATACAAAAGCTTACAATTCAATATTATTCAATTCAAGATTATCTAACAATGCAAAGACTGTATATTTTCAGATTCAATATTATTCAAACATACCTAACTTTAGATTAAGTAAAGATTTAATCCTTAAAGATAGTCAATTAAGTATTAACACCTTTGATAAGGTTATTAAGGAACTGAGGGAAGCAAATTTAGTATTTCAATATACTGAGAAGCAATGAAAGAAAAATATATATTGGTATTCAACTAATGAATTGAATACTGGAATAGATAGCAACGGAAACAAAATTGAAATAGGGCAAATAGATATAAGTGAAGTTACTGCAAAGTTAGAAAAATTAGAATCAATAAAACAAAGTAAAGCATCTAAGATAGATAATCATACTAATGTCAGACTAGTAAGAAATATAGATAAACTAGATATAGATAAGTCAAAATTTGATAAAGAAATATTATGATTAGCAGACGAACAATTAGTAAGAAATGTGGTAAATAATTTTAAGAAGCAATCCAAAAATAAAAAAGCTTCAAATTTCTTTAGTGCTAAAACAATGAGATATATGTTAATTCAAGAATACTACAATAGTGAAATGAATTTTCCAATTGTAATGATTAAGAAATTGAATGCAGTTGAGGAAGTGCCACTAAAACAATATAGTGATATGAAAGGTGAGATAGAGTTGAGCAAAGCACTTAGAGAGTTAGAACGTTATGGAGTTGCTCAAATAGCATAGTTAAATAAAGGAGATAAAATAAATGAGTATTTATATTTTAGAGGATTATATTTTTCACAGCAGAAAATTTAGAAAAAAGCCAATCTTCAAAGAACTGCATCAGTTCAAGGAAAAATACTGGAGAGATTAGAAGAATAGTAAATAGGTAATTAGTTGTAAAAATTATAGTTATAATGTAAAATTATAACTATAGATAGAAGGGGGGAGATTATTATAGTATTTATGTTAGATAGTTTTATTACGAACAATATAACAAAGAAATCTTTGAAAAAATTTGCGAAAGATTTAGATGAAAGTGATTTTCAGAATAAAAGTAATGTATATGATTATTTATCTAAACTTGTAACAGAAAAACGGCTTACTAAAAGAACACTAAATGAATATTTATTTGAGGAGCTTTTCTATGGACAACAAAAAGATGTTTATGTAAATAAGATATTTAGTTTGGATAAAGATATATTAGATGTTGAAAAACTGTATTGTATTATTGAAAAAAAATATGGGGAAAATTGCGATTTCAATAAAATAGCTACAACAATTTTAAGCAACGATGATCCTAAGTTAGAATTAGTGGCATGTAAAAGTATAATAAATCCTATGACAACTAAGGTCTGTAAAATAAAAATGATCTTTGCATATATGATTAAAAGATATGATAGCAAAAAAGAATTAATCACTGAACATAGCTATATTCCAGTAGAAGTAGATTTGTTAAAACAAATAGTTGTTTGTAAGGTTTATCCAAAAATGAATCTTATAAAGGATGTATATAAGCCAGAGAGCCTATATGAGAAATATATTGATATAATTGTGGATATGTTTAAATTAGAGTTCAATGCGTATAATACTGAACATAAAACCTCGCTATATAATATGTCAGAAGATTTATATATTCAAATATACAAAAAGATAAAGTCTTCAAGGAGCGAAAAACTAGATAATCTTATAGAAGAATTTGCAAGAAATAGTAAAGTGCAATTGAATATAAAAAAGATAGAAGAGCGTGCGAAACAAAATAATATTTTTGATATAAAATCTCACATAGTTAAATATTTTGATCAAGTATTAATAACAGATATACTAAATAATAGAGATATTAGAAAAGAAAGTATAGATGGATGGGTAACTTATTTAAGGTTTAGTGATGGTACTAATGTAAGTGCAAAGGTTAAAGGAGAAAATTATAGAGCTACTATCTATACTTCTGAGACGTACAGAGCATTAAGAGATACTATCAAGAACTCTAATAAAGTATCGGAAATAAAGGTTATTTGGGTTGAAGATGATAGGTACTTAAGGGTTAGATATAATACAAATAGTAGTGATTATTTGTATATGCATTTTTATAAAAATTTTGAAGCAAAGGATTTTGAATATGGATATAAAAAGTATAAAGAGTATGAATGCACAACTATACCACAAATTACAAGTATGGCTAAGTAATTTATCTTATGTGGAGACAGAGTCATTGGAGTATGATAAATTTGCAGTGTATTGTGGAATATCATGTGAGGAATCTAATGATTATTTTAAATTTTTAAGGAAATATAATCTAGTAATAGAGAAACAGTTGTGCTTATGTCCAAATTGTAAAGAAGAATGTGCTATTGATACAAGTTTAAACGAGGAAGAGTTTGAATGCGAAGAATGTGAAAGTAGCTTCAAATTAGCACCTTTAAGACGCCATTCTACTATTTTGTATAAACTAAATGAAGAATATATCAAAATGGATGAGGTAAGAATAAAGTCTGACTCTACTGAAGAATATAGTAATATTGTAGATATAAGTAAAATAAGAGCTGATAATAAGCTGAACGAGAGAGGTAAGAATAGTATGGAAAGAAAATTGAAAGTTTTTTTATCATATAGCCATGAAAATGAAGATATGAAAAAAAAGCTATCGAATGCGTTAATAATGTTAAAACGAAATGAGAAAATAGAAACTTGGGATGATAGTTGTATATTGGCGGGATCTACATTGGATGAATCAATATCAAGAGAGTTAGAGAGTGCAGACATTATAGTACTTTTGGTTAGTACAGATTTTCTTGTGTCAGAGTATTGTTTTAGTATAGAAATGAAAAGAGCTTTAGAACGTCATAAGAATAATGAAGCAGTTGTAATTCCTGTTATATTAAAACCTTGTGACTGGCTAAATAGTAAATTGAAAAAATTAAAATGCATCCCGAAAGATGGTAAACCTATAAGTAAGTACGAAGACCAGGACGATGCTTATGAAGTGGTTAGAAAAGAAATCCAAAGCGTAATAGAAGCATATGACATAGTAAATCAATAATGATATTTGGAGTTGGTAGAAGTACCGACTCTTTTTTGTGGAAAAATACTAGACAAGTAAATGTATAAGGTTATTTAAATTGTAATAAGTAGTATAAAATGTTACAATTATGTGAAAGATTAATATATTAAAAGCATAAATATGTTGTGTTGAAATGGGGGAAGTAAATGAAATTTGGTGTGAGAACTCCTAATTTTAAAAAGAGAGTAAAGGCTAGAACAACTGGAAAAGTGAAAAGAGCGGTTAAGAAAAGTGTTAATCCACTTTACGGAAAAAAAGGTATGGGATTAATAAATGATCCTAAAAAGGCTATGTACAACAAAGTATATAATAAAACAACGGTATCAGTAGATAGTTTAGTTAGTTCAAATAGTAAGAATACAAAAAAAAGTAATAGCTATATGAATTATAATAATAATGTTAATAATGGGAATAATAGAAAAAAGCAAAGTTTATTTGTTCATATAATTTTATTCCTATTTACTGCAGGTATCGGTAATATAATATATGCACTTTACATAAGTGGTCAAAATAAGAAGTTAGTGTATGTTAGTGAATCAAATAATACGGACTATGATATTAGATATGAGAGTAGTTATGAAAATAATGTGCCACAAAAAGCAAAGGCAGAATATGAAGTAATAGAGTATGGGGATGAATTACAAAGTAAAATAATCACTTGGAATAGTACATATACTTTCACGTTTGAAAAAGAGCAGATAGAGGGATACGAGGTATTAAGAGAAGATAGGGTAGTAGGATGTTATTATAGGCAAGAAAACATTGATGAAATAATAGAATCATTAAATAATTATAAAGGTTTAAAGTTTAAACTAGAGGTTGAGAATGATTTTACTAATGAGTATGATACTAATGCTAGAAAAATTTCTATGATTTATAGTGTTAACAATGAGGTAAGAAAAATACATTTAGGATATTTAAGTAAAGAAACTGCACTAGAATTAAAATGTTATGAAGATGTTAGGGTATCCCTAATCAAGATTGAAAATATCAATTATAAGGATACAACATTAGCAATACATTTAAAAGGTGATATAGTTCAAGAGTTAAGGGAAAAGATGATAAGACAAGAGGAAGAGAAAAAAAGGGTTGAGGAAGAGAGAAAGTTAAAAGAAATAAATTGGAATATTGCTTATGAAACAAATAAGTTAGCAATGGAACTTGAGAACATGGGAAAAATAGAGGAATCTAAGATCAAATATAATGAAGCTATTAACTTAGGGTTTGATGGTTCACACCCTTATGATAGATTAAATATAATATATAGAAAAGAGAAGAATTATAATAGTGAGATAGAGAATTGCAGACAAGCTATTAAGGTATTTGAAGACTTAGTTATAGTTGGTAGAGTTGATGCTGATGGTAAATTAAATAGATATAAAGAAAGACTATATAGAGCAGAAGAATTAAATCAAAAGCAATTAGATAAAGAAAAGGCGATTGAAGAGAAGGCAAATGTAAAAGAAGAAAGAGAGAAAGAAAAACTAATAGCAAAAGAAACTGTAGAACTTAAAAAATTACAAGAAAAAGAAAACAAAGAAGTTGCTTTAGATGTTGAAAATACATTAAGAGTTTGTACTATATGCAATGTTGAAAAAACTATAGAAGAATTTGAAAAGAGTGGAAAAGATTCGAAAGGGAACAATAAATACAAACATCAATGTAAAATGTGTAGAAATGAGTTAAGAAGAAATAACAATTCATAATATTTTAAGCGTCTTGATAATATATCGAGATGCTTTTTTGAATAAATTTCGACTTTTATTTTAGCAGTATAGTTAATTCTATAGTAAGCGTCAAAGATTAGACGTATAGAATGAGGCTGTAAAAAACTTTGTGTATCTGATCTTCTTCTTAGAAATAACTAGCTACTTATTTAACTTAGATAAACTGTTAATTTAAACTCTAAGTATTGAATGAGAAGATATAATATACTTCCTAACTCTATGTATATATTCGTAAGCGTCAAAGATTAGACGTATAGAATTGGTAAATAGTAAATGATATAATAACCCCAGTAATAAGCATTCTTGCCATCACTGGGGTTTAAACTTTAATATTTGATTAACTTAGTAGTTTTTTATTTGCGAGTTTGAACCTTTAACTCATTTGGAAGTTCATTCGACCAAGGCATTGCCGCTATTAAAGTATCTCTGGTTTTAATTTCTGTGTTTGATAAAGTATCAATCAAATATACTAAATATTTTTCAACTATTAATCCGTTAGATTTTGCAGTTTCTATTATACTATATATTGAAGCACTTGCTTTTGCTCCTTTTGAAGAACTAGAGAATAGCCAGTTTTTACGACCGATGACAAATGGCTTTATAGCTCTTTCCGCACCGTTATTATCTATTTCTAATGACCCATCCTCTAGGAATATTTTCATATTTGGCAAAAGTTTTCTACTATATTCCAACGCTTGTCCTAAAGGACTTCTCGGTAGCGCGTCTTTAATTTCTCTTTCTACATAGTCTATAAATTCTTCAAGTATTGGTGCTGATTCCTTAAGTCTTATTTCATAACGGTTTTTATAATAATCTTCATGATTACTATATTCTACACGGAGACGTTTTTCTATCTTATAAAGTTTTTCACAATAATTAAACCCTATTATTGCACGTGATTTTTTTAGGGCTTCTTCATCTAAATGAACTATTATTTCATGGTATTTTCTCCTAATATGAGCTAAACAGTAGAACCTTTTAATATTTTCTACGCTGTTATAACCAGCATATCCGTCTGTTTGTAAATATCCTGAAAAACCTTTTAGAAAATCTTTAGGACAGGAACCAGCTCTAGTCTTTTGGTAGTCATATAAAATAATTGGTGATTTAGAATTAGCAGATTTATATAACCACATATATTTTTTAGACTTCGACTCCTTACCCTTAGCGTCTATAACTTTCAATGTTGTTTCATCTGCTTGAATATAATGAGTTTTTAGTAATTCTTCTTGCATTATGTCATAAACAACTCCAAATTCACTAGCAGCAGCAATAGTCCAATTAGATAAATTTTGTCTAGAAAGGTTAGCTCCCATCATTTTAAAATAACTTTCTTGCCTATATAAAGGCATTGCGTGGTGATATTTTAAATTCATCACATGAGCTAATAACTCATTTGATGCCATGCTTTTATAAAGTAAAGTTCTAGGAGCGTTAGTCGTAACTATATTAGATATTCCATCTGCCGCTTCGCAAGGTTTGCAAGCGTAGCTATATGTAATATGTTCTTCTATATAAAGTTTTGCTGGTATGTATTTTAATACTTCCTTTGACTTACTTCCTATAACTACCAAAGGACTATCGCATTTATTGCATACTGCGTTCGTTTCTTCAAGCTTATGTTCTATAACTGTTCTTTCTAAATGAGCTAAGTTATCTTTTTTACCTATATTTTTAGTTGATTTACCTCTTTTATAAGTTATTTCTTCTATTGTAGGTTCGATAGCCTTTGGATCAGTATTATTTTCAGCTTCATCAAAAATAGATATTTGGCTAGAATCTACCTGTTCGCTAGATTGTCCAAATATCTTTTTATTTTTATTAAGAATCTGACCTTTTAAATATGCTAATTCATTTTTCAAATTATTAATTTCCTTATCCTTTGATTCTATTTCTTTTCCCATTTTTGAAATCAATAATTTTGTGTTTTAATCAAGTTGATTCGCCATATTTAAGCTATCCATTTTCTCACCTAATCATTTTTTTTTATAGGTATATCATACCACAAAACCCTTTATTTTCAAAGGTTGAGGAGCTTTTAATAGCTAAAATTTTTGATTTTTTCGCAAGCTTTTTAATAGTAATTCTTTTCTTTTATTGGCTTATATTTAGATGTTGTTCTCATCTCATAACATTTTAGCGACCAACTTAATTCATCTTTATTTATCTTTAATGCTTCGTCTTTAGTCATAGGCCATTTAAATCTATTACTTTCTAATCTATGATAATATAACCAAAATCCTTCATCAAAATGAAGGATTTTCAGTTTATTCATTTGCTTATTGCAAAATACGAATAATGCCTTTTCAAATGGATCTAGTTTTAATTCGGTCTCTACAATCATTGCCAAACCGTCTATACTTTTCCTTAAGTCAGTTAAGCCGCAGGCTAAGTATACAGTATTTACTTTATTTATATTTAACATGATACAGCTAACTCCTTAATTATATCTGAAATCACAGCTATTTCATTAGCCGGTATATAAATATTAACCTTACCTATCTCTATCCTAATATCTTTAGTAATGCTAACCTCAGAACTATTTGATTTAGTAGTGATCACATCTGCCTCTTTATCTAACGCTATAGCATGAAACGCTGGATTAGAGTTAGCAACCAATTTCTTCCTACGATGATATAACTGGTGTTGTTTAATATTATTTTCTTTGCAAAATTCATTAATACTTCCTTTATACGAAGAAAATTTATTCATTATTTCTTCCCAATCTATTTTACTATTTTCTTTTAGAATTAAAATAGCCCTCCTTATTACTTGTTATCTATAATTTTAACAAGTTCAAGGAAGGCTATCTAGGCGTTAATTATTTGACGCTTACGAATATGGTTTTGATTTAGGGACAACTAAAATAGTATAGTAGATTTGAGAGTTAGTGTTAAAGCTAACTCTTTTTCTGTTATGTGAAATAATTACAAGTAATATAGTTCAGTAATATTGGAATATTGGTAAAATAATAAGTGAAGCGCAAGGTAATGATGAACGTTCAGAATATGGTTCGCAGTTGTTGATTTATTTATCAGAAGAATTAACAAAAGAGTTTAGTAAAGGATTTGATAAAAGTAACTTATCTAGAATGAGAAAATTTTATCTAGTATTTAATAATATTGACGCACTGAGTCAATAATTAAGTTAGAAAGATTACAGATTATTACTTGAGTGAGTAGATTAATGACTTTATAGTAATAAACACAACAGATTGGACTAGCCATAGGTATGATAAGAGGGTAGTAATAAACTATAGTACATTTATTAATGAAAAAGAGTTATAGAATATGAGGTGTGGCAATGTAATAATAATAATAGGGATTGAGAATAGGCTAATATACATATTTACTAGGAATATAGTTAAAATCCAAATAGTTCAGAGTGAAAAGGTACTATACGTAATAGTTATACTACCTTTCTAATTTATTATGATTATAAGATGGTGTATAATAGGGATAAGAGGTGGGGAAATATATGAATTTATTTGTTATTGGGAATGGATTTGATTTAGCACACGGATTGAAAACTTTATATGGAGATTTTAGGGATTATTTAGAGGAAGAAGATTGGAGTTATTTAGAAGCTTTAGAAAATATGTATGGATTCTGTATTGATAGTAAAAAAGAGTGGGTAAAAGAATATCTTTGGAAAGACTTCGAGACTAATCTTTCAAATATAGATGAAGCAACAATTATTGATGGTGGAGAATATATGGATTTAGGTCTAGAAGGGGGCGATATAGGGGTTGAAGACACTTTAGATGAATATTGGCAAGAACAGTATGGATTCATTGAAAGATTGAATGAATTTGTTATGTCGTGGATTAAGAAAATTGATATAGATACAACAATAAGAACAGATGTAATAGATGCAGATACGAGTAATAAATTCATAACATTCAATTATACATTACTGTTAGAAGAAATGTATAAAGTTGACAAATACAATATTTTACATATCCACGGTTCTATTGATGAAGATGATACAGAACCGGTAATTGGACATGGGAACAAAGAAAAAATGATGCAATTTAGAGAAGTTGCTAAAGAAGCAAGTGAAGAATATTATGAAAAAAAATCTAGCATATATAATGCAGTAGCAAATTACTATGAACGAACATTAAAAAATGTTGATTATTTTCTTATGTGTAATAGAAGTTTTTTCAAAAAGTTAGAAGATGTTAAGTCAATATCAGTTATAGGTCATTCTTTAGGTGATGTTGATATGCCGTATTTCAAAGGAATAAAGGAAAATGTGAATAAAGATACTATTTGGAATATTTATTATAGAGATGAGGGGGATGATATTTGTTTCAAGAATAAGATTATGTCTATTGGAGTAAATGAGGACAAGATTAGAGTGTTACACTCAGAGCAGTTTTTTAACACAGAAGTAGTTTAAGATTAATGAAATTGTGATTTTATTGAACTTTGAATAATATTATATGGTGAAAAGTGGTTTATAGGGAGGAGATATGTATGAGTAGAGAATATTTCAGCGATAGAGAAAATGGAATTAAAATAGCGAATACAGAGGATATACAAGTAAATGTTTTTAATGGAATAATAAGTGTGTATTTTGAATATCAAAATGCAATGGCACTAAAATTTCCAGAAAAAGATGATTATGATAACATAAAAGGTTTAAGTAAGGGTAAATTTCGAGAAAGATTATTAGGTGTTATACCAATGTTTACGTTGAATTTTAATGGCTGGATAGGTTCGTTGGAAGAAGGTAGTGACTTTGATAAATATGCATTGCTAGATTTTATTGAGTTTTGCTGGAGAAATATCCAAGACTATAAAAATGGACAATATGGATTATTGTTTAGTGATGGAGAGAAAAATAAAATAAAATTTCGAAGTGAGATAAATAAAATGTTTGAAAGAAATAGTATTGTTTTTAGATTAAGTGATAATGGAGAAATAGAGCGTATATTACCTATGCAATTAGAGGTTTTAGTTAAGAATTATTGTCATACTGGAAATGATAAAGAACTAAATCAGCTAATAGATGAAGCAATTCAAAATATTATAAAAGTTAAAATGCAAGATAGACAAAGAGCAATAGAAAAATTGTGGGATGCATTTGAAAGAATAAAGACATATTATGGTGATAAGAAAGCAACATCAGCAGTAGAATTAATAAAATTAGCATCTGAAAGTTCGTCAGAATTTGAAGCGTTGATTAATGTTGAAATGAAACAATTAACGAATATAGGCAATGATTACAAGATTCGTCACCACGAAAAGAATAGAATTAAAATAACTAGTGTTAAACATATAGACTATCTATTTTATAGAATGATGTCATTAATTAGTTTATTTGTATCATACATTTAGAAAGTGAAATAGTGACTAAAGGAAGCTCTAATAATGGGAGCTTTTTTCTGTTGTGGGAAATAAATACAAGGGATATAATTAATTTATAAAAGTAGTTGTAAATGGCTGGAAAATAAAATAGTATAAGGTATGTATAGATAATAATTAGAGGGATAGAAGAAATTCTATTCCTTTAATTGTTTAGATGTTAAAATAATAGTGTAGTATATAATATAGAATATATTATAAGATGTAAAATGAATTAATATAGTAAAGTTATAAAAATCTAAATAAATGGAGTTGGTTATTATTAATACTGAGAAAGAATTAGCAGTAACATCACTGTTTGCAGATTATGAAACGTTAAGGAAAAATAGTGAAGAAAATTATGAATTTATAAATGGAGAAATAATAAAAATGTATTCACCTAGTACTATGATATGCTCCCTTTATAGTAGACAGTTGAAATAATAAAAACTGTTTATATAGAGGGAGCATTTTATTATGGAAAGAAAAACTAAAATATTGTCAGAAATTAAGATAGAGGTTGTTAAGGAGTATTTATCAGGAAAAATAAGTGTAGGGCAAATAGCTTATCAACTACAAGTTTCTAGCTTCTCGGTTGAGGAATGGATACGTAAATATAAGGCTTTTGGAGTGGATGGATTAATAAGTAATAGTAGAAATAAACATTATTCACATGAACTTAAGATTAAAGCAATAACGGATTATATCAACGGTGAAGGTTCTTTA
>NZ_FNJM01000036.1 GCF_900104115.1 Clostridium gasigenes
AACAATAGATATCAATGGAATTTGGCCAAGCTATCACCAAATAAATACTACGAATATCTAGAAACCGGTGAATATCCGATTAAAATCTAGCTAAACTAATTTTATATATCAATATAATTTAAAGCACTGGTAAATACCTACAAACGGTATAATACCAGTGCTTTCTTGTCATACATCTTCCATAAAAAATATTCCAATTCATTTTTTAGGCGTTTTTTTCTAACTGTCCTTGACATAGGGACCACTTTATTAAAAACTTTATTGCAGTTTTTTTATCTAAAGTTGTTATTGAAGAATACTCTAAATATCTACTATTGATTTTTTACATCAATAAATTTTGCTTCATTGTTAGTTTTTCATCAACAAAACCAATGTGACTGTTTCCACCTTTTTTTTTGATCAAACCAGCTTCCTTCCCCGGTAATAGTATTATAAGAGTTATTATTAACTAATACTGAAACAGTGGGGAGTGACTTTGGAAATTCACTTTCTTTAGGGAATATATATATTACAATAGAGAATATAAATAATGGGAAAATTAGAATATATCTCTTCATAGAAACCTCCTACAATGTATATATACCATATTAACATGATGAAGATATTATTGTGATATATATTCTTTAGTGCAATATAATTGTAATGAGATTTCAGAGAGGGATTCAATTGTTCAATAAAATAATGTTGTATGAAAAAGATTGTGAGAATTTCCTCAAATAATTAGGAGTAGATATTAGCAATTTCGTGTAAGACAAGATCACGACCCAAAATACCTAAGGGGAGGTAGTTAGGTTGTTTAATATTTTAAAATTGGATATAATATAGACATAATGATAAACGGGGATTTACAATGGGGGGGAAGGAAATATGCCCTCCTTATTGATAAATTAATAATAAATATGGGGGTAAGAAACGTGGCTATATATTTAAATACAAATAAACCTTTAGAAAATTATATTGAGTTATTTGATGAAAAATATTTTGTTGATAAGTCAGAAATAATTGCTTTACTTAATGATAGAATATCAACTAAGGGGAAATATGTTTGCATAACAAGACCAAGAAGGTTTGGAAAGTCATCAGTTGCCCATATGCTTGGAGCTTATTATTCTAAGTCTGTAGAGTCAAAGGATATTTTTGATAGTTTAAAAATAAGCAAAGCTTGTGGATATAATGATAATTTAAATAAATATAACGTAATAAATATATCATTTAATGATATATCTGAAATTGGAAATAGTTATGAAGATTATATAAAAATGATAAGGGAAACCTTGAAAAAAGATATAGTAGAAAAATATCCTCATATTAATCCAAATGATTATTTTAATCTAAGTACTATGATTAGAGATACTTGCGATAAGTTTATATTCATTTTTGATGAGTGGGATTATATTTTTAATAATAATCTTTTTGTAGAAAATCAAAATGACTTCCTAGAGTTCTTAAGAAATCTTTTAAAGGATCAACCTTATGTAGCGCTTTGCTATATGACAGGAGTACTTCCTATAAAAAAATATTCTAGTGGCAGTGCACTTAATATGTTTGATGAATTTACATTTTTAAGAGATAGAATCTTTGGACAATATTTTGGGTTTACAGAAGAAGAAGTTTTGAAGTTATGCGAAAATGGAGAAATGGACTTTAAGGAATTAGAAAATTGGTATAACGGATACACCACGGCAAAGGGAATTAAAGTTTATAACCCAAGGTCAGTTGTAAAGGCTCTTGAAAATGAGAATTGTGAAAGTTATTGGACAAATACAGGTGCCATGGATGAGGTAGCGGTGTATCTTAAATATAACACTTTAGAGATTCGTGATGATGTTATAGAAATGGTATCAGGACAAGAAATTGACATAATAATCAAAGAAGAATTTAGAGCGGGGCAAGATGCTCCAAAAACTAAAAAAGAGATTTATTCAGCTATGATAATACTTGGATTTTTATCCTACTATGACGGATATCTAAAAATTCCAAACAAAGAATTATTGCTAGAGTTTGAAAAAGCCTTAGCAGATGAATCTTTCGGTTATGTTTCTGAGATAGTTGAAAACTCAAGAAAGATGCTTAAGGCAACCGTTAAAGGTGATATAGAAACTATTATAGAAATACTACATGATGTTCATAACTCTGAAATACCTATACTTAAATATAATGATGAAAACAGTCTATCTTGCGTAGTAAATATGGCGTACCTTTCTGCAAGGGACACTTATAGGATTGAACGCGAAGAAAAGAGCGGGAAAGGATATACTGATTTTTCATTCCATCCTTTAAGAAAGAATGATATTCCTTTTATAGTTGAACTTAAAAAGGATGATACTCCTGAAAATGCAATAAAGCAAATAAGGGAAAAAGAATATGTACAGAAATTTAGAAAAGAATATAAAGATAGAAAAGTATTAGCAGTAGGAATTTGTTATAATTCTGAAACTAAAGAGCATAGCTGTATAATTGAAGATTTGAATATACACCCTAAAGGGTACGCGTGATTCAGTCAGCTAAAATTAAAAATTAAAATTACAAAGGGGTCAGGTACTTGTAAAAAAAAGGATAGAGTTTGAAAGTAAGAAAATAGGAAATTCTAATTACCAGGTAAAAGTATGTGAATAATACAAATAGATAAGTAAAATAATATGATTAAATGTTTATAAATAAGCCAATGATATTAGAAGTATCGTTGGCTTATGCTATATGTTATACTTATAATAATAGGTAGGTTGTTTAAAATTAATAACAAAAAGTACTATATTTTAATGCCTTATAGGAGATATTTATGAAAAAAAGATTTAATACTACAGGTGTATGTGTTTCTAGGAAACATTATATGGTTGAGATAACAAATAAGATAAATAAAATAAAAGAACTTATAGATAACGAATTTTATTTTACAATAAATAGACCAAGGCAATTTGGTAAAACAACTACTATAAATGAAATTGAAAACTTTTTAAAGGACACTTATTTAATTATTTCCTTAAGCTTTGAGGGCTTAGGTGATATTATTTTTAATGATGAGAGGTTATTTTCTAAAAAATTTATAGAGCTTATGGCAGATAGTATTGAATTTGAAGACATTAAATCTGCAAATAATCTAATGCTTTTGGGAACTAATGTTGAGAATTTAAGTGATTTATCAAAGGTAATTACAAAATATATTAAAACTTTAGATAAAGATGTTTTACTAATAATAGATGAAGTAGATAAATCAAGCAATAACCAATTATTTTTAAGTTTCCTTGGTATGCTTAGAAATAAATATTTGCTTAGAGATAAGGGGAAAGATGTTACATTTAAATCTGTAATACTTGCAGGAGTGCACGATGTTAAAACTCTTAAGATTAAGATTAGAGAAGGGGAAGAGGTAAAGTTAAATTCTCCATGGAATATTGCAGTTAATTTTAAAGTGGATATGAGTTTTAATTCAGATGAAATAGAAACAATGCTAATTGAATATTGCGAAGAAAATAATATAGAAATGGATACAAAATTATTGTCAGATAAACTATATTATTATACAAGCGGTTATCCTTTTTTAGTAAGTAGAATATGCCAAATTATTGATGAGGATATTCTAGATAAATCAAGTCCTTGGGATATTGCAATGATTGACCTTGCACTGAAGAGATTACTTAGAGAAAGTAATACTTTATTTGATGATTTATTTAAGAATATGGAAAATAATAATGATTTAAACGAGTTTATATTTTCTATTATTTTTAATGGTGAAATAATTCAGTTTAATAGAGATAATCCACTTATATATTTAGCTAATTTGTATGGAATAATTAAAAATGAAAAAAATAATTGTATGTTAAGCAATAGAGTGTTTGAACAAAGAATATACAATTATTTTTCTTCTAAACTAGAGACAAAAACAAAAAAAATAGCTAGCTATAATTTCAAAGATAATAAAGAGTATAAGACTGAAAATATAAGTGTGAATGGAAAAGATATTTTTGCTGTTTATTTATAAGGACCAAACTGTAATAGAATTAATAGCTAGTGATTGCTATTTGTTTATAGGTAGCAAAGTTTTTATTAAAATGGAGTATATTTAATGTTATAATTATTTTAGCAAAATAAATATTAATTGGAGTGTAAAAATGGTAACATTAGAGCAAAAATTACAACAGGAAGTTATTGGGAGTTGTGAAATAGCAGAAAAAGAATATGGTTGTAACATGACAAGATTTTTAGAAACAATAAATAGATTTGGAATAGTTAGAACTGCACAGGAAATTTTTAGAAAAGGTAGGACATCGGATTGTTTTAATAAATTAGTAGAAGCGAGAGTCCTTGAATTAACAATGGAGGCGACTATTGTTAAAGCTCAATATGCAGAATTATTTACTGATGAAGAAGTAAATTATTGTTATGATCTATTATGTGAAAAGGGATATTATTAAAAACAATAAGTTCTACAGTTTAATAAATGAAATAGCTCATTATTCTGAAAACATAGTTTCCAGAATAATGAGCTATGAGTTTCAGTTTTTACCATTGTTTTTACAATGAAATTATAATGGATAATTTATGTATTAGGGAGATGTTTTTACATCTCCTTTTTATTTTACCAATTTAATGTATTCTTAGCTTGATGACATTGCCACCGAGGTGTTAGAAGGGAAGGGCGTGAGCCCCTTGTTACTCACTAAATTTGAAGTAACTTAATCAGCGATTCTAACTCTTCAGATAACTCTTTTGCAAGGATAAAATCATTATATTTTAAAGCTAATTGTATTTTTGTTTCAACTATTTTTTTGTTTTGTTCAATTTCTAAATAGTCTCTGCCAAAATGATTAGCATAAATCATCCTTTTAAATTTTTTCATCTTTACTTTTCTAATTGTCTTATCTTCAATGATTAAAACATAATCCATACAGTTTACTATAGTATAGAAATCATGTGAAATCATTATAATAGAACCTTTATAATGTTGTATAGCTTTTTCAAGTGCTATTTGTGAATATGTATCTAAATGGCATGTTGGTTCATCAAGAAGCAACATGTTTGATTTACTTTCAGAAATTTTAGCTAATTGAAGTAGATTTTTCTCTCCACCAGATAATGTGCCTATTTTTTGATTAATTATTTTTTCTTCAAAACCATAGTCTGAAATATGTGATAAAATATCTTCACGAGTTTCGAAACCAACATCGAAAAACTCTTCAAGTATGGTATTAGAATTATTTAGCGTTTTGCCTTGTAGTTGAGATAAATATGCTATTTCAACATTTTCATTTATCTCAATAGAATTATTATTGTTTTTTAAGATTTCTCCTAGTAAAGTAGTTTTTCCTGTACCATTTGAGCCGACAATGGCTACTTTATCAGTAGATTTAATCTCAAAGTTAACATTTTCTAGAAGCATTTCATCAAAGGCAACACTGTAATCAGTAACTTTTAAAACAGTGGCTTCATCCATTACATTATAGGCAGCTAAACTTATATAAGGTTCTTTAATTTCTACAAATGGGGCTTTTATTCTACGTTTTTCTAATCTTTCTTGAACTTTAACTCTAGCCTTTAGAGCTCTTCCTTTTGCAGGTTCAGCATGATCAGTTGCGAGAAATCTTAGTTTATCTATTAGTTTGTCGTTTCTATCAATTTCCTCATTATCAACAGCAGCTAGTTCTTGTAACTCAATTTTAGTTTGAAGTAATGAGAAGTTATAATCAATATAGCTTCCATCAAACTCTTGTATTTCCATGTTTTCAAGGTGAATAATTTTGTTGAAACAATGATTAAGTAGATATCTGTTGTGAGTAATAATTAACATTGTTCCTTTGTGTGAATTAATTAGATTTTTAAGAGAATTAAGGTTTTCAAAGTCTAAAAACACATCTGGTTCATCCATAATCATTAAGTCAGGACTATTTAGCATTGCCTTAATTACTTGAATAAGCTTGATTTCACCACCACTAAGGGCAGATATCATTATATCTTTATACTTCATTAAGTTTGTAAGATTTAGTTTCTTATTAATAACTTTTTCGAAATCATCACCATTAATTGCATCAAATGCGTCTAAAGTTTGTTGATACTTTTCTAGTAAAGTATCAATATCGGTCGATGTTTCCATTTCGCTGCAAATAGATGTCATTTCATTTTGTAGTTTAATAAATTCTTCTCCGATATATTCAAAAACTGTAATTTCTTTTGTTTCGTCCTGTTGTGAGAATTGACTTACATACCCAATTCTACAATTAGGGGACTTCTCTAAAGTACCATCGAACATATATTTTTCTGGATCAATAAGTATATCTATCAGTGTACTTTTTCCACTGCCATTTGTTCCTATGAAAGCACAATGTTGATCATCTTCTAATGTAAATGAAATATTATTATATAGATCCTTTTTTGGAAATGAGTAGGATAAGTTATCAACTTTTATCATATTAGTACCTCTCTTTATCATTAAAAAAGAGCTTACAAAAATAAGCTCTTTAATATATTATCGTATTAATTGAAATTTTATAATTTATTTTTATATAGTAAAGACATTTTACTAAGTTTAATATTGATAGCATAACATTTTTTTCGACTAAGTTCAATCATTTCATATAAGCACAAAACTGTCCAAGTTATTCTAATACATGAACTATCGCATACGGTTTGTTTACAATAAGTAAATTCTGAAAACGGAGTTTCCAGAATAAGGAGCTCAGAGCCCTAGTTTTTTACCCAGTACAAGCGTAAGGTTAAAATCACTGGTCCTCAGGTAAAGGTAGCATGAAAAATGTAATAATTATGAGACTGTAATAGAGTTAAAAACTTTATTACAGTTTTTTTGTTTCAAATTGCGTTGATATAGCAATTAAAATGATAGTACAATCTGAAGATAAGGGTAACAATCAACAAGAGTTTATTGATGCTTTAAGTAATATTTTGTTGGCATAAAATTACATTATATGATATCATTAACATAACGACTGATCGGTTTGTTATAAAAGTTTAGGAGGTATAATAATGTTTTTATTTGAATCTATTCCGTTGTATTCAGGGTTAGTTTGGATAGCTATTTTAGCAGGTCTTATGATTTTCAATGAAGTAACTCGATATAACAAGTTAACAGGTATTTTATTTTTTGTTGTATTACCTATTATACTTACAATTTTTGTTTGGCCAAAAACCTCAGGATCAGGAACTGGTGCTCAAACAGCTAACTGGTTTGCATGGGTCAAAACTTATTCTGCATTAGTAGGATGTTATATTGGTTTAGGACTACGTTTTAATAAAAAAATGCAAAGCAAAAAATGGTGTCTGGCATTGGCACCTGCCATTCTTGCACTTAATATATTAGAAGCAGTTGTTCGTGAATTTCAAGTCATGGGCATGCAAGGTGTAATAGACGATATGTTCTTCAAGGGTGGTCCATGGAATGCCATGAATGGAATTGCCGGTATTATTAATATGTTAGCCCTTTGCGGTTGGTGTGGTATTATTATAAGCAAGGACAAGCATCATGATTTAGTGTGGCCTGATATGATGTGGTTCTGGATTATAGCTTATGATCTTTGGAACTTTGCTTATGTTTACAACTGCGTAACAGATCGTGCATTTTATAGTGCAGCATTGCTTATATCTTGTACAATCCCTGCATTTACAATCAAAAAAGGTGCTTGGGCTCAACATAGAGTTCATACATTAGCACTTTACATGATGCTTATGTTAACAATTCCAAACTTCTTTGTTCATGGTAAATATGCAGTAGCTTCAACACATAGCTCAACAGCTTATTATACAGTAAGTATTTTAGCTTTAGTATTTAATGTTGGAGTTGGAATTTATCAAGTTAGAACAATTATTAAAAACAAGAAGAATCCTCTTAAGGATGATTTGTATACAGAGCGTAAAGACTATCAAGCTATTAGGAACGAAAATACTCAATGTATTTAAAAAGGAAAGTGTGCCCCAAAAGGTAGAGAATAAATAAAATAATTTGAATGATGAAACTGCAATAGAGTTAAAATAAAGTGGTCCCTATGTCAAGGACAGTTAGAAAAAAACGCCTAAAAAATGAATTGGAATATTTTTTATGGAAGATGTATGACAAGAAAGCACTGGTATTATACCGTTTGTAGGTATTTACCAGTGCTTTAAATTATATTAATATATAAAATTAGTTTAGCTAGATTTTAATCGGATATTCACCGGTTTCTAGATATTCGTAGTATTTATTTGGTGATAGCTTGGCCAAATTCCATTGATATCTATTGTTATTGTAATAATCAATATAATTATCAGTTTCTTGTTTCAGTAGATTAAATGTGTTGCATTTTCCAAGGTGAATTTCATCTTTCATATGTCCG
>NZ_FNJM01000016.1 GCF_900104115.1 Clostridium gasigenes
TAAAGAACCTTCACCGTTGATATAATCCGTTATTGCTTTAATCTTAAGTTCATGTGAATAATGTTTATTTCTACTATTACTTATTAATCCATCCACTCCAAAAGCCTTATATTTACGTATCCATTCCTCAACCGAGAAGCTAGAAACTTGTAGTTGATAAGCTATTTGCCCTACACTTATTTTTCCTGATAAATACTCCTTAACAACCTCTATCTTAATTTCTGACAATATTTTAGTTTTTCTTTCCATAATAAAATGCTCCCTCTATATAAACAGTTTTTATTATTTCAACTGTCTACTATAAAGGGAGCATATCATTTAAAAGAAATCCTAGGGTTTTATAAATTTAGATAGCTTTTTTTATAATAAGATTTCTATTGTAAATCTCTTTAAATTTACCAGTAGCTCTATATGCTTGGTGAATTTCAAGTTCTAAATCTATATCCGAAGTTACAGTGATTGTAACTGTATTTTCGTCAAAGTCTACATCTAAATCACTAACAGCACCTACAAGGCTTCTATCTAGCCCTTCAGCAAGCTTTAAAAGAACTCCTATTAACTTTGTAGCCTTTACATCAAGGCTATTGATAATGGAGGCGAATGGAGGCTGAGGAACCTGGTATTTATTAAACCTATGTGAGGCTGCAATACATGCACTCATTAGTAATTCTTTATGAGTTATTCCATTAATATAAGAATGTAAAATTATATAGAAAGAATGTTTATGATGCTCATAGTAATCTATACTAGTTCCACAATCATGAAGCATAGTAGCAGTTTTAAGAATGCGATCATAACTACTATCTAAATGGTGAAGAGGTTTTAGTGCATCAAAGAGTTTAGTAGTAATCCAAAATACATGTTTAGCATGAGATTTATTACTATTTAAAGTATCTAAAATACCGTTAATGCTATAATCTAAAATATCTTTGTTAAGTGGATGTTTAGAATTAATGTATTCATATAAAACCCCTTCTTTTAAACCACGGTCAGAAATAATGATTTTACTGTTGCAAACTAGTTTAACAATATTGTGGAAAATAGCAAGTCCACCGACAATTACATCAGAAGAATCAGGATCAAAACCTTCAATTTTGCATCTTTGCTTATAATCCTTAGATTTTAAAAGATTATATATATCATGAACATCTAAATCAGTAAGTTCGTAGTTATGAGATATATCAAGTGGATATCTCTTTTTAATCCTATCAAGTTTCCCGATTGTACGAACCGTGCCACCAACTCCAATTATAGAATCATATGTGTTTTCAGTTACCCATTGCAAGTCACGTAAATGAGAGTTTATAAGGTTTATAGTTACATCTAAATCATCTCTAGATATTCTATCAGTTAAGTTATAATTGTATGATAAATTTACACAGCCAAAAGGAAGTGTTGCACTTTTGATAATGCATCCATTTTGAATCCAAGCTAAGTGAGTGCTATTTCCTTCAACTTCTACCATTAAAGAATTTTCTACATATATACTTCTAGTTACACCTATAAAGTTATAGTGGATTTCTTCTTCACAAGATAACACTCTAATATCAACATCTAATTCAGATTTAATTGTTGATATTAACAAATCTTTATTTTGTGCAGTTCTAAAGGATTCAGTAGCAACTGCAATTATTTTAGAAGCGCCAGATACAATGCATAATGATTTAAAAGCTCTAAGTGTAGAAAGAATTAAACTGATTTTATCATTGCATATTTCACATCCGTTAACTAAGTCAGAACATAATCTTATAGAAGATTTAAGTTCATCTATAACTTTAAAATAACCATCATCTTCAACTTCAGTTAACATTAATCGAAGAGTATTAGGACCAATATCAATAACACCTATTTTATTCATAAGAACTCCTTATTTACTTTAGTATTATAATTTAGTTTCTAATTCAATATTATATCACTTTTAAAAATAAAGAATAGATAAAATTTACTGACTAGTTATTTATTTAGATATGCCTTAACTAAAATTAAAGTTTATAAATGAAATTATTTTTATGAGTTGACAAAAAAACTTAGAGTTATGTATAATAGGTATATTAATAAATTTAAAATAAAGTCAAAGAAGAGGAAAGTACTTTAATTTAATCTTTTAGCGAATAGGGAGATGGTGTGAGCCCTACAAGATAAATTAAAAGGAAAAGAGACTTGGAGACATCTACTGAAATTAAGTAGGATAGATCGTATAAGCTGCGTTAAAGCAATGAGTGGCATTCATAAATGCAACTAGAGTGGTACCGCGGTTACTTCCGTCTCTTATTTTTAAAAGAGATGGCTTTTTTTATTTTCAAGTAAATATAATGAAATGCCTAAAATATAGGGAGGAATAATTATGGATTATAAAAAGAAAATTGCAGAGCTTATAAAAGAACATATGGATATGGATGTTAAGCTTATTGAAAATTTAATAGAAATACCGCCAAGACCAGAAATGGGGGATTTTGCATTCCCATGTTTCCAATTCTCAAAAACACTTAGAAAAGCACCAAATATGATAGCAGCAGAGTTAAAAGATAAATTAAATGCAGAAGGGTTTGAAAAAATAGATAATTTAGGACCATATGTAAACTTTTTTGCAGATAAAGCTATATTTACAAAAAATGCTATAGAAAAAATCCTAGAAGAAGGAGATAATTATGGATCATCAAATGTAGGAGAAGGAAAAACTGTTTGTGTTGAACATTCATCACCAAACATTGCAAAGCCTTTCCATGTTGGTCATCTTTTCTCAACTTCAGTTGGAAATTCATTATACAGATTATTTAAAAAAGAAGGGTATACTGTAGAAGGAATTAATCACTTAGGAGATTGGGGAACACAATTTGGTAAGTTAATATCAGCATATAAAAGATGGGGTAATGAAAAAGCTCTAGAAGAAAATGCAATAGATGAGTTACTTAGAATATATGTTAAGTTCCATGATGAAGCTGAGAATGATCCATCATTAGTTGATGAAGGAAGAGCATATTTTAAAGCTTTAGAAGATGGAGATAAAGAAGCCGAAGCATTATGGGAAAGATTCAGAAACTTAAGCCTAAAAGAATTTGATAGGGTATATAACATATTTAACGTAGAATTTGATTCCTATGCAGGAGAAGCCTTCTACAATGATAAAATGGGTGTTGTAGTTAATGAGTTAAAAGAAAAGAAACTTTTAGTTGAAAGTAATGGAGCACAAGTAGTTATGCTTGATGAATATAACATGCCACCATGCATAGTGTTAAAAGGAGATGGAGCATCTATATATGCAACAAGAGATTTAGCGGCAGCTATGTATAGAAAGAAAAAATATGATTTCTATAAATGTGTTTATGTAGTTGGTTCACCTCAAGCACTTCACTTTAAGCAAGTGTTTAAAGTGTTAGAGCTTGCAGGACACGAATGGGCTAAGGATTGTGTTCATGTTGGGTTTGGATTAGTTAAGTTTGCAGATAGAAAGCTTTCAACTAGAAAGGGTGAAATAATACTTTTAGATGATTTAGTAAGAGAATCAGTAGATAAGACTTTAGAAGTTATAAATGAAAAAAATCCAGAGTTAGAAAATAAAGAAGATGTTGCAAAGAAAATTGGAGTAGGTGCACTAGTATTTACTTACCTTAAGAATTCAAGAGAAAAAGATATAATATTTGATTGGAAGGAAATGCTTTCATTCGAAGGAGAAACAGGTCCTTATGTTCAATATTCCTATGCAAGAGCTAAGAGCATATTAAGAAGAGCAGAAGAATCAAATATAGAAGCTGATTTCTCAAAACTTAACTCAAAAGAAGAGTTTGAATTAGTGAAACACTTAGAAAACTTCAATAATCAAATACATGTAGCAGTTGAAAAACTAGAGCCTTCAATACTAACTAGATATGTAATAGAAGTTGCTAAGGCGTTTAATAAGTTCTACAATGCACATTCAGTATTAAATTTAGAAGATGAAGGATTAAAGCAAGCTAGATTAGAATTAGTTAAAGCTAGCTGCCAAGTTATAAAAAATGGATTATACTTATTAGGAATAGATGTAGTAGAAAAAATGTAATTACTAAGGAATATTCAAAAAAGCAACGTTTAATTTAAACGTTGCTTTTTTTATTAGGCTATTTATTTTTATCTTTGTCTTTATAAATAGGACAGTGGTTTGAACAACTGCCACAATTACAATTGCCTTTAGATGATTTTCTAAAACTTCTAAAAAGTATAAAGGCTGAGAATCCTAAAATTCCAATTGTTATAATAATCTCCATAACATCCTCCTTAGGTGTCTTCAAGAAAAGAACTCGCCAGATACTGGCCTATTTTCTTGAAGATTCCTCATCTATAAAAATAAAGTTGCAATATTAAAGACTATGAATGATACTACCCATGCTAAAATCAATTGGTAAGCTATTGAAAAAAGAGTGAATTTAGTTCCATACTCTTTGTACATAGCGCCTATAACTGATATACAGGGAGTGTATAGTAATACAAACACTAAAAATGAAAGTGCAGAAGCTGATGTGAAATATACTGGTAACATTAATGTTAAGTCACCTGAGAAAATTATCCCCATTGAAGCTATAACACTTTCTTTAGCAAGTAACCCTGTTAATAATGATACTGAACTTTGCCAATCACCAAAACCTAGCGGCTTAAATATTGGAGCTATAACGCTACCAATTGAAGACAATAGACTATCATTAACATCTACCATTCCAGTAAAGTTAAAGTTTGATAGGAACCATATAAGAACACTCATAGCAAATATTAATGTTCCAGCTCTAATTAAGAATCCTCTTGCTTTTTCCCATACTTGTTTTCCTATATTTTTAATAGATGGAGTTTTATATTCTGGTAATTCTATAATAAAGGGCTCCTCATCTTTTTTAAAAATAGTATTCTTAAAAATTACTCCGAAAATAAAGGCTAATATTACACCTAATAAATAAAGGCCAGCAACAATTAATCCAACATATTTAGGAAAGAATACAGCAGCAAACACTGCGTAAACAGGTAATTTTGCATTACAACTCATTAGTGGTACTAATAATGCTGTAAGTTTTCTATCTTTTTCACTTTCTAAAGTTCTAGCTGACATAATAGCTGGTACTGTACAACCGAAACCAACGATCATAGGAATAAATGCCTTACCTGAAAGACCCATTTTTCTCATAACCTTGTCCATTATAAAAGCTATTCGAGCCATATAACCACTATCTTCTAATACTGAAATACAAGCGAAGAGAGCAAGTATTATAGGTAATAAAACAACTATTCCCCCAACTCCAGCAATAATACCATCAACAATTAATGATTGGAACCAAGGGCTACTATCAGATAAAAGGCTAGTAACGAATGGTAAAAGGGAATCGTTAAGTAATGCATCTAGCATATCAGATAATGGTTGACCAACCCATGCAAATGTTACTTGGAACATTAAAGCCATAAAAGCTAAAAAAATTGGATAAGCAAGCCATGGGTTCAACAAAATATTATCTAATTTGTCTTTAGTTGGTTTACCTTTTTTTATAGAGATTGTACTACATTTCTCTATAACTGAATCAATAAAAGAATAAGTCGTTTTTTCATCTTCAAAATGAAAATCATTATCAGCTTGAGAGCTGAAAAAAACATCAGATACTAGTGCGTCTTTTAGTTCATTAATTCCCTCTTCCTTTGAAGCTACAATTGGAATTACTTTAACTTGCAAAAGTTCTGATAGCTTATTATAATCTAAATTAAATCCTTTTTTTTCAGCTACGTCAATCATATTAACGGCTAAAATAATAGGTTTTTTAAATTGTTTTAATTGAGTAGTTAAATAAAGGTTTCTATTTATATTTGATGCATCTATAATATTTAAGATAACATCAACCTCATCATCCTCTAAAAATTTTTTGGAAATTTTTTCTTCGTTAGAATAAGTATCAAGAGCATATATTCCTGGTAGATCAACTACTTTTATATCTCCAAAGAAGCCTTCCTTCTTATCTACTGTAACTCCTGCCCAATTTCCAACTCTTTGAGTAGAACCGGTTAAGCTATTAAATAAAGTTGTCTTTCCTACATTGGGGTTACCCAGTAGCGCTACTGTTTTCATTTATTATCCTCCTTAGTTAGCTAGAAAAATATTCTTAGCATCTTTTTTTCTTATGGCTAAATCGAATCCTCTTAGCTGTAGTATCATAGGATCGCCTAAAGGAGCTATTCTTTTAAGTTCTACCTCTGTACCTTCAATGCAACCTAAAGCAGATAATCTTTTAGCTAAATCTACATTTCCGGAAATTGATTTAATTATTCCTTTTTGGCCTAGTTCTAAATCACAAATACACATTATCTCTACCTCCAATGAAAATCATTATCATACTATATAATAGCTAAAAATTAAAAAAAAGTCAATGTTTTTTTAAATTAAGTGAATAATTTTGAAAAAAACAGAAAAACTATAAAGTTATTGATATATTAATTTAATAATAATATGTTAAAATAGGATTAAGATATATTAATTAAAAGTTTTTTAATTACCACAAAAATGGTATAATTAAAAAGTATATTAATGAGAAAAAATATATATAGATAAAGGTATCTAAAAATAGTTAATTGTTATAGTTAATAATTATTTTTATACTTAAATACTGGAAGAAAGAGTGGGTACTATGATAATACGTGAAAATATTGTAGAGGTAGAAGAAGTCTCAAAAGAATTTATGCTACACACTAATGAAATTAATAGAACTCCAGAGGATGTTATATTTTTTGATTTGGAGCATTATGTATATAAGAAACCTAAATGTATCGGTGTTTTCGGAGCTTGTATATATAATAATGAGGATAAAAAAATATATGTAACTCAATATATGATTGAAAATAAAAATGAAGTAGTAGATTTACTTATACTAGCAAAAAAATATTTTATTAATATGAAAGAAGCTGGTAAAAAAGCTATTGTTACATTTTCAGGGAATAATGATTTTACAGTAATTAATTATCTCTTTAAAAAGTACAACATAGAATATGATTTTTCTATAGAATATGAATCCATAGACATTCAAAAAGAGTATGAAAGAGAAAGAAAAACATCAATAGGTCTTAAAAATTTAGAAAAATTATTTGATATTCATAGAGAAGGAGATTTAATTAGTGGGTCTAACCTAGCAAAGACATTTCATAAAGTGTTAAAAGATAGAGAGTATATAATGAGAATGCCAAAAGAAAAAATAGAAACTATACTTTTATATAATGAGCAAGATGTAACAAATCTTTGTGTTATCTTTAAGAAATGGAATCAATACATTATTAATATTGAAAAAGAGAATGAAGAATATAATGAAAAAGATACTGAGAAAGAAAATGAAGAAGATACTGAAAAAGCAGAATATAATGAAGACATAGAAATAATAGATGAAACTAAAAAGATAGATATGATAGAAGAAAGTGAAATTAAATTAGAAGTTAATAATGTAATTTAAAAACAAATATCTAATCTTAATTGTTTTAGGAGAAATCCTTAAACAATAGATGCCTCCAAATTTTTATTTGGAGGCATCTATTGTTTAATTTAGTAATCGTAAACAAAATAATAAGATAAATGTCCCTTGATTTGAAGAATTTTATTTGTTTGGAATCCTATTTATTTCTGTTCCGTTAGAGGATAATACTATAGTTCCATCTAAATCAGTTCTATAAGATTTTATATTATTAGTATTTAATAAAGTTAGTGTTTTATTAGTGGGATGTCCATATTTATTATCTACACCTGCAGATATTACACCAATAGATGGATTAACAGCATTTAAAAAAGTTTTGCTAGTTGAAGTTGAAGATCCATGATGGCCAAGTTTTAAAACGTCAGATTTTATATTAGGATTTTTAGATAAAACTTCTTTTTCAACTTCAACTTCTGCATCACCAGTAAATAGAAAAGAATTATTTCCATATTCAATTTTTATTATAGGGGAATAGTCATTAAGATTAGAATATTCTTCTTTGCTTGGAGAAAATACTGTTACATTTGTGCCTTTGCCTAAATCTATAGTATCTATGCCAGCCTTAATAATATTAATTTTTAAATCTTTAGTTATTAAAGATTCCACCATTTTTTCAAATGTGCTAGTTGTATGTTCAACTTTTGGAGCATAAAATTTTCCGACTTCATACTTATTAATGACAGAGGACATACTACCTATGTGGTCTTCATGAGGATGTGTTGCAATTATATAATCTAGTTTAGATAAGCTGATAGAATCTAAATAAGTTAATAAATTTTCTTTAGCATCTTTTGGTCCTGCATCAATAAGTAAATTTTTATTGTTTACTTGTATTAAAATAGAGTCGCCTTGGCCAACATCTATATAGTGAACAATCATTTTATTAGTGGGATTTAGGTTTTTTTTAGGTGTAAATAAAAGGTTGTAGAATGAAAAAATAAAAGCAAATATTAATATTAATAAGGATAGAATTGAAAATTTCTTTTTCAATTTTAAGACCTCCTAAATTCTTAGTTAAAGTTATTTTTTTGTATTTGCGATTTAAATAAAGGCTAAACTTCTCATTGTACTATAATATTTATCCTTGTATAATACAAGTAAGGAATCTAAAAAAATATATTAGAAATTCTTCAGATTCCTTTAAAAACATAATTAGGAGAAAAATAATGGATTTGTTTAAGAAAATAAATTATGGATTATATATGATAATCTTAAGATTAAAGGCTATTAAATTATTTTTTATTAGAAGATTTAAAGGCGAAGTAGAAGCGGATAAATATGTAGCGAAAGTTGAATGTGCTTGGGCGGATTACACTATAAATAAAGCTGTCAAAATGAATGTTACAGTAATAGGAGAGGAAAATATACCAGAGGAACCCTGCGTCTTTATAGGAAATCATACAAGTGTTTTAGATTGTCCTTTATTAATATTTACAGCAAAAAGAAGTATTGGGTTTATAGCAAAGAAAGAATTAATAAAGGTGCCTATTATAGGATATTGGATAAAACAAGCTAAGTGTGTGCCAATTGATAGAGAAAATGTACGAGAAGCAGTTAAAGTAATAAATGAAGGTGTACAAAATCTTAAAGAGGGTCATAGCATGGCAGTATTTCCAGAAGGAACTAGGAGTAAAGATGGAAAACTTGGAGAATTTAAAAGAGGTAGTATGAAACTTGCTACAAAAGCAAAAGTGCCCATAATTCCAGTAGCAATGGATAGAGCAGACAGAGCATTTGAAATAGATAGAAAAATTAAACAAATAGATATTATAGTTACATTTGGTGAACCAATTTATACAGAAAATTTAACGAAAGAAGAAGAAAAAGAATTAGCAGAAAAAGTTAGAAGTGTTATAGCAAATTCTTTAGAGAAAAATAAAGAATAATAAATGTTAAAAATTTGATGAAATAAGTAACGAATTATTTTTTTTATTTTAAGGAAATGCGATAAATAAATTTAATTATTAAAAAAACGTTCGTGTATATGTTTTCAAATACAATATGTTTTCAATTTAATAATAGTTTGTGAAAAATGAAAAAACTTCTTTCTTAAATTGCATAATATATGATATAATTTAATAATAAATCACTAAAAGATATAAAAATGAATATTTAACTAAGATAAAATGCAAAAAGGGGGCAATTGTGTGCGTAAAGAGTTTTCAATAAGCAATGATAAAATATTAATAAACTTTACAGCTAAGTACTGTAATAACTTTCAAACACTAACAGAAAGTGAGGGGTTTAGAAGGGTTCTTGAGGTTTATTTAAAAACCTCAGAAACAAAGCTTTCTTTAAGCTATAAATACTTATCAAAATCTTTAAATACGAATGATCTATGTGAATTAAGAAAAGATGTAATAAGAGTAATTAAATATTTAACAGTTATGGATGTGAATGAAATAGTTACATTTGATGAAAATTATAAAAACTTATTTTCAGACAAAGATAGCTTCATATATTTCATAGAAGATTTTTATTTATTCTGGAGAAGACTTGAAAGATATACAGTAATTCATGGAGATAAAGTACAAGAGGGATTAGAAGCTATGAACCTTACACAAGCAAATACAGCTTTTTCAACTCTTATTAAAAAGTTATATAGAAAAATAGAAAAAAATGTTTCTGGATTAAAACCAAAGGTATTTAGACAATTACCAGCAGGTGGGAATTCATGTGTAATGATAAATAAAGTATTATGGCCTATACCAGATGGTTATGAAGCTTTAGAAAAAATACAATTTATAGATACTATATTACTTGAAACTCCATTTATAACATATCCTAAAAAAAATACTAGAAATGGTATGTTTAATGAAGTTTTTGAAAATCCAGTTAAAAGAGCTTCATTAAATGCAGATCATTGGTTCTGCTACACTGCAAAGGTTGGAGAATTACTAGCATACATATATTTCCATAGAGATTATATGGCTCATGGAATAACTTTATGTAATTTATTTGAAATGGCAAGAACAGAAGAATATAGAGGCAGAAAACCTGATATTATTTTTGTGTTTGGAGCTAATGATGATGATGGTAATTTAAAAACAGTATTTTATGATGATGTTAAAAATGATATAATGGTTGGATACATTAATCATTCAGAAGAAATAGATTATTTTGGATATATGAAAAAAATGACATTAACACTTCATAATTTAATTATGATAAAAAGAGGTTGCTTACCTATTCATGGAGCTATGGTAAACATTGTGCTTAAGGAAGGTAAGAATGCTAATGTTGTTATAATGGGAGATAGTGGTGCTGGTAAATCTGAAAGTTTAGAAGCTTTTAGAACTTTAAGTGAAGATCATATTAGTAATATGACAATAATATTCGATGATATGGGTACTTTTAAAGAAAAAGATGGAGATATTATAGGATATGGTACAGAAATTGGTGCTTTTGTAAGACTAGATGATTTAGATCAAGGTTATGCATTTAAGGAAATGGATAGAAGTATATTTATGAATCCAGATAAAACAAATGCAAGGTTAGTTATGCCAGTCGCTCCTTATAAAGAAATAATTAAAGGATATAAAGTTGATTTATTCCTTTATGCAAATAATTATACTAAGGTAGGAGAAGGCGAAACTTCCATAGAATACTTTAAAACAGCTAAGGAAGCTATTAATGTATTTAAATCAGGAGCAAGAATGGCTAAGGGAACTACAACTGAAATAGGACTTGTAGAATCATATTTTGCAAATCCATTTGGACCAGCTCAAAAGCCAGAACAATGTGATATATTAATTGATAATTATTTTGATGCAATGTATAAAGGTAATGTTAAAGTTGGGCAAATTAAAACTTGTTTAGCAGTTAACGGACAAGAAAAAGAAGGACCAAGACTTGCAGCTTTAGAATTATTTGAAATAATAAAGAATTTATAAAATAAAAAGCCTCTCAAATTTGAGAGGCTTTTTATTTTAGTCTGAACTCATTAATTTATCTTTTGCAAAGAATGACAGTGAGTATAATCCAGCTATTCCTACTAGCGCATACACAATTCTACTAAATGCTGTCATATCTCCGAATAGTGTAGAGACTAAGTTAAATTGGAAAAATCCAATTAAACCCCAGTTTATCGCTCCTATAATAACTAATATAAGAGCGGTTGAATCTAATACTTTCATAAAAAACACTCCTTTATTTTTGGGTACATAATTATGTTTCCCAAAGAAATATTTTTTATGTGTAAAACATAAAATTAAATTGTAATATTCCTATCTACTGGTTGTTCAAGTGAAATAAATGTATCTGTTCTTTGAACTCCAGGAATTACATTTATTTTATTAAGTAATATAGATTGTAAATCAGAAATGTTTTTGCATATTACCTTTGTAAAAATAGAATAATTCCCTGTAGTTAGATGTAATTCTACAACCTCGCTTATTAAAGAAAGTTGATCTACAACTGATGAGAAAGAAGATGTTTTATCTACATATATGCCAACAAAGCAGCATACATCATAGCCTAATATTGGTAGGTTTAAAAGAATTCTAGTTCCTTTTACAACTCCAAGTTCTTCCATCTTCTTCATTCTTACATGTATAGTACCACCACTAACATGACATATTCTAGCTATTTCTAAATAAGGAGTTCTAGAGTCCTTAATTAATAAATCTAATATTTGAAGGTCAAGTTCATCTAATTGATAGGTTTGGTTTAAACCCATATTATCACCCCTATTTAACGATTTTATAATTTCTTTTTCTATTTTATCAAATTTATTGTGAAAATAGAAGCTAAAAATGATAATATTATAAAATAAATTAAAAAAATTAATGAATTTATAAAAAATCCCAAATAAAGCAAGCTGCTTTCAAAAAAAAAATAAAAATTAAATTTATAATACTTGAAAATAAAGCTTATTTATTTTAATATATAGGTTACACAGTAAAATAGGAGGGTATACTTATGAACAACATATTATATATAGTAATAATGATAGTAGCAACAATTTTAATTTTTTGGGGCGGAAGAAAATTTATATTTTCTAAAGTGAAAATAAACAAATGGATTCCTTTAGGAATTTCAATAGTAATTTTAGCAAGCCAATTTTTTATAGGAAACCAAAATAAGTGGATTAATGCGGTCTCAACATTATTAACAGTTATGTTTTTCTTATGGTTTATGGAAATTCATAGTACTGGAGGCCCTAAGGTTGCAGAAAAGAAAATAGTAATTAAGCCTAAAGCTAAACCAAACAGAGTTAAGCATTTAAAAAAATAAGAAAATAAATAATTTAGGCATCTTCAAAAAATACTAGTAGTTAAACTAGTTATTTTTTCAAGATGCCTTAAACATATAAAAAACATTTAAGGAATATTTGCATTTTAGTCTGGATTTTTAGTTACAAAAATAGGTGAACTAAAAGCGATTTTACCAGTTTTCTGAATAACCTTAATTACATACCAGCTTTCATCTTTTTCATGTACATGCTCATAAAGATATTTAATGTTATTTAAGTTAATGTCAATTATGTTTTTGACTAAAGTACCTTTATTAGAAATTATATGAATTTCTTTAATTGGATACCTAATATCATCAGCATAAATCATAAATTTAAGTTTATCAGAAGTTATAACAATTTCCTCACCCATAAAAATATTATTAATAGTAAAGTAAAGTTTCAAAAAACGGGATTCAGTTGAATAGGTTCTTCTATTTCTAAAAGCAGATACTAGTGCAGTAGTTGAAAGCTCATTACCTATATAAACTGTAAGGTTTTCTGAATCACCAAAATTCACTTTGTGGTTATCTTGACTATTTATGGCGCCAAGTTTCCAACCTATATCTAGAAGGTTATAATAATATTTATCGTGGCGAGTATATTTGGACGCAGGGTTTCCGTTACCAACTTCCACAGAGGTAATAAGCTTATTAAATATTGGATGATGATCAAGGCTATTAACATTTTTGTGGGGATGATTAATTGAAATAAAAGCATTTGTATTATTTAACATCCATAAAGCTAAAAGCTTTAAGTCTATTATTGTACCATTAAAAAATGTATTAGAATTTATTATATTAAAATCACCAAAAGAGTTAGTTTTACATTCAAATCCTACTAAGGGTAAAAAATCATCGTATTTCTTTCTCATCTTAATTGCATAGTGATGAGTTCCTTGCCATCTTGTTAAAACCTCATCTTTAATAATAACTTTATTAGAAAGATAAGAATTATGGTCTGTTATGCACATAAAGTTTATACCTGTTTTTCTTCCATATTCATAATCATCATAAGGATTTCCTCTGCCGGTAGAATAAGATGTATGACAATGAGGTATTCCATAATAAAATTTTAAATTGCTTTGATCGAATTCTTTTATGTCTTTATGCTTTTTTCTTCCCAAATTATGCCTCTCAAAATATTGTTTAATTATATATAGTATTACATAGGTATAAATAATGACAATAATATAAGGGAATGATAAAATAAGTTTATAAGATTATATATTTATTTTTCAAAAGATGTTTTAATGAAAAGGAGTTATAGAAATGATAAAAGAGTTTCAAGGGGTTAAACCTATAGTACATAAAACTTGCTATATTTCAGAAAGTGTTGATATAATAGGAAATGTTGTTATTAAAGATAACGCTAATATTTGGTTTGGTACAAGGATTAGAGGCGATATGAATAGTATTGTTATAGGCGAAAATACAAATATTCAAGAAAACTCTGTAGTTCATGTAGATAGCCATTGTGGAACATATATAGGTGATGATGTAACAATAGGGCATGGAGCTATAATTCATGGATGCACTATACATAATAATGTTTTAATAGGAATGGGTTCTATTGTATTAAATGAAGCTATAATTGGGAAAAATACAATTATAGGAGCAGGATCATTAATACCACAAGGAAAAGAAATACCAGAAGGTGTTCTTTGTCTTGGTAGCCCAGTTAAAGTAATTAGAAATTTAACTGAAGAAGAAATAATAGGAATTAAGACTTCAGCAAATAATTATGTAAACTTAAGTAAAAAATATATATAGGAGGCAGGTTAAACAATTAGTTTAATAGTGCCTAAATCAGGAGGAAATATGTTAAATATAGGTGAATATCACGTTTTAAAAGCAGTAAGAAAAAAGGATTATGGATACTTTCTACAAAATGAAGAAGGTGACTCAGTTTTATTACCAACATCATGTATTGGTAAGGAAAGAGTTAGAATTGATGACGTTTTAAATGTATTTGTTTATAAAGATTCATTAGATAGACCAGTTGCATCACTTGCTAAACCATTTGTAACTGCAGGAGAAGTTGGTTATTTAAAAGTTGTAATGAAAACAGAGTTTGGAGCTTTCATTAGTATTGGATTAGACAGAGATATTTTTGTTCCAATTAAAGAACAAAGATTTGAAATCAAAGAAAATGAAAAATATTTATTCTATATATATGTAGATAAAACGGGAAGGCTTGCAGGAACTACAGATGTAGAACCTTACCTAAGACCTTTAGAAGAAGCGGATAACATAACTTATAAAGTAGGAGATGAAATGGAAGCTGTAGTTTATTCAGCTACTCCAGCTGGTACTTTAAATGTTGCAATAGATTGCAAATATAAAGGATTAGTATTACCAAACGAATACTTCCAAAGTGTTTATCCAGGAATAGAATTAAAATTAAGAGTTAAAAGATTGTATGAAGATGGAGTAATTGGATTTTCTTCAAGACAAAAAAGATTAATAGAAAGATCAAGTCTTCAAGAATCTATATTAAAACATATGGATATTAATGGTGGTTTTATGGCGTTTAACGATAAATCAGCACCAGAAGATATAAAAGCAACATTTAATACAAGTAAAAACTACTTCAAAATGGCACTTGGTGGCTTAATGAAGGAAGGGAAAATAGCTCAAGACTTAGAAGGAACAAGAATAGTAAAGTAGAGTAACTTATATTTAGGATAGAATTCAATTAATACTAAGCAAACTTATATCATATAACTTTATATGATATAAGTTTGTTTTTTTGTATTTTTGTATTTTAAAATGGGGAAAATAAATAAAGTTTGAAAAAACTAGGACATTAAATCTTTAGCATATGGTATAATTATATTGAAAATAAAGGGGGAATTAGTATGTTTAAAAATTTCGCAGCAGACGCTTTAGGATTAAGTGATATAGGGAAAATAATTAGTTCTAAGGATTATGACAAAGTAGATGCAGATGATTATATAATGCATGAAGATGGAGAAAAAATATTTTTCTTAATTAAGTCAAGGACAGATGAATATTGCTTCACTAATTTAGCTTTAATACATGTAGATGGTGAATCAGCTATTAGTAAGAAGAGAACAGTAAAAAGATATGACTATTATAAAAACAAATTAAGTAACATAACTATTGAAACAGCAGGAACAATAGATTTAGATTGTGAAATTAAGTTTGCAATAAATCAAGAGATGTTTTTAATTGATGTTGACAAAAGAGCCATTGAGCAATTAAAAGATCTTTATAAAGCTTTAATAAGAATAGAACAAATTACAGAAAGTAATGAAACAATGTTAATAAAATCAGGAGAAGTTTTAGAAATAGCATCTAAAGCCTGTGGTTCTCAAAAAATAGAAAATGGAGATTTAGCAGAAATATTTAAAAATATTAATGAATATTCTTTCCAATGGATAAAGCAAAGTAGAGAAGAATATATTAAAAAAGATTTTACAGATACATTTAAGAATTATATAAATAATTAAAGATAAAGTATTAGCGCAGCTCCTAGATAAAAAATTATCTAGGAGCTGTTTCTTTGGTGTTATTATCCAGTATAGTCAGCTATAATAACATATTTATTTTCGCCAACCTTTAATAGGTTAAATAAAACACCTCACATTATTAGAATTAAATTTGTATAAAAAAATATATATATCCTAATTATAATAAATAAAAGTATTGATTTATGAAAAAAATTAAATAAGAATATTGACTTTATTGCTTTACTGTGATAAAGTAATGATATGATAAAGAAAACAAAAGGGGGCAATTAATAATGAATATAAGAAAATTAATAAAAAAGGTTTTAATGACAACTATAGTAGGGGCAATAGCCATAGGATTTGTAGGTTGTGGTAACACTGAAAAACTAGTTTTGGGGTTTGATGATACTTTTGTACCAATGGGATTTAAAGATGAAAATGGCGAGGTTACAGGTTTTGATATTGAACTTGCAAAGGCAGTTGGAGAAAAGCTAGGTAAAGAAATAGAGTTTCAACCAATAGATTGGAGCATGAAAGAAACAGAACTTAATAATGGAAATATAGATTTTATTTGGAATGGATATTCAGTTACTGATGAAAGACGTGAAAAGGTTGAATTTTCAAAGACTTATTTAAATAATAGACAAATAATAATTACACTTGCAGATTCAAAAATTAAAACAAAAGCAGATTTAAAAGATGCTAAAGTTGCAGCACAAAATGCATCAAGTGCAGTTGAGGCAATAGAAGCTGATGGAGATATAATTTCTACATTTAAAAATGGAAAAATTATAACTTTTGACACAAATAATGAAGCGTTAATGGATTTAGAAGCAGGAAGAGTTGATGCTATTGTTGCTGATGAAATATTAGCAAAATATTATATGAATGGAAGAGGTATTGAAAAATATAATGTTATTTCAGAAGATTTTGGAATAGAAGATTATGCAGTAGGTATGAGAAAAGATGACTCAGCATTTGTTGAGAAATTTAATAAAGCTTTTGATGAAGTTGTAGCTGATGGAACAGCCGCAGAAATATCAAAAAAATGGTTTGGTGAAGATATAATAGCTAAATAAAGGAGGGAAAATTATGCAAGATATAATAAGCCTTATTCCACAAGTGCTTCAGGGTTTAACAACAACATTGATGGTGTTTATATTAACATTAATATTATCAATTCCATTAGGAGTAATTATAGCTCTTGGAAGAATATCTAAAATGAAAATATTAAATAGCATAACAGGTATTTATATCTATATATTTAGAGGAACTCCTTTATTATTACAAATACTATTTATATTTTTTGGGCTACCATCACTTGGATTATCAATTCCTAGAATGCCAGCAGCTATACTTGCAATGGTATTAAACTATGGTGCATACTTTGGAGAAATATTTAGAGCGGGAATAATTTCTATTGATAAAGGACAAATTGAAGCGGCTGAGGTACTTGGAATGTCTAAAAAGGATATCTTTGTTAGAATAATTCTGCCTCAAGCATTAAAAACAGTGTTTCCACCAGTATCAAATGAAGTTGTTACACTTGTAAAAGATACAGCACTAGTTTATGTTGTGGGATTAGACGAACTTCTTAAAGTTGCTAAAATAGCATCAAATAGATTAACATCAATAATGCCATTTGTAGTTGTAGCTATAGTATATTTAATTCTTAATGGGATAATTGCAAAAGTATTAGAAAAAATTGAAAAAAAATATAACTATTATCAGTAGGAGGGGACTTGCATGTTAAAAATAAGTGGATTGAAAAAAAGCTTTGGAAAAACAGAGGTATTAAAAGGCGTTGATTTAGAAATAAAATCTGGTGAAATACTAGTAATCGTTGGTCCTTCAGGTGGAGGAAAAACAACTCTACTTAGATGTGTTAATGCTTTAGAAACCTGCGATGATGGCTTAATTGAAATTAATGGAAACACTTTATGTGAAAATGGGAAATATATAGATAAAATAGAAATGAAAAATATAAGAAAAGATATAGGCTTAGTTTTTCAAAATTTTAATTTATTTCCTCATATGAGTGTTTTAGAAAATTTAATAGAAGCACCACAAAAGGTTTTTGGTGTTTCAAAGGAAGAAGCAATAAAAAGAGCAGAAGAAACTTTAAGTTTCCTTGGGTTAAATGATAAAAGAGACAACTACCCCTGTGAGCTATCAGGAGGCCAAAAGCAAAGAGTTGCAATTGGAAGAGCATTAGTATTAGATCCAAAGTTAATGTGCTTTGATGAGCCAACATCGGCATTAGATCCAGGTCTTACAGATGAGGTTGCAAAATTAATTAGAAGTCTTGGAAAAGAAGGTATGAGTATGATGATAATTACTCATGATATGGAATTTGCAAAGAAAGTTGCAGATAGAATATTTTCTATGGATAAGGGGATTTTGTCAGAAGGATTAATATTTAAAGATCTACTTTGATTTATATAAAAATGAATTAAGGTCTATTTAAAAAACAATAAAAATGAGGTATTCAAATTTGAATACCTCATTTCTTTTGAAAAATTATTTATCTTTCATTCTAAAGAATATTTTAATAAACTCATTTATTATAAATGGTACTAATGATAATCCAACTACAAGTCCCCAATCTGATACTGTTAAAGAATAAACTTTAAATATTGATGCTAAAACTGGAACTGTAATTATAATAAATTGCAAACTTATTCCAAATGCAATAGAACCAATTAACCATTTATTTTTAAATACTCCAACTTGGAATAAGGATTTTGTTTCGTTTCTCATAGTTAATGAATAAAACAATTGAGAAACACTTAATACTACAAATGCCATAGTTTGAGCATGCATTAATGAACCTGGATAAAGTCTTTCTCCTAATTTAAATGCAATTAATGTTGTAACACCAATTAATATTCCATTAATAATTAGTAATCTACCCATTCTACCAGCAAAAAGACTTTCTTTTGGGCTACGTGGTTGTTTAGACATAACATCATGGTCGCCTGGGTCAACTCCAAGTGCAAGAGCTGGGAAACTATCTGTAATTAAATTAACCCATAATATATGAATAGGTAATAGCGGTGTAGCCCAGTTAAATAATATAGCAAAGAATAATGCTATAACTTCTCCAAGGTTACAACTTAATAAGAATAAAATTGATTTTTTTATATTGTTAAAGATATTTCGTCCTTCTTCAACAGCTTTAACTATAGTTGTAAAGTTATCATCGGTTAAAACCATGTCAGCGGCACCTTTAGCAACATCTGTACCTGTAATTCCCATGGCAACACCAATGTCGGCTGCTTTTAATGAAGGAGCATCATTTACTCCGTCACCAGTCATTGAAACTATATTACCGTAAGATTTAAAGGCTTTAACTATTTTAACTTTATGCTCTGGAGAAACTCTAGCAAAAATTCTATAGTTATTAACTATTTTTATAAATTCTTCATCGGAGTAAGTATCAATTTCACTTCCGGACATTGCCTGGGCAATATTTTCTGCAATTCCAAGTTCTTTGGCAATGGCAACAGCAGTGTTTTTATGATCACCAGTAATCATAATAGTTCTTATACCAGCTTTTTTACTAAGTTCAATTGAACCCTTAACCTCTTCCCTTGGAGGATCAATCATACCCATTAAACCAATAAAGATTAAGTTATCTTCTAAATTATCAATTGCTACATGTTCATTTTCTAAAATTTTATATCCAAGAGCTAAGACTCTTAAAGCATCATCAGACATGGTGTTAGAAGATGTTAGAACACTAGCCTTTAGTTTATCAGTAAAGTCCTTAACTTCGCCACCAATTAATATTTTTGTTGATATTTTTAAAATGCTATCAATAGCACCCTTAGTAAAAGTATAATAATTTTCATTGTACTTATTTAAAGTTGTCATAAGTTTCCTATCAGAATCAAAAGGAATTTCATTAACTCTTTTATGGTTTGTATTTAAATCATCTTTAAATATATTAAATTTATTTCCTACATCTAATAAAGCAATTTCGGTTGGGTCACCAGTTTTAGAAGATTCTGTTGAAGTTGCATCATTACATAAAATCATACCATCTATTAATAATTTAGTTGTTTCATCTGTAATATTTGCATCCTCTAAAGATTTAAGTTCATTATTAACAAAATATTTTTTGACAGTCATTTTATTAATTGTTAAAGTTCCTGTTTTATCAGAACAAATAATATTAACAGAACCTAAAGTTTCAACAGCCGGTAATTTTCTAATAATAGCATTTTCCTTAATCATTCTTTGAACGCCAAGGGCTAAAACAATAGCAACAATGGCAGGTAATCCTTCAGGAATAGCAGCTACAGCTAAACTTATGGAAGTCATAAACATATCCATAAAGTTTCTTCCTTGGAACATTGAAATAATAAGCATAAGTATTGAAATAGAAACAGCGGCAAATCCAAGAGTTTTACCAAGCTGTGCAAGTTTCTTTTGAAGAGGTGTTGTATCATCACCCTCAGCATCAAGCATTTTTGCAATTTTACCAATTTGAGTATCCATACCAGTACTTGTAACTATACTAGTTCCTCTACCATAAGTAGCAAGCGTAGACATAAACAACATATTATGCTGATCTCCAATAGGAACATCTCCTTCAGATACTATAGTTTCTGAATTTTTATCAGCAGGAACAGATTCTCCCGTAAAGGCAGATTCTTCGATTTTCAAGTTAGCAGATTCTAAAATTCTTAAATCAGCAGGTATATATCTTCCGGCATCAATAATAACTATATCTCCAACAACTACTTCTTCAGATGGAATTTCTTTTAATTGTCCATCTCTTTTAACAAGAGCTTTTGGAGTAGAAAGCTTTTTAAGTGCATCAAGTGCCTTTTCAGCTTTAGATTCTTGCACTAAACCAATAAGAGCATTAACTAAAATAACAATTAATATGATTACAGCATCGCTAATTTCACCTACAATACCAGAAATTAAAGCAGCGCCAAGTAAAATATAAATCATTACATCGTTAATTTGAATAAAGAAAAGCATTGCAATTGATTTTTTCTTTTTTCCTGCTAGTTTATTTTCACCATTAGTTTCTAATCGTTCTTTTGCGTCTGTAGAAGAAAGCCCATTAAGAGCATTGGAGTTAAGCTCTTTTAATGCTTCTTCTGATGTTTTATTAAACCACATATGAAAAACCCTCCTTACTTTTTTGAAGACCCCTTAATAATCTATAAAAATTATTTTACTATAAGTATAGCATAAATAAAGTTGTTAATATTAATACCTGGTAAAAAAAGTAATATGTAAAGTTCTTATTAATGTGAAGAAAATATAGTGAAAAATAGCCTGGAAATATTGAGTTATTAGTTTATTTTAAACCTCTAATACACTTTCGAAAAAATAAAACCTCTAGTTGAAAAAACGTTACTCTGATATAATATTAATAAGGAATGTGAAAGGATTGATTAGTATGGAAATTGGAAGAGTAAATTCAAAAGATACAATTAGAAATGAAAGAAAAATAGTGTCAGAGAAAAAAGATTTTTCTCAAAGCTTTAATCAAGCTAGAGATAGAAAATCAGAAGAACAATTAAATAAAATGATTGAAGAAATTAATAAAAGAGGAAATAGATTAGTAACTACAAAAACTTATGGTGATGTAATAGCCTATAAAAAAATGATTAAAGAATATTTAGCATCAATTTTAAAGTTTATGTATGATACTAAAAAGGATGTTAGTTTTTGGCAAACACAGTACTTTGTAACAGTTGAAACTATAGATGAAAGACTTGAAGAACTTACAAAGGAATTAATGGCTGAAGAAAGAGAAAATTTAAACGTAGCAGCTACTATAGATGAAATACAGGGGCTTATAGTTGATATATATAAGTGACACTCCAAATCTATGATTTGGCAAGTGGAAGTTAAGTGAAAATCTAAATCTTTGATTTAGTAATTTGAACTTACTCTGTAAGAGCACTCCTTAGAGCGAATGCGAAAAGGAGTTTCCTTTATATAAACTCAACAAATAAGATTATAAAAGGGGAACAGGATTATGGCAGATAAAATAAAAGCATTGCCACATAAAATAACATTTGCAATAGGATTAAGTTTGGTATTAGTAGGAATAACAATAAGCAATATCCTGCCACTTGGTATTTGCTCAATGCTTGTTAGCGGTATTCCTATGTTTATAGGAACAATATTTGTTTTGATTGCGTCTGATAAAAGACACTCAAATATTGATAAATAAATTTTATTTTATAGGAACTGTTTTGGCAGTTCCTATAATTTTGTCATAATATCAACATTATCTTAAAACAAAGTCTAATTTTAAAAGAATAACAATTGAAAATAGTTATCAACTGTTGTAGTATTAAATATAATAAACAATATAAAAACGGAGGAAAAAAATATGATAAAAAGATTTATTAGTTATTATAGACCTTACAAAAAACTATTTTTCTTAGATATGATTGTTGCATTTATTGCAGCAGCTTGTGATTTAGTATTTCCTATGATGACAAGAAATTTGGTTAATGAGAGCATACCAAATAAAAATTTAAGAATGCTTATAGTATTTGGTGGAACTCTTTTAGGGATATATATAGTAAAGGCTGCTTGTACTTATTTTATGCAATATTATGGACATGTAATGGGAGTTAGAATGCAAGCGGATATGAGACGCAAAATGTTTCTAAATCTTCAAAAGTTACCTAATAGGTATTTTGATAATAATAAAACTGGTGACTTAATGAGTAGAATGATAAATGATCTTATGGAAATTTCGGAACTTGCTCATCATGGTCCAGAAGATTTATTTATTTCATTGGTTATGTTAATAGGTTCATTTATAATATTATGTACTATAAATATACCGTTAACACTTATAATATTTTCATTTATACCGGTAATTATAATTTTTACTTGGAAAAAGAGAAATAAAATGAAAAATGCATTTATGGAAACAAGAGTGCAAACTTCAGCGGTAAATTCAACACTTGAAAATTCTTTAGCAGGAATAAGAATAACGAAAGCCTTTGTTTGTCACAAAAATGAAGAAGAAAAATTTGAAAAAGGAAATATTAAATTTAAAAAGGCTAGAGAATCAGCATATAAAGTAATGGCTGAATATTCTTCAGTGGTAAATTTTAATATAGATATGTTAGATTATGTAGCATTAATTGCTGGGGGATTATTCACATTTGGTGGAATAATAAATATTGGAGATTTCTTAGCATATTTATTATATATTAAGATATTTAGTCAACCAATTAAAAAATTAACAGCCCTTATGGAACTATATCAAAGTGGTATGACTGGTTTTAATAGGTTTATAGAAATAATTGAAGAAGAAAAAGAGAAAGAAGACCCAAAGGCTACAGATATAACAAATGTACAGGGTGAAATCAAATTTAAAGATGTACATTTTAGTTATGAAGATAAAAATATATTAGCTGGAATAAATTTAACAATAGAAAAAGGTAAAATGTTAGCTATAGTTGGACCATCTGGTGGAGGGAAAACAACCTTTTGCAACTTAATACCAAGATTTTATGATGTTACAGATGGTGATATCACAATTGATGGTAAAAGCATATATTGTAGTAAGCTAAATTCTTTAAGAAAAAATATAGGGGTAGTGCAACAAGAGGTTTTCTTGTTTACAGGAACAATAAAAGAAAATATTTTATTTGGAGATCAGGAAGCTAATGATGAAAGGGTGATAGAATCAGCTAAAAGAGCTAATATACATGATTTTATTATGGAACTTCCAGATGGCTATAATACTAATATAGGAGAAAGAGGAGTTAAATTATCTGGAGGACAAAAACAAAGAATATCAATAGCAAGGGTATTTTTAAAAAATCCACCGATATTAATATTAGATGAAGCAACTTCAGCATTAGATAATACTACAGAATATATGATACAAAAATCTTTAGAAGAATTATGCTCAGGTAGAACAACTATAGTTGTTGCTCATAGATTATCAACAATAAAGAATGCGGATGAAATTATTGTTTTAACAGATAAAGGTATAGAAGAACAAGGAACTCATGAAGAATTATTAAATAAAGAGGGTTCATACAAAGAACTATATGAAGCTCAATTTTTAAATTTGAAAAAAGTGCAAAACTGAAAAAGAAACTTCCCTAGCTAAATATAAAATTTTAGAGTTGCGTAAGTAAATTGATAATTTTCTGTTAAAGGGGGAAAATAAAAAGGAATTAGTTAGGTTAGCTATTGACTAATAAGAGCAAAATGAGTAAAATTAAAATATATAATGTACCCCTAAGGGGTATATAAGGAGGAATAAATATGGTTCAACATGTTACAGTATCAAATTTTAATGAAGAGGTTATAAATAATAAAGGTGTAGTTTTAGTAGATTTTTGGGCAACTTGGTGTGGTCCTTGCAAAATGATAGCTCCAATATTAGAAGAAGTGGCGTCAGAAGTTACAAATGCTAAATTTACAAAGGTTGATGTAGATGCAAATCAAGCGCTTGCAAGTAAATATCAAGTATCAAGCATACCAACTTTAATGATATTTAAAAATGGTGCTCCTGTAGATACTTTAGTAGGATTTATGCCAAAGGATGCTTTAAAAGCTAAAATAGCTAAACACTTATAAATTTAAGAGGGTGAAAAAATGGGTGAACGGTATGATATTGCAATAGTTGGTAGTGGACCAGCGGGATTATCAGCTGCATTAAACGCAAAAATTAGAAATAAGAAATTTATTATCTTTGGGAATAAAAATTTAACTAATAAATTAGTTAAGGCTCCAAAAATAAATAATTATTTAGGTTTTTTTGGTATGACAGGAGAAGATATAAAAAATCAATTCGAGGCTCATTTAAATTCTATGGATATTAAAATAACTGAAGAGAGAATTAACGCTATATATGCAATGGGTGATTATTTCGCATTAATGGTAAATAATGAGACCTATGAAGCAACAACTGTTATATTAGCTACAGGGATGGAATATTCAAGACCTTTAAAGGGTGAAGAAGAATACCTTGGAAAAGGTGTTGGATATTGTGCAACCTGTGATGCTCCATTATATAGAGGCAAAGTAGTAACAATAATAGGTCATAATAAAGAAGCAGAAGAAGAAGCAAACTTTGTTTCCGAACTTGCAGGTCTTGTATATTATATACCAATGTATAAAGGCCCATATGAATTAAGAACTAATATTGAATTAGTAGAAGATAAACCAGAGCAAATTAAAGGCGAAATTAAAGTTGATAAAATAGTATTAAAAAACAGAGAGTTAGAAACAGACGGTGTTTTTGTATTAAAAGACTCTATTTCTCCAGGACAATTAGTTCCAGGTTTAAAAATTACTGATAATCATATTGAAGTTGATAGACTTATGAAAACAAATATTAAAGGTTGTTTTGCAGCGGGAGATTGTGTTGGTATTCCGTATCAATATATTAAATCCGCAGGGGAAGGTAATATTGCAGCCTTAAGTGCAGCTAAATATTTAGATCAAAAGAAATAACTTGTACTTAAAGAAAAGCGCTAAAGTGCTTTTCTTTTTTGTTGTTATAAGGATTAATATAATAGATAACAATATTTTTTTAGTAGTCTAAGTATAAAAAATATATAGTGTGGTAAAATAATGTAATAATATGAGACAAGATTACTAAAGTTAAATATGCCTAAAGAGGAGAGAAAAATGAAAGGTTTGTTAATAATATCAGTATTTATAGTAATAATTATATTACTTAGTATCAATTTTATAGGTGAAATAAAAAAAGATGCATTTAAACATATAATACTTGATGATAGGAAAGATAAAGGTAAAATGATAAAAGTTTTAAAAGAACGATTCTTTTGTGATTATAAAAATTATGAAGACTTAGAATATGAAGAATTAGAAATCCTAAGTTCAGATGGATTTAAGCTAAAGGGTTATTATTACAATAAATATCCGGACTCAAATAAAGTTATGATTATTCACCATGGATATACAGCAAATCATTATGTATGTATTCAATTTTTAGATATATTTTTTGAAGAGGGGTTTAATGTATTACTAGTAGATATGAGAAGTCATGGAGAAAGTGAAGGCGAATATATTACTTACGGATATAAAGAACAAAAAGATTTAGATATTTGGGTGAATTTAATTAGAAATAAAATCGGTGAAGATGGAATGATAGGACTTCACGGACAATCCATGGGTGGAGCAACAGTTCTTATGTATGGTGGAAATTATAGTGAAAAAATAGATTTTGTTATAGCTGATTGTGCATATTCAAATGGAAAAGAAATTTTAAGATATCAGTTTAAACAAGCTGATGTTCCGTTTTTTCCAATATATAATATGGTTAATAGACAATGTAAAAGTAAATGTGGGTTTGATATGAATAATATATCACCTATTGATTGTATAAAAGATAATGAGATACCTGTATTATTTGTTCATGGGACTGGAGACAATGTAGTGCCTGTAACTATGAGTGAAGAAATGTTTAGTGTTAAAATAGGAAATAAAAACAAATTAGTTATAATTCCAGATGCGGTACATGTGGGAGCTTATGCAAAAGACAAAGATACTTATGTAAAAGCTATTAGAGAATTTATAAGTGAATTAGGAATATAAAAAATAATAGTTAAAAGAGCATTCGATAGTATGTAATATCGAATGCTTTTTTATGTGAACTATTTTTAAATTTATATATTATGTAAATAAAGATAAAAATAATTAAATAAGACAAAAATGTACAAAAATATTTTAAATAGTGTAAAATATAAGTAATAAATAAAAATAATGTAAAAAAGGGTTTCAAAGTAAGGGGAAAGGTATATTTATATGGAGAAAATTAAAGGGAAAGGGGAAAACTATGAGACTAAATGCAAAATTTGATAATATGAAAAGCATAAAATTTACTATTACTAAAAATTTTATAATATTAATGGGGATTATAATATCTATAATAATAGGTGTGCAAAGATTTATTATGGGAAGTATGTTAAGAAGTAGCATAACAAAGGTTATTTCAGAAGGGGAAAAAGTAGTAGTTGCTGGAGTAATAAGTAAGGCTTTAAATAGGACAACAATGTACATAATAGTAATTTCAATTGTAATAATTATAATTGGAGCTATATGGATATGGAAAAATTTTGGCAGGACAGCAAGGTTATTAAATGGACTTAGATTACACATTGAATATCTTACAAATGGAGTTTATCATTATAAAATAAAGGAAAAATATTTTAAAAGAGAAGATGAAATTGGTGCAATATGTGTGGCATTAGATAAAATGCAAAAATCTACAATAGAAATGATAAAAGATTTAAAGTCCTTAACAGAAGATCTTAATGGTCAATCAGGGTCTTTATCTAATGTATCTGAGGAATTAACTTGTGCTACAGGGGATATTTCACAAGCAATAAGCAATATTGCCCAAGGAATATCTGGTGAAACTATGGATATTGAAGTTATTATAGGGAGAATGAGTGAATTTAACAAACTTCTAGAGGATAATATTAAAGATATAGATAATTTATCAGGAATAGCTAATGAAGTTGACAAAAATGCAAATGAAAGTAATGCAGAGTTAAAAGAATTAAGAAAATCAATGGAAGATTTTAATAAACTCTTTCAAGTATTCTTAGGAACTATTGAAACTATGAATACTGATATTAAAAAAGTTGATGATATCACAGATTTAATAAATAATGTAGCAGAACAAACTAATCTTTTAGCTTTAAATGCAGCTATTGAAGCGGCAAGGGCAGGGGCGGCAGGTCTAGGATTTACTGTAGTAGCATCAGAAATTAGAAAATTAGCAGAAAAGACTAAAGAATCATCAGTTTCTATTAATCATTTAATTGCAGATGTATTAAATAGTTCAGAAAACTTAGTTTCTAAAACAGATGAAATGAGTATGGAACTTCAAAATCAGAAATTGGGAGTAGATAAGTCAATAGTATCATTTGATGTTATTTCAAATTCTATAGGAGATATGAATCCTAAAATTAAAATGCTGGTTAAAAGAGCTAATTTAATTTCAGAAGATAGCAATAAAATTGTTATGAAAATTCAAAATCTATCAGTAGTAAATGAAGAAATATGTAACTCAGCAGAAGAAATAACTGCATCAGCCGAGAATACTAATACATCTTCAGCTGAAATATTAAAGTATTCAGTATCATTAAAAGATAATGCAGGGGTAACAACAAATTATATTAATAAATTCAAGCTTAATGGAGTGGCGGAAGAGGAATAAATGATAAAATATTTATTTGAAATTTAAAAAAGATATGGTGAAAATGCCCCTAAATTTAGTCAAATCTAAATTTAGGGGCATTTTAATTATTTAAAGCTATTGAAAGAAGCATCTGAAGGCATTCTCCAATCTCCTCTAGGACTTAAAGATATACTTCCTACCTTTGGTCCATCAGGGAGAGCACTTCTTTTAAATTGTTGAGTAAAGAATCTATAAATAAATTTATTAAGCCATTTTTCAATTTCATCGAAGCTATAATCATCTTTAAAGGCTTGAGTTGATAGTAACAGAATTCTTTCTTTGGAAGAACCATGTTTTATAAAGTGATATAAGAAGAAGTCATGTAATTCATATGGTCCAACTATATCTTCTGTTTTTTGTACCATTTCATCAGTAGCTCCCTTTGGTAATAGTTCAGGGCTAACTGGAGTATCTAAAACATCAAGTAATGTTTCTGCCACATTGCCAGTGTATTCTTGTTCTGCTACATATCTTACTAAATATCGAACAAGACTCTTGGGTATAGATGGGTTAACAGAGTACATGCTCATATGATCACCGTTATAAGTGCACCATCCAAGAGCGAGTTCTGATAAATCTCCTGTTCCAATTAGAAGTCCGCCTTCTTTGTTTGCTAAATCCATAAGTATTTGAGTTCTTTCTCTTGCCTGAACATTTTCATAAGTAACATCGTGAATGTTTTTATCATGGCCAATATCTTCAAAATGTTGAAGTGCGGCTTTTACTATATTTATTTCTCTTAAATCACAATTAAGCTCTTTGCAAAGAGTTAAGGCATTGTTATAAGTTCTATCTGTAGTTCCGAATCCTGGCATAGTAATTGCCACTATATTTTTATGATCAATACCTAATAGTTTAAAGGTTTTAACTACAACTAATAAAGCAAGAGTTGAGTCTAAACCTCCAGATATGCCTATTACAGCTTTTTTTATCCCTGTATGTTCCATTCTCTTCGCAAGTGCAGAAGCTTGAATATTAAATATTTCTTTGCATCTTTCTGCGCGTTCCTTTGGGTTTGAAGGAACAAAAGGATGTTTATCAACAAATCTATCAAAGTTTTTAATAGAAGTACTATTAAATTGGAACTTTATATAATTAGGTTCAAAAGGAAGAGTTGTTGATGAATTTCTAAAACTTATATTTTTAAGACGTTCTGCATTAAGTCTAAATATATCTACGCAAGAGTAAATAACTTCGTTATCTCTTTGGAATCTAGCATTTTCTTTTAGCAAACTTCCGTTTTCAGAGATTAATAAATGTCCACTAAATAAAAGATCTGTTGTTGATTCGTGAACACCAGCAGAAGCATATATGTATGAAGACATTAAACGAGCGCTTTGGTTTGTAATTAAACTCCTTCTATAATCAGCTTTAGATACAAGCTCATTTGAAGCTGAAAGGTTACCAATTATATTAGCACCCATTAAAGCTAAGTAGGAACTAGGTGGGATAGCAACCCAAAGATCCTCACAAATTTCAAAACCAAAATTAAAATTATCTGAAGAAAAGATTAAATTAGTTCCAAAAGGAATATCTTTTTGGAATTTAAAATCTACTTTTTTATTAATAATTCCAAGTCCTTCACTAAACCAACGTTTTTCATAAAATTCACTATAGTTTGGAATAAATGATTTTGGTATAATTCCAAGGATTTTACCGTTAAAAATAACATAACCACAGTTATAAAGATTATTATTATAATTAAGAGGGGCACCTACAGTAATTAACATGTCGGTATCTTTACTTTTATAAACAAGCTTTTCTATAGCTTCCATACTTTTGTTTAATAAAGAAGATTGCATAAATAAATCCCCACAAGTATAAGAAGTTATACAAAGTTCAGGGAAAACTATAGATTTAGCCCCAGCTTTATAGGCATTATCTATACATATATTAATATTTTCTAAGTTAAAATCTATATCAGCTACACGGGTAACGGGACAAGCTGCGCTGACTTTAATAAAATCCATATTATCAACTCCAATTTTTATTTTTTTGAAGATGTCTTATATATTAGTATTCATAAAATTACAAAACAAAATACATCCTAATTAAATAATAAAAGGAAAACCTTAGAAAATCAATGAGAATAAAATATAAATATAAATAAACCTATTAAAAGTTTAAAATAAACTTATAAAAAGTTTAAAATAATATTGTAAAGATGTAGAAAAGAATGTATAATAAATTTATAAGGTTAATATAATAAATTAATTAACAAATTATGTTATAATAAAAAGAAAAGAGAAGGGGGGAGTATAAATGGGATCAACAATATTTTGGATTATTCTTGGAATAGTGGTATTTATTTTAGATATAGCTACAAGTAGCTTTTTATTTATTTGGTTTTCTATAGGAGCCTTTGTAGCTATGATAGCTTCATTAATGGGCGCATCAATAGGAGTGCAAATAATTCTTTTCTTAGCTATAAGTATAATAACAATATCTATTGGATATCCTTGGGCAAGAAAAAAATTCAAATCTTCAGTACAGCGTTTACCACTAATGGAAGAACATTACATTGGTAAAGTTTTAAAAGCAGAAGAAGATATTGAAGAAAGAGGAAAAGCAAAACTCGGAGGCGTTTATTGGGCAGTACTTAACAAAGGCGAAACTATTAAAAAAGGTGAAAGCTTTAGAATAGTTGAATTTGAAGGTAATAAATTAAGAATAGAGAAAGAGGAGGAATAAAAAATGGCAGGTATTATAGTAGGAAGTGTGATTTTATTAATAGTATTAATATTAATTTTATCATCAATTAGAATTGTAAACACGGGGTCAGTATGTGTAGTTGAAAGGTTTGGACAATTTCAAAAGATATTAGAACCAGGATGGCACTTTATAATTCCGTTTGTAGATTTTGTAAGAAGAAGAATATCAACAAAACAACAAATTTTAGATGTACCACCACAATCAGTTATTACAAAGGATAATGTTAGAATTTCAGTAGATAATGTAATATTTTATAAATTATTAAGTGCAAAAGATGCAGTTTATAATATTGAAGATTACAGATCAGGTATTGTATATTCAGGAACAACAAATATGAGAAACATTATAGGTAACATGACTTTAGATGAAGTGTTATCAGGAAGAGATAGAATAAATTCAGATCTTTTAAATATTATGGATGATGTAACAGATGCTTATGGTATCAAAATTCTTTCAGTTGAAATAAAAAATATAGTTCCACCTAACGAAATTCAAGAAGCTATGGAAAAGCAAATGAAAGCTGAAAGAGATAAGAGAGCTACAATTCTTGTGGCTGAAGGTCAAAGACAATCTCAAATCGAAAAGGCTGAAGGTGAAAAGAGAGCTAAAATATTAGCAGCAGAAGCTGATAAAGAAGCTAATATTAGAAGAGCAGAAGGTTTAAAAGAATCACAATTGTTAGAAGCAGAAGGTAAAGCATCAGCAATAAAACAAATTTCTATTGCAGAAGCAGAAGCTATAAGAAAAGTAAATACAGCTATTATAGAATCAGGAACAAATGAAGTTGTTATAGCTTTAAAACAAGTTGAAGCCCTTAAAGAAATGGCAAATTGCCCAGCTAATAAGCTTATATTACCAAATGAAACTTTATCATCACTTGGTAGCATAGCTGCTATTGGAGAAATGTTAAGTAAAAACAAATAAAAATTATTTGTTTGGAGATAACTAAAATTACTTGAAAAAAATGAATAATTTAAAAGAGGAAGTTGATTATAATGATTTTGAAAATCATTTGTCAACATCCTCTTTTTTATTGGTTATTTATTTGAAAATATCTTATTATTTAGATATTTTGTTTTTTATTATACAAATACCTTGTGTCATAGTTCCCATTGGGCAATATACACACCAAGAGTTTGGTTTGAAAAGTACCATAGTAATAAGACCTAGTATTGTAGAAGTAAGCATTACACTATAAAATCCAAAAGCAAACTGGGAAATCCATGGAGTGATAGTAGTTAATTCATTAAAGTTCCAAGGAAGCTTGAATGTCCATAGAATAGTTATTACTTCTTTTAAAGAATTAGTACCTTGAAAAACTAAATAGGTATTAAAAATCATATTTATAAACATAGTTAAGAAAAATATTAAAAAACCATATCTAAAATATTTAGTTTTAATCCATTTAGGAATTGGTTTATTTCTTGAAAGATTAAATTTATTTCCAAGTAATGATAACAATTGACCACGTCCACAATAACTATTGCAATAGGCTTTTCCCCCACCGGTTAAGGAAATTATTAAAGGTATAAGAAAGCATATTAATCCAAGCCAAGCAAATAGAATGTTAAAAGCACCAAGAACTAAATAAGCAGACGAGGCAATCCATAGATATTCATACCAATTTTTTTTCTTTTTCATATTTTTTTCAACTCCTTAAAATTATTATTTTATTTCTATTACGGATGCAGGACAAATCTTTGAACATTTACTACAGCCAACACATTTTTCAAAATTTACCTCAGCATAAATTCCTTTGGTTACTTTAATAGCGTTAACAGGACAATTTCTTACACAAACACCACAAGCAACACAATATTTAGTATCTATATAAGCTTTTTTTCTTACTAAATTTTTTTTTATCATTTTTAACCCCTTTCTCGCTGATGTATAATCAGAGAAGCTTATTATAGCTATAGTATAATTAAATATATAAAAATATTATGTGACAATATCACATAAGGCATTTAAACTATTACTTTTATCAAATGACTAATTGGGTAAAATATTAGTTATAATAAAATTAAGGATCTTCAAAAAAATAAAAATTAAGATTTTGATCTACTTTGAAGATGGATAATAGAAGAGGTGGGTATGCATGAATAAAAAAAAAGAAGTAGTAGATAATAATTTAAATAATATAGAAAAATTATTTGAAATATATCCTATACTAAAAGAAATAAATAATGAGTTAATACGAGGAAAAACTATATTTGAAAAAATAGAAGCTGGTCAATATTTATCTTCTATTGAAAGTGAATGCACAGGGCTTTTATTTGTTATTAGTGGAGTTATAAAAATACAGAAAATAAATGAGGATGGAGAAGAAACTAATCTTTATAATATAAAAAAGGGCGATCTATGTCATGAAGCATTAAGTTGTATAATAAAGTGTGAATCTTTAAATATTGTAGCGAAAGCATTAGAAGATTCAAAAATATTTATAATGAACATAGATATAACTAAAAATATTTTATTAAAAGATACAGCTTTTCTTGAGTATATGTATAAAGATATATATTCCAAATTTAATAATGTACTAAATAATAAAGAAAAAATAATTCATGAACCTCTTGAAATAAGACTTATAAAATTATTAATAAGTAAAAATAGTAATGTAATTTATGCTAAACATAGTGAATTAGCCTTTGATATTGATTCAACTAGAGAAAGTGTAAGTAGAAAGCTTAAAAATATAGAGAGAATGGGATATATAAAAATAACACGAGGCAAAATTGTAATTATTAAAGAATTAAAGGAACTTCAAAAAATATCGAATTTGAGTGATTAGGTCACATAAAAGATTGAAACTTTAGTGTATATTAGGTACATATTAAAAATAACATCTTAGGAGGAAATAGAAATGTTTGATTTTTTAAAAAAAAGTAATGGGAAAGTTATAAATGTAAATGATATTGACAATTTAATAGGAAAGATAGAGTTAATTGATATTAGAGAAACTTATGAATATAAAAGTGGAACTATAAAAACAGCTAAAAACATACCAATGGGTGAAATTTTAGCTAAACCGGATAAATACTTAAAAAAAGATAAAGAATATTATATAATGTGCCAATCAGGGGGGAGAAGTTCAAGCGCTTGCAAACAATTATCAGAGTTAGGGTTTGATATAACTAATGTAGCTGGTGGAGTGGGTTCCTATGTAGGTTCAAAAATAAAATAATGTTTTTAGGTATAGTAAAATTAGAATATAAAATAGAAATTTTGAACAAACTAATAATAACCTGAAAAGGTTACGTAGGGTTTGCCGGCAATGTTATGTTGTCGGTATTTTTAAAAAATATAACTTAAATAAAAATAATTTTAAAAAAAGGTAGCGTTAATAAACAAAATATGTTATTATAAATAAGAAGTCGGAAACGACTAAATATATTTTAAAGATTTAATAGTAATTAGCATTCTCCATTATAGGGATTTGTTTTAAGAAATTAGTCTTTAGAGATGGAGGATTTAAGATGGAAGATAAGAAATTAGTATGTAAAGATTGTTCAGCAGATTTCATATTCACAGCTGGAGAGCAAGAATTTTACAAAGAAAAAGGATTCGACAACGAACCAGTAAGATGTGTTGAATGTAGAAGAGCTAGAAAGCAACAAAGCAACAGAAGATAATTCTATTGTTTAAATAGAAGCTGTAAGAGTTTACTCTTACAGCTTTTTGTTATATAAAATTAAAAATGTATTTTTAAATACTAATAAGGTATTTTTTGAAGAAATATTAGGCGTTTAAAGAAAATAAACAAGAATAGCACTTGTTATTTATTTGAATATTTTTTATATAAAAAAGATAAAAAAACTTAAAAAAGATATAGCATTAATGCAAAAACAAAATAAATAAGAAGTCGGAAACGACTAAATATATTTTAAAGATTTAATAGTAATTAGCATTCTCCATTATAGAGACTTGTTTTAAGAACTTAATCTTTAGAGATGGAGGATTTTAAGATGGAAGATAAGAAATTAGTATGTAAAGATTGTTCAGCAGATTTCATATTCACAGCTGGAGAGCAAGAATTCTACAAAGAAAAAGGATTCGATAACGAACCAGTAAGATGTGTTGAATGTAGAAGAGCTAGAAAGCAACAAAGCAACAGAAGATAATTCTATTGTTTAAATAAAAAACTGTAAGAGTTTACTCTTACAGTTTTTTTGTTGGGTATATGTAAAGGATATTCAAATAAACTTTTGAAGTTTTTTCAATAATCAGAAATATTAAAAAATATATAAAATTTATTGAAAAAAGTATGGTTTTTTTATAAATAATATGATATTATAAAGAGGAAGTCAGTAATGACTAAAATTTTTTTTGAAGATTTAATAGAAGTTAGCATTCTCCATTATAGAGTTTGGTACTAATATATTAATCTTTGGAAATGGAGGATTTAAGATGGAAGATAAGAAAATAATGTGTAAAGATTGTGGAAATGAGTTCATATTCACAACTGGAGAACAAGAATTTTACAAAGAAAAAGGGTTCGACAATGAACCAATCAGATGCATTGATTGCAGAAGAGCAAGAAAACAACAAAACAACAAAACAACAGAAGATAATTCTATTGTTTAAAAGAGACTGTAAGAGTTTACTCTTACAGTTTCTTTTTTTTTATGCAATTATAAAAAACTTGTATTGAAAGGGCTGACCTATGGACACCTAATAACCATATAATTTGTTTATAGTCAATAATTCGAACGTATGGTATAATAACCTTTGTGTAATAGCGTTCGCCTTCTTTGTCCAGTAACTAAAAGGAAATTGCATTTTTGTTAGTTACTTATATCCTATTTTGGGCTGATTTTTATTAAGAATTAATTATACCGTTTATAATTCAATACTAAGATTTAATTTAAAGAATTTTATAAAAAGATGAGGATGTGTTTAATAATGTCTATAAAACGTTTCAAATGCATAAATTACAAAAATTATTTTCTTTATTGTCTAGGTGCTTTAGTGTCTACACCTTTAATGGTAACGTTATTTAATAATGGTAGCTTACTAGCTTACCCTATGATGCTTATTTGGTTTTCACTTGTGATTATTGTAGTATTATTACCTTCAATCATAGGTCGTAATTTCTATAGTCACATTCTTCTCTATAAAGCTAAAAATGGATTATTAAGAGACGAAGAGAAAAAGCCTAGATTGATGAAGTTTTGTAAGTTTTTACCTAATATGTTAGGATGGGTAATTTGGTTAAAAATAATAAAAATAGATAAACTCGGGTTAGAACAATAGGCGCTATGAAATCATATTTATTAGCAAGCCTTGAATAGGACAGGCCTCCACAGGGCAATGACCTGCAGGGCAGGAACTATTTCTAGGGGCGAGCACTTGCTAATAATAGTAACTTGGATAAAGAGAATTTTCTTAATAACATAACTATTTTATAAAAATAAGATGATCTAAGTAATTAAACTAAAATGTACTGATATGATCCCCTTAAAGTAGATAGATTAAATAGCAAAAATCTGTCTACTTTAAGGGGATCATTTTTGTGTCTAAAAGAACTAAATATACAGCAGAATGGAGCCTTTTTAAAGATACCGTATAAATTTCCTTGATTAAGAATATGATGTATTTTAGGAGCACCATAGATACCTTTATTATCATCATATATTTTATTTATTTCTATTTTTAGTTCCTCATTCTCCTTATATCTCTTAGAATCTGTTTTGTTTAAAGATCTATAATAAGTACTTCTGGCTACGCCTAAGACGTTACACATTGTTTTAATATCATGAAAATACTTATTTTTATTTATAACTACTATCAACTTATATTAATCCATATTTATGAATTAATTCAATTTAAATCAATATTGGTAAAAGGCAAAACTATAATATTTTAAAAAAATAAATAGCATGCTTTTATATCAAAAAATATAATTTAACTGTCCGTAGGTCAGATTGCAAGGTAGGTTATTATATTAAAGGTAATAGAAAAAGAGGAACCCTATGGTTATGAGATATATCGAAATTTACAATTGTTAGGTTCTGATGAATTTGCTGAAGGGTCCTTATATCCATTACTATTGAGGCTAGAAAGAAATAATATGATAAAATCAGTAAAGAAGCAATAGCCTTATGGACCAGATAGAAAATATTATACATTAACAGAGGTTGGATTACAGGAAATAGTAGAATTTAAAGAAGATTGGGATCAAATTAGTATAAATATAAATAGTGTTTGGGGTAAGGGAACTTTATAAAATGGATTAAACCTTTGAGTCTGTTTATTATGAAGGGAATCATAATAAAAAATCCAACAATTAATATTGTTGAATTTTTTAGATTGTGATTTCCTAATATTGTTCATTTTCCTTTTTTAAATCCATAATTTTTCTTCTACACTTATATGCTTGATAGAAAAATATAATACATATAACACTTAATAAAATTGTGCTAATTAATGAAAATACCATCCTAAAATTTAAATAACTATGCAATTGTGATGGAATAATTAAAGTTTCACATAAGGCTAATATAAGAAAAATCTTTTGTATCCTACTATATTGTTCTATTTTACTTTCATTATCTGTATATAATTCAAATTCTCCTTTTTTTCTGAAGAATGCCCATATTCCCCATGTTTGTACAATCTCTGCATCAATTTCTCTAATTAAATCATAAAATTCATTTTTTTGTTTTGTATTTTTATCTTTAATTAAATCAACTTTATACGTATATTCTCCTGGCTCGCACTTTTCAAACCAGTATACTCCTAGAAAAAAATGTGTCATTGCGTATCCCTTTGCTACCATATCATTTAAAAATATTTCCTCTTTATCTTTGTCATAATACCATCTAAATTTAATCATCTTCGCCGCTCTCCTTTTCTCCATTTTTAACAAGTTCTTTCAATCTACGTATTTCATTACTTAAAATTTGTCTACCTAAATCAGTAATTAAATATTCTTTCTTTTTTCGTGAATCAGTTTCTTCGCTATAAAGCTTAATCCAGCGTTTTGACACTAATGTATTTATAGCTCCATATAATGTTCCTGGTCCTAACTTAACTCTACCTTTTGTTAACTCGTCTACTTTTTGTATAATTCCATATCCATGATTTGGTCTTAATACGGCTAACATAATATAGTAAGTAGATTCTGTTATAGCTATAGCCATTTTATATCTCCTCTCGATATATCGTTATCTGATATATATAATTATATCATCACCTGCTGTATTGTCAATACTTTAGATGTGTTTGGTTTTAAGTATATTTTCATTACATATAAATAATTTATCTGATAAATTATTTAATATTTTATAGACGATTTTAAATTACATGAACTAGACTAATTCCAAGTATCTTTTATCCATTCCACTCTCATATCAACATTTCCTTGGGTTGCGTTTGGAACTACTCTTGCTGTTTCCTTACGCATATGAATTCAAAAAATAAATAACAAGCCAATATGCAAGTACATTTGCACTTTGGCTTGTTATTTATTTTTTTAGTTAATTTATATTGAGAACAATAGTAATGGGTAAAGAAGTATAAAAATAAAATTTTTAACATACGAATTATAATCAAATAAAATAAAATGATAATTCGTAAATATACGAATTATAAAATAAAATATATAGAATAAAGTTGACTATAATGGATGGGAATGTTAAACTAAAAAAGAAATGACGAAGAATATAAGAAAAATAATAATTAATGTTCGTATTTGAAGAAGGTTAATACAATTATTTGTTAGAAGGATACGAGGATAGCTTATAGGGAATATTAATAAATAGACAATTGAAATTTGGAGGTATGGTTAATGGTAAATACAAGGTGCATATTTGTTGAAAAAAAGAAGGGCTTTGATGTAGAAGGAAAAAGCTTGCTTCATGATTTTAAAAGTAACTTAAGACTTGAAGGTTTAAAAGAGGTTAGGTTAGTTAATAAATATACTTTAGGAGAAATTGATGAAGCTTATTATCAAAAAGCTTTATACACTATTTTCTCAGAAAGAACAGTGGATACATTATATGAAAAGAATTTACCGTTAGAGGCTGGAGAATTTGCTTTTGCAGTAGAATATTTACCAGGCCAATATGACCAAAGAGCAGATTCAGCTGGAGAATGTTATCAGTTATTAACATCAGAAGAAAAAATAGATGTTAAATCAGCTAAAATAGTTATTTTAAGTGGTGATTTAAATGAAGAAGATGTTAATAAAATAAAAAAATATTATATTAATCCAGTAGATTCAAGAGAAGTAGCTATTGATAATTTAGAACTTAAAGTAGAACTTCCAGTGCCAAAGGATGTAGAAATTTTAAATGGATTTATAAATAAAAGTGATGAAGAAATTGCAGCCTTCCATAAAGAACTAGGGCTTGCAATGAGTATAGAAGATTTAAAACTTATAAAAGATTATTTTAAAGATGAAAATAGAGATCCAAGTATAACTGAAATAAAGGTTATAGATACATACTGGTCAGATCATTGTAGACATACTACTTTCTCTACATCAATAGAAGAAGTTGATATAGAAGAAGGAATTTACGCAGAGCCAGTAATGAAATCATATGAAGCATATATAAAATCAAGAGATTTTGTATATGGTGAAACAAATAGAGACGAAACACTTATGGATATTGCAGTTATTACTATGAAGGAAATGAAAAAACGTGGAAACTTAGATGATTTAGATCTTTCAGATGAAATTAATGCATGTTCAATAAAGGTTAACATAGAGACAGACAAAGGAAATGAAGAATATTTAGTAATGTTTAAAAATGAAACACATAATCATCCAACAGAAATTGAACCTTTTGGTGGAGCAGCTACATGTTTAGGTGGAGCTATAAGAGATCCCCTATCTGGAAGAACTTATGTGTATCAAGCAATGAGAGTTACAGGAAGTGGAGATCCTACAGTTGAAATAGAAAAAACGCTTAAAGGTAAGCTTCCACAAAGAAAGATAACTTTAGGAGCAGCTCATGGATACAGCTCATATGGTAATCAAATTGGGCTAGCTACAGGTCAAGTTGCAGAAGTGTATCATGAAAATTACAGAGCTAAAAGAATGGAAGTTGGAGCAGTTATAGCTGCAGCACCAAGGGCAAATGTAGTTCGGATTGAACCTAAATCTTCAGATTTAATAGTTTTATTAGGTGGAAGAACAGGTAGAGATGGACTTGGGGGAGCAACAGGATCATCTAAAGAACATACAGAAGAATCAATAAATGAATGCGGAGCTGAAGTTCAAAAAGGAAATGCACTAGTAGAGAGAAAAATCCAAAGATTATTTAGAAATAGTGAAGTTACTAAATTAATTAAAAGATGTAATGACTTTGGAGCTGGTGGAGTTTCAGTTGCAATTGGAGAATTAACAGTAGGACTTGATATAAACTTAGACAATGTTCCTAAAAAATATGATGGGCTTGATGGAACAGAACTTGCTATTTCAGAATCACAAGAAAGAATGGCAGTAGTTGTTGCTAAAGAAGATGCAGCAAAAATTATAGAACTTGCAGCTAAGGAAAATTTAGAAGCTGTAGTAGTTGCAGAAGTTACTGATAATGAAAGACTTAGAATGTTCTGGAGAGGAAATAAAATAGTTGATTTAAAAAGAAGTTTCCTAGATACAAATGGAGCAAGACAAACTACTGATGTAGTAGTTAATGCACCAAAGGATTATCCATTTAATGTGGAAGATGTGGATATTAAAGAAGAATGGATAAAAAATTTAAAAAGCTTAAATGTAGCATCACAAAAAGGGCTAGTAGAAAGATTCGATTCAACTATAGGAGGCGGAACAGTGCTTATGCCTTTCGGTGGGAAATATGCACAAACTCCTGCAGAAGGAATGGCAGCTAAAATACCAGTTTTAGATGGAGTATCTAAAGATGCAACATTAATGAGCTATGGATTTAATCCAAATATGGGGTTATGGAGTCCATACCACATGGCATATTACTCAGTAATAGAAGCAGTAACAAAACTTGCATCTATGGGTGGAGATTATAGAAAAGCTAGATTAACACTTCAAGAGTATTTTGAAAAGCTTGGATGTGACAGTGAAAGATGGGGAAAACCATTTGCAGCATTACTTGGAGCGTATCAAGCACAAATAGATCTTGGAATACCAGCAATTGGCGGTAAAGATTCAATGTCAGGAAGCTTTGGAGATTTAGATGTACCACCTTCACTTGTGGCATTTGCAGTGGGTGTTGAAAAAGCAGATAAAATAATTTCACCAGAATTTAAAGAAGTGGGATCAACAGTTGTTCTTTTAAAAGCAGAAACTTTAGAAGATATGACTTTAAACATGGATGGATATAAAAAGAACTTAGAAAAATTATATAAGTTAATTGGAGCAGAAAAAGTTATTTCAGCATCATCAGTTAAAATCGGAGGAATTGCTGAAGCTTTAACTAAAATGACTCTTGGAAATAGAATTGGGGTAGAATTTGAAAACTTAAGCAAAGAAGAATTATTTGGATTAAATTATGGTTCAGTAATTTTAGAATTTAGTAACTCTACAAATATAGAAGAAGAGTTAGTCGGTTGCGTTTATAAAGCAATAGGTAAGACAATAAATAATGGGGCTATAATTTCAAAGGAATATGACTTAAACCTTAAAGTTACAGAACTTGAAAAAACATTTGAAGAAAAATTATCTAAGGTATTTAAAATAGAAACTGAAGATAAAAATGAAAAAGTTGAAGCAATTAGCTATACAAAGAAAGTTTGCACAGGGGCAAAAGTTAAAATTGCAAAACCTAAAGTATTAATTCCAGTGTTCCCAGGAACAAACTGTGAATATGATTGCGCAAGAGCATTTAGGAATGAAGGCGCAGAAGTAACTGAATTAGTATTTAGAAATATGACTAAAGAAGCACTGCTAGAATCAATAGACAAATTAGAAAGTTTAATAAAAGAAACTCAAATAATAATGTTACCTGGTGGTTTTTCAGCAGGAGATGAGCCAGATGGTTCAGGTAAATTTATAGCAACAATATTTAGAAATGAAAAAATAAAAAATGCTGTAAATGACTTACTGAAAAATAGAGATGGTTTAATAATTGGTATTTGTAACGGCTTCCAAGCTTTAATAAAACTAGGACTTCTGCCTTATGGTGAAATTTTAGATATTGAAGAGGATATGGCAACACTTACTTATAACAACATTAACAGACATATGAGTTCAATGATAAAAACAAGAATTTCTTCAACTAAATCACCTTGGTTTAGTGAAGTAAATGTAGGGGATATTCATACAGTACCAGTTTCACATGGTGAAGGAAGATTTGTTGCACCAGAGAGTTTAATAAATAAATTAAAAGAGAATGGTCAAATAGCTACTCAATATGTGGATTTAGAAGGAAATGTTTCAATGAACATGCCGCATAATCCTAATGGATCAATGCTAGGAATTGAAGGGATAACAAGTTTAGATGGAAGAATCCTTGGTAAAATGGCTCACTCAGAAAGAGTTGGAGACAATCTTTACAAAAACATACCAGGAGAATTTGATCAGAAGATATTTAAAGCTGGGGTTAAGTACTTTCAATAGTAAAATATAAATTTAGATAATTAAAGAATTGTAAAATTAAATGAGCTTTATAAATTATGTTTAATCATTTAGCTCAAAATAATAAATATTTATAAAAATGGAGGAATCTTTATGAAGGTAGCAATATTTTTTGGAAGTAAATCTGATACTGAAATAATGAGAGGAGCTGCAAACTGTTTAAAAGAATTTGGTGTTGAATATAAAGCTTATGTTTTATCAGCACATAGAGTTCCTGAAAAATTAACAGAAGTTTTAATAGAAGCAGAAGCAAATGGTTGCGAAGTAGTTATTGCAGGAGCGGGGCTGGCGGCTCATCTGCCAGGAGTTATAGCATCACAAACAACAATGCCAGTAATTGGAGTTCCAATAAATGGAGCAATACAAGGGCTTGATGCATTGTTCTCAATAGTTCAAATGCCAAAATCAATACCAGTTGCAACAGTTGGAATAAACAATAGTTATAATGCAGGTATGCTTGCAGTACAAATGCTTGCAATTAAAGATGAAAAAATAAAAGAAAAATTAAAAACATTTAGATTAGATATGAAAAAGAAATTTATAGAAGAAAATGGCGAAGGGATGGATTTATAATGGCTAAATTAGAAATGATGTATGAGGGAAAAGCAAAACAAGTATTCAGAACAGATAAAGAGGACGAAGTAATAGTTTATTACAAAGATGATGCAACAGCTTTTAATGGAGAAAAGAAAGGTTCAATTAACGATAAAGGTGAATTAAATAATGCTATAACAGCAATGATTTTTGAAATGTTAAATAAGAATGGAATTAAAACTCACTTTATTGAAAAACTAAATGATAGAGAACAATTATGTAAAAAGGTTCAAATAGTACCTCTTGAAGTTATTGTAAGAAATGTAGCAGCAGGTTCAATGGCTAAAAGATTAGGTCTTGAAGAAGGATTTGCATTAAAAACTACAGTATTTGAATTATCATATAAAGATGATAATTTAGGAGATCCACTAATAAATGATTTCCATGCAGTAGCAATTGGAGCAGCAACTTTTGAAGAACTTGAAATAATTTATTCAATAACAGCAAAAATAAATGATTTATTAAAAGAATTCTTTATAAAACAAAACATCAGATTAATTGATTTTAAAATAGAATTTGGTAGATATAATGGAGAAATAATTTTAGCAGATGAAATATCACCAGATACATGTAGATTCTGGGATGCAACTACAGGAGAAAAGTTAGATAAAGATAGATTTAGAAGAGACTTAGGAAATGTACGTGACGCTTATGTTGAAATATTAAACAGAATCAAAAACAAGTAAGAATAAAAAGAAGAAAATTTAGAAATAGATAAATAGATAAATAGATAAATAGATAAATATGAAAATATGAAAATAAGTATAGGCAATAGGCAATAGGCAAATATGTAAAGTGAGGTGGGTGAGTATTATGAGTAATGAAACATTAGAATTAATTATGGACCCAAGCAATGATAAGTTTAAAGAAGAATGTGGAGTATTTGGAGTATATGTAAACAAACCTATGGATGTAGCTTCTATGAGTTACTATGGTTTATATGCTCTTCAACATAGAGGTCAAGAAAGTGCAGGAATTGCAGTAGCTAATGAAGAAGGAATAAAAATGCACAAGGGAATGGGGCTTATAACAGAAGCCTTTTCCCAAGATGATTTAAAAGAGCTAAAGGGTCATGGGGCAATTGGTCATGTAAGATATTCAACTTCAGGAGATACAAATATTATAAATGCACAACCATTATTAACTCAAACAAAGCTAGGACAAATAGCTATGGCTCATAATGGAACTTTAGTAAACGCTGGTGTTATTCGTGAACTATTAGAAGATGGAGGACACGTTTTCCACACTTCAATAGATTCAGAAGTTATAGCTAATCTTATTGCAAGAGGTGCAAAAAAAGGTATTGAAAATGCAGTTTTAGATGCAATTCAAGCAGTTAGAGGGTCCTTTGCAATAGTGATTTTAACAGAAGGAAAGCTAATTGGAGTTAGAGATCCTCATGGAATAAGACCTTTATGCATTGGAAAAATGGACGAAGGATATGTTTTATCTTCAGAAAGCTGCGCATTAGATGCGATAGGAGCAGAACTTCTGCGTGATGTTGAGCCTGGTGAAATAGTAGTTATAGATGAGACTGAAATTAAATCTTATAGTTACTCAGAAAACACTCAATGCAGAACCTGCGCTTTTGAATATATATATTTTGCAAGACCAGATTCAATAATTGATGGGCTTGATGTTCATGCATCAAGAGTGGAAGCTGGTAGGCAACTATTTAAACAACATCCAGTAGATGCGGATATAGTAGTTGCAGTTCCAGACTCTGGAATTCCAGCAGCTATGGGTTATGCAAAAGCATCAGGAATTCCTTACGACACAGGGTTTATTAAAAATAGATATGTAGGAAGAACTTTTATTACACCTTCTCAAGAAGTAAGAGAAAGAGCAGTAGCTATAAAGTTAAATCCTTTAAAATCAAATATAGCTGGTAAAAGAGTAGTTTTAGTTGATGATTCAATAGTTAGAGGGACTACATCTAAACATTTAGTGGATTCACTAAGAAGAGCTGGAGCAAAAGAAGTTCATTTCTTAGTTGCATCACCAGTAGTTAAATATCCTTGCTATTTTGGAATAGATACTCCATATAGAAGTGAATTAATAGGTTCTGGTAAAAACAATGAAGAAATTAGAGAACAAATAGGCTGTGATAGCTTAGAATATTTATCAATGGAAAGCATGTATAAATGTTTTACACAAGAAAAAGGATATTGTGTTGGATGTTTCAATGGAATTTATCCAATAGCAACACCAATAGAAACTGGAAAAGATAATCTTGAAAGGTAGGTAGTAATAATATGATAACTTACAAAGAAGCTGGAGTTAATATAGAAGAAGGATACAAATCTGTAAAACTTATAAAAGAATATGCAAGCCGCACAATGACAGAATATGTTTTAAATGGTCTTGGAGGTTTTGCAGGTATGGTTGAACTTCCAGAAGGTTACAAAAAACCAGTTTTAGTTTCAGGAACAGATGGAGTTGGAACTAAACTTGAAATAGCTTTTAAAACTAAAAAATATGATACTGTAGGAATTGATTGTGTTGCTATGTGTGTAAATGATATTTTATGTCATGGAGCAAAGCCGTTATTTTTCCTTGATTATATAGCTTGTGGAAAGCTAGAAGCAGAAGTTGCAGCAGATTTAGTGAAAGGTGTAGCAGATGGGTGTGTTCAATCAGCTTGCGCATTAGTTGGTGGAGAAACAGCAGAAATGCCAGGGTTTTATAAAGAAGGCGAATATGACATGGCAGGTTTCGCTGTTGGTATAGTTGATAAAGATAAAATAATTAATGGTAAAAACATTAAAGTTGGAGATAAATTAATAGGTATAGCATCTTCAGGACTTCATTCAAATGGATATTCATTAGTAAGAAAAGTTTTTGAAGATATTAATGAAGATTTAAATGGAGAAGAAGCTTGGAAGACATTAATTACTCCAACTAAAATATATGTTAAACCAGTTTTAGCCTTACTTGAAAAGTTTGAAATTAAAGGAATGGCACATATTACAGGTGGTGGATTTATAGAAAATGCACCAAGAATGTTTAATGGCTTAGATTTTACAGCAGTAATTAATAAAGACAGTTATCCACTTCCAAAAGTATTCGAAAGAATAATAGAAAAAGGCGTAGATAAAGATCATATGTACAACACTTTTAACATGGGAATAGGATTTATGCTTTGTGTTAATGAATCAGATGTTCAGCCTGTAATCAGAGCTTTAGTTGAAAGTGGAGAAAAGGCTTATGAAATAGGGCATATAATAGCTGGTGGTGATGGCATTTGTTTAAAATAGCAGTGTTAGCATCCGGTGGAGGGTCAAACCTCCAATCCATTTTTGATTCAATAGATAATGGAAACCTTAATTGCAGTGTAGAAATGGTTATTGGAAGCAAAGAAGGTATATTTGCATTAGATAGAGCTAAAACAAAAGAAGTAGAAACGCATGTTGTTTCAAGAAAAGAATATGGAAATAAAACTTCAGATAAAATATTAGAACTAACTAAGGGAAAGGTTGATTTAATAGTACTAGCAGGATACCTTTCAATATTAGAAGGAGATATTTTAAAAGAGTTTAAAAATAAAATAATTAATATTCATCCATCATTAATACCTGCTTTTTGTGGAGATAAAATGTATGGAATGAATGTTCATAATGCAGTAATTAAATCCGGAGTTAAATTTACAGGGTGTAGCGTACATTTTGTAAATGAAGAAGTAGATGGAGGAGCAATTATCCTTCAAGAAGTTGTACCAGTTAACTTTGAAGATAATGCAGAAGATGTGCAAAAAAGAGTTTTAGCTGAGGAACATAAACTGCTTCCAAAAGCAATTGAATTATTAATAAATGATAAAATACAAGTTGTAGATAAAAGAGTAAATATAGTAAAGTAGTTAGATGTTTAATTAGTGAAATATAAATATAGTAAAGTTGTGAGGAGTTTTAATATGATTAAAAGAGCTTTAATAAGTGTTTTTGATAAAGAAGGGGTTTTAGATTTTTCTAAGTTTCTATCAGATAATGGAGTAGAAGTTATATCAACTGGAGGAACTTACAAGCACCTAAAGGAAAATGGTGTAAAAGTTATAGAAGTTAACGAAGTAACTAATTTTCCGGAAATGTTAGATGGAAGAGTAAAAACATTACATCCAATATTACATGCAGGAATCCTGGCAATAAGAAATAATGCAGAGCATATGAAAACTATAAAAGAAAGAAATATAGAAACTATTGATATGGTAATAGTTAATCTTTATCCTTTCTTTGAAAAAGTAAAAGAAGATTTAGACTTTGAAGAAAAAGTTGAATTTATAGATATTGGTGGACCAACAATGCTAAGAGCAGCAGCTAAAAACTTCCAAGATGTTGTAGTTATTTCAGATAAAGAAGATTACATCACAGTTATGGAAGAAATGAAAGTTACAGGAGAGGTTAGCTACTCACTTAGAAAAAAATTAGCAGGAAAAGTATTTAACTTAATGAGTGCTTATGATGCTGCAATTTCAAACTTCTTACTTGGTGATGAGGAATATCCAGAATATCTTTCAGTATCATATAAAAAAATGCAAGATTTAAGATATGGAGAAAACCCACATCAAAAAGCAGCTTACTATGGAGCAACAGAATTTAATGGAGCAATGAATTCATTTGAAATATTAAATGGTAAAGAATTATCATACAACAATATTAAAGATGTAGATATTGCATGGAAAACAGTTTGTGAATTTGAAGAAACAGCTTGTTGTGGACTTAAGCATAACACACCATGTGGAGCAGCTATTGGAAAAACACCATTGGAAGTTTATAAAAAAACATATGATGTAGATCCAACTTCAATATTTGGAGGAATAGTAGCTATAAACAGAGTTATTGATAAAGAAACAGCAGAAGAAATGGTGAAAACATTCCTAGAAGTAGTTATTGCACCAGATTACAGCGCAGAAGCTTTAGAAGTATTTAAAACTAAAAAGAACTTAAGAATATTAAAATGTGGTGTAAAAGCTAAGGATAAAAAATATATTGTATCAGTAGATGGTGGAATGTTAATACAAGAAGAAGATAAAACTTTAGCAGAAGACTTTAAAGTAGTAACAAAGAAAGCACCTACAGAAAAAGAAATGGAAGATTTAATCTTCGGGATGAAAGTAGTAAAATACGTTAAATCAAATGCTATAGTAACAGTAAAAGATGGAGTAGCAGTAGGAATTGGCGGAGGTCAAGTAAATAGAATTTGGCCAACTATGGACGCTTTAAGAAGAGGAGCAGGAGCTACAGTATTAGCTTCAGATGCATTCTTCCCATTTAGGGATATAGTAGACGAATGTGCTAAAGCTGGGATTAAAGCTATTATACAACCAGGTGGATCTATGAGAGATCAAGAATCTATTGATGCTTGTGATGAACATGGAATTGCTATGGTTATGACAGGGATTAGACATTTTAAACACTAGGATAATAGCAAAGAGGAGGTAATCTTCTCTTTGCTTATTAAATGAATAGTAATGAATGTAGAATTTGGATTCTATATTCATTACTAATTATAATAAAGGTGATAAGGGAGCGTTTTAATATGAAGTTGTTATTAATTGGGGCTGGTGGAAGAGAGCATTCTTTAGCTTGGAAATTGGCTAAAAGTGAGAAAGTTGAGAAGATTTTTGTGGCACCTGGTAATGGTGGAACTGCATTTGCGGATAAATGTGAAAATGTAGATATTACGGATATAAATGAATTATTGGCTTTTGCTAAGGAAAACAATATTGATTTAACTATTGTTGGTCCTGAAGATCCTTTAACGAAGGGAATAGTTGATTTGTTTAAAGCTGGTGGACTTAAGATATTTGGACCTGATAAAGCAGGAGCAGAGCTTGAAGGTAGTAAAAGTTATTCTAAAGACTTTATGAAGAAGTATGGTGTTAAAACTGCGGAGTATGAAGTTTTTTATGATGCAGATAAAGCTTTAGGTTATTTAGAAAACTGTACTTATCCAATAGTTATTAAAGCAGATGGGCTTGCAGCTGGAAAAGGGGTTGCGATTTGCGAAACTAGAGAAGAAGCAAATGATTCAATAAAATCATTTATGATAGATGACATATTTAAAGGGGCAGGAGCGAAAGTTGTTATTGAAGAATTTTTAGATGGTGTGGAAGCATCTATATTATCAATAACAGATGGAAAAACAATTGTACCATTTTTATCAGCAAAAGATCATAAACAAATATTTGATGGTGGAAAAGGACCAAATACAGGTGGAATGGGAGTTCTTGCACCAAATCCATATGTAACAGATGAGGTTCAAAAAGAATTCGAAGAAAACATAATGGCAAAAACATTAGCAGGAATACAAGCAGAAGGATATGACTTTAAGGGGATAATATTCTTTGGATTAATGATAACTAAAAAAGGTACTTATTTATTAGAATATAATGTGAGAATGGGAGATCCTGAGACACAATCAGTGCTTTATTTGATGGAAAGTGATTTGCTTGAAGTTATTGAAGCGGCTATGAATGAGGAGTTGGCTGGTTTTGAAATTAAATGGAGTAAGGGTACTTGTGTAAATGTTGTGCTTGCTTCGGGGGGATATCCTGGAGAGTTTGTTAAAGGCTATGAAATAAAGATTAATGAAGGGGTTAAAGACAAAGTATTCTTGGCTGGAGCTAAGGCTGAAGATGGTGTGCTTAAGACTAATGGGGGGAGAGTTCTTTCTGTGTTGGGTGTTGGGGATACTGTTGAGGAAGCTAGGGTTGATGTTTATAATAATATTGATGGGGTTGAGTTTGAGGAGATGTATTTTAGGGAGGATATTGGATTAATATAAGATTAAGTGAAACTTTAGAACTATGAAGAGTGGAAAACTAAAATATGTGGTTCCACAAAAAAAGAATATAAATAACTAAGATAGCTCAGACCTTTAATTTCAAAGGTTTGAGTTTTTTCATGCTACAATAAAAAGGATTAGTAGATTTACAATAATAAATTGTATAAGAGTTTATTAATTTATATGTAAGATATACTGTTTATATTTACATAATATTGGTATAATATTTTATGTAATTAATTATAATTTTAATAGAGAGATAAAATTATATTAAGTAATTTATTAGATAAAATAAGAGGTAGATATAAAAAGGAAAATAACATTAAAAGACTACCCAAAGATACATATTTAAAGATAGGTAATGTCTTTAAGGAAAAAAATATTATTTAAAAAGATATTCTAGTTATATGTATAGGTACAAATAGAACGAATACAATTGATTACCGTGACCCATTTATAGGTTCATTACTAAAAGAAGATAGAGATTTTGATGTGCCTGTTTATGGTACTATGGTTAAACCTATTCATGTGTTGAATTTGACACAAAGCATAACAGAGACAAGGGATTTACATCTCAATACTATTATAATTGCTATTGATTCAGCATTAACAACTGATGATAAAATAGGACAAATTTTTATTAAGAGTAAACGTATGTTGCCTGGTAATGGTGTAGGTAAAAAAATGAAGTAATTGGATGTTTTAGTATTAATGGAGTCATAGGACCAAGTGGCGTTAACGTAGTAGAATATGAAACTGATTTGAAGTTTATTAGAGCCATGGCATATACAATAGATAAAGGAGTTAAAGAGGCACTTAGACAGTAAAACTAATGATTATGTAACATTAGTTTTAATTGCAATAAAATTGATTAAATTGGAAAAAGGAGATGTAGCTAATTAAGGGGAGTGGTATAAAGTATTTGCGGGACAATTAGCTAGTAAAATGAAATAAGGGGGATGAGTATATGGCACATATAGTATTGACAAGTCCTAGTTTTCTTGATGGTTGTATATACTGGAAAGTAGTTGATTGTAGAAAAATTTGGAGATCAATAGATGGATCAAGACTTTACACTTGGGATGAGTTTCATGGAGAAATAGAAGTTTTTAATAAGAGAGGCAGACATTTAGGAAGTGCTGATAAATATGAGGGCAGGTTAATTAAAGATGCTGTGAAGGGGAGGAGATTAGATGTCTAATATAAAATTTATAGATGCAGTTATTATGGGTGATGTATTAATAGATGAGATAGATGATTATATAGATATGTGGCATGATGGAGACTCAAAGTTAGAAATATATGAGTTTTTAGGAATGACTCAAAATGAGTATAGATTGTGGGTAGATGATGAAAGTATTTTAAAAGAAATAATTAAGTGTCACATGAACGGTAAAGACATTGAAGAAGTAATATTAAATCCTTACTATACAAAGCAAAGAATGGTTGCAAGAGCTAAAAGTGCAGAAGAAGCAAAAGCAGCTTATGAGATAATAAGGAAGTATGAAAATGAATAAGCTTACTTTAGAAAAGAAACTCTCAAATGTTAGAAAAATGGCGAATAGGGTTTTTGAAAAGGAAGGTTTAACAATACCGGTAGACATATTTACACTAATAAAAAAGTTTGCAAAGCTTGAATGTGTGGATATACCATTTTCGGATGCAATATGTGTAGATTTAGAGAAATGCCCAACAGTTATATATAATGATGATACACAACATACAAGGTTAAGATTTACACTAGCACATGAATTAGGACATATAAAAATTCCATGGCATACTGGTATAGTTTCATGTCATACTGAGGATGATTTAGCAAATATGGAACATGAATACGAAGAAATGGAAAAGGAGGCTAATACATTTGCTTCTGAATTATTAATACCTACATTATGGTTACAAAGTATATTTAATGAAGAAAGAGATTACGGTCTAGAAAAAATTATAAATCTAGTTTCTGAAAAAGCCCAGGTTTCTAAATTAGCTGTATTGTATGCTATAAATGAAAATTTACCAGAAGGTTATATAGTTTTTGTAGAAAATAAACAGTATGATTTTATAGCTAAAAAAGAAGGTTATAAAAGAAATATTTTGCATTTATATGATAGAGGCGATTATTCTATAGAATGGTTAATGATAAATGCTAAAAATAGTGGAGAGATTAACCTATATAATAGCAATGTGTATTGGATAGACTTAGGGCGTCAGATGGAAGAAAATGATTTAAAGAGCATGTTAACTGATATAAGCTGTGCGAAATTAGAATCTATATGTTATGAACTTTTTGAAGATAAAAGTTTAAGTCCTGCTAATATACTAAAAATAATAATAGATTCTTTACCAAAATCTTTTATAATGAAAGTTAATTTAAATAATAGTAATTATGTTAGATATGTAAAGTCAAGTGGTACATATATTTCAAATAAATTAGAATCAGTATCTGATAGAGAATGTACTAAATGGTATTATGATAATTCATGTGAAAGTATGGAATATAAAAATAATGAGTTTAGTATAACGGTATGGAAATTTGAAGATTATATATTAAATTCTCATGATTTTAGTGAAAAACGTAATTCTAAATTAATATTAAGGAGTATAGTAGATGGAAATTATTATGAGAACGAAAGAATAATCATATTAGGAAGAATAAATGGAGTAATTGGTAGTCTTAATAATAAAAAAAAGGAATTAACACAGCAACAATTCTATAATGCTTTAAAACAACGATTTGTAGGTCGTGAAGATTTACAATATATAGTACTTCATAGAGATTTTAATAATTTTTTAATTAAGAAAACTATTGAACTTTATTCATATTAATAGCAATTTCGTGTCAGATAAGCTGACGACTCAGAAGTTCCCCTGACGGAGGTAATGATTGGCAGTGGCAAGCATTTTCTAATAAAATTTTATGGATATAATCTTAATTGAGATTGGAAATTTAGTTTGCGTATAATTTGAGTGGGTAAGTAATGGATATACTACATAAGGGGATGACTGTATGGATGAAAATAGATATTTGAAGATAGATTATTTGATTAAGTATGGATATTTTGATTTTAAGAATAGTAATACACAAAAAAGTTTTATGGATGAAAATGAAGATAAATATATATCGTCTAATACTATATATAAGGGGATTTTTAATTGTGATGAATTATATAATAATTTAGAAATAATGCTAAAATTAATTGATAGTAGTTTTTACGGTGAAACAGAAGCAATACAATTTTCATGCTATAAGAATGAAGAGGAAAGAAGAGGATATAAATATAGCAATATGTATTCGTATATAAATTTAAGTCAGCATATACATAACAATATGAAAAAATATGGGCAGATATTAGAGGGAAGCAGTAAATCACTGTCTAATAAATTTTATAATAGAACATTTTTACAAGGCAAAATATTGAAATATAATAATAGGTTAGGTAAAAGGCGCATATTTAAGGCTGATATAGAGAATTTTTATCCAAGTATATATACACATTCAATACCATGGGTACTTGAAGGGAAATTAGAAGCAAAAAAGAATAAAAGCAATAAATCTATATATTATAACGAGTTAGATAGCCTTATTCAGCGTTGTCAATATGGTGAAACACATGGTATTCCAACTGGAAGTTTTACATCTAGGGTGATTGCAGAAATATATATGTGCAAAGTTGATGAAAAGTTAAGTGAATATAGTTACGTTAGATATGTTGATGATTTTGAATTGGCATATAATAAAGAAGAAGAGCAAATAAAATTTTACAATGCATTATATAAGGAATTAAAGAGTTTGAATCTTAAAATAAAAAAAGAAAAGAATATTATAGATATATTCCCATTTGAAGCTGAAGAGGATATAGATGATATTTTTGGATATATAGCAAATAAAAAAGAGCGTTGCAATAGATTAACTTTATCAAAAGAAAAACGGATAATATATAGTTTTATAGAATTTGCTAGTTCAAAGGAGAGGGATGGGAAAAAGGGGGCATTAAAGCTTTTATTTAAAGCTTTAAAACATGCAGTAATTAATTCAGAAGTAAGTGAAGAAGCATGGCTCAGTAATGTATGGGAATATTTATTTAACATTATTTTGCTGAGACCACAAATATCAAGTTATTATTTAGAGTTAATAGATAGCATGGATAGAGAAGATATATTAGAGTATATTAAACAGAGTTTAAGTAAAATGAAAGTTCAAATAGAGGATAGTATAAATAGATACATAGAGTTAGAATATAGCGAAGAATTATGTGCAATTTTAAGTATATGCTATTCACTTAATAATTGGCAAGTGATCTGTAAAGAGCATTTATTATTAATTATAAATAAGTTGGATGATTTTAATTCTATTATAGCTATGGAAATATATTTAAAGAGTGATGTTATTGAATGGAATAAGTTATTTGAGGTTATTGAAAATAAGTTAGGAAGTTCATATGAATGGTGTAATGAATTCTGGCTGTTTAAGTATCAAATGTTTTACAAATTAAAGAAAGAAAAAGGATTGGAATTTGAGAAAGAATATAAAGAGTATTTGTATAATAAGTATTCAGGAGGCAAGAATAAAGGGGTGTTTTTTGATAAAAGAAATATAAAAAAAATTAACTCACCTATAATACTGGAGGTGCAAAATAAAAGTGGGAATGCGCTAGCAAAATTTTATAAAAATATGCTGAATAATAATATAACATTTTTTATATATAAGTAGAAATTTCGAGTTAGACAAGCTAAAGACTAAAAATATCCCCAGAGGTAGTAATTTGCCATGGGACAAGTTACTAAAAATCCCTTATTGTAGTCGAATGTGTTAATATAGATAGCTAAAAAAATAAAAGTGATTCATAAGATGGAAGATTTTTAATTTTAAGCATAATAATTACATATGATATAGTTAATGTATATAAGAGGAATTATCGAAAATTAAAAAAATTAGCAATTTCGTGTCAGACAAGCTGACGACTCAAAAATACCCCCGGCGGAGGTAGTGATTGCCAGGGGCAAGCACTTGCTAAAAATGAATAACAGAGTTAAATATAGCATTATTCATTGATGAGTATGCGATGTTTTTTTGTTAGTAATTCAATGAGAGTATGAGATTTGTATAAATCACGAATTATTCAATAAAAATAGTCTTTGAAAATTGAATAATAATATATTTATAAAATATATTATTATTCTTAATTTGTAAAATATGTTATTATTAATTTGTAATAGTAATTTAGTTATTTAGAATAAATAATAATGAATAATATCATATGTAAATTAGATTTAAGATAAGTTAGATTGAAATATTATAAGTATAAGGAAAAATGATTGGAGATTAATAATGAGTAGTTTATTAAGGCCAGATAAAATAATGAATGGATTAATAACAAATTTAATAGAAGAAATTTGGAAAGAAAATAAAAAAAAAAATCTAAAGTTATTAATTTCGATGAGATTCAAAATATTCATAAAGCTATAGTAGAATATGATAATGAAAAAAAAGAAATATTTGGACAATTAGCAATGAATATAAGCACACCTATTAATGTAAGAAATTGTCATATAGAGGAATGTATAGATTTTTTTGATGTTCCGGGATTTATATTAGATGATGGTATATATGCCTCAGCATTTGGACAGTTCAATTATATTTATAGAGCTAAAGGGATAAGAAGTATCTGGTTTAAAAATGGAATAATAAATGAATGTACAATTCATTCCAGTATTGATGAGAATGGATTTAACTTAAATTATGAAGAAATTGAAGGTGTAGATTTATATAATAGCAAAGATTTTTTTGATGAAAATATTAATCAAGAATATGAAACAACATGTGATAAATATAAAGATCCAAGTTTTATATTAAATAAATTGCTAAATATAAATAAATATTATTATAAATCTTACTACTTAGAGTATCTTATAGATCCACCAGATGTTCAAATTTTATCTGATTATTCTTTAGAGCTTAGAAAAGAAATTTGGAATTCAATTTTAGAATTGGGAAAGAGAGTAATAAGAGATAAAAAAAATGATGAATTAGATTTCTTTAAATTTTGTATAGATTTTATGAGAATAGTAAACAATGATATACAAGTTGAACAAGTCATAGATTTTTTTACATATATAATAGAAAATAAAAGTAATATAGATTTGAATTTAGCATTGAATTTATTAAAGGAATTAAAAAGTTCTGACGAAGAAAAAATAAGTTTAATGAATGAAATTAATAGTAAGATTGATTCAAATAATAAGTCAGATATTTTAGAAGTAAAACCTAATATATGGGGAATAGGAATTAATTTTAATGAAGTTTTCGAAAGAATAAGAATTTTAGTTAGAAAAAAAAATTAGTACAAGCTTTAATTAATTTTTTAATTATATCAAAATACAAAAAAATACTGTTTATTAATAAAAATCTTAATTACTATCGATACGGAGAACCGTATCATAAATAAATGAGATTTTTGGCCTTAAATATTAAAATTATTTGGTTAAGGATGCTTTATAAGTGAAAATATCGGATCATAAGTAAAATTAATACAATGTTATATTAGTAATATATTATTTATTGATAATATTACTATATAGTTGTGGCTAGATTGACTAATAGGTATATAGGGGGAGTTAAATGTTATTAAACAATGAAGAATTAAAATTTTTAGAAGAAGATAAAGAGGAGGGGAAACTTACTGAAATTGAGATAAATGAAAAATATCAACGTGGAGAAATGAGGATTGTAACAGAACAAGGCAGATATCCTCTTAAAAATATAAAATCTATTTTAAGTTCAGACATAAAACTAAATCCAGAGTATCAGAGGAGAAGAGTTTGGAGTAATATCCAAAAGTCTAAGTTGATAGAATCATTTATTATGAATATTCCAGTTCCACCTGTATTTTTATATGAAATAGATTTTTCAAAATACGAAGTTATGGATGGATTACAGAGATTGTCAACACTATATGATTTTTATGATGATAGATTTAAATTAACAGGATTAGAATTATGGTCTGAATTAAATGGGATGAAGTATAGTGAACTACCAGAAAAAATTCAAAAAGGTATAGATAGAAGATATATTTCAACGATAGTTATTCTTAATGAAACAGCAAAATCAAAAAGTGAAGAACATATATTGAAAAAATTTGTCTTTGAAAGATTGAATACTGGAGGGACTAGACTAACTGAACAAGAAACTAGAAATGCATTATATGATGGAAAAATGAATCAACTTTGCATAAAGATTGCTAAAGAAAATAATACATTGCATAATTTATGGAAAATTAGGCCTTTTGTTGATGATATAACTGATTCTATAGATGAAGAAGTGAATGAAGAGCAAGATAGAGATAAAAAAATATATGTAAGAATGGAAGATGTTGAATTAGTGTTAAGATTTTTTGCATATAGACAGCTAGAAGAAATACCTGCTACTAAATTAAAAGATGTATTAGATATATATATAAAGCAAGCAAATGAGTATTATTCTGATCAATTGATTGATGAACTAGAAGATTTGTTTAATAAAACAATAGATTTAGTAGATTGTATTTATGGTGATAAAGCATTTTTAATGTATACTAAAAGAAAAAATGGTAATTTTCAATGGTATCCGAAACCTTCAAAATTAGTCTATGATCCTATTCTAGGGGTATTATATGAGTATGCTTATGATAATCACAAAAAGATAAAATTAATAAGCAAGAAAGAAGAAATAATAAAAAGAACTGAAGAGTTATTTATTACTAATAGCTCAGACTTCAATGGACGTAATAATAATAAAAGTGATGTAATAAGAAGAAAAGAACTTTTTAGAAATATTTTTGAAAATATATTAGGGGAAGAATAAAATGCAAGATATAATATTAAAATATGATGAATTTAAAAAGCATTTACTTACCTTAAAAGAATATGTGTTATTTAATAAAAAAGAAAGAGAAGCAAAATATAGCGATTATAGAGATATTGTTTATGGGGCTATTATTAATAGAGGCTATTCACTGTGGGAAACTTATGTTAAGGATATTTTTTATGAGTACTTCATATTAAAAAAGGATGAATATTATGAAAATAATACTCTAATTGGAAAATATAAAATAAGTGAATTACCTGCATATTTATTTGAAGATGCTATACTTAATGAAAAAGATGATATCATAATGTTTAAATTAAATCGACAAGTAATATCTTTTACAAGTAAAAATATGGATATGAATGAGATGCGTAATTTATTTAAAAAACTTGATATTGAAATTAATAATACGTTGGATAATAATATGGATTTAAATGAGGCAGTAAATCTTTTTGAAATTTCATTTGAAAATGGATTAGATAAGGATAAGAAGACCACTCAAGGATTAAAACGATTAATAGAAGAAAGAAACTTTGTTTCTCATTATGCTCATATTGATACGTTTCAGGATTTGGAGATTTTGTTGGAGTGGATAAATTTTTATATACTATTAGGGAAAACATTATGTAAATTTATTTGCTTAGAATATGTTAAAGGTTTAAGTTGTAATAAAAGTATTATTGGTGAATGTAAAAATGCTCTTACAAAAAGAAATATGTTACTTGTTGATATAGGGGATAAAATAAAAGTAGATAAAACATCACTGTTATATGTTTATAGCAATAATATTCTCATTGATATATTAAAACCAATTTCATTCCAAGTTGAAGGTTCAGATGTTGAATTTGTACAAGCAGGAGATAAAGCTGGAATAAATATAAAAACGATTTTTGATTATGATGAAAAGATAAGAGCAGAATATAAGTATTATATTATAGAAAATATTTAGTATATACTAATACATAATAGAACCTACTTGTAGTAGTTACCGATAACCACATATCAATATTATTATATTAGAAACCTCAGTCGGCAAGCCTCCTTTGGAAACACCCCCGGGGGAAACAGGATTTGACAGGTACAAGTAGTGAATAAAATAAAAAGATTTGAATTGTGAAACTGTAATAGAATTAAAACTTTATTACAGTTTTTTTGTTTATAGCAAATGCTCCGTTGGTCGCATAAAAGCCCACGGGGGAGGAAATAGTTTCCAGGTAGCAACCTCAGTCGGCAAGCCTCCTTTGGAAACACCCCCGGGGGAAACAGGATTTGACAGGTACAAGTAGTGAATAAAATAAGAAAATTTAATTGTGAAACTGTAATAGAGCTAAAACTTTATTGCAGTTTTTTATTTATGATTAGGTGAAAAGGTGGCTAAGGTAAGTAATATCTTATATGCACCATAAAAATGTTTAACTTATGTGGTTAGAGTAGTGGGTTTTGAAGTTTATGGTGTAACAGAACAACTATTAGAAAGTTTAAGTTATGAGAGTGTGCTAGGGAAAATTCTAAAGAATACATTAAGGAAATTTGACAAAGAAAATCTTATTAATGAAATATTAGATATAAAAGAATTTTATGAAAGTACAGAGTTATTAAAAGATGTGGACTTTAGTTATAGAGTAAAGTCGTTACAATCATGCATATTAAAATATAATAAGTATTATCCAAGTATTGAGGTAAACAAGTGTTATAATGATTTATTAGGCATAAGGGTAATTGTTTCAGATTATAATGAAATCTTAAGTCAAGATTTAGAGATATTTAAAATTGCAGATATGAGAAGTGGTAAAGTTAAGGATGATGGATATAGAGGAATACATTTGTATTATCAAAAAAGTAATAAACATTATCCTATTGAAATACAGGTTAATTCTAAAAGTGATAGAAATTTTAATGATTGGCTACATATACATTTGTATAAACATAATAAATATAATAATATTGGGATATATTTAAGAGATAAATATGATAAAAACGAGATTAGAAGTGAAGAGGAATTTAAGGAGGAATTAGAATATGTGTTATCTAGTAGCAAAGAAGTTTGATAAAGAAGGAAGTTTAGTATTACAAGCTGAACATGGGCAAAGATTAGCTTCATTATCTAAATATTTAACATTAACAACGTTAGAACATGGAGTTCAAATAGTAACTTTAAATGACTTAGAAAGTTATAAGGAGTATGCTCCATATGTAGTAGTTGGTAATGAGGTTGAATTTATATCAAAAGTAGTAAATATGTAAATTAACATCAAAATGGGATAGAGAGTAGGCCATTTATGAGAATTGCAATAATTGGATTATGGGATATAATAGCAACCTCAGTCGGCGAGCCTCCTTTGGAAGCACCACAGGGAAAAACAGGTACAAGTAGTGAATAAAATAAAAAGATTTGAATTGTGAAGCTGTAATAGAACTAAAACTTTATTGCAGTTTTTTCTTTAAGATAGATATGCAACTGTTTTTGTATTTAGCAATTTCGTGTCAGACAAGCTGACGACTCAAAAATACCCCCGGGGGAAACAAGATTTTACAGGTACAAGTAGTGAATAAAATAAGAGGATTTGAATTATGAAACTGTAATAGAGCTAAAACTTTATTACAGTTTTTTTGTTTATAAAAATAAGATTAAGGAAATAATTAAGAGAAAGTTATTTATATAGTGAGGTGAAACAATGACTACACCTAAGAGGGTAGCGATTTAGTGTCAGATAAGCTGATGACTCAAAAGTTCCCTAGGGGAGGTAGTGATTGTATTTGAATTCGAATTAAAACTTTTAAAACAAAACTATAGCATTATTAAAACAGTGATATAATATAATCATGATTACTTAGTAAATTTTTTATATAAAAGGATAACTATACTGTGATTAATATATTAGATTGTTATATGTTAAAGCAATTGTAAACTTATAATATGAATAATTAGATGAAGATTGCAGTGAACTTCATTTCTTTAATTAAATATAAAATAACTTTAACAATATAAAATAATTAGATAATAGAAGGAGTAATTTTAAATGAATAATATTATATTAGTGGCAGAAACAGGTTCAGATATTCCAAAAGATATTGCAGAAGAAATGGGAATTTTTCTTGTCCCAATGCATGTTACTATGGGGAGTGATACTTTTGATGATGGAACTTTCCCTATTGAAAAAATTTATGAATATTATGATGATACCAATAAAATACCAAAGACAAGTGGAAGCTCACCAGAAGATTTTATAAGAGTATTTGATGAAATTCACAGATTATATCCGGATAAACAGATACTGCATTTAGCATATTCTGCAGTAACAACTTGTTCTTATCAGAGTGCTTTAATAGCAGCAGAGGATAGAGATTATATTATGAGTTTTGATACTAAGCAGGTATCTATTGGTCAGGCGGCAATTGTAATTAAAACAGCAAGATATTTAAAAGCAAACCCTAATGTTACTATGGAGGAATTAGTAGAAGAAGTAAGAAACATACGGGATAGTTGCCAAATGTGTTTTGTTCCTGATAAATTAGAGTATCTTAAAGCTGGAGGGCGCGTTAGTAATGCAGTATTTATAGGTGGAAAAATACTTAGCATACATCCGTCAATTGAAATTGAAAATGGATATTTAGTAGCTAAGAAAAAGTATCGTGGAAAAATGGAAAGAGTAGTCACCAAAATGATAGAAGAATATAGTCATATGAAAAACTTGGATAAAAAAGAAGTGTGGCTATTATGGTCGATGGGATTACCAAATACAGTTCGTATAGCAGCTGAACATAAAATAAAGGAAATAGGTTTTGAAAAAATTAGATGGATGCAAACAGGATGTGTGATTACTACTCATGGAGGGCCAGGTTCATTTGGAATTGTAGGATTTTCCAGGTATAAGTAATGCTTAAAATAAAATAATTTTAATGATGAACTGTAATAAAGATAGAAACTTTATTGCAGTTTTTTGTTTATAAAAATAAATTTAAGGAAATAATTAAGAGAAAGTTATTTATACAGTGAGGTGAAACAATGACTACACCTAAGAGGGAGTGGTATGAAGGTGCATCATATCATATAACAGCAAGAGGGAACCATAGGAATGATATTTTTAGAGATGAAGAGGATTTTAAGTATTATTTAAAAATAATTGAGGAGGCTTTACTTTATTATACAAATTATAATTATGGGGTCATTGCTGAAAGAATTGAAAGATAGACAAGTCCATGAATTATCAGGCGGACAGCGTCAAAGAGCTTGGATCGCTCTTAATATTGCTCAAAATACAGATACTATTTTATTAAATAATGATGTGAAAAATATTTTAAATAGTAAGGTTAAATAATAGAAACCTCTTAATATTACAGTAAATGTAGTTTTGAGAGGTTTATTTTACTTTTTTATTTTCCTAAAAACTAAGGGTGTTTTTTTATGAACATCTTTAAACCTTTTTACAAAGTTACTACTATAATTATATCCAATTATCTTTGAAATTTCATCAACACTTAATTCAGTTGTAGACAATAGATTTTCGGCTATTGACATTCTGATGGAATCAGTGTATTCACTAATGGTCATATGATATTTTGATAAAAAGCCTGCCTTTAATTTTTGCTCATTTAAAAATACCATTTTACTTAAACTCTTAATAGTAGGAGGGTTACAAGCTTCCTTTGTTAAAATATCATAAGCTTTTTTTAGTGAATTAGCATCTGAAGCAGTTAAAGTAATATATCTATCCTTACCTATTTTAATTTTTCCATAGTTTAATTGGTTAGTAAAAGCATTTTCTTGGGAGAAATAAAGCTCGTTATAAATTATCGCAATACATTCTAAGATCTTGCTTTCTAAGTATATAGGAGTTAAGCTACGGGATTCGGATAGACTCCTTAATTGTTGAATAATAAAAGCTATTTCAAGTGGTAAATAGCTATAAGTATAGTTAGTAATAAAACTATCAAAATCTATAGTGTTTGGAAAATTTGGTTTTATTACTTCATCAAAATATTTTTTGTAAATTGTTATTTCTGATCCATGAAGATGTTTTCCTTTTTCCCAATACTGAGTACCTTTTAGTTTTTTTTCAACTGTAAAGAAAGAAGAGGGACTAAAGGAGGAAACATTGTTATTATCAATTTTAAATTTGGTCTCTCCAGTATATACAGTTCCAAAGCGCATTAATTCTTCAGTATGATCAAAGGAAAGAGAAAAATTTGAAGATATTGTATAATTACCAATTCCAAAATCATAATAATCTTCTCTGCTATATTTAATAAAATATCCAAGTTCAGGTTTATTTTCATTTTTATATATAGTGTGGGTTCCCATAAAAAATGGAGTGAAAGTCATTTTACTCAAAACTTTATTTTGAAATTCTTTTGTTGAGTTAGAAATCATCATAATACCTCCTTTTATATAAATTTAGAATTATTTTATATTATAAAGGGGGTACTATCAATAGGCAAGGATAATATATAAAATTAGAAGTTTTAATAAATCATTTATTGGGGTTGCTGAATAATATCTTTAGGGATAATATTTATTTTCATGTGCCTTATTTTAAATTTTATGTATAGAAAAATTATTATAACAGATGATAAAATTATTAAATTAGGTGTAAAGGTTGAATTGAGAATGAATATTATATAATATTACCAGGAAGATAAGAAAAAATTAAAAGAAATACATGAAGGATAGGTGGAGACGTATTATGAAAAAAAATTATTAAAAACATTAGTAGTTTCTTGTGTAACAGCTTTAATGTTTGTAGGGTGTGGAGTTAAACAAGATACTGATAATGTATCAATAAGTACTGTGACAGTTGAGGATGTAAGGGGAGAAGTTGAAATACCAGCAGAACCTAAAGGAATAGTAGATTTAAGTGGGAATAGTGATATTTTATCTATTTTAGGATATAAGGTTATCGGAACTGCAAATAGTGATGCTTATGATTACACTAAGTTCCCTTCATATTTAGAAGGAACATTAAATGGAGCAGAAATTTTAGGGTATAGCATGCAAGATACTATGAATGTAGAAGCTGTTATGAATTTAAATCCAGATTTGATAATTATATCAACAGTTCAAGAAAAAATGTATGATCAATTAAGTGAAATTGCTCCAACTGTTATGATTAAATTAGAAGCTTTAAACTGGAAAGATGATGTTAAAGCTTTTGCAGATGTATTTAATAAGGAAGATGTAGCAGATAAATGGTTAAAGAATCATGAAGCAAAGGCTAAAGAAGCTGGAGATAAAATTAAAGCTGAATATGGTGAAGATACGACTTATCTTTCATTCTTAGCAAGTGGGGGACAATTCTTTATATTTGATGGTGCCGGTTTTGGTAGTGTATTATATGAAGATATGGGTATTGCTAAACCTAAAGGAATGCCAGAACAAAGCGATATAAGCCTTCCAGTTGTAACTTATGAAGGATTAGCATCAATTAAAAGTGATTACATATTCTTAATTGCAACACCAGAAGACTTAGCTGAACTTGAAAGCAATGCAATTTGGAATAGCTTACCTGCAGTTAAAGAAGGAAATGTTGTAGTATTGGATTCATCACCATACTTTAATCAAGGATATAGCTCAATTGGAAGAAGTTTATTAGTGGATGAAATAGGTGAAATGTTAAATGAAACAAAGTAAGAAATATACAAGGATATTTGTAATTTTTAATTTGTTACTTTTAATAGGAGGGTTGATTCTAGCTGTAAGGCTAGGGTCAGTTCATATTGATTTTTATGATATTTGGGAGAGTATATTTAATTACAGTGAAAATTTAGAGATGATGCTAGTTAGAGATATACGTATTCCAAGAGCCCTTTCTGTATTGTTAACAGGAGGAATACTAGGAGCAACAGGAGCCATGATTCAAGGTGTTACTAAAAACCCAATAGCTGAACCCTCAATATTAGGTGTTAGCCAAGGTGCAACTTTAGTAATAGCTATTTTTTATGCAACAGGAGTTGCCATAAATACAACAAATGTAATGATAGCTTCTCTTATAGGAGCATTTATAACTGGCATTATAGTTTTAGGATTTATATCAAAAAAAGCCAATAATAACTCCATTACAAAGATACTTTTAGCAGGAACAGCTATGAGTACATTTTTCATTTCATTAACTACAGTAATTGGACTATTATCAAACCAAGCTCAAATGATTGGATTTTGGGTGTCTGGAGGGTTTAGAAATTCAAGCTGGGCAGATTTTAGATTAGTATTTGTAGTAGGGATTATAGGACTTATTATAGCGATGGTATTATCACCAAAGATAAATATATTAAATCTTGGAGATGATGTTGCTATTGGACTTGGAGAAAATCCTGGGAAAATAAGGTTTATAACTCTTATGGTTATGATACGTGCAGCAGCAGTAGCAGTAGGGAAGAATATAGCCTTTGTTGGACTTATAGTTCCACAAATAGTTAGAAAATTACTTGGAGAAGATTATAGAAGAAATATTCCATGTTCATTTTTACTTGGAGCTGTTCTTTTAACTTATGCAGATATTGCAGCTAGGATGTTATTTAATCCTTATGAAACTCCAATTGGAGTGTTTACAGCATTAATAGGGGTACCATTCTTTATATCAGTAGCTAGAAAGGAGAGGGGATAATGAAAAAAAGAAAATTTAAAATAGTTTTAATAGTTTTATTAGCTTTATTAGTTATCTCCTTTGCAATTACACTATGCTGGGGTACATATAAGGTTTCGCCACTTGAAGTTATAAATATCCTTCTTGGTAATGGAACAAAACTTCAAAATACAGCTGTATTAAGTATTAGATTACCAAGGCTTTTAGTTGGAATTTTTGTAGCAATTGCATTGTCAACAGCAGGAGCAATTCTTCAAACTATAACTAAAAATGATTTAGCTGATACTGGAATAATTGGTATAAATGCTGGAGCAGCAGTAGCGGCAATAGTATTTATTACCTATCAAAGTACAAATTATTATAGTGAACTTGGACAATTTTCAATTTTTATGTTGCCAATTATGGCTATAATAGGTGCAGGATTTTCCTCATTAATAATATATATGTTATCTAGCAGAAATGGAATAAAACCTAAAAGACTTTTATTAATAGGTATTGGGTTAAATGCAGGGCTTAATGCTTTTATAACTTTCTTTACATTTAGAGGCGGTGTTGGAGATTATAATAAGGTACTAGTTTGGACATCAGGAAGCCTTTGGGGGTCAGGATGGAGTTATGCAAAAGTAATTATTCCAATAGTACTTTTAATGTTTATATTAGTGTTATTAAATCATAAAACATTAGATGTTTTAAATCTTTCAGATGAACTTGCCTTATCATTAGGATTAAATTTAGAAAAAGAAAGAAAAAAGTTTTTTAAATTTGCGGTTATATTAGCAGGGACGGCAACAGCTTTTGCAGGAAATATTGGGTTTTTAGGACTTATATCTCCTCATATTGCAAAGAAGCTAGTTGGACCCTATCATAAAAAGTTTGTTGTAATATCAGCAATAATAAGCGTTATAATAATTCTTATTTCTGATGCAGTTTCAAGAAATTTATTTTCTCCAATTGAAATCCCAGTTGGAATAACAGTATCTATATTTGGAGTACCATATTTTATCTATTTAATGATGAAGGAGAAATAATTATGGAAGCTATTAGTATAAAGAATTTATCAGTATGCTATGAAAATAATATTATAATTGAGGATATGGATTTATCTATACCGAAGGGAAAGATAAGCATAATAATTGGAGCAAATGGATGTGGGAAATCAACTTTGCTTAAAACTATATCAAGAATTAATAAGCCTAAAAAGGGTGATATTTTTATAAATAATAAAAATATCAAGAAGATAAAAGAAAAGGAAATAGCAAAAAAGGTTGCTTTTCTTCCACAGGGACCAGTTTGTCCAAGTGGACTTACAGTAAGGGAACTTGTGGCATTTGGAAGATTCCCTCATCAGAAAATCATAGGTGGATTCAATAGCCATGATAAAGAAGTTATTGAAGGGGTAATACAAGAGACTGGACTTAGTGAGTTTGCAGATAAAGAAGTTGAAAATTTATCTGGTGGACAAAGACAAAGAGCTTGGATTGCACTTGTGTTAGCTCAAGAAACAGAAATTATAATGCTTGATGAGCCTACAACTTATTTAGATATGTCATATCAACTTGAGGTACTAGAGATTCTTAAAAATCTTAATAAAGAAAAAAAAATTACAGTAGTTATAGTTCTTCATGAACTTAACAATGCTTGTAGATTTGCAGATAATATAATTTGTCTTAAAAAAGGAAAGATTATCTGTGAAGGGAAACCAATAGACGTAATTAATAAAGAAAATTTAAAAAAGATATACGGCATAGATGCAAGGCTAAAAAAGAGTAAAAATGGAAAATATCCAATATGCGTAGAATATGAGCTTTTTAGGGGGGGAAATGAAAAATAAAAACTTTATAATAATAGTAATAGGGCAGATTATATCCCTTTTTGGTAATGCCATTCAAAGGTTTAGTATGGCTTTATACTTATTAGAATTTACAGGGAGTACAGCTGCCTTTGCTAATATATTAGCTATATCAACAATACCTTATATCCTATTTGCACCTATTGCAGGTAGGCTTTCAGATAAAATAAATAGAAAAAAAATAATGATATATTTGGATCTATTCTGCTCAATATTAATTGGTGGATACGCCTTTATATTGCTTAGAGGAAGAGACAGTGAATTAATAGTTGCATCAGTTATGTTTATGCTATCAGTATGCTATACATTATATGGACCAGCAGTAGTATCTTCAATTCCACAAATAGTAGATGAAGATAAGCTTACTTCAGCAAATGGAATAATAAATCAAGTAAGTTCAATTGTAAATTTTTTAGCACCAATACTTGCAGGAGTTCTTTATGGATTAGTGGGTATAAAGTTAATAGTAATAATAAATGCAGTAAGTTTCTTATTAGCAGCTATAATAGAGTTATTCTTAGATATTCCAGATATTGTTAGAACTGAAAAGGTAAACTCAATCCATAAAGAGGATAAGCTATTATCTATAGATTTTGTAATAAAATCATTTGTAGATATGAAAAATATATTCCTTTATTTAAAGAGGGAGAAGAAAATGGTTTTAGGAATTATAGCTTCATATGCTTTTTGTAATATTTTCTTAGTGCCAATATTATCAATAGTTACACCGTACTTTATAAACATATTCCTTCAACTTCCTTCAGAAATTTACGGTATAGTAGAAGGAATATGCGTATTAGGCATGATAGCAGGCGGTCTTTTTATAAGTATTAAACCAAAGCTATTTTCAATTAAGAAAGTTCATTATACATATTTTCCTATGATAGCAGGAGTTACACTTATGTCTACATTAGGAGTTATAAGAATAAATAATTATGCTTTAGCAGGACTTTTTGCAGTTGGTGGTATGGCAATAATGCTATCTCTAGCATTATCAAATATACTAACCTTAACATTTATACAAAAAGAGGTGCCAGGAGATATGCTTGGACGAGTATCAGCTTTTGCAACAGCAGTAGCAACTATAAGCGTTGCACCAGGGCAATTACTATTTGGAAGAGTAATAGATATGGGAATACCAATAGGAGTAATTTTAGGTATAACAGCTATAATAAATCTTGGACTTATGATATTTGTTAGATGGAATGTAAGAGAATTAAATATAATAGAGAAGTAGTTAGTAATTAAGGTTAGTAACTACTTTTTTTATTATGTATTACTTTTGATTTTATTCAATAATAAAAGGGCAATTTTATATAAACAGTTTTACACATTATAGATAAGACAATAAAAAACTGTTCTTAATAGTTCCTTATTGTAGCAACCTCAGTCGGCAAGCCTCCTTTGGAAACACCCCCGGGGAAACAGGATTTGACAGGTACAAGTAATGATGAAATAATTAATATTGAAATACAATTAAAAGATGAAAAAAATATGATGAAAAGAAGTATGTATTACTCATTTAGAGCTGGATATTGAAGAAATAAGAAGTGCTAAAGATGAATTAATAAGAATGAGTAACGATGATAAGGAAAGAGAGATTTATGACATGAGATCTAAAATATTAAAAGATAAGATTAGTGAATTAAATGGCGCAGAAAAAAGAGGTGAGGAAAGAGGCGAAAAAAGAGGTGAAGAAAAGAAAGCTATGCAAATAGCTAAAAATTTATTAGATGTATTAGATAATGAAACTATAGCTCTAAAAACGGCGTTAACCATAGAAGCTATAGAGTCTTTAAGATAGATAGCAACCTCAGTCGGCAAGCCGCCTTTGGAAGTTCTGCCGGGATAAGCCAAGTAAGGACGTAAAAGATAATGAAAGCGTAACTTTTATTATAATAATTGTTCCCCAGTGGAAAGAGAGTGGGATGAAGTCACACTCTTGCTACATTAAAAGCACTAGATTGTCTTAATTTTGAGAGGAGTGAAATAGTAAATGAATGATGTGCAAAAAAATAATTTATTCTATGTTTGCTCTCTTATAGAGTTTTTAGGAAGAAAAACTAAAAATACACGAGGTACTATCGTGTAAACGCTTGGAAAGAAAGAGATAGAGAGACAGTTAGAGATTGCTGAAGTAAATCACTGTTTATCATTTGAACAAGTATCAGATGAGATAATAGAGTATTTTAATATTGAAGAAGGTTACTTTGATTCAGTGGGATTATGTAAATACAATGTTCCAAGTTTTCAAGCAATAGGTAAAGAATATCAAAGATTAATAATTGATGTAAGTTCAGAAAAAAGCAATATAGTGGATATGATATATGAAGTATTTCAATCATTTATTAGTGAAGAAATTTCAGACTTTAATTCATCAGTATATTATAGTAGCCCAGAATACTTAAAGCATTCTTATTTAGAAGGGAAATTATTAGCATAGAATAGGTTTAGATATTAACAGCAAGGACGAGTTAGCAAGCCCCTCCACCCTTAGTAAACTAAGGCGGGGCAACGCCAATCCCGGTTTTTAAATGTTTCTAGGTGCAAGTAGCAAGTGAGTCCAGCAAAGAATGTCCTCACTAGGAACCCCGGGTAGAAGAAAATTCCAATTATAAATAATGAAAGATTAAAAATTGAATTTATTGTTAATAATTAGTAAAAAGATTAACAAGAGGTGGAATGAAGGACTAGGAAAAAGTAATACAATGATTTGAGTAGTTAACTGTAGTAGAGCTAGTAACTTTATTACAGTTTTTTTGTTTATAAATAAATAGGTGTAATATATAATATGACTAGAAAATTATATACTGGTATAATCTAGATTTAACAACGATAATAAAATAAGAAAAATTAATAGGAGAGATGAATATAAAATAATTACCGAATTCGCTTATTCAATAGAGGATAATAATAAATCAAACATTTTACTTAATATATTAGATAGTAGAAGTGCTTTTGAAAAAATTAAAAATAAACTAGAATCATTAGGGCTAAATAAAAAATGGTATGAATTTAGAGATAATAGGTATAAAGAAATAGCTATTGAATGGTGTAATGATAACAATTTGATATGTATAGATAAATCTGTAAATAAGGAGTAGAAAATGAATATAAATAATTTCGAAAAACATATAGATAAAAGGATTTTAGAAAGAGGTTATGATTATTAGAATGATGGAAATATAGTTGAAGTGTATAAACAAACAGAAAATGAATATATTTTGAGGTAGAAGGAAGGGAACAATATGAAGTAGTAATAAACCTAAATAATAGTGGAGAAATAATACATTCAAATTGTGATTGTCCTTATAGTTTTGGGCATATATGCAAACCTGAAGTAGCAGCATATTTTAAATTATTTGAAATTAATAATAGTAAAGTACAAAAAAATATAGAAAGGAAACCAGAAATAAAAGATATATTACAAGAACTTACAAAAGATGAATTAATAAAAGAAAAAAACTATTTAAAAGTTATAGAGTTAGCAATAGAAGGGGAATTAAAGGATGGAGAAAATGTAGGATTAGCATTAAAATAGCAGAAGATAAGATGTGAATCATATAAAGAACTTTCAAATGAAGAAGAACAAAAAAAGTTAGCAGAAGAACTATTGATAAGTGGGGAATTTGAATATTACAAAGAACTAAAGATATTAAATAAAGAAAATGAGGATGTTTTTTATTTTGATATTAAAAATAAATTATTATGTAATAAGGGATGGCGTGGAAGAAATATTTATATTAAACTAATAGTTTTTGAAAATGATTTAGAAGAAGTAATGAAAGTTGTTAGAGAAGATATAAGTAAGATAGAGGTATATTCAGATATCCTTAAGGATAAATATGAAGAAGAAGTTAGAGATTTATATATAAAATATATAGAGATACAGGCAAGTAGAGCTTCAGATAGAAATCAGTATAAAGAGGTGTGTAGAATTATTGAGAAGTTTAGAAAAGTATCAGATAACAATAAAATAGAAGAAATAAAGAAAAAATTGAGGGGATTATATAGAAAGAGACCTGCATTTATAGATGAATTAAGTAGAGGTTGAAGTATCAATATTATTAATAACAGGTGGAAAAACAATATTACCATTTTTATCAGCAAAATATCATAAACAAAATAGTCGAATAAGGGTTTGAAATTTAGAAAAATCAATAAGTAAATTTAAGTCTAGATAATAGATAATAAGAACATTATTAGAAGAGTTCAATATAGGGAAAGTGTAAAAATATATTGAATTTTATAAAGTATCAAAAGATAAGGAGAGAGAGGATGTATAATAATTATATTTTTGATTTATACGGTACGCTTGTGGATATTAATACTGATTAGGAAAGTAGTAATCTATGGGAAAAATTATCAAATAAGAAATTTAAGAGAATTTTTTTATAGAAGTTAAGGCTAAGAATAAAATGAAAGTTATGATTTAAGGTTGACATTTTGGGGAAGTGTACATATACTAGAGTAGAGAAAAAAATAAATAGTTTTCGGTAGGTGAGGTTATCTTAGGGATACGGGTTGCTGCCGCGAAATAATGGAGACATTATTAGTTGGTTAGCAGAATACGTCGAGTACAAGGCGTATTTTAATGCAATTACATTGCCCTAGGATGTTGAAGCTTGAACGAGAGAAGTTAGAAAGTAAGCTAATATAATAATAGTTTGTTTTTTGTATCCTTGTTGAGCTTAGCCAACGAGGATTTTTTAATATCAAAAAATAAGTGAGGTGTAAACAAGTGGAATCAGGAAGTGATAGGTGTATGGGAACAGATGGCTTAGACTCAGAACAAATATATTTTTATAAGAAATCAAAAACAATAAAGTTAGATGTAAATAGTCATAAGGAATTATTACATTTATTGCCAATGAGTTGGCCTGTTTATGATACCTAAAAATATATATTTACCAGAGTTTTTTAATTATGCTACCTGTTTACTATATTAATTTAATAGTAAGCAGGTTTTTTTATTGTCATTTATTCTCATGCACTCAAATCTAGTTTTGAGGAGTGGATAGTCATGAGATTATTATTAAACAAAAATAAAAACATGAATTTAAAAGAAGAAAAAGAAATAAAAAGAAATAAGGTATTTACTAATTTAATAAAAGATGCAGGAATTGATAAAAATGATTTATTTAGAAATTTGAAATCCAGAGAAGAAGGATTAACTAATGATGAAGTAGAAAATAAGATTGATGAATATGGAAAAAATGAAATAAGTTATGGGAACGAAAATACTTGGTATAAGAGAATTATAGAAGCTTTTATAAATCCATTTACTATAATATTATTTTTATTATCAATAGTATCTTTAATAACTGATTATATAATTCCATTACCTGAAGATAAAAACTTAACAACAGTAATTATAATAGTTACTATGGTTACAATTAGTGGGCTATTAAAATTTGTTCAAGAAGAAAAATCTAATAATGCAGGTAAAAAGCTTAGTTCTATGATAAAAACAACAGCGACTGTACTTCGTAATGGAGCTTACACAGAGGTAGAAATTGAAAATATTGTACCTGGAGATAATATAAAGTTAGCGGCTGGAGATATGATACCTGCTGATGTTAGAATTTTATTTGCAAAGGATTTATTTGTAAGTCAATCATCTATGACAGGAGAAGCTGAACCCGTTGAAAAATTTGCAAATGAAAAAAATAGTGAATTTAAGTTAGATAAATTAAGTTATCTTGAATGTGAAAATTTAGCATTCATGGGTACTAATATAATAAGTGGAACAGCTACAGCTATAGTTTTATTAACAGGAAATGATACTTGTCTTGGAAGTATAGCAGAGTCAGTAACTGAAAAAAGAGAGTTAACAAGTTTTGATAAGGGAGTTAACTCAGTAAGCTTCTTATTAATTAAATTTATGGCAATAATGGTTCCAAGTGTATTTGTAATTAACGGAATTGCAAAAGGAGACTGGGTTCAAGCACTTTTATTTGGAATATCAATAGCAGTGGGGCTAACTCCAGAAATGCTTCCAATGATAGTTACTGCAAATCTTGCAAAGGGTGCTGTAGCTATGTCTAAAAGAAAAACAGTAGTTAAGAATTTAAATTCAATACAAAATTTTGGAGCGATGGATGTTTTATGTACAGATAAAACTGGAACACTTACAGAAGATAAAATTGTTTTAGAACGTCATTTAGATATATACGGAAATGAAGATATAAGAGTATTAAGACATGGATATTTAGTGAGCTATTTTCAAACCGGTCTTAAAAATTTACTTGATGTTTCTATTTTAGAATATGGAGAAGAAAAAGGATTTAAAGATTATCATGAAATGTATGAAAAAATAGATGAAATACCATTTGATTTTACTCGTCGTAGAATGTCTGTAGTTTTAAATGATAAAAATAATAAAACACAGCTAATTACAAAAGGTGCAGTTGAGGAAATGATTGATATTTGTAACTTTGCAGAATATAAAGGTGAAGTTATGGAATTAACTAAAACTGTTAAAAAGGAAATTCTTAAAACAGTAGATGGGCTAAATGAAAGTGGAATGAGAGTTATAGCAGTGGCTCAAAAAAACAATCCATCAGCACAAGGCGTATTCTCTGTTAAAGATGAATCCGATATGGTTCTTATGGGATATATAGCATTCTTAGATCCACCAAAAGCTTCAGCAAAAGAAGCAATAAAGGCTTTAAAAGAATATGGCGTAAATGTAAAAGTTCTTACTGGAGATAATGAGAAAGTAACAAAACATGTATGTAAAAGTGTTGGAATTGATACCGAAAATATATTGTTAGGCTCTGAAGTTGATTTATTATCAGATGAAGAGTTAAAAGTTAAAGTAGAGAAAATAAATATATTTGCAAAATTATCACCAAATCAAAAAGCAAGAGTAGTATCACTATTAAGAGAGAATGGACATGTTGTTGGATTTATGGGAGATGGGATAAATGACGCTCCTGCAATGAGAAAAGCAGATGTTGGAATTTCAGTTGATACAGCAGTTGATATTGCAAAAGAATCAGCGGATATAATTCTATTAGAGAAGGATTTAATGGTTCTTGAAAAGGGAATTATAGAAGGACGTAAAACTTTTGCAAATATTATTAAGTATATTAAAATGACTGCAAGCTCTAATTTTGGGAATATGTTTAGTATTCTAGTTGCAAGTGCATTACTTCCATTTTTACCAATGCTACCTGTACAACTGCTAGTTTTAAATCTTATTTATGATATATCTTGTATATCAATTCCTTGGGATAATGTAGATGAAGAATACCTTAAAGTTCCTAGAAAATGGGATGCATCATCAATAGGAAGCTTTATGTTATGGATAGGACCAACTAGTTCAGTTTTTGATATTACCACATATATAATAATGTTCTTTATTATTTCCCCAATGATTACTGGGGGAAGCTATAGTAGTCCAAATGTTGATAAAGCATTATTTATGATGGTATTTAACACAGGATGGTTTATTGAATCATTGTGGTCACAAACATTAGTTATTCATATGATTAGAAGTCCTAAAATCCCATTTATACAAAGTAGAGCAGCAATGCCAGTAATAGCATTAACAAGTATTTCAATTGCAATAGGTACAATAATTCCATATACAGCCTTTGGAAAAGTTTTGGGAATGTATCCTATGCCAGGAATATATTTTGCAATGTTATTTGTAACTATATTTGCATATATGATTGTAGTTACATCTATTAAAAGATTATATGTAAGAAAATATGGAGAGCTTTTATAGCTTGGAAATAGTTTTAGAAATATTTTCAATAAAAGAGGAAGTATAGATAGTTTATAAAAGGATTGGAGTAAAATTTATTACTTCAATCCTTTTATTTTTACCTCTCTCTGAGGTCCAGTTTTTTACCAAGTACGAGTAGTATATAAAATGAATTAAGTTTGAGGTGTTTATGATAGTAACACTTTAGGGTATAATGATAATATATAAACAAAGTGGAGGGAAGATAAAATGAATGAAAATGATATAAGAAATTTTATAAATAGTTCTTCTCTTGGTGTATATACAAAATACATAAAAGTAGTAGATGGATATAAGTATTTAGTTAAGTCAGGGCGAGGTGATGGTAAAAGTAAATCATCCATATTAGAGCCAGTAACTGAATGCATATGTTATGAATTTGCTAAGGAAATGGGAATAGAGTGTGCAGAATATACTTTAGAAGAACATGATGGAGAATTAATCTCAATTTCTAAGTGGTTTTATGATGAAAGTATTGAAAAATTCTATAGTGCTAATAGGTTAATGAGAATATTAAATATCACAAGAGATGATTTATATAATAAGTTTATAGATAATATAGAGGATATACAAATACACGTAGATAATATGATTATATTTGATTATATAGTAAATAATACAGATAGGCACCTTAAAAATTTTGGATTCTTAATTAATGAAGATAAAATAAGATTTGCTCCAATTTATGATAATGGGTTGGCACTTGGATCACACCTTGATGATGAAGAAATAGAATTTGAGGAAATAAGTGATTTATTACTAGATGCTGATTATGCAAAATGCTTTGATACTAGCAATAAAAAACAATTAGAGTTAGTTAAAAAATGCACATTGAATATAGATTTTGATTATGAATATATAGTAAAAAAATATTCAAAATATCTCAGTGAAAAAAGAATGGAATTTATTATGGAGCTACTTAAAGACAGAATATTGGAGGTGAAAAAATGCTTATTCCAAAATCAAAAATAGAAACAGTTGAATTAATGTGGGAAGAAGATTCACTTGGTGAAATATCCTATGATTTAGTAAGTGATAGATATAGTTTCAAAAAGAATGAAGAAACCAATGACTTAAGCCTTTACCCAGCAGAGTTCTATGGATTATTTAACAGAAAAGTTAGAGAAGTTCCAAGCGATGTAATAAGAGAATTTATAGTAGATAGAATAATACCTTATAATAGAATGAATCTTGATTGCTATTTAGAGTATTATAATTTAGATTATTTTGATGAATGGGAGGTATTTTTAGCTTCAAAAGGAATGTGCTTTTTAGATATCTTTTGGATAAGAAAAGAAAAAAGTGAAAGTTATAAAAATCATATTAGATTTACAAATTCTGTTAGGAATGATTTGCTTACAGAGGAGTATTTCATAAACAAGAAGTTTACTAGGCATAGCGGATGATAAAAAATGAGCATTGACAACTTCGGTAATTATTACCTTAAAAGGCAAATGATTGGTTGGAGGAGACGATTTCCTGGTACAAGTAGTGTTGAAAATAAAATTATTTGATCAATTGAACTGTGATAGAGTTAAAAATAAAGTGGTCCCTATGTCAAGGACAGTTAGAAAAAAACGCCTAAAAAATGAATTGGAATATTTTTTATGGAAGATGTATGACAAGAAAGCACTGGTATTATACCGTTTGTAGGTATTTACCAGTGCTTTAAATTATATTAATATATAAAATTAGTTTAGCTAGATTTTAATCGGATATTCACCGGTTTCTAGATATTCGTAGTATTTATTTGGTGATAGCTTGGCCAAATTCCATTGATATCTATTGTTATTATAATAATCAATATAATTATCTGTTTCTTGTTTCAGTAGATTAAATGTGTTGCATTTTCCAA
>NZ_FNJM01000017.1 GCF_900104115.1 Clostridium gasigenes
TTTTTTCTAACTGTCCATTCTATAGGTACCAGTTTAAAACTTTATTGCAGTTTTTTCAATAATAGAAAAAAGTACATATAGTTAATTTGTTTTGTGAAAATAAGCTATATAGAATACCTTTTGAACTATAGACATTTTATGTAAAAAATGTATTTACAATGAAACAATGTTGCGCTATACTCTTATTTCATAGTAATTAATCATTAGTTGTTTTAGGTATAGGTGTAACAATGTTACGTTGAGTAGATAGGTTTAAAAAGTAAGGAGTGTGTAATATGAGTGAATTAAAGAATATTAATATTAGTGGCGTAGGTAGATTAGATGGGGGAGCGTATGACAAAATTATTTTATCAGGTGCTACTAAAATAATGGGTGATGCTAAAGGGAATAAGATTATAGCATCGGGTAGCTGCACGTCTTTTGCTAATTTAGAAGGTGGTTATATAAATATTTCTGGAGCAATGAAATCAGAAGGGGGATTAATATCTTCAGATTTAATTCAAATAAGTGGTTCTACAAAGGTGAACTTTATTAAAGCAACTACATTAAATATTAGTGGTACAACTAAGGTGAATAATGATTGTACCTTTGATAAGGTAAGAATTTCAGGTAACTTAAATATTGATGGTTCTTGTGAAGGAAGAGATTTTAAGGCAAGTGCACGATTAGTTATTGGAAAACTTTTATCTGCTGATATAGTTGAAATAAATATAGAAGGTAAATCAAGTATAAGTGAAATAGGTGGAGAAAAAATAACAATTAGAAAAGGATTAAGTTTACTTGGATTTTCTATTTTTCCAATTTTAAAGAAAGAATTAAGTTGTGATTCTATTGAAGGAGATACTATATATCTTGAAAATACTATTTGTAAAGTCGTTAGAGGAAAGAATATTGTTATTGGTGAAGGTTGCAATATTAATAAAATTGAATATTCAGGCACATTAACAGTAGATAAAAGAAGTGAAGTAGGTGAAAGAGAATGCATGAAGAATTAATATCTAAAAAAGAGCTATTAAGTAAAACTAATATATCATACGGACAATTATATAGATGGAAAAGAAAAAATATAATTCCAGAAGAATGGTTTATAAAGAAAAGTGTTAGTACAGGTCAAGAAACATTTTTCCCAAGAGATAAAATATTAGAGAGAATTAATATAATACTAGAACTTAAAGATGATGCGTCATTAGATGAACTAGCTAATAAGTTTACAAATAAAACAATAGTAAAAAACATTAAAAGAAGCTACTTAATAACTAGAGAAATAGTATCAGAATTAGTTTTAAACAGGTTTGAGGAATTTATGGGTACTTCAGAAGAATATGATGATAACATTTTATTTTCATTGCTTATATATAATGAATTAATAAAAAGTGGATTAATGAGTAATGAAGAGATAAAAAATATTTCAATGCAAGCAAGTAAGGATTATTCAAAAATCATAAAAAGTGACTACAACCTAATAATTAAAAGAAAACTAGGAGTTTGTTTTCATTATGTAACTAAAGAAAAAGAAGAATTAATAAATGATAATGAAGCAAAAGTAATTTATATAATTGAGCTATCTAAAATAATGGAAGTATTAGAATAAACAAGGGAAATTTATCGAAATATTAGTGGCAAAAAAATAAAAAATTTTAATTTCTTAAATTTGCCTTGTAACGGAATTGTTAAAAACCAGATATATATTATAGGGGGTGAAATAGTGAATAATATTGAAGGGATTTATAGGGAACAGGCACAAACTGTATATCGTTTCTTGTATAGCTATACACGTGATGCAGATTTATCAGAAGAGTTAACACAAGAAACTTTTGTAAGGGCCATGAAGTCTCTTAATAAGTATAATGGGAAATGTAAAATTTCGGTTTGGCTTTGTCAGATTGCGAAACATGTTTTGTATCAAGAATGGAACAAGAAAAACAAGAATAAGATAACTACCCTTGATTATAATATGGAATATAGTATATATTCTACAGAAGAACTAGTTGTTTGTTCAGAAAATAAGAAAGAAATATATAAAATGATACAATCTCTAGACCATATTAGTAAAGAAGTTATGTACCTTAGACTTACCGGTGATTTGAGCTTTAGAGAGATTGGAGAAATACTTAATAAAACAGAAAACTGGGCTAGAGTTACTTTTTTTAGGAGCAAATCAAAAGTTATTAGGAGGATGCGAGATGAAGAGTGATTTATCATGTAATACGGTGCAAGATTTATTACCTATATATTTAGATGAAATTGCAAGTGAAGAAACTAATATATGTGTTAAAGAACATTTAAGTGAATGTCAGATATGCGCAAATGAATATAAAAAAAATTGTGAAATTAGAGAAAAAAACGGAGAAGTAGTTATTAATGAGGCTGAGTCTATAAAAAAATTACGAAAAAGAGTAAATACTTCCTTTATTATAGTTATTATACTTGGAATTATTTTAACAAGTATATTAACTTTTTGCTTTTATGTTGAATCAAGGGGGAAAAGCTTTATAACTTCTGGATTAATACAAATGATAATTTTCTTTGCAGGAATATATTTAGTACCTTTATTTGGAGTATTTATTGCGGTGATATGGAAGAAGACAATTAGTAAAAAAGAAAAAGCATTTTGGCCTAACGTGATTATTTCATTTTTAGGAATATGGGCTCTAGTTGGAATAGGTTTATTATTAGGGCATTTTTTCTTATTAATAATAAGGGGCTACTAGTGAAAGTTATCTTTTAGATTATATACTGTAAATTAATTAAAAGCTAACTATAAAACTTATTATAAGAGGAGGTATTAATGATGAAAAAGAATATATCATGTCAAATTGTTCAGGATTTACTGCCAAATTATATAGATGGTATTCTTAGTAATGAGACTAAAGAATTAGTAAGGGATCATCTAAAAGAATGTGTTTGTTGCAAAAAAGAGTGGGAGAATATGAATACATTAATTGATGTAGATCCTGTTGAAGAAAGAAAAATTGATTATTTAAAAGGAATAAGCAAGAAATGTACAACTATTTTACTGGCCTGTATTATTCTCGGTGTTATTACGTTTCTAATTTTAGTATTTCAGAGTGAAGTAAATTATGGAGATGCTGGCTTTACATTGACATTATGTTTGATTGTTATAATAGCAATAATTATAAAATTTGCATTGCCTTTAGGTGGAGCCATACTAAGTATTTTTTTATTTAAAAAAACAAAGAAAAAATTTATAAAGGTTATTTGTGTGGTTATTTCTGTTATATGTAGTTGCTTATTTCTTTATTCACTAGTAAATATTATAGTTAATCGTTGATTTTAAATTAGAAAAAACTAAGGAGATAATTTTAAATTACCTCCTTTTTGAATGAAATTTAATTATTTAAATACAATTTTAGAAGCCAACTTACCTATTACAGGCATTTCGTAACATTCATAATTCCAACCTTTAACTGTTGCTATAATCATAAAAATAAACATAATAACAGGTACAATTAAAGCGAAGATACTAGTTATGCTTAGTACAGAAACTGCACCAACAGCTGAAGAAAAAAGTACTAGTCCTACAAAGATACCAACTAAAATACTAATTATAATTGAAAAAATTACACCTACTACAGTTAAAAGTACACCTTGCATTGCATGAAACTTTACAAATTTACTATCCTTTTCTACAAAGTAGATTATAACAGGAACTGCAAAGGCAAGAAAACTTATACCAGGTATAAAACTTACAATTATACCTCCAAGATATGCAATTAATACAACTATGTTTGCATCTAGTCCTAATGATGATTTATGTGGTTCAAATTTATTTTCCATATATACTCCTTAAAAATAATCTCCTTAATTAATATGCTTAAAATATAATAAGTGTTACAATTTATATAAAAAACTAAGGAGGCAAATTGAATTTACCTCCTTAGTTTGGTTATATACTTTTTTATGATGATTTTATTCCAGATTTCCACTGGATTTTAAATATAATAACTGTAGATATTATAGCAGTTAAATAGTTAGAAAATAAATTGCCATAAAACACTGAATAATAGCCTAAGTATTTTTCAGTTAATAATATAAACAAGTACCTTAGTAGCCAAAATCTAAGTAGGTTTGTTATTAAAGGAATGCGAGTTCTACCAAGTCCTATAAATGCACCTTGCTGAATCATGCAAATACCAAATCCTAATATAGAAAATATGTAAATATTTAAAGAACTATTAGTTATTGCAAGCACTTCTGGGTCTCTTGTGAAAAGAACAGTTAAATATGGAACAAGTGGAATCATTATAATAATTATAATAACAGATGCAATAGAACTAACAATACAACCTACAAGGCAAGATTTCTTTGCCTTATTTTCATTTCCAGAGCCTATGTTCATGCTAACCATTGTTGTAATAGCTAAACTAAAAGCCGCAGGAATATTAAAGCAAAGGCTACTTACATTAGAGGCAATTGCTTGTGCAGACAAAACTGTATCACCAAACTTAACAACCTCTCTATTTATAAGAAAAAAACCTAAGTTAACCATTAAACTAGAAATCATAGATGGAATACCAATTCTAAGTAAGCTTTTTATAATATTAATTTTAAAGGAAAAATCCTTTAATGAAAGCTTATCATCACCTTCAAAAACAAAAAGTTCATAAAACATCCATATAGATATAATAATGTTTGAAGCAAGAGATGCAAGAACAGCACCTACTATACCTAAATTAAAAACAAGAATAAATATGCTATTAAAGATAACCTTTAATATTAGCATAATAATCATTCGTATAAAAGTTGCTTCAGGCTTACCATTTGCATTTTTTATAGAATTATAAATAGATTCTAAAAATGAAAATGGTAAAACTAAAGATGATAAAGAAAGATATGTAAAAACAGTTTTAGACATTTCAGTGCTTACGCCTTTTGAAACAGGATAAGCTAAAATAGCTAGAATAGGTGCTAAAACGCAGCCAAGTAAAAATGCAAAAACAATTATTTGAGTTGAAATTTTTTTGGAATTTTGAAAATTACCTCGTCCATTACTTTGCCCAATAATTGCAGAAGCAGCAACACTTAACCCTTGAGCTAAAGCTGTTATCATATTTATAATTGGAGAACTATAAGAAATAGCTCCAGCGGTAGTAGTTCCAATAACATTATTTATAAACAAGCCATCAATAACAGGCATTAGTGATTGGACCACTCCAAACATTAATGCCGGAATAGATAGGAGTAATATAGTTTTAGTAATAGATCCATTTAAAATTAAATCTCTTCTTTCTTCGGTACTTTTATTTAATATTTTTAAGTTCATTATGCAGCCCCCTTAAAGTTAGGTAAATATATAAGACATCTCCAAATAACAAGTTAAATAATATTTAGAATGTTATTTATTTAAAGATGTATGGTATTAATTATACGGTAGTAAAAATATTCAGTCAAACTAGCGAATATTGTAAAATGGCTTTTGTAGAATTTTATAAATTTAGAAGGTCTACACATCAGACTAGTTTCTATACAGTAAAGGCGCTTACAAGGCTAAAAATTGGATATGAAAAAGCATATATAAAAATATGTTATAATAGTACTATAAAGGAAAATAGAGGGGCTAAATAAAATATTGTAGGATATTATGAAATAAAATATTTAAAATTTAAATAATTGTATAATTGGAGGTCACAGTAATTGAATACAGCAATTTATATTTGTATATGTTATGTAATGGCAGTAAGAAAGGAAAAAGAATGGCAAAAATATATAATTAAAAAAATAAAGAAGAAGAAAGAAGGAGTAATAGAAATGAATGAGATAATTAAAAATTTTATTGGGAAAGAATGTTTGATTTATACTTTTCGAGCGCAAATTTCAGGAGTAATTGAATCCTTGGAAAACAACTGGATTTCTATAAAAACAGGAAATTCTTCTGAAATAATAAATATTGACTATATAAGCCGTATTCGGGAATATCCTAAAAATAAAAAAGGAAAGAAAAAATCATTTATAATTGATTAATGCTTTAATTTCGATTTTATGTATTCTAATATATTTGTGTAGAAGTGCGGATGGAATATTACAATACGATATATAATAACTAGAGATTAGAAGGAGATGTTTTTAATGGGTGTTATTGACATTGTCATCCCATTGTTTTTTATTGCTATTATTTTAAAACAGTTAAGATATATAAAAGAATTAATAATAGCAACAAGAAAGAGTTATGTGGAAATTATTACTGTATTGTTTGCTGTGATTATTTTCATTGGAATTATATATTTTTATGCGAATACTTGGATGCATTACATAACAGGAATATTAGGCATTTTTATGTTTGTAAGTATGTGTGTTAAACAAGGAATTAGCTCGAAAGGTTTTATATCAATGTATAGATATAAAGAGCTTATAGTATGGAATGAAATTGAAAAAGTTATGGTAATTAGTTCAAAGGATATAAAGATTGAGTTATCAGGTGGATTTATGGAGCAAACATTTCATTTTAAAAAGAGTGATTATGATAAAGTTATGATTATTCTAAAAGAAAAAATACCTGGCAAATTCTATTATGGTAGGTCATGAATTTATTTATGAGCAGACAGACATAGCGATTAGGTTAAAATAAAGGTGGAGAGCAATCTGTAGAAATTGTTAATGAAAATTGAATAGTAGGGTATTGTAAAAATATGTTACAATATGGGTAGAATGAGTGAGCTTAAAGAGCACTCGTAGAATAGGATGAATTAAGGTAGAAGAATGGATGGTGGAAAGTAAATGTCTACACAAGTAATAATAGTTTTAATTCTTACAGTTATAATTTCTATAATTTCAACGCTAGCTTATTCTGTAAGAATTGTTGCTGTAAGAACAGGAAGAATAGCAGTATCTTTTGCAGTATTTAATATTTTTGCATTAATTTCTAGAACTGCAAATAGTGTTCAAGCGCCGTTATTGGCTAAAACAATTGAAAATACTATAAAAACAGGAAATCCCCAAAGTTTATTATCTACATTCAGATGGATATTATTATCGACAACACTTGCGACGATTATTGGCTCGGCATTAATGCCAACCTTTATAAAAATTTTTGTGAAGGCTGTCGAATCATTTAGTATTAATCGTTCTATACCTAAATTATTATTACATGGTTTCTCGAAATCAGGAATATTGCAATTTAAAAATAGTGTTACAAGACCTAAAAAAGAAAATTTGTCACATTTGAAATTTTTGAAAATTATGCCGAAAAAAATTATTTTACTTAACACTTTAGCATTTTCAATATCAACTGTTGGTGTTTTGGCATCACTGTATGCAGGATGCTTAAATCCAGAATTAAGAACAACATGCAGTACATTGTCAGCTGTGATAAATGGGCTGTCAACAATACTTATGGTTATATTCATCGATCCATATATATCAATTCTAACAGATGATGTAATCAAAGGAGAATGTACTCAATTGCAATTTGATAGATGTATAATTTTTATTGTTGGCGGACTAATAGTAGGTACGATTTTAGCACAGATTTTATTAGTTCCAGCAGCTCAAATAATATCCTTTATAGCTAAAACAATTTAGAATATAATTTGATATCCACTCATCAAAATGTTTAGAAGAATCAGTTATTAGTAAGTATTTAGAATTGGTCAAATAAAGTTAGTTCACAATTTTCATATAAGGTACAACAACTATATAATTAAGTAATTTCTTAAAAAGCCGTATTATTTAAATGAATATGTGGTGTTTTTTAGTTCATAATATTTTAAGATGGTTAATATATATAAATAACATTGTTTTGAAAGTTAATACATATAATTTAAAATATATTATAATTGGTTTATTATAGAAAAAATAAATGTAAATATTGCTTATAATAATGGTTAAGCGTATAGATAAGGCGTATATTGATATGAGGAGTGTTAAAATGAATTTTAAAAAAAAATAATATTAATATCTATGGTTAGTATGATAATTAGTTTGTTTATTGGATGTGGTAATAATAGTATGGACAGCATTTATGATGATAATAGTAAAATAGCTAATGAATCTGATCGCTTTGGATTAGATAAAAGTAATGAAACTATAGAAACTGAAAGCTATAAAGGTGATGTGGAATTAAGTGGAAGTGGAACTGTTTGGAGATATAAAAGCAATGAGGATTTTGATTTAGAAATGACATATAATTTATCAGTAAATAGTGGAAAAGCAAAAATTGTTTTAATATCGCCTGATGGTACAGTTGTTACTCTTGTAGAAAATACAGAAAAAGCTATTATGGAGGGAGAAACATCAATAACTTTACCTATAAAAAAAGGTGATAATCGTATAAAAATAATAGGTTATAAAAAAGCAGATATTGACATTAAATTGCATATTGATGAAGGTACATTTGAAATAATGGGTTTTTAAACATAAGAAGTTAGTAAGGGTTGTGAAAAGAAATAACAAGTCAAAGATGCGACGAAGTATTATAAGCTTATATAGTTTTATGAGTCAAAATCTAGGGTAGCATGTTTCAGATTATGTGATTGGTAAGGATGATGCGTCTCTTTACGGGATGAAAAATCTCTATATAAATTTTGTGGTAATTTGTTGCATAGGAGCACATTTATCGCTTTTAGATTTTTTTAGACGAAATTTAGAAATGAACATAATTTGAAGCTGAATTAATTCATAAAGTTATAACTTAACGTCACAACAATAAAAACTGAATAATTATTTAAAACACAGTATTATTTAAAATTGAATAATACGGTATTTGGTAAGATATGCTATAATAAATTCGGAATAGTATTATATGGCGAATAACAGATTATTTATATTTTATACTAAATTTTAAAAATTGTATGAGGTGATTATAGTGGAAAATTATTGTAAACACAAACCTAAAAATCTATTTGAACGACATTTTGTTTGTAAACATTGTGGAAAGAGGATTGTCAGTAAGAATAAAATACCGATTGCTATAGCATGTATTGCTTCTGTTATCATAAATTTATTAATAAGATATTATTTTTTTGAGGACCCTAATTTAATTATTACTGTTTTTACATTTCTAATCATAACGATTTTTTGCTTGATTTTAGGTTGGATATGCTTGCTTTTTGTAGGATTTAAAGAAAAATTAAATTCGTAGTATTAAACTATTGCGAAGATGAAATTAAATATTAAATTAGGAAAATACCGTATTATTCAAAAAGAATATACGGTATTTTTTAATGCGTAATTCAAAGAAAATGAACAGTATGTAGATACTTGTAACTAGATAAAAAATACTATATTTACAAAATATGTTATAATTAATTTATAATAGTAGATAATAGCGAAGTAAAGATTATTTATATTTTATCGGATATAAGTAATTTTGAGAGAAGGGAATTGAAGTAATGAATTACTGTGATACAAAATACAAAGATTTGAAATCAATATGTATCGAAAAATATGGAAATGAAAAAGGTTTATATATATACAATAAAGCAGAAGAAATTTTCGGTAAAATGAAAGATGAAGCGGATTACAGAAATAGCGATGTAATAAAAGAGCATATGACAAAAAATATTTTTCCTGTCCTTGCATATTATATGGCTTTGCTTGAATATAGTTTTTCAACTAATGATGCATATGCAAACACGCTTGAAGAAACACAGAAACATGCTACGCTTTCAAAGAAAAAGAACGAAAAACTTGGGAAAATGCCGTTTAGTTATTATCTGTTTAAATTGTGTAGTAAGAAGGTTATGGGAAAGAATTTTCCTGATGAGGGATGGGAAACAGAGTGGGTCAGATACGATAATAAAGAGGTTCATTTTAATCTTAAAAGGTGTGTGTATTTTGAAGTTACAAGTCAGTATGGACATCCTGAGTTGTGTACAGTCTTTTGTGCCAATGATACAACGTCATTTAGTGGTTATTTGCCTAATATTACATTTGAACGAAGTGGTACTATTGGTGAGGGAAAGAGAATGTGTGATTTTCATTTTAAAAACAGTAAATATATTTGAGTAAGGTTTATGTGTATAATTTACTCGCTTCGTATACTACGAATTACTATAAATAAATAACAGATTGAAATATCACATTATTCAGGGGTGAATATGCGATATTTTTTAATTAGCAATTCAATGAAAATGAACAGTATGTAGATATTGCGAAGTAACTAAGGAAATTAATCTTTGAAAATTGAATAATACGGTATTTGCAAAATATGTTATAATTATATGTAATATGATATATATAAATTAGAATTTGTGGATGAAAGGTTAGAGAAAATGAATGATAATGATTTTAAGAGAAAGAGAATTGAATATTTAAACAATTGGCCAAACGTTGAACCTTTTGAAATTGAAAAGAAGTATTATGAGAATGTGAAAACAGTTAAATTGTTAAGAAAAACAATTTTCATTCCATTTTTACTTAAAAATGAAGAGGACGCTGAGTATAATACAGCTATTTCTTTTATTATAGATGCAATAGAATGATTGGAAAAATATCCCAACCACGCTTTTGAATTTATGTTTAAAGCGTATGATGCTTTTTCTAAGATAGTATACTCTGGTAATATTACGGATAGAAATAGATGGTTGTGTGATAATAAATGGGCATTGTTAATAGAATCGAGCTCTAAATTGAATGATGCAATTAAGTTATTATTGAAATTAATTCCGATGAAGACGTGCCAATATCTCTATACAAGACTATATGAAAGAAATTCTAAAGCTTATACAAGAGTTACCAAGCTAATTGGAGGCGGAATAGACAATGCTAATCGTAAAAATATAATTGATTCTATCGAAAATAAATATGGGTATGATTACAATATATATAGCACATCAATTAGGCCAGCGAGTGCGTTATACAAATTTATGTTACAGAATGAAGAGATTGATGTAGATGGCAGTAAATATTCTGTTTCTATGTGTGATAAATTGCATTTTATAGTTTCAGGATATATATATACGTTAAGAAATGATACGATGCATGGGAACAATATTTCTATTACAAAAAGTAGCAAAACGAATATGAGCACGTATGCTAATAACTATTATTCTTTTTTATTTATGTATTATTTAGTTATTATTTTGATGCTTGACAAATATAGTTCCGATTATAATATGAACAAATATGAAGAATTGGCAGAAAATATTAAACAGAATGTTGAGTTGTACAAAGAATTGTTTGGAAATCATATTGGAAGATAGTAAATTAATTATATTGAAATTATTATGGAGATAAAATTAAATATAAAAAGTGATAATGCCGTATTATTTAAATAGGATTCTTACTCAACTTAGGGTAAGTAACTCTACTTTAATAAAGGCGAATGTATTAATATAATGCATTCGTCTTTATTAATTGAGTTATCTAAATTTGAAATACCCATAGTTGAGTAAGGACCTTAAATAGAATATACGGTATTTTTAATACGCAATTCAAAGAAAATGAACAGTATGTGGAGAGTGCGAATAAAAGAGTTCTCTGAAACCTGAATAATGCGATGCTTACAAAATATGTTATAATTAATTTGTAATAGTAATTAAGTACGAAGTCAGATTCAACTTTATTAGGGGAGGTAAATATAGTGATTATATATAGAGAGATTGATAAATCATACTTTAAAAAATATGACAGTATTCCTATGATAGTGCATGTAAAAAGCATACTTAAATTAGAAAAAGTTGAGAATGGTTTAGGAGGAATTTTGTTAAAAGAAACATCAGTTAAAGAATATATAAGAGATTTAGGTGAATATGAGGAAGCAACAAAATATGCCAAAGAATTTGACATAAGTAATTGGGCATTCTTTATGGCTTTTGATAACGAAGTTCCTGTTGGAGCAGTTACAGTTGCTTCAAAAACGAAAAATGTTAATATGCTTGATGGTAGAGAGGATATGAGTGTGTTATGGGATATAAGAGTTGATGATAGATATAAGCAACAAGGAATAGGTACAAAATTATTTAGTATGGCTGTTGAATGGTCGAAACTAAAGCAATTCAAACAGATGAAAATTGAATGCCAAAATAATAATGTTCAAGCATGTAGATTTTATCATAAACATGGTGTTGTATTAGGGAAAATAGATGAATATGCTTATTACAATGATACTGATATAGAAGATGAAGTTCAACTTATATGGTATTTAGATTTATAAATATTATAAGAGAATTTAATACCGAACCTTAGGTTACTATTAATTAATAATAATAACTAACATACTGAAATATCACATTATTCATAGTGGAATATGTGATATTTTTTTGTGCGCAATTTAAGGAAAATGAATAGTATGTGGAAATTGTGAATTAGATAATAAATAGGATATTTGAAAATTGAATAATGTGATATTTACAAAATGTGTTATAATATGTTAAAATAAATTTGTAATATTAGCGAGTATTTTCTTTTGAAAAATATTATAACATCTAGAGAGATAGTGATTGCTATAGATGAAAACGATATGCAAGTTAGTAAGAAAAGTTGTAAATAGAAGGATGTATCGAGTTTTTTAAAAAAATTATAAGGAGGATGAATGTATTAACTACCAACAATCGTTGTCTGGAGGGTATTTGGACCTTCCTTGGGAAGATGGATGTAATAAATATTCTTATGTTATATGTCCACATTACATATATAAGAATATTCTATATGTTTTTGGCTAAGGTGATGATTAATGGTATTGTGATTGATAGATTAAGTTAAGACTATACTAAAAAAAATAGGAGGATAATGAAAATGAAAAAACTGGCGGCAATTAGCCTTTGCGTGGTTCTACTAATAGCAATATTTACTGGGTGTAGCTCCAAGCTGACAAGCTCGGACAATAGCGGTAATGCCCATGAAAAGCAAATACCTGACTTGACGGGTGAATGGAAACAAGAAAATAGCAAATCTGATAACTCTTATCAAGCTGCAACAATAATTGGTGATACGATTGCAATTTACTGGGTAAGTGATGGTGGCGACACAAAATCACTTTATTGGGCTGGTTCTTTCGTCGCTCCAACAACTGCTGACGAACCTTATTCATGGACTTCGGAAAATGACCATAGTAAAACTAAAAGTGCTTTGCTTGCTTCGAGTGATGATACTAAAACTATGACATACCAAAACGGCATATTAAGCTATGAAGCTTCCGCTATGGGCACGACTACAACGGTTAAACTCAAAAAGCAATAATAATGACAACAAAAAGAGCGGAGGGCTTTCGTGCATAACCTCACCAAATAATCATAATGCTACAATTAAATTCCAATTTATAGGGTGAGTTAAATTAACTTTAAAGAAACAATTTTAGGATACTATGAATTAATAAAAAAAATAAAAGACTTAAATATCGCATTATTCATTGTTGAGTATGCGGTATTTTTTGTTCGCAATTAAAGGGAAATGAACAGTATGTAGATATTGCGAATTAGAGAGTAAATTAGGTTTTTTGAAAATTGAATAGTACGGTACGAAAAGTAATTACAATTACATGGAGTTAAAATAGGAATGTAATAAAAAATAAATGCATATTAAGGCACAATTATGTAATTTCATGAATATATTATAGTACACAAAAGAAGAAGGTGATTAATATGTGTTTTGGATTTGACGTATTCAACTTTGGATGTAATAGATGTTGTAGAAGATGTAGATGTTGTAGAAGATGTAGAAGATGTAGAAGATGTAGAAGATTCATATTTTAATAAATGAAAAATTAACTGCGCATAATTAAATTAAAATACCGTATTATTCAAAAATGAATATGCGGTATTTTTTTAGTTCGTAATTCAATGAAAATGAACAGTATGTTGATAGTGTGAACTAGATAAAAATGTGTTATAATTAATAATAATATTAAATTGAGAGTTAGTTCTTTATTGAACTTACAGATAAATAGTAATTTGTAAAACGGAAAAGGAGAAGAAGTATGCTTGAATACAAATTTGATACGCAGTTATTAATTGAAGGAAAAAATCTTTCAGAAGATAAAATAAACGAGTATATTACAAAAAACATTGAAGGCGATTGCTTACTTGCAGTTGGTGATGATGAACTGATTAAAATTCATTTTCACACAAATACTCCATGGAAATTACTTGAGTATTGTAATTTATTAGGTGATATTCATGATGTTCTTGTAGAAAATATGGAACGACAGGCAAATGGTCTTCAAGGTTAAACAATAAAAATAAATAATAGACTTAAATATCGCATTATTCATTGCTGAGTATGCGGTATTTTTTCGTTAGCAATTCAAGCAAATAATTCGTAAAGAGAATAATGCTAATTATAAATTCCCAAATGGATAGTTAACAAGACCTATTTACAATATGAGGAGAGCGAGTAGTAATCAATAAAAATAAAGTTCTTTGAAATTGAATAATGAAAAATTTATAAAATATGATATAATTAATTAGTGATTACAAATATTAGAAATGTCGATCTAAATAATTTTAGAAGATGAAAAATAAGAAGAATTTTTTAATTAATGAGTTTGGACAAAAATAAGGAGAAACATGGTTATGAAGATTAATACATTTAAATATTTTTTTTTAGATGCAATAAAAAGCTTAAAACGAAATGTTACACTAACAATAGGTTCAGTAATTAGTATATCTGCAACTTTTTTTATTGTTGGATTATTTTTATTATATATGATATTACTTAATAAAAATTCGGCAACTATTTTTATAATTAATAAACAAGCGGTTACAATTTTTAGATATGTTGGAGTTGCAGTTTTTATTATACTACCACCTCTTTCATTACTCTTAATTGTAAACGAAATTAAGATGATTGTGTTTTCAAGAAGGTGTGAAATAAGTATAATGAAGTCTATTGGCGCTACTGACTGGTTTATTCGATGGCCATTTATTATTGAAGGGTTAGTTATAGGAATTATAGGAGCTTTTGTAGCAAATTTAGCTCTATTTTGTGCATATAGTTTTATTTGCACTATAGCAAAGGAGTTTTTAACAGAAATAAGTCTTGTACAACCTACCTTTATAATAAAAACAATGATTTTGCCATTTGTAATAGCTGGTGCTTTTATTGTACCTATAGCAAGTATAATAGCGTTAAGAAAAGTTCTTAATTGTGCAGTTTTGGAAATTTAGTTAAAGAAGAAAAATGTAGTGTATATAATAAGGTAAGTTTCAGAAATGGAACTTATTTTTTTATTGATGGCAACAAAAGCACATAAAATAGCAGCACCTATTTCAAGCCAAAGAGCAATATTCTGTTCAAATTGCATAATAAACATTTACAAAATATGCTATAATTAATTTATAATAGTAAGTTATAACATATTTCTACAATTTAAGATTGTAGAAAATATTATAAAATATATTGTAAAATAGGGGGAATTAGAATTGAAAAAAATAATAGGAATTATAATTGCATTAATGATCATGTTAACAGGGTGTTCAAATCCAAAAAAGGGTGCCGATAATACAAATACACAGTCAGTTGATAATACTACATATTCAAATGATTCATCAAATGATCCATCAAATGATCCATCAAATGATTCATCAAATGATTCATCAAATGATCCATCAGATGATAAACTAACTCAACCACAATCAGGAAACAAATCTAAAAATATTAAAGATGATAATAGTAATATAGATTCTAGTTTAATTGATAATATAGATACTACTAAGAGCCCTTTTGAAAAAGGGTATTATGATTATCAGGGTACTATAAGTAATAACATGGCAATTCAAATGAGTATTTATCCATTAGAAAAAGATATTGTTGGCTCATACTTTTATGACAGTAAGAGAATAGAAATTAAACTAAAAGGAAAAGCGGGAGCAAAAGATATTGTGTTATATGAATATAATGAGGCAGGCGAAAATACAGGCACTTTTAAGGGAACTATTAATACAATTGATAAAATTGAAGGAACATGGTTAAGTGCAGATGGTAAGCAAAGTTATCCATTTACATTGTCACTTAAAAGTAATATTCCAGGTTCGGAGTATGGCAGAAGATATGCTTTAGCCATAAGTACAAAAAGTGACCAAGATGTAGAGAATTTTGTTAGTGAAATTCAAAGTTATATAATAAACGATAATAAAGAACAATTAGCCGAACGTGTAAAATATCCTATCAATGTTAAAATTGATGACAAAGTTACTGAAATACAAAATAAAGATGACTTTATTAAGAATTATAATCAAATTTTCCATTCTAGTTATAAGGAATCAATTGGTAATGCTTATACAAAATATCTATTTGTAAATTGGCAAGGAATAATGTTTGGTGAAGGTGCATATAACATTTGGATTAATGAAATCAATTCGGAATTAATGATTACTGCTATAAATAATTAAAATAAATGGAAATAAACGCTCATAAGCTGAATATGTTAATTATGAGATTAATAATCAAATAGGTGGTAAATATGTATCTATCGATACCAAATGTTTTTTTAGTACCAGTTTATTATGCTGAAGAAGATATTTTGAATATGAAAAAAATAGTAATATTACAAAATTGCAATTTTGATAGTGATTTTACAAATAAAACTGTAAAGAGAAAGGAAGTAGTAATAGGTCTATCTTTACCTACTCAAAGAGAAGAGAGATGGGTTAGAGATAAGGAAGTTATTGAAGAATATGCTAAAAATAAAGGGGTTACCGTAAAGGTAGAAAATGCTGAGTATGATGCAACCAAGCAGGCTTCACAAGTAGAAAATCTAATAGCACAAGGTATAGATGTATTAATTTTGGTGCCTATAGATCCATTAGCTGCAGCAGATATGGTTGAAAAGGCTCACAAAGCAGGAATCAAGGTAATATCTTATGATGGACTTGTACAAAATAGTGATTTAGATCTATATATGGCTTTTGATAAAATAAAGGTTGGAGAACTTCAAGGAAAGTTTCTTATCGAGAAAGTTCCAAAGGGAAATTATATTATTATGGCAGGAGATCCTGATGGTATGTTTAAGGAAGGTGCAATGAAATATATAAAACCATTAGCTGCTAAAAAAGATATAAACATAGTTGCAGATGAAGCCGTCAAGAAATGGGATCCAAATATTGCTTTTAAGATAGTAGAAGATGCTTTAATTGCTAATGAAAATAAAATTGATGCTATATTAGCACCAAATGATGCTATAGCAGGTGCTGCAATTGAAGCATTGCAAGCACAAGGTTTGGCTGGCAAGGTAGCAGTAACAGGTCAAGATGCAGAATTAGCAGCGGTTCGAAGAATAATTCAAAGAACTCAATTAATGACAGTATTCAAAGATACCAGGGAATTAGGAAAGGCTGCTATAGATGCTGCAATAAAATTAGCTAATGGCGAGGCGGTAGAAGTAACTAGTAAGGTGAATAATGGTAAAATAGATGTACCTTCAATTCTTATTACACCAATAGCTATAGATAAGAATAATATAAATAGTGTTCTTATAGACAGTGGATATTTAAACCAAAATGAAGTTTATAAAATATAATATTTGAAAATTAATCAAATAGATACAATTGGAGTATCCGCAGAAAGCTTAATATATCATATCCTTGAAGAGCGTAGAACTACTAGAGTTGAATGTGATGATACATTTTTCCGTGAGTCATTTAAGGGCGGGCACTCTGAAAATTCCGTATTCAAAATCCCTAGAAAAGCATATAAAAGAGGGGTTAAAACCTGACCCAAATGTTCCGGCTAATGAAAAAAAAGAGAGGTCTTAGTAAAGACCGAATCTCTGTAATGGTAGCCTTAGACCGCTCTGAAAATGTAATTTCAGAACCTATTGGTAGAGGGGAAATAAGTGCTGCTGCTATCGGCAGATTATTTGGAAATAAGATAGATAATAACGCTATTGCTTGTCCAGACTCATATAAAAGCTTTAAAAAATTGCAAGAGAATCTGATTTGGAATTGGTTCAACTACCTAAAGACAAGAAAAAGCAAGGTATATATCACCTACAACATGTCAACTCTTTTCATAGTAGATTAAAGAATTGAATGAATAGGTTTAATGGCGTTGTAACAAAATATCTATCTGATTACCTAGCATGGTTTCGTTGGTTGGAATACTTCAAGACTGATAAAGATATTATTAAGGTTAGAAATCTATTAGTGCACGCTCATACAGCTCATACAATGATTATAACTAGTGAATTTCCATTGAGAACTATCGGATTTTAATACGAATAAAGTTGCATTTTAAAAAAGGAATGTAGGATTTTTATGGTAAATTAAGGTTATTAGTGCTATTATAATATTAAATTAGCAAATCACAATTGTACGAAATTGTGAGCAGTAAATAAGAAGATATAGAGGCGATGTGAAATGAATAAAAATCTATTTTTGAAATTAGGATTATTGTTATTATCTCTGTCACTTGTCGCATGTGGGCAAAAAAATAATTCAGTAGGAAAAGATGATTCTTCTAAATCAAGTATAAACAAATCAGTTAGCAGCACTGAGAGTTCGGAAAAAGAAAGTGTAAAAACTCCCCTTCCATCTGCTGAAAACCCAGTAGAAAGTAAACAAAAGGATCAGAATACTCAACAAAATGCAACTAAAAATGAGTTACTCATTGTTGCAGGCTATAATACAGTACCTGGGGTTTGTGAATATTATTTACAGGACGTTAATCGTACACCAAAAATCGAGCCTTCAATTATTACTAAAAGCTCTTCCTCTTATAAGGTAAAAACTGAAAATAATATTTATATAGATTTTATTCTAAAAGTGCACAATTTGAATGATAAAACTAAAATGGCAGAGGACACAATCACTGCAAAGATAAAAACCAACAGTAATGATTATAAGTGTTTTTCTATTGCAGAAAGTGCTAATGGTCATAATTTAGAAAAAGATACTTCAATAAAACCACTTGAAACGAGAGAAATTCATTACGTAGCTGAAGTTCCTAAAACAGAAGCCACTGGTGAAATAACTCTTACCTTAACTATCAATGGAAAAGATTTTAGTAATAAGTTTAATTTTGAAGGTATGATGCCTTAGAAAGAATATATAGAAATTGGTAGAATACTAGAAAAAGAAGGTTTTACACAATTAACTATGGAAGATGTATTTTTTACTGATAGACTTGAACCATCTTAGGATATTACGAACAAATCAAAAGAGCAACTCGGTTGCTTTTTTTTTGTTAATTTAGTTTTGACGGATTTTACTAATTTTTAATTAAAAATCAACACAGTCTTATAAAACTGCCTTATAAATTAGATGACCATTTTTAAATTGGATAATAATAATTACAAAATATGTTATAATTGACTTACAATAGTAAAATAAAGTTTATTTATATAATGAATATAAAACGTAAAGAGGCGTAGAAAAAATGAGTGATATACAGTATAATTTACAATTTGAAAAATTGTGTAATGTTTTGAAACTTGGAGATATAGTAGGTGATCCTAAACCAATATCTGGGGGTCTTTTACACAGAATGTATTCTATGGAAACAACACAAGGAAAATATGCAATTAAAGCATTAAACCCTCAAATAATGCTTAGACCTATGGCAATGCAGAACTATATAAATTCAGAATTAATTTGCAATATTGCATTAAATAATATACCGGCTCTTCCAGCTAAAAAATTTAATGGTACTTTCGTTCAAGAAATAGAAAATCAATTCTACCTTATTTTTGATTGGGTAGATGGTGAAAATCTGAAACCTAATGAAATCAATATTGACCATTGTGAAAAAATAGGTAATATTCTTGCAGATATACATATGACTAATTTTTCAGAGTTAGGCATAATTAATGATTGGTCTGATAATGCACAACTAACAGATTGGAATTACTATTTAAAAAAAGGAGAAGAAAATAATATAGTGTGGGTTAGCCTATTACTTGAAATAGTTGACAATCTTTACGATTGGAATGCTCAGGCAAATAAATCGGCAAAACAACTTTCATCAAATATGGTTATTAGTCATAGGGATTTAGATTCTAAAAATGTTATGTGGAGTAAAGATAAACCAATTATTATTGATTGGGAGTCAGCGGGATATACAAATCCTATTCAAGAATTGACTGAAACAGCTATTTACTGGTCTGAAAATGAAAAAGGAAACATCAATAAAGAAAGATTTTTTGCTTTTATAGGTGGATATAAAAAGAGATACGGAACAGTAAAAGCAAATTGGGAAACAGTATTAGTAAGTGGTTTCTTAGGCAAGTTAGGCTGGCTGGAGTATAATTTAAAACGGTCTTTAGGGATTGAATGTACAGATGAAGAGGAGCAGCAAGTTGGGACTGATCAAGTAATAGGAACAATAAGCACTATTAGACATTATGCAGATATGATTTCTGAATTAGAAAAGTGGCTAAATAATGAAATTTGATAACAATGTCAATGAATTATGAGCCTAAGTTTTATTGGTAAAGCAATTATGATGCATGTATAAATTGTAATTTGAGTGGCATAAGAAGAGGGGGAGATTTAGATGTTAGATATTATAATTAAAAATGGGTGTATAGTAGATGGGACAGGCAATCCTAGTTATAAAAAGGATTTAGGAATAAAAGATGGAAAAATATTAAAAATTGAAAATAATATAGAGGAAGAAGCCTTAGAAATTATTGATGCTAAGGGCCTTGTAGTTTCACCAGGATTTATTGATGTGCACAGCCATAATGATTTAGTACCTTTTATGGATGATAATATTAAAAAATTAAAATTAATGCAAGGTGTAACAACAGAACTTGTGGGACAATGTGGGTTAGGGGTTATTCCTTGTATTGAAGAAGAAAATGATATATGGAAAAACTATATAAGAGGAGTTGTTGGAGATCCAGGGCTTAAGTGGAATTTCCCTAATGTTGATAAATATATTGATCAAATAACTTCAAAAGGATTAAAAAATAATGTTAGTATTCTAATTTCTCATGGTGCAATACGGACAAGTGTTATGGAGTTTGAGAATAGAATAGCAACTAAAGAAGAAGTTAACGCCATGTGCATTATAGCAGATAATGCTATGAAATCGGGTGCTTTTGGTATGTCTATAGGTCTTCAATATATTCCAGGGATTTTTAGTGGAAAAGAAGAGTTAATAGAAATATGTAAAGTAATAGCAAAGTATGATGGAATTGTTATGGTTCATCTTAGAAATCATGATGATACTATAACAAATGCCCTAGATGAAATGATTTATATAGCTCAGCACTCTAAAGTAAGGCTTCACATATCACACCTAAGATCCTATAATTCAAAGGAACTAGGTTGTGATGCCAAAAGCCTTATGGGATATATAGATAAGGCTGTAAATAAGGGAATAAAAATAACCTTTGACGAGCATTTATATTTATCTGGAAGCACTCTTATGACACAACTTTTACCACCTTGGATTACGGCTGGAGGAAGTTATGAAATGACTAAAAGGCTTGAAAATAAAGAAACACTTCTAAAGCTTAAAGAAGAACTTGCAAGTTATAAAACTCATTATGCAGGTTGGGACAATTATAGCCTAATTACAGGATGGGATAACATACTTATAACTTCAGTAAAAAGAGATGAAAACTTAAAATACCTTGGAAAAACTATAGGAAATATTGCTAAAGAATTAGGTATGGATGAGTTAGATTTTGCATTAAAGCTTCTTATTAAAGAAAAGTTTGGGGTAGCAATAGTAACACTTAATGTGTTTTCTGAAGAGGATACAATTAAACTTATACAACATCCTTTGCAAATGGTAGGGTCAGACAGCATACCAGCAGGAAATCCACATCCAAGGCTTTACGGAAATTATCCTCTTTTTATAGGCAAATTTGTAAGAGATAAAAAGGTTCTTTCTCTTGAAGAAGCAGTATATAAAATATCATATTTACCTGCCAAAACTTTAGGGCTTAGAGATGTAGGAGAGATAGAACTAGGCAAAACTGCTGATATAGTTTTATTTGATTTAAATAAGGTTAAAGGGTTTGAAAATTATTTTGAGCCAACGAAAGCTCCTGTTGGAGTTAAATATGTTATATTAAATGGTAAGATTGCAGTAAGAGATAGTGTAGTATGCAACGATTGTTATGGAAAGGCTTATAGAAGGTCATTCTTGGAAATGGAAGCTTATTAAGATGGATAATTCCTTATTTAATTAGCGAGGCTGTTAAATAGATATAGAAAGATCAAAGTACCAATTAGAATTAGACAAGGCTATATAATAATTGATACAAAAAAATAATACTTTAGAAATAAAAGACTATGTTGAAGTAATAAAGAAAGATTTATACTTTGTTGAAGAAGCTACTGCAAGAAATTGGAGAGATATTGCAAATTTAAGAGCAGTAAAATAATATAATAAAAAGGTGATATTTCGTGTCTACATACACGAAATACCACCTTTTTTTGATTGGATAGAGAGACTAAACAGGTAATCGTAGTTACCAATGGAAAAGAAGTTTATATAAAAATAATAAGATTATACTAATATATATTAAAGGGCTATGTGAAAATCTCATAGCCTATTATTTACTACTACTACTGGGGTTATTATATCATTTGCTATTTAGCAATTCTATACGTAGAATCTTTGATCCTTAAGATAAGACCGAAGTTAACTACGAGTTGAAATTTTTTGTATATTGTGATAAAATTTACAAAAAATAAGTTTTTATGACATTTAAGGAGCGCATAAGATGAAACATCAATATTTTGAAATAGAGATTAGTTCTTATATAGACAAGTTAATGAATAATCATTGGAATGAAACCTTAATGGGAAATACAAAAACAATTTTTTTAAATACAAAGAATTCGGACAAGTTTTCTCTCTATATGGATTCCTATTTACAAAGTATTTCCGAAAAAACAAAAATATTTCGTCAAAGGATTTATAATACAAATTTTTCTAAACCCTATTATCCTTTTTTTGATTTTATAAAAGAGACTGTAAAACTGAAAAATAGAAAAGAAATTCAGGATTTTGTTGAAAAATCAGATGTATATTATTTTCAACAACCTGTATTTATTTCTTATTTTTATGGAGAACCTATACAAAGAAAAGAAGCGGTAATTTTAGGAGAATTAGATTATGAGAAGAATAGAATGCATCAATCTATTTTAAATTTGTACGGTTCTTTATCTAAAAATACGCCAATGATTGTGGTGATTGAAGATATTCATCATGCAAAGCAATCTACATTAGAGTTGATTCAACATATTATAAAAACAAAAGAAAAGAATAACATATTTTTTATATTTTCTTTTAATAAAGAATATCAATTTGAAATACAAGAAAAACAGAAGCAATGGGATGAGTTTATTCAATGTATACATACCTATGATTCAATAATAGATGTTGAAATTTTAAAAGATATAAAAAAAGATTACTGTAAGGAAAAGAAAGAAGATCAAGTGTTAGAATTGGAAAAAATTATAGATTTAAGTATGGAGAGTTTTCATTTCTTTGCATTACAAGAAGCCAAGGAATATATTACAACAGTATATGATCAAAGAGTAATTAATAATACATGTTTGACTCCAATATATTTTTTAAGAATGCTTCATCTTTTAGGAGATATTTATTGTTCTTTAGAAGAAAATGATATTGCATTTATGCATTATCATGATTTGCTAAACTTTTCTAAAAAGAATAATAATGTTAAAGAAATTTCCTATTGTTATCAAAAAATGGGACTTATTTATTGGAAAAAAGGTAATAGAAAAAGAGCAGAGCGATTAGGGAAACAAAGTTTGCAAATTGCTCTACAACTACAGGACGAAATGTTAATATTAAATTCAAATTTTTTATTATTGTTAATAGATGATCCGAAAAATAAGGAAGGCATTAAACAATTTAAAAAACTCTATTATGATTCAATTAAAATAGCTGAAAAATTTAATATGCAAAATGCATTAGCTTATTATTATACCAATCCTTGTATAGTAGCAATTATGGATGAAGAAGACTGTATTAAATTTTATGATTATGGAATATCCATTGCTAAAAAATACAATAATAAATACCGATTATCAGTTGCACATCACTCACAGGGGATATCCTATATATTAAAAGGAAAATATCATGAAGCTTTAAAATATCATAAAAAAAGTGAAAAATTAAAATTAGAATTAGAGAATAACTCTGAGATTGCCTGTATTTTTAATGGACTTGGGTTTAACTATTTTATAATAGAAAATTATGAAGAAGCATATTTATATTATAATAAAGCACTAGAATATTTGAAAAAATTAAAAAATTATAATCAAATTGCAATCACCTTATTTAACATAGCGAATAATTATTTTTTTGCTTTACAGCATAAGTTATCTATACAATATTTAGAAAAACTGTTGCTATTAATTAATAGTGTAAAAATAGATTCTATATATTATCACACTTTGTATGGAATTTACTCCTTAATAGGAATAAACTATTGTAAGCTGAGAGAAATATCTAAGGCATATGAATATATGATAAAAATAAAAAATATACGAAGTTTTTGTTATATAGATGAAGATAAATTTTGGGTGGAATTGTTTAAATCATTATCATATAAAATAGAAGGAGATTATGAAAAAGCCACTTTTCATTTTGAAGTAGCTATGACTTATATACAAAAAATAAAGTATATGGCTCCAAGGTTTTATTATGAATATGGTTTAATGAAAAAAGAACAAGGGAAAAAAGAAGAAGCAGAAAGTTTATTTAAAACAGGAATACAATATTGTGAGGAGTTACAATATTCATTTCATAAAAATTTACTTTTAAAAGAATTAGGAGATCAAAGAAAGATAAAAGAACCTTTACAATTATATAATAAATTTTATGACTTACAGTGGATTAGTGATTATATACAGGAAGAATTAATAAAAAATAATCTTCATAAAAAAATCAATGAAATTAACTTTTTAAATATCTTACAAGAAATTATAGGAAGAGAAAAAAAGAAAGAAGAATTAATTAAAAATGTAATGAATTTGATTCATGATACTTTTTTTGTTGAATATAGCTTTTTATATTTAAAAGAAGATAACCAGTGGGAATGCATATATTGTAATCAAGTTTTAGAAGTAGATCATTTAGATACTCTTACATTAATTGAAACCTTAACAAAGGAACGAAAAATTACTATTATTCCAAATGTAAGCGAAGACCTAAAATATAGAGATATAGGCAGTACTTTTTTTTCAATTATAAATATTCCCTTAATTGATAATGATGAGTTGGTAGGAAATATATTATGTGCTACCCAAAAAGAAGGGATGATTTTTGACATTGACGATACAAAAATTTTATCTATGACATCTAAACAATTAAGTAATGCGCTTAGAAAAATTAAAAAAGATGATGAGATTTTGCAAAAAGATAAAGAATTATATGTGGCAAATGAAAGCGAACGTTTAAAAACGGAATTTTTATGTAATTTGTCTCATGAATTTCGTACTCCTTTAAATGTAATATTAGGTAGTTTACAAGTGTTGGGTCTAAATGTAAAAGATAATAAAGAATCAAAGTACTTTAGAATAATTAAACAAAATTGTTATAGATTATTAAGATTGATAAATAACTTAATTGATATTTCAAAAATTGATTCGGAATTTTACAAAACTAATTTAGAAAACCATAATATTGTAAATGTATTAGAAGAAATTACTTTATCCATAGTTCCATATTTAAAATTGAAAGGGATATCTTTACAATTTGATACAGATGTAGAAGAAAAAATTATGGGCTGTGACGTTGATCAAATGGAAAGAGTTATTTTAAATCTTTTATCTAATTCAATAAAATTCACACAATATGGAGGGGAAATAACAGTTAACTTTTATGATAAAGGAAAAAATATTTTAATTATTATAAAAGATACTGGAATTGGAATACCCAAAAATAAGCTGAATATGATTTTTCAACGTTTTGGACAAGTAGACAGATCCTTAACTCGTAATCATGAAGGAAGTGGAATAGGATTATGTATTGTAAAATCTATAGTAGAAATGTGGGGAGGAAATATTTCTATAGAAAGTGAATATGGAAAAGGAAGTACATTTACAATAGAAATTCCTGTAACTGTTTTACCTGAAAATAATTCATGGTCAAAAGAAAATAATTATAGCTCATCAAACCTAGTAGAAAGAACTCAAGTAGAATTTTCAGATATTTATTTTTAATACAGTTAGTGGATAGATCCATAAAAAGAGTTTTGCAATTAATTTTGCAAGGCTCTTTTTCGCTTGTTATAAAAATGAATTGGAGAAAGTTTACTTAAAATAGGTGTTGCAAAAATAAGAATAGGTAGTCATAAAATAGTTTGCACGTAGATTGAAAATAGGTAGGGGGTAGTTTGGAAATAAGAAAGTAATAATATAACTTAATAATAAATTTAAACTATTAGTATATTAAATAATATCTGTACAGTAGGAAAACTGTACAGATCCATTTAAGTTTTAAGTCTATATAAATTTATTATAAAAAAATATAAAAAAAGTAAATTATTTTTTCAAAAAGTTTAACTACTGCATATATTATAGTGAAGGCTAAAAAATAATCTATTTAGAATATTTTAAATTAGATATATGTAGGAGTGGATTTTATGGAAACAACATGCAGAGGTATTTGGATTTCAACAGAAATATGGCAAAATGAAGATTTAACACTTATTGAAAAGTTATTTATAGTTAAAATAAATGCTTTAGATGGTGAAAAAGGTTGCTATGCAAGCAATAGATATTTTGGCGAGTTTTTCAAATTAAGTAAATCTAGATGTTCAGCAATAATTAAAAATTTGAAAAACAAAGGTTACATATCAATAAATTATGTTTATGAAGAAGGCAAATATGCAATAGAGCGTAGGGTTATAAAAATAAAGAAATCAGTAGATAACATGGTGAAAATAGCTAAGGAAATTACTAAAAAGGTAGTGAAGACTAAAGAGTTTCAAAATGATGAAAGTGAAGAAATAGAAAATGAAATAGAATGTTTAGAATTAAGTGGAACAAGGAGAAAAAGATCTATAGTAGAAAATCCAGTAGATATAGATAACCTAGAAGAAGATGTTATCCAATTAGATATTTTTGGCGAGAAAACAAATTTTGAAAACATAGAATCTAGCAGTAGTAATAACAAATCAAAAGCTAATAAAAGTGAAAATAATAGAAATCAAGTTAAGAAGAATAAAGATAAGAAAAATAATGAAGATGAAAATAAGAAAAATAAAGATAAGAAAAATCTTAAAAAAGAAATGTATGAAGAGATAATTGGTTATTTAAATATAAGGTGTAATAAAAATTATAAATACACAACAGGAAAAACACAAAGATGTATAAATGCAAGAATTAGAGAAGGCCACACTTTAGATGATTTCAAGAAAGTAATAGATAAAAAATATGATGAATGGTCAAAAAACTCAATGAAAGTTTATTTAAGACCAGAAACCTTATTTGGAACCAAGTTTGAAAGATATTTGACTGAAGATGTAAAAGATATAGAAAATCACTTTAAAAAATCAAATTGGACAGGGGGACAAGCTTATGGAAAACAATTTAAAAATGTTAGAGATAGTGGAGAGAATAAGGAAACTAAAGAAAGAACAAGATTTGGAAACTTTAAGCCACTTACAGCAGAAGAAATTGAAAGAGCAGAGAGAGAGCTTTTCTAAAAGGTGTCCCCTTTGTGATGATACAACCTGGATTGAGGTTAGAGTAGACAAGAGAACTTGTGCATATAGATGTGAATGTTATGAAAAAGAAATGCTAAACAATAATAATGGATGGAAAAAAGCAGGGTTAACCTTAGAAACAAGTAAGCTTAATTTTATAGCCTTTGAAAAATGGAGTGCAGGTGCAACAACAATGAAAGATTTAGCTACAAAATATTTTTTAAACTTTGATTCTATAAAAGAGGATAAAAAAAATTCTTTAATTTTATCTGGAAACTCAGGCTGCGGAAAAACACATTTAATAGTAGCAATTGCAAATAATCTAATTAGGAGAAAAACAAATGTTGTGTATATGCCTTATAGAGAAATAATAATGGAGTTAAAACAAAATGTTATGAATGGTGAGATATACAATGAAAACATGGCAAAATATAAAAAAGCAGAAGTGCTTTTAATAGATGATTTGTTTAAAGGGCAAATTACACCATCAGATGTTAATATTATGTTTGAAATAATTAATTATAGATATATGAGTAATTTACCAATACTAATTTCAACAGAGAAAACTATAGATGCGATAATTGAAATAGATGAAGCCTTAGGAAGTAGAATTTATGAGATGGTAGGTGATTATAAAGCAGAAGTTTTAGGTAGTGAAAGTAACTATAGGTTAAAGGGACGAGAGGAGAAAAAATAGATTACTTATTTAACTATTTCCTTTTAAAAGGGAAATAGAATGAACTTTTATACTAATAGTTTATTGCATATAATAAACTAGAAGAGGAAAAAGGGGGAGAAAATATGTTAGAAAATTTAAATGTAAAAATATATGCAGATGGGGCAGATTTAAAATCTATGTTAGAGGAATATAAAAAAGGAATTGTAAATGGGTTTACAACAAACCCATCACTTATGAAAATTGCAGGTGTAAAAGATTATAGAGCATTTGGTAAGGAAGTATTAGGATTAATTAGAGATATGCCAGTTTCTTTTGAGGTGTTTGCTGATGAAAAGGTACAAATAATTAAAGAAGCAGAAGAAATAGCCACATGGGGAGAAAATGTTTATGTGAAAATTCCAATAGTAGACACTAAAGGGAATTTTACAGGAGATATTATTAAAGAAATTACGGATAAAAACATAAAAGTAAATGTTACAGCTATATTTACTATAGAGCAAGTTAAAAATACTCTGAAAGTATTAAACAAGGATACCCCAGCTATTATATCAATATTTGCAGGTAGAATTGCAGACACAGGAGTTAACCCAGCCGAAATAATTAAGGAAGCTGTAGGTTTAGTTAAAGAATATAAAAATATAGAAATATTATGGGCAAGTTGTAGAGAATTATATAATATTTTTGAAGCAGATAAATTAGGTTGTCATATTATAACAGTTCAAAATAGTATGCTTAGAAAAAACAATTTAATAGGAAAAAGTTTAAATGACTATTCAGTAGAAACTGTAAGAGATTTTTATAAAGATGCAAAAAGTTTAGGTTTTTCAATCTTGTAAAGGGAAAGGTCAAATAAAATGATAGAAAAAATAATTAATAAAGATGTAGTTGAAGTAAATGTTGAAGTAGAAAATTGGGAAGGAGCTGTAAAAGCCGCAGGAGATATATTAGTGAAAAACAATAAAGTTAAAGAAACATATATAGAAGCAATGATTGATACAGTAAAGGCAATTGGACCTTATATAGTTATGGCACCAGGAATAGCCATGCCTCATGCAAGACCAGAGTGTGGAGTTATAGATGGTGGAATTTCTATAATTACATTAAAAGAACCAGTGAATTTTGGAAATAAAGAATTTGATCCAGTGAAACTTATATTTGCATTATGTGCAAAAGAAAGTGAATCGCATATTGAGTTGCTTAAGGATTTAAGTGTTATTTTAGACGACGATAAAGTAATAGAAAAATGTAGTAATATTAAAACAAAGGATGAACTAATAGAAATATTATTAGAGTCATATAAAAATAACAAATAGGGGTGGAAACAATTATGAAGATTATTACTGTATGTGGAAATGGAATAGGAAGTAGTTTAATGTTAGCTATGAAAATAGAAGAAATATGTAATGGAGCAGGAATAAGTGTAGATGTTGAATCTTGTGATTTAGGAGCAGCATCAGGGAAAAAATGTGATTTATTTATTACTGTAAAAGAATTAGCTATAAATTTCCCAAAAGAAAAGACTATAGTTGTTAGAAGTTATATTAATAAAAAGAAAATTACAGAAGATGCTTTAGAATCTATTAAACTTAAATATCAAGAATTAGCTAGGTAGATAATTTAATTAATATATACAGGGGGAACTTATCAATGGGTATTATTTTAGAATTTTTTAAAGATGTATTAAAAGAACCGGCATTATTAATGGGATTAATGGCTTTTATAGGGTTAGTTGCTCTAAGAAAACCTTCTCATAAAATAATGACTGGAACACTAAAACCAATTTTAGGTTACTTAATGCTAGGTGCAGGTGCAGATTTCATTGTTCGTAATTTAGACCCTTTAGGAAAAATGATTCAAAAAGGATTCAACATAGAAGGAGTTATTCCAAATAATGAAGCTATAGTATCTGTTGCACAAACAGTACTTGGTGTTGAAACAATGTCAATACTTCTTTTGGGGTTAATAGTGAATCTTTTAATTGCTAGGTTCACTAAGTTTAAATATATATTCTTAACAGGTCATCATAGTTTCTTCATGGCTTGCTTATTATCAGCTGTTCTTCAAACAGCAGGCTTTGGAGGCTGGGGTTTAATAGCTATAGGTGGTGCTTTCTTAGGATTAATAAGTGCTATTTTACCAGCAATTGGTCAAAAATATACTTTAAAAGTTACTGATGGTGATGAGGTAGCAATGGGTCATTTTGGTAGCTTAGCTTATTATATATCTGCTTGGATAGGTGGAAAAGTTGGTAAGCCTGAAGATAGTACTGAAAAAATAGAAATACCAGAAAAATGGAGTTTTTTAAGAGATACTACAATATCAACAGCATTAACTATGATGGTATTTTATTTAATAGCTGCATTTGCATCAGGATCAGAATTTGTTGAAACCTTATCAGGTGGAACAAATATGGTGTTATTCGCATTAATGAGCGCTATGAAATTTGCAGTAGGTGTTACTATAGTTTATGCAGGTGTTAGAATGATACTTGGAGATTTATTACCAGCTTTCCAAGGAATTGCAACAAAGATTATTCCAGATGCAATACCAGCTGTAGATTGTGCAGTATTCTTTACTTATGCACCAACAGCCGTAGTTATAGGGTTTGTAGCTAGTTTTATAGGTGGGATAATAGGAATGGTTCTGTTAGGGTTTGCAGGCAGTGTGTTAATTATACCAGGACTAGTTCCACATTTTTTCTGTGGAGCAACAGCAGGTATTTATGGTAATTCAACAGGTGGAAAAAGAGGTGCCGCAATAGGAGCATTTATAAATGGATTATTAATAACATTTATACCAGCATTATTATTACCTGTACTAGGTAATTTAGGATTCTCAAATACTACTTTTGGAGATTTTGACTTTGGAGTTGTAGGTATTGCAATAGGGAAATTATATGAATTCTTAGGAAGTGGTGGAGTTTTAGGGTTATTAGCATTATTAGTAGCAGTAGTAATTGTACCGAGCTTTATGAAAACTAAGAATAAAGTAATAAATAATAATAATGAATAATTAGAGAATATATAAGGGATTCTTTCTTTAAGTAGAAAGTATCCCTTATTAATTATTGTGAGTTAAAAAAGAGGTTAGAAAAACTTAATCATACTATAGTTAATATTAAAATATAAATAATAGTAAGGCATCATAAAATAAATAATAGACCAGTATTATTTATTTTATGATGCCTTAAATTAGTTAAAGTAATTGTCTAGGAGAAATTAATGTTAAATGCAAGATGTAGAGAAATATTAAGAAAAATAGTAATACTTAATAACAATGTAGGTGTAGATGAGCTATCAAATAAATTTAATGTATCTAATAGAATGATAAGATATGATATAGATTCTATAAATGAATTTCTAAGAAGTAGCAATATTACTGAAATAGAAAAAAAGCCAAATTCTCCATTAAAAGTAGTATTGGATAATAAAGAAAGAGCTCTACTAATTAATTTATTAAATAACATGAATGCAGCAGAGTATATTTTATCAAGCAACGAAAGAATAGGAATAATTTTATACGATTTATTAAGTTGTTATAAGGTGTGTACCTATAGTAGATTACAAGAGAAGTTCTTTGTAAGTAAGGGTACTATTGTTTCTGATTTAAGAAAAGTAAAGCTATGGCTTAGTACTTATAATATAAAAATCATTAAATATAGTAATAAAGGAATATCAATTGAGGGAGAAGAGAAAAGCATTAGAATTGCCCTTAAGGAATTGTTAATAGGAAATGGTGAATATAACATATTAGATAATTTAGAAAATGTATATAAAAATGAAAATAGTAATGTGTTAAATAAAATTAGTAAAATAGATTTATCAAATGAAAATTTAGATTGCATTAGAGGCTTTATTAAAGAATTAGAAATGGAATTTGGAGTTTTCACAGATATAGATTTTATGAACCTTGTTATGACTGCATTTATTATTATAAATAGATCATATAAAGAAGACGAAAAAGAATCAAATAGGTATAGGGTATTAGAAGAGGAATATAAAAAAGAATATAGTGCAGCTACAAATATAATAAATAAATTAATAAGTAAATTTAAAATAGATATTAGTAAAGCTGAAATTGGATATTTAACTTATATGATACTATCTTCAAATAGTAATAATGATAATATTGATGATTCAAAGGATTATTTTGAAGCATGTTCAATAACTGGAACTATATTGGAAAATGTAGAACAAGCCTATGTAGGTGGAATTTATATGGATACTCATTTATATAAGTCGTTTTTAAATCACATAAAAGGTTTGATTTTTAGGTTAAGGTTTAAGGTTGAGGTTAGAAATCCAAGTTTAGATAGCATAAATGAAATTTATAAAAAAGAGATTTCATTAGTTAAAAGTGCGTGCATGTTTATAGAAGAAAAGTATAAATATAAATTAAGTGATGATGAGCTGGGATATATAACTCTTTATGTATGTGCAGCTATAGAAAAAAATAAAAGTTCAGTAGTAAGAGTGCATAAGAATATATTAGTGGTATGTTCAGCAGGGTTTGCTACAGGCAGATTATTAGAAAATAAAATAAAGAGTAAATTCAATATAGATAAAATTAATATAATATCAGTTCATGGTATTAAAGATTATATAAAAAATGAAAAGGTAGATTTAATTGTATCTACCATTAATATAGAAGAAGAATTAGATATACCAACAATTATTATATCACCTATTTTAAATGAAAAAGATTTAAATTTACTAAGGCAATATTTAGATTATAAACCTTCTTCTAAGCAGTGTGAAGGAATTAATGAAATAGTAAATATAATTAGTAGGAGTTGTAATATAAATAATGAAGAAAATCTATTAAAAGATTTAGAAAAATATTTTAAAGTAGAAAGTAACCTAAAAAAATCTATAAAGGATTATATTACATCTTCAGAAATACAACTTAATATAGAAGCTGAAAATTGGGAAGAAGCTATACAATTAGCAGCTATGCCTTTGATAATAAATGGAACAATAAAACAAGGATATATAGATGCTATGATTAATAGTATCAATAAACTAGGAGCATATATTGTAGTAGATAATGGAATAGCAATACCACATGCTAAGGGTGATGGATATGTAGATAAGTTTGGAATAACTATTACTACATTTAAACAAGAAATAACAATAGGGGCTTATAATAATATAAAAGTATTTATAACAGTAGCAACTCCTGATGAAAAAATTGAAATAAATATAATAACAGAGATAATGAAACTAATAGAAAATTATGAATTTATGGAGTTATTAAAAGGATCAGATACCGTTAAAGAGATATTAGAGTTCATAGCACCTATTAAAGCATTTTAAAAAATGATATAATATAAATATAAATTTATTTGCCAAGAAAGAAGTTGGCACAAGAAAAATGTAATATTATAAAAATAAAATTAGAAAATATTAAGCCTATTAATAATAACTAATTTTAGATATACTATAGATATTACAAGGAGTGATTGAAGAGTGGAAAAAGAGATGTTAGAAATTTTAAAGAGATTAGAGCAAGGGCAAATTAAAACTAATGAAAGATTAGATACTATAGAAAATAAAGTAGATAAGTTAGATAAAACATTAGAAGTGGTTTACAATCAAACTGTAAACCTAAGTGAATTTAAAACATCAGTATTAAGTAATCTTCAAGAATTAAAAGAAGTTAAAGAAGTAACTAAGGTAAATTGCTATGATATAGCAAAGTTAAAAGCCGTAAAATAACATAACAAAAAGGTGGTATTTCGTGTCGTATACACGAAATACCACCTTTTTGTTATGCCTCTATCTAATATGGTTTTACCAAAAGAACAACAAAAGGCTATATGTAAATAATTATAAAATGTGTTAAAATAATATAGTATTAAGAAATATATGCAGTCAATTTTTTTATTGATTGTATAAAAAACTAAAAAGGATAGGGTGGTATAAATGGAAACTTTAAAAAGAAATTTTTTATCAAAGGGTTTTAAAAATAGTACTGAAAGAGTATACAAATTAAAAGAAGAAATACTTTCTGCACAACCATGTGTTGAAGTGGAGAGAGCTAGACTTATCACTGAATCATTTAAAGAAACAGAAGATCAGCCTATAATTATACGCAAAGCTAAGGCTTTAGAAAAAATATTAAATGAAATTCCTGTAGTAATTAGAGATGGTGAACTTATAGTTGGTACATTATCTAAAAATCCAAGATCAGCTCAAGTGTTCCCGGAATTTTCTAATAAATGGCTGGTATCAGAGTTTGATAGAATAGGGAAAAGAACATCTGATAAATATGAGATATCCGAAGATGTTAAATCAGAACTAGTAGAATTATTTAAGTATTGGGATGGAAAAACAGTAAGTGAATTAGCTAAAGCATATATGCCACAAGAAACACAGGATGCAATGAGTACTAATGTATTTACTTGTGGAAATTATTATTTTAATGGCCTTGGACATTATGTGGTAGATTATGAAAAAGTAATAAAAAATGGACTAAAAGGGATTGTAGAAGAAGTTCAGAATAAGATAAATAATAGTAATAAAGCTGATCCCGAATTTATAAAAAACAGGGAGTTTTGGGAATCGATAATCATATCTTGTAACGCAGCAATAAATTTTGCTAAAAGATATTCAAAATTGGCATTGAATATGGCAGAAGATGAAAATAATTCAACTAGAAAAAGGGAATTGATAAATATATCAGAAATTTGTGATAGAGCCCTTGGGAACGGTTCCGATACATTTTATGAAGCTGTTCAATCATTTTGGTTTATACAAGTGATAATAAGTTTAGAATCCAATGGACATGCTATATCTCCAGGACGCTTTGATCAATATACCTATGAATATTTTAGAAAAGATATTGACTCAGGAAATATAGATATGCTAGAAGCTCAAGAACTTATAGATTGCCTATGGGTTAAATTTAATGATATAACAAAAATACGTGATGAAGTTGTAACTAAGGCATTTAGCGGTTATGGAATGTTTCAAAATCTTATAGTTGGAGGTCAGACAGTAGATGGAAATGATGCTACAAATGAACTTTCATATATGTGTATTGAAGCTACCGGAAGTTTGAAATTGCCACAGCCTTCACTTTCAGCCAGAATATGGAGTAAGACTCCAGAAGAGTTTTTACTCAGATGCTGTGAGTTAGTAAGACTTGGACTTGGTTTCCCCGCTTTGTATAATGATGAAGTAATTATACCTTCTCTTTTAAATAGGGGTGTAACCTTAGAGGATTCTAGAAATTATTCTATTGTAGGATGTGTAGAACCTCAATGTGGCGGAAAGACAGATGGATGGTACGATGCTGCATTCTTCAACTTAGCAAAAGTGCTAGAAATGACCGTAAATAATGGGAAATTTAATGAAAAACAAATAGGACCTAAAACTGGTGAATTTACTTCTTTTAAGAATTTAGATGAATTTATAAAAGCTTATAAGGAACAAACTCAGTACTTTGTATCACAAATGGTGTGCGCAGATAACTGTGTGGATATGGCACATAGAGAAAGAGCACCGCTTCCATTTGTATCTTGCATGATGGATGATTGTATAGAAAGAGGTAAATCAATTCAAGATGGTGGTGCACATTATCGTTATTCTGGACCATTAGGAGTTGGAATTGCAAATATAGGCGATTCTTTCATGGCAATAAAAAAACTTGTATTTGAGGATAAAAAGATTACTTTAAATGACTTAAAAGATGCTCTGCTTACAAATTTTGGACAAGATGAAAAATGTGATGAGTTTAAAAGAAATAAGTTTAATGAAATTAAGAACATTCTTATTCATAAAGCTCCTAAGTTTGGAAATGACTTAGATGAAGTTGATGAATTAACTCGTGAAGGTGCACTTATTTATTGTAAAGAAGTTGAAAAACATACAAACGTAAGAGGTGGTAAATTTTTACCAGGATTGTATCCAGTATCAAATAATGTTCACCTTGGAAGTCAAGTAGGTGCTACTCCAGATGGCAGAAGCGCTAATCAACCTCTAGCAGATGGAGTATCTCCTAACAGAGGGATGGATACAAATGGTCCAACTGCTGCAGCAAATTCAGTAGCAAAACTTGATCATTTTATTGCAGCAAGTGGAACTTTGTTTAATCAAAAGTTTAATCCATCTTCATTAAAAAATGACAATGGACTTAAAAATTTAGCATCACTTATAAGAGGGTATTTTGATGAAAAAGGTATGCATGTACAATTTAATGTAATAGATAAAGCTGTTCTGATAGAGGCACAAAAACATCCTGAACAATATAGAGATTTAGTTATTCGTGTTGCAGGATATAGTGCTCAATTTATATGTCTTGATAAAAGTATACAAGATGATATTATAGCAAGAACAGAACAAGCTTTCTAAAAAAGTTAAGGCTTGAGGTTATCAAGCCTTAATTTAAAAATATTTTTAAAGAGGCGATAAAAATGTTTGAAAATGATATTAATTATAAAGAAAAAGGAGTAGTTTTTAATATACAAAGATTTTCTGTAAATGATGGACCTGGAATTAGAACAATAGTTTTTTTAAAAGGATGTCCACTATCATGTACTTGGTGTTGCAATCCAGAATCACAATCTACATACAAACAAGTTATGTTTAATAGTGAAAATTGTAATGAGTGTGGTAATTGCATAAAAGTGTGTAAAAGAGATGCTATTAATTTTAATAATGAGTATAAGATAGATAAAAATAAATGTATAAATTGTGGAGAGTGTGTTGATAAATGCTATTCAGAAGCGCTCCTTATGTCAGGGGATGATATGACAGTAGAAGAGGTCATTAAACTCATAAAAAAGGATTCTATACATTTTAGAAAATCTGGAGGTGGAGTTACACTATCAGGTGGAGAACCTCTTATGCAATGGAAATTTGCATCTCAATTATTAAAAGCTTGTAAAAGTATGGGGTGGAATACAGCTATAGAGACTACAGGATTTGCAAATAATAATATACTTGAGGAAGTAATCCCATTAGCTGATCTTGTTCTTTTGGATTTCAAGCATATTGATAACTCTAAGCATATTAAATTTACAGGAGTTAGTAATGAAACTATATTAAACAATGCAAAGACTATTGTAAAACTGGCAGAAAAAGTTATTGCAAGAATACCTGTTATTCCTGATTTTAATTGTGATGAAAATAGTATACAAGAGATAGTTGAATTTGTAAAAAGTTTAAAATATATAGAAGAAATACATTTATTGCCATATCATGTATTCGGCTTAAATAAATATACTTGTTTAGGCAAAAGTTATAGAATGCCAAAGAGTGTTATGACACCAACAGATGACGTAATGGAAAAATTTAAAAATATAGTTGAGAATTATGAAGTTAAATGTAGTATTGGAGGTAATTAAGAGTATTTTTATAATGGGATTTTAAGCCGCAAACCCTTTAAAATAGCTAGGAGTTCCAAGTAAAACGGATGCTAAGTCAAGGACATTTAAAAAAAGGCTATATGAGATTAAATATATTAGGATAGAACAATGAAATAAATTTTTAGCATAAGAAGATAGAAATCAAGAATTAGGAGTAATGCTTTGGCAAAAGAGACTTGGCCTTTGTAGAGGAAAAAATTGAAACTCCTTCAGATGATGAAATATGAAAAGATAATAATGAATTTGATAGAATAGTTTGGAAATTATGTCGCTAATAAAAAAAATACTTGGAATTAAAGAATAGCTGTTAGATTTTATTAATTTCTTTTATTGATATATAATATATAGTTTTAAACAGGAGGTATTGGATATGGAGAATAATAATGAAACATTATATGATATATTCGTGAATTATTCATATAGTCAATTAAAGAATTTATTTAAAAATGCAAAAACAGAAGATGAAAAAAAATTTTGCATGACTCTATCTAATATGGTTTTACAAAAAGAAGAAGAAAAGGTTATAGGTAAATAATTATGCAAAGCCTATACAATTTTCGCAGGTGTTAATGGAGCTGGAAAAACATCAATATATAAGTCTATTTATTATAATGAAAATAAATATGAAAAAAGGTGGCCATGGAGTACCTGATGATACTATTGAAAGACGGTATTATGAATCATTGAAGAATTTAAATAAAGTTATAGAAATATGTGATGAGATAAATATGTATGATAATACAGATATGTTTAGAGAAATAATTGATTTTAAAAATGGTAACATTATTTGGAAGGATAAAAATATACCAAGTTGAGCTAATAATATGATATAAAGGCTAAGCTACAAGTATTGTTAAAAGAAGCCATAACTAATTGTAAACAATAAAAATTTAGTGTAATTACAAAGTTACACTGAACTTTTTTCCGTTAATAAATTAAGGCACTTTCAAAATATACGTCGCACCTTGATCTATTATTTTCTTTCAAGTACCTAAAGTGTAAGCTTTACATTAATTTCTATTGTAAAAAAAAAAATTGTAAAAAAGAATTTATTTTTAAATATAGACGTTTAATATAAGTATTGAAAGTAAAGAATATATAGGTTTAATAGATGAAATAGTTATAAAAGAATCTCGAATAGTTGAAAGGAGGGAGGCGAAGTTGGAAGAACGTGGTGGGTTTAAAGCGGGGGTAGTACTTAAAGGGGTAAAATAAGTAGATTGTTAAATTATAATAAAGATAGAACTATGAAGAATGGATATCTAATATGAGAGTTTAGAATAATTAAGAGTGAACCGTACCATAAATAAATGAGGCTTTTACTAAAATTGGATAATGGATTTTGAAGAAAGGTTGTATTTAGTGTTTACGCTAAGTATAACCTTTATTATATAAAAAGTTAATAATCTTTTAGTGCTTGCTAACATTTAAAGAATATTAATTGTTTTAGAGTAACTTAAAAAGAAAAATGATAAGTACTATATTATATAAAAATTGAATATATTATTATGAATTAATTAAAAGCGAGGATAAGTATGTATTTATCAAGACCAAAAATATTTTTTATTCCAGTTAATTATATAGATAAGGAGATTCTTGATATCGAAGAAATAAAAATATTACCAAATAATACTTCTAATTATGGGTTTAAGAAGCAATTAGATATAGTAAAAGATGAATTTATAAAAGTTATTAAAAGCAATATTTATAATGATTGTTGCGTATGTAAATAGATATATAATTTTAATATTAGTAGTAAATAAAATCTAATAATTAGCATATGTATATAATATGAATAATTACATGTGAGGTTTATTGTGGAAAATGAAAAAAAAATGCTGGAAAATAGCATAGATAAGGATGAAATGAAAGAAATGATGCAGATGATGTGTATCAACTCTATGGTGCAAGCAATGCAAGGTATGCAGGGGATGAAAGGCATGCACGGAATGGATAGTATGCAAGGAATGCAAGGCATGCAAGGAATGCAAGGAATGCAAGGAATGCAAGGAATGCAAGGAATGCAAGGAATGCAAGGAATGCAAGGAATGCAAGGAATGGATGGAATGGATGGTATGCAGGGAATGCAGGGAATGCAGGGAATGCAGGGAATGAAAGGTATGTGCGGAATGCAAGGAATGCAAGGAATGCAAGGAATGCAAGGTATGCAAGGTATGCAAGGTATGCAAGGCATGCAAGGCATGCAAGGAATGGATGGAATGAAAGGTATGTGCGGAATGCAAGGCATGGATGGAATGCAAGGAATGCAAGGAATGCAAGGAATGCAAGGAATGCAAGGAATGCAAGGAATGCAGGGTATGAAAGGCATGCAAGGAATGGATGGTATGCAAGGAATGCAAGGAATGAAAGGCATGCAGGGTATGCAAGGAATGCAAGGCATGAAAGGAATGTCAGAGATAGAGGAGATCAAAAAAAAGAAAAAAGATACAGAAAGATTATATTAAGGTAATACACATTACGAGGGATTCTATAAGTCCCTTGTAATAGATAAACTTAATTTATAGGGATAGATAATATTTTGAAAATTAAATATGGAGGTGAAATGATGATTAGATACAAAGATATAAATTTAAAAGATAATAATCCAGATACAACTATATCTAATATAAAAAATATATTAAATGAAATTGGAATAAATACATCTGAAAGCAATTGGTATAATTCCCTCGAAAATTACCACTCAGTGACTATAAGGATTAACAATACTAATCTAAGTACTAATGGTAAAGGAATAAGTCCATCATATGCTCTAGCAAGTGCTTATGGAGAGTTAATGGAACGACTTCAAAACCAAGCATTTTTCAAATTATCTGTTGATGTAAGTCCAAGAGCTCTTAAATATAAGGGTTTTTATTATTGTCCAGATGAAAAGAATATGTCATTAGACCAGATACTAAAATTTGATAATGAATGGTTTAAAATTCAAGACAAATTAATAAAAAAAGAGATTGATATAAAAAAATTAATGAAAAAGTGGATGCAAATAGCCTATGAAGATTTTGAAGATGATATTATATGTATTCCATATAATAATCTATATAGTAAAAGGAAATCATACATACCAATAAAGATGGTTTCTAAAATGTATATGTCTAATGGAATGTGTGCGGGTAATACAAGGGAAGAGGCTTTAGTTCAAGGGTTATCAGAAATTTTTGAAAGATATGTAAATAAAAAAATATTAATGGAAAATATTATACCACCTGATATTCCTAAAAATTATATAGCTAAGTATCCATTACTTAACAAGATGATAAATGAACTAGAAGAGTCGGGAGATTATAAAGTTATAGTTAAAGATTGTTCATTAGGAAAAGGGTACCCAGTAATAGGGGTAATAGTTATTAATAGATTAAATCAGACATATTTTGTAAAATTTGGAGCTCATCCTAAGTTTGAAATAGCTTTGCAAAGAACTCTTACAGAATTATTACAAGGGCAACATGCAAAAATGCTTAAAGGAGTTACAGAGTTTTCTTCTATTCCTAAAGTTGAGAATCTTCATAATAATATGATTGGGATATTAGTAAATGGTTCAGGAGTTTATCATAAGGAGTTATTTTCAAGTAATTATAGTTATGAATTTAATGAATTTTTAAGTGGATATAGTGATAAAAATTCAGATATGTTAAAATATCTTTTAGATATTTTAGAAAAAGAGGAATATAGTGTTTTTGTAAGAGATGTTTCATTCTTAGGATTTCCTAGTTATCATGTAATTGTTCCAGGTTTTAGTGAAGTTGAATCAATAGACGATATTGAAGCTTTAGATAGTTATATTAAATTTGTTAGCATAAAAAAATACTTAAGAAATATTAATAGTTTAAATTCTAATGAATGTAGATATTTAGTAGATACCTTAAATAGTTTAAATATAAAAAATAAATTATCAGTTCCAAAAATATTAAATTTAAATATGATAAATAACTTCAATTGGTATTACTCTGATATAGAGTTATTGAAGTGTGTTTTATGTTATAAAAATGGAGAATTTGAAAATAGCTTTAGCTATATAGATGAATTTATAAAAAAATTAAAAAATCCCACTCTAGATATTTATAATTACACATATTATAGATGTGTTAGAGACTTTATTGGTAATAAGGCATCTAATTTTAATTTAGATGAAAATATAGAATTATTAGAGAATTTTTATTCAACAGAAATAATAAATGATGTTGTTGATAATTTTCATGACAATAATAAGGTGATAGATAATTTTGAATCTATTTCCTGTTGGAATTGTAATAAATGTCTTTATTCTAATAAGTGCTTCAGCCAGGAACATGATAGAATATTTATGATTTTAAAAGATAGATATGATTTAAATAAGATGGGGTAGATATTAGGTACAGAATTTAAAAACACAATAGGTTTTTCAAGAGATGAGAATAGCATATTTCAGCATAGTGAAATACATCAACTTTATTTTGTGGAATGTGTATACCTTGATATCTTGAACTTATAGGAATGCAACCAGACCAAGTTCCAGTAGGGTATTTAAAACGTACTTCTAAAAAATAATCTTCCATAGCAGGAACTTTAAATTGTTTAAGCAAAGATATATTATTATTAACTTTTTTATTTTCGTAATCCATAGGTAATCTTCCAAATATTTATAATATAATTATACAAGCCATAATAGGATTAAGCAATTTATTACAAAATATAGTCAAAAGTATTATAAATATATATTATAATAAGGAATATATATTTTAATATAGTGGAGGTTATGTGAGATATGGAAAGAGAAAGAATTGCAATAATAGAATTTCCTCAGTGGAACGATAGAAATGCGTGTTATACAGATGAAAATTGTGATTTAGAAGAAGTTCCGAGAATGACATATAAAGATTCCGTAAAATATTTATTTGGTGTAATGAATGATGATTTTTACTATAACATTACAGATAATATATTTGAACCATCCTATGATGAAGTAATCAAATATGCTAAAGATAATAATTTTTATAATGCAACATATGAAAAATTAATTACATTAATAAATAATGAAAATACAACAATAGAATTTTATAAAAGTTTAATTTAGAGAAACTCTTACTTGTATTAAATATGCAAGTAAGAGTTTTTAAGTTAGAAGGGAGAATTTAATAATGAAAACTATGGAGAATTTAGAAATGTAGATTATGACTTAGAAGGATATGTACTTATAGCTGAAAATATTGTAGATATAGAAGTGATTAAACAAAATAGATTAAAAGATATAATAGCAGAATATACTGATTTAATATAATGCGAGGAAGAAGTTAATTATACTTTTTCCTTGTTTTTACTTTCAAGTGATTTTTCAATTGTAGTAGTAACGACACAAGAACTTTCTAAGAGCCTACTAGAGTGATTGAGGATATGTTAAAATGTCTAAAAAGATAATTAAAGAAACTAAGTACTGTAAAATTTTAAGTCAAGCAAGTGTAGTTGATGATGAATATACTTATTGCATTGAAAGAATTCATGTTAAGGCTAAGAATAGAGAAGAGATAAGATTTTCGTTATATTATAAAAAATATATGTATAATATTTGAAAGCGGATGAAAATTTGCAAATTAAATCTAACAAAAGATTAAATGAAGAATTAATAAAGGCAAGTAAGGTTTGCATAGCTGGTTTAATAGCTGTATATATCAGCAATGTATTATGGTACTCCAGGGCATCTACCATGACTATTACAGTTTTTTTGCTTTTAGTTTCATATCCAGCAGTATCCTATAAATCCTGGTGATGTAGCAGAGAAGTCGTTGATGAAGATATCAACAGATATATTATTAAATATGGAATCATTAATAAAATATAGGGGGATATTTGGAGAAACGTATAGCGATTTTAATAAACATTTACAAGCGTTAACTGCTAATCTAGTCATATTGGAAAAGGACATTAATATTATATCAGGTGGTTTTCATTTAAAGGAACATAGCAATAAATTAAAGAAATATAATCAATTGCAACAGGTAGCAATTGCAGCAGATAATTATTTAAAGATTATTTCAGAATTAAATGATGACTTTGTTAGCTTAGAGCAAATAATTTAAAAGCATTTATTGATTAAATTTTATTATTATGATAAAAGATAGCAAAAGACTTAGGATACAATTCAGCCGTAGTTTGTAGTAGTAAGAAATATTATAAAAGGAAAGCCAACGATATTAAATTATCCTTGGCTTTCTTTTATGAAATTATTAAAGTGTATCTAATTATAAAAAATAAAATATATTATAAAATTGTTGCAAACATATAACATATATTGAGAAAAATATAAAAATATGTTATAGTTATAAAAATACAATATTTTACACAATAATGTTAAATATTCACAATAATTAGTGTCTTTAAGTTTATATGTTAATACATTTAATTAAATAATAAAGAAAAATTTTAATATTTATAAAATAAAAAATAGGAGTTTATAAGTATGAGTTATATAAGTTATTTAGATTATTACATCCCAGAAACATATGTACAAGCAGAAGAAATTTTAAAAGAAGTAAATGCTGAATCTATTAATGTAAACTATTTGCTAAATCAAGGGAAGATTAAAAATATTTCCGTAGAAAATAATTTAAATGAACATGAAATGTTATTTAAATTATTGGACAAGTATAGCAGCAATAATTCAACAAATGATTTTGATGCAATTATTTTTCAAGGTGCTGATAAGAATATTTGTAATGAAATGAGCATACCGTATGTAATTATTGAAAAATATAATATGAATAAAGCAACTGTTTTTGCTTTGAATCAAGAATGTTCAGCAACAATTCAAGGTATTGAGATTGCTAACGGTCTAATTAATAGCAAGAAAGCTAATAAAATATTGGTAGCTAGTGTTTGTATGGCTAAAAATTCACAAGAGCGATATGAACCTCCTTGCATAATAGGGGATGGAGCCAGCTTAGTTGTCATTGAAAATCAAGGAGATATAAAAATTTTAGATTCTTTTTCTAAATCAGATGGTAAATGTAGTTATAACACTTATATGAATATTCCTTTTGAACGTTCTCAAAAAGAAATTTCTATAAATATTAAAAATACAATACTAACGCTTCTTGAAAACAATAATTTAACAAGTGATGATATCAAAATGATAGTGCCACAAAATGTAAATAAAGTTCTATATAAATTACATGCTAAGCTTTTGAAAGTATCTATTGAAAAATTTTTTCTAAGCAATATACCTTTTGGAGGTCATATTGGAGATGTAGATGTTATTAGAAATCTAAAAGACATTACTGATGAAAAATTATTGTTAAAAAACGATAAGGTAGTTTTATTAGCCATGGGGCTGACTGCAAATAATGAAAATTATGCATCTATATTAATTGAAAAACTTTAAGATATATTTTATTGTTTAAGGCTAGAAGTTGGCAAAGTCGACTTTTATATAAGTAAAATTATTAAAAATATTAAAGGAGGACTTATTTATGGAACAAAAAATAATTAATATTCTATCAGAAATAAAGGAGGATGAAACCTTAAAGAATTCATTGTCTTCAGATTCAAAAATAATTGATAAAGTGGGGCTTGATTCACTTCAGATGATTAATTTTATTTTGATGGTAGAAGAAGCTTTTAATATAGAGATTGACTATGAAGAATTTGACTTTGATTATTTAGAATCTATAAATTCATTTTGCAATTTTCTCAAAGCAATATAATTAAAGGAGATTATTAATGAATAAAACTATTTTAATTGGTGAGTTTAACTCAGAAAAGTATTGGCAAGAGGAAGGCTATGCAAAGCTACCAGAAATTCCAGATAAGAATAGTTATAATATTATACGTTCTATGGACGAGCTTTTATTCCCATTAGCTAAATCAAAGGATTTATTAATAACGAGATATAAGTTTAATTCGTTTTTAAAAGATTATTTGGAGAAAATAGGCTTTGACTTTTTATGTACTAACAAAAATATAGAAACCGTTGAAACTTCAAAGGATAATAGTATTTTTAAAACTATTTATGACAACTTAAATTTATTTAGTGCTAGTTTGCCATGTGATGTTACAAATATGGAACTATCACCTTATTCTATAATTGGATACTGCAAGGAGCTTGCTCATTCTTTAAATCTTCAGTTTAATGGGTGCGATTATAAAACAGTAAAGGAAGTTAATTCAAAGGTATATTCTCAAAAATTATCTGAGGCATTAAATCTTAAATATTTTGGTGAGGTTATAACTAGTCATGAAGAACTTAAATTATTAGCTAGTAACCCTAGATTTAATAGTGGATTATTAATTAAAGATCCATATGGTGTATCTGGAAAAGGAAACATGCTTTTAAACTCAAATGCACTGGTAAACAGAATTTCAAAATATCTTAAATCCCAAGAAGATAAAGGATTAAAAACACTTTTTGTAGTTGAACCATTTCTTCAAAAGGAAATTGATTTTTCTTGTGGCTTTAACATTTCAAAAGGTGGTAAATTCACAATTATTAGTGTGCAGAAAATGGTTAATTTTAATTTTTCTTATTTAGGATCAATTACGGCAGATAAAGACTTTATAGATTATTTATATAAGGAAAATTATTTTTCAACTATAGAAAATATTGCAAACAAGTTATATGATGATGGATATTTTGGAGATGTATGTATTGATTCTATGATTTTAGTTAATGGCGACATTGTTCCTATTATAGAAATAAATTGTAGGAAATCTATGGGATTTATAAACTACTATTTAGATGAATACTTAAAAAAATATGACCTTAAGGGTTCTTTATGTTCCTTAAATCTAGGATATAAAAAAGATTTAACATTTGAAAAGTTATTTGAAGCCTTAGATAATGAAGACCTTATTTTTTATCCAAGTTCCCCTACAGGTTTAATCCCAGTATCCTCAAATACTCTATTCATAAATAGAGATTTGGATATTTTACCAAAAGAAGAAAAAATCTATAAAGGAAGATTTTATATGTGCATTATATCAAGTAGTACCCAGGGGCGGGAAGAAGTATTAAATGAAGTAAGAAAAATATTAGCTGATTTATTTGTTGAGGTGTACAATTAAAGGATTTAAATAAATAATAAATTAATGTGTTACTTAAATACTAATTATAAAAAAGAGGTAAGAAATATGAAAGTTGCCGTTTTATGTTCTGGAGTAGGTCTTGGAGTTTATGTTCCAGGTCTAATAATAAATAGAGACTTAAAGAAAAATAATATTTCTTCCGAAGTGTTTATTCTTGAGAATCTCATTAAGGAAGAGAAAAAAAATAAGATACCTATGAATAAGGATGCTTATCATAAAAAATTTTCAGTAGCATTAATTGGACTTAAAATATCTAAAAATATGATGGATTCAATATGCCAAGAAAAACTGGAAAGTATTATTGATTACTGGGTTAAGGAGAAGATAAGCTATTTTATTGTTGTTTCTGGATTTTGGTTACCAATAATAGATATTTATAAAAAAAGATATTCTCAGTTAGATATACATTGCGAGTGTGTTCATATAGATGCTGATGTATCAGCTTCTTGGAAAAAAGCAAAGATAACACCGGATTATTGTCATAGTGAACTTTTATATAGTTACAATGAGCGCAAGCTCCTTAAGGATTTACTTATTTCTGATGAACACCCTATTTCATTTAAAGATAGAGAGGACAGGCTTTTGGTCCATGGAGGTGGATGGGGTTTAGGAACTTATACCAGTAAAATAGAGGAACTAAATAGAAATTCAATTAAGCTTAATATTATAGCTTATGATTATTCTGAAGTTAAATTTCATGATGAACTTAATAAATATTTTATGATTGATCCAAGTTGGTCTCCTTGGATAAGAAATAAAGATGGAGATTATATATTTCCTCCATTTTCAGAAGTTAAAAGTAATGTAACTGAGTTTAAAAGTAATAATGACTATCCAGAGGTGTTTAATTTAATTCGCACAGTTAAAGGAATTGTTAGTAAGCCAGGTGGTGCAACACTTATAGATTCTTTATCAGCTGCAACTCCTTTAATAATGCTTGAGCCCTTTGGAGAACATGAAAAGAAAAATGCAGAGTTATGGCATAGCTTAGGATTTGGTATATATTATGATGATTTCATAAATATACATTATAAAATGGACTTTTTAGAAAAACTTCATAATAATATTTTAAATCAAGTAGGAAAAAGAGAAAGTTATATTTCTTATTTAATAAGTAAAATAAATTAAAGTAAAGGGAGGTTTTTTTTATGCAACCAAGTACTAATGTAAAGTTTGATAAAAATAGTTTTAATACACTTAAAAATACACTTAAAAATATATCCCATACAAAACATAATAGAGATAATGATAAATTATTTGCTACTAGCCTTCCAGTTGAAATAGGAATTCAACTAACTAATAAATGCAATTTACGTTGTAAACACTGTTTTGAATGGAATGAGGATGGATATCTTAATAACAGAGATGATTCGACTAAATCAGGTGAATTAGATAAATCTGTATTAAACCAAATATTTCTTCAAACTAAAGAAGCTAAATCTAATATGTATCTATGGGGAGGAGAGCCTCTTTGTTATACCCATTGGGATGAAGTAGTTTCAATACTTGAGAAAGATAAACGTTGGACTGTAATATGTACAAATGGAATCCTTTTAGATAAAAAATTAGATTCCTTATTGAAAATATCAGAAAATATAGTACTTCTTATTAGTGTTGATGGATTTGAAGTGGAAAATGATGATATGCGTGGAAAAGGAACATTTAAAAAAGTAATTGATAATATAAAACTATTTGTAGATTTAAAGAAAAAAGGAATATTTAAGGGCGAAATTTCCATAAACTGTGTTATAAGTGAAGCTATGGCTGGAAAATTATATAGTTTTATGGAGTTTTTCGAAAAGCTAGGTATTAATACTGTATACTTTGGGTATCCATGGTATTTACCTGAAGAGACAGCAAGTAATATGGATATATACTTTAAAGAAAAATTTAATTGGTTAAAAACTTTAGAGGATAACTATATTCCAAGTTGGCATTCATATAAATATCATCTTAATAAAGAAGTTTTAGACATTTTAATTCCCGAAATACAAAGGTTAAATAGTAGAGTTTGGAATATACGCATTAGATTTCAACCAGCCTTAGAAATACCACAAATTGAAAAGTTTATAGCTGGAGAAGAAAGTGCAGCACAAGATAGGAATTGTTGCCTTTCAATGTCCAATCGTATGAATGTACTTCCATCTGGTGAAGTGACTGTTTGCAAAAACTTCCCAGAATTTACTGTGGGAGATTTAAATAATGAGACAGTGGAAGATCTATGGCATAATGATAGTATTAGAAAATGTAGGGAAATACTAGGTTCAAAGCTAACGCCTGTATGCTCTAAATGTATTCTTCTATATCTACACGGAGTATAAATAATGGCAACACGGATTCCTTCCATCCCATTTATATGGTGATGGAGGTTTTTTTGTTTAATCAAATGAAGAATGTGAGGTTTAAATTCGAAAAAGATAAGTTGAGGCACTAATGATTTTAAAGAATTTATAGATGAATACGATACTCCAATACACCAAGGTCATTTCGAAGAATATTATTCTGAAATGATAGGATTTATGAGAAATTTCTTATCAGCTGCATTAAAGGTAAGGAAGTTCTTATAAAACAAGCTTTAGAATTATAAAAAATGAGGAAATATTAAAATCAACTATTAAAGCATTTAAAAAAATGATATAATATAAATATAAATTTATTCGCCAAGAAAGAAGTTGACACAAGAAAAATATAATACTATAAAAATTAAATTAGAAAATATTAAGATTATTAATAATAATTAATTTTATATATACTATAGTTAGTATAAGGAGTGAAAAATGGATAAAGAGATGTTAAAAGCATTAAGTAGTTTACTTGATGAGAAGTTAGAACCAATTAAAAATCAACTTAATGAAAACACACAAATTTTAAAAGCATTAGAACATTCAGCAGAAGTAAATAAAGCAGAGCAGGATAAAAGGGGTAATGATATAGCTCATATTAAAGGTGATGTTGAATCTATTAAAAAAGATTTATTACAAGTTGAACTGGTTACATCTAATAATTGGAGTGAAATAACTAAATTAAAAGCAGTAAAATAACATAACAAAAAGGTGGTATTTCGTGTCGCATACACGAAATACCACCTTTTTTATTAATTTAATACCTATGATTGTAAATGATTATTCAAATTCTTGGGTAAAGCCTAATGTGTATAAAGATTTTGGAAAAAGTGATGTAGATAAAATTGAAAATAGTAATGTATCTAATTTATTTGAACCAAGAGGTGCTTAAAAACAGTATCAAATGAAATAAATGACTTTATAGATAATCCTAATCTTATAAATGTAGTAAGGTTGTTTAATAAATTTAAATTGGATATAATAATATGTATATGAAAAGATCTATGACACATTATAATGTACCCGATAGAGTGGACAGTTGAAGACGGGGTATTATAAATAGGAGGAATAGTATGGCTATATATTTAAATACAATAAAACCAATAGAAAATTATAAAAGACTAATAAATACTAAATATTTTGTGGATAAATATATGATAATAGAAAAAACTAATGAATTAATAAATACTACAAACAATTATTTATGTGTAACTAGACCTAGAAGATTTGGTAAATCTAGTGTTGCTGATATGTTAGGTAGTTATTATTCTAAAGCTGTGGATTCAAAAGAAGTTTTTGAAAGTTTGAAAATAAGTAAAGCTGACGGGTATGAAGAGCATTTAAATAAATACAATGTTATAAACATAAGCTTTAATACAATTCCAGATAAAAATAAAACCTATGACGATTATATAGGTTTTATCCAAAGTGGATTAGTAGATGATATAAAGAACATGTATCCTACTTTAGAAATTAAAAATTATTTTAACATAAGTAATATGTTATCTGCCACAAATGAAAAATTTATATTTATTTTTGATGAGTGGGATTACATTTTCAATAATAACCTTTATGTAGAAAATCAAAATGATTTTTTAGAGTTCTTCGCTCTGCGCACCTTTGGCGAAGAAATATGTTGAAGGATCAACCTTACGTAGCACTTTGCTATATGACAGGAGTTCTACCAATAAAAAAATATTCTAGTGGTAGTGCGCTTAATATGTTTGATGAACATACAATGCTTAATGATATGATATATGGAGATTATTTTGGATTTACAGAAGAGGAAGTGATTGATCTTTGTAATAGAGAAAATGTTCTTTCATTTAGTGAAATAAGTGAGTGGTATAATGGCTATGTTAATGAGCAAGGAGTAAGAATGTATAATCCGCGTTCAGTTGTTAAAGCATTGCAAAATAAAAAGTGTAAAAGTTACTGGACTAACACTGGTGCTATGGATGAAGTATTAGAATATCTTAAATATAATACTTTAGAAATTCGTGATGATGTTATAGAAATGGTTGCAGGTGGCGAAATTGATATAACTATAGACGAAGAGTTTAGAGCCGGGCAAGGAACCCCAAAAACTAAAGAGGAAATATATTCTGCGATGATAGTTCTTGGGTTGTTATCATATTATGATGGGTATTTAAAGATACCTAATAAAGAACTTATGAAAGAGTTTCAAAAAGCTTTAAGAGATGAATCCTTTGGGTATGTGTCAGAAATAATTGAAAACTCAAGGAAGATGTTAAAGGCTACAGTTAATGGGGATACAAAAACAGTTGTAGAAATACTTCATGATATTCACAATTCTGAAATTCCAATACTTAAGTACGGGAAGCCCGACTCATTACATTCGCTGGATAAGTTCAGAGGACCAAATCATAGATTTGGATCTTCACTTGAGAATAGTTTATCATGTGGTCTAACACTTGCCTATCTTTCAGCTCGTGACACTTATAGAGTAGAACGTGAAGAGAAGAGTGGAAAAGGGTATGTTGATTTTTCATTTCATCCAAGACGAAAAAATGATATTCCGTTTATAGTTGAGCTAAAGAAGGATCATAGCCCAGAAGTGGCAATAAAACAAATAAAAGAAAAAGAATATGCGCAAAAGTTTAAAGATGAATATAAAGATAAAAAGGTGCTGGCAGTAGGCATTTGCTACAATTCAGAGACTAAAGAACATAGTTGTATTATCGAAGAAATTTAAAGAAATGATAGAATCAAGATCATTGTGTGAGGGGTGAAAAGCATGGCTATATATTTAAATACAAATAAACCTTTAGAAAATTATAGAGAGTTATTTGATGAAAAGTATTTTGTTGATAAGTCAAAAATAATAACTTTACTTAATGATAGAATATCTACTAAGGGCAAATATGTTTGTATAACAAGACCAAGAAGGTTTGGTAAATCATCAGTTGCAGATATGCTTGGAGCATACTATTCAAAGGGTGTAGATTCAAAGGTGATGTTTGATACATTAAAAATAAGTAAAGCTAATAGCTATGAGAAACATTTAAATAAATACAATGTTATAAATATAAGTTTTAATACAATTCCAGATAAAAATAAAACCTATGACGATTATATAGGTTTAATCCAAAGTGGATTAGTAGATGATATAAAGACCATGTATCCTAATTTAGAAATTAAAAAACATTTTAACATAAGTCATATGTTATCTGCCACAAATGAAAAATTTATATTTATTTTTGATGAATGGGATTATATTTTCAATAACAACCTTTTTATTGAAAATCAAAATGAATTTTTAGAATTCTTAAGAAATATGTTAAAGGATGCGCCATATGTAGCACTTTGCTATATGACAGGGGTTCTTCCAATAAAAAAATATTCTAGTGGTAGTGCGCTTAATATGTTTGATGAATTCACTTTTTTAAGAGATAGAACATTTGGACAGTATTTTGGATTTACAGAGGATGAGGTTTCGAATTTATGTGAAAATGGAGAAATGGACTTTAAGGAACTAGAATATTGGTATAACGGATATACTACTTCAAAGGGAATTAAAGTATATAATCCAAGGTCAGTTGTAAAGGCTCTTGAAAATGATAACTGTGAAAGTTATTGGACAAATACTGGTGCTATGGATGAAGTAGCAGAGTATCTTAAATATAATACTTTAGAAATTCGTGATGATGTTATAGAAATGGTTGCAGGTGGTGAAATTGATATAACCATAAAGGAAGAGTTTAGGGCAGGGCAAGAACCCCCAAAAACTAAAAAAGAAATTTACTCTGCGATGATAGTTCTTGGGTTCTTATCATATTATGATGGATATTTAAAGATACCTAATCAAGAAATTATGTTGCAATTTGAAAAAGCTTTAGAAGATGAAGAATTTGGGTATGTGTCAGAAATAATTGAAAACTCAAGAAAGATGTTAAAGGCTACAGTTAATGGTGATACAAAAACAGTTGTAGAAATACTTCATGATATTCATAATTCTGAAATCCCAATACTTAAGTATAGTGATGAGAATAGTTTGTCTTGTGTTCTAACACTTGCCTACCTTTCAGCTCGTGACACTTATAGAGTTGAGAGAGAAGAAAAGAGTGGAAAAGGGTATGTTGATTTTTCATTTCATCCAAGACGAAAAAATGATATTCCATTTATAGTTGAGCTAAAGAAGGATAATAGTCCAGAAGTGGCAATAAAACAAATAAAAGAAAAAGAATATGCGCAAAAATTTAGAGATGAATATAAAGATAAAAAAGTGCTGGCCGTAGGGATTTGTTACAATTCTGAGACTAAAGAACATAGCTGCATCATCGAAGAAATTTAGAAAAAATAAAAGAGATTACACCAAAGGCGGGCAGTGCCAAAAAACTTTATAATAAGAGAAAAATACATGCAAAAGTTCAGTGTAATTAATAAGTTACACTGAACTTTTTATTATGCTGTGGGGGTAGAAGTTATAGTTTCTATAGTTGGAACTATCTAAAGAAATTGTAGATGAAGTTTTAAAGGATTATTCAAAATCTTGGACAAAACATAATGTGTATAAAGATTTTGAAAAAAAGTGATGTAGATAAAAGTGAAAATAGTAATATATCTAATTTATTTAAATCAGGAGGAAGTATGCTTAAAAACAGTATCAAATGAAATAAATGACTTTATAGATAATCCTAATCTTATAAAATAAATTAATGTATGATATTTACATAAATATTATGGTAAAATAATATATAGTATATAATGTATAGTGTATATAGGAATTTTAATACATAGGGAGAGATTAATATGGGATTAGCTATGATAGTTATAGGAATAGGGATTTTAGTGTTATATTTTATTATCAAATTAGCAGTTAAAGATGCTATTAAGGAAAGCAGTGTAGATTTAGAAAATAGTATGAAAGAATCAGTTAAATCAAGTCTTCTTGAATATGACTGGGCTAAAAATAATAAAGAGTAATAGTAACTATTCAGCTATAGAAATTAAATTTAGATATTGAAATGAAGAAATTACACCAAAGGCGGGTAGTGCCAAAAAAATAGAAAAAATATTAATGATAAGTTACATAATTGGATAACATTTATTAATAATAAAGGAAACTCCACTCACATTCGGTTATGGAGTAAGTTTGCCTAACCAAATATAAAATTTGTAGGCTCACGGGGAGGAGATAGATAGTATGGTAATGGGAGATAGAGATATACAAAGCGCAAGAGATATATTATCAGTGATGAGTGTCGATAAAGAAATAAAAGAACTTACAGAACTTAGGAAAAAATCATTAAGAGATGAAATATAAAGAATTAACGGGGCTAGGAAAGAAGGTATAATTATTTCAAAAAGAGATGCAATAATAGAAAACTTAAAGGAACTAGGAACGGTTTCAGATACTAATTATAGTATCAAAGGCTCCTAAGGTCATGTAAGCACCAAAGAGTAATAATATGTGAAAGTTCAGTGTAATTACAAAGTTACACTGAACTTTTTTGTCTTAATAAGTAAATGTGTAAGCTTTACATGAGTATATATGGTGAAATAATAGAAGAATGTAGCCCAAAGGTGGGCAGGGACAAAATTAATTTTATTTTAGAAAATAAGAAGTTTAATAAGAGTTTAATAGGAGTATTGAAAATAAAGAATACATAAGTGTAATAGAAGATATAACAATAAAATAAGCTGGTATATCTGAAAATGTTTATTAATTTAGTTTATTGATATATAATATATAGTATATAGATTTAAATAGGAGGTATTGGATATGGAGAATAATAATGAGACATTATATGATATATTCGTGAATTATTCATATAGTCAATTAAAGAATTTGTTTAAGAATGCAAAAACAGAAGATGAAAAAAATTTTTACATGATTCTATCTAATATTGTTTTGCAAAAAGAACAACAAAAGGTTATAGGTAAATAATTATGAGAACCTACACAATTTTTGCAGGTGTTAATGGAGCTGGAAAAACATCGATATATAAGTCTATTTATTATAATGAAAATAAATATGAAAAAAGAATAAATACTGATGAAATGGTAGCTATAATTGGGTAATGGCAAGATAATAATATTCAAATAAAGTGTGCAAGAGAAGCCGTAAAATTTATGAAATATTATATTAAAAATGGAATATCCTTTAATCAAGAGACTACATTATCAGGTAGAAGTATAATAAGAAATATAAAACTAGCAAAGGAAAATGGATTTTATATTGTAATGAATTATATAGGCGTAGAAAATCCAGAAATTGCAAAGACTAGAGTTAGAGTAAGGGTGAAAAAAGGTGGTCATGGAATACCTGATGATACTATTGAAAGACGGTATTATGAGTCATTGAAGAATTTAAATCAAGTTATAGGAATATGTGATGAGATAAATATATATGATAATACAGATATGTTTAGAGAAATAATTGATTTTAAAAATGGTAACATTATTTAGAAGGATAAAAATATACCAAGCTGGGCTAATAATATCATATAAGGCCTAAGCTAAAAGTATTGGTTAAAGCAACTTTATATAATAAGTTATAATCAATTGCTAATAATAAAGGTTCAGTGTAATTACAAAGTTACACTGAACTTTTTTTGCGTTTAATAAATTAATATGTAAGCTTTACATTAATTTTTATGGTGAAATAAGAGAAGATTGTACGCCAAAGGTTGGCAGGGCCAAAAAAGAATTTATTTTAAGATATAGGGGTTTAGTATGAGTATAAAGAGCAAAGAATATATAGGTTTAATAGAAGAAATAGTTATAAAAGAATATATATTATAGTATCATTTTTAATGGAATCTGGAGGACCTATGATTTTAAATGATTTAGAAGAAGCTTTAGATAGGGGAGCTCATATAAGAATTTTAACTGGGAACTACTTAAATATTACCTAGCCTCAGGCTTTGTATTTATTAAAAGATAAACTAAAGGATCGGATTGATCTTAGGTTTTATAACGCTCCGAATAAATTGCAAAAGGATGATTTTTATATATTAAATTTAGTAGTATTATATAAAAGGATAAATGTATAATGTAAACAATGAATAGAAGGGCAGTTTAATTATAAAATTTACTATAAAAAGTAAATTTTATAATCATTATGAAAAAACAGGGAAACTATATAACGTTTACAATCAATTGATAAAAGAATACTATATAAGTATAAACAATAACAAATATGGAGGGGTTTTATATGGTTATTAACGGAGGTTTTTTTAACACTATAATTCAAAATATGGATAATGGGAAAGATCTTGAAAGTTATTGTAAATATGAAAAACTAAATTTAATTGAGATTAGAAGAAAAGCTAATGAAGATTTAAAAAGCAGAAAAATTGGTTTGTTGAAAAGAGGTAGTATGTTAATAAGTAAATTATTACATTAAATATATATAAGAAAACAATATAGCATTCAACATTTTTTAGAGAATTGGTAAAACTACTTTAAAAAACAAATAATAAAATATCTAAAAACTGAAAGGGGTGCGTGAAAAACGCTTCCATAAAAAGGATATCCAGTGTAGTAATTAAAGGTTCTTACTCAACTTTGGGTAAGTAACTCTACTTTAATAAAGGCGAATGTATTAATATAATGCATTCGTCTTTATTAATTGAGTTATCTAACTTTGAAATACCCATAGTTGAGTAAGAACCTAATTAAATTACACTGGATATTTTTATTTTACTTAGACAAGATATAAGTTTTAATTTAATTATTATGTTAAAATATAGGTAAATGTGTGTAATAATATTTGATGCATGTATAAATAAAGAAAAATGAATTCTTGTGGAAACGATTGGAGCTAATTATGGATATTGGGTTTAAAAATGAAAGTGTATATTCAATAAAAGGGACAGAGTTATTAGAGGGTATATGTATTAAAGAAGATAATATAGTTGAAAAGGAAATTGCATTAGATAGCATGTATACTTCTAATGCTATAACTGGGGGAATTGATTTTTTATATTATAGATTAAAGGAAAGTTTTAAAAATGCTAAAAGAATTGATATTATAGTATCATTTTTAATGGAATCTGGAGTTAAGATGATTTTAAATGATTTGGAGGAAGCTTTAGATAGGGGAGTTAGTATAAGAATTTTAACTGGGAACTATTTAAATATTACTCAGCCTCAGGCTTTATATTTATTAAAAGATAAACTAAAGGATAGGGTTGATCTTAGGTTTTATAATATTAAGAATAAATCTTTTCATCCTAAGTCTTATATGTTTCATGGTGATGTAGATAGTGAAATATATATAGGATCTTCAAACATATCAAGGGGAGCTTTAACATCTTCAATAGAATGGAATTATAGGTTTACTAAATCTCAGCATAATAATGATTTTAATGTATTTTATAATAACTTTGAAGATTTGTTTAATAATCATTCCTTAGAAATTACAGATGAAGTTTTAAAGGATTATTCAAAATCTTGGACTAAACCTAATGTATATAAAGATTTTGAAAAAAGTGATGTAGAAGAAATTGAAGAAAGTAATGTATCCAATTTATTTGAGCCAAGAGGTGCTCAAATAGAAGCCTTATATGCACTTAAACAATGTAGAGAAGAAGGTTATGATAAAGGGCTTGTAGTTGCAGCAACAGGTATAGGGAAAACTTATTTAGCAGCTTTTGATTCTATTAAATATGAAAGAGTTTTGTTTATTGCTCATAGAGAAGAAATAATTAAACAAGCAGCAATATCCTTTAAAAATGTTAGAAACTCTGATGATATAGGATACTTCTATGGAAACAATAAAGATACAGATAATAAATGTATCTTTGCACTGGTTCAAACATTGGGAAAAGAAGAATATTTAAACTGTAAATATTTCCCAAGAAATTATTTTGATTACATAGTAGTAGATGAATTTCATCATGCAGTTTCAGGTAACTATAAAAACATAATGGAATATTTCAAGCCAAAGTTTTTACTTGGGTTAACAGCTACACCTGAAAGATTAGATTCTAAAGATGTATTCTCTTTGTGTGATTATAATAATGTTTATGAAGTAAGACTTAAAGATGCAATAAATAAAGGGTATCTTGTGCCTTTTAGATATTATGGAATTTATGATGAAACAGTTAGCTATGAAGATATAGAATTTAAAAATGGAAAGTACAATGATAAAGAATTAGAAGAAGCTTTAATGTTAAGTAAAAGAGGAAATCTAATTTTAAATAATTATTTGAAATATAACTCAAAAACAGCTATGGGATTTTGCACATCAAGAAAGCATGCAGAATATATGGCTAAATACTTTAGTGAAAAAGGAATAGAATCAGTAGCAGTATATAGTGGAGAAACTGGTGAATATTCAGAAGAAAGAAAAGTTGCATTAGCAAAATTATCCTCAGGAGAAATAAAAGTAGTTTTCTCTGTAGATATGTTTAATGAAGGGGTAGATATACCAAGCATAGATATGGTTATGTCTTTAAGACCTACACAATCACCAACAGTATTTTTGCAGCAGCTAGGAAGAGGCCTTAGGAAATATAAGGATAAAGCTTACTTAAATGTATTAGATTTTATAGGGAATTATAAAAAAGCAAACTTAATACCATTTTTATTAAGTGGAAAAGACTATAACAAAGGAGAATCAAAAAACAATAAACAAGGGGATTATGATTATCCAGAAGAATGTGTTATAGATTTTGACTTTAGAATAGTAGATATATTTAAAGCTCAAGCAGAAAAAGAAATGAAAATAAAAGATAAAATACTAGAAGAATATAAAACAATAAAAGAAGATCTAGGACATAGACCTTCAAGAGTAGAATTCTTCACAAATATAGATAATGAAATATACGAAAACATAAAATCAAACAGCAAATTAAATCCATTAACAAACTATATGGAATTCTTATATGAAAATGAAGAGTTAAATAAAGAAGAAAAAGAACTATACAACACAAGAGGCAGAGAATTTATAAACATGATAGAAACAACAAGTATGAGCAAAACATATAAAATGCCAGTGTTATTATCATTTTATAATAATGGAAACTTGAAAATGGAAGTAGATGAAGAAGATATATACAACAACTTCAAAGAATTCTACGAAAAAGGGTCTAATGGAGTAGATATGCTGCAACATAAAGGAACAAAAGACTTCAAAAACTGGGGAAAGAAAGAATACTTAAAACTAGCAAAAGAAAACCCGGTGAAGTTTTTAATACAAACACATGGGGAGTTCTTTAGGAAGAAAGATGGCTCTGTGATAGCATTGCAAGAAGATTTAAAAGATTGTTTAGATAAGGGGGAGTTTAGATGGCACTTTAGAGATGCTGTGGAATTAAGGATTATGGTTTATTATAAGACTAGGTTTGAAGATAAAAATAAAAGCAATTAAGGAGAGATACAAATGAAAGTATATAACAAATTAGTAAGAGATAAAATACCAGCAATAATAAAAGCTGATGGGAAAACCTGCGAAGTAGAAATAGCATCAAAAGAAGAAATGACTAAGTTATTGGAAGATAAGTTGATGGAAGAGGTAAATGAATATTTGGAAGATAAAAATTTAGAAGAATTGGCAGATGTAATGGAAGTGCTGTTTGGGCTTGCATGTAATCTTGGATATACGGAAGAGGAATTGGTTAAAAAGAGACTGGAGAAGTTGGAAGAACGTGGTGGGTTTAAAGATGGGGTTATATTAAAAATAGTAAAGTAAATATATAAAGCGAAGAAGGTTAGTGAAATATGGAATTATTATATTTGCATATAAATAAATTCAACAATTTTATTATAAATCAAGATGTAACATTTACAAATAATTTCAATATTTCTTTTAATGATGGTATTTTAAAAGTTGAATCATGTAAGAATAATATAAAAAACTTGTACAAGCAAAATATAAAGAATATAACTGTATTTAATGGTAAAAATGGAACGGGGAAGACGACTGTACTCGATATTTTGGGGATGAATAGAGATGATAGATTAAAACAATCTTTTGATAGTGATAATAATAGTATCTTAGATGAATACTTTATTCTTTATCATATATCTGATAACATATTTGGGTTAGAATCAACTGGAGAAATTATGTTTGATGGTATAATAAAAAATTGCATTGTCAAAACTGAAAGTAAAAATTACAATAAATCTAAGATAGCTATAGGGGTTATATTCGAATATGATGGAAAGATATTTAAGGATTTAGGGGAATACTTTTTTTCTTCTGATGGTAAAAGTTGTATATCGGAATATATACAGGTAATTTATTGTAATGATTTAAATTCATATAATAAAAGAATCAACTATAGTAATAAAGCAATATATGAAAAAGATGATAATTATTTAGCGAAGAGATTATATTTTGCAAATGGTAACTGGTCTTATTATTATAAAGCCTGCAAAACTATAGAAGAATTTGATATTGAATTTACAAATAAAAAAGTAGAGTTAATAATTAAATATAATATTGATTATAGATCTAGCTTTATTTGGGATGATAACTTAAAAGAATATGAAAGTAAGATAAAAGAGATAGAAAAATTATTACCAATTTATAAAAGAAAAGTTATGCTAGTAAAGGATAATTCTATTACTGAATGTAAAAGTGTACAAAATAATAAATATAAATTTATATTAGATTTATATTCAAGATACATTTTGAATTTCTTTATAAATGGTATAGTAAATGAAAAAAATATGAAAATAACTAGGGAAAATGATAGTGCTGAATTTTCGGTTGATACTATTATTAAGTGGTTAGAATGTTATGATTTTACTAGCTTAAATGGTTTTTTAGGAGACTGTTATGATAATTATTTTGAGTTAGAAGTTTTGAGAAAAATTATTACTAGATTAAATCCTAAAAACAAAGTTGAAAATTTCGATGAATGCTTGAAGACGTTAAAAGTGATAGGTAGATATGTTAATTCAAGATATTCACTTAGACAGAATAATGATAAAAATGCATATTTAGAGTCAATGGATGAAATGATTGCTTATTTACAAGATATTAACTCTAAGTACTTTTATTCTAAAGAGATAAGAATACCATTTAGAAAAGACAAAGTACAGTCGACTAATATAGATCAAGAAAATATATTAGCATTTCTTAATAGATATTGGTTTTACTTTACAAATCAAGACGATATTGAAAATAATGTTCAGGATGTATTTAAAATTGAGTTTGCTAATTTATCTGAGGGAGAAATGCAGATTATAAAAATAATCTCAAAGGTAATGTATGCAAAGGAAAAGGCTTATGATGAAGGTCTAGTTATATTATTACTAGATGAACCTGATAGATCATTACATCCAGAATGGTGCAGAAAATTTGTTGACACATTAGTGAATGTTCTTGAACAATCAGATTATGATGTTCAAGTTGTTATAACTACACATTCACCGTATATAGTTTCAGATATTTTTCCTGAAAATGTATTTAGATTTAGATTTGATAAAGACAATAATCTGAAGATAGAAAAATTATCTAATATAGATAAAGCATGCAGTTTTGGTGCTAATATTTATGACCTGCTGAAAAACAACTTCTTTTTAGAGAATACTATAGGGGAATTTGCAACAAAAAAGATTAGAGGAATTATAGGGGAAATAGATGAATTATCTAAAGAAAAATTTCATGATGAGAAAGATGATATAGAATATTTTATTAATAATATTGGTGAACCTATAATAAAGAAGGCTATTTTAGATAGATATAATAAAAAAATAAAGAAATTTAAAAAGTTAAAATTAAATAATTATAGTTGTAATGAAATACTTGAATCCATATCTAATGAAGAAGAGAGAATGAGAGTTAAAAAAATATTAGAAGAAAGGATGAAATTTCTTGATTAGCATAAAAATATCTACTTATCAGGAGTCAAAGTTAAAAGAAATATTTGAAAAATGGTTTCTAAAGAATAGTAGGAATCTTAAAGAGTTTAAATCAAATATAAGTAAAGATGAAAATTTAAGGAAAATAATATTTTTTAATCCTGAAGAAGATTATTATTGTCTAATAGAAGATATAAATAATGAATGTGATATAGATGGAAAAAGGGGATTATGTAAAAAATATCTAGAAAGATTTTTTTATGCTAAGTTTGATAATGAAGAAGTCAGGAGATTATATGTAAGAGATGATTTGAAGGTAACTAAAGAAACTAGAAAATATTTTTTTAGAAAATATAAAAATTTAAGAGCATCACAGGGATTTAAGTTAGCTAGAAATTTAAATGTTAGCGTATGCCCATATTGTAACAGAAATTATTTGGAATTATATAGTTATAAGGATAAAGGGAATAATATTAAACAAATATTTAAAGGGGAATTAGATCATTTCTTTAATAAATCTAAGTATCCATATTTAGCTATTTCACTATTTAATATTATACCATGCTGTAAAATTTGTAATCATGAAAAATTAGATGATGAAAGAGAAGTTATGTACCCATATAGTGAAAATCTAGAGGAAAATTATAAATTTGAATTATCAATGTTAAGTAGAGAAGATAAATTGGATAAAGTTTTTCATGAAGAAGTACAAAATATAGAAAGTAAAATTAATGATATAACATATATTACGGGTGTTTCAGATAATTTTAAAATTTATATCAAAGCGTTAGATAATGAAAATTGGGATGGTATTAATAATTCAAATAATATTTTTAGGTTAGAGCAGAAATATAATAGTTCTAAAAGCTACGTCAAGGAATTGTTAAAAAAGAAAATGATATATTCAGATGACTATTTGCAAGAGATGAGTGAAGTTTTTAAAGATCTCTTTGATTCACCAGAAGAAATAAAGCAACTTGTCTTTGCAAATGAATTTGATAATAGTGGACATAATGTAAGACCATTATCTAAATTAACTTATGATATATTGAAACAATTAGATGAGCGGTAAAAGATTGTGCATATATGTGAAAAATTAGAGGTTGAGAAAACTCACTATGATCATGTAGACACCACTGAGGATAGGGACAAGCTTATTCTAAATTACTCTTCAGAACTGGTAAATAAATGGATCAATGAGGAAGTGTCAGTACTGTAGGTACTTATTGGTAAAGCCATTATAGTATTAGAAAATAGATTGTTTGAATATGAGAATAAACTCTGACAAGGTTAATTTTAAAATTATGTATAATAAACTAATTTAGAAACAATGTTTATAATATTGTATTGAAATATTAAGGGGGAAATAATGAGTAACACCGTTTTTCTTTTAGCGAATGCTTATGAAGAATATGATAGAAAAAAAAGAGAAAGTACAAACTTTAGTGGAGTGAATTTATCAACTAATAATTTAATAAGATTGAGGTTGAGTGAATTTGAAAAATATGTTAAATTAAATAAGTTATTATTCATTATGCTTTTGATAATGATTATAAGCTATGCTAGTTTTATAATATTTTTAATGATGAAAGTTAGTAGTGCGCTGATATTAATGCTACCACTAATAATATGTGGTATAAGTATGATTATTATAAATATCAGACTAGAAAAACAAGACGTAAGAAATTATAATAAAAATAGAGAAAATTATGAAGTGAAATTAGAAGAATTTAAGATAATAGTTAAAAATGAATTTGAGATAGATTCACCCAAAAAGATTGAGTATCTCATAAAAGAGTGTGAGGAAACAGGTAATGAGGTTTCGACTAATAATAATTTGGTTAAAAAATTTTTAGAGTCATGGAAAAATATTATTTTTCCAATAATTACATTAGGAGTAGGATATATATTGAAATTGGATAATCTAACAAAAACAATATCTTTGGAAGATATAATTATAGGTATAACTATGATAATTATAATTATAATTATAATTTTAGGATTTAGCATTGGTGTATTGTGTGCAATTCAATCAGTTGTAGATCCATTCCTTAATAGTTATAAGAATAGGGTAAATAAATTAAAACAGATATTAACAGATATAAATTTAAGGTATTATGTTTAATAAATTGTATATAGAGGGTGATAAAATGGATGAGATTATATATGGAAATCTAGTTGAGAAGATAAGAAATAATGAGGTAATATTATGGGTAGGGGCTGGTTTTTCTAAGTATGCAGGACTACCATTAGGAAGTCAATTAGTAGAAATGGTAAAGAATGATATGAGTGAAAAAGAAAGAGAACTAATAAATCATATTAACTTATTACCAGATTTAGCAGAAGAATATGTTCAAATTAAAAGTAGGGTTGATTTAATAAGATTGCTAAAAAGAAATATAGATATAAATATAGATTTTAATAAGCTAACTGCTCATCAAGCGATTTTAAGAATACCACAAATAAAAAATATAATAACAACAAACTATGATTGTTTATTTGAGAAGGTATTTGAAGAGAATATAGAGGTAATAGCAAAGGATTCGGATGTTGCTTTTATTTCAGATGAAAAAATAAATTTATTTAAAATACATGGAGATTTCAATAATAAAGAAAATATGATTATTACTAGAAGTGATTATACAGATTTCTTTAATGGAAAAATTAATTCATTATTATGGAATGAATTAAAGTCATTGATGGCAAAAAAATCGATATTATTTGTTGGATATGGATTTGGAGATCAGAATGTTGATGCTATATTTAAAGATATATGTGATAAATTAGGTGAATTTAAAAAAGAATCATACTTAGTAGTTCCAGGATTAGATCAATATAAAATTAAGAGGCTAAGTAAAAATGATATAAGATATTTAGATATAACGGGAGAAGTATTATTTGAATTGCTTGAGCAAGATATTAAAAAAAAACTAATTGTCGATTGTAGTAAGGGTAAAATATCCATAAAAAATAGTAAAATAATACTCAGTACACATGGTATAGATGTAGATTTTAAGATTTGTGACACGGATATAGTAGTTAAAGCTGTTAAGGCAGGAGACGAACCTTTAAAAATAAGTATGAATCTATCAGTGAATAAAGAAGATAGTAAATCTATTGAACAAATAGAAAAATTTGATAGAGCAATAAGAGGTGAATCTATTGAACCAGTAATATTAAGTGGAAAATGCTTAAAAGACATAAATGGAATTATAAAAGGTGTTGATGTACCAATATTAAATGGTGAATTAGATAGTATGTATTTAGTTCCGTTACCAGAAGAAGTATTTACTTGTGATTTATTATCAATAAGTAATGATATATCAATAAAATGCAAATTTAAAAGATATATATTGAGAGATGAAATTATTATAATTCTAGAAATGGATCTATATAAACTAACTTGGAAGTTTAATTTATTAGCGGGTATTGAATCTAATATTAAAATCACAACAAAGAAATCACAAGGAAAGTATGAGCATGAAATAAAAGAAATTAAAGTTATGATAGATTGGTTATTAGGAAAGAAAGTTAGGTTATATAGAGAAGATAATTATAAATGGAGTATAATGCTGCCTTCTCCGAAGAATGGGAAAGCTAAAGAATTTATAAGAGTAGCAAAATTGAGAAAAGAAATATTACAACATGTAATTGATGTAAGAAGATACTTTGGAGTTAATTTTAAAAAAATAGATTCTATTAATAGAGATGAGTATGAACTGCTGGAAAATTTAAGCGAGATAGGAAAAACACGGAAATTAAGAGTTGATTCAATATCCTTTTCATTTAAATCAAATGATGAGTTCATAGATATGTTAAAAGATGATAGTATATTTATGATAGGAAATGAAGATTCGGATAATATAGATGTGGACATACTAGGGGAAAAAATAAAATTAGGAAAACACATGATAAAATGTAATGATGCATATGTAAGCAATTATGATGATGTTAAAAATGACAAGACTGATAAGATTATATTTAAGAGTAAAAGTAATAAATTACATATTGAATATTGTTTTTAATTATATGATTAGTCTCTATATGGTAACTTAATTTAAAAAATGATATCTATTAATGGTACTAAAACCATTGAAATAGATATCATTTTCTATAATGACATTTACATAGGTTCCACTTCAAAATAAATAAACGGTATAATTATATTTTTATTCTCATGTGTAGAACAAAAATAATACCAAAAACTGCATAATATTAAAAAAATATACATAAGAAGAGGCTGTAATAATATTAATTTAAAAAAATATGCTTATAGTCCTTCTTATTTTACTATAATTTATTGTAATCATGGATTTTATCAAGCCTTGATAAAGCTGAGCCAAGTGATGGAGATGCTAAAAATGATTCATATTCAGATTTACTAACGTTAATATATTCATACATAACACCATTTTTAAATTGGATATAAAGTGTGTTGTGTTCCCAACCAACTTTACTAATCCTACTTGATGAAACTTGCGACATAATCATAAAACTCACCCCTTTGTATAAGTTTAACATTTATAGCATGAAATATCAAATATAGTCAAAAATTATATATAAACGTTGAATATGTGTTACATTAAGTATGGAAGAACTAAAGAGGTTACTAAATAGTATAGATATCTAGTTAAAAGAAAGTTGAATGAATAAGAATAGTAAATCTAATGTGTAGAAATTTAATATTATGTTATAAAGGGACTACTAAAGAATTAATTTAGTAGTCTATTTTGGTACTGTTAATTTATATAAATAGTACAAAGCGTGGCAACTTTATTGGGTATTAATCTAATGTATTAGAAGACGTGAATTAAAAAAGTTATTATATACCGAAACTATGTTCTAGTATATAATGATAAGTATAGCATAATAATAATATATATATTGTTTTTGAAAGAAAGGTGATAAAAGGATGATTAGAAAAATAGTAAATAATTTTAATTCTCCCAAAATGCTACTTGTTAAAATAGCATCTTTTATAACTTCAATGTTTCCATTAAGTTTATTTCTAGTATTAAAATATTACAATGAATATACTTTGTTTCTAGGAAAAATCCCTAGAAATATATTTGCTAATACTTTATTTATTATAGAAATCTTTTCAATTATATATATAATATATTTTTATAAATTTAAGAAAACAAAGGGTGCTGTTAATGTTGATAAATACCATTTTGAAAATATTATTCAGCAGAAAAATAATACCACAAATTATTTGTTGGCAAATGTATTACCTGTAATTACTTTAGAACTAGATAAAACCTATAATTTCATTTTCTTTATTGTTCTATTTTTCCTTTTAGGATATATGTATGTCAAAAATAATATGGTTCATATAAATCCTCTATATGATTTTATGAATGTAAAAATATATAGTTGTAAAATATATAAGTTTAGCAAAAATAATCCAAATATCAAAATTGAAATACCCAATAGCACTGTTATATCTACAATAGATATATATGGATTTGATAATTCAATATATAAAGGAGCATTGCTTGGGGATGTTCTACTTGTCCGTGAGTAAATAGTATAAAAATAAGATATCACTAGATGTGATATCTTATTTTTATACTAAATTAGAGGTTTATTGTTTTTAGATTCATATAGAGTACTATCATCTAAATCCTGTAATAGAGAATCACATAAATATAATATTAGTTTTTTGGCATCATCTAAACTAGTAATATCAAGGTTGTCGTGTTGATCATAAGATAAACTTAATTTGTTTGAAAGAAGATTTTTAGTGCTAACATCTTTGGTTACAATATTATCAAAACGTTCTGAGTTAAGTGTCGCGAATATATTGAAATTCCTTCCTTTACGAGAAAATGATTTAATTAAATCTAAGCTGCTAGGTGTGATAGTAAGCTTTGATTTAATGTCATTTAAACAATCGTCACGAAGTTGTTTATTATACTTTTCAAAGCCGAAAATTGATTCAACATTAGCTTCAATTAAGAAACAAATATTATCAACTATTATTATATGAGGATATAAAGGTAGTCTAAATAGATCTTTTTCTATTAAATCAAAAGTGCTTGCTTCAGAATCTAAATCAGTATTCATTAAGAATAAAAAACCTTTAGGTTTATAAATTGGTGCTACCTTATTTATAATTGTAATAGTTTTATCATCCGATGTAGTTAGTTGTAATAGTGAATGTTTAAATTTACTATAAGAGCTGTTTCCATAAGCTACTTGACAATTAGTATCTAATCTATGCAAAAAATATTGAATTTTATAATTATCAACATCTGCAATAGTAGCAGTAGCATTTAGAAGTAAAGGATCATTAAAGTTAAGATAATCTAAGTTTATAAAGTCAATTATTTTTTTTGCATTATGTATAGAATACTTTTCGAAAGTAGTGGTATTATCATTAAGAAATTTATTTTCGAAAATTTCCAAGATAGTTTTTATTGTGGATTTAACTTTTTCATGCGGCATGTTAGTGTCAAAAAACTCGTAATCTAGATTTAGATGTTGATTTAAATTAGATTTTAAAGGTGTTGTTTTAAATGCATACATAGATGCAGATGAAACTTCATCATCAGTAATGGCTTTAATATAAGGGTTAAGCAAATTAAATACAGTGGTATTATCCATAAAAATCCTCCTAAAATATTATTATAAATATGAAATTGATTAATGATTTTAAATAACTAGAACTTGTCCTATTATAAATGATAAAACTTATAAATAAATACATTTAAGTATAGTTTAACATAATATAGAAAAAAAGTAATGTAGAATACGGATTTAGCTAGTTTGGGGGTGAGGCTTCTAGAATTATGATTTATAGAGACCTAGTGATTGCAAAATCAAGCACTAGATAGAGTATAAATATAGAATATTAGCAACCTCAGGTCAGGGACGAGCCCTTTCTTCGGTAGCAAGCCCCTTTTTCCTTCGTAAACTCAGTCGGGGCTAACACCACTGGGGTTGTAAAAAATTCCAATTATATAAAGTGGCATAAACAAAACATTATTATAAATATTGCGGATATCTATTAATGGTACTAAAACCATTGAAATAGATATCCTTTTTTGCGTGGCCGACACTTTGGTGTATTATTTTAAAAAAATAAAAGTATTTTTTCAAAAACCTTAACTAGTGCATATATTTAAGTGAAGGGAGGTGAAACATATGGCAGTTAATTCAGTATTAGTTGATACAGCAGTTGTTGTTAAATACAAAGTTGGTGTTGATAC
>NZ_FNJM01000018.1 GCF_900104115.1 Clostridium gasigenes
CGCGATAAATTATCAACTCTCTGTTTTCCTAAAGCCTTAACATCAAATCCTGCATTCCGTAGTATTTCTAATGGCATTTTCCCGGTATTATATTCAGAAACATAATACTCCTTAAATTCATCTGTATAAGTAATAGCTTTATTACTAGCTTTTTTTACAAATGGATTTACTGATAAATCTTTCAATTGTTCATCTGTAAAATAGATTCTTCCCATAACTACAATCCTCCTTTAAAATATTTTACAATAAAAAAAGACCCTATAAAATAGAGTCAGTTAAATAAATGTTTAGCACTTTTTTTCTAACTGTCCATTCTATAGGTACCAGTTTATTTCGGTTAAGCCGTTTTTTATTTATGTTAAAAGGTAAATGGTAAAAATAGTGTAGGTTATCCGTATTTGAGGAATAGATATTTTTAGAGATAACTTATACTAATAATTTAATAGATAAATCTAATTACATAACAAACATTTACATTAATTGGATTGGAAGAATTATTTAAAGTCGAAAAGTAGAATATAATAGCGAATAATTGCAAAAAACAATTTACATGTAAACGTATAAGATATATTATGACATTATAACGTTATAACATTATAACATTTTTCAAAAAAATAAAGAATCTTTCATATTGAAAGAAACTTTGTTGAAGTTTTAGAAGGATAAAAATAAAAAAAGTCCTTCTAGAATTAATATAAACGAAACAGTAAAGGTTCATAAAGCATTTATAAAAGGAGGAAGTATATTGAAAAGTATTATTATTGTAAGTCATGGAACTATAGCTAAAGGTATATACCAAGCTACAAATATGATTTATGGAGACATAAACAATGTAAATTATTTATGTTTAGAGCAGACTATGGGTATTGATTTTTTTAGACAAAAGTTAGATCAGCTTATTGAGAGTGTAAAAGATGCAGATCAAATAGTTGTACTTGCGGATTTAAAAGGTGGATCACCATATACATCAGCAGTAACATTACTTTCAGAAAAGGGATTACTTCAAAAATCAAAAATAATTGCAGGTTTGAATTTACCAATGATTTTGTCGGTATTATTTATTGAGAATGAAATTGGAGATAAAGAAATTAAGGAAATCATAAATGAGGCTAAAGAGGGTATTATTGAATTTGAAATACCTGTAGAAGAAAATGAAAATGATGATTTATAGGAGGGAAAACAAATGGCAATTGAATTTATAAGAATAGATGATAGAATAATTCATGGACAAGTGGTTACAAGATGGGCACTAGAAAACCCTTGTGATGGAATAATAGCTGTTAATGATACAGCCGCAGGTAACCCAATTCTAAAAGCTGCATTAAAAGCTGCCTCAGGAAAGAAAACGTTTATATTTAGTTATGAAGAGTTTTTAGGAAAAATGGAACAGGCAGTAAAAAGTGATAAGAAATACTTTTTAATAACAAAAGATCCAATCACTATGGCAAAGATACTTGTAGATGAAAATTTACAAGTCGGAATAAAAAACATAAATGTTGGGCCTCAAAGTGCACGTGAAGGCACTACAAATATTAATAATAACGCTGATATAACTAAAGAAGAAGTAGAGGCTTATGAAAAAATATTTAATAAAGGCTATACAATAGATTTTAGACTTGTACCGGATACAAAAAGCGTTTTATGGAGTAAGGCAAGAAAAAAATTTTATAAGTAATATAAAATAGAGGGAGGAAAAATCATGGAAGTAAATATTATTCAAGTTCTTCTAATTTCAGTGTTATCTTACTTAGGAGCATTATCAGTCCCTTGGTTCCTTGGAATATCAGGTGGATGGTATACGCTAAGTAGACCATTAGTATCAGGATTTTTAATTGGTCTTATTTTAGGAGATGTATCTACGGGAATTATCGTAGGAGTAGCAGTTCAAGTTGTTTACATTGCACTTGTTACACCAGGTGGACAAATGCCACAGGATTTAAATGCAGCAGCTTATATAGGTGTTACACTTGGGGTTATATCAGTTAAGGGTGGAGCTACTGTAGCATCAGCTGTAGCAATAGCAACTGCAGTAGGCGCAGTTGGTACAATATTCTTTAACTTTATGATGTTAGTTAATTCATACTGGAATCATAAAGCAATAGCATGTATAGAGAAAGGTGATTTAAAGGGTTTAAAATTTAATCACTTAATAGGCCCTCAAATAACTAATTTCTTATTACGTGTGATTCCAACATTTATAGTTATATATTTTGGTGCAGCTATAGCAGCAAATATAATAAACTTATTCCCAGTTACTTCATTTACAATGCGTACATTAACAGCTTTAGGAGGAATGTTACCAGCTGTAGGAGTTGCAATACTTTTAAGACAGGTAACTAAAAAAGATTTTGAATTAATATATTTCTTGTTTGGATTTATTTTAATTGCTGCATTAAAGATAAATATGATTTCATTGGCAATAGTAGGAGCATTTTTCGCAGTTTTAAATTTCAAGTACACAACTCAAACTGTTGTAGTTGCAGAGAATGCTTCAGATGAAGAGGAGGAACTATAAGATGGGAGATAAAATTAAAAAATTAGACAAAGCTACCTTAAGAAAATCTTGGTGGGCATGGTACACTGGAAATTTAAGCTCTATGTCATTTGAATGGTTAGAATCTTTTGGGTTTGCTGTATCAATGATTCCCGTAATAAAGAAATTATATGGTGATGATAAGGAAGAAGAATTAAAGGCTTTGAAAAGACATTCATCATTTTATAATACTGAACCTCAATTAGGATCAGTAATAAATGGTATTGTGTGTGGGTTAGAAGAAGAACGTGCAAATGGTGCTGATATTGATGACGAAGTAATAAATGGTATTAAGATAGGACTTATGGGGCCTTTGGCAGGCATAGGTGATGCTATGATACCTGGTATGTATATTCCATTATTACTTTCAATAGCAATGGGATTAGCTGAAGGTGGAAATCCTTTAGGTCCAATATTTTATATAGTAACTTTCTTAACAACAATAACAGCTCTTAGCTATTTCGTTTTCTTAAAAGGTTATAACTTGGGTACAAAATCTGTAAATTTAATTGTTGGTGAAACGGCTCAACGTGCACGTGAATCTTTTAATTTATTAGGTTCTATAGTAGTTGGTGGAGTAGCTGCATCATATGTAAATGTAACTACTGCATTACAAATTCCAACAGGTGCTGAAAAAAACCTTGTTGTAATGGATGTTTTAAATGGAATATTTCCTAAAATTCTACCATTACTATTAGTTATATTTTGTTGGTTCTTAATGTCAAAGAAAAAGATGTCACCAATTAAGGTTATGGGTGTATTAGTTGGATTAGCTATTGTAGGTGTAGCTGCAAAATTCTTCTAATATAATATTTGGATGAGATTGAGATTATTCATCTCAATCTCATCAATTTTAATAAAAGACAAAGGGTGAGAGTATGAATAAAAAACAAGATATTTTAAAGAAATACAGTATGTTTTTAAAAGCTAAAAAAATACTTGTAGTATTAGCAACAATAGCATCTTTATCTTTAATAGCATACGTTAGTGCTTACAAAATGGACATAAAATTTGCGCCGATTTTAATGATTATAAGTATTATTTGTACAGGTTTATTTTTAGTATTGTGGATATCAATAAAACCTATGAAGAAACACATATTAGAAATTATAAAGGAACAGCAAGGAAAGTAAAAAACAACACATTAGATTCATTGGGGGTTTAGTTGTTTATTAAATAGAAAGTAACAATATTTCTATGATTGTATAGAGTAATTAATATAAAAAAATATTTGAAATGGATGTGGTATAAATGGAATTTAATCCAGGGTTTGATATAATGCCAAATTATGAGCCGTTTAGTTTTGCCTATGGAAAGGGTATTTTTGGACCAAAAGTTGAAAATAGAAAATTAGATGATATAAGAAAGAGTTTAAAAGAGCCTAATTGCATAGGTCCTGATGTTGTTTATTCAATAGCAATGGATGTTGGAAAAGAAAAAGATAAAGAAACAATGTTAAAAAGGAATTTATTATTTGGTGTAGTAACTTATGCTGCAGGAAAATTAGGAAATGAGCCGGTAAGATCACAGGGGCATGTGCATGACGTATCAAAGTCTTGCAATAGTTCAACGCCAGAAGTGTATGAAATATGGAATGGAAAAGCAGTGATTTATATGCAGGAAAATACAAAAGATAATCCCGGTAGATGTTTTGCGGTTTTTGCAGAAGCTGGTGATGTTGTAATAGTTCCACCTTATTGGGCACATTATACAGTTAGTGCAGATAAAGAAATTCCATTAACTTTTGGAGCTTGGTGTGTACGAGATTTTGGGTTTGATTATAAAGAAATAAGAGAACATAAGGGGTTAGCATATTTCCCAATAATTAATGATGAAGGGCGTATAGATTGGATTCATAATGAAAATTATGAAAAATCAAAATTAATAGTAAAAAATGCTAGAGAATATAAAGAATTTTCCATAGAAAAAGGAGTTCCTATTTATAATCAGTTTGAAGAAACTCCAGATAAATTTATATTTGTATCATATCCAGGAATAAGTAAAGATAAATGGGAAAATTTTAATCCATAGAAAGGGGCGCGTTATTATGAAGATAATAGAGCCAAGAGCATGGCATGAAATGATAGAAGGTGTTTTGACAGGAGATAATGTAAAACATTATAAAAAATATTTAGAGGAAGTTAAAAATATTTATAAAGATAGTGATGGTACAGATTTAAGTACCCTTGTGTATGAGGTTTATTCTTATTCTGAAGGGGAAGAAAAGAAAGCAGGCAATTTGTTTTGGGGACTTACAGTTATGTATCCTGTTTATTTAAATGGTGAATGTAACATGACAAGAGGTCATTTTCATGAAGATACAGATTGTGCAGAATTCTATTTTGGGTTAGAGGGAGAAGGTTTGCTGCTCTTAATGAATAAGGCTGGGGATATGTGGGCAGAAAAAATATCTAAAGGGTCATTACATCATATTGATGGAGAGATTGCCCATAGAATTGTAAATATTGGTGATGATGTATTAAAAGTGGGGGCATGTTGGCCAACTACTTCGGGACATGATTACAAATCAATTGAAAATAAACAGTTTCCATATAGAATATTTAAAAATAATGACGAAATTGAATTTTTTAAAATATAAATGTTGGATAAGGAGAAAAAACTATGGATTATAAAGAGCGAATTTCTAATTATGATAAAGAACCAGAAGTAATTATAAAAGGTTTTGAAAATAAAGTATGGACAGGATACGAGCAAATAATAAATGAAATTAAAAGTAAGATAGATAAGAAAAAATACATTTTAACTTTGGATTGTTATCCTGGAGTAAGAGATGAAGAGGTTATGAGTGCATTTATTAATGGATTAAACCCAAGTTGTGTGATAAAAAGTGAAGATGTTTTTTATGATGGGGAAAATATAACAAACTTAATTGAAAAAAACCTAACGGATGATAGGGTTTTTGGAATGATGTATTATGGAGAAATAGATGATTTTATAAATAAAGAAAAACTAAATGAGGCAAAGGAAAAACTAGAAGAAATAGAAGAGGGCATAGTTATTGTTTATGGAGTTGCTGCAAGCAAGATTGCTAAAGGAGATACACTTATTTATTTAGATTTAGCAAGATGGGAAATTCAACAAAGGTACAGAAAAAAAGAATTAGGAAATTATAAAATAAAGAACCTTGAAGAAGATACACTGAAAAAATACAAAAGGGCATTTTTCATAGAATGGAGAGTTGCAGATAGACATAAGAAAGAATTATATGATGGAATAGAGTATTTATTAGATACTAATATATATGATAATCCTAAAATGGTTAGTGGAGATGGTTTTAGGGCAGGATTAATTGAAGCAACGAAACGTCCTTTCAGAGTTGTACCGTATTTTGATACAGGAATATGGGGTGGACAATGGATGAAAGAAGTATGTGATTTAGATAGAAGTAAAGAAAATTTTGCTTGGTGCTTTGATGGAGTGCCGGAAGAAAATAGTTTATTTTTAAGATATGGCGAAGTAAGAATAGAGGTACCTTCATTGAATGTTGTCTTATATAGACCAAAAGAATTATTAGGAGAAAAGGTTTATGATAGGTTTGGAGCTGAGTTTCCAATAAGATTTGATTTTCTTGATACAATTGAAGGTGGAAATTTGAGTTTACAGGTACATCCAGTAACACAGTATATGCAAGAAAATTTCGGAATGAAGTATACTCAAGATGAGAGTTACTATATTTTAGATGCAAAAGAGGATGCTTGTGTGTATTTAGGAGTAAAAGATGGAATTGAAAAAGATGAAATGATAAATGATTTACAAAGAGCAGAAAATGGAGAGATTTCATTTGATGCAGAAAAATATATAAATAAATTTCCAGCTGAAAAGCACGATCACTTTTTAATTCCAGCAGGAACAATTCATTGTTCAGGAAAAAATAGTATGGTACTTGAAATTAGTGCAACACCATATATATTTACATTCAAACTTTGGGATTGGGGAAGATTGGGATTAGATGGAATTCCAAGACCTATACATGTTAACCACGGTAAAAATGTAATAGATTGGGATAGAAGAACTGAGTGGGTAAAAAATAATTTGGTAAACAAAATAGAACTTATAAAAGATGATGGCAAAGTTAAAGAGGAAAAAACAGGTCTTCATGAATTAGAATTTATAGAGACAAGAAGAATTTGGTTTAGTGAAAAAACTTTATTTGATACGGATAAAGGAGTTAATGTTTTAAATCTTATTGAAGGTGATGAGGCTGTAGTGGAAAGTGTTGATAATACTTTTGAACCATTCATAGTGCATTATGCAGAAACATTTATTATGCCTGCAAATGTTTCTAAATACACAATAACACCTATAGGAAAAAGTGTCGGAAAAAAAATAGCAGTTATAAAGGCTTATGTAAGATTTTAAAATAATGTAGAAATATAGACAAAAAACTGATAAAATATACATAGGTATATTTAAGGAAAGAGGTGACGTTTTGAAGCTCGATTATAGTAAAGGAGCCTCACCACTATATTATCAAATAAAAGGGTTCCTGGAAAAAAAGATAATAGATGAAGAGTATTCACAAGGAGATATACTCCCGTCTGAATTAGAACTTCAAGAAACATTTAATGTTAGTAGAATAACGGTAAGACAAGCGATAAATGATCTTGTAAATGAGGGGTATCTTTTAAGAACTAGAGGAAAAGGAACAAGTGTTATATTTAATAAAATTGAAGAACCTTTAAGTAGAATAATGAGTTTTACAGAAGAAATGAGAATGAAAGGGCTTGAGCCCTCTACAAAATTCATTAAAATTGATATAGTAAAATCAAATAAGCTTATAGCAAAAAAAATAAATATAACTGAAGGTGAAGAAGTTTATAAAATTGAAAGATTAAGATATGTTAATAACCAGCCAATGGTACTTTTTATAACATATCTAAAAAGAGAGTTAAATTTATCTTTAGATATAGATCAATATACTGGCTCTTTATATGAACTTTTAAATGAAAAAAATGGTATAGTAGTTTCTAGAACTAAAGAATATTTTGAAGCTGTGGCAGTAGATAAAGATATTAGGGGGCACTTAAAAATAGAAGAAGGTACTCCCGTGTTAAAAAGGACTAGAATATCATTTGATTCAAATGGAAATAATTTAGAATATACGATTTGTTATTATAGAGCTGATAAATACAGGTACTTAGTTGAAATAGGATAATAGCAGAAACTCCCTGAGAGGGCTAACGATTCCAAGTATAGTTTCAATAACTATATTTAGATGAGTGATACTACGATAGAATTAAATATTCTATCGTAGTTTTTTTTGTATGTCCAGGGATGTGTAAAGGCTTGTCGTAGGGTTAAATTTTAAATAAGCTAAATATGGAGATAGCTATAAATCTAACATTAAATTTGGGGATAGTGGTTCATGAACCTATATATATGGTTGTAAAGTAAAATTAAAGTGTTTATTTTTTACTTTAGTGTGTGAAAATCTTACTTTTAAAAAATATCTGTAAATGGTTACTGTAAAATAAGTTTATAGTTAAGAACTACAAATTTAATTAGGGGGATGTTTAATTATGAAAAGAAAAAGTTTAATTGCTTTAACACTAGCGACTGTAATGACAACAGGAATTTTAGCAGGTTGCGGAAGTTCGGAAAAAACAGAAGTTAAAAATAAAGATTTAAAATTAACAATATACTGCGGGTTAATGGAAGACCACATGGTTAAGGTTGTGGAAGAATTTAAAGCAGAAACAGGAATACAAGCAGAAGCTGTTAGAATGTCATCTGGGGAAATCCTTGGAAGACTAAGAGCTGAAAAGGAAAATCCAAAAGCATCAGTTTGGTTCGGTGGACCTGCAGATGCATTTATCCAAGCAAAAGAAGAAGCGTTATTAGAAAATTATGTATCGCCTAATGCAGATAAAATAGAGGACAAATTTAAAGATAAGGAAGGGGCATGGACTGGTATCTATAGTGGATATTTAGGTTTTGTTTCAAATGCTAAGCTTTTAAAAGAAAAAGGAATTGAGGCTCCAACATCATGGCAAGATTTATTAAAGCCAGAGTTTAAGGGTCAAATATCAATAGCAAATCCAGGATCTTCAGGTACAGCTTACTCAGCATTAGCTACAATAGTTCAGTTAATGGGAGAGGAAGAGGGCTTAAAATATATGAAGGCGCTTAATGAAAATGTTAAGTCTTATGAAAAATCAGGTACAGCTCCAGCAAGACTTGCAGGACAAGGTGAAGTAATTGTTGGTATTTCATTCTTACATGACGGAATTAAGTATAGAGAAGAAGGAATGAAAGATTTAATATTAACATCTCCAAAGGAAGGTACAGGTTATGAAGTTGGGTCTGTTGCAATGTTAAATGGCGGACCAGATGAAGAAGCTGCTAAACAATTTATTGATTTTGTACTTAGCAAAAAAGGTCAAGAACTTGGTGAAACAGTTGGTTCATATCAATTCTTAACAAATACAGACGCTAAAGATCCAGCATTAGCTGAAGAGTTAAAGGATACAAAGTTAATAGATTATGATTTAGATTGGGCAGGAAAGAATAGAAGTGAGTTAGTAGAAAAATGGAACAAAGCTATTAATTAGTAAATAAGGCGAGGAGGTATAAATACCTCCTCATTATTTCTTAATTAATTAACACTTTGTTTAGAGTAGGGGTGATAACATGGGCAAATCAACAAGAGCAATTAGAAGACAACAGAATGGTGCTGATATGAAAAAGGTATGGAGAGATCCTATATTATTAACAACAATAATATTTTTAATTATAATGTTATCAATATTTATTTTATATCCTTTATATTCAGTGCTAAAGGTGAGTTTCATTGAAAATGGAGGCTTTTCATTAAGTGCATACTCACAAATGTTAAAAGATATTGATTTTAAGGAAAGTTTAATAAATACATTAGTACTTGGGATAACCGTAAGTACATTATCAACAATAATAGGGTTTATATTTGCTTATGCAGATGCTTATATAAAAACTAGATTTAGAAAATTATTTAAGGTAGTTTCAATATTGCCAATAGTTTCACCACCTTTCGTGTTGGCGCTATCAGCAATAATGTTATTTGGTCAATTTGGATTGATTACAAGACATTTATTTGGAATAGCAGATGCAAATATATATGGATTTAAGGGGATAGTGATTGTACAAACAATGACATTCTTCCCTATAGTATATTTACTTTTAGTTGGACTTTTAAAGAAGGTAGACCCAGCACTTGAGGAAGCTTCAAGAAGTATGGGGGCTACAAGATGGAAAACATTTAAAACAGTAACATTACCATTAATGTTACCAGGGATTGCAAATGCATTTTTAATAACATTTATTGAGGTTTTAGCAGATTTCTCTAACCCAATGGTCATAGGAGGAAATTTTGGAACCTTAGCTACAAAGGTTTATATGCAAGCAATAGGTAACTATGATATGAGAGGTGGAGCTGCAATTGCAGTTACTTTATTAACCCTAAGTATTTTATTATTTGTTGTTGAAAAGTTCTGGATAGAAAGGAAGTCATATGTTACGGTAACAGGAAAGGCTTCAAGAGAAAGAGATTTAATAACAGAAAAGCATATAGTGATGCCTATAGAAATAATTTGCTTAATGATTACAGTGTTTGTATTAGCTTTCTACATATTAGTTCCATTAGGTGGACTATTTAAGGTTATGGGAATAGATTATACATTAACATTAGATCATTTTAAGTATGTATTTAATTTAGGAATTGAGCCAATAAAAGATACAACATTATTAGCGATATATGCCACACCAATTACAGGAATATTAGGTATGATAATCGCATTCTTAGTAGTTAGAAAGAAATTTTATGGAAGAAACTTTATAGAGTTTACTTCAATTCTAGCTATGGCAGTGCCCGGGACTGTGCTGGGGCTTGGATATATAAGTGCTTTTAATACAAAACCACTTATATTAACAGGAACAGCATTCCTTATAGTTGTAGCATTTATTGTTAGAAGCTTACCAGTTGGAATTAGAGGTGGTATTGCAGCTCTTCAACAAATTGATCCAGCTATAGAAGAAGCAGCTCAAGATTTGGGCGCAAGTGCAAATAAGGTATTTACATCAGTTACACTACCACTAATAAAGTCAGCTTTCTTTGGTGGGTTAGTTTACTCGTTTGTAAGAAGTATGACGGCAGTTAGTACAGTAGTATTTTTAGTTACACCAAAATATCAATTATTAACAGCATCAATATTGTCACAGGTTGACAATGGTAGATTTGGGGTTGCATCAGCCTTCTCTACAGTGTTAATAGTAATTGTTTTAGTATCAATAGGATTAATGAGTTTACTATTAAGTAAATTTGGAGTAAGCAAAAGCGACGATAGTGTTATTTAGAAAAGGAGTGAATTATTATGCTAAGAAGTAAAGGCGTTAATATAAAGGATATAACAAAAATATATGTAACACCAAATGGTAAAGAATTTAAGGCTGTAGATAATGTTTCAATAGAAATAAAAGCCGGTGAATTTGTTACACTGCTTGGACCATCAGGATGTGGAAAGACTACTACATTAAGAATGATAGCAGGTTTTGAGGTTTCAAATGAAGGAGAAATATATATAGGTGGAGATATGGTAAATAACGATACTCCAGATAAAAGAGATACGGCAATGGTATTCCAAAGTTATGCGTTATTTCCACATTTAAATATATTTGATAATATTTCATATGGATTAAAGCTTAAGAAGATGAGCAAAGATGACATTAAGTTAAAGGCTAAAGAGATAATAGATTTAGTTGGACTAGCTGGTATGGAAAGTAGATATCCAAATCAATTATCAGGTGGTCAGCAACAAAGAGTAGCCTTAGCAAGAGCCCTTGTTATGGAACCTGGAGTATTACTTTTTGATGAGCCGTTATCAAACTTAGATGCAAAGCTAAGAGTTCAGATGAGAAGTGAAATTAGAAATATTCAACAAAAAGTTGGTATTACAGCTATATATGTTACTCATGATCAATCTGAGGCTATGAGCCTTTCAGATAGAATAATAATAATGAATAAAGGAATAATTGAACAAGTTGGAACTCCAAAGGAAATTTATTATTCACCAGCTACTGAGTTTGTTGCTGATTTTATTGGAGAGGCAAACTTTATTGGTGGAGAAATAGTTGAAGTTAATGGGGGAAAAGCTAAAGTTAGTGTTTTAGATAAGTTTATAAATACAAAATATAGTGGTAAAAAAGTTGCTGGGGATGTTTGCAAAATTGTATTAAGACCTGAATCAATAATTATTGGTGATGATGGTAATTTTGAAGGTAAGGTAATTTCTTCTACTTTTATGGGTGCATATCAGGATTATAGAATAAAGATAAAGGAAAATATTATTAGCTGTCAAGATTTTAATCCAATAGTTAAAAAGGTCTATAACATTGGTGACAGAATAACTATTGATTTTAATGAGGAAAATGTTCATATTATATAATGTTTGCTTCACGCTTAAGGTGGTGAAGTTATGGTAGATATTTTTATAAGAATATCGTTAGCCATTGTTATTGGTGGGATTATTGGATATGAAAGACAATATACGAATAGTCCAGCTGGGTTTAGAACACATATTTTAGTAGCTTTAGGAGCTTGCATTATATCCTTGATACAAGTGAAAATGGTTAATGATACATTAGTTATGATTTCGTCAAATGAAGCTTTAGCAAATGTATATAAAATAGATATGGGAAGGCTTGGAGCTCAAGTGGTAAGTGGAATTGGATTTTTGGGTGCAGGTACAATAATTCATACAAAGGGTTCTATTAAAGGCCTTACAACAGCTGCATCTATTTGGGTAGTTGGTTGCTTAGGGTTAGCTATTGGGCTTGGATATTATGAGATTAGCTTTGTTGGAACTGTGGCAAGCTTCATAGTACTTTCGCTTTTCAAGTTTATTGAAGAAAAGTTAAAGTGGAGTAAAAATGAGCACAAAATATATATTGGATATTTAAATAAGGAACAGGTTATGGAAGCTATACAAAAGTATTGTATAACCAAGGATATTACTGTGCTTAATTTAGAATTTTATATGGATAGTGATAAAGAAAATAGAGAGGCCTGTTTAATTACTATGAGAAAGTCAAAGGCAACGGATATAAATGATATTATATTAAAGTGTGGATTAATTTCGGGAATAACCAGTATTTATGAAGTAAAAGAATAAATTATTTCTAATAAAAGCTTAGTGTGTATGCATTGAGCTTTTATTATTAGGCATTTAAAAAAATAGAAAATTAAGAAAGTTTAGTGTATCATATAGATATAAAATTATTTGAGGTAAAATATGAAAATTAAGAAATCTTTCAGTAAAAAATTATTATTTATATTTATAGTATGTGGTATTGTCCCAATGCTAATTGTGGGAACATTTGAAACTTACAAAATAATAAAAAGAACAGAGGAAAATTCCGGTAGATTTATTAGTAGTAATCTTAATATTTCTTCTAAATTAATAGACAATAATATAAGTTCATACAAAAGAATGGTAGATTACATAGCAAACAACAAGGATGTTAAATCTATAGTAAATAAAATAGATACAAACAATGATCAAAAGTTTGAGGATACTCAAGTACTCTATAAAATGGTAAATGCAATTATGGCAACATCACAACATAAAAATCCGGTACATATTGTACAGAAAAATGGGGTAAGTAGATATTCAAGCACTGATTATTATTATCCAATATATACAGACAAGGAGGGAGACTTTTACGATATATTAGATAAGTCCCCAGAAAAGGTGTTTACTAAGGTTCACAGGAGAGTTGATGGAGAATATTCTAAGGATACAGTGATGGTGATAGGACAAGCTATAATTGATGATACAACTAAGGATGTTATTGGGTATGTATTAGTTGATATATATGAAGACTATTTCCAAGAAATTTTTAATAGCATATCCAATATAGAAAGTTCAAACAACTATATATTAGATCAGTTTGGCGTAATAATAACAGATAAAAATTATAAAAACCAAACAGGGTTTAAGTTTGGTAGTGAAGAAGACTCCTATCTGTTAGAGGAAGATGGAGAATTTATTATAAGAATAGATGGAATCGATTATATGGCATATTTTACAACTGCTAAGGAGACTAGGATAAAGGTACTTGAAGTTATTCCGCAGAACCTATATTTCAGTAGTGCTATAAACAGTGTAGAATATTTGGTTGTTTTTATAGTAATTATAATAATAATAGCAATATGTTTAGAACTTAATATTATAAATAAAATATCAAAGCCTATTTTGCAACTTAAAGATTTAATGGAGAAAGTTGAAGAGGGCAATTTTGATGTGCAAATAGAGGTTAATACAGAGGATGAAATAGGGGTTCTTTCTAAGGGCTTTAATAATATGGTTTATAAAATAAAAAAATTAATAGAGGATGGATATAAGAGTGAACTTCTAGTTAAGCAGGCTGAGTTTAATGCTTTAAAATCTCAGATAAATCCACACTTTCTATATAATTCGTTAGGATCAATTAACTGGATGGTTAGGTTGGGTGAAGTGGAGGAAGTAGCGGAAATGACAGAATCATTAGCAAATTTTTATAGGTATTCTGTGAAAAATAATGAGGATAATGTTTATATTAGGGAAGAAATAAATCAAATAAAGAACTATTTGACTATACAAAAGCATAGGTATAAAGATAGGTTTTGTATAGAAATACTAATTGATAATAATATATTAAATAAGAAAATGCTTAAGTTACTACTTCAACCATTGGTAGAAAATGCAATTGTTCATGGGTTAGAAAAGAAAATTGGGAAAGGGAGATTATTTATTAATGGATATCAAGATGGTGAGTGCATAATATTTGAGATAATTGATGATGGTGATGGTGATGGTGATGGCTTAAATAATAGTGAAACTTATGGGGAAGGGGTTGCCATTGATAATATAAGAAAAAGAATAGATATATTTTATGGTATGGAATACGGATTTGAACTAAATAGGAAGGATGATTTTACCATAGCAAGATTAAAATTAAAAGTTATGGAGGAAAATGATGTATAAGGTACTAATTGTAGATGATGAATATTATTCAAGAAAAGGTTTAATTAAAATAATACCTTGGAAAGAATTAAACTGCGAAATTGTAGGAGAAGCAGAAAATGGCTATGAAGCCTTAGATAAAATAAACCAAGAGAAGCCTGATATAGTGGTAAGTGATATAAATATGCCTGGATTAGATGGACTTGAATTAGCAGAAAAGGTACAGACTTCGCTAAAGACTAAATTTATAATAGTAACAGGCTATGATGATTTTAATTACGCTAAAAGAGCAGTTAAGGTAAATGCTGTGGATTTTATTAAAAAACCAATTAATATTGAGGAGTTTATTGAGGCTATAAAAAAGACTGTTGAATTAATAAAAAAGGATAATTTATATGATGTGGTTATTCGTGAGAAGGAGTACCTGCAAATAATGAGGGAGCAAATTAGCTTTAGTGAAGTTTACATCGGTGAAGTTGAAGCTAGAGATGTAAGGGTAGTAATTATAAAGAATGATTCTTACGATAAATATTTGAGAGCTAAGGAAGAGGGAAAAAACAGACAGGTTATAAATATGATTAAGGATTGGAGTAATAAAAATTTTTCTAAGGATACAATTGTGCTAAGCCCTCATAGTAATAGAATTGCCTTAGTTTTAGATAAGAGTAGCGATTATGATTTCAAAGAATTGATATATGAAATTAACAACCAAAATATAGGTAGGATAACTGTAGGAATATCAAATGTGGATAATGAAAAAAATATACATAATTTATACAAACAAGCAAAGGAAAGGCTTGAAGATAGTTTTTTATGGGGGATAAATAGTGTTATAACTAAAAAATACCCTAAAAAACATATAATAAATAAAAAACATATTAAAATATTAATAAATGAAATCGTAGAGAATAGTATTTTTATGCAAAGGAGCTTAGCACAAGAGAGCTTAAATATTTTATTGCAATATTTAATTGATGGAGGGGTAAAAAGACCTGAATTTTATGAGTGTTCTATTGAAATTTGCTTTAGGATAAGGTCAGAATTAATTAAGAATGCTGTAGAAATTACTGGAGAGGAAAGTTTAGAGTGCGCGCGGGATGTAAAAGAACTTAAGAGTTTTTTACAGGAGTTTATTAATAACTCAATTGATTACTTTAGAGAGATAAATGGGAACAAAGAGGATCAAGTAATAAAAGTGCTCATTCAATACATAAATGAAAATTATAATAAAGAAATATCATTAAAAACATTATCTAAAATGGTTTACTTAAATGAGAATTATTTAAGTAGATATTTTAAACAGAAAATGGGTGTTGGCTTTTCTATATATATAAGAGATATTAGAATAAATAAGGCTAAGGAACTGTTAATTAAGGGCGAAAAGATAACTGTTGTTGCTAAAGAGGTAGGATATTCAGATCACAGGCAGTTTAACATTAACTTTAGGAAGGTAACAGGATTATTACCTACGGAATATAAAGAGCAGAATAATTATTTTATTAAAAATTAATAAGCTAATTTCAATAATAAATTTATATTATAAAGAATAAACATATGATATAATAAACAATAAATTATATTTTATAAAAAAAATGGGAGAGTGATTGTTTTTTGGACAGTAGTTATACGTGGCAGATAGTATTACTTATAATATTATTAGTTATGTCAGCATTTTTCTCTATGTCTGAAACAGCCTTAATGTCTTTAAGTAAAATTAGAATAAGACACATGGTTGATGAAGGTATGAAAGGTGCAAAGTTAGTAGCAAAGTTAACGGAAGAACCAAATAAGCTTTTAGGGGCCATATTAATTGGTAATAACATAGTAAACATTGGAGCATCGGCGCTTGCCACATCATTAGCGTTAAGAGCTTTTGGTGAAAGTGGAGTAGGAATTGTTACTGTAGTGATGACAATATTAGTGCTTATATTTGGAGAAATAACTCCCAAATCATTTGCAAAGCAAAAGTCAGAACAGGTATCTTTAAGAGTAAGTAAACCTATTAATATAGTAGTTAAAGTATTTAGACCTTTAATATTTGTGTTTACAGCAATTTCAAGTGTGTTTATAAGAATTTTAGGATGTGACCCAAAAGCTAGCGAATCATTTATAACACAAGAAGAACTTAGGACAATGGTTGGAGTTAGTGAAGAAGAGGGCGTTCTAGAAGGTGTAGAAAAAGAAATGATTTTCAATATATTTGATTTCGTAGATTCTCAAGTTAAGGATGTTATGGTTCAAAGAGTTGATGTTGTAGCTGTAGATGTAAATGCAAATTATGAAGAAATATTAGATGTTATAAAGAAAGAACAATTTTCAAGAATACCTGTGTATGATCAAACTATAGATGATATAGTTGGAGCTTTATATGTTAAAGATTTAATCATAGCAGGGCAAAATAAAGAAAATTTTAAAGTTATAGATTATATAAGAGCACCATATTATACTTTTGAGTTTAAAAAGATAAAAGAGTTATTTAGTGAAATGAAAAAGACAAGAAACCATTTAGCTGTTGTATTAGATGAATATGGTGGAACTGTTGGTATAGTAACTATAGAGGATTTAATAGAAGAAGTATTTGGTGATATAGAAGATGAATATGATGATGAAAATAATGAAATAGAAGTAGTAAAAGAAGATGAATATATTGTAGATGGTAGTGCAAGGCTGGATGATTTAAGTGAGTTAATTGGAGTTAATATGGAGTCAGAAGAGTTTGATTCTGTTGGAGGGCTTATGATTGGTGAACTTGGAAGATTCCCAGAACAAGGGGAAGAGGTTCTTCTCCACAATATAAGGTTCGTTGCAGAAGATATAGATATAAATAGAAATAGGATTAAAAGAGTTAGAATATATACTTAAAATTTAAGCTAATTACAATAATTTATTGTAATTAGCTTTTGTTTATTGGGAGTTGATTAAATGGAGTTTATGAAGATTGCAATAGAGGAAGCTATTAAAGGGAAGAATAAAGGTGAAATACCAGTTGGTGTTGTAATAGTAAAAAATGGAGAAGTGATTTCGAAGGCTCATAATTTAAAAGAAACTTTAAAATTGCCAACAGCTCATGCAGAAATATTAGCAATTGAAGAGGCTTGCAAGAAAATAGGAAACTGGAGGTTAACGGGAGCTGAGATGTATGTGACATTAGAACCTTGTGCTATGTGTGCATCAGCTATTGCTCAAAGCAGAATATCTAAAATTCATATAGGAACTTTTAATAAAGATATGGGGGCTTGCGGATCTATTTTAAACTTATTAGATTATAATATGTTAAATAGTTTTGTAGATGTTAAGTGGTGTTATGATAAAAAATGTAGTGAAATATTAACAGAATTTTTTACAGAAAGAAGAAGAAGTTAATAAGTAGATAATAGACTAGAATATTTGTTTGTTAATTATTTGAATATATTTTAATAAAATAAGCCTTGATATATAAAAGTTTAGAGGGGTATAATCAATAATAACAATAAAAAAAGGGAGGAATAAATATGGATTCAGTAGCATTTGAAGTGTTTGGTATTACAATAGCATGGTATGGAATAATCATATCTTCAGGAGTGGTATCAGCATTAGGATTATCTTATATAATTGCAGAAAAGAAAAAATTAGATTTCGAAATAATAATAGATAGTTTTTTATGGGCATTTCCAATAGCCATAATATGTGCAAGATTATATTATGTAGCCTTTGAGTGGCAAAATTATAGTTCGTTTATGGAAGTTATTAATATAAGACTAGGTGGACTCGCTATTCATGGTGGGTTAATAGGTGGACTTTTAGCAGCTTTAGTTGTAACTAAAATTAAAAAAGTTAACTTCTTACAATATATTGATATAGTAATGCCAGGAATTATATTAGCACAAGCTATAGGCAGATGGGGAAACTTTATGAATCAAGAAGCTCACGGTGGCCCAGTATCAGCTGAATTTATGAGTAAATTTCCTGAATTTATACAAAAAGGAATGTATATAGGTGGAACATATTATCATCCAACATTCTTATATGAATCAATTTGGAATGTAATTGTATGTGGACTGTTAATATATATAGTTTATAAGAAGAAAGAAAATCAGAATGGGATAGTGCTTGGAAGTTACATGGCATTATATTCAGTTGGTAGATTCTTTATAGAAGGCTTAAGAACAGATAGTTTAATGTTCTTTGGACTTAGGATAGCGCAGATTGTAAGTTTAATAGGTATAGTAGCAGGAATAGGATTTATATTATACGCTGTTAGGGCAACTTCAAAAAAACAGCTTAAATAAAATTGTATAATTTATATAAGCACATGATATAAGGTGAAAAACCTAATATCATGTGCTTTTTTATATAAAGAATCTTGAAAGTAATATATAGTACTACTCTGGTATATTTTCTTTAATATCCCTAAAGTGGTATAATTACAATTGAAGTAACGTTTACAAAAACAGGGATTAGGTACATATTTGGAGGTGCTATAGATGGAATTAAAAAGAGAATTAACAATAAAATTAAAGGATGGATTACATACAAGGGTAATAGCTGCAATTGCAAGAGAGGCTATTAAAATAGAACAGAAATATGATGTTAAACTTTATATAGAATATGAACATAGGGGAATAACGCCTATAGGTGCAGTAATGTCATTTATATTTTTTAAGGTTAGGCAAGGGGAAGCAATAACTATCTATGCAAAAGGTAATGGGGATTTAAATTCAGCACTAAATGAAATTGAACCTTTTTTTGGAGACAAAATTAATGATTTTTTATCTAAAGAAATTAAAGATATAGATATAATGATAACTGATAAAGCAATTACATTTGGGGAAATAATTAATTATATAGATAACGGAGTTATAGTAGAGGATTTGAATGGTGAGATAACATTTATAAATTCGGCTACTCCTAAGCTATTAGGGATAGAAGGTAATGAAATTATAGGAAGCACTGTAGCTTCTATATTAGGAAAACCCAAAAAAATAAGTCCTCAAAGCTCAAGTCAAATATATAGAAGAGAAAAGGATGGTAAAAGATTCATTATATATAAAAACAAATTGATTATAGAAAATGAAGATAAAGGGAATATTTACGTTCTAGAGAATGTTTCAATGTTAGAAGAGGTAATAGAAGAACTTTCAATAGTTAAAGAGCTAAAGGAAAAGTTGCAATTAATTATAGACACAGTTGGAGATGGAATATGTGTAATAAATAATAAAGGGATAATAACTTATGTAAATAATAATTATAAAAAAATGGTAGATGATGAAGAATTACTAGGTAAAAATATAGTAGATATATCACCAGAAGGTTTGAGAAATAGTGTTTTAGAAACTGGTGTTGCTAAAATAGGAGAAATAGTTAAGAAAAGAAATTGCAATGAAATGATCTGTTCTGTTTATCCACTAAAAGTAGAAGATGAACAAGTTGGTGTGGTTTCTATTGCCAAGGAAATATCTAATGTAAAAAAACTTACTGAGAAGTTGGATAAGGCCTCTGAAAGAGTTAAATATTTAGAACAAGAACTTATTAGAACAAGAAAACCTCATCAGGCTTTTGATAAATATATAGGGAAAAGTGGTAAAATATTAGATTCATTAGCATTAGCAACAAAGGCAGCTAAAAGTAATGCTACTGTAATAATTAGAGGTGAAAGTGGAACTGGTAAAGAACTTATTGCAGAAGGAATACATTATGCAAGTAATAAAAGTGAAGGCCCATTTATAAGAGTAAATTGTGCAGCTATTCCAGAAACACTAATAGAAAGTGAGTTATTTGGATATGAGAAAGGTGCTTTCACAGGTGCCGTAAAAAGAAAACTAGGTAAGTTTGAATTAGCTCAAAATGGAACTATATTCTTAGATGAAATTGGTGAAATGGATAAAAATACTCAATCTAAAATATTAAGAGTATTACAATATAAGGAGTTTCAAAGGGTTGGAGGAGAAAGTACTGTAAAGGTAAATGTAAGAATTATTGCAGCTACTCATAGAAACCTTGAAGATATGGTTAGAGATGGGGAGTTTAGAGAAGATTTATATTATAGATTAAATGTAATACCAGTAATACTAGCGCCCCTTAGAGATAGAAAAGAAGATATACCCTTATTAGCAGAACATTTTATAGACAAGCTTAAAGGTGATAAAAAAATAATAGGAATTACAAATGATGCTATGAATAAATTTATGGAATATACATGGAGAGGAAATGTTAGAGAACTTGAAAATGTAATAGAAAGAATTATAGCTCTTTGTGAAGAGGGGGTTATAGGATTAGATGATTTGCCTATGCATATTTTAGATGATAAAGAATATGTTACCTATTCAAGAAAGAGTGAATTAAATATTGAGGGAAATCAAAACGAAGAAAAAGGGATACTTGAGGAATCCCAAAAAGTTGAAAAAATATGTGGAGATGAAATTGAAAATATAATAAAAAATGATAAATTACTTACTATGAAAGAATATGAAAAAATTATAATAGAAAAAGCATTAATAGAAAATGGAAGTTATAATAAGGCGGCAAAAGCTTTAGGGTTAACTCATAGAACAGTATCTGTAAAGGCTAAGCAATATGGAATTGAAAAGATTATTACTTGGAAATAAGAAAATACTTTGAATATTTTTAGAAAGGTTATATACAAAATGTATCAAGGTTGATAAAAAATATCAACCTTGATACATTTTTATAGGGGAAAGTATTTATTTTATCATGCCTAAGGTATATGAAACTGTGAATTTAAGTTGGCACAGTAATTGCTTTATATATTATCAAAAGAACTTATTAGGGGGAATTAATAATGAAAAAGATAATTAATGATAAAGGTAATGTTTTAGAGGATATGTTAAAAGGAATTGAATATGCTCATCCTGAATATTTAAAAAAGATAGAAGAAGGTAATGTACTTGTTAGAAAAAACAAATCAGTAAATAAAGTTGCTTTAGTTTCAGGTGGAGGAAGTGGACATGAACCAGCTCATGCAGGTTATGTTGGATATGGAATGTTAGATGGAGCTGTATGTGGAGAAGTTTTCACATCACCAACTCCAGATCAAGTGTATGAAGGTATAAAAGCAGTCGATAATGGCAAAGGTGTTTTATTAGTAGTTAAAAATTATACTGGAGATATAATGAATTTTGATATGGCTAAAGAAATGGCTGAAATGGAAGGGATAGAAGTTGAAACTGTTGTTGTAAATGATGATGTAGCAGTAGAAGATAGTTTATACACAGCAGGTAGAAGAGGAATAGCGGGAACTGTATTTGTTCATAAAATTGCAGGTGCAATGGCTGAAAATGGAGCGGATTTACTAGAAGTTAAAAGAGTAGCAGAAAAAGTAATTACAAACGTGAGAAGTATGGGAATGGCATTATCATCATGTATAGTTCCAGCAGCAGGAAAAGCAAATTTTGAACTTGGAGAAGATGAAGTTGAAATTGGTATGGGGATACATGGAGAACCAGGAACTCATAGAGAAAAAATATCAACAGCAGATTCTATAGTTGAACATTTAATGGAAAGAATATTAACAAATATGGATATTGAACAAGGTGAAGAAGTTGCGGTTATGGTTAATGGATTAGCTTCAACACCATTTATGGAATTATATATAGTGAATAAAAAGGTGCATGAAATACTTGGAGAAAGAGAAATTAAAGTTCATAGAACATTTGTAGGAGAATACATGACAGCTTTAGAAATGGCAGGATTCTCAATATCAATTCTTAAATTAGACGAAGAATTAAAAGGCTTATTAGATGAAAAAGCAGATACACCAGCTATGAAAGTTTTTAAATAGGAGGAATAAGATATGATAAACGGGATTAAAGTAAAAGAAATATTAAATAAAATAGATTTTGTTTTAGCAGAAAATAAATTATTTTTATCAGAACTTGATGCAGCTATAGGTGATGGAGATCATGGTTTAAATATGAATAAAGGATTTAACGCAGTAGTTGAAAAAATAAAAACACTACCAGATGAAGATATAAGCAATATTATAAAAGCTTCTGGAATGGCATTAGTATCAAATGTTGGAGGAGCAGCGGGCCCTTTATATGGCACAGCATTTATGAAAGCGTCTATGGCAATAGCGAAAAAAACAGAGATTGATATAAATGATTTTATTAATATGTTAGAAGCGGCTTTAGAAGGAATTAAAATGAGGGGAAAAGGAGTCTTTGGAGAAAAAACAATGATAGATTCTTTGGAACCGGCATTTATTGAAGGTAGAAAAGCATTAGAAAAAAATAGTGAAGCTAAAGAAGTGTTGAATATAATAAAAAATTCAGCTGAAAATGGCATGAATGAAACTAAAAAAATTATAGCAACAAAGGGTAGAGCTAGTTATTTAGGAGAAAGAAGCATAGGGCATCAGGATGCAGGATCTACATCTATGTACTTAATATTAAAGACAATAGCAGAAGAAATATAATATGACATTATAGGAGGAATAGACATGGTTGGAATAGTACTTGTTTCACATAGTGAAAAGATAGCAGAAGGAATAAAAGAATTATCAATGCAAATGGCACCAGAGGCTAAAGTAAGCACTGCAGGTGGAACTAAGGATAATAGAATAGGAACTGATATGGATAAAATTACTGAAGCTATAGAAGAAGTATATAGCGAAGATGGAGTTCTAATTTTATTTGATTTAGGAAGTGCTTTTATGAACACAGAAATGGCACTAGAATTCTTAGATGAAGAAAAAAGAGAAAAAATTTGTATTGTTGATACTGCTATAGTTGAAGGTGGAATTACGGCAATAGTAGAAGCCTCAATGGGCAAATCATTAATGGATATAAAAGAATCAGTAGAGGTGATGAAATTAAATAAAATGCCATAAGAAAATTAAGGCATCTTTAAAAAAAATAGATGCCTAAATTTTTCTATTGTACTGCAATAATATTTATGTTAGAATTAGAAAGAATTAAAAGCAAACATGGAAGTTGAAAATGTTTATTTTAATTAGGTAATAAAAAAATATGGAGAGATGTCCGAGTGGCCGAAGGAGCTCGCCTGGAAAGCGGGTATGGGGGCAACTCTATCAGGGGTTCGAATCCCCTTCTCTCCGCCATAACTGTGCTAGATGGGGAGTCAGCGGTGCCCTGTAACCTGCAATCCGCTATAGCAGGGTCGAATTCCTAGCCTAGGCTTTAATCTGTGTGGTCTGCCCTATGAAAGTGGCGTTGATGGTTGGGTCCCACGCGACGTAAGTCCATGAACCTCGTCAGATCCGGAAGGAAGCAGCGATAAGTGGTTACTGCGTGCGCCGTGGATAAATCTGACCTGAGTTAACTACATAGGTAACGCATATAGATTACTGTCAAAGCTAGGTGCACGGTTTTTATAAAACCTTTCATTTATGAAAGGCTCTTTTAAAGAAAAGGAAAAGACAAGTTAACTGATATAAAGAGATAATTAAGATTGGATTATCTATATATTGCTAAAATGTCAATTAGTATGGTTACTCTTCAATAGGATTAACAATAGGAAAAATAAAGCGAGTATTATTCTGCAGAATAATACTCGTTTTATTATGCAGAAAAAAGCGTAGTTCTAAAACTACGCTTTGATTAAATCTATAAATTCAAATTTTAATCCACTTTTAGGATCTAGCTTTTCTTCAGAATTAAATTCTATTTTCCACTCATGCTCATTAATAACAGGAAATTTAGTATCTCCTTCAAATTCTTTTTTAACCTTAGTTAAATAAAGTTTTTTAGCAAAAGGGAGAGTAGAATTATAAATTTCGCCACCACCAATTATAAAAGCTTCCTCAGTAGAATGTTCATATGTGGATAGAATTTCATCTAAGTTGTGGATAACTTCCACCATTTCTGAATCAACTTTAAAGTTTTTATCTCTAGTTAATACTACATGTTTTCTATTTGGCAGAACACCAGGAAGTGATTCAAAAGTTTTTCTTCCCATAATTATTGTATTACCTGAAGTTATTTCTTTAAATCTTTTAAGATCTTCGGAAATGTGCCATAAAAGTTTATTATCACCACCAATAATATTATTATTAGCAGTAGCTACTATAATAGATAACATTATACAGATACCTCCATTTTAATTGATGGATGATATTTATAATCTTCTAATTTTATATCCTCAGGAGTAAAATCATAGAAGTTTGTTATTTCAGGATTTATCCATAACTTAGGAGCAATATATTCATCATTTGCTCTAGTAAGTTGAAGTTTCATTCCCTCTATTTGGTTTTCGTAAATATGTGCATTGTTTATTACATGTGTAAATAAACCAGGCTTAAGACCTGTCACTTGTGCAATTAGATGAACTAATACAGCATATTGACTGGTATTAAATGGAATTCCAAGTGGCACGTCCCCAGACATTATTTTCTATAAAATTCGCTACATTTTATATGTTCCTTATGAACTACTATACATTACTGTATAGAGAAGACTATATCATATTCCTAAAAATATTATTTTAAGGAATCCTTACGTTTCCCTTACCAATAGCTTGCAAGGTACTCTACTCACTTCCAATATAATAACCTTTTAAATTTATTATATGTGTTTTCGATAGTCGTTGGGCATTTATTACTCTACATAATTATATGATTTGAAATTATTACTTTTAGATTTAATTCTAAAAATTACTGTAGCTGGGCAAACAGAAAGATTACGAGAGGCATCTGTAACACTTTCATATATAATATTATCTATTATAACTTTTTTCATATTGGGAGGTTTTCTTCCTTTCATTTTTTCAGATAAGTGTTGTTTGGTTTTATCTGAATGAGATTTATTAAAGAACGGATTTTTATCACCAATTTTAGATTTTGCGTTATTAGATAATATTTTTTTTATTTCAGTAGCCCTTTCAATTCCTACAGTTTCTTCTAAAGACTTGCCTTTATTGCTAGGTGAAGAACCTCGGTTTTTTATGGAAATAATATTTTTTGTTTCTTCACTATGATTTTTACCAAACATAGGGTTTGATTCTCCTGGTTGACCGAATTTAAAAGCACGTTCCTCTGAAGACAGAGTACTCATATATAATATTGAACTTTTTTTTATTTTATCAATTATTTCGGTTCGGTTAGGATGATTGCTGATTAAATCACCACCAAAATTAGCATCTTTAGAAGTGTTATATAAAATTTTACAATGATCAATAAATTTTTGTTCTAGTAAAATACTTTCTTCAATAGTGTTACATATTTTAAATACTCTAAAATCAAAGTTAGATTCACCATGCTTATTCCATGCTCTTTGTAAAAAAATACAATGATGAATATTTCTTCTTAAATATGATTTATGAGCTATAAAACGCTTGTAAATATTTGATGAATGACCAACATAAAATTTGTTATTAGTTCTATTTACTATAAAATATACTCCGATTAAATTTTCAATAAAAATCAATCCTTTCAAAATAAAATAGTAAATGTAGAGTAAATTTAGCAAAGGATTATCCTTTAATAAAAGGATTTCCCCTTTTTAGTAAGGTTTTCGATAGATATTACTATCTAAAGGCGCTCTGAATTATGAACGCTGGATTAACATGCAATTAAGATTACCATCTGTAACATCCCACATAGTCATGAAGCAACATGGTTGCAATGTCATATGAGGAAGATCTTCTATATTCCACATAGTCATTAACATTCTTCTATCTTGTGGATTAGTTTTTAATGTTTCGATAAGCTTATCAATTTGATTAAACTTCTTTATTTGGTAGCCATAACCTCTACCAATAGTGTTATTTTCATCAACCCACTCATCCCAAATATGGACATTTTGCTCTTGAAGTTTAGTTACGTCATTAGATTGATCTTTGTATATCCATAGCATTTCCTTAACAGCTGTTTTAAATGCAACAAACTTTGTAGTTAGAATAGGAAATTCTTTTTGCAAATTAAACTGCATTATTTGATGTGGTAACTTATATGTAGGCATTCCAGTTCTGTTATTATCGTAGTATCCATTTTCTAAAATGTCATCCACTAATGCTAAGTATTTTTTATCATAAAGACTCAAAATAATACCTCCTTTATTGTAGTGATAATTTAATTTTACTATAATAATGTTAAAATAGAAAGAATCCTAAAAAAAATGCAATGGAAAAGAAGGATAGTGATGGCAAAGCCACCTATATAAAAATAGTTTTTATTATTAATATAAAAATTGTTCACATGGTAAATAGTATTGTATAATTAACTATAACAAAGATAATAAAATAAAGTTACAATAGTTATATATATACTAAATCTCGTTATGTAATTAACTGGTTAGTAATACAAACAATCAAATGATTAAAATTTTTCGTTTGAAAGAAAGTAAAGAGAGGTGAAGGGCATGGCATATACTGCTTTATATAGAGAGTGGAGACCTAAAACTTTTTATGATGTTGTAGGTCAAGAACATATAACTACAACTATTAAGAATCAAATATTAAATGATAGAATAGCCCATGCATATCTTTTTTGTGGAACACGGGGTACCGGTAAAACCTCAACAGCAAAGGTTTTTGCAAAGGCAGTAAATTGTCTAAATCTTAAAGATGGTGAACCTTGTAATGAGTGTGAAATGTGCACAAAAATAAATGATGGATTAGCAATAGATGTAACTGAGTTAGATGCAGCTTCAAACAATGGAGTAGATAAAATTAGAGATATTATAGATGATGTTAAATATCCACCACAAGAAGCTAAATATAAAGTTTACGTAATGGATGAGGTTCATATGTTATCAACTGGGGCTGTTAACGCATTCCTTAAAACTTTAGAAGAACCACCACGTAACGTAATATTTATATTGGCAACTACAGATCCACAAAAACTACCTATTACAATATTATCAAGATGTCAAAGATTTGATTTTAAAAGAATTAGTAATAAAGATATTATTGAGAGGCTTAGAGCCATAGTAACAGATAAAAATATAGCTGCAGATGATAAAAGTTTAGCTCTTATTGCAAGAGTATCTGATGGAGCTATGAGAGATTCGCAAAGTATATTAGATCAATCTATAGCTATGGGCGATGGCGCTATTGAATATGATAGCTTAATTAATATGCTAGGACTTGTTACAAACGAGCATTTATTCACTTTGACTGGTGCAATAACTAATAAAAATATAGAAAAAGCTATGAATATAATAGATGAAGTTGTTTATGCAGGTAAGGATATTTATTTGTTTATAAAAGACTTAGTGGGTCATTATAGAAATATTTTAATGGTAAAGGTAACAAATAACCCAGAAGAAGTTTTAGATATGGCAGAAGAAAATATAGCTTTAATTAAAGAACAAGGAGCACGAATTAGAGTTGAAGAAGTAATGAGAGCTATACGAATACTTCAAGAGGCAGAAGGAAATGCTAAGTTAAGTAAGCAAGCAAGATTATATTTAGAACTAGCTGCAATACAAATGTGTAAAGTAGAATATGATACTTCTAATGAGATAATTTTAGCAAGACTAAATAAATTAGAAGAAGGACTTAAAAATGGTAGCCTTAAGGTTGTTCAATCAGGAACAAATCAACAAGCAAACACTGGGGAAAACCCAGGCAAAAAACAATTGGGACAGCAAACAAGAGCTAGTCAGCCACAATCAAGTGCGGCTTTTCTTCAAGGTAATGTAAATTCAAAGGTTACAATAAATGATGTTCAAAGGTCTTGGAAAGATATTTTAGAAAAATTTAAGGCAAGAAGAGCAATGATAATATATGCATCAATTCTTACTGGAAAGCCTGTATCTTGTATTAATGGTATTGTAACTATACAATATGAAGAAGAGTACAGATTTAATAAGGATAGATTGGATAAAACGGATAATAAAAAGGTAATAAATGAAGTATTTGCTGAAATATTTAGAGAAGATATAAAAGTAGCATTCTCCGTTGATGAATCAGCAAATGAAGAAAAATCAACAGAAGAGCAACTTTTAGAAACTCTAGGATCAGGATTAGTAGATTTTTTAGATGAATAAGAACAAGGTACCTGAAAAAATAGTATGGGAATGAGTTGGTTTATTATTTTTTGAAATTATCTAGAGAAAATAAGGTAGGATAATTATAGTAAAATTAATAAAAATAATATATAATTATAGATAGATTTTAGGGACATAAAGATAGATTAGTATAATTACTTGTTATTTATTTGAAGGTCCCTTAGGCATATTAAAAACAATATTAGTTAATATGCATTATGAAAGAGGAGGATTTTTTTATGGCTAAAGGTGGATTTCCAGGCGGTTTCGGTGGGGGAAATATGGGTAACTTAATGAAACAAGCACAAAAAATGCAACAAGATATGGAAAAGATGCAAAAAGAACTTGAAACTAAAGAGTTTGAAGCATCAGTTGGAGGCGGAGCCGTAGTTGTTAAAACTAACGGAAAGAAAGAAGTTATAGCAATAAATATAAAACCAGAAGTAGTAGATGCTGATGATGTTGAAATGTTAGAAGATCTAGTACTAAGTGCAGTAAACGAAGCTTTAAGAAAAGCTGAGGATGAAAGTTCAAGTAAAATGGGTAAATTGACTGGTGGAATGAATATACCAGGAATGTTCTAAGTAAGAGATCTGATTATTTATTTTTTAGATATCTAGAGAAAAACATAGGAAGTGGAGGAATTAAGGTGAACTCAGTTTAACTGAAAGTTATCTATAATTTCTCCTTTTCTTAATTTCAAAATATATAGGGATATAAGAATAAATATATATCATGATGACTATTATTTTATTTTGGTTCCTTAATGTATAGAGGAGAGGTGTATTATATGGATTTTTATCCAATTGCAATAGAGAAATTAATAGAAGAATTTGCTAAATTACCAAGTGTTGGTAAAAAAACAGCTCAAAGATTAACATTACATATTTTAAATCTTCCAGAGGAAGAAGTTAAAGAGTTTGCAGCAGCTTTAGTTAAAGCTAGAGGCACAATAAAATACTGTAGAGTATGCGGAAACTTTACTGATAAAGATCCTTGTGCAATATGTTCAAATCCAAATAGAAATCAAAATCTTATATGTGTAGTTGAGCAACCAAGGGATATAATGACACTTGAAAGGGTTAAAGAATTTAATGGAGTGTATCATGTTCTTCATGGAAGTCTTTCGCCAATGCAAGGAAGGGGTCCACAAGATATTAAAATAAGAGAACTTGTGTCAAGAATGAGAGAAAATATAGAAGAAGTAATAGTTGCTACAAATCCAAACATAGAAGGTGAGGCAACCGCTATGTATATATCAAGAGTTCTTAAACCTTTAGAAGTCAAAGTCACAAGAATAGCATCAGGTCTTCCAGTTGGTGGAGAACTAGAATATGCAGATGAGGTAACTTTATCAAAGGCATTAGAGGGAAGAAAAGAAATTTAAATCTATTTTGTATAAGGAATCTTCAAAATATAAATATATATTTTAAAAAAGGATATATTTTGAATATATTTTCTAATTTATGGCAATAAACTAAATAGAAAGTATTTTGGAGGGGTTTTATATGAATAAAAATTTGATTGTGGAATTTTTGATGGGTAAAATAGACTATAGCAAAGAAGATCAACAAATTATAGACGGTATAGAAGACGCAAAATTAGAAATGCAAGTAGCTAGTTGTATGTTTGAAAGTGTTAATGATCCTCAACTTATAGAAGTAGCTATATATTCACAGGAAGCAGCAAAGAAAAGATATGAATATTTATTAAGTTTAGCAAAAGAAAGACAAATAACTAGAGCAATAACTACATTCTATTAATTGGAGATTAAAAAAAAGCGAATATGATAGTCTATTTTGTATGTTGACTTGTTATTTTTTTCAAACTAATAACATAGTTATAATGTAGTTGTTATGTTAGTATAATGTACAAAGGAGTGGAATATTTATATGGATTTAGAAATGATATTTTATGGACTAGTAGGGTTAGTATTATTATATTTAACTATTAAATTATTAAAATGGCCTTTAAAAATACTACTAAATGGAGTTATAGGAATAGTGCTGTTATATGTAGCAAATTATTTAGGCACATATGTTGGTTTCTATATTGGAATTAATGCAGTAACAGCATTAATAGCAGGGTTCTTAGGTGTGCCAGGTGTTATATTTTTAGTAGTATTCAAAATGTTTTTATAGTGTAGAGTATAATTAATAAACATAAAAGGAAGATTCAATTTGAGGATTGAACCTTCTTTTTTTTTTGAGAAGAGAGAGGGATCTTAAGGGATCCCTTAAAGTCTATATAGATGGGAGTTAGAAGTCTTTTTGATTTACCAATGAACGAAAAGCTTCTTGTAATAACAATGTATGGATATTTATAAAAAGTGTTACTTTGAATTAGTCTATATTTTTATATAATTTAGTAGTAAAATAATTAGGCACATAAAAATAAATAACAAGTCAAAGATATTATGGATGTTTTGTGCAAAAGAAAGTAGACAGATGACCTTGCTAGTTGTACTATTTGATGCTTCTGCCTATGAAGTATTATGAAAAATACACTAGCATACTGATTTGATATTTATAGAATATAGGAGGAAAACCATATGCCAGCAGGAAATGGAGTTAATTGCAAATATTGTCCAGAACTTGAGAAAGGTATTTGTAGGGGTGATGACACAGGTTGTTTATGTTATAGATGTCCAAGACATTTAGGACAATGTAGATGTGTAAAATATTGTAGAGAAACAGAATCAATAATAACATTTGATTATGAGTGGGAAGATAATAATTAGGAAACTTCAAAAAATATGTATAATTCGCCTATACTTGAAAAAGTGTAGGCGAATTTTTAATATATTTTAAATTATAGTTGATATTACAAGTTAAAATATGGATAATAGTATACAAAATGAAAATAAGAATGGAGATGTTAAAATGAATTTAGAAATAAAAGAAAAATTAAATGAAGTTAAGAGTTATATTGGGGACATTGAAAAATTAACAAAAGCAATAGGGTTACTTTATTGGGATATGAAAACATATATGCCTAAAAAATCTTTAGATTCAAGAGTTGGAGTATTAGAATATTTATCAGAGCAGGAATTTAAATTAACTACTGGGGAAAAGGTAGCAGAGTTTATAGAGTTCTTTAAAGGCGAAATGAAGCAATTGGATTTGGTAGATAAAGTTATGATAGAAAACCTAAAAAGAAATTATGATGAAACAAAAAAAATCCCTAAAGATAAGTATTTAGAGTATGTAGTTATAGCTTCTAAATCTGAAGCAGCTTGGGAAGAGGCTAAGGAAAAATCAGATTTTAGTATTTTTAAACCTCATTTAGAAAAGGTAGTTGAATATCAAAAAGAATTTGTAAACTACTGGGGATATAAAGAGAATAAATATGATACTCTTTTAGATAAGTATGAAAAGGGAATAACAGTTGAGAAGTTAGATGTTATTTTTGGGGAACTTAGAGATGGAATAGTAGAATTATTAAATAAAATAAAAAACAGTAATAAAAAGATAAGTAAAGATATTTTCAGTGGAAAATTTCCTGTTGAAGCACAAGAAAAATTTTCAATTGAAGTGTTAAAGAAAATGGGATTTGATTTTGAGGCAGGTAGACTAGATGTAAGTGTACATCCATTTACTTTAGATATGGGAAGCCATGATGTGAGGTTAACAACTCATTATTATGAAAATGAGTTTTCATCAGCCTTATTAAGCTCTATTCATGAAGGTGGACATGGTATATATGAACAAGATATTCCTGATTCACTTGAAAATACAAAGCTTGGGACAGGGGTATCTATGGGGATACATGAATCTCAATCAAGATTTTATGAAAATATAGTAGGTAGAAGCAAGGAATTTTGGACTTATTTCTTACCTTTAGCAAAGAAATATTTCCCAGAATTTAAAGATACAACTTTAGATGAATTTTATGAGGCGATAAATTATGTTAAGCCTTCATTAATAAGAACAGAGGCAGATGAGTTAACATATAGCCTGCATATAATTATAAGATATGAAATAGAAAAATCTTTAATAAATGGGGAAATTGAAGTTGGCGATTTACCAAGGGTTTGGAATGAAAAATATAAAGAGTATTTAGGCGTAGAACCATCAAATGATGCAGAGGGTCTTCTTCAAGACATGCATTGGGCTGATGGATCATTTGGATATTTTCCAAGTTATGCACTTGGAAATGTTTATGGAGCTCAAATGCTAAATAAATTGTTACAAGATGAACCAAATATTTTTAAAGAAATTTCAGTAGGAAACTTAAGTGGAGTTCATGAATGGCTAAAAGAAAATGTTCATAAACATGGAAGCATATATACTCCAGAAGAATTAATAAAAAATATAACTGGTGAAGAAATTAATACAAAATATTTCTTGGATTATTTAAATAATAAGTATCTAAATATATATACAAACATACTTTAATAATATGGGTTAATCATTCAGTATATATAAATGAATGATTAGCCCATTATTAGAATTAAATTGAGAAAAAATTATAAATATGCAAGAGAAAATAGTTGTATAAAAAAGGTAAAGGTAGTAAAATATACAACAAGAAATAAGCTGTAAATAAAATTCATAAAAATCGGGGGGACTAAAAATTGCATAAAAAATTATTTATTCCAGGTCCAGTTGAGGTTAAACCAGAAGTTTTAGAACAAATGGCAAAACCTATGATAGGACACAGAGGCAAGGATGCATCTGCAATTCAAAGAAGAATTAGTGATAATATGAGAAAAGTATTTTTCACAGAAAGTGAGATTTTACTTTCAACAACCTCAGGTAGTGGGTTAATGGAAGGTGCTATCAGATCTTGTACAGCAAAAAAAGCAGCTGTATTTTCCGTAGGGGCATTCGGAAAGAGATGGTACGAAATGGCTATAACTAACAATGTAGCTGCAGATTTATTTGAAGTAGAAATGGGAAAGGCTATAACACCAGAAATGGTTGATGAAGCCTTAAAAACAGGAAAGTATGACTTAGTTGCGGTAACTCATAATGAGACGTCAACAGGCGTTATGAATCCAATTGAAGCAATTGGTGAAGTTGTTAAAAAGTATCCAGATGTAATATATATAGTTGATGCAGTAAGTTCCGCAGTTGGTTCAAAAATTGAAGTAGACAAGTGTGGGATAGATGTTTGTATAACTTCAACCCAAAAGGCAATTGGATTGCCACCTGGAATGGCTATATGTACATTTTCGCAGAAAGCAAAAGAAAGAGCGGAAAAGGTTCCAAATAGAGGTTTCTATTTAGACCTTTTAGCATTATATAAATATATTCAAAAGAAGGATTACCAATATCCTTCAACACCATCTATATCACATATGTACGCATTAGATTATCAATTAGATTTTATAGTGAATAAAGAAGGTATAGAAAATAGATTTGATAGGCATATTGAAATGGCTAAAATAGTTAGAGCATGGGGAGCTAAACATTTTGAATTGTTTTCAGATGAAGCATACTTATCTAACACGGTAACTAATATTAAAAATAGTATGGGTATAGATGTAGGAGCCTTAAATAAGGCTTTAGGGGAAAGAGGTTTCCAAATAGCTAATGGATATGGAAGCTTAAAAGATAAGACATTTAGAATAGCTCATATGGCAGATTGTACAGTAGAAGATATAAATGAGTTATTAAAAAATATTAATGAAATTTTAGAATTAGAAGATTAAAGTATTTAAAAAAGATTCCTAGTAAAAGCAATATTCAACACAATGGGTAAAAATGAGTTTAGAGATGTGGGTGCACTCTAAACTCTTCTTTAAAAGGGGGCAAATAAAAAATGTATAGAGTGTTAACAAGTGACGGACTACAACAAGGGGCAATTGATAAATTAGTTTCAGCTGGAATTGAGGTAGTAAATGAATTTTATCAAAAAGAAGTTCTTGGGGAAGAATTAAAAAAATTTGATGCAGTGGTAGTAAGATCAGCCAGTAAAATAACAGCAGATGTTTTAGACCTGGCATCAGAAGGTAAACTAAAATTAGTTATTAGAGCAGGTGTTGGTGTAGATAATATTGATATTATCCATGCTCATAAAAAAGGAATAAAGGTTAAAAATACACCAAATGCAAGCTCGGATTCAGTGGCAGAACTAGCCTTAGCTCATATGTTTGCAGTAGCAAGATTCTTAGGGACATCAAATTATACTATGAGAAATGGTGAGTGGAATAAGAAGAAATATCAGGGAACAGAGCTTGGCTCTAAAACTCTAGGAATAGTGGGGATGGGTAGAATAGGTAGATCTTTAGGCAAAAAGGCAGAATCTTTAGGAATGAAAGTTGTATATAATGATTTATTAGGAAAGCAAGAAGGGTTAAAAAATGATTTCTTATCATTAGAAGAAGTTCTTAAGACTTCAGATTTTATATCATTACATGTTCCATATGATAAAAATGATGGACCATTAATAGGAAAAAAAGAATTAGATATGATGAAAGATGGGGTTTATATAGTTAACTGTGCAAGAGGCAAGGTTGTTGATGAAGATGCTTTACTTGAAGCTTTAAATAGCGGAAAAGTTGCAGGAGCTGGAATTGATGTTTTCGCACAAGAACCAACTGTAAATGAAACATTAGTAAATCATCCAAGAGTTAGTGTTACTCCACATATAGGAGCATCAACAAGAGAAGCTCAAGATAGAATTGGAGAAGAAGTTGTAACAATAATTAAGGATTTCTTTAAAATTAGATAAGAAATTTAGGAAAATAGCAGGTCAAAGTGCAAAGGAGACTAGCACATTGGCCTAATATTTTTAAATATGACTAGTTATAGAAATAGGAGGGGAATTATGGCGATAGTTAAGCCTTTTAGGGCAATAAGACCAATAAAGGAATTAGCTTCGAAAATAGCAGCGCTTCCATATGACGTTATGGATACTGCAGAAGCAAGAGAAATGGTTAAGGACAATCCATATTCATTTTTACATGTGGATAAAGCTCAAATAGATTTAGATGCAGATGTTAACATGTATGATAATGTTGTATATGAAAAAGCAAGAGATAATCTAAACAAAATGATAAAGGACAAACAATATATTCAAGATGAAAAGCCTTGTTTTTATATCTATAGGCAAGTTATGAATGGAAGAGGACAAACAGGGCTTGTAGCTTGTACTTCTATTGATGATTATGTAAATAACATTATTAAAAAGCATGAGTTAACAGTGGAAGCTAAAGAATTAGATAGAGTTAATCATGTTGATTATTGTGATGCTAACACAGGACCAATTTTCTTAACATATAGAGCGAATAATGAAATATCAGAAATAGTTAATAAGTGGGTAAAAAAAGAGCCGATATATGATTTTGTATCAGAAGATGGGAATGGACATATAGTTTGGTTAATTGATGATAGTAAAGTGGTTAATAAATTAGAGAAATTATTTAAAACTGTAGAGTACTTATATATTGCAGATGGTCATCATAGATCGGCTTCAGCAGTGAAAGTAGGACATTTAAGGCGAGTTCAAAATGAAAGTTATTCAGGAGACGAGGAGTTTAATTTCTTTTTATCAATATCATATCCAGATAATGAACTTAAAGTTTTAGATTATAACAGAACAGTTAAAGATTTAAATGGACTTACTTCAAGAGAGTTCTTACAAAAAGTAGAAGAAAATTTTGTTGTTAAACATTCTGAAAACAATGAAGCAGTGAAGCCTGCTAAAAAGCATATATTTGGTATGTATTTAGATAGAAGTTGGTATGAATTAGAAGCGAAGATGGGAACATATAATGATAAAAATCCAGTAGATAGATTGGATGTTTCAATACTACAAAACAATATTTTAAGACCAATTTTAGGGATAGAAGACCCAAGAAAATCTAGTAGAATAGCTTTCATTGGCGGCATAAGAGGATTAAAAGAATTAGAAAAAAGAGCAAATACAGATATGAAGGTAAGTTTCTCAATGTTTGCAACAACTATAGATGATATTATGAATATTGCAGATAATGGACAAAAAATGCCACCTAAATCAACTTGGTTTGAACCAAAGCCAAGAAGTGGGCTGTTTGTTCATAAACTTAAATAAATGTACTAAGCCAAGAAAAAATAAAAATATATAATTATTTTAAAAGGACTATTTCTTAGGAATAGTTTTTTTATTTGGGCAGAAATATATTAGTATAAATATATTTTATATAAATGATAATGTTATAATATGTTAAAATATAATAGGAGTTGATGAAGGCTGTTAAGCTGATATGAAAAAACAACTTGATTTTTAACAGAACAAGTAATAATTACAGGGGGATAAAGTAATGCAATATGAAAAGCTAAATAAAAATTCTATAAAATCTTGGTTCGTTGCAAGGATTATTTTCACTATAATAATAAGTGGGATACTCCTAACTACAAGATATTTCTTAATAAAAAATAATTTCATATTATTAACGTTTAAAGGTGTGAAATTAGGATTAGAGATATCTATAGGAATCATAATATTATTAAGTCTATTAAATTCAATAATATATCCGATTTTTGAGTTTAAGCAATGGAGTTACTTAATAGATGAGGATAAAATTGAATTTCAGGAAGGTATATTTTTCAGAAAAACAGTATTGATACCTATAGTAAGAATTCAACATATAGAGTTTAAGCAAGGTCCAATAAATAGATTTTTAAAACTGGCTGATGTTGAAATAAATACTGCGGGTGGAACAAATAAGATTCCTAATATTGAGTTATGTAGAGCGGAAGAAATAAGTAGGTATCTAAATAATAAAGTGAAAGAAAAAGTCGAAGCAGAAAAATTAGGACAAGATTTAGAGGTTGATGAAAAAATATTATCAGAAAAGGAAGATGATAATGTTTAAAGAATTAAGAAAAAATCATTGGATTTATATAATAGAAAATATAATAAAATTATTTAGAGAATCCTATTTTTTAATTATTTTAGCCTTTGTAAACTGGAGGAATGAGTGGTGGATATATCCAGTACTAGGGGGCGGAATTGTATTAGTAATAATAATATCTATAGTAAATTGGAATTTAGTGAAATTTCAGGTTGAAGGTAATAGTCTAATTTATAATAAAGGAATAATAGAAAAGAAGAAAATGAAAATTCCTTTTGATAAAATAACAACAATAGATATAGGAATATCTATATTTGATAGAATATTTAACACTTGTTCAGCTAAGATTGATACAGGGGCTTCAAAAATAAAGAAATCAGAAATTAAGCTAAAAATTAAAATGGATGAAGCGAAAGAACTGAAAAATATTATTTTGAAAAATAATAAAGCTGTAGATGAAGAAGATATAAAAATAGATAATAAAGATATTATTAAGAAGGTAATTACAGGAAAAGAATTATTAATATATGCAATTACTAAAGGTAAACTAATAGGAGCTTTAGGTGCTTTGTTTATTGTAATGCAATTTATGAAACAAGTAGAGGATGGATTATCACTACCTATTACTGAGGCAATAGATAGTTATGTGAATATGGACGGAATATTGGGACAATCCACGGCAACATTAATATTAGGTGGGTTTGGACTATTGGTTGTTATATATATTTTAATAACAGTTATTTTTATATTATATGAAAATATAAGGCTTTATAATTATACTATAATATCAGATGGTATAAATATTTCAATTAGTTATGGATTACTTAATAAAAAAGAATATGCATTACCTATTAAGAAGATACATGCATTAAGATACAAACAAGGTATATTACAACAAATTCTTGGAATTTTTACTATAGAAGCAATTACTATTGGATATGGGGATGAGAAAAATGAAAAAGCATTAATTTATCCTATAGCTAATAAGAAGTTTATAGAAGAAGTAATAAATAGTTTAATACCTCAACTAGCATTTAATGGAGACGTTAGTAAACCACCTAAAAAAGCAATACCATTATTTATTACTAAAACAACTTTAATTTTAGCAGCTATATTTGTGCCGATAGCTATTTTTATAAGTAAAATGCCAATAATGCTAGAAATGATAGTGGTATTATTTATATTAGTAGCAAATATTATTTTTCAATATATAAACTATAGAAATACATCCTTAGGAATAGGTAAAGAAACTATACTTGCTACTAGCGGGAGTTTAGTAAAATCTAGTATTATAATAAAGCAAAGTAGTATTCAATCTATAACTATGAGAGAAAGCCCATTCAAGAGGAAAATAAATGTATGTAACTTTGTTATAGATATTTATACTAATAAGTTTGGGGAATCTGTACAAGTACTAAATATGGACAAAAATTTAAAAGAAGATTTATATAATAATATTATAATGTAGGGAATGTACATTTATCTATTTTTTATAGCTATAAACTAGAAGTTGGAGGGGTATAAATGAATTTGATTAAAAAAAGTTCAATTCATAAGTTGAGTGGAGGGGAAATAGGAATAGAGGAAATTGGTTTTTGGAAAGCAATAGGGATCATAATAATATTTCAAATTGTAGCAGGTATTTTGGGGATAATACCAAATTTAATTGAAACAAGTATTTATGGAGAGGTAATTAATAGATTTACTTGGTTTAGAGCTTTAGTAAATGATTTGGTAATCCAATTCATTGGTGTTATCATAATTATTAAAATGATGAAGGCTAAAGATGATAGTAGTAGGTATAATTCAATAGCTATAGGTATAACTAAAAAAGATTATATATATTGCGCTGGATTAATAGTCTCATTTATCATGATAAAGTATGGAATTTTAAATGAAATCCTTGAAATATTAGAATCTTCAGTTCCAAGTGAGTCTTTAAAAGAACTTAATGAGTTAATTAACAATTCATCATGGATACTTTTATTTGTTGAAATTGTTATAATCGCACCTGTTTTTGAAGAAATTATTTTTAGGGGTATAATTTTGAATGGAATGCTTAAAAAATATTCTCCTAAAAAAGCTATAATAGTTTCTTCTCTTATATTTGGATTGATACACGGTAACTTACCACAAGGATTAAATGCGTTTGTTCTTGGATTAGTAATTGCAACAGTATATTACTATACCAGGTCATTATATATTTCTATGTTCATGCATGCAGCAAATAATTTCTTAGTGTTTTTTATAATTGTTCCTGAGAATTTTATATTAAAGATTGCACTATATGTAATTATTCCGGTTTTAGGAATTGCATTGTTATTAAAGTGTAGAAAGGCACTAGATTTAAAAAATAGGTTCAATGGATGTGTTAGAGAAGAAGAGATTTCTTTAATTATGGACACTAAAGATGGTAATTAATATATAAGGGTTGGTTTCTGTATTTTAGGATGCCTTAAATGGAAAAGTAACTTTAAAAATAGGGTGAAAAAAATACCTACAGACTAAACATGTTTTTTAATATGTTCAGCCTATAGGTATTTTTTAATGCTCTTATTTTCTTATAATTTATTTATCATTGTTTTTAAAATGGTAGTTGAGTTTCTAACACCAAGAGGTATGAATTTTTCATAATCCATATGAGCTCCATTGTTAGCATTATCAGATATTGACCTTATAACAACGCAAGGAACATCATTCAAGTAACAAACATGAGCTATGCTTGCACCTTCCATTTCACATGAAATAGCCTTAAATTCTTTTTCAAACCATTGGATTTTTTCAAGGCTTGATATAAATTGATCTCCTGAAACTATTCTTCCGGAAAAAGTATTTATTTCGGAAATTTCTTTGCAAGCTTCTAAAGCAACTCTTACTAAATTATCGTCACATTTAAAAGCAAAAGTATCTAATCTTGGTACTTGACCATATGCATCTCCAAATACTGTTGTATCCATATCATGTTGAACTAAATCTGTAGCAACAACAACATCACCTGGATATATGTTTTTACCAATACCACCAGCAACTCCTACATTAATTATAGAATCTGCTTTATATTCTGAAATTAAAATTTGAGCACAAACAGCAGCATTAACTTTACCAATACCACTTACTACTGCGACTACATCCTTGCCCCAAAGTTTACCTTGATGAAAAGTCATGTTAGCCTTTGTTATCTTATTTTCTAATTTCATATCAGTTAAAAGAAGTTCTAATTCTTCTGACATTGCACTTATAATTCCTAAAGTCATATTAAAATCCTCCAAAAAAAAATTAGGATAATTAAATTATTAACCTAATAAGTATTATATACATAATAATCTTGTATATCTACATAGAATAGGCTAAAATAAAGAATAAATTATGCATATTAAGTAGTATTTATTTTAATGTGTTATATAAAGGAGAGGTATGGATGTCGCAAAACTCATTAACTAGAACAGAATTGCTTGTAGGCAGTGAAGCAATAGAGAAATTAAGAAATGCAAAAGTAGTAGTATTTGGAGTAGGGGGAGTAGGTAGCTTCACAGTAGAAGCATTAACTAGAGCAGGTGTTGGTAATCTAATTTTAGTAGATGATGATACTGTATGTATAACAAATTTAAATAGACAAATACATGCAACAGAAGCCACTGTTGGTAGAGTGAAAGTAGAAGTTATGAAAGAAAGAGTTCTTTCTATAAATAGTAAATGTAATGTTACTAGTAAACAAATTTTTGTAACAGCAGAGAATATAAAAGATATAATACCAGAGGATACTGATTATGTAGTTGATGCTATAGATACAATAACAGCTAAATTGGCATTAGTAGAATATTGTACTAAGAAGAATATAAAAATAATGTGTTCAATGGGGACGGGCAATAAAATGGACCCAACAAAGTTTGAAGTAGCAGATGTATATGACACAAAAGTATGTCCTTTAGCTAAGGTCATGAGACATGAGCTTAGAAAAAGAGGAATAGAGAAATTAAAAGTAGTTTATTCACAAGAAGTTCCAACTAGACCAAACAAAGGACCAGAATCAGTGGTTAAAGCTGAAAATGCCAAAGTATCTAGTGAAGTAGAAGTTGAAAAGAAAATTAAGCCAAAGAGACAAACTCCAGGGAGTATTTCATTTGTGCCACCAGTTGCAGGAATGATTATAGGTGGAGAAGTTATTAAGGATATATTGGCAACTAACTAGTAGAAGTTAGAGAAGGTAAAAAGAAATATTTCCTAAGAAATATAGTTTAGAATATTAAAATAGTAGAGTTGTTTTAATAGTACATAGTAAGAGGCAAGGTGAATTTTTTCACTTTGCCTTTTTACAATTATTAAAATTTTATATGACAATAACCATTAGGATTATTTTTTAGATATTTTTGATGGTATTTTTCTGCTGTATAGTAATTTTTAATAGATTCAACTTCAGTAACAATTTTCTTTTCATATTTAGTTTGAATATTTTCTCTGCTCTTGATAATTGTATCTAAATCACTTTCATCAAAGTAATAAATTCCTGTTCTATATTGACTTCCAACATCATTTCCTTGCTTGTTTAAAGAAGTCGGGTTTATAATACCCCAATACTCATCTAATAACATTTCAAATTTAAGCTTGCTTTCATCATAAGTTACCATGCACACCTCTGCAAAGTAAGTATTACCATTACAAATATCTTCATAAGTAGGATTCACAGTTTTACCATTTGCATAGCCAACTTCGGTATTTACAACACCGTCTATTCTTGATAAGAACTCTTCAACACCCCAAAAGCAACCTCCAGCTAAAATAATTTTTTTCATAATATCACCTCTTAGGATTATTATAACCATTTATAAAATAATAAACTATAAAAACAAATTTAAACAAGGTATTGTCGACCGATAATTAAAAATGTGGTTGACAATGGAAAAAGATAGGTATAAAATCCTAAATATAGTTTGATAGTCGAAATATATTTAGGAGGATTAATATGAATTTAAAATCAAGAGATTTAGTTTTGATATCAATGTTCGCAGCACTTACAGCGGTGGGGGCATTTATAAGAATTCCATTACCTATAGTGCCATTTACTTTGCAATATTTCTTCTGTGCATTAGGAGCAATATTACTTGGTGCCAAGAGAGGTGCCATTGCCCAAATATTATATGTAGCAATAGGACTTATAGGAATTCCAGTATTTACGCAAGGTGGAGGACCTCAATATATATTTAAACCAACATTTGGATATTTGCTTGGGTTTATAGTAGGGGCTTATATTATAGGCATAATTAGCGAGAAGTTAAAAGATGTAACAGTTAAAAACATATTTATAGCTTGTGTTTGTGGGCTTGGGGCTATTTATGTATTAGGATTAATTTATATGTATATAGTAATGAATTTTTATTTGGGAAAAGCTTATTCAGTATGGAAGGTAGTTGCAATAGGATTCTTACCTTTTATAGGTGGAGATTTAGTTTTGACATTATTAATTTCACTTGTAGGGGTTAGAGTTATACCTATATTAAATAAGCTTGGATTAATGGATTAAGTAGAAGGAGGGAGATGAATGAGTTTTGTTTGTAGCTTGAAGGATAGAGTGCTGCAGGGATATGAAATTACAAAGATAGAGGCTTTAAGGCTATATTTAGAGCCAAAAGAAGAATTGTATAGTTGTGCTAATGAAATAAGAGAAGTACTGGTTGGGGATAAGGTAGATTTATGTTCAATTATTAATGGGAAAAGTGGAAGATGCTCTGAGGATTGCAAATATTGTGCTCAGTCTATTTACTTTAATACAGGAGTGAATGAATATAAATTATTATCCTATGATGAAATAAAATCTATGGCTAAGGAAAATGAACAGGCTGGAGTAGATAGATTTTCTATTGTAACATCTGGAAAAGGGCTAGTAGGTAATGACTTTGAAAGAGTAATAAATTATTATGAAAGGTTAAATGATGAATGTAGTATAAGTTTATGTGCATCTCATGGAATATTAGAAAAGTCATCATTAATTACACTAAAGAAAACAGGGGTTAAAAGATATCATCATAATATAGAAACTTCAAAACAATATTATAGCAATATATGTAGCACTCATAGTTATGAAGATAGAATTAATACAATATTATCAGCCAAGGAAGTTGGTCTTGAAGTTTGCTCAGGTGGAATAATTGGTATGGGTGAATCAAAAGAAGATAGAGTTGATATGGCGATAGAATTAAGACTGTTAAAAATTTTATCAATACCAATAAATGTGCTTATGGCAATAAAGGGAACGCCTTTAGAAAATGAGGTAAACTTAACTGAGGAAGAAATACTAAGAACGATAGCAATATTTAGATTTATTAATCCAAAGGCGAACATAAGGTTAGCAGCAGGCAGAAACTTATTAACCAATTATGGAGAAAATGCATTTAAAAGTGGTGCAAATGCTACAATAACCGGAAATTTATTAACTACTTGTGGAAATAATATTGAAGCTGATAGAAAAATGATTTTAGATTTAGGGTTAAAGGTGAAGTAATGAATAAATCAATATTTATAGTAGGTACAGATACTGATGTTGGAAAAACTTTTGTTACAGGTTTAATTATTAAATCTTTAAGAGATAATGGGATAAATGCGGGATATTTTAAAGCTGCATTAAGTGGAGCAAGAGAAGAGGGTAATAAATTAATTCCTGGAGATGCGGAAGAAGTGTGTAATGTTTCTGGTATTGAAGAAGAGTACAGTAATATGGTTTCGTATATATTGAAAAATCCTTATTCACCTCATTTAGCAGCAAGAATAGAAAATATAGAGGTATCATTAGATAAGATTAAAAATGATTATAAAAATCTTAAAGAAAAATATGAGTGTTTAGTTGTTGAAGGTAGCGGAGGAATTATATGTCCTTTGAAAATTAAAGATGATGAAGTTATTTTATTAGAAGATGTAATAAAAGTTTTGAATTTAGAAACCATATTAATAGCAAGAGCAGAGATTGGAACAATTAATCATACAACACTAACGGTTAAATATTTAGAATCAATAGGAATTAAGGTTAAGGCAATTGTATTAAATGGATATAATCCACAAAATATTATCCACAAGGATAACAAAGAGACTATAAAAGTTTTAACGGGTGTTAATAACTTTTTTGAAATACCTTTTGTGGATGAAAGAAATCAAATTGTGGATAATTATTTCAATTTTAATTTGTTGATAAATATTATAAATAAATAGTATGAAGGTGGAGTAATGAATTTAGTAGATAAAGATTTAAAGTATATTTGGCATCCTGCTTCTCAAATGAAGGATTATGAAGATCTTAAACCTATTGTTATTGAAAAGGGTGAAGGGCTATATATTTATGATATAGATGGAAATAGATATTTAGATGCAATTAGTTCTTGGTGGTGTAACTTATTTGGTCATTCAAATAAAAGAATTAATAGTGCAATTATGAATCAAATAAATAAAATAGAACATGTTATATTTGCAAATTTCTCTAATATACCAGCTATAGAATTAAGTGAACGGTTAGTAAGAATAACACCAGACAGATTAGAAAAAGTATTTTTTGCTGATAATGGATCATCAGCAGTTGAAGTTGCTTTGAAAATGAGCTTTCATTATCATCAACAAATAGGAAAAGAAAAAAAGAAGAGGTTTGTAGGCCTTAGTGATGCTTATCATGGAGAAACTTTAGGAGCATTATCTGTTGGTGATTTAGATAGGTATAGTAAGGTATATAAACCTTTGATGATAGATACGTTAAGGGTGGAAGGCCCAGATTGTTATAGATGTCCATATAAAAAACATAGAGATGAGTGTAATTCAGAGTGTTTTGAACATATGGATAAAACTTTAAGAGAAAATCATGAGGATATATCAGCAGTTATTATAGAACCCATTATACAAGGGGCAGCAGGTATGAAAATTTATTCCCCAATATATTTAAAAAAATTAAGAGTGTTATGTGATAAATATGATATTAATATTATTGCAGATGAGATTGCTGTAGGGTATGGGAGAACGGGTAAGATGTTTGCTTGTGAACATGCCGGAATAAGCCCTGATATTATGTGCTTATCAAAAGGGTTAACAGCAGGCTATTTACCTATGTCTGTAGTTATGACATCTAATAAATTATATAATGCTTTTTATGGCGATTATAATGATGGTAAGGCCTTTTTACATTCACATACTTATTCAGGGAATGCATTAGGCTGTGCAGTTGCGCTTGAAGTTCTTAAAATGTTTGAAGAGGATAATGTTATTGAAATGATAAATAAAAAAGCATTATTACTAAATAAGATAGTAAAAGAGGAACTCTCAGATAATCCTTGGATTGGAGAAATAAGAAGTATAGGGTTAATAAATGCTATAGAGCTTGTTAAAGATAAGAAAAATAAAGATCCTTTCCCTCATGAAGAGAGAATTGGTTATGAAATATATAAAATAGGACTTAAAAAAGGTATAGTGCTAAGACCAATAGGAAATGTTCTTTATTTTAATCCTCCTTATATAATTGAAGAGGATGAAATGAGAGAAATGGTTAGATTATGTAAAGAAAGTATTAAAGAAAAAATTAACCACTCCTAGGAGTGGTTAATTTTCTTTGAAGGTTACTTTAACAGATAGTTTACTGCCTGTAATTTGATTAAGGAGTTTTTCTAAAGCTAAGGTTGTATTTGAAACAGCTTTATCATAAATTTCAGGATCTTCCATTTTCTTTTCGAAACTTTTAGAAACCTCTCTTTCAATTACACCATGTTCTTCAGCAGTTAAAATAACATCTCCAAATCTAAAAAAGCCATTATTAACTTCTTCATAAATTGTTTTATCCTCATCTAAATCTACACTAAAAACTTTAGGATATTCAAGAACTAATTCAACTTCGTCTTTAAGTGAATTTACTTTAATATCATTATCTGAAATATTGGATAAATCTACTGCATAGGAACAGTTAGCAAAAAACTTGATTTTTTTAAATTTCTTAAATACAGTAAAGTTACCCCAACTTTCATCTATAATAATGCTTTCGGAGAATTCTATTTCTAGTGGAATTATTTTATTAGCGCTTTTAATTTCATTAATTAAACTTTCCTCAGAAACAAATTTAACACTCTTTTTATCATTATCAGTTAATTTCCATTGCTTTGGAGGAGTTTTTGGTGAAAGAAAAATTTTGTAACCTAAAAAAACTCCAATGAGGATAAATATAAAAGCTAAAGTTAAAGAAAGTTTAAAATGAGTTTTATGATTGGATTTTCTACTTTTAAAAAATTTAAAAATAAAAATAAAAATCCCTCCTCATATAATAATCATTAGGTCTTTGAGAAAATAACAAATCAAGGCGTAAAATATACTAACATATTTACTTGTTATTTTTAAAAGTATGGCTTAAACAACATAATTAAGTGTATGATTAGCGTATTTAATTTAGAATTAAGATTTTTTAATTTCAGTTGTGCAAAGACTATATTTATCTGTATAATAGTATTAAAGAAGACTTTAGGCACTTTGAAAAAAATAATAGACAAATATGATAGTTTATTATTTTTTTGAAAGCGCCTCAAAAAGAATATCCTTAGGAGAAAGTGTTATGAGTGCTAAGAAAGAAATTCATATAGATTTAGTTAGAGGAACGCTAAGCGATTATATGATAAAAGATAAGAGTAATATAATAATAGGAAGATTTACGATTATGGATTTAGACAAAGAAAATAAAAAATGTAATGTAAAGTTTAAATTCTATAGGGATAACGATTATGAGTTATTAATTGAAACTTTAAAAACTATTTTAAGGGCTATTTTTAAAGATGCTAACATATATAAAGCTAATTTTATAATAAATGAAAAAGCTAATTTAAAAGCTTTCTTAGATTATGGATTTACTTTAGAGGGGATTTTATCTGAAAATCTTTTTATAAATGGAGTATTTTTAGCTGAATTAAGCTTTGGGATAAATAGAAGTGAGTACACTCAGCCAATTAGAAATTCTTTTGTGAATATAGTTGGAACAAACCTAGAAATTAGAAATTTCACACCAGATGATGCAGAAGAGCTTTTACAGTATTATATTAGAAATAAGGAACATCTTAGACTTTATGAGCCAGCAAGGGATAACAGTTTTTATACTTATGAAGTTCAAAAGGATATATTACTAGAAAGTTACAAGCAATTACTTAATGGTAGTAGTTTTGATTTTGGAATATATAAAAATAATAAATTAATAGGTAAGGCAAAAATATCTAATATTGTATATGGTGTGTTTAAAAGCGGAATTCTAGGATATTCTATAGATAAGAAGGAACAAGGAAAGGGTCATATGACGGAAGCTGTTAACCTTTTACTTAAGTATTCTAAAGAAGAATTAGAGTTACATAGAATTGAAGCTTCGGCTTTAGTAGATAATAATAAATCAAAAAATGTGCTTTTGAAATGTAGTTTTAAGGAAATAGGAATAAATGAACAGTATTTATTTATAAATGGAAGTTGGAAAGATCATATTACTTTTTATAAAATATTATAAAAAGTTTGAAAAATGAATCTGAAACATATAGATTAATAAGATGTACTGATGAGGTGTAATTATGGGTATTATTTTAAAAAATAAGGTAGTGGTAGTTAAGGTATTTAATAATAACATTATACTTGTTAGAGATAAGGGAATAGAGAAAGTGTTGTTTGCAAAAGGCTTAGGCTTTGGGAAAAAGTTTGGAGAAACCCTGAATCCAGGATTAATGGTAGAAAAACTATTTAAAATAGAAAATGAAGATAATCAAAGGAATATGAATGAAGTTATAAGTAGAGTTGATCCTGAGTTTTTTGCTTTATGCCAAGAAGCTATAGTTGATATTTCTGAAGAGTTAGGAGAAAAATTAAATGAAAGTATACATATTGGATTAGTAGATCATTTATCCTTTGCAATTACAAGAATAGAAAGTAATGAAGAAATTGAAAATCCATTTTTAGTTGAAATTCAAACTTTGTATAAAAAAGAGTTTAATTTGGCAGTTAAGCTAGCAAAAAAAATAGGTGATGCTATAAATGTTAAAATCCCAAATGGAGAAGCTGGGTTTATAGCCCTACATATACATTCTGCTAGAAATAATGGTAATCTGTCTAATACTATTAAATATAGTTCTCTAAGTAATACAATTGTGAAACATGTTGAAAAAAGATTAGATATTAAAATAGATAGAGAGTCTTTGGATTATGCAAGGTTTTTAATTCATATAAGGTTTGCGGTAGAAAGAATATTATTAGATAATCATATAAAGAATGATTTAATGGGTGTAATAAAAAAACGATATAAAGTATCCTATAAGATTGCAGAAGAAGCTTCGATAATTTTGGAAAAAGGTCTAGATAAAAAAGTAACAAAAGATGAAATTGCTTATTTAGCAATGCATATAGAACGGTTTAAGTCATCTATAGAGAAGGCGTAGAAAAACAAAAAAGTAGCTAAATTAATAGCTACTTTTTTTGAAATAATATTTCAAAATTATATATTAAACTTCAAAGTTAATAACTGTAGTTTTTCCGGCAATAACATTTCCAGTTTCTACAGCTGATATTGATTTAGTAATATCAACATTTGTGATTAATACTGGTGTTATAAGAGATAAACCCTTACTAATAATAAAATCTCTATCGATTTTTATTATTGGTGTACCAGCCTTAACTTGAGTGCCTTGCTCAGCAAGTTGTTCAAAACCTTCACCGTTTAATGAAACAGTATCAATACCAATATGTATTAATAATTCTATTCCGTTAGCTAAAGTCATTGCAAAAGCATGCTTTGTTTTGAAAACTAAAGTTAACTCTCCATCAGCAGGTGCAACAAAGGTATCTCCTTCAGCTAATATAGCAAGTCCGTCGCCAGCCATTTTCTCAGCGAAAACTTGATCTGGGACCTCTGATAAAGGCATTGCTTTACCTGATACTGGGGCTACAAATGTAAGTGTGTCTTGAGCTGAATTAGGTTTAAACATATTTTTGATAAAATCAAACATAATACTTCCTGAAAATTCAGGAATTCACATCCTTTCTTTATGTATTTTATTAGTATTACTAATATTGCATATAAATATTAGTATAAAAATTTATATGTAATACAATATATTCGGAAAATTCTGAATAAAATTTAAAAAAGCATAAGTTAACTTAAAAAAGCAACTTATGCCTGATTTAACAGTAACACGTCTATTCAATTATATATATATTTGATTATTGTTGTCAACAGAATATAAAGAAATAATTCAAATATTAAACCTAAAAAAATACATAAAATACATAAATTACTTTAAAAAAACTATTGAAAACAATATCATAACATGATATACTGAATTCAATAAATTAAATATGCGTAAATTTTAGGCGTGTTATCAATAAGTTGAGCAAGAGCCGAAAGGGATTATTATATCCTTTTCGGCTCTTTTTTGTGTTCAATATTCGTAATTATATTTAGTATGTAGCCTTAAATTTACTATGTAAGTTAATTTATAAATAAAAATTAGGAGGAATTAATTATGGGAAAAGCAATTTTAGGTTATTTACAAAGAATCGGTAAATCGTTAATGCTTCCAATAGCAGCGTTACCGGTAGCGGGTCTTATGTTAAGACTTGGACAAGGAGATCTTTTAAATATTGCATGGCTTGCAGCAGCTGGTGGAGCTTTATTTGATAATTTGCCATTAATATTTGCAATTGGAGTAGCAGTTGGTTTATCGGATGATGATAATGGAGCAGCAGCATTAGCAGGAGCAATTGGATATTTAGTATTAACTAAAGTTAGTAGCTCTATATGGGAAGCAAGATTTGGGGTAGACGTTGCTAAAACATTAAAGTTTGATACTTTAGGTGGTATAATTACAGGTATAGTTGCAGGTCATACCTACAACAAGTTTAAAAATGTTAAATTACCAGAAATATTAGGTTTCTTTGGAGGCAGAAGATTAGTGCCTATTATGACATCATTCTTTATGATTATATTAGCGGGCATATTTGGATATATATGGCAACCGATTCAAGAGGCTATAACATCATTTGGTATGTGGATGGTTGGACTTGGAGCAGTAGGGTCAGGATTATTTGGTTTCTTTAATAGATTATTAATTCCAATGGGATTACATCATGTATTAAATTCAATATTCTGGTTTACAATTGGAGATTTCGGTGGGAAAAGTGGAGATTTGAACAGATTTTTCGTAGGAGATCCAACAGCTGGAATTTATATGGGTGGATTTTTCCCTGTAATGATGTTTGGTATGGCATCTGTTGCTTTAGCAATAGTTGTATGTGCTAAAAAAGAAAAGAGAACTGCTACCATAGGGCTATTAAGTTCATTAGCACTTACAGCATTCTTAACAGGTATTACAGAACCAATAGAATTCTTATTCATATTCTTATCACCATTATTATTAATAGCACATGCGTTAATTACAGGTTTATCAATGTTCATAACAACATCACTAGGTGTTTTACATGGATTCACATTCTCGGCAGGTGCACTTGATTATGTAATGAACTTTGGTATTGCTACAAAGCCAATATTAATAATTCCAATTGGATTAGCAATTGGAGCATTGTACTTTGTAGTATTCGTATTCTTAATTAAGAGATTTGACATTCCGACACCAGGAAGAGAAAATGATGATGATGAGTTTATGGAAAATGTGGTTGTAACTGGCGACATGGCAGAACTTGCAAAATCATATATAGAATACTTAGGCGGAAAAGATAATATAGTTTCAGTTGACAACTGTATAACTAGATTAAGATTAGAAGTAAAAGATAATACAATAGTAAAGGATGCTAAATTAAGGGCATTAGGCGCAAGAGGCGTAGTTAGACCAAGTAAGAAGAATGTTCAAATTATAGTAGGAACAAATGTACAATTTCTTGCAGATGCAATAAAGAGTGAATTGAAAAGAGGTAGATAATATTATTTCAAAATAAATAATAAAATTTTTACTATATAATATTAAAAAGAGGTTATCTAGAAATGATTTTTAAATCATTAAAGGAGATAACCTCTTTTTCTATATATAATTAATGTATAGATACAATATGTTTTAATTAGCAATTGCAGGACTTAAGTTAGTATCACCTAATTAATTCATAGTATGTTACAATATTCTTATAGTATTAATCAAACCAAAAGGCAGTAATACATTCCGAGTATGAGGGGTTAAGTTTCCGGTACAGGACAGCTATGCATCAAATATTTCAGAATATTAAAAATAAATGAATTTGGAGGAATGAAATCATGTATGTAGATACCTATAAAAATTTATTAAAAGAAGTGGGTTCGGGAAATAATGCCGTTATAATTACAATGTTGGATAACAAAAGTTGTAAAAATAAACCATCTCAGAATAAAACACTTTTTACTGAGGAAAGTCTGAATTCATACAATCGCGTATCCGATTTAGATGAAGTACTTTACCAAAAGGCGAAATATGCTATAGAAACTGGAATTCTTCAGTTTTTTAAAATTAGTGAAAATGAAGCTTATTTAATTGAACCATATTTTCCTGAACCACGTTTAATAATTTTAGGTGGTGGACATATAGCTAAGCCCTTAGCTGAATTTGCTTCAAAAGTAGGTTTTTCAGTTACAGTTATCGATGACAGACCCTCATTTGCTAATAGTAAAAGATTTGCTACTGCTAAAGAAGTAATTTGTGAGAGTTTCCATAACTGTTTCGACTTAATTAGTTTAAATAAATGTGACTACGTTGTTATTGTAACTCGAGGTCATCGACATGATATGGATTGTCTTAGACAGGTTTTAAAACATAATACTGCATATGTTGGAATGATCGGTTCAAAACGGAGAGTTAAAAGCGTCATGGAGCAAATGGTAAGTGAAGGCTATCCTGAAGAAAAGTTAAACAAAGTCAATGCCCCAATAGGGCTTGAAATAGGTGCCCTTACACCTGAAGAGATAGCAATTTCCATTATATCTCAGGTCATAAGTTATAGACGACTTGGTGATATAAGCAATGTTATTACTAGACCTAAGAAAACTAATTGGCCAGAATTTGACCCTGAAGTATTAATGGAATTGTGCAAAGAAGAAGATTCACCAAAAGCAATCATTACAATCATTTCTACGAAAGGTTCAGTTCCAAGAAATGCAGGAGCTAAAATGATTGTATGGGCATATGGTAAGATTTTAGGGAGTATTGGGGGCGGGTGTAGCGAAGGAGAGATAATTAATACCGCGCGGAATTTACTGGGAAAAGGTGGATATCAAATTCAAAGTATAGATATGACAGGTACTATAGCTGAAGATGAAGGTATGGTATGCGGAGGAATCATGGATGTAATAATAGAGTCTTTTTAAATTTCACTAACGCATAGGAGATGTTACATCCTATTAGACAACTGAAATTAATAAAATAAATATACTTAGTAATATCTCAAGTTTACAATTTAAATAAGCTATAAGTCTTAACATATAAGGCTTATAGCTTGTCTTATTATTTTACTTGAATTTGCCCGTCTTCTATAAATTCATTTGCTATCCATCTTGCTACTCTGCCAGTAATTGTAATGCAATGGGTTTTTCTTTCAGGGCTTTTAAAGTTGTCTCCAGTCCATTCTCTTGTTATTATTCTACAGCAAGTTGATTTATATTCATTCTTAATATAGTCATGAAGACTACTAGCTTTTGCAAACATTTTTTCTTGCATAGCTTCACCTTCGACTCTACCATATACCATACCTAGAGCCATTTGACCACCTGAGACTGCGCCACATAGACATCCTGATTTACCCATTCCTATAGGAAATCCACTTGCCATTTTAACTATCTTCTCATCATATGGTTTCCCTAATAATTCATTGAGTGTTTGAACTACAGCTTCGCTACAAAAAAATGTACCGCTTCTGAAAAGTTCTTCTGCATTAGATTGAACTCTATCAAGAAGCTCTTCCTTTGTGAAATCTTTTGTATTTCCAAAGATCATTATTTATTCCCCCCCAAGGTCAAATTTAATTCAATTACTATTATACTTTATATATTTAAAGGTTACCAATTGTTATTTATAGGGCCGTAAAAGTTAATGAAATACCAGCACAAACATTACCGAAACTTGCCATGTTCGCTGCATATGCAAGTCTATATTTATACTTTTACTTATTTGGTTGAATTACATATTCTTTGTACTTCATTTAACTGTCTTGCTAAAGAAGAAATAACTGTCTCCTCATTTTCTGAATCTAATCCATTGTATTCCAATGTAACTATATTTGGGTTTGTATAATTTAAAACCCATTCTAACAATTCGTAATCTTCATTTTCCATGGCTTGATGTGTATCTGCTGGAAAACCATCTTTATCATAACCAGAACCATTTACATGAATTTCTACAACCCTATTAAGTGATAACTGTCGAATATAATCACGAATATTCCAGCCATGATATTGTGCAGTAATCTTTGCGTGGGTAATATCAAGCAAAAATGATACATCATTATCTGTAAACAATCGGCTAAATTGTTCTGGCATAATATAAGGGTAATGATCAATCGTTATTACACGTTCTTTAGGGGAATCAGGAATGTTTTCAAGTAATAATGGTACTTTTAAGTTGTTTTTAAAGATCTGTATCTGTTTAGACATATGTTCATATATATTTTCATCAGTCATACCGGGATACATATCTGAATTTTTAATTGAAAGATGAATGCCATAATGGGGAGAATCGCATTTTTTTATGAGGTCATTTGCCAAATTAAAATCTACGATTTCTATATTTTTCATTCCTGTGCGCTCAAAATATCCTAGACCATGAAGTAGAACTGGTCGCATGGAACGCATGGTTGAAAACTGTTCATTAAACGTTCCATATGCACCGGATTTAATATAATCTACACTAACAGCTTCTTTTTCAATGAGATATTTTAGGGCCTTTGAGCAATTACATCCAATATACATATTTTATACCACGCTCCTATCGCATCTAAATAAAAATTAATAATAAAGTTCAAAACCTATATATATAACAGGGTTGCATTGAAATTTATTTCGGAAGGTATTAATCTAGGTATTTTTGAATAACATCAAGTACTATAGGGATATTTTTAATTATTTGTGTTTCATTTACTTCACTAATGGTAATTCTGAAATAATTATGGCATTTATACTCTTTAAGGAAACATTCACTTGTATTAAACATTTTTATATTTTTACGGTTTAGGGAATCAAATATTTTATCATAGTTTAAAGAACCATTTACATAAATGCAAGCAAAGTATCCAGACTCAGGAATATTGTACTGTATTCTCGGATGTTTATATTTTAATAAAGTATCTTTCAAGCATCTCATACGACTGTTATATAAACTAACCAATTGTTTCATATGATCATCAAACATACCGTTTTTTATATATATTTCTAAGGCTCCTTGAGATAGTATTGGGCTATTCATATCAGTCCACTTTTTATATAGTAAAAATTTATCAATCAGTAAGTTAGGTAATATAAGTGCAGCAACTCTTAAACCGGGCATAAGTATCTTTGAATAACTTTTCAAGTATATTACTTTTGATGAAGTATCATAGGAAAACATAGGGTCATTTTTTTTATTTATATCTAAATCAGCAGCAATATCATCTTCAACAATATACACATCATATTTGTGTGCCAATTTCACAATTTCTTGTTTCTCGAGTCTACTGTACGAAGTTCCAGTCGGATTATGGAACCTGGGGATACTATAAAAAAATTTAATATTACCGTATTTAAATAATTTCTCTAATTCATCTAGGTTTATTCCATTTAAATCTCTATTTATGCCTAGAGTAGCAATATTATTAAGTTCTAGAGATTTTATCATTCCGTAATAGGTGGGTTGCTCTACAAGAATATTAGATTTACCATTTGGAAATGGCATAATTGATAATATGTTTAATGCTTGCTGAGAACTAGATGTAATAATTATATTATTTGGATTTGTAAATATTTGATAGTTTTGAATATGTTTTGATAAAACATTAATTAGAGAGTTTAATCCTCTAGGATCCGAATATGTGAAAAGTTTTTCTTTATATAAGTCTATTGATTTATTTAGACAATGTTGAAAATTCTGATAGGGAAAAGCTTCAGCGTTTAAATTTACAGCTGAAAAATCAATTATAGGATATTTAGAAGAATTTTGAGTATGAAAATTATCAACTACATAATACCCACTTTTAGGTACTGAATAAATAATATGATCTTGCTCAAGTTTCTCATAAGCTTTTAAAACTGTACCAGTGCTAAATTGAAACAATTTTTGAATAGATCTTATAGAGGGCAATCTCTTAGAATGGCTGAGTTCCCCGGTATTTATATTGTTTTTAATGTACTCTATCACTTCTTCATATTTCAGCAAATTGATATCCCTCCTTAATATTGTGCTAGTACAGATGGTGATTTTATTTATTGATATATACATTAAACTATATTAGGCTAATTGTATAGTAAATTGATAAACGGAAAGATATTGGATTGTAAGAGACTTTATAAAGGGGGGGATTTAAGATTGATATTTTCAAAAAAATCTGAGAAGGTTTTACCGTCTATTACTTTAGAAGTTACATCTGGAGCTAAACAAATGAAAAAAGATGGAGCCGATACTATAATTCTTGGCGCAGGAGAACCAGATTTTAATACTCCTGAAAATATTAGAAATATAGCTATAAAAGCAATTAATGATGGGCTTACAAAATATACTCCAGCATCTGGGATAGATGAATTAAAACTTGCTGTAGCTAAAAAATTTAAAAGAGATAATGATTTAATATACTCTAATTCTCAAATCATCATTTCAACTGGAGCTAAACAATGTCTCTGGAATGTTTTTGAAACTATTCTTAATCCTGGAGATGAGGTTATTATACCAAAACCATATTGGGTTAGTTATCCAGAATTAATTAGGCTAGTTGATGGGGTACCTGTATTTGCATTTGGAGATGAAGAAAATGATTTTAAATATACCAGACCTATATTAGAAGATGTAATTAGCTCAAAGACTAAAGCAATTCTAATAAATACTCCTAATAATCCAACAGGTGCAGTTTATGGTAAAGATGAGTTAGCTATGATAGCCGATTTTGCGAGAACTCATGATTTAATGATAATCTCCGATGAAATATATGAAAAGTTTAATTATGAAAATGAAAATGAAAAGTATACTAGCATAGCCAATATTAGTAGCGATTCATATAATAGGACAATAATAATACAGGGTGTTTCTAAGACATATTCTATGACTGGATGGAGAATAGGTTATGCAGTTGGTAATGAAAAAATCATTAGTTTAATGGCGAGTATACAAAGTCATACTACATCTAACCCTAATTCTATAGCACAGTATGCAGCCGTGGAGGCTTTAAATGGAGATCAAACTTCTGTAAAAATAATGGTTAATGAGTTTAAGAATAGAAGAGATTATATAGTTGAAAGAATTAATGATACTAATATACTTTCATGTAAAAAGCCAAAAGGGGCATTTTATATTATGATTAATATATCAAAGATGCTTGGTAAAGTTATAGATGGTCATACAATTAATAACTCTATAGATTTTTCAAATATACTTTTAGAAAAAGTAAAAGTAGCAGTCATTCCAGGTGATGGATTTGGAGTAAGCAATTATGTGAGGATTTCCTATGCTACTTCAATGGATAACATTAAAGAGGGCGTTAAAAGAATAATTAATTTTGTAAAAGATTATGAATAAAATAATTAATCTAAATTAATATGTTTAAAAATTTCACTATATAAATTCAAAATAAATTTTTAAAAATGAGGAGAAATAAATTATGAATATAGCTAAGTATATAGACCATACAATATTAAAACCAGAGGCAACAACTGAAGATATTAAAAGATTTTGCACTGAAGCTAAAAACTTTGGTTTCGCTTCAGTTTGTGTGAATTCTTATAATGCTGCATTAGTAAGTAAAGAACTTGAAGGAAGCGGTGTTAAGACTTGCGTAGTTGTTGGATTTCCTTTAGGAGCAACAACTAAAGAAGTTAAAGCTTTTGAAACAAAGCAAGCAATAGAAAATGGTGCAGACGAAATAGATACAGTCATAAATATCGGGGCTTTAAAAGAAAAAAATTATGAATTAGTTAGAGAAGACATAAAAGCAGTAATAGATGTAGCTAATAAAAAAGTAATAGTTAAAGTAATTATTGAAGCATGTCTTTTAACAAATGAAGAAAAAGTTAAGGTATGTGAAATATCTAAAGAAGTGGGAGCGGATTTTGTTAAGACATCAACAGGATTTTCTACTGAAGGAGCAATTAAAGAAGATGTTGCGCTTATGAGAAAAACTGTGGGAGTAGAAATTGGTGTTAAGGCTTCAGGGGGAGTAAGAGATTTTAATACAGCTATGGATATGATAACAGCAGGTGCTAATAGAGTTGGTGCAAGTGCAAGTATTGCTATTATTGAAGCGAGCAAATAAATAAATTTTTAAGTATGAGGAGAAATAAATTATGCATAAGCCGGAACTTTTAGCACCAGCAGGAAACTTAGAAAAACTTAAGACTGCTATAAATTTTGGTGCTGATGCTGTATATCTTGGAGGTAATAAATTAAATTTAAGGGCAGCGGCAGGTAATTTTACAATGGAAGAATTGAAAGAAGGACTCGAATTTGCACATTTAAGAGGGAAAAAAATTTATGTTACATTAAACGTAATGCCACATAATGAGGATTTAATAGGGATAGAAGAATATCTTAGTGAATTATATGATATTGGTGTAGATGCTTTACTTATTGCTGATCCAGGAGTTATTAGTATAGCAAAAGAAGTTGTGCCGAATCTTGAAATACATTTAAGCACCCAAGCTAACAGTTTAAACTACAAAACTGCTTTGTTTTGGCATAATGTTGGAGTTAAGAGGGTTGTAGTAGCAAGAGAAATGAGTCTTAAAGATTTACAAGAATTAAAAAAGGAGCTACCAGAAACTTGTGAAATAGAAGCATTTGTACATGGATCTATGTGTATGGCGTATTCTGGAAAATGTTTGTTGTCAAACTATATGACTGGTAGAGATTCCAATAGAGGAACTTGTGCGCAACCGTGTAGATATAAATATCATTTAGTTCAAGAGAAAGATCCAGGAATCTACAGTAGAGTTAATGAGGGAAATGATGGAATTTATTTGATGAATTCAAAAGATTTATGCACGATAGAACATATTCCTGAACTTATTGAGTCTGGAATAAATTCTCTTAAAATTGAAGGAAGAATGAAAAGTTCTTATTATGTTGCATGTGTAGTAAAAGCGTATAGAGAAGCAATTGATAAATACATAGAAGATCCTGAAAATTATAAATTTGATTCTAAATGGATGGACAATCTTATAAAACCTAGCCATAGACCATATACAACTGGTTTTTACTTTGATGAAAAAATGAAACAAAATCATGCAAGCTCAGCATATATACGTAATTATGATATTGTAGGTATTGTAAAAAATTATAATTGTCAATCTCATATTGCAACTATAGAACAAAGAAATAAAGTTTATAATGGAGATTTTGTTGAAGTTTTAGCTGTAAAAGGAGATAACAAGATTATAGAACTTAAAGATATGAGGAAAGAAAATGGTGAGGCTATAGAAAGTGCGTCTTCTGCACAAATGATTTTTACTGTACAATGTTATGAAGAATTAATGGTTAACGATATAATTATTAAAAATAAGAAGGCTTAAATTAAAATTGTACTAATTTAAAAATAAAACTCTGGAATGAAGCAGTCTTATAGCTGCTTCATTTTTCATGGGAGGAATTATATAAAGAAGAGGTTGACACATCTTATTTTTAGTATTAGTATATAAACATACCCCCCCCCGTTAGGGGTGGGATACGAAAGAGGCGAAATAATGAATAATGAGAAAAAAGAAGCTGTAAAGACTTTAAAAATAGCAAAAGGACAAATTGAAGCAACTATCAAAATGATGGAAGATGAGAGATATTGTGTAGATGTATCAAATCAAATGATTGCGGCACAATCACTTTTAAAAAAAGCTAATTTGTTGATTTTAAAGCAGCACATGAATCACTGCGTTAGGGAGGCCTTTGAGCAGGATAAAGGAAGTGATAAGATAGATGAAATTATAAATGTTTTATCAAAAATAATTGGTAAATAGAATATATGGAAATTATAAAAGGAGGGAAATTATATGTTAACTAAGTCATTAAAAATAGAAGGAATGACATGTGCATCTTGTGCAAAGGCTGTAGAAAGAGCCACTAAAAAATTGCAAGGTGTAAATGAATCAAATGTAAATATTGCTACAGAAAAACTAAGTATAAATTTCGATGAAACAAAGGTTTCTGTAGAGGATATTCAAATAGCTGTTGAAAAAGCGGGATATAAAGCAATTAATGATGCTAGTAATAAAACTATGAAAATTGAAGGAATGACCTGTGCGTCTTGTGCGAAGGCAGTAGAAAGAGCTACAAGAAAGATTGATGGAGTTACAGAAGCAAATGTTAATTATGCAACTGAGAAGTTAATTATAAACTACGAACCTTCAAAGGTGAAAGTTATAGATATAAAGAAAGCAATAGAAAAAGCTGGATATAAGGCTATAGAAGAAGAGACTACAGTAGATGCAGATAAAGAGAAAAAAGGAAAAGAAATAAAACTGTTATGGAAAAAATTCGTTATATCTACAATATTTACAGTTCCACTACTTTATATATCTATGGGTCATATGATGGGACTTTATCTACCGGATTTTATTAATCCAATGATGAATCCAGAAGTTTTTGCTTTATCACAATTACTTCTAACTATACCAGTTATAATTGCTGGTAATAGATACTATACAGTTGGATTTAAAGCCTTGATTAGAAGAAGTCCAAATATGGATTCACTTATTGCAATAGGTACATCAGCAGCTGTTCTTTATGGGATATTTGCAACAGTAAAGATTGTTGGTGGAGATACAAGTTATGCTATGGACTTATACTATGAGTCGGCGGCAGTAATTATCACTTTGATAACTCTTGGTAAGTATTTAGAATCTGTTTCTAAGGGAAAGACATCTGAAGCTATAAAGAAGCTTATGGGACTTGCTCCTAAGACAGCTATAGTTATAAGAAGTGGAAAAGAAATAGAAATTACCATAGAAGAAGTAGAAGTAGGAGATATTATAGTAGTTAAACCAGGCGAAAAGATGCCGGTAGATGGTGAGGTTGTATCGGGTACTACATCTGTAGATGAATCAATGCTTACAGGTGAAAGTATGCCAGTAGAAAAAAATTCTGGAGATAAGATTATTGGTGCAAGTATAAATAAAAACGGAACTATAAACTATAAAGCTACTAAAGTTGGTAAGGATACAGCACTGGCTCAAATTATAAAATTAGTAGAAGATGCGCAGGGATCTAAAGCTCCAATTGCAAAACTTGCAGATGTTATTTCAGGTTATTTTGTTCCAATAGTTATAGGCTTAGCAGTGTTATCTGGTTTAGGATGGTATTTCATTGGTGGGGAATCGGAAATATTCTCACTTACAATATTTATATCTGTGCTAGTAATCGCTTGTCCTTGTGCCCTTGGACTAGCAACTCCAACAGCAATAATGGTTGGTACAGGTAAAGGTGCAGAATATGGCGTTTTAATAAAAAGTGGTGTAGCACTAGAAACTGCTCATAAGATACAAACTATAGTATTTGATAAAACAGGTACTATTACTGAAGGTAAGCCAAAAGTTACGGATGTGGTTGTTATAAATGGAATAGCACAAAATGACTTATTACAATTAGCAGCCTCTGCAGAAAAGGGATCAGAACATCCGCTTGGGGAGGCCATTGTAAAAGGTGCCGAAGAAAAAGGACTAGAGTTTAAGAAGCTAGATTTCTTTAAAGCCATTCCAGGTTATGGTATTGAAGTTAAAATAGACGGTAAAAATATTCTACTTGGAAACAGAAAACTTATGATTGATAGCAAAATATCCTTAGTAGAATTAGAAAAAATTTCTGATGAATTAGCTGGAGAAGGTAAGACTCCGATGTATATAGCTATAGACAATAAGATGGCAGGTATCATTGCTGTTGCGGATACTGTTAAAGCAAGTAGTAAGAAAGCAATAGAAAAGCTTCATGAAATGGGAATTGAAGTAGCTATGATAACTGGTGACAATAAGAGAACTGCAGAAGCTATAGCTAAACAAGTTGGAATTGATAGGATTTTAGCAGAAGTGTTACCACAAGACAAGGCAAATGAAGTTAAAAAGCTTCAAGCTGAAGGTAAGAAGGTTGCTATGGTTGGTGATGGTATAAATGATGCTCCAGCATTAGCACAAGCAGATATTGGTATAGCTATAGGTTCTGGAACAGACGTTGCAATGGAATCAGCAGATATAGTTCTTATGAGAAGCGACTTAATGGATGTTCCGACTGCCTTGCAGTTAAGTAAAAGTACTATAAGAAATATTAAACAAAACCTATTCTGGGCATTTGGGTATAATATAATAGGAATACCAGTTGCTATGGGAATCCTACACATATTTGGAGGACCATTATTAAATCCTATGATAGCAGGAGCAGCAATGAGTCTTAGTTCTGTGTCAGTATTAACCAATGCTTTAAGATTAAAGAGGTTTAAACCAATTAAATAGATAGTAAAATATATGGTTTTATTAAATATTATTAAATATTAGTAATTCTAATGTATATTATAAAAAATATTAGGAGGAATAAAAAATGAGAAAAAAATATTAATTGAAGGAATGAGCTGTGGACACTGTGTAAACCACGTTAAGGAGGCATTAGGTGAACTTAATGGAGTAACTAGTGTAGATGTGAATTTAGATTCTAAAACTGCAGTATTTGAGGGATCAGTAGATATTACTGATGAAGATATTAAAGCGGCTATCGATGAGGTAGGATATGAAGTTGTAGGAATAGAAGAACTATAATATAAATATAAGAGCATGTTGGATAAAACAAGTGCTAATAATTGGAAGGGGAAAAGTAAAATGAAAAAGAAAGTAGTAGTAGTAGGTATGAAGTGTGAAAATTGCGCTAAGCATATAAAGGAAGCAATAAGTAATGTAGAGGGTGTAACTAGTGCAGATATAAATATTTCTAATAAATCTGTTATAGTTGAGACTAACACTGAGGTAAGTGATGAAGCTATAAAACTTGCAGTTAACAGTGAAAAATATAAAGTAGTTGAAATAGAGACAATATAGGTAAATAGAAGAACACTTGTGGCTAGAGAGTAGAATATATTAGTTTGGAACCTCTGATGTAGAGAAATACATCAGAGGTTTTTTGCATAAATAATAATTTGCAATTGGATACTCATGTGATCAATGGCATCAAGTTAGGATTTATAAATTTAAGATATAAAGTTTATATTAATATATGAAAAATTCAGTAACTCCACATATGATATCTTTTTCGAACCGAAGATATATTAGAATAAATAAGTTGGATGAATCCATTAAATATATAATTAGCATGTACAGTAAGTGATACGTAACCAAATTATGGGGTGCGATAAGATTGTGGCTGTTGATGGTGCAATGATTAATCTTTATAAAGAAAACTCAGTATCGGAATACCGCATGCGATGTGGGGGAAGCGGTGGAAATGTTTTGATTAAGTTTCAGACACTTACATAGATTTATTTAGGGCTTTTATTTCCTGTGGAGTATGGGAATGAATTTATATAATATATGGGATTATGAAAAGCAAAGCTGATGTTCGGGCAAATACAATACGCGGATATACATAGGTGTAGTCGTCACCTGTTTGGCGTTAACTTACTTGCTAGGAATTAAGTTAATGCCAAGAATTAGAAATTGGAAGGATTTAAAGTTTTATAGTATTGATAAAATTCATGAATATAAACATATAGATTGTTTGTTTAGTTAGATTGTAGATTGAGAATTAATAGAAACTCATTGAAAAGATATGCTGCAAGTAGTGTTGTTAATTAAGGCAGGAAAAATAGTACCGTCTACACGCCTAAGCAAGTTAAACAAATATAGTCACAAAGACAATCTGTACCAAGAATTTAGAGAACTCAGAAGAGTAATTAGAACCATTTTTATTTTGCAATATACTTCTTACATTAGAAATCAGCTAACAGGTTACAGCAACTACGAATAAAGCAGAAGCATATAATGGTCTTTCTAAATATTCCTCATTTTATGGTGAAGGAACCATTTCTTAAAGCGTAATTAAGTAGTGAAAATAAATATAGAAGATCTGGCTTATTTAAAAGAGATTATATAAAATAAAGAAAGTATATAATTATGGTAATATGAAAAACGTTGCATATAAAAAGTAGCAACTAGTAGTAGCAAGAAAACAACAAAAAGAAAAATTAGAAAAATGTTGACAAACTTCGACAGGGATGATAATATAAAGGAGTCGCAAATGACGAACTAAGAAAAACAGCTTGAAAGAAAGGTGTTGACAAGGTTTAGATGCGGTGGTAAACTAAGAAAGTCGCTTAAGGGTGACTGGAGAAAATGGTCTTTGAAAATTGAACAGATAAATTAAAGTTAAGTAATAATAACCAGCAATTCTTTTTGAGAGTCAGCGAATAAAAGGAAACTTAGCTCGAAAGAGATAAGGAGTACTACAAGATTAAACTTTTTAGTGAGAGTTTGATCCTGGCTCAGGACGAACGCTGGCGGCGTGCCTAACACATGCAAGTCGAGCGAGAGGAGTTCTTCGGAACAAATCTAGCGGCGGACGGGTGAGT
>NZ_FNJM01000022.1 GCF_900104115.1 Clostridium gasigenes
AATATAATTTAAAGCACTGGTAAATACCTACAAACGGTATAATACCAGTGCTTTCTTGTCATACATCTTCCATGAAAAATATTCCAATTCATTTTTTAGGCGTTTTTTTCTAACTGTCCTTGACATAGGTACCACTTTATTTTTAGCTCTATCACAGTCTGTAATTAATTATAAATTTTTTAAAGTGCCTTAATATTAAAACTTCAACATAATCCTAGCTAACATATATATTGATGGAGATAAAAACACTGTTATTAATCCTGCTATTCCTATTGATAGGGAGCTCATAGCCCCTTGTACTTCACCCATTTCAAAAGCTTTGCTGGTTCCTACAGCATGGGATGCCGCTCCAATTCCTATTCCAATTGCAACTTCGCTTTTAATTTTTAAAACTTTACTTACAATTGGTGCAATTATTGCCCCAACAATACCAGTTAGTACAATACAGACTATAGTTATTGATTTGACTCCACCTAATGAATTAGAAATTTCCACACCTATAGGTGTAGTTACTGATTTAGGAACAAGTGATGCAATTAATGATTCATCTAAACCAAAAGCTTTACCTAAAATTATTACACATACAATAGAAGTTAAGGACCCAACAAATAATCCAATAAGTACTGGCCACAAGTTCTTCTTTAAAGCATTTAATTGTTTATATAATGGTACTGCAAGTACTACTGTTGCAGGTCCTAAAAAGTTATTTATAAACTTTCCTCCCAAATTATATATTTCATAATCTATATTAAAGATTACAAGCACACCAATTACCAAAACTATTGCAATAAGTAATGGATTAAAAAGTGGAAACTTTGTCCTTTTATAAATAACTATACCTATTTCAAAAGCTGCTAAGGTTATCAATATCCAAAATAAAGGATTATTTATTATCTCTTTCATAATTTAATTCTCCTCTTTTTTTCTTTTAATTAATCCATCAACAGTTAATGATGTTATTCCCATAACTATAAATGTAGATATAATACAAATGCTTATTAGCTTAATAGAATTTCCCTTAAGCAATTCTACAGCTGTAAGTAACCCAACTCCCGCTGGTACAAACAAGAAAGCTAAATTATCTAAGAAAAATTTAGAAACATTTTCAATTGCCTCTAGCTTTAGTACCTTTGTACAAAGCATAACTAATAAAATTATCATGCCTAATATATTTCCAGGTATAAATGTAATAATTGTTTTTGATAATAATTCACCTAAAAAATATATAGAAATTATTATCATACTTTCCCTTAAAACCCTCATATAATAACACACCTCTTCTCAATATTACCTTATACGGTTATTCATTGTATTTAGCTGCATATTTTACCTGGATTTAAAATATTTTTTGGATCAAAAGCATGTTTAATATTTTTTATCAGTAGAGAATTTACTTCTCCTATTTGGTCATTTAAATATTTTTTCTTTGCAAAGCCTATTCCATGTTCCCCTGAAACTTGGCCTTTTAATTCTCTAGCCTTTTTATACATACATTCAAAGACCTCTGCTAACTTTTTGTCCCACATTTCTTGATTAAGTTCATCTCTTAACACATATACATGAAGATTTCCATCTCCTGCATGTCCAAAATTCTTTATTCTTATATTAAATTTTTCTTGTAATTCATAAGTATAATTTATAAATTCCGCTACTTTATTTCTTGGTACACAAACATCACACTCATCCATTTCTGTAGTAGATGCTTTAATTGATTCAAGGAAAGCTCCCCTTGCTGACCAAATAGCTTCTTTTCTTTCATCAGTATCAGCAATAAAAATATCTATAGCCCCTTCCTTAAGCACTATATTAGCTACATTTTCATACTCTTTCTCTATACTTTCAATATCATTTCCATCAAAACTTAATAAAAGATATGCATTTGCTGAGCTATCTGGAAATTTCTTTCCTAGGAACTCCTCTGAAGCTAGGATAACATCTCTTTCCATAAATTCTATAGATGTTGGAATACTCTTTGATTTAATAATCTTTGGAACTGTTCCTATTGCTTTACTTAGATTATCAAATGGTATAAGTAGACTTATTGTTTTCTTTGGCAATGGTAATAATTTTAATATTGCTTTTGTAACTATTGCTAAGGTTCCCTCTGAACCACATATTAAATCTTTAATACTATAACCTGAACTATTTTTAACTATCTTTCCTCCAACTTCGATAACTTCTCCTGTTGGAAGCACTAATTCAAGTCCTCTTACATAATCCCTTGTAACGCCATATTTAACAGCTCTCATTCCACCAGCATTAGTATTTATATTACCACCTATAGTTGCTGTCTTTTCGCCTGGATCTGGTGGATAAAACAAATCATGCTCCTGTACAAAGTTACCTATATCCATTAATAATACACCTGGCTCTACTGTGAGTGTTAGGTTATCCTCATCTATTTCTAATATGTTATTCATCTTGCTTAAGTTAATCATTATTCCACCATGTACTGCAACTGATGCTCCAACGAGACCTGTCCCAGATCCTCTTGGAACTACAACAATATTATTTTCATAAGCATAACTAACTATTTTAGCAACCTCTTCTGTTGATAATACTTCAACTAAAACTTCTGGCATTTTGCTTATACCACCAAGTTCATCATGGCTAAAATCTTCACTTATTTTATCACCTACAAAAACTCTATTACTTCCACAAACAGATAATAAAAATTCAATATCATTTTTATTTACACTTTTATATGAGTTCATTTAAAATACCTCCTAACAATATACAACTTGATTATTATTTTTAATATTACTCATTAACATTGGTAATATTTCATACAGATCTCCTACTAATCCATAATGTGCAACATCAAATATTTGAGCATTAGGATCATTATTTATAGCTATAATACACTCTGAATTATTCATACCTGCGGTAAATTGAACTGCCCCTGAAATTCCAATTGCAAATATCAATTTAGGTTTAACAGTTCTTCCACTTAATCCAATTTGATATTTAGCATCTATCCACCCATTCTCAACCATAGGTCTTGTCCCTGCTAAATGTGCTCCAAGTCTTTCTGCAATTTCTCTTACAAGGTCCATATCCTTCTCAGATTTTACACCTCTTCCTATTGCAACTATTATCTCCGCATCTGCTATGCTAGCTTCCATTTCCTTTTTAATTATTTTCAAAACATCTATATTAGATTTTAACTTTTCACTAGATATACTTCTAAGTGTTATCTCCCCGCACTTATTTTCATTTCTTACTGGGGCATCCATAACCTTATATCTTACTGTTGCAAGCTGTGGTCTATGGTTTGGATTTACTATCTGAGCCATAATATTTCCACCAAATGCTGGTCTTATTTGTATCAAATCCGTATTTTTCTTCATATCAAGTATTGTACAATCTGCTGTTAATCCTGTTCTAAACCTAGCAGCTACTCTAGGTGCTAAAGATCTTCCAATTGTAGTTGCTCCAACTAATATACTAGATGGTTTATAAATATTAATAAAATTTTCAAAGGCTGCTGTGTATGGCTCTATCCTAAAATCCCTAAGTTCATATTCATCATATACAATCACCTCATCAACACCATAATGCAATAGTTCTTCTGCTTTTTCTTTTATGTCGTATCCAATAAATACTGCATATACCTTATGATCAATTACCTTAGCTAGTTCTATTGCTTTTCCAATTAACTCATAGGTAACAGGATGTATCTCTCCATTTACATGATCAACATATACTGCAACCCCAGTCCAAAGATCTTTATTAATTTTAGGTTTTTCCTCTTCTATAAATTCCATAACGCCACTTGGCCCTTTTTTAACACATAGCTTACACATCTTGCATGCTGCTGAAACCTGAACTGTATCATTTATCTTTTCAATAGCTCCAAATGGACATATTTTTATTAATTCATTTATATTCTCTGAATTTATCTTTTCTTTATTAACAATAAGTTTACCCATAACCAATCTTCCGCCTTTCATAAATCTTTAACTAAATATACTTTAACTCTTTTAGTTTCTTGAATAATCTTTCTGAAAGTTCTTCACCATTTCCATCCCATACTTCTTTACTCTCATTACAAGCCGGTGGGAATATCCTCTCAACTTGAGTTGGTGATCCATTTAAGCCATATTTATTTTCATCTTTATCTTCAAAATCCTTTAATCCATAAACATCTATTTCCTTGTTCTTTATTTCTAATTTCTTTTTATAAGATGGTAACCTTGGCTCAAATATCCCTTTGTCAACGGTTACAAGACAAGGAAATTTAACCTCTACTACTTCTATTGTATTTGGCATGTCCATTTCTAAAATAATTGACTTATCCTTTATTTCCAATATTTTTCTAGCATTTGCAATATGGGGTATATTTAAATATTCTGCAATTTCTGGTCCAACCTGTGCAGTATCCCCATCTGTAGTTTGTTTTCCACATAAAATCAAATCAAAGTTATCTACCTTTTTTATACCTTGAGATATTGTATAAGATGTAGCTAACACATCCGACCCTGCAAACTTCCTATCAGATAGTAAAATCCCATGATCTGCGCCCATCATATAAGCTTCCTTTATTATTGCTTGCGCCTGTGGTGGCCCCATGCTAATTACATTAATATTTCCACCTTTTTTTCCCTTTATTCTTAAAGCTGTCTCTAAAGCATATAAATCAAATGGATTAATCTTTGAATCTATACCTTCTCTTTTTAAAACCCCTGTTTTTTCATCTACCTCAACTTTTGATGTACCTGGTACCTGTTTTATGCACACTACTATTTCCATACAACACCCTCCCATTTATATATTACTTATAAAGATAAATTTTATACTGGCATACTGGTATTACCACTTGCTATTATAATATCATATTAACATTAAAATTTCCATATATTTTCACAAAATAAAAAAAGAGCCAATTTAGCTCTTTAGGTTTATTTCATATTATAAATATATTTCTCTATAAAATCCAAATGTCTTCTCATCGCCTTTGATGCATTAAAACTATCATGATTACTTATAGCATCAACTATATCCTTATGTTGCTTTAATAGGCATTCTCTATTTTCTTTTTTACTTAATATTTTCCCCCTAGCTTCACTTATAAAAATATCCATTAAAGATGAATTTACATTTAACAAATTTATTATTAAAATATTTTTTGATGCTTTTGCAATTAAATAATGTAATTCTTTATCTAACTTCACCTTAACTTCTTCACATTCTGCATTATCTAATCTATGTAGTATATCTTTTAAAATAACAATTTCATCATCTTGAATTTTATTTGCTGCAAGTGCTGCTGTCTCTATCTCTATACCTTTTCTAAACTCTAATATTTCGTGAAACTTACCACCATTAAGCATAAATATTAATAGAAATGGATCTTTTAAACTATCCTCAAGATTATCTTTAATATAGTTTCCTTCTCCATGCCTTGATTCTACTAGTCCAATCATTTGAAGTGCACTTAATGCTTCTCTTATACCAGTTCTACTTACCCCTAATTGACTTACAAGTTCTCTCTCTGATGGAAGCTTGTCACCTTTTTTAAGTAGACCTTTCGCAATCATATCTTTAAACTGATTAATTATTTGTTCATAAACCTTCATATTTTTAACTTCAGTAAACAAATCTAAGCCTCCTTATCATACATCAAATAATACAAATCCTTATATTATTTCTCCTAAATTCAATACAATTATATCATATCTCAAGATTGGTAAATATAAAATATGAAGTCTTTATTATATTTTTATATTTTTTGAAATTAATTGACATTTTTATTTAAATTAGCATATAATACAATTATAGCAAAACATATATGTTTACTATTATTAATTAAATATTTAAATGCAATGAAAAAGGAAAGTATCATTTAGGAAGGTTACAGAGAGGAATACACTGCTGAGAGTATTCTATCTAGACTTTGTGTGAAGTGCCCTTTGGAGCAGTAGTTCGAAATAAGTTATCTTGAAAAAAACTATCATATTTACTATTTATTTTTTAAGATACCTAAAAGTAGTTCTAGCCGGGTTCACCCGTTATAGTGATATAGCATTTATGTGCTTGAGAAATTTAAGTGTGGATATTTTATATCCAAATTAGAGTGGGCCCGCGGATTAACTTCGTCTCTATATATATGAGATGAGGTTTTTTTTATTTATCATAAAATATTTTAAGAGGAGTGATTATTATGAGTTCATTAAATTATTTTAATAGCATAGCAAAGGATTGGAATAAAATAAGGGTTAGTTACTTTAAAGACGAACTAAGAGAATTAGCTATTAATTCAGTAAATATAAAAAATAAAACCATATTAGATTTAGGTTCTGGTACTGGTTTTATATCCTTACGAGTTGCAAAGGAAAGTAATATAGTATTTCCTTTAGATGCTTCAACTAATATGTTAAAAGAACTTTATGCCTCTGCCAAAAAAGAAAATCTAACAAATATTTATCCTATTAAAGGTGTAGCTGAGGATCTTCCTATATTTGATGAATCTATAGATATTATCTTTATGAATATGGCTCTTCATCATGTTGCTAATCCTGATAAAGCAATAAAGGAAATGTTTAGAGTTCTTAAAATTGGTGGCAATGTTGTTATTACTGATGTTGAAGAACACAGTGGGGAGTGGGCTAAAGAAGAAATGTTTGACCTTTGGCTTGGTTTTAGTCATAAGCAATTAACTATTTGGTATGAAGGAGCTGGCTTTAAAAATTTAGATATAAGAAGTACTGGATTAAAATGCCAGGGATCTTCCTCAAAAGGAGAGTTTGTAAATCCAGATATATTTATTGCTATAGGCGAGAAATAGTAATGTAACCTTATTAAATAGGTTAAAAAATTTAATAATAATATAATCCATGTAGCTTATATTACATGAGATATCCGAAGGAGATAAAAAATTATGAATATAGAATCATTACTAATCCACGGTGGTATTGAGGGAGATAAAAGAACAGGAGCTGTAAATATACCCATTTATCAAACTTCTACGTATAAACAATCCGAATTTGGTAAACATGCTGATTACGAATATTCAAGAACAGGTAACCCTACAAGGGAAGCTGTTGAAAAATTAATTTCTGATATAGAGGGTGGTACTCGAGGCTTTGCTTTTGCCTCAGGACTAGCAGCTATAACTGCTGTATTAACTCTTTTTAAATCAGGAGATAAAATACTAATAACTAACAATCTTTATGGTGGTACTTTTAGAGTATTAGATAAAGTTTTCAAAAATTTTGGTATTAACTATGATATTATAGATAACTTTGATTCTATTGAAAATCACATTGATAAAAACACTAAGGCTATATTTATAGAATCACCAACTAACCCTCTTTTAGATGTGGTCGATATAAAAAAAGTTTCAGAAAAAGCTAAAAAACATGGTTTGTTAACCATAGTAGACAATACCTTTATGACGCCTTACTTTCAAAATCCAATTTCCCTAGGATCTGATATTGTTGTCCACTCAGGAACTAAATATCTTGGAGGTCATAGTGATTTAGTTGCTGGTTTAGTAGTTGTTAATGATGATGAGTTAGGTGAAAGAATCCACTTTATACAAAATGCTACCGGTGGAATACTTCAACCTTTTGATAGTTTCCTTTTAATAAGAGGAATTAAAACCTTATCTGTTAGAATGGATAGACATGAAGAAAATGCGGTTTATATAGCAAATAAGCTTTCATCAAACAAATCTATAAATAAAGTTTACTATCCTGGGCTAGAAAGTCATCCTGGGCATTTAATACAAAAAAGCCAAGCAAGAGGATTTGGTGGGGTAATAACCTTTAGGCTAAATGAAGATGTTGATTATATTAAATTTATAAATAATTTAGATTTAATTACTTTTGGTGAAAGCTTAGGTGGTGTCGAATCTCTACTTTGCCATCCAGCCACTATGACACATGCCGCTCTTCCTGTTGATCTTCGAAATCGCCTTGGTATAACTGAGCGACTTATACGATTATCTGTAGGTATAGAAAATAAAGAAGATATATTAAAAGATGTTGAAAATGCACTTATAATAGCAATAAAAAAAGTAGGTGAATAAAATGAACTACTATAATGATATACAATCTTTAATAGGTAAAACCCCTCTCTTAAAGCTTAATCATTTAGGGCTAAAAAAAGGTGTTAATATTTTTGCAAAACTTGAGAATTTTAATCCTGGAGGTAGTTGTAAAGATAGAATTGGTATTTATATGATAAATGAAGCTGAAAAACAAGGCATTCTAAAATATGGTTCCATTATTATAGAAGCTACTGCTGGAAATACAGGCATAGGAGTTGCTCTCGCAGCTATAAATAAAGGATATAAAGTAATATTTGTAGTACCAACTAAGTTCTCAATAGAGAAACAAAAATTAATGAAGGCTCTAGGCGGGGAAATTATAAATACCCCACAGGAGAAAGGAATGCAAGGAGCTGTAGATGTGGCTGAAAATTTACTTAAATCCACACCTAACTCCATATCACTAAGGCAATTTGATAATTTAGCAAATCCGCTAGCCCACTATGAGACAACAGGAAAAGAAATCTATGAAGATCTAGATGGAGAAATAGATTGTTTTGTAGGTGGTGCCGGCAGTGGTGGCACCTTCTCTGGAATTGTAAAATATTTAAAAGAACGTATTCCTAATGTTATAGGAATCTTAGCAGATCCTGAAGGCTCTACTATGGGTGGTGGTGAGGAAGGTTGCTACAAAGTTGAAGGTATAGGCAATAATTTCATTCCAAATACTATGAATATGTAATTAGTAGATAAAGTAATTAAAACTACTGATGATGAAGCCTTTAAATTAGCAACACTACTTGCTCAAAAAGAAGGTGTTATAGTAGGCTCATCCTCTGGTGCTGCTCTATCTGCTGCATTAAAATTTGCAAGTACTATAGAGAAAGGAAATATTGTAGTAGTGTTCCCTGATAGAGGTGAGAGATATTTCAGTACAGGATTATTCTAACCAACCCTAAAAGGGCTCTACTCTATAGATTCTCTTTACCCTTTAACAAAATATTAAATTCATAAATGAAAGGTGGAAATTAACATGATAAAAGTAGAAAGTTTTCAATTAGATCACACAAAGGTTAAAGCGCCTTATGTAAGAAAGGTAGAAGTAAAATATGGTCTTAAAGGTGATTCTATATCAAAATTTGATTTAAGATTTACTCAACCAAATAAAGAAATTTTATCTGAAACTGGAATTCATTCTTTAGAACATTTATTAGCAGGATATATGAGGGAATTACTTCCAAACATTATAGATATATCTCCCATGGGTTGCAAAACAGGTTTCTATTTAACAAGTTGGGGTGACGTTTCAATTAAAGAAGTTATTAAAGCTTTAGAATACTCATTAAACAAAGTTTTAGATGCAACAGAAGTTCCAGCTGCTAACGAATTACAATGTGGTACAGCTTCATTACATTCACTAGAACTAGCAAAATTTCATGCTAAAGCTGTTTTAGACAATGGAATTAGCGATAAATATTATATATAATATTTCACTATTTATATCTGCAATATGTCCTATAGTAATGCCTTTAGGATAAAAAACACACATTAAGTTCACATTTTTACCAGGTATTCTTGCAAGATATATTCATAAAAAAATACCTTATCAGAAAATAATCAATATATTTTCTAATAAGGTATTTTTATTAAATTTATATTTCTAATGACTTTATTAAATCTTCTATTATATCATCAACATTTTCAATTCCTACTGATATTCTTATTAAATTATCAGTTATGCCTATTGCTTGTCTCATTTCATATGGAATTGCAGCATGTGTCATAGTCGCAGGATGGCAAATTAATGACTCCACCCCTCCTAAGCTTTCTCCAAAAGTTATTAACTCTAAGCTCTCTAAGAATTTTTTATAATCATAACCTTCTTTAAGAACAAAAGAAATGATACCTCCATAGCCCTTAGCTTGCTTCGTTTGTATTTCATGTCCTGGATGATCAACAAAACCTGGATAATATACTTTTTCTACTTCTTTTCTATTTCTTAAAAACTTTGCAACAACCGTTGTGTTTGAGTTTTGTCTATCCATTCTTAACGCTAAAGTTTTAATCCCTTTTATCAATAAGAAAGAATCAAACGGAGATAAAACTCCTCCTGTTGAATTTTGTATGAAATGTATTCTTTCAGCTAATTCATTATTATTAACTACCACAAGCCCTGCAACTAAATCACTGTGTCCACCTAAATATTTCGTAGCACTGTGAATAACTATATCAGCCCCAAGGGTAATTGGTTTTTGTAGATAAGGTGTCATAAAAGTATTATCAACAATGGAAATTATATTATTTTCCTTTGCTATTTTTGCAACCTCTTCAATATCTGTAATACCCATTAATGGGTTAGTTGGAGTTTCTATAAAAATAGCCTTTACACTGTCATCAATATTATTTTTTAACTCTTCTATATTTGATGAATCAAATACACTATAATTTAAACCAAAGTTTTTAAAATACTTGTCTAAAACTCTAAATGTTCCACCATAAACATTATTTGATATAAGAATTTTATCTCCCGTTTTAAATAGTGATAGTGCGGCTGTTGTAGCCGCCATCCCTGAAGCAAAGGCAAATCCTGCATAACCTTCCTCAAGTTCTGTAATAAGTTTTTCTAATGCTGCTCTTGTAGGGTTTCCTGTTCTTGAATACTCGTAAACATTATCTTTAGTATTCTCAAATTCACTTTTTTTAAATGTAGATGTTTGGTAAATAGGTACATTTACTGCCCCAGTACTAGCATCCCCATCTATTCCGCCATGTATTAATAATGATTCAAATTTCATATTTTTTCCTCCTCAAATAATTTATTTGGATATGTCTTATCTAATCTGAAACTAAATTTAAAAATTGTTTTACTCTTGGGTTTATAGTATTACATAATAATTGCTCAGGGGTTCCCTTATCAATTATAATTCCATTATCCATAAATATTATATTGTCCCCAACCTCTCTTGCAAAACTCATGTTATGAGTAACAACTACCATTGTCATTCCTTCAAGAGATAGTTCCTTAATAACTTTAAAAACTTCAGCTGAAAGCTCTGGATCTAGTGCTGATGTTGGCTCATCAAATAACAAAACTAGTGGTTCTATAGCCATAGCCCTTGCTATTGCAACCCTTTGTTGTTGTCCTCCTGATAGCTCATGAGGATAGTTGCTACGTTTTTCTGAAAGTCCAACCTTCTCTAAAAGTACAAGTGCTTTATCACGAGCTACCTTCTTAGATTGCTTAAATACAGTAACAAGCCCCTCCATAATGTTTTCCTCCACAGTCATATGCGGAAATAAGTGAAAGCCTTGAAATACCATACCTGTATTTTTGCGAAGTTTTAATATTTCTTTTTCAGTTGGTTTTTTATTTTCAGAAACCGTAAGTTCACTATCTCCAATGCTTACGGTTCCACTGTCAGGAACTTCTAATAAATTCATACACCTAAGAAGTGTGGTTTTACCTGATCCTGAAGGTCCTATTATAATTGTTGTTTCACCCTTCGCAATTTCTAAATTTATATCTTTTAAAATTTCCTTATCTCCAAATTTTTTGTGTAAATTTTTTATATTAATCATAAGCTCCCTCCAATTAACTAGCTACATATCTTTCAAGTTTTTTCTCTATCTTATTTTGAAATATAGAGAGTATAGTACAAAACATTAGATATATAAATGCCACTTCACAGTACATCACAAGTGGCTCATATGTTGCAGCAGTTATTCTTTGGGCAATCTGAAACATTTCAGTTAAAGTAATCGAAGCCGCAAGTGATGTATCTTTAACAAGACTTATAAATGAATTTGACAATGGTGGTACAGACACCCTAGCTGCCTGTGGTAAAATTACTCGTATCAATGATTGAGTATTAGTCATACCAATTGAAGATGCTGCCTCCCACTGGCCCTTAGGTATAGATAAAATCCCAGCTCTAATTACTTCTGAATTATAAGCTCCAACATTTAAAGTGAATCCTATAATTGCTGCAGTTAGTGGTCCCATTGTTATGCCCGCCATTGGTAACCCATAAAATATTATAAATAGCTGTACTAATAATGGAGTTCCTCTTATTATCCAAACATAAAAACTTGATATTAAAACCAATGATTTATATTTTGATATACGAGCAAGGGCTGTTCCCATAGCAACAATTGAACCAAGTATGAATGAACCTACTGCTACTGGAATTGTAAACTTAAGCCCTGCCATTAATAAAGGCAAAAAAGAATCTTTAATTATGTTTAATATTCTTAGTGTTTGCTCATCAAAATTCATCTTCTCACCCTCTTATTTTGATACATCTGTACCAAACCATTTTTCTGAAATTTTTAAATAAGTACCATCTTCTTTCATATCAGCAAATGCTTTATTAACTGCGTCTACTAATTCTTTATTTCCTTGATTAAACATAATTCCACTTGGTTGTGCATTTCCTACCTCATCAACAATTTTTATAGCCAGGTCTGGCTTTTGCTTTTTAAGATCAAGATAAGATAGGCTATCATTAACTGTGGCATCTACTCTTTTAGAAACTAAAAGATCAATTGATTGATTAAAGCTATCAACGGGTTCAAGTATCGCACCATTAGTTTCTGCAATTTGAGCTAAGTTACTAGTTAATGATTGAGCAGATTTCTTTCCCTTTAAATCTTCAAAACTTTTGATAGTATTATCATCAGAATTTACTATAAGTACTGCTTTTGAAACTATATACGGATCTGAAAAATCATATTTTTCTTCTCTTTCCGGTTTGATTCCAACTTGATTCACTATCATATCAAATCTCTTTGCATCAAGTCCTGCTAAAAGGCCATCCCACTTTGTTTCCACAAATTCTGGTTTTACTCCAAGACGCTTAGATACTTCCTCTGCAATTTCAACATCAAATCCAGTTAACTTTCCTGATTTGTCATGGAATGTATATGGTGCATAAGTTCCCTCAGTACCAATACGTAATTTACCTTCACTTTTTATTTTTGATAATAAATCATTTGATTCAGTGTTTTTACTACTACTTGTTCCACATCCTACAAGACCTACAGATGCTATTAATAAAGTACTGATTAATACAGCTAATTTCTTCATATTTATTCCTCCTAGTATTCATATACGTTTAGTATGTTATTGATTGTTATAATACCATAGCCCTTCTTTTATTGCAATATATATTTTCAATATTAATATGTAGCTTAATTTTAATAGAATGTAATAGTTCTACTAGTAATACTATTGATAAAGATATTAATTTTGAGGAAAACGTGGCTAATGATACAAATGAAAATCAAGATAAAAATTCTACTGATGAGAACGTAGTAAAAGGGCAGATATTATCCGCCCCTCTACTTAATTATATTTTAAAATTAAAATTTTTAGACAATAGCCATTCCACCATCAACAAGGATATGTTGAGAAGTTACGTAGCTAGATGCATCGGAAGAAAGGTAAAGTATTGTACCGTTAAGCTCACCCTTTTTCCCTGGTCTGCCTGCCGGAGACATTGTATTATAGGCATTCATAAATGCATCATGCTTAAATAATGTACCTGCTGTCATTTCGGATTCAAAAAGACCAGGTCCAATGGAGTTAACTGTAATGCCATTTTCCATATAGGTCGCTGCCATCCCCATAGTTAATCCTCTTACTGCCGCCTTAGAAGCATTATATGAATGACGGACAAGAGCTAATCCCTTATTTGCAACCACTGCGTTTATGGATGCAATATTAACAATTTTCCCATAATTTCTTTCAGTCATATGAGGTATAACATATTTACACATTAAGAATATTCCTTTTACGTTAATATCCATAACCTTGTCCCAAGTTTCAACTGTCATAGTTTCCACTGATCCAACAGTTGCAACCCCAGCATTGTTAAGAAGGATATCAACCCTGCCAAAGTTGTTAATAACCTCTTTCACAGCTAATTTTACACTCTCTTCATCAGCAACATCGCACTGCACTGCAATTGCTCTTCTGCCAGTAGCTTCAATTTCTTTTGCAAGTTCTTCAAGTTTATCTTTCCTTCTTGCAAGTAGTGCAACATCTGCCCCTTGCTCTGCATAAGCTCTTGCGGCATCTGCACCTAGGCCGCTAGAAGCTCCAGTAATAATTGCAACTTTTCCGGTAAGATCAAATAAATTACTCATAAATATCATTCCTTTCTAGTAACTATTCAGCTACTAATATTAATTGTAAAATATATCTAATTGAATAACAATACCTTATCAGAAAATAATTTATATATTTTCTAATAAGGTATATATTAATTCTCCCATAGGTACTCCTGGGTTTTTATGCTATTAAAAGATCATTTATTTTAATCCTGAATATAAAGTAAAATTATCGCTAATTCTATACTATAAACTTATTTAATAAAAATGGAGGCTAATACAAAATGGAAACTTATATTTTTCCTATTAAAATAGCTCTGATAACATTTCCAATTTTAGCTATGTTTATTACGGTTCCTTTTAGTTTATATCAATATGTAAAATATGGATATATAAATAAATTTAGGACTCTAATCCTATATTCATTCTTACTATATTTATTATGTGCTTATTATCTAGTAATATTGCCACTACCTGCTACTACTGATGTCCGTAGCTTACAAGCAGAAGGGACTCAACACGCTCAATTAATACCCTTTAATTTCATTATTGATCTTTTAAAAGAAACTAATGTTATATTTTTCAAACCTTCTACATACATAAATATCCTTAAAGAAAGAGCTTTTTTACAGGCTGCTTTTAATGGAATTTTACTTATGCCAATGGGCATTTACTTAAGATATTATTTTAAAAAGGATTTAAAGAAAACTCTATTAATAACTTTTTTAGTTTCACTATTTTTTGAACTTACACAACTTACCGGCTTATATGGTATATATAATGCCCCATATAGGATTTTTGACCTAGATGATCTAATATTAAATACTTTTGGTGGATTCTTAGGATATTTAATAGCTCCATTATTTACATACTATATTCCTAGATCAAATACCTTAGATAATAATGTAGATTTACCAAGCCTTAAAGTAGGTTATATACGAAGATTTTTTGCATTCTACACAGATTGGTTTATACTAGGACTTATTCCTTTTATTGATTCTAATTTATTTATGGAGAGTCTAACTGTATTTACTTACTTTATTTTACTTGTTTATTTAACTAATGGTAAAACTATAGGAAAATTTTTATGTAGAATAAGAATACAAGGAAAAGATGAAAGACTATCTTTTAAAGAAGTTTTTATACGGTATGGAATTCTTTACTATGGAGTATTTGGTGTGAATAAAATTTTATTTACTGCTATTGATTTAAATAAAATTGAATATGCTAATTACGTTATTGTCATTATGCTTATAGCTATAGTAATTGACTTATTAATATTTGTTCACTTTGTACTAAGTGTAATAAAGAAAGATAATATGTTATTTTATGAAAAATTCAGCAATACCAAAAATATCATTTCATAATATTAAAACAAGAAATATTTTCGAAAGTATCAATTAAAAGATTCATTTAAAAATCATATAAAAAAGAGTATATCTATTAATGATAATAATATCATTTAAATAGATATACTGTTTTTTTATTTCATCCCTGTGGTGTAGTTAATTGAATAAATGGTAAACATTACACCCCTGGCTGAAATGAAATTTCCTGCCTTTATTCACATTGATAAACTAAATTATAATCCTCTTCTTTTATCTCATAAATCTTCTCTAAATCCTCTGATAGTATTTCATCAATATTTTCATTCATATAAAATCTGACTCCAATTCCACAACTTGAGGACAATTTTCTTGGTATTGGGGAAGTTTCAGTTTTTATATCCTTCCCTCTTAAAAATCTATTATACTTAATCGCTCCAGAATGAGTGAAAAATAAAGCTATATAATTCATTTAAATTAACCTCGCCTACTTTCTTATCTTAAGTAAAATATCCTCATCTTTTGATTCTATTGTTACCTTATAACCAACACCTTCACAATAACGTATTATATTCTGCTTAGCAGTATTACAATCAACTAATATGTCTATTCCTTTCTTGTCTTCTACTAATCCTTTTTTTGTTAACACTACAGGTTGCGGACAAGATAAACCCCTTCCATCAATTAATATCAACTTTTACATCCCCTTTCTTTTTGAAACTCAATTTTAAATCACTATTAATAATAGATATTCCTACTATTACTACAATTCCTATTATTACTGCAACTCTACCATTGAAAGTAGTTCCCTTTGCACTAGATGCTAATCCAAAGTTATGAACAAATGCAGCTCCAACAGCTAACCCTATAATAGTTATAACCGAATCTATATTTCCTTCTCCAGCTAATATTAACTGTCTTAACGGACAACCACCTAAAAGCACTGAAGCATAACCTACAAGTACCATTCCAAGAAAATTCCACATTCCATCTGTATGAGCAATTGCCTGTGCTTCAAATCCAAGTTTAAAAGATCCCAAAAACAAGTTTCCTATTAATACTGTTACTATTATAGCTACAAAACCTGATAATAAATACCAATCCTTAAATAGAACTACATCTCTTATTCCACCAACAGTACATAATCTAGTTCTTTGTGCTAAAGCTCCTATTATTAATCCCGCTGATAATGCTAACCATATAGGTGCATGTAAGCTTCCCGGACCTTCTTTGCTAAACAATATAAAAGCTGGTGCACATAAAAGTAATGATAATAATATAACGTTTACTATTGGAAACATGGTTCCCTCTAATTTAGTTAATTTGTAACTTCTCTTAAGTGTAAATCCATTGTTAAGAAAATATACTCCTACTAAAATGCCAACTATAAACCCAACTAGTCCAACTACTGCATTTAAGTCTCCGCCTGCTATTCTAAGCATCATTCTTAGTGGGCATCCCAAAAACATTAACGCCCCTATCATTACAAAAAAACCTAGAATAAATCTGATAAATGGTGATGAACCACCTCGTACATTAAACTCTTTTTTAGTAATAGCTAATATAAATGCTCCTAAAACCATCCCTATTACTTCCGGTCTAATATATTGAACTACCTCTGCTCTATGCAGACCTAATGCTCCTGCTGTGTCTCTTATAAAACAAGCAACACAAATCCCCATATTCACTGGATTACCTAGCTTAACCAATGCTACCGCTAAAATTCCAATTATAATTCCCGCAAGAATTATACCCTTCTTGTTTTTCATTTTTACTCCCCCTTTATAAATAATTCCAAACATATTATAACATAATATACATTTTTTTATAATAAAATTCTTGTATATTTGTTTATTTTTAACTATATATTTCTTTGTATAAAATTTATTGTATAATATTTATGGGTGATAATATGAAAAAAATTTATTTAGATAATGCAGCCACTAGTTTTCCAAAAGCTTTAGGTATGAGTGCCACTATAGCTAATTTTATTGATAATATTGGTACTAGCGTTAATAGAGGAGCTTACACTTGTGCCTACCAAGCAGAGGATATGGTTTTTGATACACGTAAACTAATAGGAGAATTATTCAATTTTTCAAATCCTGAAAATGTAGTATTTACAAAAAACATAACTGAAAGTCTTAACGTATTAATAAATGGATTACTTAAAGAAGGTGATCACGTACTTGTATCTTCTATGGAGCATAATGCTGTAATGAGGCCTTTAAATGCTTTAAAAGAATCTAATATATCCTTCAGTAAAATACCTTGTAATAGGCAGGGTGAACTTATTATCAATGAAATAGAGCCTTTAATTAAGCCTAACACTAAAGCTATAATTATGTTACATGCCTCAAATGTTTCAGGCACTATAATGCCCTTAAAACAAGTAGGACAACTATGTAAAAAACATAATTTATTTTTCATTGTAGATGCTGCTCAAAGTGCTGGGATTTTAGATATAGATATGTTGGATCTAAATGCTGATGCCATAGCCTTTACTGGTCATAAAGGACTACTTGGACCTCAAGGTATAGGTGGATTTATAATCTCTGATAATTTGAATGATAATATTAAGCCATTAATTTATGGTGGTACTGGGAGTTTATCTGATTTAGAAGTTCAACCCTCTTATATGCCTGATAAATTTGAAGCTGGTACATTAAATGTTCCTGCTATTTATGGTTTAAATCATTCTATCAAATATTTACTTAAAGAAGGCATAAACACAATATCTGATAAAGAATTATTTTTAACAGATTTATTTATAAATGATGTTCTTAACATAAATAATATTAATTTAGTAGGAAGACCCTCTATAGATAACAGAACCGCAGTAGTATCACTTTATACAGACTTCTATGATATGGGTGAAATAGGGTATTTACTAGATAGAGATTTCAATATAATGATTAGAATAGGATTACATTGTGCACCTTCTGCTCATAAGACTCTTAATACTTATCCGAGTGGAACTATGCGTTTTAGTTTTAGTCATTTTAATACTATTGATGATGTAAAATATACCATAAACTCTATTAATAAAATATTAAAAAGGTCTAATATCCGGGGATAAGACATTAATTTTAGAGAATATAACTTCTGTTCTGTACAGAAAATACATTTTCAATGAATTATTCAAATAAATTATAAAATAAAAAATAGGGTTTGCTATTATAACACTACCCTATTTTTTATACTTATTAATAATCTTATTTCAGACTAGTTTTTAATGAATTTATAGTTGTAGGTGATATTCCACCACCAGCTTGTATGATAATTCTCGCTTTTTTCTGATTTAACACATTTTTTTGTATTGTTGTTAAATCATCACTACATAACACAACTGGTGCTCCATTTAAGGCTGCTATTGGTCCTGCAGTTAATGAATCTACTAACTGATATCCCTTTGAAGCATAAACTTTATCTAAAGTATTTCCATAAAATCTTTCTATAACCATTGCATTTGTTGCAAATCTATCTGCTCCGCCTAATCTATTTTGACTTATATCTTTTGCTGTAATATCATTCATTCTATTTAAAATTTCATTTTCTAAAACAGTAGTTCCACCGACTATATAAGCATTATCAAGTTCTTCTCCTCTTAACCAGTTGTATACATCTCCATTAAAAGTATTTTTTCCAGTTAAAACAATTGGCATATTGTCTCTTCCAGCTACTGCTGCTATAGATAAAGCATCTGCTTCTCCATAACCATTACTAACTACTATATTTTTAACATCATAAAGATTTGTATCTATATACTTAGCTATTTCTAATGAAGTTAAATATCTATCTAACCCGCCTAATCTTTCAACAGTTTTAATACCTAAACTACTTAGTTGATTTTCTACATCTTTAGATATTATAGTATTACCACCAACTATTATAGCCTTTGTAGCTGATAATCTTTTTATTTCATTCCTACTTTGTTGTGGTATCTCTGAAGTTTGAGTTAATAATATTGGTGCTTTTAAATTAGTTGCTAATGGTGTTGCTGCTAATCCATCTGCTAAAGCTAATCCATTTACTATAATTACTGTATCGGTTTTGTTATATTGACTTTGACTAAGCTTTGATGCAGTATCATATCTGTCACTTCCTATTAAGGAATCCACTGGAACCATTTGTAAATTAGTTATTTTAGTTCTTACACCCTCAACATTGTTTTTTATATCACTATAATTGTAATATATACTTCCTTTAACATTAGAATATTGTCTATTAAGATTTACCTGACTTTCTATTCCTCTCGCTACCATTGGTTTATATATACCTTGTCCAATGTATAGTTTTACATTAGTTCCATTAACTTCATTTGACCACCAAGGTATTAGCTTAGCATAATCTGCTGGTTTACTTCCTATTTCCCAGTAGATTTGAGGTGCAACATAATCTATCCAATTGTTTTTTATCCAAGTTCTAGTATCTCCATATATATCATAATAACTTTGACCTGATCCATTTGTTTGAGATCCAGTTGAATCACTTGATTCATTTTTCCATACACCTCTTGGGCTTATTCCAAATTCTACATTGCTTTTTATGCTTTTAATTCTGCCATGTACAGCCTGTACCATTTCATTTACACTACGTCTTCTGAAATCAGCTCTATCAAGGCCTTTTGAATATTGTGAATAAGCATTATCATCATTTATATTTTGTCCTGGATAAAAATAATCATCAAAATGTATTCCATCCACATTATAGTTTCTTACTATTTCATCTACAGTGTCAACAATATGTTGTCTAACCTCTGGTAATCCAGGGTTGTAATATAAACCTTTTCCGTCACTCATAACTGTTTGAGGATTTTTTCTTGCAAAATGATTACTAGATAATACATTTGCATCTGTTCCACTTGTAGTTATTCTATAAGGATTAAGCCACGCATGTACCTTTATACCCCTATTATGTGCTTCTTCAACTATAAAGCTAAGTGGATCATATCCGGGATCCTTACCTTGTACCCCAGTTAATACCTTTGACCAAGGATTTATGTTTGATTTATATAAAGCATCTCCCTCTGGTCTAACTTGTACAACTACAGTATTTAATCCAATTGCTTTTACATTATTTAAAATATCTATAAATTCTTGTTTTTGCAATTGAACATTATTTCTTGAACCCACACTAGGCCAATCTTTATTATATACAGTTGTTATCCAGACCCCCTGCATATCTTCATTTAATATAGCCTTTGCTTCTTTTCCCTGAATGCCTATCACTAAAACAATAGCCATACATAGTATTTTTGAAATAATTTTTTTCATATGTCCCCCTCATTTACTTTTATTATAAAATATGCCAACTTATATCATTGCGATTACATTTTACCCCTTTTTACTCATTTTTTCAATAGAAAACCTAGGCCCTAGAGTATATTGTCTATAATTGTGTTATACTCATTTCTTTTCCTTGATATTAATCTATTTAAATCTTTTTTTTGGTTTACTAAGTTATTTATTATTCCTTCTACTTTTCCTTTTAATGTTACTACATTATTTAATGACTTGTTAATCTTACTTTGAACAGAAAAATCGGTAAAAATATTATCAAAAAATATATCAAAGGCTATTGTAGTTCCTGACATTGTAATACCTTCACAGCTTACATCTCCAAGTTCTTTATTAAATCTTGTAATTAAACTAGATATATTTCTAAAACTACTTTCTGCCTCATTTATTTTATCATGCTTTATCATAGAAGAAATTAAATCACCACCAACTATATCATATATTCCCCAGTTACTCGCACTATTTAATGATTTTTCTGCATTGCTTACTTCTCTAAGTAAACTTCTACCTGCTAATTCTGCCTCTTCTATCCCCTTTTTATTCCTTAAGTCTCTATCAATTTCATGTTCTAATTCTTCTAATTTATTCTTATTATAATTATCCCCCAAGTTTTTAATTAATTCTATTTTTTTTCTTAGTAATTCTTTATGTTTTATGTGGCAATCCCTTAAAGGTAGTAATCTAGCTTTTATGTTTTCTATATTCTCTTTAAACAAGGTTACTTTAGTAGTGTGTTCATCATATTTAATTTTAGCCATTAAATATTCACGTTGTTCCTTTTCTAACTTTACCTCTTTATTTTTCATAAGTGTAGAAATCAAATTAACAAGCGAAAGCTTTTCTAATTTTTCTACATCCTTATACTCTTTTTTCATACTTATTCCTAATTCTCTTAACTCGTTTTCATCAACCTCAATTTGCACCTTATATTTCTCAAGTTTCTTTTCTAAAATTTCCTTTGATGCTAAATCATCTTTGACCTTATTTATTTTTGCATTTAGTTCTCTTAACATTCTGCTTCCCCCTTAACCCATATTAATACAATTATACCCTAATAAAATATATAAGTCATATTATATATTTACTAAATAGCCCATCAAATATTAATATTCCACAATTAGAATATTAATAACTACAATAAAAAAAAAGTATTAGTCATAATAGATTAATACTTTTTCTCTTTGATATTTATTTACTAATGTGACACTTTTGATTAATTAAAATTTCTATTACGTATATAATTTAGCTATTTGACTTCCATAATCTATGCACTCTTTTATAGCATCACCTTCAGGTGCATAATTTATTATTAATGGTTCTAGCAGAACTTGAATTCCCATGCTAGTCATGCTTTCTTCCCATATTCTCATCCATTCTCCATCACCCCACCCATATGATCCGAATAAAGCAACTTTTTTATTTTTTAAATTATCTTGTAACTTCTCTAAAGCTGGTACAAATTCACTTTCTTCTAATTCCTCATTCCCCATAGCTGCACAACCTAGTACCACTACTTCTTCTTCAATATTATCTACTGAATTATTAGAAATGTTTATTAACTCAGCTTCTTTACCCCCTTCTTCAATCCCCTTAGCGATTAAATTTGCAATATCTTCAGTATTACCAGTCCCACTCCAATAAATTATTTTCATTTATTATACCCCTTTTAAATTGATATTGATTATCATTACCTCGTAATTAATGATATTATATTTTTCTTTTAATGTCAATATATAGTATATATATATTAATCTTCACTACCTTCACCTTGCTCAATTATATTAATAAATCCTCTATCTAGTTCATTAATATTGATTAAAAAGCCTTCGGATATTTTTAATTAACAATAGAATTTTTTTCTAATACGTATAACTTCAATAATTTTTATTGACACCCTAAAAGCAATAACATATTACAACATATAGACCAGTCGTTATAATTTAATATAGGAGGTACAATTAAATGAATAATAAAACTGATTCAAGAGAAAAAATACTTACTACCGCCTCTAGGCTTTTTCAACTTAAGGGTTATAATGCCACAGGCTTAAGTGAAATTTTAAAAGAAAGTAATTCGCCTAAAGGTTCACTATATTATTATTTCCCAAACGGTAAGGAAGAGCTGGCCGTAGAATCTATAAACCTAGCAAATAAAGCTATAGAAAAAAGTATAAGAACTTCACTCGGAAAATATTCAAATCCAATCAAGGCTATGCAATACAATATAAAAACCATAATAGATGAATTGAATAGTGAAAGTATGCTTCAGGATATTTCCATTAGTTTATTATCTTTAGAAACCCATCTCTTAAGCGAACCCCTAAGAGAGGCTTGTAAAAAAGCCATTCTAGTTATGGAAAATGCATATACAGAAAAGTTAATTGAAAGTGGGTTTAATAAAGAAAAAGCTGAAGAGTTAGGTATTGCTATTAATTTAATGATTGAAGGTGCAATTACTGTATCTGTAGCCAAAAGAGATGTTTCAGCACTTTTAGTAGTAAGCACGCAAATAGAGCTATTATTAAACAATTAAATTCTTATATCACATGTTTTATGCAAAGAGTTTTTCTCCAAAATATGTGCTCTAATCTAATTGTAACAAAGGAGAATATAATTTATGGAATTTAACAAAAATAATTTTGAAGAAAACAAGAAATATAATGTAAAAGCTATCACTTAGTAAATTTCTTAATGTTAAAATGGCAAGTACAGACTTAATCATACTTGCTCCAGTAATAGCTGGAATCATTGGCGTAAACGTTGTAGATATAACACTAATAAATCTAGATATAAGACTTCCACTTTCCTTACTACTTTTATTTTTTAAATTTTTATTACCAACTTCTAAATTTCCTGTTTCTTTTAATATTGCCCTATATGCTTGCTGAACATCATTTCCAATTACAACTTGAAACTGTCCATCCTTGTCTACAACACTTATCACGCCTTTAATTTTCAACATTAAAAAGACCTAAATAAAATGTACTTCCCTAAAATTTAATAGATAAATATATCTATTATAATTTAAGAATAGTTCACTTTTATTTAGGTCTTGCCTGCTTTAACAGTAACACGCCTTAACAAAATGTGTTAAATTGTATTTATTCATGTAATCATTCACTATGATTACATAGTAGCATATAAATTATATATATGCTATCTGTTGTTTTTATTTTAGATTAAATATTTTATTAGAGTTTTTCATAGTAATTTTAAGATCACAACCTGTTATTTTCTATAAATAAAAGAGAGTGTGGATATATTTGAATTTACACAAATCTACCTACACTCTCTAACCTATTTTTTAATATTCTCTATATTCATATAAATATATTATATCATATTTTATATATTCTTTAACTGTTTTATATGGGTTTACTTTTTTATAAAAACTATATACAGCAGGCCCTACCCCTGCTATACCTTCTGTTTTATCTTCATACCATTTTATAAATTTATTTACTTCTTTCATTGTAACATCATATTCTTTTATAGCTCCATTTGTTAATGTTAAAAGTAATATTGCTTTATTATTTTCAAAATCTGAACTTTTAACTATTACATCGCAAGAATCTTTTATGTCAGTACCATCAATTCTTACAGTTATTTGTGCATTTCCTTCTTTAATAGCTGTAACATTACCATTTTCATCGACTTTCACTATATTTTCATCACTAGATGTCCATATAAGCTTTGTATTAGTTGAATTCTCTGGAAGTACTTTTGCTATTAATTTTTCACTATCTCCTGAATTTAGATTTAAAGATGTCTTATTTACTTTTATATCTTCAGCTTGAATTCCATTCTTGCTAACAACAGTTACTTCACATTTAGCTATTATATCAGTTCCTTCTATCTTTGCTGTTATAATTGCTTTACCTTCTTTTTGTCCTGTTATATAGCAAGCTCCATCTACATCTATTGAAACTATGCTTAAATCACTTGAAGTCCATATAACTTTTTTATTAGTTGAATTATTTGGTAATATAGTTGCTTCTACTTTATCCACAGTACCCTTTAATAATTCAATTGATTTCTTATTTAATGTTACGCTTTCTGCTTTAATTATATCTTCATTTGGAATAACATTAACTTCACAAATAGCTACTAAATCCGTTCCTTCTACCTTTGCTTTTATAATAGCTTTACCTTCATTTAAAGCTATTATCTTTCCATTTTCATCAACTTTAACCACATTTTCATCACTAGATATCCAAATAACTTTTTTATTTTTTGAATTAGCAGGTGTTATAGTAGCTACTAAATTGTCCTCAGTTTTTTTAACTAATTCTAACTTATTCTTATTTAGATATATTTCTTTTGGCTCAACTTCTGTTGCCCCATCTCCAATTAATGCTCCATCTTCATCTACATCTACCGCATCTAACACTAACCCATAGCTACCTACTTTTATATTATATATTTCTACTTCATGTATCTTATTTTCTAAATTTAAAACTTCTAAATCTACAGTCTTATTTTTAGATTGTCCTTTTTGAGTGAAAATATATTCTTTACCATCTATTCTACAACCTAATTCTTCAGAGTAATTGGTACTTTTTGCTCCTATTAACCTTAATTTTGTTCCTGAAAATTTAAATTCTACTTTTGTTTCTCCTGCTACGCTTAATGGAAGTGTACTATATGTTATCTCTCCACCTGCAACAAATGCTCCAACATATTTTATATTGGAATTTGTATTTTCAAATCTCTTCCAGCCTTTTTCTGGATTTATTAAACTATCATTTAGATTTGCACTATTATTTTCAAAATTATTTAAATTTGCAAC